>JBDOMM010000034.1:0-44336 GCA_039832695.1 Bacillus sp. (in: firmicutes)
TTTGTTTTAGGGAACAATCAAGGTCGCAACTTCTACAATAGGAGTTTTTTTCTTGTGTGTAAATACTATTTATTTGAATTTATGGGATTATTTTAAAGACGTGCAAGGCTAGTGGGACAGTCCCCCGTTGCGCTAAAGCGCCGGGGGACTGTCCCCAAACTGCATATGTGGTTTTTCCTTCTTATAATAATCCAGGCGATCTTGCAAGGTACCTGTGTGAAATTCAAACTTGTGACCATCTGGGTCAGTAAAATAAATGGACTTTTTATCTTTTTCGTCTCTAGGACGACTTGGAAGAATTGTTACGTTTAATTTTTGCAGCTTTTCGTACATTTTTGTATAGTCCTCTTCTTCGATTGAGAAAGCGATATGGGTGTAGGACTCATGGATTTCGTTGCGAGGAATATCTTTTTCAAGATTAAGAGCAAGCCACATTCCATTCAAATCAAAGTAGGCCGTACTCCTCCCCTTTACTAGCAGCTTGGCATCAAAAACGTTCTGGTAAAACTCAATTGATTTTTCTAAATCTGACACTGAAAATAGCAAATGATTAATTCCTTTAATTAGCATGCAATCACCGTTTCTCTTTTTCCATGATTATACAACAAGAAAAGCTCCTAGTACCGTGTAGTGACTACGAGCCTTTAGCTTTTGTTACCTATTAAAGAGTTTGGCGAAAAAACCCTTACTTTTTTTCGCCGCTTCTTGTACTGCTATTTTTTTTGTAATATAAATTTCTTCCTTATCGATGGCATGGTCCATTGCTAACACTAAGCCAATTTCGGAATCGTGCTCTTTATTGGTGACAATAGTATGTTCAATTTTTTGCTTATTCGCCATTTTTACGTACTTAGAAAGGTCCTCATAGCTCATATTTCCATTTAAAAATAAATGCGCCTTTGGGTTTTCCTTCATCAATTGCTCGACCTGAGGATAAACTTGTGCCTCTGCCACTTGACTCTTTTTCATGGCGACAATGATCCTTTCTCGTAAAGTCCCTAAGTATTTGCGCCGTTCATCCGGTTTAGTCTCCATCGCTCCATAAATCCCCTGCTGCAACACTTCTTCAACCGAAGGCTTTTTCAAATAAATCAACTCCATTTAAAAGGCTATTACTATGTATGATAATACCCTATAAAACGTTACATACCAAAAATATGGGGATTATCTGTAAATGTAACAAAATGTTCATCCTTTTCACTCTGTATTTTATATAAGATTGACTTAGAGAATAAGAAAGGATGTGGCGTATGCCTTATAAAGCTAGAATTGAATCAGATGAGATAAAAATTGGGAGGATTTTAAACGCCCGCATGCATCTCACGGTTGATGAGCAAAAGAAATTGTATTACCTTGAAAAAGGATTTGCCGGTGAAGTCCAATTTGATTTATACACGGAGAAAATCCAAAGTAAGCCCTTGATACTAAACGATTTGCTCCTCGATAGTAACAACTCTAATCTTCAGATTGATTCCACCTTAATTTACCCAAAGACCATTTATCTTTTTGAAGTGAAAAATTTTGAAGGTGACCATATTTACGAAAACGGGAATTTCTACACTCTTATCGGAAAGAGAAAGGAAATTAAAAATCCTCTAGACCAGCTAAAGCGAATCAAATTCTTATTCCGTCAGTTACTTCATAACCTAGGGTACCACTATAACGTAGAGGGATATGTTGTTTTTATTAACCCCGATTTTACCCTTTATCAATCTCCTAAAGATGAACCCATAATCTATTTATCACAATTACCACGTTTTATGAAAAAAATAAACCAACTCCCGTGCCAATTAACTAAACAGGATATAGCACTCGCTGACAAGCTTGTGGCGCTGCACCAGACAGAATCCCCATATACACGAATTCGTCCCTATAATTATGCTGAGCTAAAAAAAGGACCGACATGCGGCAAGTGCCACTCCTCTTCGTTATCCGTTTGTGGAAAGATGCTTGTATGTGAAGACTGCGGGTGTGAAGAGTTAGTGGAATTGGCGATTTTGCGGGGTGTCGGAGAATTGCGGTTGCTGTTTCCGGATATGAGAATCACTACGAATTTAGTCTATGATTGGTGTGAGGGTGCGGGATCGAAGAAAATGACCGCAAGGATTCTAAAGGAGAATCTACATATGATGGGGAATAAAAAATATACATATTATGAGTAAAATATGGTTATAAATTGAAACAGGAGCACAATAGATTCGATTGTTTTTTGATTGAATTTTATTGAGTGCTCCCATTTTATTTGGGCCAGCTCTATCTACCCGACCTCTCTCCATATCCTTTCCACGGGCGTTATGAACCCCTCTAATCGACCGTAACCTCTCTTTTCTTTACTCCACGGGCGTTATGAACCCCTCTTATCTACCGGAACCTCTCTTTTCCTTGCTCCACGGGCGTTATGAACTCCTCTTATCTACCGGAACCACTCTTTTCCTTGCTCTACGGGCGTTATGAACCACTTTCATCGACCGTAATCACTCTTTTCCTTGCTCCACGGGCGTTATGAACTCCTCTTATCTACCGGAACCTCTCTTTTCCTTGCTCTACGGGCGTTATGAACTCCTCTTATCGACTGTACCCACTCTTTTCCTTGCTCTACGGGCGTTATGAACTCCTCTTATCGACTGTACCCACTCTTTTCCCTACTCCACGGGCGTTATGAAACTCGTAAACAAAAAAACCTCTCCCATAACGGTGAGAGGTCTCGCCAAAGCCATGCCACATGTACCTACCACAAGCCACATGGCCCATGCCACAAAATTATTGCTTCCCAGTAAACTGCTCTTCCTCAGTAGACCCCTTCAACGCTGTAGTTGAAGATGTTCCGCCTGAGATTACCATCGATACTTGGTCAAAGTAACCTGTACCTACCTCACGCTGATGACGAGTTGCAGTATAGCCATATTGCTCGCTGTCGAACTCGGCTTGCTGCAATTCGGAGTACGCTGCCATGCCGCGCTCCTTGTAACCGCGAGCAAGCTCGAACATACTGTGGTTTAATGCGTGGAAACCAGCAAGCGTAACGAATTGGAACTTGTAGCCCATTTTTCCAAGCTCTACTTGGAATTTAGCAATCGTCTCTTGATCCAGTTTCTTTTTCCAGTTGAAGGATGGTGAACAGTTGTAAGCGAGTAGTTTGCCAGGGAATTGCTCATGAATCGCTTCTGCAAACTGTCTTGCTTCTTCAATGTTCGGCTCAGAGGTTTCACACCAAATTAAATCAGCATATGGAGCATAAGCTAATCCGCGTGCAATTGCTTGATCAATCCCAGCCTTTACTCGGAAAAAGCCTTCTGGCGTCCGCTCACCAGTAATAAACGGTGCATCATTCATATCAATATCACTTGTGATTAAATCTGCTGCATTCGCATCCGTACGGGCAACTAATACAGTTGGAACGCCCATAACATCGGCAGCCAAACGAGCCGCAATTAAGTTGCGAACCGCTGTTTGAGTTGGCAGCAATACTTTACCGCCTAAGTGACCGCATTTTTTCTCAGAGGAAAGCTGATCTTCAAAGTGCACGCCGGATGCACCCGCCTCAATCATGCCTTTCATTAGCTCAAAACAGTTTAACTGACCGCCAAAGCCTGCTTCAGCATCAGCCACAATCGGAGCAAACCAATCAATGGAGTTGTCTCCTTCAGAATGAGTGATTTGATCAGCACGCTGTAACGCCTGGTTGATTCGCTTAACGACACTCGGAACACTGTTTGCCGGGTATAAGCTTTGGTCCGGATACATGTGACCGGAAAGGTTCGCATCGGCTGCTACCTGCCAACCGCTTAAGTAAATAGCTTTTAAGCCAGCTTTAACTTGTTGAACTGCCTGATTTCCAGTAAGGGCACCTAGTGCATTTACATAGTCCTCTTCATGCAGTAGGTTCCATAACTTCTCGGATCCTCTGCGGGCCAAAGTATGTTCAATGTCCACAGAACCGCGCAATTTGATAACATCCTCAGCAGTATATGGTCTAGTAATTCCTTTCCAACGGCTATCCATTTCCCAGCTTTCTTGTAACCCAGCAACTCTTTGATCTGTCATTTTCATTTCCTCCTAGTAATCTATTTGATTATTTTTTTGATAAAAATCAACACAATACTCTATAAGAGTTCATATCCAGGGAGTGTTAAAAATTCTGCAAAGTCATCATTGTAAATTAACCCATCAAACAATGTTACGGCTTCATCAAATCGTCCGTTATCGAAAGCTGCAGTGCCGATTTCCTGTTTAATTTTTTCCAGTTCCTCGACTTTAAATGCCTCATACATTTCAAACGTTACTTTTCTGCCATCCTTCAACAGACCTTTCGGGTGGCGAATCCATTGCCAAAGCTGCGCCCGTGAAATCTCTGCCGTTGCCGCATCTTCCATCAGGTTATAAATTGGAGCAGCACCTCTGCCTGACAGCCACGAAGCCACATATTGAATCCCTACATTTATATTGGTGCGGACACCTTCTTCTGTAATCGTTCCGCCCGGTACTTCTAATAAATCCTGGGCATTGATTGTAATTTTTTGCTGCTTAGGTGTATGAATTTGGTTCGGTGTCGGCATTTCGCGATTAAATACTTCCATTGCCACTGGAACAAGTCCTGGGTGAGCCACCCATGTACCATCATGTCCGTCACGTGCTTCACGTTCTTTATCTGCTCTCACCTTAGCAAAAGCCTCTTCGTTGGCCTGCGGGTTATTTTTAACTGGAATTTGCGCTGCCATTCCACCCATTGCCGGTGCTTTCCGACGATGACAGGTTTGAATGGTAAGCAAGGAATATGACCGCATAAATGGAACAGTCATCGTTACTTGAGAGCGATCAGGAAGGATGACATCCTTTTGGTTGCGCAGCTTTTTAATAAAGCTGAAGATATAATCCCATCTTCCGCAGTTAAGACCGGCGGAGTGTTCCTTTAACTCATAAAGAATTTCATCCATCTCAAACGCAGCCATAATGGTTTCAATTAAGACTGTTGCTTTAATGATTCCTTGGTCTACCCCCAATTTTTCCTGGGCGAACACAAATACGTCATTCCAAAGCCTTGCTTCAAGGTGGCTTTCAAGCTTCGGCAGGTAAAAATACGGTCCCGAACCTCTTGCCAGTAATTCCTTTACGTTGTGGAAAAAGTACAAACCAAAGTCTAGGAAGCTTCCTGAAATAGGCTTGCCATCTAATAGCACGTGTTTTTCTTCTAGATGAAGTCCTCGTGGTCGTACAATCAGGACTGCCGTTTCTTTATTCAGTTCATATTTCTTCCCATTTGGATTTTCAAATGAAATCGTCCGTTTTACTGCATCTCTAAGGTTGATTTGTCCTTCGACGGCATTTTCCCAAGTTGGTGAAGTGGCATCCTCGAAATCTGCCATAAATAGTTTTGCGCCAGAGTTTAAAGCATTGATGACCATTTTTCGATCCGTTGGTCCTGTAATTTCTACCCTGCGATCTTGAAGGTCTTTTGGGAGTGGAGCAATTGTCCATTCTCCGTTACGGATATACTTTGTCTCAGGGAGGAAGCCTGGCAATTTTCCATTGTCAACTTCCGCTTGGCGTTTTGTCCTGTACTGTAACAGCTCCACTCTTCTTCCAGCGAACTTTCTCTCTAACTCTTCAATAAAATTCAATGCCTCAGGAGTTAAAATCTCATCATACTGGGCTTTTAGAGCCCCGACCACTTCAATACCAGTCGTTTGCGTCGACATGAACTTGATCACCTCTTTGTTATAATACAGTATCTATCCTCGTTTTGTATTATATAACACGTTTTTCGAAAATGGAACTACTTTTCTGAAAATTTTTATAAAAATAGGTAAATTATCCCTACCCCTTATTTTCTAACCACAAAAAAAGCCTGGATATTCATCCAGACTTGTTGTTCCATAACGAGAGTAAACGTTGAAAATCGTCTTCCCTGTTTTCGCTTTTTAAAAATTGTTCACTTACAATCGCGGTTAACAGTTTCTTTTTTAATGAGGCATCCTTAACCTCTTTTAAAATCCACTGCCTTTTGGCAAAAAGAAATTCGAGATAGTCATTATATTGCTCATCAAATTGCTGTTCTAGCTGTTCGCGGATAGTCCCTGCAAGGATCGGGCTCGCCCCACCTGTCGAAACAGTAATGGACAATCGGCCTCGCTGTATCTTTGCGGGAACATGAAAATCCGAGCCTTCAGGATCATCTACAATCATAACGAGCTGCTGATTATTCGCTTCTTTTTTAACCTGTTGATTCACACCTTCATCGTCTGTAGCGGCAAAGATCATATACGCATCCTGAATGTCATCCTTAGAAAAAGCCTTCCTCTTCCAGAGTATGTCTCCTTCTGTTGCAAGCCTTATCAGATCATCAGTCAGCTCCGGACTTACCACAATTATATCCGCACCAGTACCGAGAAGCCCCTTCACTTTCCGTTCCGCCACTTTTCCACCGCCAACAACCACTACAATTTTCCCTTTTAGGTGTAGCATGATTGGATAGTTAGCACTCATCTCCTATGCCTCCAACCCGCAAATAGGCGACAAGGGATTCTTTTGTTGCTTCAGACGGCATTCCAGTTGACGGAAGTCCAGCTTTTATCAATGCCGCCTGTGTTTGTGCACCCAGGCTGACAACCTGCATTTCTTTTAAGAATGATACCGCATTTAGGTCGCACTTTTTTAAAGCTTCGACAAACGGTTCTACCGATGCACTGCTTGGGAATATCATCGTATTTACATCCGCTTCACTCAACATTCGCTTAAAAATAGGGAGAAACTGAATATCCAGCTCCTTTTTGTTTGTTACCATTCGATCCGCCTTCACAAAGGTTTTCTTCATGATACTTTGGTCGCCGACAATAAGCATGTCCTCTGAATCCATTATATTTCCGACTACTTCAGCCACAAATCCACGTTCTTTTAAGGCTTTCACCGATTTACTGGAAGCTCCGAATAAGTCCGCTCGGATCTTGCGAATGTCGATTCCTTGTTCCACTATATTTTTGAAAAAATCCGCGACACTTTCAGGAGAAGCAAATACGATTGATTTATAATCAGTTACATTCGATAGGTCTAGAGGCAAAGAGGTCTTTTTCCATTTCGGAAATTCAATGACATCTGCTCCTTGTGCCATTAATTCCTTCGCCAATTCACTTGGGCTGTCTCCGGTTCTAGCAAGTAGAATTTGCCGGCTATATAAGGGCTTTTTCTCGAACCAGTTTATTTTTTCACGAAGAGAAATGACTTCTCCAACTAGAATAATAGCAGGGTTACTGAACTTGGCGGCCAAGACCTTCTCCGAAATATCCGCTAATGTGCCCTGCAATGTTTTTTGACGGCCAAATGTTCCCCACTGAATCAAGATCACCGGTGTCGTTGCAGGTTTCCCATGGTTCATGAGGTTCTCGCAAATAAACGGTAAGTTCCCCACCCCCATGTAAAAAGCCATTGTATCTACACCGCGGGCAAGTCCTTCCCAATCAAGCTTAGGCTGCCCGTTTTGGGATTTATCATGGGCCGTAACTACAGCAAACGATTCCGCATGTTCGCGGTGTGTCACAGGAATTCCAGCATAAAGGGGGGCTGCGATGCCTGATGAAATGCCAGGGACGATTTCAAAGGGGATCTGGTATTGGGCTAGTGCTGCCGCTTCTTCTCCGACTCGGCCAAACACACCAGGATCGCCACCCTTTAAGCGAACTACGATTTTACCCTCTAGCGCCTTTTCCACCAAAAGGTCATTGATGTTCTCTTGGCGTAAAATATGGCGGTCAGGTAATTTCCCGCAGTAAATAAGCTCACAAACTCCCGGTGCATACTCTAACAATTTCGGATTAGCAAGCCGGTCATACAAAATGACTTCCGCTCGCTTGATTGCCTCTAACCCTTTGACCGTAATTAACCCAATATCTCCAGGCCCTGCTCCTACTAAAAACACTTTCCCCTTCTTCATGCTGCAGCCTTCCTTCCGCTTCGCTTTGCTGGTGGGGACAGTCCCCTGCTGCTTTAAAGCAGCGGGGGACTGTCCCCCACTCTTTTATACTATGATAAACACAATGTCCTCTTTTATTTCTACTTTGAAGGTCTTTACTTCACCTTCGTCTGGCGCCTGTACTTTGCCGTCTACTAATGAGATCTTCCAATCGTAGACTGGACAATACACGTATTCCCCGCTGATTAGTCCTTCGGATAAGACGCCGCCTTTCGGATGGGGACTGCGATTTTCGAGTGCATAAACACTGCCGTTTGATACTTTAAATAAGGCAATTTCAAGATCGTCAATTTTTATCGAATAGCCTGTTCTAGATTTTAAGTTCGCGTAATGTACGACTGGAATGCGAGTTAGTGTTTCAATCATTTGAATTCACTCCCAACTGAGATCATACGTTTTGCATAATATTTATCTTGGATTTCTTCATTGTGAATCGCTTCGTTCCAAGGCTCAATATACTTCTTCAACGTTAAATCCATTCGCTCATTCAAGGCTTTCCGTGTTGCTTCATCTGCCAATACTTCCTTCACATGCTCTAAGCCCATCCGTTCAACCCATTTAGACGTACGCTCCAGGTAGGTGGCGGTTTCACGGTAATATTGCAGGTAGGCGCCGGTCATCTCCATAACCTCTTCCTTTGTTTTCACCGTGCATAACAAATCACCAGGGCGAAGATCCACACCGCCGTTACCTGCCACATAAATCTCCCAGCCCCCGTCAATTCCTACAAAGCCAATGTCTTTGATTCCTGCTTCAGAGCAGTTTCTAGGGCAGGCTGACACGCCCATTTTTACTTTATGAGGGGTATCCAGGCGTTCGAATTTTTTCTCCAGCTCGATTCCCAGTGCCATGGAATCCTGTGTACCATAGCGGCAGAACGCCGCACCAACACAAGTCTTCACAGTTCGCAATGTTTTTCCGTACGCATATCCTGACGGCATATCAAGCTCTTCCCACATGCCAGGAAGATCTTCTTTTTTCACACCGAACAATCCAATTCGCTGTCCACCTGTTAATTTGACTAGAGGCACATTGTATTTTTCAGCCACTTCCGCGATTTTTTTCAAATCTGCCGCTGTTGTGACCCCGCCGTACATTCTTGGAACAACTGAATAGGTACCGTCCTTTTGAATGTTCGCATGCATTTTCTCATTGACCAGTCGGGAGTCACGGTCATCCTTATATTCATCCATATAAATCATGCCCAGGTAATAGTTAATGGCTGGACGACATTTTGTACAGCCTTCCTCATTGTTCCATTCCAGCACGTTCATAACTTCTTTCACGCTAGTTAAACCTTTAGCTTTAATCTCTTCCACTAATTCTTCACGACTTATGGTTGTACAGCCGCAAATACTTGTCTTCTGTGCTGCCGCGGCATCGAATTGGTCACCTAGTGTGTAAGCGAGAATACTGCTGACCATTGGTTTACAACGTCCGCAAGAGCGGCCGGCATTGGTGCAATGGCTCACTTGATCAAGTGTAGTTAATCCCTGGGTCTTAATCGCTTCTACTATCGTACCTTTGGTGACACCGTTACAACCGCAGACAAGCTCATCATTCGGCATGGTTGCTACATCTTCGCCTGTACATGCTGATTGCAATACCGAAATGCTTGTCATTCCGCTGATATCTTCTTTTTTCGTTAGCATTCGGAACAGCTTCGTGCTGTCCTTCGTATCTCCATATAATACCACACCAACAATGACGTTGTTTCTTGTTAAAATCTTTTTATAGACACCGTCATATTCGTTATACACCATAATGGATTTTGTGGAGCCATCCTCGAAAATCTCTCCTGCAGAGAAAAGATCCACGCCCGCAACCTTCAGCTGTGTACCTGTAACCGACCCTTGATACGGTTCTCCCACCTTGCCGCAAATCCGGTTTGCTAATACTTTTCCTTGTTCATATAGCGGAGCCACCAAGCCATAAACAATTTCTCTATGCTCGGCACATTCACCCACAGCGTATACATTCGGTACGCTCGTTTCCATAAAATCGTTCACGACGATTCCGCGATTCACGTAAATACCGCTGTCCTTCGCTAGCTGTGTATTCGACTTAATCCCAATGGCCATAACGACAAGATCGGCTTCCACTTCTGAACCATCTTTAAAGCGCAAACCTTTGACATGCTCATCGCCAAGGATTTCTACTGTTTCTTTTTCCATTAAGAAGTTCATGCCCTGTGATTCTAGTTCCGTTTTTAGCAGGGAAGAGGCGATTGGGTCCAGCTGGCGTTCCATAAGATGCGGCATAAGATGGACCACATCGACCCTCATTCCTAGGTTAATCAATCCTCTTGCAGCTTCCAGCCCAAGAAGTCCGCCACCGATTACCACGGCCTTCTTGTACTGCTCTGCTGACTTGATCATCATTTCACAATCTTTGATATCACGGAATCCAGCCACACCGATTTTGTCTGCACCTGAAATGGGTAGAATGAAGGAGCTTGATCCTGTTGCAATGATTAGCTCATCGTATTCTACTACTCTGCCTTGATTAGATAGCACTCGCTTTCCTTCGATGTCGATTTTCGTGACTGCATCACCCGTAAATAACTGAATCTGATTTTCTTTATACCAATCTAGCGGATTTATAATAATATCTTCAAAGTTTGTGTCCCCTTGAAGAATATTAGATAGCTTAATCCGATTGTAGTTCGGGTATGGCTCTTGTCCAAAAATGGTGATTTCAAATGGTTCAGCTGACAATTTGAGTATTTCTTCTATGGTTCTAACACCAGCCATTCCGTTCCCAATCATCACTAATTTTTTCATCCTGGGTCGCTCCCTACTGTATATAAAATTTCTTTTTGTTAGTTAATAAGGTTTTCTTTATAGATAAATTGTAAATCCGCGGACTCTAAAAAATTGTGAGGTTCGTCACATTCAAAACAATATATGCGAATGATTTCACATTATTGTCATAAACCCCTTTCCACTACATAATAAATGTAAAGTTGGAATAATATTACATACAGAGGTGCTTAATGTCGAAACACACCATCTATAAAAGCAAGGAAGGAAAAGAAAAGATTCATAGCCTTTATGAAAAGTATTTACAAGAATTTGAGGTTGAGAGAGTGTATGTGGAAACAACACTTGGCAAAACCCATGTGTTAGTGGCAGGGCCTAGCGAGGGAAAGCCGTTGTTTATTTTTCAAGGTGGAAACTGTATTAATCCAATGACATTATCTTGGTTTAAGCCCCTTTTTAAACAATATAGAATTTACGCGCCAGACACAATTGGTCACCCAGGCTTTAGTGATGAGAATCGAATCTCAGCAAGCGATGATAGTTTCGCCCGTTGGACAGCTGAATTAATGAACCATTTCCGTGTAGAAAGATCAGCCTTTATAGGACCTTCTTATGGTGCCGGAATCATCCTTAGACTAGCCGCGTTTATGCCGAAAAAAATAGCTTGTTCGATTTTAATAGCACCTGCTGGCATCAAGCTCGGTTCAAAGCTAGAGATGATAAGAAAAATCCTTGTTCCGTTACTACTTTTTAAGATGAACGGATCGGTGAAACAGATGAATAGAATTGCAGATACCATGTCAGATTTTAGCATGAAAGAAATGGATCGAGACATCATTTCCAGTATATTTAAGAATGTGAAACTGGAATCAGAGATGCCTAAGCTCACCGAAAAAAGCGAACTAGTTAACTATCATTCTCCCACCATGGTCTTTGCTGGTATGAAAGATGTATTCTTCCCTGATGAAAGAATTCAAAAAACAGCAAAAGCAATCATTCCGAACCTAATAAAATACCAAACCTACGATATGGGGCATATGCCCTCTGAAGAATACTTAGCAAAAATCAACAAAGAAATAGAGCAATTCTTATATTCACATTATTAAAATCTTCCCAAAATAAAAAAGGGTGTCAGGCACCCTTTTTTATTTCGTTCATGGATGATGTATTGACCATAACACTGACAATCGGCACAAGGGCCCCAATGACAGCAACTGGAGCGAGCTCCCAAAGTTCTAATGGCGGAGTAATGAGAACTCCTGACTTATGAATGGCGAATATGGAAAGGAAATAGGCAACACTGCCAATAAGACCCGCCCACCAATTGATTTTTTTTAACAGTAAAAAAACAAGAGGAATGAATAATAGCGTTATTGGAACATAGGATGTCGGATACTCAACGGCAGCAAAAATGGCTTTACCGAGAAAGCGTAATCCGATATATAGGGCTGCCGCCATGAAAGGCAGCTTAAAATCTTTGCAAATTCGAATGGTTACAACCGTTAGCAGTCCGACCATTAACACAGAATAAATCGGATAGACCCATACCGGAATGCCCCCAAATATTTGCGAGGCAGGATCAGAAATCAAGTCTAAGATCTCCTGTGAGGCAATAGATTTCCCTTGGATGTATTGATCATAGGAAATGGCTCCATTTTCTTGCTGCATATTAGGGAACATGAAGCATTCGAGGAGAAACATGGCGAACCATGTGTGCATCGATTTCCAAGTTGGGGCAACGTCCCGAGTAAACATAAAATATCCACGCCAAACCCCGAAAATCATGATATCTGTTGCGATATAGTAAACAAAATGAGTTGGACTCCAAGTTGTTAAGTCAATACCGTATGCTATATGATAGGTAAAATCTAATGGAATTCCGATGAGGAATAACACATAACCTATTGTAATTAAATTTCTTGAAAATCGGTCCATGTAATGTGACTGTCGCCACTCTTTTAATAGCAAAACTGCCCCTAAGGCGAAGCCAAAGGTATTCACAATATGCGGAATGGAGTATTCTTCAAATAAATATTTAAAGTGGTACGATGCATCCCAAGCAGAGCCAATAAATTTTAGTAAAAAAGCAAGCACCCATAAACGGTAATATTTCACCTACATCATCTCCTTTCACACCTTATCCAAGCAGATCCCAGAAATCCCCGAAGATAGCAATGAGGATATAGTTGATTAGTATTGCCACTCCGAATGCTATTCCAGCGGCCTTGACACTTTTCTGAGTAAACAATCTGTACATAAATACAATGCCAGACAAAACTACAAAGATGTTGCAGATGATAAAAGTCCAAAGTGTGCTTTCATTGTGCTCTACGGATGTCACATGAAATAAATATAACGGTATCAAATGCTAATACCTCCATAGTGGAATTTTTACATGGTCTTCTCTATCTTACCATTATATTAGACCTTTTTGACTAGCTAATTTACATATAATTCTTACAATGGTTCAAATAGGTAATTTATTACTTAGGGAAATAGTTGAAAGCAGACATTTGCTGCAATCCCTCCAGCTATAGTAAGCAAAACTTTTTTTGTTTTTACACCATTCTAATCTTGATTTTATCTTATTGATTCCATCTTACCTTCTTTGCTCTCTTTCCATAATTGCGCTTGAGCTTGATTTTCAACTCGGTCTTAAGACTTAGAAAGGGTCTGTCCCTTATGTTATAGCTTAAAAAGCTGACCCTTTCTGCCTTTGGAAATATTCCCCTACATGGATGGCATGTCATGTAGTGCTAATGGAGTGTTCATACATAAAATTCTTGCAATGGTTTAAATAGGTAATGTACAGTAAATGAAGAATGGTTTGAAAGGAGGAGTTCCTTTGAAATATTATATTAGTGCTATTCTTCTATTATCCTTATTTCTTTCTGCCTGTAATCCGCTAAAAGTCCCAAAGTCCACAATGAATCATACAATGAGTGCAACACCAACTGATGTGGTCCCAACAAAATCAGAGTGGATTGTGGGTGTTGTTCATCCGCAGGCAAAGGAACAGATCCCCATATCCCTATTAATCAAAGATTCTTCTAATCATGCGATAAAATCGTTTGAAACGGTTCATGAGAAAAAAATGCATTTATTTATTGTTAGTAAAGATTTGACTTATTTTTCTCATATCCATCCTACTTACAAAGAAAATGGTTTATTTGATTTCACGACCACCTTCCCTACGGGTGGGGAATATAAGCTTATTTCTGAGTTTACTCCAAAGGGTGGAGGAGATAGCAGTGTCGAAAGCCACTGGCTCACGATTGAGGGTGAAAAAGGTAAGTCCGTAACTCTAGTTCCTGATAAGAAATTGGACCAAAGTGCAGCGGGGAAAAAAGTGGCGCTCTCCTTTGATCATTTAATGTCAGGAAAAACGGTACATCTCACATTTACTATCAAAGATGTGAAAACCGATAAACCGATAAAAAATTTGCAACCTTATTTAGGCGCACTTGGCCACACGGTGGCAATGAGTGCGGATGCGGAAAAATACTTGCATATCCATCCCATGACAACGGAAGGGAATGGTCCAGACGTAACCTTTATGACCATTTTCCCTGAAAAAGGCGTCTATAAAATTTGGGGCCAATTTAAACATAAAGGCAAGGTGTTTACGGTTCCGTTTGTCATCAATGTGCCAGAATAAATAAAAACCCCTTCTCTAAATGGAGAAGGGGTTTTTGTATTAGAACATTTCAGAAGTTGTCTTTGCTTGCATGTGAAGTAATAGGTAGTCAGGGCCGCCTGCTTTTGAGTCCGTTCCTGACATGTTGAAGCCGCCGAATGGCTGATAACCAACAATCGCTCCAGTACATGAACGGTTGAAGTATAGGTTACCAACATGGAAGTCTTCACGAGCTTGCTCTAAGTGAGCACGGTTTTTCGTGATTACCGCACCAGTTAAACCATACTCTGTGTTGTTCGCAATTTCGATTGCTTCTGTGAAATCCTTCGCCTTTGTGAAACCAACCACTGGGCCAAAGATTTCTTCTTTCATGAGGCGCGCATTTTGATCAAGGTCAGCAATAATAGTCGGTTGAATGAAGTAACCTTTAGAGTTATCTCCTTCGCCACCTGCCATCAACTTACCTTCTTGCTTACCGATTTCAATGTATTCCATGATTTTGTTGAAAGCACTGTTATCAATAACAGGACCCATGAACGTATTTTGCTCAGTTGGATTTCCAACAGTCAATTCTTTCGTTAACTCAACTACACGGTTTAACACAGTATCGTATACATCTTCAACGATGACCGCACGAGAACATGCAGAACATTTTTGACCAGAGAATCCGAATGCACCAGCAACGATGGATTGTGCAGCAAGCTCAAGGTCTGCTTCACTATCAACAACGATTGTGTCTTTTCCGCCCATTTCGGCAATCAAACGCTTCATCCAGATTTGACCTGGGTTTACTTTAGAAGAGCGTTCGAAAATACGAAGACCTACATCACGAGAACCTGTGAAACTGATGAAACGAGTATCTTTGTGGTCAACTAAGTAGTCGCCAACTTCTGCTCCACTTCCAGGAACAAAGTTTAAAACGCCTGCAGGAAGACCCGCTTCTTCCATAACCTCAACGAATTTTGCTGCAACAATTGGAGTTGTTGAAGCTGGTTTTAAAAGAACCGTATTACCAGAAACGATCGCAGCTACAGTCGTACCAGCCATAATCGCTAATGGGAAGTTCCATGGAGAAATGATAATTCCCACACCTAGTGGAATATAGTTATATCGGTTAAATTCATTTGGACGGCTGTTTACTGGCACGCCATCTTTAATAGCTAGCATTTGGCGGCCATAGTATTCAAGGAAATCGATTGCTTCCGCAGTATCTGCATCTGCTTCTCTCCATGGCTTACCTGCTTCTTTTGTTAATAACGCAGAAAACTCATGCTTGCGGCGGCGGATAATTGTCGCTGCTTTAAATAAAACATCTGCACGTACTTCTGGCTTTACTTTTTTCCAAGTTTTAAAAGCTTCTACCGCAGCTTGCATGGCTTTTTCAGCAAGATCTTGATTAGCTTTAGAAACGCGGCCGATCATTTCTTCTTTATTTGCAGGATTATAGGAAACGATTTTATCTTCCGTTGTGATTCTTTCACCACCGATTACTAGATCATAATCTTGGCCTAAATAACTCTCAACGGTAGTAAGCCCTTGAAGATAGGCATTGCGATTTTCTTCAGTCGTAAAATCTGTAAATGGCTCGTGCTTATAAGGTTGTACCATTTCTTAAACCCTCCTATGTATTAAAACGTTTACATCCACTGTTCATTCTAACACGTTTCATTTCAGTGCTCAATAATTTCGGACGGTAAAAAAGAGGTGGTTAATTAAACCAACCTCTTACAGATAAGCTCTATTAATCTTACCTGTTGATTTCCGCTCCAGGCACTTCGCTTCCCGTGGGTGTTTCGGCGAGCCTCCTCGGCGCTTGCGCCTGCGGGGTCTCCCCTGAACCATACTCCCACAGGAGTCTTCGTGCCTTCCGCTCCAATCAACAGGGGATAAAAATTAACACTGTTCTTTAACACAGCCTATTGATAAATATATACAAATGGTTCTGTGTCATCAGCCTTTTTGACTATTAGGGCTTCCGGCCCGTCAACCGAAGTGACACTTACAGACACAGATAGGTATTTAGGGAAATGTTCCATAACCAAGCCGGTTACGTACTGTGCAAAACCGATTCCTTCCGTTTTTCCATAGAACTGAATGGGAATGGTAATATCCAAATCCTGCAGTTGGTCACCGTTATAATGGGCTCTTCCTATAACTCCATTAAAGTTAGGAAAATATTCTTCCACATCCTGCTTGAAGTTCAAGAAGGCAATCGAATCATCTCGATGATCCTCTTGCGCATCATTTGAAGGGAACAAATAATACTTTTCGTCAACCTTTTCCCAGTCATTTAGACTGGAACTTCCCTCGTCAACGGTTGTATAAGTGAAAAATGTACCTGGAACTACAGATGACCTACTTTGTTGTTGGAATAATGCAATCGTAATAGGTACATCTTTTAAACTCTTCGTATTTCGAGCCCGCTTCACTACTTCTTCAGCTAATTTCTTCCCTTCCCTTTCCATTTCAGCAAAAGGAATCTTTTTCTCTAATGTATCTCCACCCTCTGTTAATTTGTAATAGTAGATGGAGTTTAAGGCCAGACCAAATGTCACACCAGCAAGTGTCACATTCCCCTTGTCATCCTTTGTTAGGTAATCATGTTCTAAAACATGAGCCAAATAAATGGGAGACGATGGTTCAGCACCGGCAGCAGCTGTATTAACAGGATTTAATCCAATATTTTCAGCTGCCTTCATTTTGTTCTCCTTCAGTTGTGCATCTGTATACTTTCGGTTTAACCATGCTCTAACAGTCTTTGCTTTGATTTCCTGACCTTCTCGGAAATAATACTTCTCCGTATCAAAGCTGTTCTGCGCAATTCTCATTAAGCCCATCTCAAATTCGTTCAGGTCATATCTCGTATTAATATTATTAACGACCAATCCGCGTGCTTCCCCAGGGACAAATGGCAGGATCGTCCGATAATATTTATTTGAGATATTATATTTTGGAATAATCGCCTTCCCTTTGTCTTTCTCCTTTGTTTGAACCACTTCATTTTGCTTTTGAAAGTTCGGTGCACAAGCACTCAGCAAAAAGACAAGGGAGAGCGCGACTATTGAGAGTTTTCTCATTGTCGTAACACCTCTTACTTATTTAATTCTTCTAAAAGCTTCTCCTCATCCCACACTTCAATGCCTAGTTCCTGTGCCTTCGTAAGTTTGGAGCCCGCATCCTCGCCTGCGATAACAAGATGGGTTTTTTTGCTAACGCTGCCTGCCACATTTCCACCGAGCGCTTCAATCTTTTCCTTCGCTTCATTCCGTGACAGCTGTTCAAGTTTTCCTGTAAGGACGACTGTTTTTCCAGCAAAAATACTATCAGATTCCTCAGCAGAAACTGGCTTCGCGCCTTTATACTCCATGTTGACTCCTACAGCAGCTAATTCCTCCATTAACTCTCTTGCTTCTTCTTGTTCAAAATAGGCAACAATCGAGTCTGCCATTTTATCACCAATTTCGTTAATGGCCATTAGCTCCTCTTTTGAAGCATCGGCTAACTTATTCATCGACCCAAATACTTGGGCAAGCGTTTTAGCTGCTTTTGCCCCCACATGTCGGATCCCCAGGCCAAATAAAAGTTTTTCAAGAGAGTTGCCTTTAGAAGTTTCTATTGCCTCCAAAAGGTTGGAAACAGATTTTTCCCCCATACGTTCAAGGGCTAGCAGCTGTTCCCGGGTAAGTTTATAAATATCAGCTACATCACTGATTAATTTTTCCGCAAAAAGTTGACTAATCACCTTTTCTCCAAGACCATCGATATTCATCGCATTTCGTGAGACAAAGTGGATCAACCCTTCGCGTATTTGTGCCGGACATTTCGGATTGATACAGCGTAAAGCTACTTCACCTTCGAGACGGACTAATTCACTTTCACATTCCGGACAATGTGTCGGCATGTGGAAGTCCACTTCATTACCTGTTCGTTGATCCGCCAAAACGTTGACCACTTCAGGAATGATGTCACCGGCTTTTTTGACTACAACTTTATCACCAATTTTAATATCCTTTTCGCGAATGAGATCTTCATTATGGAGCGAGGCACGCTGTACAGTTGTACCTGCTACCTTTACAGGCGCAAGGATCGCCGTTGGGGTCACGACACCTGTTCTACCGATGCTTAGCTCAATATCAAGCAGCGTAGTGACAACTTCCTCTGCCGGGAACTTGTAGGCAATCGCCCAACGTGGGCTTTTGGCTGTGGTTCCAAGCTCCGACTGCTGTTCAAGAGAATCTACCTTAATAACAATCCCGTCGATTTCATATGGAAGATTCGGCCGTTTTTCTACCCAGCTGTTCACATATTCAATGACTTCATCAATTGTGGCACATTTTCTACGTTCTTTATTGGTCTTAAAGCCGAGATGATCTAAATAATCAAGGCCTTCACTGTGAGACACCACACCGCTTTCACCCACATTGCCAATTCCATATAAAAACACATCCAGTTTTCTTGAGGCCGCAATTTTCGGATCCAACTGTCTTAACGAACCTGCCGCAGCATTTCTTGGATTAGCAAAAAGCTCCTCGCCGCGCTCTTCCCTCTTCATGTTCAATGCCTCAAATGAGCGCTTCGGCATATAGGCTTCCCCGCGCACCTCTAATGAAACATTCTCCCGTAAACGAAGCGGGATAGATTGAATCGTCTTTAGGTTGGCGGTAATGTCTTCACCAATGGTCCCATCACCACGGGTCGCCCCTTGAATGAATAAACCATCTTCATAGCGTAAAGAAACAGCCAACCCGTCAATTTTCAATTCACAAACGTAAGAAAAATCGTCGCCAACCGCTTGGCGGATACGGCGATCAAAATCCCTTAAGTCCTGATCATTAAAGGCATTGCCTAAGCTTAGCATCGGAGTGCGATGCTCTACCTTTTCAAATACGTCAAGAACCGCACCACCCACACGGACGGACGGAGAATCCGGTGTCTTTAACTCTGGGAACTTTTCCTCTAACTCGATAAGTTCCTGAATGAGCTTGTCATATTCCGCATCCGGAACAGAAGGTTGATCGAGCACATAGTATTCATAGCCATATTGATTTAATAGGCTTCTTAATTCTGAGATTTTCTGTTCAGCAATTTGAAGGTCCATATATCCAGCCCTTTCGTAAAGGAATTCCACTTATATCCACATGGATTATAGCACGATACATTATGCTTTTTTAATTGGAGCAAATTTAGCCAGCAGGCGTTTGATCCCAGCCGGGCTTGGGAACGCAATATCAAGTTCTGTTCCTTCTCCCTGCCCTTTTACACTCACGACCGTTCCAATTCCCCACTTACCATGCTCCGCTTTATCGCCAACCTTCCAGCCGATTTCATCTCCGCCAGATGCCGCTGAAACAGGACGCATCACTGGTTTTCTTGGGGTTGAAGGTGTATTAAATGAACTTTTGGCTTGGCCAAAGGAGGAATTTGAACCGCCAAATGTTCTTCCGCCCGAGCCAAATGGTGTATTCATTCGTCTCTCTAGCTCTACCCCTTCGATTAAGTCTTCAGGGATTTCTGCGATAAATCTTGATGCCGGATTCATATTCGTTCTACCAAATAATGTTCTCATTTGGGCATTTGTTATGAATAAGCTTTTCTCTGCTCTTGTAATTCCGACATAAGCAAGACGGCGTTCCTCTTCCATTTCCGTTTCATCCATAAGCGAACGGCTATGCGGGAATACCCCTTCCTCCAGACCAATGAGGAAGACCACTGGGAATTCCAATCCTTTTGCAGAGTGCAAGGTCATGAGTGTAATGGAATCAACCTTTTCTCCATCCTCATCTAACGAGTCGATATCAGCAACGAGGGCTAAATCTGTTAAGAATGCAACTAAGCTTTTATCCTCACTAGCATCCTCAAAGTTTTTCGTTACCGATAATAATTCCTCAAGGTTCTCAAGACGGCTCTGAGCTTCGATTGACTTTTCCGCTTTCAGCATTTCGCGGTATCCCGTCTTTTCAAGTACTTCTTCCACTAGTTCCGTTACAGATAGGAATTCCTGCATATTTGTGTAATTGCCAATTAAATCACGGAACTCCCTGGCTGCCTTTGTAATCTTCGGACTTAATCCGATTAATTCGATAGAGTCTAACGCTTGGTATAACGAAAGGTCATGCATCGCAGCAAAATTAGCAATTTTATCAAGCGAGCTTGAACCGATTCCCCGCTTAGGGACATTGATGACACGCTGTAGACTGATATCATCGTCCGGGTTTGAAATCAGACGTAAATAAGCGAGCATGTCCTTGATTTCTTTTCTGTCATAGAACTTGATGCCGCCAACAATGCTGTATTCAATATTTGATTTAAGCAGTACTTCCTCCATCACACGGGATTGTGCATTGGTACGGTAGAGGATGGCTATATCTGAAAGGTTATAATTTTGATCACGAGTTAGTTCTTTAATTTTGCCTGCAACAAACTGTGCTTCTCCCTGTTCACTATCAGCACGGTAATAGACAAGTTTGTTTCCTTCTGGGTTTTCTGTCCACAGATTTTTTGCTCTGCGGTTCATGTTGTTTTCTATCACTTTATTAGCCGCCAGAAGAATTCTCTTCGTGGATCGATAGTTTTGTTCTAGCAAAATAACCTTCGCATTTGGGTAGTCTTTTTCAAAGGAAAGGATATTGGCAATATCGGCTCCCCGCCACTTATAGATGGACTGATCCGAGTCCCCGACAACACACAGATTTTGAAAACGATTCGCCAATAATTTTACCAGCATGTACTGCGCTCTGTTCGTATCCTGGTACTCATCCACGTGAATATATTGGAATTTACGCTGATAATATTCAAGCACCTGCGGTACACGAGTAAACAATTGAATCGTCATCATAATTAAATCATCAAAATCAAGGGCTTGATTTTTACGTAATCGCTTTTGGTATTCTTCGTATACATCACTAACCACTTGTTCAAAATACCCGCCGGCCGTCTTTTTAAACTCTTCTGGATCAATCAGTTCATTTTTTGCCGAGCTAATAGAACCAAGAATGGCACGCGGATCAAATTTTTTCGGGTCAATGTTTTTGTCTTTTAAAATACTTTTTACCACAGATTGCTGGTCAGTAGTGTCAAGAATCGTAAAATTGCGGTTAAAGCCCATACGATCGATATCTCTACGTAAAATTCTTACACACATCGAGTGAAAGGTAGAAATCCAAATTTCCTCAGCGGCTCCACCCATCATTTTGCCGATACGTTCTTTCATTTCTCTTGCCGCTTTATTCGTGAAGGTTATTGCTAAAATATTATAAGGATTGACGCGCTTTTCTACTATTAAGTAACCAATTCGATGCGTTAATACTCTTGTTTTACCACTTCCGGCACCTGCCATTAAAAGAAGGGGTCCGTCTGTCGCTTTCACAGCATTTTGCTGTTCCGGATTCAGGCCGTTTAATAGCTTTTCTGTTAAAAATTGCATTCTATCCACCACCATTTACAAACATTTGTTCTTATTTTTATCATATCGTTAATTTTGCTCGGAAGCAAATCTCTATTTGACACTTTTTACGGTTTCTAATGCTTGTTCAAAATCGTCATAAATCACATTGCCGACAACAATGACATCGGCATGCTTGGCCATTTCTTCTGCCTGCTGAACAGTTGCTATTCCCCCGCCATAAAATAACGTGGTTTGGTCAAGTACTTTTTTCACTTCCGCAACTACAGCAGGATCACCATACTTGCCGCTATATTCTAAATAGAAGATTGGCAGCTTGAATATTTTCTCTGCCATCATCGCATAGGCCTTAACATCCTCGGTTGTTAGATTAGCGTGGGCTGATGTCAGTTGAGCCGCTTTGCATTCTTCGTTTAAGATACAGTACCCTTCCATCGCGAACTCTTCCCAATCGATAATTTCACCGAATTCCTTCACCGCTTGATGATGCAATCCGGTTACCCAGTTTGTATCCTTACTATTTAATACGGTTGGTACAAAGTATAGGTCAAAGCCAGGTGTGACTGTATCAATACTTGAAACTTCGAGGACACACGGAACCGTATAACGGCGGATTCTTGCCATTAAATCAAGAACATTTTCAAGTGTTACTCCATCTGTTCCTCCTACAATGACTGCATCCGTCCCCGACTCACAAATTTGTTCTAATTGCTCGTCACTTATTTCTTTATTTGGATCGAGTTTAAACACATGCCGCCACTCGCGAAAATCATACATCCCAAAGATCCTCCCATTCAGTAATCCATTACACCATTATAGCATTTGCCCTTTCGATAAAAAAACAAAACAGTGATAGTAATTATAGAAATGATATCCAATCAAAAGAAAAAACCGAAGATTAACCTCTTCGGTTTGTTTATTCGTTGTTATTTTTACTGTTTTCTTCCTTCACGCGTTCAAGGACCATTTCGTATGTGTCATTTCCGAAGTTTAAGCAACGTTTTACACGTGAAATGGTTGCTGTGCTTGCGCCTGTTTCTGTTTCAATCTTGTGATACGTATTACCTTCACGCAGCATTCTTGCCACATCCAGGCGTTGTGCTAATGATTGAATTTCATTGATCGTGCACAAATCATCGAAAAAGCGATAGCACTCTTCCAAATCCTTTAATGAAAGGACCGCTTGGAACAATTGGTCAAGCTCTTTTCCACGTAATTTATTAATTTGCATATTGTTTATTACCCCTTTAAGATATAATGTTTATTTCACATTAAAAGAAACACTTTTTTCAAGTCCTGGACTAGTTGGAACCACATTTACCCATGTCCTTCCTTGAACCAAAGGTATCTCTTTCCCATTTTTCATGGGAACGATTAGGCCATCTCTATTCGCCCAGTCTACTTCGTTTACCTTACCCATTTGGATGAGGTACGCTCTCCCTCCTGACTGAAGGTCAATATCCCTTCTGCCATAGGAGTCAATGATTTTATGGACAGCTTCAATAATAAAAACATTATCAATTAAAACTGGTTCTTTGGTGTCTAAATCAATGGTCTGTTCGCCACCTGAAAAAAAGCGCTTATATTTGCCAAGTGTAGGATCGAATTCAAGAACAGAATTCGAAATTCCGCCCTTGGAATAAGTGATTTTCACAGATGTGGCTTCATTTCCTGTTACATTTTTCCGCTCATCCTCAGACAAAAATGTAAAGCTTGGGGGACTTCCTTCCATTGAATACTTTTTCTGCTTTGCTCCCTTTAGTATATTATCATAAGTAATATAGGAGTTGTGAGGTGCTTTTCGGGTTTTGGATCGCTTAAACAGGGTACCATCATAAACCATTCCGTTTAAATTATCCACAACATTTCCTTCCAGCATCTTCTTTGCCTCTTCACTCCAGCCGTGAGCGACATAAAGAGCATTCAAACCTTTTGCCAGATTTACATAATAATCCCGTGCACTGCGGACAGGTCCGATATTGTCCGGACTTTCACTTTGAAAAACAGCGAGAAAGCGGGTAATATCTCCTTCTGCAAGCACCTCATACACCACATCAGCTTTATTTAACCCTGATTGTGGTCTGGCTTTCGGATGATTATTCACCATTACAGCAACGGCTCTTCCATCCGTTTCGGTCGTAGACCCTTTGCCTGTTAATGGGTAAAAATAAGGGTATTCTTGTTTCTCTTGCTTGTTATCTTCTACTTTTTCAACCACTTTTTCTTTCTTTACTGGTTCTTGTACTTTTTCTTTTTCCTTATTACTGCAGCCTGAGAACAGTAACAGGACAGCTGCCATGGCAACAGCCCATTTTTTCATGTATAGAACACCCCTATTTTGCTTTCACACTTTAACTCTTTACTTATTTACAGTTTAACGCATTATCGAGGGAAAGAGTACTGTTTTGTTCATCACATCATACATTCCTTGCTGCGTAATGCGAATATACGGCAAATGGGTGGAAGAAAAAAATAGCAGACTATATATCGGGTCGGAGAAAGAATAGCCTCTATCCTTTAAGACTGAGAATAATCCCTTTTCCTGCTGCATTAATTCTTCCATCGGAAGGTCTGACATAATTCCACTTAAATAAAGCGGCAGCTCGCAAACCACGTTATCTTCCTCTACCACCACTATGCCTCCGCCTAATTCTTTCATTCTATTAAAAGCATGAAGCATAT
The DNA here is from genome assembly GCA_039832695.1 of Bacillus sp. (in: firmicutes). Classification (GTDB taxonomy): domain Bacteria; phylum Bacillota; class Bacilli; order Bacillales; family Cytobacillaceae; genus Neobacillus. The sequence goes on from JBDOMM010000034.1 coordinate 24,447, forward strand.
CTTGTTTATTTTTTCCTATTAAAATAATGTCACCCGTATTAGAAAACGAGCTTGCTAAAGCGGATAACTTTGTTGCAAAGCCTTTTAACAGTGTGTTAATTCTCCATTTTCCTTTACGGTCAATTAAAGTAAAGAAGCACTCGTCATGATCTGGTGGAAGTTCATCCCCTGAAACATCAATGGAGATGGAGTATGGTTTTGTAATCACAGAGTTTTCCATTTTAATCCCGAATGGCATCGAGTACTGTAAATCATCCATGGTGAGTTCCCAATCTAACTCCATCGGCTTCAAGCCGTAATCCTTCCAATCGACTCCAGGATAGGCTTCTTCTACTTTCACACCATCCCGTTTTACCCATTTACCTTTTGCTAGTACCGAAACAGGGGTTGGGTTTTCAATACTTGATAGGAAGTTAATATTAGCTACGCGGCCAGTGGCAATATTCCCATATAAATGGTCGATATTATAGTATCTTGCTATATTAACAGTTGCCATATTATAGGCATCAATAATAGGTACACCTTTTTCAATAGCCATCCGAATCATATGGTCGGTAATTCCTTGTTCATAAAAAGCAGATGAGGAGCCATCTGTATTGAATAGTAATCTATCATACGCTTCAATACCTAAACGCTTCATATCATCCAATAGTTGTGGAAGATCCGGGCGAATGGAGGAATATCTTAATGACACCATATAGCCTTGCATTAAGCGATTATAAACCTCTTCTCCCGTCATGGCTTCATGATCACAATCCGCGCCGAGCAGCATCATTTTCGCCAACGTTTTCTCTGAAGCACCTGGAAAATGCCCTTCGATTTTCTTGCGCATTCTTTTCGTTTCCTGCATCCAATGAAGCATCATGTCGTCGCCATCGAGCAGTTTCGGCCATCCGGTCAGTTCTCCACCTTGGAGTACGGCATCATGCTCCAGCCATGATTTAATATTACTATGCGAGAATTTTTCCTCTTCATTCAGGATTTCTGTTTGTGAATCAAAGCGGCACCACCAGAACATGGTGGAAGGAATGGAGCGGAGGTCGCGTAACAATGAAAACGCTTCCCTTTTTTTCAAATTTAAAATTAGTGCCATGTTATCGTTAATTAACGTTGTCGTTCCAAACTGTGATGCATAGGCCGCAAATGTTAGGGGATTATATAATTGAAACGGATGCGCATGTGGTTCGATGTAACCCGGAACTAAAATCTCATTGGTGCAATCAATGATTTCACATTTTTCATCGATATGCCCTGGCAGATTCTCACCGACATACACAATTCGATCGTCGTAAATCCAAATATTCGCTCTCATCCATTGACGGAACGTCTGGTTCAAATATAAGGCGTTTTTCAATAGGATTGTTGGAGAAGTTTTCCCATCTAAAACGGATACATGCATGCGTAAGTTTTTGTTTTTCCATCGGTAGCGTTGTTCTAGCATACCATATCCCTCCCTTTTCAAACAAACTATATCTATGTTAAAAACTTGATTTAATCATAAAGAAAGCCCTTACAAAATTTCTTTAGATACTATATTATCATATTTTATCGTTTAACGCAGTAAAGAATTGAAAAATATTGTAAAAATCTTGTGAAGGAGTGAACACGTTGAATATCCGGCCAAATATCGGGATTTTAAATGCGTTAATTCGGATTACTTTTGGGTTGACTATTCTTGCTTGGAGTACCTCAAAGCTAGTGAAGCGTCCTTGGAGAGATTCTTATTTATTGGCTGCCTTTTTGGGTGCAATGAAAGTAGCAGAAGGCATTGTTCGCTATTGTCCATTAACCGCATTATATGAACAATATCAGTGTAAAATGCACGTTGATGACCCTGCCAACGAGTCAAGGAATAGCATGGAAGGCTTAGAGGGTTTTGATGGAGAAGAGGTACTGCCTTATAATCCGTCTTAGATGGTGGACAAGGTTTCAAAGGTAGAACAATTCTTTTACGTGGCGATTTTCTGCGTTTCGTTGAGGTTAGCGGGCTCATAGAACCTTTCTATGCGACCTTTCCTTTTGTTCGAGAGGGAATACGGGTTCATAGAACTTCTCTATGCGACCTTTCTCGGCGTTCGAATGGGATTTCGGGTTCATAGAACCTCTCTACGCTACCTTTCTCGGCATTCCGAAAAGGAAACGGGCTCATAGAACCTCTCTACGCTACCTTTCTCGGCATTCCAAAAAGGAAACGGGCTCATAGAACCTCTCTACGCTACCTTCCACGGCATCCCGAGACCGAAACGGGTTCATAGAGCCCCTCTACGCGACCTTCCAGGGCATTCCGAGAGGGAAATCGGGCTCATATAAACAATTTTTTAACAGAGAACTTTTTTAGGAACGAGGCACAAAAAAAAAGTTAGAGGCTCACTCAGAGTCATGGGTCGGTGCATCCGCCCCTGAACTGAATGAGCCTCCCTGATAGGAGTCGATGATGATGTTTTGGGAATACGTTAGTCATATGTCATTTGTGTTAATTGTGATTATCGGCAGCATTGTTGCCCTACTTTACACATACATGCGCCGAGCGAAAAGACGAGCCCGTTAGCCAATAACGGGCTGAATCGCTTTTGCCCCGATATCTTTCCGATAAAATACACCATCACACTGAAGCTTTTCCATCTCACGATAGACCTTCTCCTGCGCTGCCGAAAGCGTTTCTGCCTTTGCACCGACAAGCAGAACCCTGCCGCCGTTAGAAACAAATTCACCAGATTCATTTTTCAAAGATCCCGCATGAAAAGTAACCACTTCATCCGTAAAATCTTGCAATCCTGTCAGTACAGCACCCTTTTCATACTGGTCAGGATATCCCTTTGCTGCCACAACGACACCAACCATTACCTCTTCATACCATTCGAGCTGAGGACGGCCGCCTTTTAACAGCTCTACCATCACTTGCACCAAATCCGATTGTAATCTAGGTAAAATAACTTGAGTTTCCGGATCCCCAAAACGGGCATTAAATTCAATTACCTTTGGACCCTCTGCAGTTGCGATTAACCCCGCATACAGAACTCCACAAAAGCTTCTGCCTTCCTGCACCATCGCTTTTGCAGCCGGGATTAAGACGGTCTCGATTGCCGTTTCTACCATGTCCCTGCTAATTTGGGGTACAGGTGAATATGCCCCCATTCCACCGGTATTTGGTCCCTGGTCTCCATCATATGCGCGCTTATGGTCCTGGGCGATTTCTAGTGGAATGACCGTTTCACCATTCACCAAGGCCATGAGTGAAAATTCTTCACCGCTAAGGAATTCCTCAATGACCACCCGGGAAGAGGCAGCGCCAAATCTCGCGCCAACAAGCATTTCCTCTAAACTTGCCAGAGCTTCCTCTTTTGTGAGGGCCACTGTTACCCCTTTTCCTGCTGCTAATCCATCAGCTTTAATAACAATGGGTGCCCCTTTTTCCTCAATATAGCCACGAGCTTCTTCATAAGAAGTAAACACCCCATAATCCGCTGTTGGAATCTGATATTTCCTCATCAGTTCCTTCGCAAAGGATTTACTCCCTTCAATCTCCGCCGCCACTTGACGAGGACCGAAGACAAGTAAGCCAGCCTCTTCAAATTTGTCTGCAAGACCTGCTAAGAGAGGCACTTCCGGTCCAATTATCGTTAATCCAACTTCCTGTTCCACAGCAAACTGTAAGAGTTGTTCATGCTGTGACTCATCAATGGAAACCAGCTCGGCTACGTCCACCATTCCGTCATTTCCAGGTGCAACAAAGACTTTTTCAACCAACGTGCTTTCACTAACTTTTCGGCATAAAGCATGCTCTCGACCACCGCGGCCAATGATTAGGACCTTCATCCAACACACCTCCAATTAGTGTTTAAAATGTCTTACTCCGGTGAACACCATGGCAATTCCATATTCATCCGCTTTCTTAATGGAATCCTCGTCACGGATCGAACCACCTGGCTGAATAATCGCTGTAATACCTGCTTTAGCTGCTGCTTCAACAGTATCATCCATTGGGAAAAAGGCATCTGAAGCAAGGGCTGCACCTTGTGCTTTTTCTCCCGCCTGTTTCAAAGCAATTTCTGCTGCTCCTACACGGTTCATTTGGCCGGCACCAATTCCGATCGTCATTTCCTCGTTCGCCACAACAATCGCATTGGATTTTACGTGCTTCACGACCTTCCAGCCTAGCTTTAATGCTTCCCATTCCGCATCAGTCGGCTGTCTCTTTGTAGCTACCTTAACATCCGCATCTTCCAAGGTATAGCGGTCCTGGTCTTGAACGAGCAAGCCACCTTCGATCGATGTCAATTTCCGCTCTTGCTTTTTCAATCCATCAAACGAAATCGTTAACAAACGGAGATTCTTTTTGCTTGTAAGGATAGACAAGGCTTCATCCGAGAACGCTGGTGCGATGATAATCTCTAAAAAGATTTCATGAAGCTTACTTGCTGTTTCTGCATCTACTTCACGGTTGAACGCGATAATGCCACCAAAAATGGAAACAGGGTCTGCCGCAAAAGCTTTATTAAACGCGTCAAAGCTTGTTGTTCCTGTGCCCACTCCACATGGATTCATATGCTTTACTGCAACGGCTGCCGGCTCAGAAAATTCTTTCACAATTTGCAGTGCTGCATCGGCATCGTTAATGTTGTTGTAAGAAAGTTCTTTGCCATGTAGCTGCTCAGCATAAGCAATGGAAAACACAGAGCCAAGCGGCTTTTTATAAAAAGAAGCCTGTTGATGTGGATTTTCTCCATATCGTAATGTTTGCTTTAATTCATATGTAACGGTTAATTTTTCAGGCGTTTCTTCTTGTGCTAAGTCGGTCATATAGCCTGCAATTAGTGCGTCGTACGCTGCTGTGTGACGGAACACCTTTGCTGCCAGCTTTCTTCTTGTTTCAAGGCTTGTTTCTTCATTAGCCTTCAATTCAGTGAGCACTGTCTGGTAGTCAGCCGGGTCCACTACAACTGTGACATATTGATGGTTTTTAGCAGAGGCACGAAGCATAGTTGGACCACCGATATCAATATTTTCAATCGCGTCTTCCACTGTTACCTCTGGTTTCTCAATCGTTTGCTGAAATGGATACAGGTTAACACAAACCAATTGAATGGGCTCAATTCCGTGCTCCTCGAGCTGCTGATGATGGTCCGTGTTATCTTGTTTAGCAAGCAATCCACCATGAATAAATGGATTTAACGTCTTCACGCGTCCTTCTAAAATTTCTGGGAATCCAGTAACATCACTGACGCCTAAAACAGGGATTCCCTGTTCTTGAAGCATCTTCTTGGTCCCGCCGGTTGAAATAATTTCAAAACCAAGCGAAGCAAGTTCCTTGGCAAATTCTCCTACACCGGTTTTATCAGAAACACTAATAAGTGCGCGTTTTTTCTTCATGACTGACCTCTCCTCTGGTTAATAGCATTTGTAGAATAGATGGGTAGAGCTTATGTTCAATCGCTTGAATCTTCTCTTGCAGGCTTTTACGTGTCTCCTGATCCTCTAAGCGAATTCGTTCCTGCACAATAATGGGTCCCGTATCCATGCCTTCATCCACATAATGAATGGTAACCCCACTCCATTTAGCTTTGGCCGCCAAGGCCTGACCAATGGCATCTTTGCCAGGAAAATCCGGAAGCAAAGAAGGATGAATATTGACGATTTGACCCTCGAACTCTTTTAGCAAGGTAGGACCTATCAAACGCATATATCCAGCGAGGACGATAAAATCGATATTCCTTTCTCTTAAAAGGAAGGAAATTTCTCGCTCATAATCTGCCTTACTCGGATAATCCTTTGCCCGAAACACAAATGTTGGGATTCGGGCCTGCCTCGCTCTTTCAATCACATACGCTCCTGGTTGATCGCAAATTAACAATGATAGATCGGCCACTAACTCTCCAGATTGGACTTTATCAACGATCGCCTGAAAGTTACTCCCGCTTCCTGATGCAAACACAGCAAATCGTTTCATTCCCACTCACCAAATCCTTTAATGTGAATGCCTTCTTGATCAGTGACTACGCCAATTTCATAAGCAGTTTCCCCAGCTTCCTGGAAATGCTGAACTAATTCTGCAGCATGTTCCCGGTCAATAGCGACAACCATTCCAATACCCATATTAAACACATTATACATTTCTTTGTATCCAATTTGTCCAACCTCAGATATCAGCTTAAACACAGCAGGAATATGCCAGCTTTTTTCAATCAACTCTGCTCCCAGACTGACAGGAAGCATCCGAGGAATATTTTCAATGAATCCTCCGCCCGTGATATGTGCCATACCTTTCAGCTTGAATTTTTTCAGTGCGGATAAAATAGGCTTCACGTAGATTTTGGTCGGTTTGAGTAACTCTTCCCCTAAGGTACACTCTAGTTCATTTACATATTCAATCAATGACCAGTTATTGAATACTTTTCTGACAAGGGAGTAACCATTGCTATGGATGCCGCTTGAGGCTAATCCGATTAATACATCGCCCGGCTTTATATCCTCACCTGTAATTAACTGCTGCTTTTCACATGCTCCAACTGTGAAGCCGGCAAGATCATACTCGTCTTCACGATAAAGTCCCGGCATTTCTGCCGTTTCACCGCCGATTAACGCGCAGCCTGCCTGCTCACAGCCATCTGCAATGCCTTTGACGATGGCCTCAATTTTTTCCGGAATGGCCTTTCCACACGCAATATAATCTAAAAAATAAAGAGGTTCTGCTCCTTGAACAACGATATCATTGACACACATGGCAACCGCATCAATCCCAATGGTATCGTGCTGGTCCATCATGAAAGCAATCTTTAATTTTGTCCCAACCCCGTCGGTGCCTGACACCAGAACTGGCTCTTTCAATTGGAGGGCGGACAGGTCAAACATGCCTCCAAATCCGCCCAAGCCGCCGATGACACCGGCTCTTGCTGTTTTTTGGACATGCTTTTTCATACGTTCCACAGCTTCATATCCTGCTTCGATATTTACGCCTGCTTGTTTATATGCGTTTGTCATGCCAGTTCCCCTTCCTATTTTTGATAATAATATTGGAGTGTATCCGGATATATTTCTGTTGGATAATTTCCTGTAAAACAGCCGAGGCAATAGCCGTTCGTACCCTCTTGACCGAGTGCATGCATCATGCCTTCTACAGTTAAAAATGTTAAAGAGTCCGCACCAATCAGCTCGCGAATTTCCTCAACTGATTTATCGGATGCTATTAATTCTTCTTTCGTTGAGGTATCAATGCCATAAAAACAAGGATTTTTAATCGGCGGTGAGCTAATCACCACATGAACTTCTGTTGCCCCTGCCTCTTTAAGAAGCGAAACAATTCTTCTGCTCGTCGTTCCACGGACAATCGAGTCATCGACCATGACAACCCGCTTTCCTTCGACTACCCCGCGAACCGCTGACAGCTTCATTTTGACCCCTTGCTCTCTTAAGGATTGTGAAGGCTGGATAAACGTCCTGCCAACATAGCGATTCTTAATTAATCCCATTTCATAAGGAATTCCCGCTTCTTCTGCGTAGCCAATCGCGGCTGAAATGCTTGAATCTGGAACCCCAGTTACAACATCGGCATCAATAGGGGCTTCAAGCGCTAATTTCTTTCCAAGGTTTTTTCGCGCTGTATGGACATTAATGCCATGAATATTGCTATCCGGTCTTGAAAAATATACATATTCCATCATACAAATGGCTTTCGTCGTACTGACAGCAAATCTCTCAGAGGTTAATCCGTTTTCATTGATAATCAACAGTTCACCCGGCATAATTTCGCGGATATATTCCGCTCCGACCACATCAAACGCACATGTTTCAGATGCTACTACATAGGCATCACCCAACATCCCAAGTGAAAGAGGTCTCAATCCATGTGGATCAAGGGCCACCATCAATTCTGTTTCCGTCATGATTAAATATGCGTATGCTCCTTTTAACATGGAAAGGGCATTTTTCACACGATCATTGAGATTTGGGTAGCCGCTTCTTCTAATGAGATGGGCTAATACTTCCGTATCAGAGCTTGTTTGAAAAATACTTCCCTGTGTCTCAAGCTGGTGCTTCAAGGAGTTGGCATTAACTAGGTTTCCATTATGGGCAAGAGCGAGACTGCCACTTTGCGAATGGAACAAGAGGGGCTGAACATTTTCATAGCCGCCTCCCCCTGCTGTCGCATAACGAACATGGCCGATGGCAGCCGAACCGGTTAACTCTGTTATCGCTTCAGTTGTAAAAATCTCCGCCACTAATCCCTCGCCTTTTACTCCTTTGAGCCTTTTGCCATCAGAAACAACAATACCTGTCCCTTCCTGGCCACGGTGCTGTAAGCTGTGAAGTCCGTAATAGGTTAATTGAGCGGCATCTGGATGTCCCCAGACGCCAAAGATACCACACTCTTCATTTAATCCCTTGAGTTCAGCAAGCATGGGATCGCCCCTTTCCAAGCAGCTTTCAGTTCAGTTACCGCAGCTTCTAGAATTGTTTCCGCTCCAGTAGACACGCGTAAGGTTCCAGAATCATTTACTTGCCCAATAAGCTTGGCAGGTACTACACGTTCAAACTCTGCTTGATCCTCTTTCTTAACCGTTAATAGAAAACGAGATTGTGTTTCACTAAACAGAGCCGTGACTGGTTCTCCGTTGATATTGACATCCGCACCTAGTTGCTCGTTAGCGAAAAGACATTCGGAAAGAGCCACACCCAAGCCGCCTTCAGACAGGTCATGTGCAGATTGAACCAACCCAACACGAATAGCCGCCAGGATTGTCTCTTGTCTTTCTTTTTCGGTGATAATATCTAATTCAGGCGCTTTGCCAAAAATTTGGCCATGAAGTAATTTTTGCAGTTCACTGCCGCCAAACTCAGGATTCGTTTCACCAACTAGATAAATAAGGTCGCCACTATTTTTAAAATGTTGCGTAGTAATATGCTCGATATCGGTTATTAAGCCGACCATACCAATAACTGGTGTCGGGTAGACGGCTGTACCGCTTGTTTCGTTGTATAATGACACGTTCCCGCCGATGACAGGGGTTTGGAGTACACGGCATGCCTCGCTGATTCCGTCGGCTGCTTTTTCAATCTGCCAGAAAACCTCAGGCTTTTCAGGATTTCCGAAGTTCAAATTATCCGTAATCGCTAGCGGCTCTGCTCCAGAACAAATAATGTTCCTTGCTGCCTCTGCCACGGCAATTTTCCCGCCGGTTTCCGGATCCAAATAGACAAAGCGTGAGTTACAATCAACTGTCATGGCTAGAGCCTTCCGTGTTCCGCGAATGCGAAGGACTGAAGCATCTGAACCTGGTGAAACTACCGTGTTCGTACGAACCATATAGTCGTATTGCTCATATACCCATTCCTTGCTTGCCACTGTTGGCTGGCTAAGGATTTTTACTAGCGTTTCTTTTAAATCATCAACCTGAGGAATTTCCGTTTCAACAGATTGGAATTCCTTGAAATAGGACGGCTCTTGGGATGGCTTCTGGTAAACAGGTGCATCTTCTGCTAAAGCATCCACTGGTAGATCCGCAACTATCTCTCCTTTATGGATTAAGCGCAACTTTTTATCATCCGTAACTGTTCCAATCGCAACAGCCTCTAAATCATATTTTTCAAAAAGAGAAGTAATCTCCTGCTCTCTTCCCTTTGTAACAACAATCAACATCCGTTCCTGTGACTCGGACAGCATCATTTCATAGGCAGTCATCCCTGTTTCCCGCTGCGGGACAAGGTCTAAATTCATCTCAATACCCATCCCGGCTTTGCTTGCCATTTCTGCTGACGAACTTGTAAGTCCGGCTGCTCCCATATCTTGAATCCCTACAAGCGCATCGGATTGAACGAGCTCAAGACATGCTTCTAAAAGAAGCTTCTCCATAAATGGGTCGCCGACTTGAACCGCTGGACGCTTTTCATCGGATTGTTCATTTAATTCCTCTGATGCAAATGTTGCACCGTGGATCCCGTCACGGCCCGTCTTTGCCCCAACATACATCACCGTATTGCCGACGCCATGTGCCTGCCCTTTTTTAATATCTTTATGATCAATAAGGCCCACACACATCGCATTAACAAGTGGATTCCCTTCATAGCAAGCTTCGAACTGAATTTCACCGCCAACGGTTGGAATGCCGATGCAGTTGCCGTAACCGGCAATTCCAGCAACCACCTCTTTAAATAAATAGCGGACACGCTCCGAATCCAGTTCACCAAAGCGAAGTGAGTTTAATAGAGCGATAGGACGTGCGCCCATGGAAAAAACATCACGGATAATACCGCCAACCCCAGTGGCTGCCCCTTGATACGGTTCAATCGCTGATGGGTGGTTGTGGCTTTCGATTTTAAACACAACGGCCTGACCGTCGCCGATATCGACGATTCCCGCTCCTTCACCTGGGCCCTGAAGGACACGATCTCCTGTCACCGGGAACTTTTTCAGTACCGGCTTTGAGTTTTTATAGCTGCAATGCTCTGACCACATGACCGAAAAAAGACCGGTTTCCGTGTAATTAGGCGTTCGGTCTAAAAGCGACTCAATCATTGCAAATTCTGCATCAGATAATCCCATTTGCTGATAGATTTTCTCTGTTTTGATTTGATTAGGATTTGGTTCAAGCGTTGACAACATGTGCTTCCCTCCATGCCTTTACAATTGATTGAAACATCTTCAGTCCATCTGCCCCGCCTAACAGCACATCCACTGCTCGCTCAGGGTGCGGCATCATTCCAAGAACATTGCCTTTTTCATTTACGATTCCAGCGATATTCGCCAGACTTCCGTTCGGATTCTCCTCGTAAGTAAACACGATTTGATGATTTGCTTTGAGTTTTGCGAGCGTATTTTCATCGCAATAGTAATTTCCTTCCCCGTGCGCAACTGGAATTGTGATCGTTTCGCCTTGTTGATAGTCGGCGGTAAACATCGTTTGGTTGTTTTCAACTCTTAGCTGTACCGGCTTGCATATAAAAGAAAGACTCTCATTTCGGCGCATCGCTCCAGGCAGAAGCCCTGCCTCTAAAAGAATTTGAAATCCGTTGCAAACGCCAAGAACCGGTTTGCCTGCTTCGGCTGCTTTTACGACCTCTTTCATCACCTTGCTAAAACGGGCAAGCGCACCGGAACGGAGGTAATCTCCATAAGAGAAACCACCCGGCAGCAAGATTCCGTCAAACTCATCGAGACTTTCTGTATCGTGCCAAACGTACTCTACTTGTTCGCCCAATTCATCTTTAATCGCATGGTACATATCGATATCACAGTTCGATCCTGGAAAAACGATTACCGCAAACTTCACTGAGCGACACACTCCTCTACCTCATATCGATAGTCTTCGATCACTGGATTAACAAGTAAGCTTCTGCACATTTCATGAACGACTTCATCAATGTCCCGCTCTGATTTCCCAACGGTCAGTTCCATATATTTTCCAATGCGGACATCGGTCACTTGCTTGTAGTCGAGTGAATGCAAAGAGTGTGTGACTGCCTTTCCTTGTGGATCTAAAACACTTTCCCTTAATGTTACATACACCTTAACTTTATACACGCTGATGACCTCCAAGTCTCACTAAAATAGTTTCATAGGCTTCGGTTAAACTCCCTAAATCACGGCGAAAAACATCTTTATCTAGCTTTTCGTTGGTTTCTTGGTCCCATAATCTGCACGTGTCCGGTGAGATTTCGTCTGCAAGGAGAATGCTCCCCTTGTCGTCTTTACCAAATTCCAGTTTAAAATCAATGAGGCGAATGCCTAGCTCTGAAAAGAAGCTCGAAAGAATTGCATTTATCTCAAGTGCTTTTCCTCGTAAAATATAGATCTCTTCTGTTGTGGCGATATTCAGTTCAAGTATATGGTCAACCGTGACGAGTGGGTCGCCCAGTTCATCATCCTTTAGATAAAATTCCACGATCGGTGTGGTGAGTTTCTTGCCTTCTTCGATTCCCAATCTTTTGGAGAGACTTCCTGCTGCGACATTGCGAACGACTACTTCCAACGGAATAATGCTTACCTTTTTCACCAGCTGTTCCGTTTCAGATACGCGCTCGATAAAGTGTGACTCGATTCCTTGTTCTTTAAGCTTTAAAAATAGCAAACTAGTAATCTCGTTATTTAAGCGCCCTTTGCCGGCAATATCCGCTTTCTTTTGCCCGTTGTAAGCGGTGGCTGAATCCTTGTATTCAACTAAAACGGTTTGTTCCTTATCGGTTGTGTAAATTCGTTTTGCTTTTCCTTCGTATAGCAGTTCTTTCATGTTGGTTCACTCCTTATTCAAAATATTGGGAATCTTCCGACTTTAAAAAGGCTGTTTGTGCCTGGGTTTTGGGTTTATTTTTTGTTGGGGTCGCGTTGTGATGTGTTACGCGACCGCCATCCTTTTATTTTCTTTGTTTTGGTTACGTAGGACCTTTCTACGCGACCGGTTGCTCGCTTTTTTCTCTGTTTGGGGCTCGTAGAACCTCTCTACGCGACCGAACGGCTCGCTTTTTCCTTGTTTCGGGCTCGTAGAACCTCTCTACGCTACCGTCAGCTCTTTTTTTTCTCTGTTTGGGGCTCGTAGAACCCCTCTACGCGACCGACAGCTCGCTTTTTCCTCTGTTTCGGGCTCGTAGAACCCCTCTACGCGACCGAACGGCTCGCTTTTTTCTCTGTTTGGGGCTCGTAGAACCCCTCTACGCGACCGACAGCTCGCTTTTTTCTCTGTTTGGGGCTCGTAGAACCCCTCTACGCGACCGACAGCTCGCTTTTTCCTCCGCTAAGGGCTCGTAGAACCTTTCTACGCGACCAACAGCACACTTTTTCTCCCGTTCAGGGCTCGTAGACCGTGCCTTCCTTACCCATTCAACCCTAACCGGTCAAAAATCGTATCTACATGCTGTAGATGGTAGTTATAGTCAAAGCAATCATCAATTTCAGCCGGTGACAGCATTGACGTGATTTTACTATCCGCTTCAATCAAGCCGCGGAATGGAACCTGGTTCTCCCACGCCTCCATCGCCTTCGGCTGTACCGTATCATACGCCTCTTCACGTGATAACCCTTTATCAATCAACGCAAGCAGCACACGCTGGGAATAAATTAAACCAAGCGTACGATCCATGTTGCGCTTCATATTTTCCGGATACACAGTAAGATTTTTAATAATATTACCGAAACGATTTAGCATATAATTCAAGCCGATCGTCGCATCCGGCAAAATGATCCGTTCAGCCGAAGAATGTGAGATATCTCTCTCATGCCAAAGCGGCACATTTTCATAAGCCGTTAGCATATATCCACGTAACACTCGGGCAATTCCCGTCATATTCTCGGAACCAATTGGATTCCGTTTATGCGGCATCGCGGATGACCCCTTTTGACCTTTTGCAAAAAACTCCTCTACCTCACGCGTTTCACTCTTTTGCAACCCGCGAACCTCCACCGCAAACTTCTCAATAGAAGTTGCAATTAACGCGATCGTTGACATATAGTGCGCATGGCGGTCACGTTGCAATGTTTGCGTGGAAATCGGCGCTCTTTGCAGTCCTAATTTTTCACAAACATACTGCTCCACAAATGGATCGATATTTGCGTATGTGCCCACCGCACCGGAAATCTTACCAAACTCGATTCCTTCTGCGGCCTGCTTAAAGCGCTCCAGATTCCGCTTCATTTCTTCATACCAAAGCGCAAGCTTAAGCCCAAATGTCGTTGGCTCCGCATGAACGCCGTGTGTCCGTCCCATCATAACGGTATATTTGTGTTCAATGGCTTTGTTTTTTAGAATCTCAACAAAGTTTTCCAGATCTTTTTGTAAAATGACATTGGCTTGCTTTAATACATAAGATAACGCGGTATCTACCACATCTGTGGATGTTAACCCGTAATGCACCCACTTCCGCTCTTCCCCTAATGTTTCTGAAACTGCGCGGGTAAAAGCAACCACGTCGTGTCGTGTTTCTTCTTCAATTTCCTTGATCCGCTCAATATTAAAGGACGCGTTTTGGCGTAATTTCGCCACATCTTCCTTAGGAATATCACCAAGCTCCGCCCATGCCTCACAGGCTAAAATTTCTACCTCCAGCCAAGCCTTAAAGCGGTTTTCCTCTGTCCAAATGGCGCCCATCTCAGGTCTTGTGTAACGATCAATCATGTTTTATCCCCCGATCTTTTCTTTTGCTGTGTTCCAAATCCTGCTCATTTCGATCTCCTTAAGAGCATCAGCAGTCGTTTCTCGTAAAAGTGTAACATGCCCCATCTTCCGTTTCCATTTTGGCTCTTCTTTTCCGTACAGATGAACCTTCCAATCTTTTTGGGTAGGAATCTCTCTATACAAGGTTTCAAGGTGCTCTCCTAATAGGTTGACCATAACAGCAGGTTTTAATAGCTCCGTGCTTCCTAAAGGCCAATTACAAATGGCACGAATATGCTGTTCAAACTGTGAAGTCTCGCAGGCTTCAATGGAAAAATGGCCGGAATTATGCGGTCTCGGTGCCAGTTCATTCACATAAATGGTGCCATCCTTCGTTAAAAACATTTCTACTGCGAGCGTTCCTACTAATTCAAGAGAGTCTGCCAATTGCTCCGCCTTTTGAACTGCAGCCGCTGCAATCTTCTCTGAAATCCGTGCAGGAACAATCGTTTGATGCAAGATATTTTCTTTATGTACATTTTCAGCCACAGGAAAAATTGCTGTTTCTCCATTTTGCTTACGTGTCACAATGACGGATAGCTCTTTTTCAAATGGGATCCATTTTTCCAAAACACATGGTCCTTGCTCACAGAGAGCCTTGCCTTCCAGGACGTCATCCGGATGGTGAATAACAAGCTGTCCCTTCCCATCATACCCGCCTCTGGCTGTTTTTAAGACGGCAGGGTAGCCAACTGTATCGATTTTTAATAATAAATCACCCAAGCTCTGGATCACTTCATAAGGTGCCACTTCAATACCGGCCTGTTGAATCGCTCTTTTTTCCTTGATTCGATCCTGTGTAATCGTCAGTAAGGTTGGACCTTGAGGCACATAGGCATGTTCACATAACCAGCCTAACGTATTTGCATCTATATTTTCAAACTCATATGTTATAACATTGCTCATTTCTGCAAGCTTACTGATGGCTTCTGGATTGTTATAGGCACCAATGACTTGCACATCTGCTACTTGCCCGCAGGGAGAGTCTGGCGTCGGCTCTAAAACAGCAATTCGAAAGCCCTGTGCCTTTGCTGCTAAGGCCATCATTCTTCCCAACTGACCTCCACCAATGATGCCAATGGTTGCTCCTGGTAAAATTACTTTAGACAAGCTGATCACTACTTTCTAAGACTTCTAGTTTAATAGCTTCTCTTCTCTCTTCTAATTGATTCGCGAGTTTCACATCTTCTGTTGCTAAAATTTGCGCGGCCAGTAAACCAGAATTTATCGCACCGGCTTTTCCGATGGCTACCGTTGCCACTGGTACACCACCTGGCATTTGCACGATGGAAAGCAAGGAATCTAATCCATTCAGGGCTTGTGATTGGATTGGCACACCGATCACAGGCAAAGTCGTTTTTGCCGCTACCATGCCAGGGAGATGCGCAGCACCGCCTGCTCCAGCAATAATCACCTTTAATCCTCTATTTCTAGCTTCTTCTGCATAGGTATACATCAAATCAGGTGTACGATGCGCCGAAACTACTTGTTTTTCATATGTAATATCTAATTGATCGAGAATGTCACAAGCATGCTTCATCGTTTCCCAGTCCGACTTGCTCCCCATGATAACGCCAACTTTCATTCCTAATCACCCTTTTCTATTAACTTGCCAAACGAGTATACCTCAAGGTAAAATACGAACAAAAAGAAAATACCCGAAACAAATAGCCTCTCCATAAGAGAAAGCCATTTGCCCGGGCATTAGAAAATCACATGACTAAATAGTAAGGGGACGTACCCCTATTGCCGAACATATTGACTTTCCCTCATAGTCCAATAATTTACGGTTATTGGGTAGAAACTTATGGGCCATATTCCCATGGATATATGAGGGTAAAGATTTATTTGTACCATCTGATAGCTTTATCTTACCAATCAACGCATTCAGATGTCAACCATAATATCGAACATTATTTTTAAATAGCACTATATTGTTCGTGTTTTACTCCAATAACTGGGCTTCAAACACAATTTGACGGCCTACCGGCTCGTAAATGGTTTCATTCCCCTTCTTTACTTCTTGAAAAATAGGTTTCTCTGTTCGTCGGACAGGAACATATCCCTGCTGTTTCATTCTATTCAAGCAATCCTCAATACTTTCATTTTCCTGGACCTCAAATTTCTGCTTCTTCTTGCTCATGAAAATAACTTCCCTCTTTTCACTGATTTGACCCAGAAGCCTCCATGAATGGATTTTGGTTCATAAGTAATAATGAATGCCTTCGGATCCAAACTTTTTATCGCATCATATAGTTTCAATTCAAATTTTCTCGGAGTCAGTATTTGCATCGCCATCCGGTCGCCTTCCAATCCATTTGCTTCCCAGTTGGTGACGCCATACCCTTTTTCTCTCAGGATTTTAGGCAAGTTCTTATCATATTCCTTTGTAATCACATTGACAGTAATATAACCTAAAGCCAGCTTTTCTTCAATCTTCATTCCTACAATGACACCAATGCCATAACCAACCGCATAGGCAATGAGATTTTGAATTTCATTCAAGTTATTTAATACCAAACCAAGTCCAAGAACATAGATAACCACTTCAATCGTACTAAGAAACGCTGCGAGATATCGCTGCCCCTTTAATGTCAAAATCATCCTTATGGTAAAAAAAGAAACATAGACAATATTGATAACCAGAATGATCGCTACCATGACAAAACTATTTTCTAACACAAGAAGTCCTCCTTCACGATTGCTTCCTACCACTTTAACATATTATCTCCGATGGGTCAGTCCTTAAGTGATGAAAATTGTGTTGTATTTTCTCGCGTGTGTAAAGGCTGTAGCTCTTCTGCCTGTCTGAGCAGCATGGTGTCCTCTGCTAGTTTGATCTCATGATCAAAAAGTGTTTGTGCAATAATTTTTCTAGCTTGCTTTGCCGCATCCCAGTAAAAAGCATCATCCACCAAGCCGGTTATGGTATATTCAATTCCTCGAAAGGAAGCATTTAAGGTAGTCATCCCGTACACTTTGAACGGTTCAACGATACACTCTGTTGCATCTAATTTCATGCAAGGTTTGTTGACTTCATTGATCTTTTCACATGCCAGTTCCAGAACCTCAATTACCTTCTCAGGGTTTTCCCGATAGCTGATGACAACCCTTTCGATTACTCGCATCTGATTAATATTGTAATTATGTATTTGCTTGATTTCGCCGTTACTTATGGTTAATAGCTTGCCACTCCATTCCCGGAGTTTAATAAACCTTAATCCAATCTCTTCAACTGTGCCGTTAAAGGTATTGTTTATTGTAATAAAATCTCCCTTATGGAGCTGCTTCTCATAAATCAAGAAAATTCCTGATAAGATATCTTTAATTAGGCTTTGTGCCCCAAAACCGACAATCACCCCGACTACTCCGGCCCCTGCAAGAACCCTTCCAAAGTGATTAACATATTGCGAGATGGCAAAAAAGATAAAAGTAAGGGTTGCCGTGTATTTTGTTAACGAACGGATCATACTTTCGATGGTTTGTTCTTTACGCTCTTCAATAAAATGAGTCCGCTTAAAAAAATCATGCACGAGTTTATTGATGATATAGACAAAGATCCAGGCAACTAATGCCGCTAGAATAATGCTGGTTAATTTATATTTATGAAAAAAATCCACCCAACCCATTGGTTTCACCTTCTTTTTGTTTACACATGCTTAGTGTTTGCAATTAAACGCAAAATAATTTTTAGAAACGAAAGCACTCTAAATAATAGTTAGTCACTTTCAAGCAATAGAGGAGACCTCATGATTAAAAAAACACTTATAATCGTTCTATTTTTAACATTTTTTCAACCATGTGTATTGGCGACTACTTCAACTGCGGCCTCCAAGGCGGCTTTTATTAGGGACAATGATTTGTGGGTTAAAGAAGGTAGTACGGAGGAACGGATTACAAAAGGAGATTTTATTAGGTATCCAAAATGGTCGCAGGACGGCTATTGGATTGCGTATTTAAAGGGTACGAAGGATGCTGAAGATGACACTTTCTTTAGTGGCGATTTGTGGCTTTATAATTTTAAAATGAAAAAGCACTTTAAAATAAAAACAAATGTATCTAAGAATTTTGCATGGTCACCACAAGGCAACCAACTCACTTTTCTTGTAAATAAGGATTTATTCCTTTTCAATCCGGTTCCTTCTAGTCTTTTTCTTGCTGCTCCTATTGCTACAAATGTAGAGAATGTTTCGTGGTTCCCTGATGGTAGGAGGTTATTGATTTCTTCAAGGAAAAGCACAGAGCTCCATTCGGATATTATCCTTTCAGAAGTAGTTTTCGATAGGGACAAGAAGGCAAGAATTAAACATATTTACACCATACCTGTAGGGGAAGATGAGTACTATGTGAGTACGAGCGCATTTAAATGGTCACAGAACAGAAGCTGGATTAGTTTTTTGTTAATTCGTACCGCTTCTTTATCTGCTGATAGTAATACTTTGTGTTTGTTTTCTTTTGATCGACGAATTTTTATGAAGGTGGATGAAATGTTAAATGACGAGGATTGGTTTCAGTGGTCCCCTAGGAGCGTGCAACTTGGTTATATTGGCGGCTCAGGGAGAGAAGCACAGAAAAATAAACAATTAAAGACGATTATTGCTCCAGGGTTACACAAGGATAGACTGACGCCAAAGGGCTACGTTGACCGTGATTTTATTTGGAAAAATAATCATTCTTTCGTTGTTTCCCGTTCTGTTGAAAGTGAATGGGTTGATGTAGATAAGCGGCCATTACCAAGTTTATATGAAATTAGTAACAAACAAAAGCAACGGCAAGTTACCTTCCCGTTGAAAAATGAAGGTGACTTTGCACCTCTGATTGTTCATAATAAATTGTTTTGGATAAGGACAGATAGACGGAGCGCAAAGATCCTTGTTTCTCGATTAGATCGTGTTACGGGGAAAGAGTGGATTAGCAATCTTACGTTACCAAGCTGGTATTATGAGAAATGGCATTGGGACGAGGTATTTGATTTATATGAGGGGTAGGGTGTTCTACTTTTTTCAGCAAGCAGAACCTAAAAGTAGATGTAGCACCTGGCTAGTTCTACTTTTTTCAGCAAGCAGAACCTAAAAGTAGATGTAGCACCTGGCTAGTTCTACTTTTTTCAACAAGTAGATCCAAAAAGTAGACGTAGACAAGGTCTAGATTTACTTTTTTCAGCAAACAGAACCTAAAAGTAGACGTAGCACCTGGCTAGTTCTATTTTTCTCAGCAAGCAGAACCTAAAAGTAGATGTAGCACCTGGCTAGTTCTTCTTTTTTCAGCAAGCAGAACCTAAAAGTAGATGTAGCACCTGGCTAGATCTTCTTTTTTCAACAAGCAGAACCTAAAAGTAGATGTAGCACCTGGCTAGTTCTTCTTTTTTCAGCAAACAGAACCTAAAAGCAGATGTAGCACCTGGCTAGTTCTTCTTTTTTCAGCAAGCAGAACCTAATAGTAGATGTAGCACCTGTCTAGATCTTCTTTTTTCAACAAGTAGATCCAAATAGTAGACGTAGACAAGGTCTAGATTTACTTTTTTCAGCAAACAGAACCTAAAAGTAGACGTAGCACCTGGCTAGTAAGCTGAGTTTAATAAATTCAACGAAAAAAGACAACCCACTACAGGTTGTCTTTTCATTTGCCTGGCAACGTCCTACTCTCACAGGGACTTTCGTCCCAACTACCATCGGCGCTGAGAAGCTTAACTTCCGTGTTCGGTATGGGAACGGGTGTGACCTTCTCGCCATAATTACCAGACTATTTTATT
>JBDOMM010000029.1:0-10895 GCA_039832695.1 Bacillus sp. (in: firmicutes)
AAGTTAGCCGGTTTATGTTGCGGATTCTAAGATCCCAGAGGTTGATCGACTTTCCTTCACTTCTACTATAAAAAATAGTAGCACAAACCATGGCCTTGGTCTGTGCTACTAATGTTAGTATGTTTATGAATAAAACTATTATTTAAATGCTATAGCTGCGTTCACTGCCTTTTTCCAGCCTTCGTATAGGCTCTTACGTTTTTCTTCTGTCATTTTTGGATAAAATTGTCGTTCTATTGCCCATTGTTTTGCTATTTCCTCTTGATCTTTCCAAAAACTAACTGCAAGCCCTGCTAAGTATGCTGCGCCAAGTGCGGTAGTTTCATTGATAATAGGTCTCTCCACCGGAACGTTTAAGATATCACTTTGGAAAGACATTAAAAAGTTGTTTTTCACAGCACCGCCATCAACACGGAGCGTCTTTAATCCAATACCTGAATCCGCTTCCATTGCAGATAAAACATCTTTTGTTTGATAGGCTAAGGATTCGAGTGTGGCACGGACAAAATGTTCTTTAGAAGTCCCACGAGTTAATCCAAACACGGCTCCACGAACATCACTATCCCAATAGGGAGTGCCTAGACCTACAAATGCTGGTACAACATATACACCAGCTGTGGAATCTACTTTTCCAGCATAATCCTCGCTGTCCTTAGCATTCTTTAGTATTCTTAAACCATCCCGGAGCCACTGAATGGCTGAACCCGCAACAAAGATACTGCCCTCAAGCGCGTATTGAACTTTACCATTTAATCCCCATGCTATCGTTGTAAGTAAGCCATGTTCGGACTGAACCGCTTTATCTCCCGTATTCATTAGCATGAAGCAGCCGGTTCCATAGGTATTTTTAGCCATCCCTTTTTCAAAACATGCCTGCCCGAAGAGTGCTGCCTGTTGATCACCTGCAACCCCAGCAATAGGGATTTCTTTTCCAAAGAAATGATAATCCACTGTATTAGCATACACTTCAGACGATGGGCGGACCTCAGGCAGCATGGTTTTAGGTACATCCAAAATAGCTAATAGTTCATCATCCCATTCTAGTTCAAAAATATTGAACATAAGGGTACGGGAAGCATTTGAATAATCCGTAACATGCGCTCGTCCTCCGGAAAGTTTCCAGATCAACCAAGTATCAATCGTACCAAATAGTAATTTTCCATTATTCGCTTTTTCACGGGCATTCTTTACATTGTCCAGAATCCACTTTACCTTTGTACCTGAGAAATAGGCGTCAATTAGCAAGCCCGTCTTTTCACGGAACAATTGATCGTAGCCTTTTCCCCTTAGTTCATCACAAATTTCGCTGGTCTGCCTTGACTGCCAAACAATCGCATTGTAAATCGGTTCACCTGTTTCTTTATCCCACACAACCGTGGTTTCCCGCTGGTTGGTAATCCCGATTCCAGCAATTTGATCTGCTTTTATTCCTGATTCAGATAATACGCCTGCAATAACCGAGAGGATAGAGCCCCAAATCTCATTAGGACTATGTTCCACCCATCCTGGTTGTGGAAAATACTGAGTAAATTCCTTTTGTGCTGTATGGACAATTTCTCCACTTTTATTAAAAAGTATGGCTCTAGAGCTTGTTGTTCCTTGGTCTAATGCCAAAATATATTGTTCCATTCCAACCCCTCCCCATGCTTTTTAATTGGTTAATGTTTTAACTTATTATGAATATCTTTCATTTGCTGCTTTAGCTGCTGGATTTCTGTCTTAAAAAAAGTTTGGTCTTTAACAGATGATTGTATTTCGCCATAACGCACTTTTTCGTACGTGGTCATAGTCTCATGTCCTCCTACCAATCCAATTCTCTTCCACCACTCCTCAAGCGATTCAGACGAAAGACGACCTAATTGTAATTTATGAGCGTATTTCTCTAGATTATATATTTCCTTTCTTATATATTCCTCTGGTGGTCTTCCTCTTCTTTGTAACCTTCTACTTAGGTTTGTGTTAAATAAAGTCTCAAATACCTCTACCCTTGGGTTCGAATGACTTTCTATTGCCTGGAGCTTTAGTCTTCTTTTATATATTAAATAAGCAATAAACAATACTACTCCGACAAATAGCAAAACATATAGGATCTCTTCTGTAAAACCATAGGATTGATCTTTATATTTTCCAGCTTCTAATTCCATATCGCTGCTAAGAAGTTCTGGAATATGTTCTTTGTGCCCAAAAAGACTGATAAAGAATTCAATAGCAAGCAAGAGTGGTTTGGCGATCAAATTACTAAAAAGCATGACCATAACATGTAAAATGCCAAAAAAAGCAAGTTGGATATATTTTAGTGAAAAGGTTAGTACAATACCTAAAATAGAAAATACGGCAAAGATTCTTAAAAAATATAGAGCAAATTTAGATTTATCTGTTTGAATTGAATACCATTTGCTATAAAAGCTACCCAATACGACTAGGATTATTTGAGATATAAGCAGATATACCACTACGTCTTGAAATGGATAGCGACTCACCGCAGAATAGATGATGGCAACTAAACCCACCATAAAGGAGAACAAAAGTACAACTGTTTCAGAACCTAAAAACACTTCATCATATAATGTAATTCCCCGCCAAAATATAAACAAACCAATAATTAATCCTAGAAAAAGAGAGTGTTCCACTTGGTGATAAATAAACAACAATAACGGGAAAATTGTTGCAATATAAAACCACTTTCCCTTTTCCCGTAACTTAATAAGAAGGAGAGAAAAAAGTACCATACCACTTACAGACATAAGGAATAGTAAGGTAATTGGTGGAAGTGCCTTTTTATTAATAAAGAATAAAAAAACAAAAAGAAATCCTACATTACACTCCAATACAAATCGATAGGTTATGGAAGCGACACGTTTCATCATAGGCGTACCCTTCTATCATTTTGAATATTTAATTCGCTCAGAATACCATGTTCCTGTTCAATGGAGAGCTCAAGCAACCTTGCTCCCCTTTGCCCTATTTTTGAGAGCATTCGATTTGCTTCTTCCGTCCTGATACCGGTATGGATAAAAAATGGTTGTGACGCTAGATGCCTATTATAAAATGAAAGCATATATTCATAGGGGATGCTCGTATTTTGAGTACTAATGGAGGCAAGTGTTTCTAATACCTTTTGCAATTGTTCTTTACCATCTCCTTTTGGAAGAAAGATAAAAGGAGTACTTCCTGCTGTGCGTACATTAATACATAAAGAATATGGAATCTGTTTGTTAAAGGCGTAATAAGCAATCTCAGTTATTCCACTGATTAACTTCTCGATGTCAGCTGTAATGGAATGACCATTTGATACATTTAATGCAATGGTCCACCCTTTTTCAGAAATCTTCTCAAAGACTTTTGTTTGCAGTGTTTGCTTTTTTGCACTCGCTTTCCAATGGATTCGATTAAAGCTGTCTGAAGGTACGTAATCCCTTGTGCCAAGTGGGCCAAGACGATCTTCATAAACTGAATACGGCACTGCGTTTACACCTTGAAGAATAGATAATTTCTCCATTAAACCTTTTACAGGAATAGGCTGAGGATAGACCACTGCTTGTTGTCTAAGAAAAATTTTTGACTCCAAAATAATCTCACCAAAACCTAAAAGACTAGGTACGTGAAATTCAAGTTTTCGAATTTTAGCGATCCCCCTTCTACTCGCTTCAAAAGGAATGACTACCTGCTTTGTTTGGTTTGTAAAAATAGTAAAAGGCAGTGAAATATCATACATAGAGAGACTTGTTTCAATTTGTTCACCCTTTGGGACAACAAAGGAATCAAAGTAAATTCTCAGTTCGCCTTTTAAGATAGGAAGTCCTTCGTTCCTAAAAACAAATGACCATTGTCCTTTATCTTCGACAAAAAAATGGTTTTTTTCATAAATATTATCTAAATGAAGCTCTTCACCTGCTTTTTTTAGATAATAATGATTTGCGACCACAATGACTAGAAAGAAGATCGCCAAGAAAAGGACTAATTTTGAATCCATATACAAACTCACAAAGATAAGGAGGATAGCAAACACACTAATACCCGGAATCTTTCGATCTTCTACCGAATATTTGCTCCAAGTCATTCATTTGTCCCCACTTCTACAGGGACAGGTACAGAGTGCATGATTTCTTCAATAATCGATTCTGGGGTATTTGTAAGTGAACTTTCAATTGACAAAAAGATTCGATGTCCTAAGACATAGGGTGCTACCGCCTTTACATCATCAGGAGTAACATATGTACGACCGCTTAAAAGCGCCTTTCCTTGGGATGCCTTCATCAAAGCTAAAGTTCCTCGCGGGCTTACACCTAATTCAATACTATTGTGTTCTCTTGTTTTTCTGACAACAGATAACAGATAATCTTCCATCTCATCTGACAGGTGAATATTGTTGATGGCAGACTTTAATTGCTCTATTTCTTGTATTGTAAAGACTTGAGCAATGGTACTCATTTTTTTATCCCCACGATGAATTTGGATGATTCTCTTTTCATCTTCATAAACCGGGTAATCCACATTAATTTTTATAAAAAATCTGTCCATCTGTGCAACTGGCAATGAAAAAGTCCCTTGTTGCGACTCAACAGGGTTTTGTGTGGCTATTACCATAAAAGGTTCCTTTAAACGTACCGTTTCTCCGTCAATGGTTACTTGTCTTTCTTCCATTACTTCTAATAAGCTTGACTGTGTTCTCGGAGTGGCCCTGTTAATTTCATCAGCTAACACGATGTTTGCCATAATTGGGCCTGGTCTTAACTCAAACTCTTGTCGCTTTGGATTAAAAAATTGTATTCCTGTTACATCACTCGGGAGTACATCTGGAGTAAATTGAATGCGTGAAAATTC
The DNA here is from genome assembly GCA_039832695.1 of Bacillus sp. (in: firmicutes). Lineage (GTDB taxonomy): Bacteria > Bacillota > Bacilli > Bacillales > Cytobacillaceae > Neobacillus. The sequence goes on from JBDOMM010000029.1 coordinate 4,825, forward strand.
TCCTCCAATTGCAGTTGCGAAGCTTTTGGCAAGCATGGTTTTCCCCGTTCCAGGCACACTTTCAAGTAAAATATGTCCATTAAACAACAAAGAAATGGCCATTAACTCAATTTCTGTGTCTTTCCCTACCATCACTTTACTTATTTCCTGCTTTAATTCCGTTAATTTCTCTGTAAAAAACACTCTCTCATCCCCTTTGACGCCTAAGAAATTGTATAGTCTTATTCATTTTACCAAATTTTAAAATTTTTCCAAATATAAACAAAACCGCTTGAGTAAAGCGGCTTGTTTCGTTAACTTCTTGGTTCCTTTAGATATTGATAGAGGACATCTCCACCTCGTTGCCCGATTCCACGAAAATGTTTGAAATCCTCTCTTTTCACTAAAACTTGACGGAATTCCATAAAATCCTCATTTTTCACGTAATACTCCGATAGCTCACCCGTCATTAGTCGATTTAATATATCAGTAACGAATTCTTCCTTCATTTAAAATACACCACCTTTTCCTAGATTATTTTACCGTATACACCTTTCAAAAAGTCAAATTCCACTTTCTCTTATTCTACTTTTGGTAGCGTTTTCTATTCTTTTTACTATTTTCTTCACATATATTTAAATAATCAGTAAGAATTAACCAAATTGTCAAATAAAAGGCTTTACGAATTCCGAAAAGTAGTGCAAACTGGTATTTAACTGGTTTTATTATAGTTTTGTAGTAAAGGAGAGAGACTAAATGAAAAAAGCAGAAGTTGGGAACATCATAGAATTCCGTGGTGGCTTGCAAGGGATCGTGGAGAAGGTAAATGAAAATTCTGTAATAGTCGACCTAACATATATGGATAATTATCGTGATTTAGAATTAGATCAACGTACAGTTGTCAACCATAAAAACTATAAGGTTGTAAAAGAAAGCGCTTATTAATGGTAATAATTCGTAAGAAAAGGCAGTTTTATTCTGCCTTTTCTTTTTTTTGCCCCTCATCTCTATTCTTTACCCTTTCCTGCCTCACTCGCTAGATTCTTAAATGACTTTACTTTCCCATGAGGATTTTGATCCTGTTTTCTAACTGTCCATTCACGTTCTTGTTCGCTCTTTGATTTACTCATACCTTTCACTCCTTTCTATGTTATTTTTTCTTTTTTTCAATTTCTTATCAGTCATTTTTGTGAATTGATGCTTGTAAACATTTCCTTTGAAAAACATATTTGCTACAATAACTTTTATTGATTCTTAAAGGAGATGCCAAAAGTGAAAAAACACAACCTAGACATAAGACTGATTGTCGGGTTCATTATTGCCCACATCCTTATCAACTTTTCATTTCATGATAAAACCATTTTTTGGTATATATTTTCCGGTTCGTTACTTATATTAATTGCCTTCGCTACCCTTCAAGGTGATGTTGACGATGAAATCCCATTTATCAAGTATTTCTTTCTTGGGGCATTAAGCGGATTCTTACTCTATTTTGTTTTCTGGCTAGGAATTCATGCGATGGAGTGGCTCCATCTTCCATTTGAAAACAGCTTAAAAAAATTGTACAAGTGGTATGCACCTTCGTTATTTTGGCAGTATATTGCCCTAGTATTGGTTGCAGCACCGGGAGAGGAACTTTTCTGGCGGGGATTTATACAAAAGAATTTAATGAAGTACTTTAATCCAGTGTTCAGTGTTTTTTTGGCAGCGGTACTTTACGCTTCTGTACACATTTATTCAGGCTCGTTTCTATTAGTCTTGGCTGCGTTTATTTCGGGACTCGCATGGGGGTTTTTATATTATTGGAAGAAAAGCATGCCGCTTGTTATTGTTTCACATCTCATCTTTGATTTTATGATTTTTATTGTTTTACCGCTTGGATAAAACTAGTGGATATAAATGAAGAGGCTGACTTCGAAGTCAGCCTCTTTAACTTTTCTCATATGGTGTAAAAGGTTTCATCCAAAGCAAAATAAAGAAAGTCATACAAATATAACCAAACAAAGGATATAAATAAGATAATAGGGTACCATAATTCACTAAACTTATAAGGTAGGAAACAACAAAAATGGACGTAACCGATATTATGGTTGGGATAGCCATATATTGTTTCAACTGACGGTCAAGCCCGAATACATTACCAATGACAGATGTGAAAATCTCACCGTATATCACTATGACAAACACCCCGTGGAGAAAAGGCGCCAAATTTTTCATAATAATGGCCATTGGAATTTCATATTGTTCAAGGTTTGGGAGCATAATTAAGGTTGAATGACTTGCAATTAAAATGAGAGTTAACGCTATTCCCCCGAGAATCCCTCCCCATTTAATCGTCCAATCGTCTTTAATTTCCGATGCAATTGGAACAAGAACTGCCTGTGCTAAGCCAAGGTTTAATGCGGTGTATGAAAATGGAGCGATGACACTTTTCCAGCCATCATCCGCATGTGGTATATAGAGTAATTGCCCCATAAAATTAGGCATCTGAATAGAAAAAAACATCAATATAAGACTAAAACAGATCATTAGTGGTACCACAAAGCCATTAACAGCAAAAAGTCCCTTCGTACCTATTAACATAACAATGATTGATAATGCAATCGTGAGAAAAACACCGAAGTTTTTAGAAAAACCAAGCTGCTCATCAAAAACGGCGCCGGCACCTGCAAGCATTACTGCACTAACTCCTAAAAGCATAAAAAGCATAAATATGTTGATCACCCTGCCCGGCCATTTACCAAACAGGTATTCATTAAACTCCTGATAAGATTTAGCATTAATTTGGGCAGCAATTCTCATAAGCTTAGACCCTAATACAATAAAGAGATATCCGCTCATTAATATACTAATTAAGCCAAAGAATCCAAACCGTGAAAAAAACTCCACAATTTCTTTTCCTGTGGCGAATCCTGCCCCAATTACAGTTCCTACATAGACTGCCGCAATTTGAAAGGCTGCTGTCCAATTCTTCTTCACATCATCTCCCCCTTATCACCAATATATGAATAAAGGGACAAACAAAGACGAGCTTTTTTCCAAATTGGTAACCATTTCTATAAACAAATCACTTGAAAGTCAAAAAAGGTCAGAGTATACTATGGTCATAAAGTCAAAGATAGTCAAAGTCAAACTTTGATTTTATTATTGCTATGTTAAAGCATTATGATGTTTTACAAACCTGTTGATTGGAGCGGAAGGCACTCGATCCTCGAAAATGCTATCGCATTTCCTTCGTGCGGTGTTGATTCAAAGAAGCTTATTCAACGTCCTGTGGGAGTACGGTTCAGGGGAGACCCCGCAGGCGTAAGCGCCGAGGAGGCTCGCCGAAACGCCCACGGAAAGCGAAGTGCCTGGAGCGGAAATCAACAGACAATTTTAATATATATAAAATTCACATACCTTTAAGGAGGTTATTTGCTTATGTATTGTCAAAAATGTAATGTAAACCATGCAAATGTACAGTTAAATATGAATATCAATGGCCAACGTAAGGAAATAAAGCTCTGTCAGGAATGCTATGTAAAAGAAAAGAATGCATTAGGGGCTAATTTTAGTTCACCTATGAACTCATTCTCAAGCTTCCCTTTTGAAAATCTATTTATGAATAACCACTCTGCACAAGATCAAAATGCCGCAGAATCATACACTACACATCAAAAAGCATCAAAAGGTGGATTTATTGATCAATTTGGACGCAATTTAAACACTATGGCCAAAGCCGGTTTGATCGACCCCGTCATTGGACGTGATGAAGAAGTCAAACGTGTCATTGAAATCTTAAACAGAAGAAACAAAAATAATCCCGTGTTAATTGGTGAACCTGGTGTCGGTAAGACTGCCATCGCAGAAGGCCTCGCATTAAAAATTGCTGAAGGGAATGTACCAAGTAAATTACGGAACAAAGAAGTTTATTTATTAGATGTTGCCTCATTAGTTTCAAATACAGGAATTCGTGGACAATTCGAGGAACGAATGAAGAAACTGATTTCTGAATTACAGGAACGGAAAAATATTATTCTCTTTATCGATGAAATACATCTTTTAGTGGGTGCCGGTTCTGCTGAAGGCTCAATGGATGCAGGCAATATTTTAAAACCTGCTCTAGCACGAGGTGAATTACAGGTAGTTGGCGCAACAACGTTAAAAGAATATCGCCAAATTGAAAAGGATTCAGCATTAGAACGACGTTTCCAACCGGTGCATGTTCTTGAACCAACGCCGGAGGCAGCAGTTAAAATCTTAAAAGGAATCCAAAAGAAGTACGAAGATTATCATGAAGTAACTTATTCTGATGAAGCGATTCAAGCATGTGTCCAATTGTCACACCGCTATATTCAAGATCGTTTCTTACCAGATAAGGCGATCGATTTACTTGACGAAGCTGGCTCAAAATTAAACTTAACTTCTGATTATAAGAGTACCGAACAAATTGAAGCACGATTAAAGGAAATTGCTTCTGCGAAAGAAGAAGCACTAAAAAAAGAACAATACGAAGCAGCTGCAAAACTACGTGATGAAGAAGTGCAGCTTGAAAAATCATTAAATAAGGATACAAGCTCTGAAAGACCAATTGTTCAACTTTCACATATTCAAGAAATTATTGAGCAAAAAACAGGGATTCCTGTTGGTAAACTACAGCAGGATGAACAGCTTAAGATGAAGGATTTAGAAACAAACCTAAACAATAAAGTCATTGGCCAAGAAAGGGCTGTTAAGAAGGTGGCAAAAGCAATTAGACGAAGTCGTGCGGGCTTAAAGTCAAAAAATCGTCCAATTGGCTCCTTCCTATTCGTTGGTCCTACCGGTGTCGGGAAAACAGAACTTTCAAAAACACTTGCTGAAGATCTGTTCGGTACAAAAGATGCTATGATTCGTTTAGATATGAGTGAATACATGGAGAAACACAGCGTTTCAAAATTAATTGGATCTCCTCCTGGTTATGTTGGTCATGATGAGGCAGGACAACTTACCGAAAAAGTACGCAGAAATCCTTATAGTATTATTTTGTTAGATGAGATTGAAAAGGCTCATCCTGATGTCCAACACATGTTCCTACAAATTCTTGAAGATGGAAGACTTACAGACAGCCAAGGAAGAATTGTAAGCTTTAAGGATACAGTCATCATTATGACAAGTAATGCGGGTGTCGGTCATAAATCAATTCACGTTGGTTTTAGTACGAATGAAGCAGTTGAAGAGGCTAATATTCTTGACTCATTGGGCAGCTTCTTTAAACCTGAATTCCTAAACCGCTTTGATAGCATCATTGAATTTAACGCACTGGATAAAGAAAATATCTTATTTATCGTTGATTTAATGATCAATGAATTAAAAGAAACCTTAGCCGAACAAAATATTGAATTAACTATTACAACGGAAGCAAAAGAGAAATTAGCTGAGCTTGGATATCATCCTGCTTTCGGTGCACGCCCACTCCGCAGAGTTATTCAGGAACAACTCGAAGATACCATTGCTGATTTTATCCTGGAACAACCTGATACCCATAAATTAACAGCGATTTTAGAAGATGGACAATTAAAAGTCGTTTCTCAAACTGCTTTAGTCCAATAAGTAAAACATACTAACATTAGTAGCACAGACCAAGGCCATGGTTTGTGCTACTATTTTTTATAGTAGAAGTGAAGGAAAGTCGATCAACCTCTGGGATCTTAGAATCCGCAACAAAAACCGGCTAACTTCACATCTTTATTTGAATCAGTTTAGTATGTTGGGTCCAAGAGATCGTGTAAAAGAAAATGGAATCGATAAAGTACTGTGAAGACTTCTATGTTTGGCCAAAAGGGAGAAAAGAGAATGAAACATGTAGTAGCTTTTGATGTGAGTATGGGGAAAAGTGTGATGACGGTATATGACGGTTACAAACGATGTGAATATGAATGCGAAATCAAACATTCACGTTCTAGCTTTCAAGCGCTCCATGAACGGTTAGTTCAATTAACAATTTTAGATGGTGAAGCACCTGAAATCGTATTTGAAGCGACAGGCGTGTATTCAAAAGGATTGGAGATGTTTTTACGCGAACACGGCTATAAGTATTGCCGAATTAATCCTTTAGAGGCAAACCTTCA
>JBDOMM010000008.1:0-168941 GCA_039832695.1 Bacillus sp. (in: firmicutes)
CCCTCTGCTTTAGAACATTATCTAAAAGTACACACTGTAATATAAATTGAACCGCCGTATACGGAACCGTACGTACGGTGGTGTGAGAGGGGCGAAAATAATCCTATTTTCCCTCTACTCGATTTGATTTTTCGGAATATTCCCCTTTTACTCGATAACATCTTATAATAATAATATGTATATTGTGAAAAGGGGGAAATTACATGGATTTAAAGATATTAACTGAGGATTATTTTCTGGAGTCATTAAAATTATCAGAGTATGCTTTTCAATATAAGATAGCGGAAGAACGTATTCCTGTTAGAAAAGAAATGTTAAAGCGACATAAAATACTTGGGGTCTTAGAACAAGAAAAGCTTGCTGCAAAGCTACATATCATTCCGCTTAGGGTTAATATGAATGGTGAAGAGTGGAAAATGGGTGGTCTTGCCGGCGTTGCAACTTATCCTGAATACAGAAGGAATGGGTACGTACGCTCACTAATAACAGAAGCCTTGAAACAAATGCAGGCAGAGGGTCAAATTGTTTCCTTGCTTCATCCCTTTGATTTTACCTTTTATCGAAGGTTTGGATGGGAGATACTAAACGATTATAAAAAGGTGTCTCTTGATAAAAGGCATTTAACTTTTCTTCCAATGCAGTCAGGGAAAGTAATTCGATATTCTAAGGAAGAAATTCATGAGGATCTTTATAACATCTATCAAACATATAGTAATCAATTCAATGGGATGCTGATACGTACTTCAGAATGGTGGATGGACCATGTCATTGATAATGATTCACAAATGGCTGTTTTCTACAATTCTTCCAATCAAGCAAAAGGATATATCCTTTATAAGGTGAAAGATAGAAAAATGGATGTAGAAGAATGGATATCTCTTAACCATGAAGCCAGAGTGGGGCTTTGGAATTTTATCTGTCAGCATGACTCTATGGTTGAGAATGTCTCTCTTACTCTTCCAGCTCATGATCCTTTTCCTTATTTTATACAACAGCCGAAGGTAAGTATGGAATTACAGCCTTATTTTATGGCACGGATTGTGAATGTAGAGGAATGCTTAAATAGGTTTACGTTAAATATGGAATCTGAATCTGTTTTCCTTCATTTAGAAGACACTTTTGCACCATGGAATAATGGTACCTACTTGTTTGGGAGTGGGCAAATAAAAGTATTTAAAGAAAAGAGTGGGAGTCAGTGTGTACAGCCGCCAAGAAGGGGAATCCATTTAACCATTAACGAGTTATCTGCTATTATTTTTGGTTATAAACGTCCAATAGAGCTTTATCAAATGGGATATTTAAAAGGAAAAGAAGAGGAAATACAGCATTTTGAAAAGCTAATGCCCAATATCAAATCATCATTCTATGACTTTTTCTAAAATAAAAGAGAGGCTGAACTTTATGAGTCAGCCTCTTTTTCATATTACAATGCAAATTTACTAACTTCTTCTTTAATGCTTTCAAGAATTTTTTTGCACTGATTTACAAGTGAGGATGGGAAGTTTTCTCCTTCACCATACTCTACACCATGTGGATAGTAATGCTTACCTAATAATGGTGTCATCAGTTGGAGCGTTGCCCTGAAAGTATCAACATCTCCTTCTACTGAATACCCTTGTACACGAAGGTAAAATACACCTTCTTTTAATTCAAACTTGCGGTCGTATGTAACACGTTCATAATCCCATTGACCTGCACGAACTAAACCGTAATCAGCCATTACTTCATCTAAACGGTTTAAATCTGCCTTTAACTTTTCAATTCCCGTATTCTCGAATTTCATTATGAATCCCTCCTAATGACGCTTGCTAACCCCTATGTTTCCTCTATTGGTATTATAGCAAATATAATTCATTTTAATAATAGTTGAAAATGTTTCAACTTGCAATGAATTCATTCATCGAATAAAACATTCTTGATTGGAAAACCTAAAATATGGTCATGAGTATAATTGAAAAACATGGAGGGTAAAATGAATGGAAAAAATCCGTGATATTATGACAGACAATGTTGAATGCTGCACATTACTAGATAATATGTACGAAGTAGCACTTAAAATGAAAGAATTAAATGTAGGCGCAATACCAATTGTTGACCAAGAAAAAGTTGTTGGCATGATAACAGACCGAGATATTGTGGTTAGGGGAGTTGCCGAAAAACATCCAGGGTCTACAAAGGTAGAAGATATCATGAGTAACAATCTTGTGACCGTATCTCCTGATTCCACATCCAAAGAGGCAGCAAAGTTAATGGCTGAGCACCAAATCCGTCGCTTACCCGTGGTAGAGGGGGATAAATTAATTGGAATCGTTTCACTTGGTGATTTTGCCATTCGGGAACTAACAGATGACCAAGCTAAAGTGGCATTAACAGAAATTTCTGAGCAAGGTGCTCAACACTAAAATTATTATACTGAGAATAGAATTTTTGAAAGAAACAGGTGCATTGTGTGCCTGTTTTTATTCATTAATCAGACATTTTTGATAATGCCTGTTACTAATCGATCTATAAATGATATAATTATATTATCTATACATATAATAATAGAAAAAGTAATAGAGAGGGTGAAAACCTCTGCGTACGCTCGTTAGAATTATGATACTCTCGGTTGTATTTTTAACCATTGGTTTTTATGTTAGTATAAACGAAAAAAATGATAATACTGTTTTAATAAAGGAAGATCGAACCCAAGAAAGTAAGTTGTCACTTCCACAAAGCCCAGATTATAAAACAAATCAAAAGACTGGGTCTGAAAAACCAAAAGAGGGATTAGCTCTAATGATCGGACAAGATGTTTCTATACTGGAAAAAGAGTGGGGAATACCAGTACGGAAGGATGAGTCATTATATGGCTATCAATGGTACATATATAATCAGGATTCCAAACATTACTTACAGGTTGGGGTTGCAAATAATCGTGTAGTAACAATTTATGCTGTAGGAGATAACCTTGATGTCGCTCCTTTTGAGATAGGTCAACCAGTTGAGGAAATTTTTAATACACAATATATTGATACCAACATTAATTTGAATTGGCAAGGGAGTACGTATCGTTTTGAACTTAATGATACAGACCTAAATCTTCGACCAATGGTAAAATTGGGAGATATTTATGTCCAATTGTATATAGATAAGTTTACTGGAAATCTTTCAAGCGTTCGCTTTTTAGATGCAGAGACCTTAATTAAACAACGGCCTTATGAACTTGTATACAGTGGGGAATTAGTCAAAGAACCTGAGCTATCTGATGAGACTTGGAGAATGATTGAAATTGGAACAGAACAGGAAATTATTGATATAACCAATGTGTTGCGAATAAGACATAAATTAAAACCATTGAAATGGGATGATCAAACGGCAGAGGTTGCTTATGGACATAGTAAGGATATGTCCGAAAACAACGACTTTTCCCATACTTCCAAGAAATTCGGGGATCTTGAGAACCGATTACAAACTGCTAAGGTAGTCTATCAAGCAGCCGGCGAAAATATTGCTGCTAATTACACGGATGGACCTGCAGTAGTTGAAGGCTGGCTTAATAGTAAGGGGCATAGGGAATCTTTATTAAATAAAGATTTCACACATATTGGAGTGGGCGTATTCCAAAAATACTATACACAGAACTTTATTCAAAAAGGAGAAGAATAAAAAACAAAAAGGATAACGTCATGTTATCCTTTTTGCTTTTTATCTGCTTCAAAGCGGCTAAACAGAAAGGTAGAGCCGTCCCATTTACCGAACAATCGAATTTGCTCCCCGGTGGTAAAGGAATCAATCTTTACATTTTTGATAATGGGGGTCATTTTTTTTGCTGTCATTATTTTTGTAGCTGTTTGAATCTTTAATGTTTGTAACACTATATATCGATGATAATAAAAACGTTGTTTTTCTTCAGTTAGACTCTTTATTTCACCAGCTATCATGGATTCCTGAGGGATCTGACTGACCGCAAGCCATTTTTCATCTTGCTCCTTCATTTCTCTCCGTGTAAGCCAATAAAAGTAAAGACAGATGATTGGTATGACAATGGCGGTGACCATTAAGATCAGCCTCCTCCATTTTTATTTATTAATAATAAAAAACGTCCCTGTTGCATAAGCTATTTTTTTTCCATCACTTCGAAAGGCTTCTCCAGATATCACCATTGTTTTACTTCCTTGGTGAATAATTTCAGCTTTACAGCGGAGGAGGTCGCCTGTTCCTGGTGCTGTATAATGTATATTAAGCTGATTTGTAACAGCACCAAATCCTTCTGGGAGACGATAATTGGCCAAGCTGCCCATTGCGGTATCGAGTACTGTCGCTGTTATTCCACCATGTAATATATTGAGGTTATTATTAACGGTCTCATTAATTGGAATTGTAATTTCGCAAGAATTATGATCAAAGGTTCTTTCCATATGGAGAATGCCATCAATAAAGGTGCTGCGTTTATTGATAATTTTTTTTTGCACGCCTTCTAAAAGGTGGGCTATTGCGTGTAAATCTGTTTCGGTGCCATTTTCAATACAAGAATCTAATAATTGCTGTAGTTGCTCCTTCATTTCACTTACCTCTTTCTTTTCTTTATCTTAAGACATCTTACCATTTGAACACTTATTTATAAATATTTTGACACTAGTTTGTATTTCACATTTCGTATTTTTCTACATATTGTATTATTGGCAATATATATGGGCAGAGGTGAGAGAAATGACGCAAAAAAAATTACACCCCTCCGTACTGCAATTCAAAGAATTTGTTAAAAACAATCCGAACATCATCAGAGAGGTTCGGAATGGAAAAGCCACGTGGCAAGAGTTATATGAAGATTGGTACTTATTGGGCGAAGAGGATGAGCGTTGGGGGTCCATTGGTGTTGAAGCAAATCAAGAACAGAAAGAAGATAATGAATCCAAGAGCGACTGGATGTCCAATATCATGGGGATGGTCAAAAAAATGGACCCTAACCAAATGCAAAATCATATAAATAATTTAAGTCAGGCACTAGGAGCGATTCAAGGGGTTATCTCTCAGTTTCAAGGAGGGAATACCAATGCACCAAATGGCTCAAATAAGGCACCAGAGGGGCCGAAACACCCTTTTTCTTTTCGAAAAGACTAATAGAGGGGAAGTAAAGCATGCGAAAAGAGGTACTTGATTATTTAGAAGGTCAAAAGGATTTAAAGCAGTTTGTACGTGAACAACCGTACTGGTACCGAAAGCTATCGAGAAACCCGTATGATTTACAATCGCTTGAAATTGCCTCCCTACATTATTATAAGAAGACCATACCACACCAAGTAGAGAAATTTTCCAACAGCGTACAAATGGCTTCGATGATGTATTCAATGTTTCAGGCCATGAAGAATCAAAATTAACTAAGGACCACATGAAATATGATGTGGCCTTTTTTTATGGCTGTATATTGATATGGATTAAAAAAATAAAAGGAAGCGAACAATACTAGAAAGGAGTGATTGGGTTTGAAAAAAATTATACTATCTATTGTTCTTCTACTTTTCATGAATGGTATCGTTTTAGCTGTTCATTCAAATGCACAAGAAATTCCTTCCTTATTTGTACAGCACGAAACAAAAGGGAAAGATGTTTTGGTTGAGTGTATTGTAACTGGTATTAGCTTTCGTCAATCTGACCAGGAAAGCCAGAAAATTGGGAAGTTGGTAGTTTGGATCGATGGAAGACGAAATAAAGAGGTAACAGCCGCAGCATTCATTATTACAGGACTTTCACCAGGGGCTCATAATATAAGGTTAGAGGTCGTTAAGTTGAACAACGAGCCCTACGGGTTGGCAAAGGAATTTATGGTAAATGTCCCTAAATAAAAGGAAATTTTCGCATTCTCCCAGCATTCATGATAAAATGTCCTTGGAGGTGGGCGTATGCTTGCTACGTTAGAAAGGATAGAACTATTAGAAAATGCGGAAGCATTAGCAAAAATGGTGCTAGAATCCGATGTAGTTGAACAATATCAGATTTGTTTATATAAATTAAGAAGCAACAAGGAGACACAGCGGAAAATTAACCGCTTTGTTGAACTGAAAGAACTATACGAAGAAGTCCAGCGCTTTGGGAAGTACCACCCTGATTATAAACGGGTTATGACACAAATCCGTGAAGTAAAAAGAGAAATGGATTTGGACCCATTAGTGGCCGAATTCAAACTAGCTGAAAATGATTTACAAGCTCTATTGGATGAGCTCAGCTTGTTAATTGGTGGTGCGGTATCGAAACATATAAAAGTACCAACAGGAAATCCATTTTTTGATTCAAACCACGGTGCAGGCTGTGGCAGTGGGGGCAGCTGTGGGTGTGGATAATTGAAAACCAGCTTATTTCAGCTGGTTTTTTGTTTTTCTATATGCTAGACTTATTTAAAATGATGGTTTTGTTGAAGGGGAAAAAAGTATGTTTGTTCAAAGACAAGGATTGGTCGTTTGGCTTTACTCTTTAAAACAAGCTAAGATGCTGCGCCGCTTTGGAAATGTACACTATGTATCAAAAAAATTAAAGTATGTAGTGTTATATTGTAACCAAGAAGATGTCGAAGGGATTATGGAGAAGTTAAATTCATTTTCATTTGTAAAAAAAGTAGAGCCATCATACAAGCCATTTTTACGAATGGAGTATGAGAACTCGGCACCAGACAAAGCAAAGGAATATGACTATAAAATGGGCATTTAAAAAGGTGAGGATTAATTCCTCACCTTTTATTATATTATAAGAAAGTTTAATCAGACTTCGAGAATTGTCCAGCTCCAGCGCCTAGCCAGTTTTCATCCTGAATATTCTACCTTGATTATCTTGTAACAATCATGGCTTGATAAAGCGATGATTGTTACAGCTCGGGTCATATAACCTTCGGCAATAAAAGTCAAAAGGCGAACTTTTCTTGCCGAAGAACATTTGCCTGTCGGGGCTGACCAAGGCGCTTACGCTTTTCTTATTGTAGGGGAGCTATATAGTGATTTAGTCTTAAAATTCCAATTAAATGTTGATAAAACAGTTCTTTTTCATTAAAAATAGTTGATGGTTTTACCGATAGTTGGATAATTTGTTTTCCAAGCTCCTCTGCAGTTTGAGTAAATAGAGAAAATCTTTTGTTTGGTGTAAAGTTTGGGTTAGGAATTCCTTCGCGACAAATATACAGGGCTTGGAACTTCCCAGGATCTGTTGGTTTTAACACAACCACTAAGGAGGTCAGATCCTTGTTTTCTATCTTTGTATGCAGGGCCATCATATGCTGAAGACGAGATTGATTGGCTTTGGCAAGCTCAATGAGTTCGTAAATATCTGAATATCCTTCTCCGAGTTCAATAAAACGCTGTATCAATGAAAACGCTCCTTTATATGCTTAATTCATTAATACTTTAACATTTTCTTTCCGTCATTTAAATATAAACAAAAAAAACCCCGCAGAATTATCTGCGGGGTCCTTCCACATCCTCTTAAAGGATAGAAGGCAAAGGGAGAGGAGAAACCGGAGGAAGAACTTATGGGGAAACGTAAGTCTTCTCCGCGGTTGGCAACAACATCCTCGAATTGATGTTGTTAATAACATTATTTCCACAACCTTTCAGCTTATACGTCTTTTTTGAAAAATTTCCATTTGAAACATTAATTAGCTTTTATATTTGCTTAGATTTGTGTAACAGATTGTCTACTTTTTATGAATTATGATAGGATGGATTAAGAAAAATTATTTCCGAAAAATGTGGTGATATGTAAGTGAGAATCGTTTCAGGCAAGTGTAAAGGGAGACCTTTAAAAGCCGTTCCAGGAAATACAACCAGACCTACAACCGATAAAGTAAAAGAAGCGTTATTTAATATGATTGGACCTTATTTTGATGGCGGAATAGGATTAGATCTGTTTGCTGGAAGTGGAGGATTAGGCTTAGAGGCACTTAGTAGAGGATTAGAGAAGGTCATTTTTATCGACCGTGAGCCGAAGGCTATCCAAGTGATAAATGAAAATATTAAGGCATGTAAGTTTGAAGATCAATCAGAGATTTATCGCAATGATGCAGAACGAGCCTTAAAAGCATTGATTAAACGGGAGATTACCTTTGATTACATATTTTTAGACCCTCCCTATAAAAAACAGCAATTGGTCAGTTTAATGGAAAAAATGGATCAACAAGGTCTAATAAAGAAGAATGGGATTATTGTTTGTGAACATAGTTTTGATGTAGAATTGCCTCACTCAGTAGGTCGTTTAACACAAATGAAGCATGAAAAATATGGGATGATTGCTGTGACGATTTATTCGCTTAACAGTGAGGAATAGGGGGAGTCATTTTGGCAAGTATAGCTGTTTGTCCAGGGAGTTTTGATCCGATAACATATGGTCATTTGGATATTATCCGAAGAGGGGCCAAGGTTTTCGATATGGTATATGTAGTTGTGCTAAATAATTCAGCTAAAAATCCACTTTTTACGGTGGAAGAGAGAATTGATTTAATCAACGAAGTAACTAAGGATATGCCCAATGTAAAAGTCGATGAATTTGCCGGGCTCCTTGTGGACTATGCAAAAAGTGTGAACGCAAATGCCATATTGCGTGGGTTACGTGCAGTTTCTGACTTTGAGTATGAAATGCAAATTACCTCAATGAATAGAGTGTTAAATGAAGATATTGAAACTTTTTTCATTATGACCAACAATCAGTATTCCTTCTTAAGTTCTAGTATTGTAAAAGAAGTAGCTAAATACAATGGAAATATCTCAGAACTGGTTCCGCCAATTGTTGAAAGAGAGTTACAAAAAAAATTTAATACTGAAACAAATGAAAGCTAGGTGATTCCCTAGCTTTTTTGCTTTCTTAATCTGGTAAACAAGATTAGTACATAAACTGAAAGTGAAAGTATGGTTATAAGTGGGCCGACTTCCATCATTTTATGATAGAAGTCATGAGTCAAAGAGTTTTCACCAAAAAAACTTACGGGTAAAGCATTTGAGGGCTGCTCATTACTATTAAAACGTACATATATGGGTTTCCATAATATGAATGCAAAAATACTCGCAAAGATTCCTTGGAGAATTCTTGCGATAAAAAATGGCTTGAATCTAATATCTGTCTGGGCTAAAATACTCGCAACTTGGGCCTGCACACTAAATCCACTAAAAGCGAGAATAAAACTGGTCATCATTGCTTTTTGTAAGAGGGTGGCGTCCTGTACCTGGCTTGTCAATTGACTTCCTAAGGTAATTTCAAATAGCCCCGAAATAAAAGGGATGCTCAGCATTTCCGGAAAGGAAATGGAAGAGAGTAGTCCTTCAACAGCTCTTGCCAGCGCAGCTGTAATATGTAAGTGATAGAGCAGCTTGTTAATGACTGAAAATAAAATGATAAAACCGCCAACCATTAATAAGGTTTGAATAGAGGAATTAACGGCATCACCTAGAAGCTTACCAATAGGCCGGTTATCCTTTAATCTGGTTTGGTGCAAAGCGGATAGGGCGGATCTAACCTTGAATCTTTTTCGTTTCTCATTTGTTGCCTCAGGAGTTTCCTTTCCATAAAAACGCATAATGAGTCCAACACAAATATTCCCTAAATAGTGAGCAAGTGCCAATAAGACTCCCAAGTGAGGATTATAGAAAAATCCGACTGATACTGCTCCAAAAATAAATAGGGGGTTGGAGGAATTGGTAAAGGATACAAGCCTCTCTGCTTCAATCTGGGTTAAGTGCCCTTCTTGTCGTAATCTTGCAGTAAATTTTGCCCCGGCAGGAAATCCTGAGGCCATTCCCATAGCCCAAACAAAACCTCCCACTCCTGGAACCTTGAAAAGCGGCCTCATAAGGGGCTCTAAAAGAACGCCAATGAATTTAACCACTCCGAACCCTATTAACATTTCAGAAACAATAAAAAAGGGCAGCAGGGAAGGAAATACTATCTCCCACCACATATTCAGGCCTCGTATCGAAGCGTCAAAGGACTCTTGGGGGTAAGAAATCAATGATACTGCTAAGATGGTGACCGATAAAGAGAGAAATAGTGTCTTAAGTTTTGAACGAAACAATATAAAGTGACCTCCTTCAGAGGGAATTGGTAACATTGTGCAAAATTATGTTTTCAATGCTAAAATAGAGATTATTCCTAATAATCCATGAACCCTTGTCCTCATATAACTCAAATATACTCATACAAAGCGAAATTAGACCATAAGATTGAACGAGATTTGTCTTTTATTATCTAAGGTATTGTTCATCTATATGTGGGAGGTAGCTAAATTATGGAGCACCCTAAAATAGGTTTGGCACTTGGTTCAGGTGGTGCGCGTGGGTTTGCTCATTTAGGTGTCATAAAGGCATTTAAGGATGCTGGAATTCCTATTCATTTAATAGCAGGGAGCAGCATGGGAGCACTTGTCGGCAGCTTTTATGGGGCAGGTAATGAAATGGAACGGCTCTACAAATTATCAACCGCCTTTAAAAGAAAATATTTTTTGGATTTCACCGTGCCAAAAATGGGCTTTATCTCTGGAAAAAAAGTGAAGGAGTTTATTAAGGTTTTTACCCATGGAAAAAATATAGAAGAATTAAATATACCGTTAGGCATTGTAGCCACTGACTTATTAACGGGGGAAAAAATTGTTTTTAAAAAGGGACCTGTTGCAAATGCTGTACGTGCAAGTATCTCTATTCCAGGGATTTTTGTGCCAGAAAAGTATGATGGAAGAATCCTCGTTGACGGTGGTGTCAGTGACCGTGTTCCGGTATCTGTTGCTAGGGAAATGGGCGCAGATATTGTCATTGCCGTAGATGTTTCAAGAGTAAAACGGAATGCTGAAATTTCTTCTATATATGACGTCATTATGCAGAGCATAGATATCATGCAATCAGAAATAGTCAGAAACAGAGAGATTACAGCGGATGTCATGATTCGTCCCCCTGTAGAAAACTATAGTTCACGAGCGTTTACTAATATTGATGAAATTATTAATATCGGTGAAGAAGTAGCAAAGGGGTATATAAAGCAAATTGAAACTGTCATTGAACAGTGGAAGGGGAAACAATAGGCAATGCGTAAAAAAATATATATTGGGTCTGTACTTTTTATTACACTGCTTCTTATCTTGGGTATGTATTATACTTTACCATACTATGTATCCAAACCAGGAATGGCGAAAGAACTTGGACCAATCATATCAGTAGAAGGTGGATATAAAGATGAAGGAAATTTCATGCTTACCACTGTTAGAATGGGAAGAGCAAATATCTATTCCTACTTAGAAGCAAAGCTTATGAAATACGAGGAATTATATCCACTTGATATGATTTTATATAAAAAAGAAACAGAAGAGGAATACAATGTAAGACAATTACACTTAATGGCAGAGTCAAAACTTAATGCGATTGAAGTTGCCTATCACAAAGCAGGAGTGCCTGTACATTATAAATATAAAGGAATCTATGTTGTCCAAGTGATTCCTGGGATGCCAGCGGAAGGAAAAATCAAAGCTGGTGATCGTATATTTAAAGTAGATGGGCATGAATTTCCTTCTTCTGAAAAATTCATTGAGTACGTAGGCACTAAAAAAGCTGGAGATCAGGTGACATTAACTTTTTCAAGAAATAAAGTAGCAAATACAGTAACATTAAATGTAAAACAATTTAAAGACGATCCTAGTAAGGTTGGTATAGGTATATCTTTGGTAGATGATAAGGAAATTCATGTTGACCCAAAGGTGAAAGTAAGAACTGATGAAATTGGCGGACCATCCGCAGGACTTATGTTCTCATTAGAAATTTATAATCAATTAACAGAGGAAGATTTGACGAAGGGCTATCAGATAGCCGGTACAGGTACTATAAGTGAGGACGGGATCGTGGGCCCTATTGGCGGAATTGAACAAAAAATTGTCGCAGCAGATAAGGCGGGTGCAGAAATCTTTTTAGCACCGAATGAAAATGGGGCGAAAAATTCTAATTATCGTGCAGCAGTCAAAACGGCTCGTGATATCAACACAAAAATGAAAATCATCCCAATTGATACATTTGATGATGCAGTAAGGTACTTAAAAAATTTAAAACAAAAATAAAAGATGGTGCTGCTGCATCATCTTTTATTTTATATAAATAGGTGGTTGACTAAACTCTTGTTTGAACATTTCATCCTTTAAATAATTGGGGACACCTAGAGCGTAAACACGCGCTGCTTTAACATCAAGGTCTATCATATTTCCCTTAAAACTAGAGAGCTTTGATACGAGAGGTAAAGTAAAATCCTTTTTTGTTTTATTTAAGTATTCTCTTCCGTTAGCTGTCATCCCTAAAAGTCTTAAATAGGTTGCTTTTTCTAGTTTACTGTTCATTTCTACTTTTTTTGTATTTGTTAAGATATGAACGCAAAGCCTTTGAAGTCTTGTCCATGTGTATCTCTTTGTTTTTATCCTCTCCATAAATTGCTGAAAGCTCTCTGATTGGCTAGCAGCAGCCTGTAACCTATTTTCAAGGCCTTCCTCCATTTCGTAGATCGCCTTAAGCTCTTCGGTACTGCTATGGATTAGTCGGTATTGTAAATAACTCCAGTAATTTTCCCATTGATGAAACAAGTGGAAATGATGGAAATATTCCTCTAATAACTGCTTTGTTGCCGCAGGTACATATTGATCAATCCCCTGACTTTCAGCCTTTGGAGAAAAAATAGCTTTTCTAATACTTGTTGCACTAGCAATCGTTTCTGATGTGAAATGTTCATCATGGTAATTGGCATTTTTACGTGTCACAGTCATTGGCTTGATCAAACTGTTTTGCCGTTGGATTGCTTTAATGTATTCAAGACCTAAAATGTTATTGGGCTTTGTTAGATCCAAGTAGTTATTTGAACTTTGTAATTGTTTAAAAGCAAGTGCTGTTGCTTTTGGATAGCTAACACCTGTATCCATAAAAAATTTTATTCCGTCATCAAGGTTCTTTTCTTCTTCTTTTATGTATTCAATGGTATGAAGAAAGGAAGAAATGTCACCACTCTCACTTCCAAAGCATATGGATTCACACTTGGCTGCTTCTAGAATAGATACTGCCCCGTTTGCAAAGATTTCTGCTTTCTGTGTAGCAAAGCGATAGGGGAGTTCAAAAACGATGTCTACCCCGTTAAGTAATGCCATTTTTGTCCGATACCATTTAGACAGTAGTGCAGGTTCCCCTCTCTGCAAAAAATTGCCACTCATAACTGCAATGACAACATCTGCCTGTGCCGCTTCCTTTGAAGCGCTTAAATGATAGGCATGGCCATTATGGAAAGGATTATATTCAACAATTAAGCCAACAGCTTTCATTTACTCTCTCCTTACTCAAAAATTTAACGTTTTCTAATAATTATTATCATTATAGCAAAATTGTAAGGAAACCAATCAGATAATATGATAAGATGATAAAGATGTTTGCAAAAAGGACAACTGGATAAACTAGTAGAGATAGCTTATGTAGACAATTTGCATTCATTATCATTCACCTGACGAGGTGTAAAGAAAAAACATTGACAAAAATATTATCGAAGGCTATAATTACCTTTGTTGCCTTGGGGTGATTCAATTGAAATGGACATTAAGTCAATTACAAAAATATCGAAACAAGGATTTTCCGATTGATGAAACGATTCGGGTGGATGAGATAAAAGAAGTCGATTCTACTATCCGAGAGGTATCTCCTATGCACATATCAGGGCGTGGAGATATTGATTCAACGAAAGTGACTTTCCATTTAAAAATAGAAGGTCATTTAATCCTTCCTTGTTCTCGTACTTTAGTGGATGTAAAACTTCCAATTAATGTCGAAACAACTGAAACTTTCCTCTTACAAGGTTCAGTTTATGAAACTGAAGAGGATGCATATCAAGTAAAAGGCGATGTGATTGATATTATGCCGATCATTCGTGAAATTCTTTTACTTGAGGTTCCAATGCAAGTCTTTTGTGAAGATGTCAATAGTGAAGAAGCTGCTCCGCAATCCGGTAAGGATTGGGAAGTAGTTCATGAAGAGGAACAATCTAAAAAGATTGACCCTCGTTTGGCAGGACTTGCAAAGTTTTTTAACGAAAACAATTCTTCTTCCGAATCATAATCGGCAAAAACTAAGAAGCAAAGTGAAGAACCAGCATTCCTGGCCTTCATTACTTTCTTAATACTCTTTAAGGAGGTGGGAAGAATGGCTGTACCTTTTAGAAGAACTTCTAAAACTGCAAAAAGAAAGCGTCGTACTCATTTTAAATTAAACGTACCTGGTATGGTAGCTTGCCCAAACTGTGGTGAAATGAAACTTGCTCACCGCGTATGTAAAGCTTGCGGAACATACAAAGGAAAAGACGTTGTAAACGACTAATTTCCGTTAGGATAGAAAGCACAAGGGTAATTATACTCTTGTGCTTTTGTCGTTTTGGCAGACAAACATACATAATAATGCCTATAACCGTAATAGAGAGTAACCTTCAGAAGGGATGTGCTAGTTTGTCATATTTAATTGATAAAAATGATAAAGGATATTTATTATTTACCATTACGAGAGCTGAAAAGAGAAATGCGATCAATTATGAAGTTATGAATGGTTTAAATGAAGCGATAAAAAGAGCTTCAGAACCTGATATTAAAGCACTAGTCATTACTGGCATAGGAAATCATGCCTTTTGTTCTGGAGGAGATTTGTCAGTTTTTCATCTTCTTCATACAAAAGAAGAAGCATATCCTATGCTTTCTAAGATGGCAAACACACTCTATTCATTACTGACCTTACCAATCCCGACAATTGCTCTTATGAACGGAACAGCTATTGGAGGAGGTTGTGAGCTAGCAATTTCATGTGACTTCCGTATAGCTAGAAGAGGAATAAAAGCAGGATTTGTTCAGGGGAAACAAGCAATCACAACCGGTTGGGGAGGAGGTTCGATTTTAGGAGAAAAGATTTCGCAGAGGGCTGCCATGAAGCTATTAATGGAAGCGGAGATACAAACGGCAGAAGAGCTAAAAGAGGCTGGGTTTATTGACCAACTCTTTGAATCTAACGGAAAAGTAGCTTGTGAGCAATTTCTAGAAAACATTTTAACGAAAGAATTAAGTGTTCTTCGATCCTATAAAATGATGTGGGTGAGAAAGTGGGAAGAGGCTAAGCTGAGAGATAGGATAGAAGAAGAGGTAAGAAACTGTGCTGTATTATGGGAAAGTGATGCACATCATAAACATGTAAAAAATTTTATTAGTAAAAAACATGAATAAAGATTAAAAGACAACTTCTGTTTAAGTCTATCTTTTCTAGTAGATGCATATGTATTATAAAAACACTAGGAGGGATGTTCTTATGTCACCGACTCGACAAGATGCGTGGTCCCAAGACGAAGACTTATTACTCGCTGAAGTTGTCTTACGGCACATCCGTGAAGGTGGGACCCAATTACAGGCGTTTGAAGAAGTAGGCAAACAGCTTTCGCGTACTTCGGCTGCTTGTGGATTCCGTTGGAACTCATATGTTCGAAAACAATATAAATCAGGCATTGAACTTGCTAAAAGGCAAAGAAAAGAATTGAAAAAAACAGTAGGCTCCTCAGAAGGAGAAGAAATCCAGGAAAAAGTGAAGGTTGATTTGGTACCATCGTCAACAGGTAGTGAACAAGAGAACACCCTAACATTTCCTGCTGTTATTCATTTCTTAGAAGGTATTCGCAAAAAAGCAGAAGTCTGGACAAATTTTGAAGAAGACAGGAAGAATTCTCTTGATAAGATTAAAGAGTTAGAAAAGAAAACTTTTTATCTAGCTGCAGAGAATGAAAGACTGTCAAAAAATTTAAAAGCCATTGAAGAGGATTACCGCTCATTGATTGAAATAATGGAAAGAGCTAGAAAAATGGTTGTGCTACAAGACGAGGATCGACAGCAAAAGGTGAAATTTCAAATGGATAAAAACGGAAACCTTGAACGAGTAGAAAAATAGCAAAAAGCGGACATTATGTTGTCCGCTTTTTTAATGATATATGATTGTTTATTGTTGTGCTTCTACACCTTCTGGATACCAAACTAATGGATTTTCTCCACGGTCTCGTTCCATATCGTACTCAACCTTAGAGAAGCCCATCTTTTCCCAAAAGCCACTTGATTGTACTCTAGGGTTCGTCTTAATAGGCAGGCCAAAGCTTTTAGCGAATTCAACAAGTGCTTTACCAAAGCCCTTACCTTGATAATCTCCTAATACTTCAAGTTTCCATAATTCTAAATAATTCTGCGGTGGGTAAAAATAACGATCAAATTTGGCATCAATTTGATATAAACTCATTCTTGCTACTAATTTGTCCCCGAAGTAGATACCGTAAAATGGAGATTCACTATCATCTTCCACCATATTTGCTTCAAGGTCTTCTAGCATGGATAACTCCTGAATTCCATATTCTTTAAATTTTTTAAATTCCTCTAGAGTTTTGAAATTAACCTTTAGTTTCTCCACTTTTACGCCCATAGTTGACCTCCTAAGAAATGATATCTTCATAATATTGTATATATTCATTTGTCCATGAATAACATGAAGGTGTATTAATTTTTGCATTATTCGAAATGAATTAATATTATTATATAACAAAAATACGAAAAATTCTTCAAATAAGTTTAGGAAGCGTTTTCAAAATTTGCAGGAAATTCGCAGAATGATGTAGAAATATAAAAGATGGATGGAACAAAAGGGGCATGAAAGGGGAAAAAATGTGCAAAAAATTTTAATTGCCAATAGGGGAGAAATTGCTCTCCGGATCATTAGAACCTGTCAGGAGATGGGGATTGAAACAATTGCAATTTATTCAGATGCTGATAAGGATATGCCTTTTGTTAAAGCAGCCACTAAGGCTGTAAATGTAGGGGAACCTCCTGTAAATAAATCATATTTACAAGCAGAAAAAATCTTAGAAATAGCCAAAAGCGAAAATGTGGATGCCATCCACCCGGGTTATGGATTCTTATCAGAAAATGCAGCTTTTGCCAAACGGGCCATTGAAGAAGGAATTATATTTATTGGACCTAAGCCAGAAACAATTGAATTAATGGGTGATAAGATTGTTTCGCGACAAACGATGGAAAAGGCTGGCGTGCCAGTTGTACCTGGAAGCGGGCATGGGCTAAAGACAATTGAAGAAGCTTGCAGTCTAGCAGAAGAAATCGGGTATCCTATCATGCTTAAAGCGAGTAGTGGTGGGGGAGGAATAGGTATGGTGCTTTGTGAAAATGAGCAAGCGCTCATTAAGTCCTACGATTCCACTAAAACTCGTGCCATGGCTTATTTTGGTTCAGCTGAAGTTTTTATTGAGAAATATATTGCTGATGCCAGACATGTGGAAATTCAAGTGTTTGGAGATGATGCAGGAAACATCGTGCATTTGTTTGAAAGGGATTGTTCTATTCAAAGAAGGCATCAGAAAGTGGTTGAAGAATCTCCTTCTCCTTTTCTAACTGAGACGGTTAGGAAGAAGATGTTTGAGACAGCAGTTAAGGCGGCTCATGCAGTTGATTATATTAACGCGGGAACTATTGAGTTCATCGTGGACGAAGATGGTAACTATTACTTTTTAGAAATGAATACTCGGCTTCAGGTCGAACATCCAGTTACAGAAATGATTACCGGGCTCGATTTAGTAAAATGGCAAATCCTTGTAGCGCGTGGTGAAAACTTACCTTTGCTGCAATCTGAAATAAACTCAAAAGGAAGCGCTATAGAATTCCGCTTATACGCAGAGGATCCTGTCCGTTTTCTACCGTCACCAGGAAGAATTAGTTCATTAAAAATGAATGAAACAAAAGGAGTCCGAATTGATTCAGGCTATAAGGAGGGTGGTACGGTAACACCGTTCTATGACCCAATGATCGCTAAATGTATTGTTTATGGTCAGACAAGGGAAGAGGCTATATTGACTGCGGAAGAATTCTTTAAGGGTGTGGAAATTGAAGGAATAAAAACAAATGTGCCCCTGTTTTTATCCATACTAGCGGATAGTGATTTCCAAAAAGGATTGTATACAACGAGTTTTCTTACAAAAAAATTAGTGAAATAAGGAGAGAGAAACATGAAAGAAATTACAGCAACTATGGCAGGTACTGTGTTAAATATTTTTGTAGCAAATGGTGATCAAGTTAATGTTGGTCAAGAGGTATTAATGCTTGAGTCGATGAAAATGGAGATTCCGATCGAAAGCAGTACGGAGGGTGTCGTGTTAAATGTAAAGGTAAATATCGGCGACTTCGTAAATGAAGGCGATGTTCTGATCGTACTAGAATAACAAGAGAGGAGGAGTAGAATGACGACCACTAATATGTTGAATGATCAATTACATGCTAATAGAAAACAAATCGAGGCTGGCGGCCAACCGAAATATCATGAAAAGCTGAAATCTCAGAATAAGATGTTTGTACGCGACCGACTGGCATTGTTATTTGATGAGGGGAAATACGAGGAAGACGGGAAGTTTGCCAATTTTAAAGCGGTTGATCTACCCGCAGATGGTGTGGTAACAGCAATTGGTAAAATTAATGGTCAAACAGTTTGTGTCATGGCTAATGACTCTACTATTAAAGCAGGTTCTTGGGGAGCCAGAACAGTAGAAAAGATTATTCGTATTCAAGAGGTTGCAGAAAAACTAAAGGTGCCATTATTCTATCTTGTTGATTCCGCAGGTGCAAGAATTACGGATCAGTTAGAGATGTTTCCAAACCGTAGAGGAGCAGGGAAAATATTCTATAATCAGGTAAAGCTTTCCGGTATGATTCCGCAGGTATGTATCTTGTTTGGTCCCTCGGCTGCTGGAGGAGCGTATATCCCGGCTTTTTGTGATATCGTAATCATGGTTGACCAAAACGCATCTATGTATTTAGGGTCACCGCGTATGGCCGAAAAGGTAATTGGAGAAAAGGTAACGCTTGAGGAGATGGGCGGTGCCAGAATGCATTGCTCAGTTAGCGGCTGTGGTGATGTACTAGCTTATAGTGAGGAAGAAGCGATTGCATCAGCTAAAAAATACATTAGCTATTTTCCTTCCAGCTTTAAAGAAAAAACAATGTTGGTAAATGGAGTCGCGCCTAAAGAAGGTCGGGAATTAGAAGCTATTATCCCTGAAAATCAAAATGCTCCTTTTGATATGTATGAATGCATTGATCAATTAATTGACCAAGGTAGTTTTTATGAAGTGAAGAAATTATTCGCACCAGAATTAATCACAGGGTTAGCGAGAATTGATGGAAGAGCAATTGGAATTGTTGCGAACCAACCGAAAGTAAAAGGCGGCGTTTTATTTGTCGACTCTGCTGATAAGGCTGCTAAATTTATTCAGCTTTGTGATGCCTTCCATATTCCCTTATTATTCTTAGCAGATGTTCCTGGATTCATGATTGGTACAAAAGTAGAACGGGCAGGTATTATTCGTCACGGAGCTAAATTGATTGCGGCAATGAGTTCGGCGACTGTACCAAAAATTTCTGTTATCGTAAGAAAAGCATATGGTGCCGGTCTTTATGCTATGGCTGGTCCTGCATTTGAACCTGATTGCTGTATCGCTCTTCCAACTGCTCAAATTGCCGTAATGGGCCCTGAAGCAGCAGTAAATGCAGTATATTCAAACAAAATTAATGAAATTGAGGATCCAAAGGAAAAAATTAAGTTCGTTCAGGAAAAACACAAAGAATATAAAGAGCACATTGATATATACAAGCTGGCTTCAGAATTGATTGTTGATGAGATCGTGGCACCTTCTGAATTAAGGGATGTACTTATCCAGCGCTTTGAATATTATCAGTCAAAAGAATTAAATTTCAGTGTTCGAAAACATCCAGTATACCCAGTGTAATTCCAAATCCCTTGTCGTTTCATTGACGATAAGGGTTTTTTTCATAACCGGACTTACAGAAGTTTGACAAAATCTGATAAAATATGGGTAAAGATGACTAAATGAGGGGATATCATGAAAGTTGGAATAATAGGGGCTGGTTCCATTGGATTATTATTTGCTTCCTATATCAATAAAGTTTTTGATGTAACTATATATACAAGAACGGAAGATCAAGCGTTTCAAATAAATGAAAACGGGATTATGATGCGAAAAAATGCTGTGACAACATCGTCAGCAGTCAAGGCCCGACCCATATCATCATGGAAGGGGACAGAGGATTTTACCATTGTTACTGTAAAACAATATCAGCTGCCTGCGGTTTTAGAGGTAATGAAACACCTACCTGCTCTTCCTAACAATCTTTTATTCTTACAAAATGGAATGGGGCATTTAAAGCTATTAGAAAAAATTAAGGATATTAATTTGTTTGTCGGAACCGTTGAGCATGGTGCTTTGAAGGAAAATGCCTTTACTGTCCGTCATAATGGGGAAGGGGAAACGAATGTAGCGCTTTTTAGAGGGGATCTTTCCTCCTTACAAAGCTTTGCAGTTACAGTACCTTCTGTTTTTCCAATCATTGTGCAAGAAGAGTATTATTCAGTTCTTTTGAATAAATTAATTGTTAATGCAGTGATTAACCCCTTAACTTCAATTCTGCATGTAAAAAATGGAGAATTAGTTCAGAATGAATGTTTTTTTCGCTCTTTAAAGGCTGTTTTTGATGAAATTTCCTACATTTTAAATCTAGATCATCCAGAGGAACACCTACGAAGAGTGGTGGAAATCTGCAAAAAAACTGCAGAGAATCGATCATCCATGTTAAAGGATATCGAGGCGAATAGGTTAACAGAAGTAGATGCCATTCTTGGTTTTATCCTTGAGGAGGCAAACATGCAAAACAAACCGGCTCCTCTTTTAGAGAGTATCTATAATTTTATCAAGGGAAAAGAACCAGTGAAGGGGGGAGAATTGTGAGTAGTATTCTGTCCTCTGTGTTAACAGTTCTTTTTGCCTTACCTGTACTAGGCTCTGTTTTGGTCTTTTTGTTTGGAAAAATAATCACAAAAAATTCACGGAGAGCTGTTCATCTCACACTAGATTACACCACTATTCTATATATTATTTCAGTCCACTTTCTAATTGTAACAATTTGGGAGAAATCTTTGTTTTGGATAATAATACTTATCATGATAATGATAGCTATGTTGTTTGTTTTTGTTCATTGGAAAGTTAAGGAAGAAATAATACTAAAAAAGGTGATGAAAGGCTTTTGGCGATTTAATTTCATTCTGTTTTTCCTAGTGTATGTTGCCCTCACTTTTTATGGCTTAATTTCAAGTGCTGTTACTTTTAGCTTTTCAACATAAAATTGAGCGGATGGTTTTTTCAAATGGGGTAGGTAGTGATATACTCGTTAAGAATGAATATCAGTGATCAGAAAGGGAGTACATAAATGGAGATTTTAAATCTCTCTTTACCAGCAACGAATCGGTTTGCTTCTAACTATTTGGAACAATCTGCTGATATCCAGCCTTTTTTTCACTATCGATACAATGATGTAGAAGATGATAAGAAAAGGATGGACGAACTTAGCAGTAGAATATTCCCTCGCAAAGAGGTAGCTGCACACATAGAATCCTTTATGGAACGCTTTCCAACCTCAGAAGCTGTAAAGAAATCAATTGAAAAATTAAGACAAGATGAAAGTGTCGTTGTCATTGGGGGACAACAGGCTGGAATTTTAACAGGTCCACTTTATTCCATCCATAAGGTCATTTCAATTATTAAATTAGCAGAACAAAAAGAACGACAACTAGGGGTTCCGGTAGTCCCTGTTTTTTGGATTGCTGGAGAGGATCATGATTTCCAAGAAGTAAATCATGTTTTTGTGCCTGTTAACCAAAAAATAGATAAGTGGACCTATCCTGAAAAGGTACTCCAAAAGAAAATGGTATCAGATATTGATTTAAATAAGAATGCCTGTTTATCATGGGTACGAAACATCATTGAAAATTTTGGTGAAACTGAACATTCAAATTCACTATTGCAATTTGCCGAAGATCGAGTTACTAAATCCCAGAACTTTGTTGATTTTTTTGCAAATATTATTATGGAATTGTTCAAGGATTATGGATTGTTGATTGTTGATTCAGGAAATAAAGATTTCCGATTGATACAAAAGGAGTTTTTGGCTAAGCAATTAGACAATCATGAAACAATCACGTTCTCGGTTCTAGAGCAGCAAAAGCAAATTGGTAATAAAGGATACCCGATTACCATTGATATCAGTGACCAAGCAGCCAACTTATTTTTTTATGATCAAAAACAAAATGAGCGAATTCTGTTAGAATACAATCGAGAATCGAACCGTTTTGTGGGGAAAAGTGGTGCGGCTTCTTTTTCAAAAGAGGAATTAATGGAGCTTGTGAGTAAAAAACCGGAACAATTAAGCAATAATGTGGTGACTCGTCCCCTTATGCAAGAATGGCTATTTCCAACGATTGCATTTATTGCTGGACCTGGGGAAATCTCCTACTGGGCAGAATTAAAACTTGCCTTTGAGCATTTCCACATTAAGATGCCGCCGATTGTCCCTCGCTTAAATATTACGTTCCTGGATCGGTCGGTTGAAACGGATATCTTTGATTTAAAGTTAAATATTACTGATGTAATAACTAGAGGAACGGGTCAAGAAAAGGAAAGCTTTCTATCAACCATTAAGGATATGGAGTTAGAAGAAATGTTTTCAAAGGCAAAACTTGACTTAATCGAGCAGTATAAACTAATTGAAGCGAAAACAGTGGAACTTGACCGAGGGCTTCTTCCAATCCTAAAGAAAAACGAAGCTTACTTACTAAAAGAAATCAATTTTATGCAGTCAAAGCTAGAGGATTCGGTTAAGTTTAGACATAAGGTTATATTAAATAAATATGCTCGAGTGGATCTTGCATTAAGGCCAGATGGTTTCCCACAAGAACGGGTATGGAACATATTTTATTATTTAAATGAATATGGTTTAACGTTTATAAAAGATATTATGGTTGAAGCATTTGAATTTGATGGTCGCCATAAGGTAATTAAAATTTAGAAAAACTTCACTGTTGCGGTGAGGTTTTTCTTTTTTTTGTAAAAAAACTGCTGGATAAAAAAGGATTTCGCAGAAATTGGGGCGAATAGTTTAAAAATAGGTGGTGAAAAGTGGGGGAATGTGGTACATTTTTTATAGAAAGTGGGGGTAATGGGTATGTTCATGGGTGAATACCATCACAGCATTGATAATAAAGGCCGTTTAATTGTGCCCTCCAAATTCCGAGATGAACTTGGCGACATGTTTATCATCACTCGTGGATTAGATCAATGTTTATTTGGTTACCCGGTCTCAGAGTGGGGACTTATTGAAGAGAAATTAAAAGGCCTGCCTCTGACAAAAAAAGATGCCCGTGCTTTTACCCGTTTCTTCTTTTCAGGTGCAACAGAGAGCGAACTTGATAAGCAAGGAAGGATTAATATCCCTACACCACTTTTGCAGTATGCAAAGTTGGAAAAAGAATGCGTAATTTTGGGTGTTTCCAATCGAATCGAAATTTGGAGTAAACAGATTTGGGAAGACTATTTTACACAGTCTGAAGAATCTTTTGCGGAAATTGCAGAAAATATGATTGGCTTTGATATATAATGGATAAGTTATATTAATATATTTTCTGTTTGATTTCGTTGATTGGAAAAGGTGGTACGAAAATGTTTGAACATACAACTGTGTTATTAAAAGAAGCTGTAGACGGATTAAATATTAAGTCAGATGGTGTTTATGTTGATTGTACTTTGGGTGGAGCCGGACATAGTTCCCTAATTCTCTCACGACTTGGAGACAACGGTAAATTGTTTGCTTTTGACCAAGACGAAACAGCCATTGCTCATGCGAAAGAAAAATTATCTGAATATGGAAGCCGACTTGAGATTATAAAGAGCAACTTCTTATACTTAAAAGAAGAGCTTGAAAAACGAGGCATTTATAAGGTGGATGGAGTTCTCTATGACCTAGGGGTATCATCTCCACAATTGGACACCCCTGAAAGAGGGTTTAGTTATCATCATGATGCTCCGTTAGATATGAGAATGGACAATGAAGCAGATATTTCAGCCTATGATGTAATTAACCACTGGGCGTATGAAGACTTAGTCCGAATCTTCTTCCGCTATGGGGAAGAAAAATTCTCTAAACAAATAGCTCGAAAGATTGAAGCAGCAAGACTAAATAAACCAATTGAAACAACTGCTGAATTAGTTGAATTAATTAAGGACGGGATCCCTGCTCCTGCTAGAAGAAAAGGGGGACATCCTGCAAAACGGGTTTTTCAAGCAGTTAGAATTGCTGTTAACGACGAATTAGCCGTTTTTGAAAATTCATTAAACCAGGCGATAGATTTGTTAAATCCTGAGGGTAGGATCAGTGTAATTACTTTCCACTCGTTAGAGGACAGGATTTGTAAGGCGGCATTTAAGAAGGCTAGTGAAACACCTAATTTGCCTCCGGGTTTACCAATCATTCCAGATGAATATAAACCAATCTTAAAGCTAGTCTCACGTAAACCCATTCTTCCGTCGGAGGAAGAGTTAGAACAAAATAATAGAGCCCGTTCTGCAAAACTTAGAATCGCTGAAAAACTTGAAAAATAGGACAGGCAACAGCACATAAGCTGGAAAATTAAAATCTGGAGGGGAAAAGATTGAGTAATCTTGCCAGGAAGTATCAACAACAACAAGAGCACGTTGAACAAAATAGCAAAAGTATTGGTGAAATAAAAATAAAAAAATCCTGGCTCACTCCAGGAGAAAAGATCATTGGAGTCGCATTTGCTGGAATGGTATGTTTCGGTGCAGTTCATCTAATTTCTACCCAGTCTAGTATTTATGAAGTCAATAAAGATCTTCAAAATGTTGAAGCAAAAGTGAAGGAACAACAGAAGGTTAACAGCGACTTGCAGGTTCAAGTAAGTGAACTTAGTGCATATGACCGAATCTATGAGAAGGCAAAGAAGATGGGACTAGTGCTAAACGAAAATAACGTCAAGGTTGTGCAGGAGAAATGAGCAAGAAACAGCCATATATGAATGCAGGAGCAGCGATATTGTTTGTAATATTCGGCCTGCTCTTTTTTGTATTACTTTTTAGATATTACTCTATTCAAATTACCGGAGAAGTTGGCGGCCAGCCACTTGCTGCAAAGGCACAGCAAAAATATAACAGGCAAGGGGTTCTGCAAGCTGCCAGGGGAGAAATACTGGATCGGAATGGAGAGGTGATTGCTGAGGATACGGCAGCATATACCTTAATTGCTATTTTAGATAAAAAAATGACAACAAACCCTAAAAAACCACAACACGTTAAAGATCCGCATAAAACGGCAAAGGAATTAGCTAAATTTCTTAAAATGGATGAATCTGAGATTTATAGCATTCTTTCAAATGGGATTTCTAAGCGAAGATTCCAAGTGGAATTTGGTAAGGCTGGTAAAGATATAACTCACCAAACGAAGAAAGAAATTGAAGCATTAGAACTACCTGGTATTACTTTTATTCGTGATTCGAAACGGTTCTATCCAAATGGGATGTTTGCTTCCCATGTAGTGGGTTATGCTGACCGTGTTGAGCAAAAAGATCAAACCTATAAATCAATTGGAAAAATGGGCATCGAGAAAGAATTTGATACAGTTTTAACAGGTGTTGACGGTAAGATTAATTATGAGAGTGATTTATGGGGGTACTTACTCCCGGATGGTAAAGAAAAAATAACACCAGCACAAAATGGAAATGACGTTTATTTAACGATTGATACAAAAATTCAAACCTTTTTAGAAGATGCAATGAATAAGGTGGCAAAGGACTATAAGCCCAAAAAAATTATTGCAATAGTCGCTGATCCTAAAACAGGAAATATCTTAGCGATGGGCCAGCGACCATCCTTTCATCCTAAAACAAAAGAAGGTATTGATAAGAGCTGGCATAATGAATCGGTTGAAACATCGTTTGAACCTGGTTCAACGATGAAGATATTTACGTTAGCAGCAGCAGTGCAAGAGAAAGTATTCAATCCAAATGAATTTTATCAATCGGGTTCATATCAAGTGACAAAAAAGGATAAAGCAATTCATGACCACAATGGGTCAGGATGGGGAAGCATAACCTATTTAGAAGGCGTACAGCGTTCATCCAATGTTGCCTTCGCAAAAATTGCAAAGGAAAAATTAGGTTTTGAAAGGTTTAGAGAATACCTGACCAAATTTGGATTCGACAAACCGACGGGGATTGAACTTCCCGATGAAACCTCTGGGAAGATTCAATTTACTTATCCAATTGAAAAAATTACTACAGCTTACGGTCAAGGGACTGCGATTACCCCGATTCAGCAGATACAAGCAGCTACAGCCATTGCAAATGGAGGGAAGATGCTGAAACCACATGTGGTTGAAAAAATTGTCAATCATGATACAGGAGAAACGGTAAAGGAAGTTTCTCCGGAAGTAGTGGGAACTCCGATTTCTGCTGAAACCGCAAAAAAGGTACTTGATATTCTTGAAACAGTTGTCACGTCTCCAAAAGGAACCGGTGGACGGTACAAAATTGAGGGATATAGTGTTGCAGGGAAAACGGGAACGGCAAATATTCCTGGACCAAATGGCAAGTATTTAAAAGGGGTCAATAGCTACATGTTTTCTTTCCTAGGGATGGCCCCCAAGGATGATCCTAAATTAATCGTTTATGTTGCTGTTCAACAACCGGAGCTGGAAGGATTGGAAGCTGGACAAGGAGCAATTCCTGTCTCTGCCATTTTTAACCCGGTAATGCAAAATAGCCTTCACTACCTAAATATTCAACCCTCTGTACTTGAAAAGGCGACAATAAATAAAATGACCAACCTTAAGGGTCAGTCCGTTACAGAAACGGTGAAGGAATTAAAAGAAAAAGGCTATGAAACAGTTGTATTAGGAAACGGTTCCGAAATAATCGGACAACTTCCTAAAGCAGGAACAACGATTCTTGAAGGAGAAAAGGTAATCATTCAAACAGATGGTGAATTTACAGCGCCAGATATGACGGGATGGTCTTTAAGAGATGTAATGAAGGTGGCAAACATGGCAGGTCTTAAGCTTAACTCAAAAGGAAAAGGGTATGTAGCGAAGCAAAGTATCCAACCGAAAGCGCCTCTTAAAGAAGGGGATTTCCTAATAGTAGATTTAAAAACACCTGAAGAACAGTGGAATGAAGAAAAGAAAGTTTCAACGGATGAGAAAAATCAAACGGATGAAACGAAAGAGAAAGTAAAAGATTGAGAAAAGAGGCTGAAAAGTGTTTCAGCCTCTCAGGCTGTCGAGAAACTCTCGACAGCCTTTATTAATATCTATATTCTTTAACAATTCACCGCGTTAATTTGTTATAATATAGATAAATAAGTATAGGATGGTGGATTGGATGTTCAAACCGAAAAGAGAATCACAAAATGAAGCTGAATTTGTTTTTTTAGAAGACTTGGTCCCTGAGGATCACCTTTTAAGAAAAGTAGATAAGTACATAGATTTTTCATTTATCGGTGAGAAAGTTCGTCCATTTTACTCTGAATCCAATGGCCGTCCTTCGGACCCTGTTATGCTTTTTAAAATGATGTTCATTGGTTACTTTTATGGCATTCGCTCTGAAAGACAATTAGAACGGGAAGTACAAATGAATCTTGCCTATCGGTGGTTTCTTGGTTTGAAGATAAATGATCAAGTCCCAGACCATTCAACAATTAGTTGGAATCGTAGGAAGCGTTTTAAGGATACAAACATATTTCAGGAGATATTTGATGAAATTGTCCTCCAAGCCATGAATCATAAAATGGTTGGTGGGAGAGTTTTATTTACTGATTCCACCCACCTGAAAGCTAATGCCAATAAACATAAATTTACTCGTGAAGAAGTGGAAGTAGAAACGAGAGATTATATAAAAGAATTGAACAAAGCAATTGAAGAAGATCGAGTCAATCATGGAAAAAAGCTTTAAAAGATAGAGAGGAGGTGACAGAGAGTAAGGAAATCCGTAAAAGCACTACGGATCCTGATTGCGGCTTTATGTCCAGGGATAATAAGCAGGAAATGTTCTGTTATTTAGACCACAGAACTACAGATATGAAATTTAATATCATAACGGATGTTTATGTAACACCAGGAAATGTACATGACTCTGTCCCTTATCTCTCTCGATTAGATCGTCAAATTGAACGATTCGGTTTTAACGTGGAAGCAGTCGCACTGGATTCTGGGTATCTAACGAACCCAATATGCAAGGGCATATATGACCGAAATATTTTTGGGGTTATCGCCCATCGGAGGTATCAACCTACAAAAGGACTTTTTCCAAAATGGAAGTTTACATACAATAAAGAACAAGATTTTTACGTTTGTCCTAATGGCCAGGAATTAGTTTATCGTACAACCACAAGAGAAGGTTACCGTGAATACAAGTCTGATCCAAAAAAGTGTTCAGAGTGCCCACTCCTGAAGGAGTGTACAAGGTCAAAGAACAAGCAAAAAGTCGTTACTCGCCATGTCTGGGAAGAATTCAAGGAAAAGGTACGCACTAACAGACTTTCACTTTCCGGAAAAATGCTTTATAAATTCAGAAAAGAAAAAGTGGAGCGAAGCTTCGCAGATTCGAAAGAACTGCATGGGCTTCGCTATTGCCGGTTACGGGGAATACACAATGCGAGTGAGCAAGTGTTACTCACGGCAGCGTGTCAGAATATGAAAAAGATCGCCACCCACCTAGCCAAGCTAGGATAATGGGGTGACGATCTTAATTCTGTAATCAATAAATGAAAATTTGGGCATGAATTTTAAAAAGACTATATAAAAAAAGCTTGTAGAGAAAAATTAGTACCTTTCTCAACAAGCTGAGAGGCTGAAAAGTGTTTCAGCCTCTTTTTACGTTGTTTTTTCCTCAAAGGCTTGTTCTATTGAAATGTGTACAAGCATATAAATGAACGATAATGGAATGCAGGAAAGAGGAGGATCGTTCATACTATGCGTGTTTCAAATGTAACTGTCCGTAAGAGGCTAATGATTGCACTATTCGTTGGATTTCTGACCTTCTTGATTATTGATGTTAGGCTTGGATATGTACAATTTGTTCTAGGGGATATGTTAACCGACCGAGCAAAAGGATCATGGAGCAGGAATATCCCTTTTGAACCTGAGCGGGGACAAATTGTCGACAGAAACGGTATACCGTTAGCTGCAAATATAAGTGCTCCAACAGTATATGTCATTCCACGGCAGGTGAAGGATCCTGCAACCACTGCTGAAAAGCTGGCAGCTGTATTGAACATGCCGAAAGAAACAGCTTATCGCGAGATTACAAAGAGTGCGTCCTCTGTAAGGATCAAAGAGGGTAGAAAAATTTCCCACGAGAAGGCCAAAGAGATTAGAGCCCTGGGTCTTGAAGGGGTATATATTGGGGAAGATTCAAAACGGCATTATCCAAATGGCAGCTATCTTTCTCATGTCCTTGGCTTTACTGGAGTGGATAACCAAGGGTTAATGGGACTTGAAAAGTACTATGATAAAGAATTAAGCGGTGAACGTGGAGCTGTAAAATTTTATGCGAATGCCAAAGGAGAACGCATGAATAGTATGGCGGATGACTATGAGCATCCGGTTAATGGGCTTAATTTAAAATTAACAATTGATTCAAAAATACAAACCATTGTGGAAAGAGAGCTCGATATTGCTGAAGCTAAATATAATCCCGATGGACTCGTAGCGATTGCAATGAATCCGAATAATGGGGAAATCCTTGCCATGTCTAGCAGACCCACATTTGACCCTGCAAATTTTCGCAATGTACCACAAGAGATTTATAACCGAAATCTCCCAGTATGGTCAACTTATGAACCTGGGTCGACTTTTAAGATTATCACTCTAGCAGCTGCCTTGAATGAAGGGAAAGTGAATCTCGAAAAAGAGCATTTTCATGATTCTGGTTCTGTACAGGTGGCGGGTGCGAGGTTGAAGTGCTGGAAAAGGGGCGGCCACGGGGATCAAAGCTTTTTAGAGGTAGTGCAAAACTCTTGTAACCCAGGGTTTGTAGAATTAGGTGAACGCCTAGGTAAGGATAAACTTTTTAAGTATATAAAGGATTTTGGTTTTGGTCAAAAGACTGGAATTGATTTGCAAGGAGAAGGAACAGGGATTTTATTCAATCTAAATCGCGTGGGTCCTGTAGAACAAGCCACCACTGCTTTTGGACAAGGGGTTTCTGTTACTCCTATCCAACAAGTAACCGCTGTTTCCGCAGCGATAAATGGTGGTATTTTATATAAGCCCTATATCGCTAAAGAATTAATAGATCCTGTTACCAAAGAAGTTGTGATGAGAAATACGCCTGTTGAAAAGAGAAGAGTTATTACCGAGGAAACATCGAAGGAGATCCGCCATGCTCTTGAAAGTGTTGTGGCACAAGGAACAGGAGGAAAGGCCTTTGTAGAAGGCTACCGTGTTGGTGGTAAGACTGGGACAGCCCAAAAGGCTCAAAATGGCCGTTATTTAGAAAATAACTTTATCGTATCCTTTATGGGTTTTGCCCCGGCTGATGACCCACAGATTGTGGTCTATGTAGCGGTGGACAATCCAAAAGGTGTTACCGCATTTGGTGGTACTGTAAGTGCTCCAATTGTAGGAGCAATAATGAAGGATAGTTTAAGTGCAATGGGGATAGAACCACGAAAAGATCAAATTGAAAAAGAAATTAAGTGGCCAGATACACCTTTATTGACATTACCTGATTTTGTAGGTCTTACAAAAGGTGAACTCCAGGAGCAGATGATTAACTTAAGAATCGATGCTAGCGGTGAAGGGGATATAGTTGTAAGACAATCTCCGAGCCCAGGAACAAAAGTAAAGGAAGGGTCAAAAATTAGATTGTACTTTGGTAAAGGGGAATAAGAAAAGCGGAGGCGACTTGATCAGCCCCGACAGGCAAATGTTCTTCTGCAAAAAAAGTCGCTCTTTGACTTTTATTTCAGAAGGTTATTTGACCCGAGGGGCTAGGCGCTGGAGCTAGACAGTTCTCAAAGTTAAATTTATACTTTCGTTTTATGTGAAAATAAGTAAATAGTCATCCTTATGGGCGGTCGGAATGTATTCCGCCGCCTAATTTTTTTAAAACCTACATAACAAATAGCAAAATAAAATAATTTAATGTAAAATAAGATGGAACTTTCGCTAGTAGTCTCACTGAGGTAAATACTGGCATTAAGTATGTACTGTCATGAGAGGATTTGAGGTAAAATGAAACTACAAGAGCTACTAAAGTCTTTGCACCCTATTGTTCCCTATAAGGGGGAAAACCCGGAAATTACATCAATTGAAAATGACAATCGGAAGGTGCAAAAAGGGAGCTTATTTATTTGCATTAAGGGCTACACAGTTGATGGCCACGATTTTGCTGGATCTGCAGTGGAAAATGGGGCTGTCGCAGTTTTAGCTGAACGCCCATTAAATATTGATGTTCCTGTTATCCTCGTGCAGGATACTATGAGGGCAATGGCTGTTGTTTCAGATGCTTATTATAGCCAGCCAACGAAAAAACTACACTTAATTGGAATTACAGGTACAAATGGGAAAACAACCACCAGTCATTTGATTGAAAAAATATTTGCAGATGCAGGTAAGAAAACAGGTCTGATCGGTACAATGTATACGAAAATTGCGGATCAGATTTTGGAGACGAAAAATACTACTCCTGAAAGTTTGACATTGCAAAAGACGTTTCATCAAATGGTAGAAGCCAAGGTGGACTTAGCTGTCATGGAGGTTTCTTCACATGCCCTTGACATGGGGAGAGTACATGGCTGTGATTATGATGTAGCCGTGTTCACCAACCTATCGCAAGATCATTTAGATTATCACCAGACGATGGAAGAATACCAGAGGGCTAAGAGTTTATTGTTTGCACAATTAGGAAATACATTTGACCTTAATAAGCCTAAATTTGCAGTATTAAATTCAGATGACCCTGCATCAGATATGTACAAAAGGTCAACAGCTGCACATGTTGTTACATACGGAATTGACCAGCAAGCTGACATTCAAGCTCAAAACATACAAATGACTCCAAAGGGGACTACATTTACCCTTGTGATGAGGGAACACAGCTATCCCGTTCAAATGCAACTGATTGGGAAATTCAGTGTTTATAATGTATTGGCAAGTATTGCTGCAGCTCTAGTATCAGGGATCGGGATGGAAGATATCATTCGTTCGATTGAAGAGGTTCAAGGTGTTGCAGGAAGGTTTGAATTGGTTAATGCAGGACAGGATTTTACAGTTATTGTTGATTATGCGCACACTCCAGATAGCCTTGAAAATGTGTTGAAGACGATTCAGCACTTTGCAAGTAAAAGGGTTTTCGTTGTTGTCGGCTGTGGAGGAGATCGAGACCGCACGAAACGACCACTAATGGCTCAAATTGCATGCAAATGGTCTACGGATCCAATCTTTACTTCAGACAATCCAAGAAGTGAAGATCCGAACGCTATTTTAACGGAAATGGAAGCAGGCGTGGAAGGGGAATCCTATCAAGTCATTCCTGACCGTAAAGAAGCCATTTTTACAGCTGTTAACCATGCTGAAACTGGAGATGTCATTTTAATTGCCGGAAAAGGACATGAAACCTATCAGATAGTTGGAAACTTAGTTCACGATTTTGATGATAGGTTGGTTGCTCGGGAAGCAATCGAGGGGAGATAGGTATGTATTTAGCTTTAAAAGACTTAACCCAATTGTTTTCTGAAAAACAAGGTATACAGGATGATATTTTGTTTCATACAATGGCTGATCAATCAGGAGTGGCACAACCTAGAGGATTGTTTGTACCTTTAAATGAAAATTCTGGTTCGTTATCAGAAGCGATTGCTAATGGTGCGATTGCAGCTGTTTGGGATTCTGAAAAGGAGATACCATACTATACGCCGAATCAGTTCCCGATATTTTTTACAAACGAACCTATTTTGGCAATCCAAAGCATTTTAAATCTTTATAAAGAAAAACTAGATGGAGAAACAGACAAGATTATGGATATAACCAACATCAAATTATCAAATAAAAAGCTTCTTAATAAAAATCAAGTGTCATATGATATAGCTGTGATGTTAAAAAAAATCACGGACCATCATGATAACAATTCAGAAAGGAGGGGATAAAATGAAGGAGCAAGTTATATTTTTCACAATCGTTATGGGATTCCTCATCTCAGTTTTACTTTCTCCTATTTTTATTCCCTTCTTAAGAAGGTTGAAATTTGGACAAAGCATTAGGGAAGAAGGTCCTAAATCGCACCAAAAAAAATCAGGAACTCCAACAATGGGTGGGGTAATGATTTTGTTTTCTATTATCATTACAACATTGGTTATGATTGGGAAGTTTTCTGATCAAATTTCTACTACAACTTTTCTATTACTATTCGTTACTTTTGGTTTTGGACTGCTTGGATTCTTAGATGATTTTATAAAAGTGGTTTTAAAACGAAATTTAGGATTGACTTCAAAACAAAAATTATTAGGTCAGATTATTATTTCTGTTGTTTTTTATCTCATCTTTAAACATACTGGACAATCAACGGTAATCAAACTGCCGTTTGGAGATTATTCTTTTGATTTGGGTTGGACTTATGTTTTGCTTATTCTTTTCTGGCTTGTTGGATTCTCCAATGCAGTCAATCTTACAGATGGATTAGATGGCTTGGTTTCAGGTACGGCGGCAATTGCATTTGGTGCATTTGCTGTATTGGCTTGGAATCAAAATAACTTTGAAATTGCCGTTTTCTCAGTGGCTGTAGTCGGTGCCGTCCTAGGGTTCTTAGTTTTTAATGCACATCCTGCTAAAGTTTTTATGGGGGATACTGGATCCTTGGCGCTTGGTGGCGCTATCGCTGCGATAGCTATTTTGACTAAACTTGAAATTTTGTTAATTATCATCGGTGGTGTGTTTGTAATAGAAACACTCTCAGTAATTTTGCAAGTAATTTCGTTTAAGACAACAGGGAAACGAATTTTCCGTATGAGCCCTCTACATCATCATTATGAATTAGTTGGGTGGTCTGAATGGCGAGTTGTTGTTACTTTTTGGAGTGTGGGATTAATTTTTGCAGTACTTGGAATCTATATAGAGGTGTGGTTGTAATTGAAACAGATCGAAACTTATCGTCATAAAAAAATTCTAGTTCTTGGTTTAGCAAAAAGCGGTGTAACCGCTGCTGCACTCCTTCATAAGCTTGGAGCATTCGTTACAGTTAATGATAAAAAACCACTTTCAGAAAATCCAGAGGCACAAGGATTGCTAGAGCAGGGGATTAAAGTGATTTGTGGTGATCATCCAATTGAACTCCTTGATGAGGGGTTCGAACTACTTGTTAAAAACCCTGGTATTCCTTATCACAATCCAATGATTGAAGGGGCGATTGAAAAGGGGATTCCTGTCATTACTGAGGTTGAGTTAGCATACCAAATTTCCGAGGCGCCATTTGTAGGCATCACAGGAACGAACGGTAAAACAACTACGACAACGCTTGTTTATGAAATGCTAAATGTAGGAAATAAAGCTCCGTTAATTGCTGGGAACATTGGAACAGTTGCTTCAGGTGTGGCACAAGCGGCAACCGAAGAAAATACAATTGTGATTGAACTATCATCCTTCCAGCTCATGGGTATTGACACATTTACACCGAAAATAGCAATCATTACAAATCTATACGATGCCCATTTAGACTATCATGGGACAAGAAAAGAGTATATCGAAGCAAAAGCTAATATTACAAAAAACCAAACAGAATTAGACTATTTAATTGTAAATGCGGACCAAGAAGATACGATGGAAATCGCTCGTCATTCAAAAGCTAGTATTGTTCCTTTTTCTACAAAAAAGAAGCTGACTAATGGTGCATACATGGATGAAGGCTGGATCGTGTTTAATGGTGAAAAGGTAATGGAAATAGAAGAAATAGCGTTACCTGGAGTACATAATCTTGAAAATATCCTATCTGCAATGGCGGCTGCCAAGCTATCGGGCGTAGACAATAAGGCTATTCAAGAAGTACTGCGAACCTTTACAGGGGTTAAACATCGTCTGCAATACGTGACTGAACTGAATGGCAGAAAATTTTATAACGACTCAAAAGCTACCAATATTTTAGCAACTGTTAATGCCCTTGCCGCATTTGATGCTCCGATTATTCTTCTTGCTGGGGGACTTGATCGTGGTAATGAATTTGACGAACTTCTTCCATATTTGAAGAACGTTAAAGCAATGATTACCTTTGGCCAAACGGCGCCTAAAATGGAACGTGTAGCTAAAGAGTCTGGAATAAAAACTATAAAGCGTGTCGATAATGTTGACAAGGCAGTGCCTGAAGCTTATCGATACTCTGAATCTGGTGACGTAATATTGTTATCCCCTGCGTGTGCTAGCTGGGATCAATATAAAACTTTTGAAGTCAGGGGAGACATTTTTATCGAAGCGGTGCATAAGCTTAAGTAAGGGCTTGTCCCACTTCGTGTCTCACAAGTGGTGCTGCTAAGCCCTAAAACACGTAGTTGAGGTGTATAGTGGTGCCGACAAAACGAACAACTCCTGATTTTATTTTAATGATTGTAACTTTCACACTGCTGGCAATAGGGCTTATTATGGTTTACAGCGCAAGTGCTATATGGGCTGAATATAAATTTGATGATTCCTTTTTCTTTGCAAAAAGGCAGACCCTATTTGCCGGAGTGGGAATCGCAGCTATGTTTTTTATCATGAACATTAATTACTGGACATGGAGGACATGGGCTAAAACAATTTTGATCGTTTGTTTTGTCTTGTTAGTGTTGGTCTTAATTCCTGGTATCGGGAATGTCCGCAATGGTTCAAGGAGTTGGATTGGAGTTGGTGCATTCTCCATTCAACCATCTGAATTTATGAAACTTGCAATGATTGCCTTTTTAGCAAAATATCTTTCTGAACGGCAAAAGCTGATAACATCCTTTAAGAAGGGGCTTGTTCCTTCTTTAGGGCTTGCATTTTTGGCTTTTGCAATGATTATGCTGCAGCCTGATTTAGGAACTGGAACTGTCATGATGGGGACTTGTATTGTTATGATATTTATTGCTGGCGCACGCATTCGTCATTTTGCTTTCTTAGGATTAATAGGTATTGCAGGATTTGTGGGATTAATTGCATCAGCACCTTACCGAATAAAAAGGATTACCTCTTTCTTGGATCCTTGGTCAGACCCTTTAGGAAGTGGGTTTCAGATCATTCAATCCTTATATGCCATTGGTCCAGGCGGTCTATTTGGGCTAGGTCTTGGTGAAAGCAGGCAAAAGTTTTTTTACTTACCAGAGCCGCAAACGGATTTCATCTTTGCTATTCTTTCCGAAGAATTAGGGTTTATAGGTGGTTCTTTTATCCTTTTATTATTTGCGTTATTGTTATGGCGTGGGATTCGGATTGCTTTGGGGGCACCTGATTTATATGGTAGTTTTCTAGCAGTTGGAATTATCGCTATGGTTGCCATTCAAGTAATGATTAATATTGGAGTTGTAACGGGATTAATGCCAGTCACAGGTATTACGTTGCCATTTCTAAGTTATGGAGGGTCTTCATTGACATTAATGCTAATGGCAATCGGTGTCCTCCTAAATATCAGCCGTTATTCTAGATACTAAAAATGATACCCTGTTCAGCGGCAGGGTTCTTTTTATTTGGCGCTTGCGCTTTTCTAATTTAAGGGCTTTCTTTTACATTTACTTAACAATCTTTTATCAATTGCTTTTTTTCTATAATTTTTATAGTAATATAGGTATGCAATTAGGTTTTAAATAGTTGATGAGGTGGAAAACATGAGAATAGCAGTAAGCGGTGGAGGGACTGGCGGTCACATTTATCCTGCTCTTGCACTAATTAGAGAAATACAAAAAGAAAACAAAGACGCAGAGTTTTTATACATAGGTACTACAAACGGTCTAGAAAGTAAAATCGTTCCCAGAGAGAATATTCCTTTTCAGTCGATATATATTACTGGTTTTAAACGGAAGCTGTCCTTTGAAAATGTTAAAACAATTATTAGATTTCTAAAAGGTGTACAGGATAGTAAGAGAATTCTAAAGGAATTTAAACCAGATGTTGTTATTGGCACCGGTGGATATGTGTGTGGTCCAGTGGTCTACGCTGCCGCTAAACTTCGCATTCCTACAATCATCCATGAGCAAAATAGCGTTCCTGGTCTGACTAATAAATTCTTAAGCCGATACGTGAACAAAATAGCCGTTTGTTTTGAGGAGGCAAAAGAATATTTTCCAGAAAATAAGATTGCCTTCACCGGTAATCCAAGAGCTTCGGAAGTTGTTGGGCAGGATGGAGTCCGTGGACGGTTATCCACAGGACTTAGCACGACTAAGCCTGCGGTTTTAATCTTTGGCGGAAGTCGAGGAGCGAGACCAATAAATGAAGCGGTTGTCAAAGCGTTGCCAGAGTTTGCGGAAAAAGCTTATCAGATTCTTTATATTACTGGTGATGTCCATTACGAGGATGTAAAGAAGGAAGTAGAGCTAGTTGGTAATCCTAAGAATGTAATAATTAAACCGTTTATTCATAATATGCCAGAGGTCCTAGCAGGCATTGACTTAGTGGTTTCAAGAGCGGGAGCTACAACCCTGGCGGAATTAACATCACTTGGTATCCCAAGTATTTTAATTCCAAGTCCCTATGTAACCAATAATCATCAAGAGAAAAACGCAAGGTCTCTAAGTGATCATGGTGCAGCTGAATTACTGTTAGAAAAGGATTTAACAAGTAAAAGCCTTGTCACACATATTGATCGTATCCTCTTAAATAACGAAAATCTAATGGATATGAAAACAAAGGCTAAAAAATTGGGTGTACCAGATTCAGCAAGAAGGCTCTATTCACTAATGAGAGAGCTTGTGAATCGAAACGCAAAGTAGCCCAATTTATTTTTTTGCATAAACTGAGATAATAGCATCTAGGAAAGTTAGGTGGTAAGAATGGACGAAATTATGAAAGAATTACAAGCACTGAATATAGGAAAGGTGAAGGAAAATGAACGCCTTGCCAACCATACCACTATGAAAATTGGAGGTCCTGCAGACCTTTTTATTGAACCTTCATCAATTGAAAACTTAAAAAAAGCGATGACTGTAATAAATAAACATGGCGTCAATTG
Organism: Bacillus sp. (in: firmicutes); assembly: GCA_039832695.1. Lineage (GTDB taxonomy): Bacteria > Bacillota > Bacilli > Bacillales > Cytobacillaceae > Neobacillus. The sequence continues at coordinate 38,112 of JBDOMM010000008.1, forward strand.
GCGAGCAATAGGTCGTGGATCCAACCTTTTAGTATCTGATAAAGGTATTGAGGGAATCGTTATCAAACTTGGGGCAGGAATGGATCGCCTCGAAATCGATGGGACGACGATTACTGTCGGTGGTGGTCATTCTTTAGTAAGTTTAGCCACACTGATTAGTAAAAAAGGTCTAACGGGACTAGAGTTTGCCAGCGGAATCCCTGGGTCAGTGGGTGGAGCAGTTTATATGAACGCTGGTGCACATGGATCGGATATTAGTAAAATTTTAACACGCGCCCATATTTTATTTAATGATGGAACAATGGAATGGCTTTCAAATGAAGAAATGGAGTTCTCCTACAGAACTTCTGTTTTACAGAACAAACGACCTGGAATTGTGGTGGAGGCCGTTTTTGATCTTGTCACAGGTGATCGAGCAGCCATTGTGGCACAAATGCAAAAGAATAAGGATTATCGAAAAGAAACACAGCCATGGAACTTCCCTTGTGCCGGCAGTATTTTTCGTAATCCACTTCCCAACTATGCAGGAAGACTTATTGAAACAGCTGGCCTAAAGGGTTTTAGTATTGGTGGAGCAAAGATTTCGGAAATGCATGGGAATTTTATTGTAAATGCAGGAAACGCCACTGCTGCCGACGTATTAGCATTAATTCAGCATATTAAGGATACTATTTATAAACTTTATGGCGTGGAAATGGAAACAGAGGTTGAAATAGTCGGTCGAAAATAAGAAAAATAAAATGTGATGAAAGTCATTGACCTTGACATTTCTATAAGTAAAATATCCTTGTTTTTCTTGTAGAAAATCTCTTACTAATGACAAATATTGTGTTATAATTACTGATAATATTACAGGTGAAACTAGGAAGAAAATGAATGACGGCATGAGTTTTCGTGCCGTTGTTTCACTTTTTTGAACGTACAGTAGTCAAATTTTGTGGACATGCTTTATGGTGTAGGGCAACCAGCGCTCTCACGCGCTTAGGCTTTTCATTTTGGAGGAATTTTGAATGGAAAAAGGGAAAATCGTTGCTCTCGAGGATCGGATACCTAAATTAAAGGAGCAAAGGCGGCGAAAAGCAAATAGAAGGCTGGTGCTCCTGCTATTTCTGTTTTTTACAATGATAGTAATAATCGCTTATTCACAATCCCCGTTGAGTCATGTAAAGACGATCACCGTAGACGGTAATGAAGTATATTCAGACTCTGAATTAATAAGAAAAAGCGGCCTTACAAAAACTACGAATATATGGAAAGTCAGCAAAAGTGATGTCTCTTCCAGATTAAAGCAATTATCAGAAATTAAACAAGCTGATGTAAAGATTCATTGGCCAAATACTGTTAGTATTCAAGTAAAAGAACATAAAAGAATAGCGTACCTTAAACAAGACTTAAACTATTATCCAGTGATGGAAAATGGAAAAATTTTAAGAGAAAGAAATGAGGAAAAAATCCCAGTCAATTCTCCAATTCTTTTCGACTTTAAAGAAGGCGCAGCCTTAAATGAAATGGTAAAAGAGTTAGAGAAACTCCCAAGTGAAATAGTAAACTCCATTTCTGAAATTCATTATTCTCCGAAAAAAACAGACCAGTATCATATTTCCTTGTTCATGAATGATGGCTTTGAGGTAAGTGCAACACTTAGAAGTTTTTCGGAAAAAATGGTCCATTATCCCTCAATTATTAGCCAATTGGACCCTAATAAAAAAGGGATAATTGATTTGGAAGTCGGTTCCTATTTTAAAGCTTTTGAACCAGAAGCGGAGGAAAAAGAAGTTGAAAAGAATTAAGGTAAGGGGGAAACATGTTATTTTGTCCCTTGTCTTTCTGGTTTTAGGATTCATGATTGCCTTCTCTTATCATTTGACCCAACTGGAAAATAAAAAAGAAAAGCCTGGTTTGTCAGATAAACAATATGAAAAAACTCTTGGACTAAGAAACCAGTTAATTGCCCAGGAGGAGACAAATCGTAAGCTTCAAAAGGAACTAAATCAAAAACAAGACAAGGTATTAAAAAATGAGAAGGACCTTGCCAAAGAAACACAAGTATTTACAAACTTGGCAGAAGATACGGAAAAATATCGGATGTTTCTTGGAAAAGTCAAGGTGAAAGGAAAAGGGGTAAAAATTACTTTGACAGATGGTGCATATGATCCAAAGGAAGATAATGTGAACAATTATTTAGTACATGAACACCACGTCTTTAAAGTAATTAATGAATTATATATATCTGGTGCTGCTGCGGTTGCTATAAATGGACAAAGGCTTACCAGTCATTCGTATATTGTTTGTAATGGACCTGTAATAACGGTTGATGGTGTGCAACACCCTGCACCATTTGTTATTACAGCCATTGGTGACCCCGATGTTCTATCTTCTTCATTAAATTTGACTGGCGGTGTAAAAGACCAGCTTGTGAACGATAATTTGATTTTTTCTTTGGAAAAAGAAGATGAAATTATACTGAATCCAATATTAGGAAGTTAAACTGATGGTATTGAATGTCCACGTAATGATTAATTAAAAAGGTTAGGTGAAAAAAGTGGACAAACCAAAATTTAATGTTAGCTTCACATTGATTGCAGCAGTAGTTGGTTTTATGATCGCGGTACAATTTCAAACGGTAAAGAAGCCTGAAGAACGTGATACACGTGATGTATGGCAACTCCGTGAAGCCCTGTTAAAAGAAAAAGAACTGCAGTCCAATTTACTTAAAGAAATACGTTCAAATGAAGAAAAACTTTCAGCCTATGAATCTAAGAAAAAACAAAGTAAAGAGCAAGCGCTAAGGGATACATTACAGGAGCTAAAAACGGAAGCAGGCTTGACAGAGGTTACAGGACCTGGAATTACCTTGAAAATTGAACCTGCCATAGAAGATATACAGTTAGGAACTCCTGTGTCAACAGCTGTTGTTTCACCGGAATTGTTAAAAAGGTTATTGAATGAGCTAAATATGTACGAAGCAAAATATGTTTCGATTGATGGTCAGCGAATTATTAATACAACGGTAATAAGGGATATTAATAGGGAAACAAAAATTGATGGCCATTCGATTAGAAGCCTACCTGTTGAAATTATAGTTGGTGTAGACTCAATGAATAGAGCTGATAAATTATCAAACCAAATGAAGGTTTCAAGAGCAAAGGATGAATTCTATGCTGAAGGCTTGAAACTCAGCGTTTCTTCGCCTAATCCGAATATGACTGTTCCTGCTTATGATAATCCAATTCGTATTAAGCATATGGAACCAATCAAGGAAGGAGGCAGTTCCTAATGTGGCTTCCATTTGTAGGACTTGTTCTTGGAATCATTCTGGGACTCTTGACGGAAATAAGTATCCCAGAAGAATACTCAAATTATTTGTCCATCGCTGTATTAGCTGCCTTAGATACATTATTCGGCGGGATTAGAGCATACCTGCAAAATATTTATGATGAAAAGGTGTTTGTTTCAGGCTTCTTTTTTAATATAATGCTTGCAGCAAGTTTAGCTTTTCTCGGTGTTCATCTTGGTGTAGACTTGTACTTAGCAGCAGTTTTTGCGTTTGGTGTCAGGTTGTTTCAAAATATTGCTGTCATAAGACGAATATTATTGACAAAGTGGTCAACAAACAAAGAAAAAATAGAAAAAAATTGAACTTTTTTAAAGGGAAATATGTAGTTGTGACGAATAATTTTATAAGATATTACTATGAAAATCTATTAATGAACAAAAATGAATTGTTGTTCTACCCAAGGAGATTAAAAGGAGGTGCCAAAGAATGAACAGCAATGAAATATACGTAAGTCTTGACATCGGTACATCCAGTGTAAAAGTTATCATTGGTGAAATGGTCAATGACTCCGGTAAAGACTCTTTAAATATAATTGGTGTTGGCAATGTGAAATCTGAAGGGTTACGTAAAGGTTCGATTGTCGACATGGACGATACCGTTCATTCTATTAAGCGGGCGATTGAGCAGGCAGAAAGAATGATTGGTATGGAGATAAAAGAAGTGGTAGTCGGAATTTCAGGTCAAAATGTAATGCTTCAGCACTGTCATGGAATTGTAGCTGTATCCAGCCAAAACCGAGAAATTACGAATGAAGATGTCGTTCGTGTTATTGAAGCATCACATGTTGGTTCTATACCACCTGAAAGAGAAAACATTGGTGTAATTCGAAAGCAATTTATTTTAGATGGTAAGGACGAAATCAATGATCCCCGTGGAATGATTGGTGTTCGTCTAGAAATGGATGGAACCCTTATAACCGGTTCTAAATCAATTATCATAAATACATTGCGTTGTGTAGAACGAGCAGGTCTGGAAATATTAGATATTATCCTTCAGCCATTGGCAGCAGGTGATTATGCCTTATCGAAGGATGAAAAAAATCTAGGAGTTGCCCTCATCGATATTGGCGGCGGTTCAACAACTATTGCTGTATTTGAAGAAGGATTTTTGAAGGCGACTAGTGTTATTCCTGTTGGTGGTGACCTACTAACAAACGATCTTTCAAAAGTTCTACATACCTCTACAGAGGATGCTGAAAAAATTAAGGTTAAATATGGACATGCCTTCTATGATAATGCATCTGAAGATGAGTTTTTCAGTGTTCCTATCATAGGCAGTGATCAACATCAGCAATTTAATCAGCTTTATGTTTCTGAAATCATCGAAGCAAGAATGGAAGAAATTTTTGAACTAATAGTCAATGAACTGAAGCGCTTAGGCGTAACAGACTTACCAGGCGGTTTTGTATTAACAGGTGGAACTGCAAAAATGCAAGGAGTATTGGAACTTGCACAGGATATGTTCCAAAATCCTGTTCGCCTTGCTGTACCAGACTATATTGGTGTAAGAGAACCTCAATATACTACGGCGGTTGGTTTAATTAAATATGCTTACAAGAATGCTAGATTACCTGGTGGAACCATTGGGCAGACATCATCGGTATCAGAGCCAATCGAAAAAAGAGTGCCGAAACAACATCAACCTAAACCAAAAGTAGAAAAACATCCGGAAGAAAAAATGTCATCGAAAGTAAAAAAATTCCTAGGTTACTTCTTCGAATAAATCATTTCGAATGAGAAAACCGACGAATTAGGAGGATTTTGTCATGTTAGAATTTGATACAAATTTAGATTCTCTTGCAACAATAAAAGTTATTGGAGTTGGCGGCGGAGGAAACAACGCGGTAAACCGAATGATTGAACACGGTGTGCAAGGTGTTGAATTTATTGCTGTAAATACAGATGCACAAGCATTAAATCTTTCAAAAGCGGAAGTAAAAATGCAAATTGGTGCTAAATTAACCCGTGGTCTAGGCGCAGGAGCCAATCCTGAGGTTGGTAAAAAGGCTGCAGAAGAAAGTAAAGAACAAATTGAAGAAGCACTAAGAGGTGCTGACATGGTGTTCGTTACTGCTGGTATGGGTGGCGGTACAGGTACAGGTGCAGCACCAGTTATTGCACAGATCGCTCGTGACCTTGGTGCTTTAACAGTAGGTGTTGTGACACGTCCGTTTACCTTTGAAGGTAAAAAACGTTCAAACCAGGCTTCCGGTGGAATTGGTGCAATGAAGGAAGCTGTAGATACATTAATTGTTATTCCAAATGACCGGCTTCTTGAAATTGTCGATAAAAGCACTCCAATGCTTGAAGCTTTCCGCGAAGCTGATAACGTTCTTCGTCAAGGGGTTCAGGGTATCTCAGATTTAATTGCAGTACCAGGATTAATCAACTTAGACTTTGCTGACGTAAAAACGATTATGTCTAACAAAGGATCTGCTCTAATGGGAATTGGTGTATCTGCAGGTGAAAACCGTGCAGCAGAAGCAGCAAAGAAAGCAATTAGCTCTCCATTATTAGAAACATCAATTGATGGAGCTCAAGGCGTTCTAATGAACATTACCGGTGGAACTAACCTAAGTCTTTATGAAGTTCAAGAAGCGGCTGATATTGTTGCTACAGCATCCGATCAAGAAGTGAATATGATTTTCGGTTCTGTCATTAATGAGAACTTAAAAGATGAGATTATTGTTACTGTCATCGCAACTGGATTTAACGAAGAAGGAACACAACAGAAAGTAACTCGTCCATCTTTTGGACAAGCAAAACCTGCTGTAGGAACAGTTAAGAGAGAGCACAAGCGTGAAGAAGCTCCTCAGGAACCAGTTCGTACTACTCATGTAGCACAAGAAGAGACGTTGGATATTCCAACCTTCCTACGTAACCGCAACCGAAGAAGATAATTATAGTATTCTAATGAAGAGAGCATGGTCCAAAAGAGGGCCATGCTTTTTTGTTCAATTATAGGAAAGTATAAAATTCGACTTCGAGAATTGTCTAGCTACAGCGCCTAGCCCCTCGGGTCAAATAACCTTCGGCAATAAAAGTCAAAAGGCGGACTTTTCTTGCCGAAGAACATTTGCCTGTCGGGGCTGAACAAGGCGCTTCCGCTTTTCTTACAATATGACAAAATCCGTAGGGAATAGTGGAAATTTCTGTTTTTTTGATTACAGAAAGTGACACACTTCAGCCATACAAGTACGTTATACTTTTCCGTAAACAGATTATTACTCACCTTTTAATAGAATAAAAGGAGGAAGCTTATTGACTGTTTATTTGGATGTAATTTGGGCTCTTAATTTTTTATTTGACAGTCTTCTCCTCTATCTAACTGCAATATTTCTTAAACGAAGAACACATCTATGGAGGATACTTGCTGGGGGATTTATTGGTTCATTAATTATCATATTGTCGTTTACACCACTAAATCTATACACAGGACATCCAATTTCAAAATTGATATGTTCCATTTTCATGGTAATAGTTGCTTTTGGGTATAAGCGATTGAAATTCTTTCTTAAAGCATTAATGACTCTTTATGTGTCGACGTTTTTAATTGGTGGGGCCTTAACGGGAACCCATTATTTTATACAATATGATTCTGAGTTAACAACAAGGGTGCTGATGTCCAGTGTAAAAGGTTTTGGTGATCCTGTAAGTTGGCTGTTTGTTCTCGTTGGGTTTCCAATCGCCTGGCACTTTTCAAAGAAGAATGTTGAAGGTATGGAAATGACCAAAATTCAGTTTGAACAAATCGTCAATGTAAGGGTGAATATTGAAAACATATGCTTAGTCTTTAAGGGGTTAGTGGATAGTGGCAATCAATTGTACGATCCGCTGTCAAAGCTTCCTGTCATGTTTGTATCAATTAAGAACCAATTAGAGGCTCTTCCTGAACCAATAAGAAAGATGACGGTCGACCCTGAACAACTAATCATGGGTAATGAAGAGTTTCCTCCTGATTGGCAAAATAAAATTAGGATTGTCCCTTGTAGTGTGGTGGGACAAGAGCATCAACTCATTGTTGCACTTAAACCCGATTTAATCTTGATTGAACAAAATGGTTCGCAATATTTATGTGAGAAAGGTCTTGTATCTTTTACCACACAGCAGCTTTCACCGGATGATGCTTTTCAGTGTATTGTTCATCCGAAAATGTTAACTGGGGCAAAGCAATCAGATGAATCAGTGAAAGTAAGTTAATATTACTATACTCAGAAAAACATATTTTAGAAGGAGGAACATGCATGAAAAAATGGAGACTTCGCTTATCCTACTATTGGTATAAGATATTAATCAAATTGGGTCTAAAAACGGATGAAGTTTTTTATATTGGCGGAAGCGAAGCATTGCCGCCTCCTTTAAGTAAAGATGAAGAAGAAATGTTATTAAGTAAACTTCCAGGTGGTGATAAGGCAGCAAGATCGATGCTAATTGAACGAAATCTACGCCTTGTCGTATATATTGCAAGGAAATTTGAAAATACCGGAATTAATATTGAAGACTTAATAAGTATCGGTACGATAGGATTAATAAAAGCAGTTAATACCTTTAATCCTGAGAAAAAAATTAAACTTGCTACATACGCATCAAGATGTATTGAAAATGAGATACTTATGTACTTACGAAGAAATAATAAAATCAGGTCTGAAGTATCCTTTGATGAGCCACTAAACATCGATTGGGATGGGAACGAATTATTATTATCAGATGTTCTAGGAACAGATGAAGATATTATTACTAAAGATTTAGAAGCGAATGTTGACAGGAAATTACTTACGAAGGCGTTACATCAGCTTTCTGATAGGGAAAAGCAGATTATGGAACTGCGTTTTGGTTTAACCAACGGTGAAGAAAAGACCCAAAAGGATGTTGCAGACATGCTAGGGATTTCACAATCCTACATTTCACGGTTGGAAAAAAGAATTATTAAACGATTGAGAAAAGAATTCAATAAAATGGTATAAAAATAAAATTTTTTCAGGCTAAAAAACCCTATAATTTCCTGTTTAAAATGCATTTTTCGACAAATATGCACATGTCCGGCCCCATGGACATGTGCATATTTTTCCTTCTCAAGGAGATACTGTTTTTTGTACAGCAGCTCCTGTGAGGAGGGAAAAGGATTGACTCGAAATAAAGTTGAAATTTGCGGTGTAGATACATCTAAACTTCCTGTGTTAAAGAACGAAGAAATGAGAATACTCTTCAAGCAAATGCAAGAGGGCGATATAAGCGCCAGAGAGAAGCTTGTCAATGGTAACTTACGACTCGTATTAAGTGTTATTCAACGGTTTAATAATCGTGGCGAGTTTGTTGATGACTTATTTCAGGTTGGCTGTATTGGACTAATGAAATCAATTGATAACTTTGATTTAGGTCAAAACGTAAAGTTCTCCACTTACGCCGTTCCAATGATTATTGGAGAAATACGAAGGTACTTACGTGATAATAATCCAATTCGTGTATCTCGTTCTTTAAGGGATATTGCTTATAAAGCCCTTCAGGTTAGAGAACGATTAATGAGTGAAACCTCACGTGAACCAACTGCTGAAGAAATCGCAAAGGTCTTAGAAGTACCCCATGAGGAGATCGTATTTGCTTTGGATGCCATCCAAGACCCGGTTTCCTTGTTTGAGCCAATTTATAATGATGGCGGCGATCCAATCTACGTAATGGACCAATTAAGCGATGAAAAAAATAAGGATATACATTGGATAGAGGAAATAGCCTTAAAAGAAGGCATGCGCAGATTAAACGAGCGTGAAAAGTTAATTTTACGTAAGCGCTTTTTTCAGGGAAAAACGCAAATGGAAGTTGCTGATGAAATTGGAATCTCTCAAGCGCAGGTTTCACGTTTAGAGAAAGCTGCCATTCGTCAAATGAATAAAAATATTCAGAGCTAAAGCTGTCCTTAGGGCAGCTTTATTTTTGCTTTTTAAAATAAAATTCTAATCCTACACATATATTCTTTATAGTAAAAAAACTGGGAGTGGTGTATGTGGTCAAGATTTCCGAATTCCAGATAAAAGACGTTGTGAATGTATCGGATGGAAAAAGGTTAGGTAATATTGGTGATATTGAGATCAACCTAACTACTGGAAAGATTGAAGCGGTTGTGATCTCAAGTGGAGGCAGAGTACTTGGGTTTTTTGGGAAAGATGAAGACATTGTGATTCCATGGCAAAATATTATTAAAATTGGTCAAGATGTTATTTTGGTCAGATACAAAGGGATAAAGGAAAGAATAGCTGAAGAAACAGAAGTTTGACCATATTGTTTTGCGGTGACCAAACTTTTTTTTCATGGTAAACTATAGAAAAACATTAGAGGTATTGAAATGGAACCTTTTGTTTTAAACAATGAATCGTATTTAACTATCGATAGCTGGATGCAACAATTTCCTGGATTGACAGCAGGATTCACTACCAAACTCGGAGGAGAAAGCAAGGGTTATTTTCAGACACTGAACCTTGGTTTTCATGTTGGTGATGATAAAAAAGATGTATGCGGTAATAGGGAAAAAGTATCTGAACAATTAAATTTCCCATTAAATTATTGGATTGGTGCAGAACAAACCCATGACATTATTCTTAAAAAGGTGACAAAAGCTGATCGCGGGAAGGGCTATTCCTTTAAAGGCACTGATGGTTTTTATACAAATGAAGAGGGCATCCTGTTAACACTATGCTTTGCTGACTGTGTCCCTCTTTTTTTTATTGCACCCGAGAAAAGAATGATTGGCACCGCACATGCAGGTTGGAAAGGCACTGTAGGACAAATTGCTAAAGAGATGGTTACAGCTTGGGGCCGAGAGGGAATTAAGCCTGAACAGATTTTTGTAGCAATAGGTCCATCTATTTGCGAAAAATGTTATATTGTAGATGAGCGTATTATTAAGCTAGTAGAAAATACACTAGAAGGCAGTGGAAGTTTACCCTATAATGTAGTGTCAGAAGGACAGTATTCCTTAGATTTGCGTGAAGTAAACAGGCAAGTCCTTATGGGATCAGGTGTTCCGGATGAAAATATCCTTCTTACGAGATTTTGCTCTAGCTGTAATAATGAGGAGTTTTTCTCCCACCGCCGCGACCAAGGAAAAACAGGCAGAATGTTAAGTTTTATTGGTTGGAAGGAGACAGCAGACCATTTATGAGAGTAGCAGATAATTTAAGTCAAATTAAACAGCAAATAAATGATGCATGCATGAAAGGCAACAGGAATCCTAATGATGTAAAATTGATAGCGGTAACGAAATATGTCAGTGTTGAACGCGCCCAAGAGGCCTTAGAAGCTGGTGTTACTCATTTAGGAGAAAACCGTGATGAAGGCCTGCTTGCTAAGTGGGATGTATTAAAGGACAAGCCTAACTGGCATTTTATTGGTTCTTTACAAAAGAGAAAAGTAAAGAATATTATTGATAAAGTGGAATATATTCATTCATTGGACCGTATTTCTCTAGCAGAGGAAGTCAATAAAAGAGCGAGACAGAAGGTAAAATGTCTTGTTCAAGTAAATGTTTCTGGAGAAGAATCTAAACACGGACTAGCCCCAGAAGAAGCACTTCATTTTATTGCGTCCCTTGGTCCATTTGAAAATATAAGTGTGGAAGGTTTAATGACAATGGCTCCTTTCACCAATGATGAACATGTAATCCGTGATTGTTTTCGAAAACTAAGAGAACTTCGTGACCAAGTACAGGCTTTACAGCTATCATATGCACCTTGTTCAGAGCTATCGATGGGGATGTCTAATGACTTTACGATCGCCATAGAAGAAGGGGCTACAATGGTTAGAATAGGTACAGCGCTTGTCGGTGGAGAAGGTTAGGAGAGAAAAAAATGACGATCAAATCAAAACTTAAAACATTTTTCTTTTTAGATGAAGAATATGATGATAACGATGAAGAATATGTAGAAAAAGTGGAACCCAAAAAGCAGAAACAGCAACTACCTGTGAAATCTCAAAATGTAGTTAGTTTGCAAAGTGTTCAGAAAGTGGCAACTCCTTCAAAGGGATCTAAGGTCATTTTAGTGGAACCACGTGCGTATTCAGAGGCTACTGAAATTGCTGACCATTTAAAAAATAGGCGTGCGGTTGTAGTAAATTTACAGAGGATAGATAATGATCAGGGCCGACAAATTATTGATTTTTTAAGTGGCGCTGTTTACACAATTAGCGGGGATATTCAAAAAATAGGTAACAGTATCTTTTTGTGTACTCCTGATAATGTAGAAGTTTCAGGAAATATTTCGGACCTTATTATGGATCCCGATAACCAAAGTGCGAGGTGGTAATTAAATGGCATTTGTTTTTGGCCTTTTACAACAGATTATTCAATTATATTCTTGGGCATTAATCATTTATATCTTAATGTCTTGGTTTCCAAATGCGAGAGAGACGACAATTGGTCGATTCCTAGGGAGAATCTGTGAGCCATATCTAGAGCCGTTTAGAAAAATTATTCCACCAATTGGGATGATGGATATTTCTCCAATTGTGGCTTTCCTAGTGTTAAACTTTGCGACCCAAGGTTTACACCGTGTTTATCTGTGGCTTATATAAATAATGTAACTAGGTTGTGTTTTTTTAATGAACATTTATCAGCATTTCCGACTAGAAGAACGGGAATATATTGATCAAGTTTTACAATGGAAAGACCAGGTGGAATCTCAGTATGCTCCAAAGCTGACAGATTTCCTTGATCCACGTGAACAACATATAATTAAGCTTTTAATCGGTGAAAATAATGAGGTAAAATATCAGTTTTTTGGTGGGGGTCTTGATGGAGAACGAAAAAGAGCCCTTATCTATCCTGATTATTTAATGGTGAGTGAAGAAGATTTCCAAATTGCCCTTTTTGAAATCCAATACCCTTCAAAGTTTGTCACCCTCGAACACAGACAGGTTTTAGGTACACTTATGTCCCTAGGGCTTAAGCGGGGGAAATTTGGAGACATACTTATGAAAGATGGAAAGGTTCAATTTTTTGCTGCCAAGGAGGTTAGTTCATACATTCAAAATAATGTTGAATCGATTGGTAAGGCAGGGGTAAGATTAGATGAAATAAGTTCCAACGAACAAATCTCTAACAGGGAACTATGGGAAGAGAATGATCTAACTGTGTCTTCTTTACGACTGGATACTGTTATTTCAGGAGTTTATCATCTATCAAGGCAAAAATCACAAGCCCTTATTCAACATGGTCTTGTAAAAGTTAACTGGACGTTAACAGAAAATCCTTCATTTGATTGTGATGAAGGTGATATGCTATCAGTCCGTGGATATGGCAGAGCAAAAATTGTTGGTATTGAGGGAAAGACGAAAAAAGATAAATGGAGAATTATTGTCGGAAAGCAAAAATAATTCAATGATATAGCAGGAATTTCGAAAAACTTGTCGAATACTTGCTAATACATATACATGTATAGATTGTATGGAGGTGGCATCAATGCCGTTAACGCCGTTAGATATTCATAATAAAGAGTTTAATAAAGGTTTTCGTGGCTATGACGAAGATGAAGTAAATGAATTTCTTGATCAGGTGATTAAGGATTATGAATTAGTTCTTAGAGAGAAAAAGGAAATGGAAGAACGTTTAAATGAAATGAAAGATCGTCTTGGCCATTTTGTAAATATTGAAGAAACACTTAATAAGTCAATTGTTATTGCCCAAGAAGCGGGTGAAGAAGTAAAGCGTAATGCCCAAAAGGAAGCGAAGTTAATTATTAAAGAGGCAGAGAAGAATGCAGATCGAATTGTGAATGAGTCCCTTTCAAAAGCAAGAAAGATTGCGCTTGAAATCGAGGATCTAAAGAAACAATCGAAGGTATTCCGTACTCGTTTTAAGATGCTGATTGAAGCACAGCTTGATATGTTAAATACGGATGATTGGGATCATTTATTGGATTATGAAGTAGATGCTACAGAATTAAAAATTCATCAAGAAGAAGATTCATTAGCTTGACGAATTCCATTTAATTAGCATATAATTTTTAGATAGTTATATAGAATGGCAATGACGATGATAGGGACAGTACAGTTTTTTATTGGCTTTAAATAGCGAGTCGGGGATGGTGCAAGCCCGGTAAAGCAGGAAATTGGAAAATCACCCTGGAGTTCCGGACCGAACCTCAATAATTGAGTAGTAGGCTCAGGCGTGTTATTCACGTTACGAATGCTAAAGAGGATAGTACGTATCGGTATTATCTATCAGGGTGGTACCGCGGGAATAAAACCTTCTCGTCCCTATTTGGGATGAGAAGGTTTTTTTTATTTGTCTATTGGCTATTCTGTTATATGAAGTGGATGATCAGGAGGAAGAAAAATGGAGTATAAAGATACGTTATTAATGCCGCAAACTGAGTTTCCGATGCGGGGTAATCTTCCCCAAAGAGAGCCCGAGATTCAGGCTAAATGGGAAGAAATGAATATTTATCAAAAAGTACAGGAACGGACAAAAGGCCGCCCGATGTTTGTCTTACATGACGGACCACCATATGCAAATGGAGATATTCATATGGGTCATGCCCTAAATAAAATTTTAAAAGATATGATTGTTCGCTATAAATCAATGAGCGGCTTTCATTCCCCATATGTTCCAGGTTGGGATACACATGGTCTGCCAATTGAGCAGGCATTAACAAATAAGGGTGTAAAGCGTAAAGAAATGACAGTTGCGGAGTTCCGTCAGTTATGTACTAAATATGCACTAGAACAAGTGGATAATCAACGAACTCAATTTAAACGCCTTGGTGTTCGCGGCGATTGGGAAAATCCATATATTACGTTAAAACCTGAATATGAAGCACAACAAATTAAAGTATTTGGCGACATGGCCAAAAAAGGCTATATCTACAAAGGTAAAAAACCTGTTTATTGGTCACCATCAAGTGAATCAGCTTTAGCTGAAGCAGAGATTGAATATCAAGATAAACGTTCAGCATCCATCTACGTTGGGTTTGAGGTGAAAGATGGTAAAGGTGTACTTGACACTGATACGCAAATTGTCATCTGGACTACAACGCCATGGACGATTCCAGCGAATCTTGGAATTTCAGTACATCCTGACTTAACCTACGTGGTGGTAGCAACAAATGGAAATAAATACCTTGTTGCCGAAGCTCTTTTAGAAACAGTTTCAAAAGAAATCGGCTGGGAAGAAACAACCGTTGTTCAAAAAGTAAAGGGTGCTGAATTAGAATATATCGTCGCATCACATCCATTATATTCGCGTGATTCATTAGTGATGTTAGGTGATCACGTAACGACTGATGCAGGTACTGGCTGTGTTCATACGGCACCAGGACACGGGGAAGATGACTTTTATGTAGGTCAGAAATATGGATTAGAAGTTCTTTGTCCTGTTGATGATAAAGGTGTGATGACAGATGAAGCACCAGGCTTTGAAGGCTTATTTTATGATACTGCCAATAAGCCAATTGCCGAGGCTTTAGAAGAAGCAGGTGCATTGTTAAAATTATCATTTATCACGCACTCTTATCCACATGACTGGAGAACGAAGAAGCCGGTAATCTTCCGTGCCACTGCTCAATGGTTCGCTTCAATTAAAGATTTCCGTAATGAATTGATGGAAGCAGTAAAAGAAACGAAATGGGTTCCAGCATGGGGAGAAACACGACTATTTAATATGGTCCGTGACCGTGGAGACTGGTGTATTTCCCGTCAGCGTGTTTGGGGTGTACCGATTCCTGTTTTCTATGCAGAAAACGGTGAAGAAATTATTACTGACGAAACAATCAACCATGTATCAGAACTGTTCCGCGAACATGGCTCTAATATTTGGTTTGAAAGAGAAGCAAAAGAATTACTACCAGAAGGCTTTACACACCCAGGAAGTCCAAATGGAACTTTCACAAAAGAAACAGATATTATGGATGTTTGGTTTGATTCAGGTTCTTCCCATCAAGCAGTTCTTCTTGAGAGAGAGGACTTAGTTCGCCCGGCTGACCTTTATTTAGAAGGCTCTGACCAATACCGCGGCTGGTTTAACTCATCTCTATCTACTGCAGTGGCAGTAACAGGAAAAGCTCCATATAAAGGAGTATTGAGCCATGGTTTCGCACTTGATGGTGAAGGTAGAAAAATGAGTAAATCATTAGGTAACGTGGTTGTCCCTGCTAAGGTTATGAATCAGTTAGGAGCAGATATTTTACGACTATGGGTTGCCTCTGTTGATTATCAAGCAGATGTACGTGTTTCTGATGCGATCTTAAAACAAGTTGCTGAAGTATATCGTAAAATCCGTAATACCTTCCGTTTCTTACTTGGTAACCTTGCTGACTTTAATCCAGCTACAGATGCAGTTGCCTATGAAAACTTACGCGAAGTTGACCGGTTCATGCTTGTAAAATTAAATAAACTGATCAAATATGTTCACCATGCTTATGAAAACTATGAGTTTGCAGGAATTTATCATGCTGTAAATAATTTCTGTACATTAGATTTAAGTGCTTTCTACTTAGATTTTGCAAAAGATGTTCTGTATATTGAGGCAGCTAATAATCATGAGCGCAGAGCTATTCAAACCGTTCTTTACGAATCATTAGTGGCGTTAACTAAATTAGTTTCACCAATTCTCTCACATACGGCAGATGAAGTTTGGAAATTCATCCCTAATGTGAAAGAAGAAAGTGTTCAATTGACTGACCTTCCAGAATATAAGGAACTTGCAGGAGCAGCGGCTTTAGAGGAAAAATGGACTGCATTTATGAAGCTTCGTGATGATGTGCTAAAGGCGTTAGAAGAAGCTAGAAATCAAAAGGTAATCGGAAAATCCTTAACAGCAAAAATCACACTATACGTGAATGAAAAATCAAAAGCTTTGTTAGATTCAATTGAAGAAAACTTAAAGCAATTGTTTATTGTCTCTGGTTTTGAGGTGGCTGGTACCTATGAGGAAGCACCTGAAAATGCCCTTAAACTTGAGGGAGCAGCGATTGTTGTAACAAAAGCTGAAGGAGAAACATGTGAGCGTTGCTGGATTGTGACACCAGAAGTGGGTCAAGACGCAGAACACGAAACCCTTTGCCCACGCTGTGCAGAGGTTGTAAAAGAAAACTATTCACACTTAGCATAATAAAGCTGAAGACCCTATGCCATACAGGCATGGGGTTTTTTATTTATGCGACCGAAGCCAAAGGAAAGCATAGCAAAAGGTCGCGTTGAGGTGTTCTATGCGACCGAAGCCAAAGGAAAGCATAGCAAAAGGTCGCGTAGAGAAGTTCTATGCGACCGAAACCAAAGGAAAGCATAGCAAAAGGTCGCGTAGAGAACTTCTATGCGACCGAAACCAAAGGAAAGAATAACAAAAGGTGGCGTAGAGAAGTTCTATGCGACCGAAGCCAAAGGAAAGAATAACAAAAGGTCGCGTAGAGGAGTTCTATGAGACCGAAGCCAAAGGAAAGCATAGCAAAAGGTCGCGTAGAGGAGTTCTATGCGACCGAAACCAAAGGAAAGAATAACAAAAGGTCACGTAGAGGAGTTCTATGAGACCGAAGCCAAAGGAAAGCATAGCAAAAGGTCGCGTAGAGGAGTTCTATGCGACCGAAACCAAAGGAAAGAATAACAAAAGGTCGTAGAGGAGTTTTATTTTATGCCAAAGGTAAGATTGTCTTGCTACTAAAGACTAGGGACTTTTGTACTTTTAAGTGCGACTAGGTCTTTGTCTATGCTCCGGTAGCCAATCGACCAGTCTTCTTTATAAAGGCTGACTCAGGCGCTTGCGCTTTTCATATTAAAAATTTCCTTTTTCGTTAATTGTTGTTGTGGCTGTCAAATGTTTATCGGTGTCATTTATTGCTTGCCGGAAATAATAAGACAAATGATTCACGGAGGTAACAACTATGAATGCCACGCAGGAAAAGCTGTTTTTTGAACTCCGTCAAACAAAAGAAGAAATTGAACATTCATTACAAATTAAAAAAAGGCAGGATTGGCTGACATCTATTCTCGAGGAGGAGCTTGCAGACATAAATACTGCAATCCTTAAGTTTGAGAAAGGAAGCTTTGGCCATTGTGAAATTTCAGGGGAACTAATCCCTGACGATTTATTGTCGATGGTCCCCACAATGAAGTCGCTGGAAGAATCTCAAAATTTGCAAACGTATTACAAAAAAACGATTTATACTTCATTTTTATGAGGTTACATTGTCGTTTCGCGAAAAAGTATGCTAAAATGCTTAAGAAGTAAGTCAGTTTAGGCTTGGGGGTATTTCTTAGTGTTTTATTACTTAATCGCACTTTTTGTTATTTTATTAGATCAAATTACAAAATGGTTAATTGTAAGTAAAATGAATTTAGGTGACAGTATTCCCATCATCGACAATATTTTGTATATTACTTCTCACCGTAATCGTGGTGCGGCATGGGGAATTTTACAAGGACAAATGTGGTTGTTTTATGTAATTACAATTATTGTCATAATTGCTATTATGTATTATATTCATAAAGCTGCAAGAGGAAAATGGTTATTGGGGGTATCTCTAGCTTTAATGCTAGGTGGAGCAATCGGGAATTTCATTGACCGTGTTGTTCGGAAAGAAGTGGTGGATTTTATTCACACTTATATTTTCACCTATAATTTTCCAGTCTTTAATATTGCAGACTCAGCATTAGTCGTTGGAGTTATCGTATTAATGATTCAAATGCTGCGTGAAGAGAGAGAATCAAAGGAGAAATTACATGGAGAAAATGGAACACACCATTCTTGAGGAGCAAAAAGGTGATCGTATTGATAAGATTATTTCTAGCCTTAATGAAGAATGGTCGAGGTCGCAAGTTCAGCAGTGGATTAAAGATGGGAATGTCCTTGTAAATGGGCAAACCATTAAAACAAATTATAAATGCAACACGAATGACAGGATCGAAATTACTATTCCTGATCCAGAAGAATTGGATGTTGTACCTGAGGATCTTAATTTAGAGATTTTTTACGAAGATAAAGATGTTTTAGTTGTTAATAAACCAAGAGGGATGGTCGTCCACCCTGCACCTGGGCATATGACAGGAACATTGGTTAATGGTTTAATGGCTCACTGTAAAGACTTATCAGGGATTAATGGTGTCCTACGACCTGGAATTGTTCATCGGATTGATAAAGATACTTCTGGTCTTTTAATGGTTGCTAAAAATGATATGGCGCATGAGAGTCTTGTTAATCAGTTGGTCGAAAAAACAGTTACAAGAAAATATAAAGCGATCGTGCATGGAGTTATTCCACATGATTTTGGTACGATTGATGCTCCACTAGGAAGAGATCCAAAAGATCGTCAAAGTATGACGGTGGTTGATAAAGGTAAGCATGCTGTTACCCATTTTCATGTAATCGAACGCTTTAAGGACTTTACATTTGTAGAATGTCAATTAGAGACAGGCAGGACCCATCAAATTCGTGTGCATATGAAGTATATTGGCTATCCATTAGCTGGTGACCCAAAATATGGTCCGAAAAAAACGTTAGATATCGATGGACAAGCTCTACACGCTGGTGTTCTTGGATTTGTTCATCCACGAACAAACGAATATATAGAGTTTGAAGCGCCCCTTCCGGATGATTTCGACCAGCTTCTTCAAAAATTGCGAAATAACCGTTGACGAAAAACGGAATATCTAGTAAGATGACTATAGTTTAATAAGTCCTTTAATTTGGTCCCGTGAGGCTGAGAAGGAGCGGTTAATGGTGTAGGCTAGGTATGCCTATATCTAATGAAATTAACTCGTCTACCTCTCGCCAAAATCGGTGAGAGGTTTTTATTTTATAAAAAAGAAGGTGTCATATGAACCAAAAAGCGATCGTTCTTGATGAACAAGCAATAGGGAGAGCACTAACAAGGATCGCCCACCAAATTATTGAAAAAAACAAAGGGATTGAGGATTGTATTCTTGTCGGGATCCGTACAAGGGGTATTTATTTGGCTAACCGACTCGCTTCTAGAATTGAAGAAATCGAAGGCAGTCCGATTCCAGTAGGTGAAATAGACATAACCCTATATCGTGATGATCTTACGAAGAAAACGGAAAATCAAGAACCACTCGTGAAAGGTTCTGATATACCAGTTAATATTAGTGATAAAAAAGTCATTCTTGTAGATGATGTTTTATATACAGGTAGAACGGTAAGAGCGGGTCTAGATGCATTAATGGATATAGGGCGGCCGGGTGCTATCCAGTTGGCTGTCTTAGTGGACAGGGGACATCGTGAGCTTCCAATCCGTGCAGATTATGTAGGAAAGAACGTTCCGACATCAAGCGAAGAAAAAATTGTTGTTGAATTAGCAGAAGTAGATAAGGTGGATCAAGTAAGCATTTTTGACAAATAAATAGCAGCCCTTTTTAAAGGCAGTCCTGTGAGGCTGACAAAGGGGAAAACGCCGAGAATTATTCATTACGGCATTTCCATACCCTCTTTGTACCCTCCGTGGCAAAAGAGGGTTTTTTTTATGGAACAGAGGCAAAATAAAAAGAAAGAACAAAAGGGGAATTTAAATTGAATAATAAACCACATTTAGACGTAGAAGAGATTCCAAAACCAACCCAATGGTTAACCTTAAGTTTACAGCATTTATTCTCCATGTTTGGAGCTACCATTCTTGTACCATATCTCGTTGGACTTAGCCCAGCGATTGCATTAATCTCAAGTGGACTTGGAACACTAGCGTTTTTGTTAATAACTAAAGGAAAAGTTCCAGCTTATCTGGGTTCATCATTTGCTTACATCATACCAATCAAAGCACTTAATGAAGCTGGCGGGCCAGGAGCAGCCATGATTGGTACTTTTATAGCTGGACTTGTATATGGAATTGTTGCCCTAATTATTAGTAAGGCAGGACACCGCTGGATCATGAAGTTACTCCCACCCATCGTGGTTGGCCCAGTCATTATTGTAATCGGATTATCACTTTCTGGTACAGCAGTGGGTATGGCAATGAACAACCCTGCAGGTAAATACAGTATGCTTCACTTTTCAGTCGCACTAGTAACACTCGCTGCAACGATTATCTTCTCGATTTTTGCGAAAAAAATGCTAAGCATTATTCCAATTTTGGCAGGTATAATAGTGGGTTATGTGTATGCCTTAGCAGTGGGTATTGTGAATTTTCAGCCAGTAGTCGATGCAAAATGGTTTGAAATGCCCGAATTTGTTATTCCGTTTGTAAGCTATAAAGTTAAACTTACATGGGATATAGTTGCATTAATGGCTCCGATTGCGGTGGTTACGCTATCTGAGCATATTGGACATCAGCTTGTGCTTAGTAAGGTTGTGGGTCGAGATTATATTAAAGAACCAGGCTTACATCGCTCCATCCTTGGAGATGGAACTGCAACTATCATTTCAGCGTTGGTTGGCGGACCACCTAAAACAACATACGGTGAGAATATCGGAGTGCTAGCGATTACTCGTGTATATAGTGTCTATGTCATTGCTGGTGCCGCTGTATTAGCCATACTGTTTGGATTTATTGGAAAGGTAACTGCGTTGATCCAAACGATTCCAACCCCAGTAATGGGCGGTGTTTCCATACTGCTATTCGGAATCATTGCTTCTTCTGGACTCCGAATGTTAGTGGATAGCAAAATCGATTTTGAAAATAAACGAAACCTTGTAATATCTTCTGTCATTCTTGTGGTTGGTCTTGGCGGAGCGATTGTTAAACTGCCATTCCATATTGACATTCAAGGTATGGCATTAGCTGCAATCCTTGGAGTAGTATTAAACCTTGTTTTACCGGGAAGACAGCCATTAGAGGAAAATATGTTTGAGGAAACTAGTCTTATAAAGGACAGGAAAACTGCATAAATAAAAACCTTTTAAAGGAAGTCCAGAGAGGCTTATAAGGGTGTGAATACTGATAATCAAGCTGTAATGGCCTTGGTTATTAAGTATGTACGTTCAACACCCTAATCAAGAGATTAGGGTGTTTTTTCTTAAATAAATGAGAGGCGGGGACCATAATGTTACGTCACTTACTAACAACCAATGAGTTGAAAGTTGAAGAGATTGATCAAATATTGACTGATGCTAACAAGTTTGCTGAAGGAATGAAATGGCAGCCCAACAGACCGGTTTTTGTAGCAAATTTATTTTTTGAAGCAAGCACAAGAACAAAAAGCAGCTTTGAAGTAGCCGAAAGAAAATTAGGATTAGAAGTCATTCCCTTTGAAGTTCAAACGTCGAGTGTGCAAAAAGGTGAAACACTCTACGATACAGTGAAAACCTTAGAAGCGATTGGCGTAAATACGATCGTAATCCGACATGAACAAGATCGATACTTTGATGACTTAGTAGGAAAAGTAAACATTCCCATCATCAATGGAGGGGATGGATGTGGCCATCATCCTACTCAATCACTGCTTGATTTAATGACCATCCAGCAAGAGTTTGGCCAATTTAAAGGATTAAAAATAGCCATAATTGGCGACATTCGTCATAGCAGAGTTGCCAGGTCTAATGCAGATGTATTGACTAGACTCGGAGCAGAAATAATTTTTTCTGGACCAGAGGAATGGTTTGATGAGCGTAGTGTAGACCTATCAAGATACAGACCCATTGATCAGGCAGTAAAAGAAGCTGATGTAGTTATGCTCCTCCGCGTTCAACATGAACGACATCAACAAAAAAGCAGCTACACGGCAAACGAGTATCATAAGCAATTCGGTCTTACATTAGAAAGAGAAAAACTGATGAGACCTAGAAGTATCATCATGCATCCAGCTCCAGTTAATCGCAATGTAGAAATAGCTGATAGCTTAGTAGAATGCCAGCGATCAAGAATTTTTAAACAAATGGAAAATGGTGTCTATATCAGGATGGCGGCGATTAAGAGGGCCATTGAAAGTCTTGAAGGAGGAAAAGGATATGAAACTACTTATTCAAAACGCATCTTACAAAGCATTTAATGGAGCGAAAAAGCAAGCTGATATTTTAATAGAGGACGGAATTATTACAAAAATTGATACAAAAATTGAAGCAATTGTGGATCGGAAGGTCGATGCATCAGGAAAGCTAGTTTCACCAGGGTTTGTTGATTTACATGTTCACCTACGTGAGCCGGGCGGAGAAAAAAAGGAAACCATCGCAACGGGTTCACTTGCTGCAGCAAAAGGCGGTTTCACCACTGTTGCAGCCATGCCGAATACTAGACCGGTGCCTGACACCAAAGAACAAATGGAGTGGCTGCAAAACAGAATCCAAGAAACAGCAAAAGTAAGAGTGTTACCTTATGCAGCTATCACGACTAGACAACTTGGGCAGGAACTTACTGATTTTGAAGCGTTGAAAAAAGCAGGTGCTTTTGCCTTTACGGATGATGGAGTAGGTGTTCAGTCAGCAGAAATGATGCTTGTCGCCATGAAAAAGGCGCGTGAGGTGAATATGGCGATTGTTGCCCATTGTGAAGAGAATACGCTGATTAACAAAGGTTCTGTCCATTCAGGATCATTTTCAGAAAAACACGGATTGAACGGAATTCCTTCTGTGTGTGAGTCCGTGCAAATTGCAAGGGATGTCCTATTAGCTGAAGCGAGCGGCTGCCATTACCATGTCTGTCATATCAGTACAAAAGAATCTGTACGTGTGGTTAGAGATGCAAAACGAGCAGGTATTAAAGTCACCGCGGAAGTAACACCGCATCACCTATTATTATCACAAGATGATATTCCTGGTCTCGATGCTAATTATAAAATGAACCCGCCGCTTCGTGATGAAGCAGACAGACAGGCATTAATCGAAGGATTACTTGATGGAACGATAGATTTTATTGCAACCGATCATGCTCCACATACAGTAGAGGAGAAAAGTGAGGGGATGGTACTAGCACCATTTGGAATCGTTGGATTAGAGACGGCGTTCCCGCTTCTGTATACGCACTTTGTACTAAAAAATATCATCTCACTTGAGCAATTAATTAAATTTTTAACGGTTAAGCCCGCGGAAGCATTCGATCTTCCATATGGAAAAATTGAAGTGGGATCACCGGGAGATTTAGTCCTTCTTAACTTAGAGGAGGAACAAGTCATTAATCCAGAAGAATTCCTATCAAAAGGCAAAAATACTCCATTTGGTGGTTGGAAATGTAAGGGATGGCCTGAAATGACAATCGCTGGAGGGCAAATAGTTTGGGAAAAAGGATGTGTACTAGCATGAAGAAACAGCTGATATTAGAAGACGGTACGATATTTATTGGAAAAGGCTTTGGCAGTGATACAGAAACCATTGGTGAAGTGGTATTTAATACAGGAATGACTGGCTATCAAGAAATCCTTTCTGACCCATCCTATTGTGGACAAATTGTGACCCTTACCTATCCGCTTATAGGGAATTACGGAATTAATCGTGATGATTTCGAATCGATAAACCCGGCTGTAAAGGGCTTTATTGTGAAAGAAGCAGCGGATTTTCCTTCCAATTGGAGAAGTGAATATACCTTAGCAGAGTACTTTGAAATGAAGAAAATCCCGGGAATTGCAGGGATAGACACGAGAAAATTAACAAGAATAATTCGTCAATACGGTACCTTAAAGGGTGCAATTTGTGGGATAGAAAAAAATCCAGAGGATGTTTTGAAGCACCTGCGAGGGGCATCCCTACCGACCAATCAAGTAAAGCAGGTATCAACAAAAAATGCTTATCCAAGTCCTGCACGTGGGAAAAGAGTAGTTCTAGTAGACTTTGGAATGAAACACGGGATATTACGGGAGCTAAACCAGAGAGACTGTGACGTAATTGTTGTTCCATATCATACAACTGCTGATGAAATTCTTCAGTTACGACCAGATGGGGTTATGCTTTCAAATGGACCTGGAGATCCAAAGGATGTACCCGAAGCGATTGATATGTTAAAAGGGGTTTTAGGGAAGGTTCCTCTTTTTGGAATTTGTCTTGGACATCAGCTATTTGCACTAGCATGTGGGGCTAATACCGAAAAAATGAAATTTGGTCATCGTGGTTCCAACCACCCGGTCAAAGATTTATCTACCGGAAAAATTGCGATAACATCACAAAATCATGGATATACGGTTGAAGAAGATTCGGTAAAAGATACAAGACTAGCAATCACTCATATTGCCGTAAATGATGGAACAGTAGAAGGACTAAAACATTTAGATTATCCCGCTTTTACTGTCCAGTATCATCCGGAAGCCTCACCAGGACCGGAAGATGCGGGCGGACTATTTAATCAGTTTCTTGCAATGATGGAAAAGAGCAAACAGGAGGTTACAGCAAATGCCTAAACGTAAAGATATTCACTCCATTCTAGTAATTGGTTCAGGACCAATCGTCATTGGTCAGGCTGCCGAATTTGACTATGCCGGTACACAGGCTTGTATTGCTTTAAAAGAAGAAGGCTATAGGGTTATTCTAGTAAACTCTAACCCTGCTACGATCATGACAGATACAGAGATTGCTGATGCAGTTTATATTGAACCACTGACAGTAGAATTTGTGAGCCGAATCATTCGTAAGGAACGTCCAGATGCACTATTAGCAACCCTTGGCGGGCAAACAGGCCTTAACCTTGCAGTCGCATTATCAGAATCTGGAGTTTTAGAAGAATGTGAGGTTGAAATTCTCGGCACCAAACTTTCAGCCATTAAACAAGCAGAAGACAGAGATCTTTTCCGCAGCTTGATGAATGAGTTAAATGAGCCGGTTCCAGATAGTGAAATTATCCATGAATTAGCTGAGGCAAAGGCATTTGTTGAAAAGATTGGTTTTCCAGTCATTGTTCGCCCTGCATACACCTTAGGCGGGACAGGCGGAGGCATTTGTCATAACCTTGAAGAATTAGAGGAAATAGTTTCAAGTGGATTAAAACATAGCCCCGTAAATCAATGTTTACTAGAAAAAAGCATTGCTGGCTTTAAGGAAATTGAATACGAAGTGATGCGCGATGGAAACGACAATGCGATTGTTGTTTGTAACATGGAAAATATTGATCCGGTTGGTGTACATACCGGGGATTCAATTGTAGTTGCTCCAAGCCAGACATTAAGTGATCGAGAATATCAGCTTTTACGAAATGTTTCCCTTAAAATCATTCGAAAGTTAGGAATTGAAGGGGGTTGTAACGTTCAGCTTGCTTTAGATCCAGATAGTTTTCACTATTATATTATCGAAGTCAATCCACGTGTTAGCCGTTCTTCGGCACTAGCCTCTAAAGCTACGGGTTATCCAATTGCAAAGCTTGCTGCAAAAATTGCGGTCGGCTTAACGCTGGATGAAATGTTAAACCCTGTTACCGGAAAGACCTACGCTAGCTTTGAACCGGCTCTTGATTATATCGTTACGAAAATTCCAAGATGGCCGTTTGATAAGTTTGAATCTGGTAACCGTTCATTGGGCACCCAAATGAAAGCAACTGGAGAGATTATGGCCATAGGACGAACGTTTGAAGAATCACTGCTAAAAGCAATTCGGTCATTAGAGGCTGGTGTTTACCACTTCGAGTTAAATGGTGCAGAGGAAATCAATGATGAGTTACTCGAGAAACGAATTCGTAAAGCAGGAGACGAAAGGTTATTTTACATCGCAGAAGGGTTAAAACGTGGAATTACCATCGATACCATCCATGAATGGAGTAAGATAGATTTATTTTTCCTAAAGAAAATGGAAGGTATCATTGAACTAGAAAGACAACTTGCAATGAATCAGCTAGACCAAGATATTTTAATCGAAGCAAAGCAAAAAGGCTTTACCGATAAAAAAATTGCTGAGCTATGGAGATTGTCTGAGAGAGATATTTATAACCTGCGGAAGCGCAATGGTATTGTCCCTGTATACAAAATGGTGGATACTTGTGCCGCAGAATTTGAATCAGCAACCCCGTATTACTATGGAACGTACGAAGAGGAAAACGAGTCAGTAGTAACAGATAGAAAAAGCGTCATCGTTCTCGGCTCCGGACCTATCCGCATTGGGCAAGGGATCGAATTTGATTATGCTACCGTTCATTCCGTAAAGGCAATTAAGGAAGCAGGATATGAAGCAATTATCATTAACAATAATCCTGAAACTGTATCAACGGATTTTAGTATATCGGATAAGCTTTACTTCGAACCGCTTACCATTGAAGATGTCATGAGCATTATTGAGTTAGAAAGACCAATAGGTGTAGTGGTTCAGTTTGGCGGACAAACAGCGATCAACCTTGCAGCTAAGCTGGAGGAAAACGGTGTGAAGATTCTCGGAACGAGTCTTGAGGACTTAGACAGGGCAGAAAATAGAGATAAATTTGAACAAGCTCTTGAACAGTTAAAAATTCCACAGCCTCTAGGGAAAACAGCATTATCGGTCGAAGAAGCACTGGTAATTGCTAACGAAATCGGGTATCCCGTTCTAGTCCGACCATCTTATGTTCTTGGTGGAAGAGCAATGGAAATTGTCTATCAAGAAAATGAACTGCTTCATTACATGAAAAATGCAGTAAAGGTAAATCCGGAACATCCAGTCTTAATTGACCGCTATCTAACAGGAAAAGAAATTGAAGTAGATGCGATCTGTGATGGGGAAAATGTATTAATACCAGGTATTATGGAACATATCGAGCGAGCTGGGGTTCATTCAGGTGACTCGATTGCTGTGTATCCGCCGCAAACACTATCTGAAGATGTGAAGAAAACACTTGTGGAATACACTGTAAGACTGGCAAAAGGCTTAAATATCGTGGGATTGCTAAATATTCAATATGTATTGTCACAAGACCAAGTGTATGTTCTCGAGGTGAACCCGCGCTCTAGTCGTACCGTACCGTTTTTAAGTAAAATCACCCAAGTACCGATGGCGAAGATTGCAACAAAAGCTATCTTAGGCGTTTCCATAACTGATCAAGGCTATACAACTGGACTTGTTCCAGAAAAATCTGGTGTGTATGTAAAGGTACCGGTGTTCTCATTTGCTAAGCTAAAGAGTGTGGATATCACATTAGGACCGGAAATGAAGTCAACCGGTGAGGTAATGGGGAAAGATATAACGCTCGAAAAAGCTCTATATAAAGGATTGGTTGCTTCAGGCATGAACATCCAAAAGTTCGGCACTGTCTTGTTTACTGTTGCAGATAAAGATAAACAGGAGGCACTGAAGCTTGCAAAGCGATTTGCCTCGAATGGTTATCGCTTAATGGCAACAAGCGGTACTGCAGAAGTGTTGGAAGCAGCAGGACTTCAGGTGAAAGTGGTTGGGAAAATTGGGTCTGCAGGGAAAACCCTCTTAGATGTCATCCATCATGGGGAAGCCCAGTTTATTATCAACACGCTGACAAAAGGGAAACAGCCGGAACGAGATGGCTTCCGAATACGCCGTGAAGCAGTTGAAAATGGAGTTCCGTGCTTAACCTCATTGGATACCGCAGATGCGATCCTTAAAGTGATCGAATCTATGAATTTTTCAGCAGAAGCAATGGCTGTGGAAGAAAAAAAGGAGGCAATTTTTGCATGATTAGAAAAGAATTATGTAAAATCGTCAGCCAAGACGAAATTGCCAAGGATATTTATAAGCTTATTGTTGAAGCGGAATTAGTCAATGAAATAACAGAACCAGGACAATTTGTCCACATTCGGGTCTCAGACAGCTGGGACCCCGCTTTAAGACGACCGATTAGTATTTCTTCATATGATAAAAAAAGTAACCAGTTTACCATGATTTATCGGCGGGAAGGGAAAGGAACAGCACTGCTTGCAGAGATGAAGCCTGGAATGAAAATAGATGTTCTTGGACCGCTAGGAAATGGCTTTCCGGTTGAAGAAGCGGATAGTGGAGATACGGCATTATTAGTTGGCGGCGGGATTGGGATCCCGCCTTTATATGAGCTGTCCAACCAATTGAAGGCTAAAGGAGTAAATGTAATCCATATTCTAGGCTTTCAAACTGAATCTGCTGTCTTTTATGAAAGTGAATTTATGAAAAATGGAGAAACTTTTGTTTCAACAGTAGATGGAACGTATGGAAGAAAAGGATTTGTCACTGATGTGATGAAAGAAGTAAACTTTGACACTATTTATACGTGCGGGCCTACCCCGATGCTTAGAGCCATTCAACAAAATTATCAAGATAAGAAACTATTTTTATCATTAGAAGAGCGTATGGGTTGTGGAGTAGGTGCTTGCTTTGCCTGTGTCTGTAAAAGCGCAGACGATCCACAGGATGTTTCGTATAGAAAAGTTTGCAGCGATGGGCCGGTATTCCGAGCAGGGGAGGTTTGTATATGAGTCGATTAAAGATAGAGTTGCCGGGATTAACATTGAAAAATCCAATTATGCCTGCTTCTGGTTGCTTCGGATTTGGCAAGGAGTATAGCCAGTTCTATGATTTAAGTGAGCTGGGAGCTATCATGATAAAAGCGACAACTGCTGAACCTAGATTCGGAAATCCCACACCAAGAGTAGCTGAAACATCTGCAGGGATGTTGAATGCAATCGGCCTGCAAAACCCTGGTCTGGAAAAAGTCATATCCAATGAACTACCTTGGCTTTCGCAGTACGATGTGCCAATCATTGCCAATGTGGCTGGTTCGGTAGAAGAAGATTATGTAAGAGTTGCGAAGGAAATATCGCAAGCACCTAATGTACATGCACTAGAACTAAATATTTCGTGTCCAAATGTGAAAACGGGGGGAATTGCATTTGGGACAATTCCTGAAGTGGCTAAACAGTTAACGAAAAAGGTAAAGGAAGTTTCTGAGGTTCCTGTCTATGTAAAACTGTCGCCAAATGTAACCAACATCGTGGAGATGGCTCGGGCAGTTGAAGATGGCGGGGCTGATGGATTAACGATGATTAATACACTAGTAGGGATGAGATTGGATTTAAAGACTGGTCAACCAATTTTAGCAAATGGGACGGGTGGATTATCAGGTCCAGCAATTAAACCAGTGGCGATTCGAATGGTTCACGAAGTAAGTCAAGTTGTGTCTATACCAATTATTGGAATGGGTGGAATTCAATCCGCAGAAGATGTAATTGAATTCTTTTATGCCGGGGCAAGTGCGGTTGCAGTTGGAACAGCGAATTTTGTGGATCCATTTATTTGCCCAACGATTATAAGGGAACTGCCCGACCTCTTAGATAAACTTGGCTTCGATCATATTAGTGAATGTAGGGGAAGGAGCTGGAAGAGGCATGAACAACTCGCTTATCATCGCGCTTGATTTTTCAAACAAGCAAGAGGTAGAACAATTTTTAATTCCTTTTAGCGGGAAAGAGCTATTTGTAAAAGTGGGAATGGAATTGTATTACCAAGAAGGGCCATCAATGATTGAATTTTTGAAAGAAAAAGGGCATCGAATTTTTCTAGATTTAAAGCTTCATGATATACCTAATACGGTTAAAAGTGCGATGAAGGGCCTTGCTCGAATGGAATGTGACTTGGTCAATGTTCATGCTGCGGGTGGTAAAGAAATGATGGAGGCAGCAATCGAAGGGTTGGAAGCAGGAACGGCTACTGGAAGAACCCGTCCTGCTTGTATAGCCGTTACTCAGTTGACAAGTACTTCTCAGGAACAAATGAATAGGGAACAACTCATTCCTGTTCCTTTAAAGGAGTCTGTCCTTCATTACGCAGATTTAACGAAAGAGGCAGGACTGGACGGGGTAGTTTGCTCTGCGTGGGAAGCTGCTGATATTCGGGAAAAGCTAGGCAGAGATTTCTACACCGTGACTCCGGGAATTCGAATGGTATCCGATGAGGTAGGCGACCAAAAGCGGGTTGCTACTCCGACTTTTGCTAAAATTGCGGGGGTAAGTTCTATAGTTGTGGGACGTTCCATAACAAGGGCAGTTGACCCATTAGCAAGCTATGAACTATGGATGAAGGAATGGAAGGGAGTAAGATTATGAAACATTACATCGCTGAAAAACTATTAGAAATAAATGCAGTTGCATTAAAACCACAGGAACCTTTTACATGGACCTCTGGACTTCGCTCACCTATTTATTGTGATAACCGTTTAACACTTTCCTTCCCATCTGTACGTAAAGACATTGCACAGGGGCTGAAAAAACTCATTCTTGAACATTTTTCAAATGCAGAAGTAATTGCGGGAACAGCTACTGCGGGGATTCCTCATGCTGCATGGGTAAGTGATCTGCTAGACTTACCAATGTGCTATGTCCGTTCCAAGCCAAAAGGGCATGGAAAAGGAAATCAAATTGAAGGTAGAGTAGTTGAGGGGCAAAAAGTGGTCGTTGTTGAGGATTTGATTTCGACTGGCGGAAGCGTTATTACGGCTGTTCAAGCTTTACGGGAAGCGGGCTGTGAGGTCCTTGGGGTGGTATCTATCTTTACCTATGGACTTGAAAAAGGGAAAGAGGCCTTTGCACAGGAAGGGATTAAAAGTGAGTCATTAACTGATTTTCCTTCTTTAATCGAGGTTGCCATTGAAAAGGGCCATGTTAATGAAACCGATCAAGCCAGTCTCTTGGATTGGAGAATGGATCCTTCTGCATGGAGCGAGAGAATTAAGTAAAATAAAGAGGAAAAAGCCCCGGAATTCCGGGGCTTTACTAGTTTTTCTTTAGTTTCAACACTATTTCTTCATCAGGGGTGACATAAAGCGTCTGCTGGTTGTCATAGATGACAAAGCCTGGTTTTGCGCCACTTGGTTTTTTTACATGGCGAACTTTTGTAAAATCTACAGGGACGGAGCTTGAATTTCGAGCTTTACTATAATAAGCAGCCAAAATCGCCGCTTCTCCAAGCGTTTCCTCTGAAGGTTCTTTACTTCGAATCACCACATGGGAACCAGGTATATCCTTGGTATGCAGCCAAATCTCATCCCTTGCAGCCACCTTATTGGTCAAATAATCATTTTGCTTATTATTTTTCCCGACGATAATCTCTGTTCCATCACTGGAAACGAAGTGATCCAAAACTGGTTTAATGTTCTGGACCTTCTTTCCATTTCTTTTCCTTCTATCACGGATATAACCACCTTCGACCAATTCCTCACGAATCTCTTGTAAATCCTTAGGAGAGGCAGTGATGACTTGTTGGAGTAAATTTTCAAAATATGCCACTTCTTCCTGGGATTTCTCGATTTGCTCCTGGACAATGGCCACTGCATTCTTTGCTTTTTGATATTTAGAAAAATATTTTTGTGCATTTTCAGAAGGTGTTTTCCTTGGATCTAGCGGGATCGCAATCGTGCCGCTGTTTTCATCATAATAATTAACGACCTCGATTTCCTTCATCCCTTTTTTTGCTGCATAAAGGTTGGCCGTTAAAAGCTCACCATAACGCTGATATTGTTCTGCGCGTTCTGCCTCTTTTAACGTATTCTTTAGCTTTTCAATTTTCTTTTCATTCTTTTCCTTTTCATTGCTAATAAATCGTTCAATATCATTTCCCTGCTGCTTCACCCGGTCGCGTTCCGCTTTTCCGAAATAAAAACGGTCAAGCAATTCGCTAAGGCTCGGATAATTCTTGGTTTCTCCATTCAAATGCTCAAGTGGAAACAAATAAAATGCTTCCTTTCCGCCTGTAGATATAATGGACGGAGAAATGTCACCAGATTCTACTCTTTTTATTAACCGAATAAAGGTTGAAGGAATAGTCGTACGATTCGCTAAACCGCTTTGATATAGAACTTCTTTAGCAAAAAGAGGGGAGGTACCAGCAAAGTGCTCGACAAGCTGCCGGTCAATCTTGCCGGCATTAAAATCAATCTTTCGAAGAACATCCTCTTCAACTGCTGTAAATGGGTTTGCTTTGTTTTGTTCAGGAGGGAATACGTAAGGTTGTCCTGGTAAAATCGCTCGATGGCTGTTAACAGCAAACGAAACGTGCTTAATGCTGTCCAGGATAACATTTCGTGTTTTATCTACTAAAACAATATTGCTATGCCTACCCATAATTTCAATGATTAATTGTTTATAGCTGATATCGCCGATTTCATTTCGGCCTTTGATTTCAAATATTATCATTCGATCGGTTTCGACTTGATATAAATCCTCTAAAATATAGCCCTCGATATGCTTCCTTAGCAGCATACAAAACATTGGCGGTTCACTTGGATTTTCATAAGCTTCGTTTGTTAATTGTACCCTTGCATAGCTTGGATGTGCAGAGAGGAGAAGCTTTTGATTAACACCATTTGCCCGGATTGTAAGAATGACTTCATTTTTATAAGGCTGATGGACTTTGTTTATTCGGCCGCCCTTTAAGGAGCGGGAAAGTTCATCAACCATTGCTTTTGTAAATAAACCATCAAATGACATTGGAAAAACATCCTTTACACTTTCATTTATGAATTAATTATATCATAGCATTTTTTTGGACGACCCTGAATAAGCTTTCCATAGAGCATGTTAATAAAGGGGGAAGTGAGATGGTCGGATGAAATTCCATGAAATGAAGATAGAACAAGTAGAAAAGGCCTTAGAAACCGACTTTTCTTCTGGATTATCACAGGAAGAAGTAAAAAAACGGATAGACCAGCACGGGCTAAATGAATTAGAAGAAGGAGAAAAGCAATCTGCTTTACTCTTATTTTTTAGCCAATTTAAAGATTTTATGGTCTTAGTACTTCTTGCAGCAACCTTGATATCTGGATTACTAGGCGAATATATTGATGCCATCGCTATTATCGCCATCGTCATTATAAATGGTTTCCTCGGTTTTTTCCAGGAGCGGCGGGCTGAGAAATCACTTCAGGCCCTAAAGGAATTATCCGCGCCGCAGGTTTCTGTTCTAAGAAACGGTCAATGGATAAAAATCCCTTCTAAAGAAATTGTCATCGGTGATATTTTAAAATTTAGTAGCGGAGATCGAATTGGCGCAGACGTCCGTGTCATTGAATCAAAAAGCTTGGAAATTGAGGAATCCGCCCTTACAGGTGAATCTGTTCCCGTTTCTAAACATATCGATAGCTTAGCCAATCCTAACCCTGGAATTGGTGATATGGAGAATATCGCTTTTATGGGGACAATGGTAACACGGGGGAGCGGCCTGGGAGTTGTCATCGGTACGGGGATGAAGACGGCCATGGGGCAAATCGCTGATTTACTCCAAAGTGCCGAGGCGCAGGATACTCCATTGCAGCGCCGTTTAGAGCAGTTAGGAAAAATATTAATTACCGTTGCATTATTATTGACCGTCTTAGTTGTAGCTGTCGGTGTTCTTCGTGGGCATGAATTATATGAGATGTTTTTAGCAGGCGTTTCTTTAGCTGTTGCAGCTATCCCTGAAGGCCTTCCTGCAATTGTTACGGTGGCATTATCACTAGGTGTACAGAAGATGATTAGGCAAAATGCCATTGTTAGGAAGCTTCCAGCTGTCGAAACCCTTGGTTGCGCTTCAGTTATTTGCTCCGATAAAACGGGAACCATGACTCAAAATAAAATGACTGTCACCCATTTATGGAGCGGTGGTCAGACTTGGACGGTAGACGGGGTTGGATATCAGCCACAAGGTAATTTTTACCGTGATGAGCGTACGGTACAGCCTAAAGATGAGAAAGCCTTACAACAGATGTTAATCTTTGGAATGCTGTGTAACCATTCAGACTTAATCATTAAGGATGATGAATTCACGCTTGACGGTGATCCAACCGAAGGGGCCCTGTTAGTAAGTGCTATGAAAGCGGGTTTTGAGCGACCTAAGTTATTAGATGAGTTTACCATTGTAAATGAGTTTCCGTTTGACTCTGCAAGAAAAATGATGAGTGTACACGTGAAAGATAAACAAGGAAGGCATTTTATCATAACGAAGGGTGCCCCAGATGTTATTTTAGGGATTTGTGAAACTGTCCTTTGGGATAGTAAAACGCAATATTTAAATAGAGAGACACAAGGTAAGGTTCAGGAGGCCATTAATGGTTTAGCTTCACAAGCTCTTCGTACCATAGCCATTGCTTTCAAACCTATATCTGCAAATACCGTTATTTTAAGTGAAAAAGAAGCAGAAAAACAATTAACCTTTATTGGTGTTCAAGGAATGATTGACCCACCAAGACCTGAAGTAAAAGCTGCTGTGAAAGAGTGTAAAGAAGCGGGGATAAAAACGGTCATGATCACTGGAGACCATGTGATAACAGCAAAAGCGATTGCGTCCCAGCTTGGGATATTAACAAAGAAAAGTAAAGTGTTGGATGGTAAGGCACTATCTGAGATGTCCGTTGAGGACCTTGAAGATGTAGTCGAAGATGTGTCTGTATTTGCTAGGGTTTCACCGGAGCACAAGCTGAAAATTGTAAAAGCCTTACAAAATAGAGGGCACATTGTTGCTATGACAGGTGATGGTGTTAATGATGCCCCGGCAATAAAGGCTGCAGATATCGGTGTTTCTATGGGGATTACGGGTACAGATGTGGCAAAGGAAGCTTCTGCACTCGTTTTAATAGACGATAATTTTGCTACTATTAAATCGGCCATTAAAGAAGGCAGGAATATCTACGAAAATATTCGTAAATTTGTTCGTTATCTACTGGCATCCAATGTTGGTGAGATATTAGTTATGTTGTTTGCCATGATCTTGGCTCTGCCGCTTCCGCTCGTACCCATCCAAATCCTATGGGTGAATTTGGTTACAGATGGTCTACCGGCTATGGCGCTTGGACTTGATCGTCCAGAGGAAAATGTAATGAAACGAAATCCTAGAAGCCCTAATGAAGGTGTTTTCTCACGTGGGCTAGGTTGGAAGGTTGTATCAAGGGGATTCCTGATTGGGGTTGTCACATTATTAGCATTTATGATTGCTTACGGTAATGATCCGAGTCAACTGCAGTATGCACAAACAGTTGCCTTTGCTACACTGGTAATGGCTCAGCTTATCCATGTATTTGATTGCCGCAGTGAAAAGTCAGTACTGTCAAGAAATCCATTTGGAAATCAATATTTGGTTTGGGCTGTTATTTCTTCCTTATTATTAATGTTTGTTGTTATTTATTATCCACCGTTGCAGCCTATATTCCATACACTGCCGATTCTTGCGAAAGATTGGCTGTTAATTGTAGGACTATCCTCTATTCCAACTTTTTTACTAGCAGGAACATTTTTATTAAGAAAAACAAAATAAAGTATGTTATAATCCAAAAGGTAATAGATGCCACTCTATTACCTTTTGTCTTTTTTAATAGAAAGCCGATCATTTCTTAAGGATTGGATGTGCACGTGATGGTTATAAGTATGACAGGCTTTGGAAGAGCGAAGACTGAATCGGAGTTTTTTTCTGTTAATGTAGAGGTAAAAACGGTTAATCACCGCTTTTGCGAAATGAATATCAGAATGCCGAGGCAGTTATTAAAAATAGAAGATAAATTAAAAAAGAAACTAAACCAACATATTCGCCGTGGTCGGGTCGAGGTTTATGTAAGTGTAGAGGGTGAAGGAGTCGTTACCCGAAAGGTTCACGTGGATTGGAATTTAATTGACGAATATTATCAATTTATTAATGAAGCGCGAAGTAAATACGGTGTTGAAGGAACCATAACCATTCACGATTTACTTGGTCGAAGTGACCTTTTACATATTGAAGAAAGTGAAGCGGGCAACGAAGAACTTGAAACTCTAGTTCTGACTGCTACCGTAGAGGCAGTTCAATTATTATTACAAATGCGAATGGCAGAAGGCGAAGAAATAAAGAAAGACTTAATTGCCATTTTAGCACAATTAGAAAATGATGTTTTTGAGCTCCAAAAATATGCTCCCCTCGTTGTTCAATCTTTTAAGGAACGTCTAACGAAAAGAATGCAGGAATTTTTAAATGGACAATTAGATGAAACGAGAATTTTAACAGAGGTAGCTGTTTTTGCTGATAAAGCTGATATTAATGAAGAAATTACTCGATTGAAAAGCCATATTCAGCAATTCCTACAAACGTTAAAAAGTCAAGAGCCGATTGGAAGAAAGCTTGATTTTCTTGTACAGGAAATGAACAGAGAGGCCAATACCATTGGTTCAAAAGCGAATGATTCTAACATAGCGAAACAAGTAGTAGAGATAAAGAGTTTGCTTGAAAAGCTTAAGGAACAGGTTCAAAATATCGAATAATTAGTTTAGAATCTGTTTGCCACGGTCAAAATATACTAACGATGATTGGATGATGACCATGTCGATTAAATTAATTAATATTGGATTTGGAAATATCGTTTCGGCCAATCGGATTATTTCAATTGTAAGCCCCGAATCTGCACCAATTAAAAGAATTATTCAAGATGCCCGCGACAGTGGGTCTTTGATTGATGCTACATACGGTAGACGTACTCGTGCAGTCATTGTCATGGATAGCGACCATGTAATACTGTCAGCTGTACAGCCAGAGACGGTTGCTCATCGATTAACTGATCGTGATGAAACTATTGATGAAGGGTAGGATTATTACTAATGCAGGAAAAAGGATTGCTGATCGTACTTTCAGGGCCATCTGGTGTGGGAAAAGGAACGGTTCGAAAAGAAATATTTTCTCATCCAGACACAGCCTTTGAATATTCTATTTCGATGACTACCCGCTTACCACGTGAGGGTGAAGTGGATGGCATAGATTATTTTTTTAAATCAAGAGAAGAGTTTGAAGCGTTAATTGAGCAAGGGAAACTTCTAGAATATGCAGAATTTGTTGGGAACTATTATGGCACTCCAGTTGATTATGTTCGTCAAACCTTGGATGCTGGCAAAGATGTATTTTTAGAAATTGAAGTAAAAGGTGCCAGACAGGTACGAGAAAAGTTCCCTGAAGGGCTTTTTATTTTCCTCATGCCTCCAAGCCTGTCTGAATTGAAAAATCGAATTGTTACTAGAGGAACTGAAACAGAAGACATCATTCATAATCGTATGCTCTCTGCTCGAGAGGAAATTGAAATGATGGAATTGTATGATTATGTGGTTGAAAACGACCAAGTAGAACGTGCATGTGAACGTGTCAAAGCCATCGTTACTGCAGAGCATTGTCGAAGAGAACGTGTTGAGCATCGCTATAAAAAATTATTGGAGGTTGAATAGAATGTTATATCCTTCTATCGATTCATTACTAGAAAAAATTGATTCCAAATACTCACTAGTTTCCGTTGCTGCAAAGCGTGCACGCGTTATGTCGCAAGTAAGGGACGAAAGATTAGCGAAATACGTGTCTTATAAATATGTTGGTAAAGCACTAGAGGAAATTTATAGCGGAGAGCTTACCTACCGCATTGCAAAAAAAGAAACACCTGCTGAATAATCGATAACGGTAATAAACATGATTGAAGGCCTGACGAAAAAGGAAATTCCTTACGTGTCAGCCTTTTTTATTTGGCTCATACAAGTAAAGTTGAAATTTGTCGACATATAGTAGGAAAAAGGTGAAAAATTGTTTCTATTACAGCATAATAGAAGGAAAAGATAAATTGTACGGACGCGAAATGGGGGATTCCAATGATCATTAAAGATAAGAAAATATTATTATGTGTGACAGGAGGTATAGCTGTTTATAAGGCAGCAGCCTTGACAAGTAAGCTTGTTCAAGCTGGTGCACAGGTGAAAGTCATTTTAAGTGAATCTGCTGAAAAGTTTGTTACCTCATTAACCTTTCAGGCATTGTCCCGCAATGAAGTTTATACAAATACCTTTGAAGAAAAGAATCCGCAGGTGATTGCCCATATTGATTTGGCCGACTGGGCTGATTTAATTTTAGTTGCACCTGCCACAGCTAATACCATTGCAA
Source organism: Bacillus sp. (in: firmicutes) (assembly GCA_039832695.1). Classification (GTDB taxonomy): domain Bacteria; phylum Bacillota; class Bacilli; order Bacillales; family Cytobacillaceae; genus Neobacillus. Next base: position 76,093 of record JBDOMM010000008.1, read on the forward strand.
AATTAGCTCAAGGGATCGCTGATAATATGATCACGACTACATTGCTAGCAGCTACCGCACCTGTTTGGATTGCTCCTGCAATGAATGTACATATGTACGACCACCCGGCAGTAAAGAAAAACATTGCTACTTTAGCTGAGTATGGATATCAATTCATTGAACCAAGTGAAGGCTATCTTGCTTGTGGATATGTTGGTAAAGGACGACTTGAGGAACCAGAAAAAATCGTTGAATTAGTACAAGCTTTTTTTAATAAGAAAGAATTAAAGTTAAAGGGAAAAACGGTATTAATAACTGCTGGACCCACACGCGAAAAAATAGATCCTGTACGCTATATTTCTAACCATTCCTCTGGAAAAATGGGTTATGCAATTGCTGATGAAGCAAAAAAACAAGGTGCCCATGTTGTATTAATTTCCGGACCAGTCCACTTACCTGCCCCAGCAGGAATAGAAGTGATTCGTATTGAGAGCGCCGAGGAAATGTATAATGCTGTGATGAACTACTATGACAGTGCCGATGTTGTAATTAAAACGGCTGCTGTCGCCGACTACCGCCCTAAAATAACCTTTGACCATAAAGTGAAGAAGCAGGAAGGTGACTCAAATATTGAGTTAGAAAGAACCAAAGATATTTTGTTCGAGTTAGGGAAAAGGAAGAAAAATCAGATACTGGTTGGGTTTGCGGCAGAGACCGATCATATTGAAGAATATGCTACAAAAAAATTGAACAGAAAAAATGCAGATATGATTGTTGCTAACAATGTCAAAATGGAAGGTGCTGGGTTTGGCACAGATACAAATATTGTGACACTCTTTAAGCGTTCTGGAATGGTTACTGAATTACCGATTATGTCTAAACAAGCAGTAGCGGAAAAGATTATTGATGAAATTACTTCTCTTATTGAAGGATCTGGAAAATAATGAATATTGCAAGTGTTATTGTTGATGTCCCAACAAAACAGACGGATAAGACCTTCGATTATTTAATTCCGGAAGAATGGATAGGTACCATTCAGCCGGGAATGAGGGTCATTGTCCCTTTTGGACCGAGAAATATTCAAGGGTTTGTTACTGGGATTAAAGCAGAGTCGAGTTTTAAAAAGTTAAGAGCAATAACTGAGCCAATGGACCTTGAACCGGTGTTAAATCATGAATTATTAGTGCTTGGGGATTGGTTAACTGAAAATACGCTATGCTTTAAGATTTTTGCTTTTCAGGTAATGCTTCCTGCAGCCTTAAAGGCAAAGTATGAGAAGAAAGTAAAGTTGGCACCCGGTGCAAAAGTATCTGACCTTCCAATAGATCTTCAGGATTTGTTTAAGAAGGATGGAATCGTACATTGGGAAGAGGCTCTTGCTGCTGGCATTGTCCCTGTTTTGCAACGGGAGGCAGCGAAGCACACGCTCGAAGTGATATACGAAGTAAAGGAACGGGTTCGAAAAAAACAATTAAAGTTTGTTCGCCCTATCGTTTCTCTTGAGGAATTAAAGGAAGAAAGCGATCGCTTACCAGCAAGAGCAGAAAAACAAAAACAAGTATTACGTTATTTTGCGGATCATTTTCAGGCGGTGGAGTTAAGGCAGTTAACATCTGACGTGAATACGGCATCATCTACCATTAAGGCGCTGGTTGACAAGGGGCTATTAATTGAGTTCGATATGGAAGTTTACCGAAATCCATTTGAGAATAGAACCTTTGAACGAACCAAACCATTACCTCTTACACATTCTCAGCAAACAGCAATTGAACCCATTCTAGCTTCCATAGAAAATCAACAACATGAAGTATTTCTTTTGTACGGTGTAACTGGAAGCGGAAAAACAGAGATTTATCTGCAATCGATTCAAGAGGTAATTGAGAAAGGAAAAGAAGCAATTGTGCTTGTTCCAGAAATAGCGCTCACACCTCAAATGGTAAATCGGTTTAAAGGCAGGTTCGGGGATTTAGTTGCGGTTTTGCACAGTGGATTATCTGCTGGTGAAAAATACGATGAATGGCGAAAGATTCAGCGTAAGGAAGTAAAAGTGGTCGTCGGAGCTCGTTCCGCTATTTTTGCTCCTTTTGAAAATTTAGGCATTATTATCATTGATGAAGAACACGAAACAAGCTATAAGCAGGAAGAAATGCCGCGTTATCATGCAAGAGATGTGGCCATTCAAAGAGCAAAGACTTATAACTGCCCAGTGGTCCTCGGTAGTGCCACCCCGTCACTTGAATCCTTTGCAAGGGCTCAAAAGAATGTGTATCATCTATTGTCATTACCAAGTCGGATGAACAATCAAGCTCTTCCGGCTGTTGACATCATTGATATGCGTGAAGAACTTCGTGAAGGAAATCGCTCCATGTTTTCAAGGAAGCTTTTTGAAAAGCTGAAAGACCGGATCGAAAAGAAGCAGCAAGCAGTCCTATTTTTAAATAAGAGGGGACATTCTTCGTTTGTCATGTGCCGCGATTGTGGATATGTCATGAATTGTCCGTACTGTGATATTTCTCTTACCTATCATCGTGTGAATGAACAAATGAAATGCCATTATTGCGGCTATGAAACCTATGTTCCAAAGCAATGTCCCGAATGTTCTAGTGAATATATCCGCTATTTTGGAACGGGGACACAAAAAGTTGAGGAAGAACTGGGTAAAGTTCTTCCAGAAGCAAGAATTATCAGAATGGACGTTGATACAACTGGAAGGAAAGGGGCACATGAAAAGCTCCTTAAGGATTTTCAAGAGGGGAAGGCTGATATTTTGTTAGGAACCCAAATGATTGCAAAGGGCCTTGATTTTCCGAATATCACTCTAGTAGGGGTTCTTTCAGCAGATACAATGCTGCATTTACCTGATTTTCGCGCCTCTGAGAAAACCTTTCAACTTTTAACCCAAGTCAGCGGCAGGGCTGGACGTCACCAGCTCCCAGGGGAGGTCATTATTCAAACATATACCCCGGAGCACTACAGTGTGGAACTGGCTGGGACGCAGGATTATGATCTATTTTACCAACGAGAAATGATGATTCGGAAAACCCATCATTACCCGCCCTTCTATTATCTCTCACTCATTACAATCAGTCATGAGCAGTTGATGACAGTAGTATCAGCTACAGAAAAGATAGTAAACTATGTTCGTTCTCAGTTGTCAAAGGAGGCGGTTGTTTTAGGACCTGCAGCTTCTCCTATCCCTAGGATAAATAATAGATATCGCTATCAATGTCTGATAAAATACAAGCGGGAACCGAACATGACAAAAACATTAAAAACAATTCTTGATCAATATCAATTAGATACAAAAAGTGGTCTACAGGTTTCTATTGATGTTAACCCGTTTATCTTGATGTAATCTGGGTGAAAATAATAAAAAAAGAATGCCTCGAGCAGGCATAACGGAGGAACTAATTTGGCAGTAAGAAAAGTAGTTATTCATCCGGCAGAGATTCTCGAGCAGAATTGTGAGCCAGTGGTGAAATTTGATAAGAAGCTTGCGAAAATACTAGATGATATGTATGACACAATGATTGAATATGACGGAGTGGGCCTTGCCGCTCCGCAAGTCGGACTAAATGCACGAATCGCTATAGTTGATATCGATGATGAATTAGGGACGATTGAAATGATTAATCCTCGAATTTTAGAAACTTCAGGAGAACAGACCGGTCCAGAAGGCTGTTTAAGTTTCCCGGGATTATTTGGAGAGGTTACACGACCTAATTTTGTTAAGATCGAAGCGTTTGATCGAAAAGGAAGAAAATATATTTTAGAAGCAGAAGAGTTCCTAGCTAGAGCCATCCAGCATGAAATGGATCATCTAGACGGAGTCTTATTTACATCAAAGGTAATTAGATATCTTGAGGAAGATGAGTTAAAAGGAGTAGAAAGTGAATGACGAAAATTGTTTTTATGGGTACCCCGGATTTTTCCGTACCTGTTCTTCAAAAAATTATTGAGGACGGCTATGAGGTCATTGGTGTAGTTACTCAGCCTGACCGGCCAGTAGGAAGAAAAAAGGTGTTGACCCCACCTCCAGTTAAAGTGGAAGCCATGAAGCATGGTATCCCCGTCTTTCAACCAGAAAAGATCCGTCAAGAAGAAGAGCTTAATAAAATCCTTTCCTTAAATCCGGATTTAATTGTGACAGCTGCCTTTGGTCAGATTTTACCTAAAAAGCTGTTAGAAGCTCCTAAATACGGCTGCATAAATGTCCATGCATCCCTGCTGCCAGAGCTTCGCGGCGGCGCCCCAATCCACTATGCTATTATTCAAGGGAAAAAGAAAACCGGTGTTACAATCATGTATATGGTAGAAAAATTAGACGCAGGTGATATGTTAACGAGTGTAGAGGTTTCAATTACAGAAGAGGACAATGTAGGTACTCTTCATGATAAGCTGAGTGTTGCCGGTTCTAAATTGTTATCTGAGACATTGCCGCCTCTATTAGCAGGCAAGCTCACTCCACAGCCTCAAAATGAGGAACAGGCTACATTTGCAGCAAATATAAAGCGTGAACAGGAAAAAATTGACTGGTCTAAAACCGGGGAACAAATTTATAACCATATTCGTGGTTTAAACCCTTGGCCTGTTGCTTTTACAACCATGGACGGTCAAGTTTTAAAAATTTGGCGTTCTCAAAAGGTTACTGAATCTAACAAAAATGAGCCAGGAACGATTGTAAAAATTGAATCTGATGGTTTTGTAGTAAGTACAGGTAATGAAACGGCCATTAAAATCATTGAACTTCAGCCTTCAGGTAAAACTAAAATGATGAGTGAGCAATTTTTACGCGGTGCCGGTTCGAAAATTTCAGTAGGCAGTAAGCTAGGAGAATAACATGACATCGAAGAAAAAAAATGTACGTGAAATTGCGTTGGACCTTTTAACAACGATAGAGAAAAACCAATCCTATAGTAATTTGCTCTTGAATACAACGATTGAAAAGAATGAGTTGTCGGCAAAAGATGTAGGGTTGCTTACTGAATTAACATATGGAACCTTGCAAAGAAAAATGGCGTTGGACTTCTACTTAAAGCCGTTTATCAAGGATAATAAAAAACTTGCTGATTGGATTCATCATTTACTTAGGCTCACGCTCTATCAGATGGTTTACCTTGATCGGATTCCTGATCGGGCAGCCATTTACGAAGCAGTAGATATTGCGAAAAAAAGAGGGCATAAAGGTATAGCAAGTTTAGTAAATGGAGTTTTACGAAGTCTACAGAGAGAAGGGTTACCTTCTTTAAATGAAATCTCTGATCCTAACACAAGATTAGCAATGGAAACGAGTCATCCAGAATGGCTTGTAACTAGATGGGTAAACCAATTTGGCTATGAAAAAACCAAAGAAATGTGTGAGATAAATTTAACAGCACCTATGCAAACCGCAAGAGTGAATCTCACAAAAATATCGAGAGATGAATGTGTGGCACTTCTAGAAGAGGAAGGCTTCCAAATCGAAAAAAGCCCAATCATACCTGAAGCGATTAGATGCTTAAAGGGAAACCTGGCATCAACCATTCCTTTTAATTATGGTTTGTTTACTATTCAAGATGAAAGTTCCATGCTTGCCACCTATGCATTGGGGGTAAAGCCAAATGAGTTTGTCCTTGATGCTTGTGCAGCACCAGGTGGAAAGAGTACACATATTGCTGAGAAAATGAACAATACAGGTGAAGTGATTTCTGTCGACCTTCATCAGCACAAAGTAAGATTGATTAATGATAACGCTCGCCGTTTGGGGTTAGAAAATATTAAAACAAGTGTTTCAGACTCTAGGCATTTACAGGATAAGTTCAAGAATGTACAGTTTGACCGGATTCTTCTTGATGCTCCTTGCTCTGGTTTAGGAGTGATGAGACGAAAACCGGATATGAAATATACAAAGACAGAAAAGGATCTTGAGCGTCTAAGTGAGATTCAGCAAGAGTTGTTAAAATCAGTCACTCCTTTACTAAAAAAGGGTGGCACGCTTGTCTATAGTACATGTACAGTAGATAAAGAGGAAAATGAAAATACTGTAAAAAGATTCTTAGAATTCAATCTAGATTTTGTACCAGACCCCTCCTTTAAAGAGCGGATGCCAGAGGCTGTTCAACCATTTATAACAGGATATGATCTGCAAGTTTTTCCACAGGATTTTGGCTCAGACGGTTTTTATATCGCGGTATTAAAAAAAATATAATTAAGTTAGACAATTGAAAGAAGGTGTCAACAGTTGGAACAAATTAATACAACTGAGAAGAAAGCAACACTAGAAAATAAACTACCCTCCATCTATTCTTTGGAGCTTCATAAATTAAAGGAATGGTTATCCGAGAATGGAGAAAAGCCTTTCCGTGCAGAGCAAATTTTTGATTGGCTCTATAAGAAAAGGGTTACTACCTTTGAAGATATGAGCAACCTATCTAAGGGTTTAAGAGATAAATTATCTGAGCACTTTCAAATTACTACATTAAATACGGTAATCCAACAGACTTCTTCAGATGGAACGATTAAGTTTTTATTTGAACTTCATGATGGATATTCTATCGAGACCGTACTTATGCGCCATGATTATGGTAACTCCGTATGTGTAACAACTCAGGTGGGCTGTCGAATCGGCTGTACTTTCTGTGCATCTACACTAGGTGGATTGAAACGCCATCTTGAAGCCGGTGAAATCGTTGCTCAAGTAGTGAAGGTACAACAGGCACTTGATGAAACAGATGAGCGTGTAAGTTCAGTGGTCATTATGGGAATTGGTGAACCGTTTGATAACTATGATAATATGATGTCATTTCTAAAAATAATCAATCACGAACAATCATTAAATATCGGTGCAAGACATATTACCGTTTCTACAAGCGGTATTGTTCCAAAAATTTATAAGTTTGCCGATGAGGATATGCAAATTAATTTTGCTATTTCCCTTCATGCTCCCAATACAGAATTAAGATCAAGGTTAATGCCGATTAACAAAGCTTATAAACTTGATGACTTAATGGAAGCAGTAAGGTATTATATCGATAAGACAGGACGAAGAATCAGCTTTGAATATGGTCTTTTTGGGGGAGTAAACGATTCAACAGAGCATGCAGAGGAATTAGCAACTCTGTTAAAAGGAATTAAGTGCCATGTAAATCTAATTCCAGTTAACTATGTACCAGAACGGGATTATATTCGAACGCCAAGAGACAAAATTTTTGCTTTTGAAAAAACACTTAAAAACCGTGGTATTAATGTGACAATTCGCCGAGAGCAGGGGTCAGATATTGCTGCAGCATGTGGACAACTTCGTGCAAAGGAGCGAAAAGAGGAGACGAGGTAAATATATGAAAGCAGTTTTCATGACAGATCGTGGGAAAGTACGTCTTCATAATGAAGATGCTGGTGGAGTATTTGTTAACCTGGATGGTGACCGCCTTGCCATTGTTGCAGATGGGATGGGGGGTCACCGTGCTGGTGATGTGGCTAGTGAAATGACCATTACACAACTAAAAATTGAATGGGAAGCTTCCAAAGGGATTTCAACAGCTGATGAAGCGGAGAAATGGTTGAAGGAACAAATAACTAAGGTTAATAATCTTTTATTTGACCATGCCACAAATAACCCTGAGTGTGATGGAATGGGTACAACTATTGTTGCTGCTATCGCCACTGATCGCTTTGCGACCTTGGCTCACATCGGAGACAGCCGTGGCTATATCTCTAATGAATCCGGGTTTAAACAGATTACAGAAGACCATTCTCTTGTTAATGAGCTTGTAAGATCTGGACAAATTTCAAAAGAAGATGCAGAACATCATCCACGAAAAAATGTTTTACTCCGAGCTTTAGGGACTGAAAAAGCGGTTGAGATGGACATTAAAACCATTATGTTCGAAGAGGGAGATATGATCCTCTTATGTTCAGATGGTCTTTCAAATAAAGTGAACGAAAAAGAGATGTTAGACATCCTATTAAATGAAGATCATTTAGAACAAAAAGCAGAGTCACTTATCTCGCTAGCCAACAATTACGGTGGAGAAGATAACATTACACTTGTTATCGTAGAGTTTAGTGATGTCAGCGAGGTTGATGCATAAATGATGATTGGGAAAAGATTAAGCGGACGCTATAAAATCTTGGATATGGTTGGCGGAGGAGGCATGGCTAATGTTTATTTAGCACATGATATGATCCTTGATCGAGATGTAGCCGTTAAAATGCTTCGCCTTGATTTTGCCAATGATGAGGAATTTATCCGCAGGTTCCGTAGGGAAGCTCAATCAGCAACAAGTCTGGCACACCCTAACATTGTAAATATCTATGATGTTGGTGAGGAAAACGATCTTTATTATATTGTGATGGAATATGTGGATGGGCAGACACTTAAACAATACATACAGCAAAATTCACCCTTAAAAGTTGAGGATGCCATTGGAATAATGAGACAGCTTACCTCAGCTATATCCCATGCACATCAAAATCATATCATTCACCGTGATATAAAACCGCATAATATTTTGATTGACCATACTGGGAACGTGAAGGTCACTGATTTTGGTATTGCGATGGCCTTGAGTGCAACAAGCATTACACAGACGAACTCAGTGCTAGGGTCTGTTCATTATTTGTCGCCAGAGCAAGCACGTGGTGGAATGGCAAATAGAAAATCAGATATTTATTCCCTAGGGATTGTCATGTTTGAATTACTGACTGGCCGGCTTCCATTCTCAGGAGAATCCGCCGTATCCATTGCGTTAAAGCATCTTCAATCGGAAACGCCTTCCGTTAGAAGATGGAATTCAAGCATACCACAAAGTGTGGAAAACATCGTTCTAAAGGCAACTGCCAAAGATTCCTTTCATCGCTATAACAGTGTGGAGGAAATGGAAGAAGATCTACGAACGGCTCTTGATTCAGAAAGGGTAAATGAAGCAAAATTCATTATTCCGATAGATGATGATGCAACCAAGGCGATTCCAGTTATTACGAATGATAAACCGCTTAAGAATCTAGATGAAACCTTAATCCATAGTAATGAAAAGCCTGTTAGTCCTTCAAAAGATTCGGTCCAAAAAGAAAATACGAGCAAGAAAAAACGCAAAAAATGGCCGGTAATATTAATATCTACCTTTCTTGTGCTTGCCATTCTTGGATTATTAGCTTTTACCTTTTTACCTGGTTTGTTATCTGCCAAGGATGTTAAAATACCAGACGTTAGTGGCTTGGAATTAGATGAAGCAATTTCAAAACTTAAGCTCAGCGGATTAGAAGTTGACAAAAAAATTGAAATAACAGATGAAAATATTGAAAAAGATAAAGTGGTTAAGACCGATCCAGAAAGTGGAACGACAGTAAAAGAAAATTCTAAAATTAACCTGTACATTAGTACAGGAAAAGAGAAATTTGAACTATCTGATTATGTTGGACGACAGTATGAAGATGTTATTCGTTTGCTTGATAATTATAATTTCAAAGATATTAGAAAAATTGAGAAAAACGATGACAGTGAGCCGGGAACGATATTGAGCCAAGATCCACCTAGTGGAGAAAAAGTTGTACCTGAGGATACGGTGCTGGAATTTGAAATAAGTAAGGGACCAGAAAAAATTGTATTAAAGGATTTAACACAATACAATTTAAAAGGAGCACAAGACTATGCCTCTTTAGTAGGACTAACCCTTGATGCTTCGCAAGAAAAATATGATGACAATATAGCTGCAGGTATGGTAATTAGTCAATCACCAGAACCAGGCACTGAGTTGAAAAAGGGAGATAAAGTGACGGTTGTTATATCGAAAGGCAAAGAAGATAAACCGCCAAAAGAGGTCATCATTGATTTAGACATCCCATTCGAACCAGCAGTCCCTGGAGAACCAGGTCAGAAGCAGCTAGTTAATATTCTTATAGAGGATATGACTCATAGTATGACTGAACCTGCTGAGACCTTCTACATCACGGAGAACACCAAAAAGCAAATTAAATTAATTATTCCTTATGGGAAGAAAGCCGGCTACAAAGTCATTCGCGATTCTAAGGTAATCATCGATGAAAATAGAAACTATTCAGATGTTGAATAAAGTTGCATCTTAAAAATCTGAATAAAAATGAGTTCGCTCGTACAGATTTTAAAGGGAAGCCAAACGATTTGTTTAGAATTAGGGGGCAAGGAGTGTAGCTATGCCTGAAGGGAAAATTGTCAAAGCTTTAAGTGGTTTTTATTATGTTCTTGATAATGATAGCCTAATTCAATGTAGGGGAAGAGGCGTCTTTCGAAAAAACAAAATTACTCCTCTCGTAGGGGATGAAGTTGTTTTTCAAGCCGAGAATGATTTAGAAGGATACATTCTAGAAGTTAAAGAGCGAAAAAATGAGTTAATACGTCCGCCGATTGCCAATGTTGATCAAGCCATTCTCGTTTTTTCTGCCGTCGAACCTGACTTTAGTACGGTACTTTTGGACCGATTCCTTGTCTTAGTTGAGTATAATCATATCGAGCCGCTTATCTGTATTACCAAAATGGATCTAACAAATGAAGCCCAAAAACAGATGATATCGTTATACGCGGAACAATACAGGAAGGCAGGCTACGAAGTCATTCTTACTTCATCAGAAACGGAAATGGGAATTGAGTTATTAAGTCCACATGTGGAGAATAAAATTTCTGTTTTTGCCGGGCAATCCGGGGTAGGAAAATCCTCTTTATTAAATGTACTAAGACCTGATCTTGAACTGAAAACAAATGATATTTCCTCCCATCTTGGAAGAGGTAAGCATACTACAAGACACGTAGAGCTGATTCAAGTTGGAAATGGTCTCATTGCAGATACACCAGGATTTAGCTCGTTAGAATTTACCAATATCGAAGCAGAAGAGTTAACATTTTGTTTTCCAGAAATACAGAGAGCAAGTGAAAATTGTAAGTTTCGAGGCTGTTTGCATGTAACTGAGCCAAAATGTGCTGTAAAGTCTGAAGTAGAATCAGGGGAAATTCCAGACTACCGGTATCAACACTATGCCGATTTTCTCCAAGAAATAAAAGATAGAAAGCCGAGGTACTAATATGGTTAAAATCGCACCCTCCATTCTTTCAGCCGACTTTTCTAAGTTAGGGGAAGAGGTAAAAGCTGTTGATCAAGGAGGAGCAGACTACATTCATATTGATGTGATGGATGGTCATTTTGTGCCGAATATTACTATCGGTCCACTAATTGTGGAGGCTGTTCGCCCAGTTACTAAACTGCCGCTTGATGTCCATCTTATGATTGAAAATCCTGATCAATATATCGAGGCGTTTGCTAAAGCGGGGGCTGATTATATTACTGTTCATGTGGAGGCCTGTCGTCATCTCCACCGGACCATTCAAAGTATTAAATCTTTTGGAATCAAAGCGGGAGTGGTGTTAAACCCAGCTACTCCAGTAGAAACTATCCAACACATTATAGGTGATATTGATATGGTCCTATTAATGTCAGTCAATCCTGGGTTTGGTGGTCAAAAATTTATTCCAGAGGTTCTACCGAAAATTAGAAAAGTAAAAGAGTTAGCTGAGCAAAAAGGGGCAGAAATTGAAATCGAAATTGATGGCGGTGTTAATCCTGAGACAGCAAAAGATTGCATCGAAGCAGGTGCCACAGTATTAGTAGCAGGATCGGCCGTCTATAATCAACCTGATTATGCCCAAGCTATTTCAATGTTAAGAAGTTAAAGAAAAGAGGTTGACTCAGTCAGCCTCTTTCCTATTGGTAAAGGGGACTTTGTATATGATTATTAACATTCTTGCGGGTGGACCAGAAGAGCTTCTTCCTGATTTATCAGAGTACAACGAGGAGAACAGTATTTGGGTAGGTGTAGACCGTGGTGTTTATCATTTACTTAACAGAGACATTCACCCAACAATTGCTTTTGGTGATTTCGACTCCGTTTCACAGGAAGAATGGAAATTTATCAAAGAGCAGGTTTCAGAACTTAAGCAATTTAAACCGGAAAAAGACGAAACCGATATGGAACTAGCTCTCAACTGGGCATTAGATCAGGATCCAGATACGATCAGACTATTCGGAGCAACAGGCGGGAGGCTAGATCATTTATTAGCAAATGTGCATCTTTTACTGAATCCATTGAAAACAAAAAGTTCCATATATGTAACCTTGATTGACCGCTATAACCAGATATTTTTAAAGAATCCTGGACGCTATACCATTGAAAAAAGGCACCGTGAAAAATACATTTCATTTATACCATTAACCCTTGATGTAACTGATCTCACACTTGAAGGCTTCAAATTCCCATTGAAAAATCGGCATATTTCACTCGGATCTACACTATGTATTAGTAATGAACTTATTAGTGATTATGGTACTTTTTCATTTTCCGAAGGCATATTAATAGTGATAAGAAGTCACGATTAATAGGCAAAACTATTAGGTACTGATTTCGTTCGTTAGAATAAACTGTTAGGGCGTACGAAAAAAGTTAGATTAAATAAGCTGGGGAGATTTGAGGAGGGACAGTATGAAATTTTATACGATTAAACTGCCAAAATTTTTAGGCGGACTTGTCCGAGCGATGATTGGGGCATTTAAAAAGAATGAATAGAAAAATATAAATGGAGATGTGTAATACCGATCTAATTCATACCTATTTTTGGCACCCGATTTGTTTGGGTGCTTTTTATTTTCCTGTATTGGGGATACTAAAAGAGTGGAATGCATTTGTGCTTTTTTGTTCAAAAATAATTTCTGCACAGACAAAAAGAAAGAGCACCCTAATATAGGATGCTCTGGTCCTTTATTATACGCGTTCTACTTTACCAGCTCTTAACGCTCTTGCAGAAACCCAAACACGCTTAGGCTTTCCATCAACAAGAATACGTACTTTTTGTAGGTTAGCACCCCATGTACGCTTGTTAGCGTTCATAGCGTGTGAACGTGCGTTACCAGTTGTTGTTTTCTTTCCAGTTACTACACATTTACGTGGCATAATGATTTCCCTCCTTAACTACCAAAAGCTTTATACAGCTATCTTTTAGATGCTCATATGGATATAGAAAATTGACTAACCAAATTTTCTAGTCTTGAGATACCTTAATAATTTATCACACAACCCATTTGAATGCAATAGTTGTGTGCAAACCTTTCAAGAAAAAAACCTTGACATACTTGCTAATTCAATGCTCTTATATTAAACAGGCAAGTATGACTTTCAATATTGCATTGACTATAGTAAAATGACTGTAGTCAAGGAGCAATTTTCCAAAGGGGGAACGATTCATGTCCATCGAATTAAAAACTAAGTACGGACAAATTGATATTTCAAACGAAGTAATCGCTACCATTGCCGGAGGAGCAGCTATCGAATGCTATGGTATCGTCGGTATGGCCTCTAAAAATCAAATTAAAGATGGGATTACGGAAATACTACGAAAAGAAAACTTTACTCGAGGCGTAATTGTACGCCAGGAAAATGAGGCATTACATATTGATATGTACATTATTGTTAGCTATGGAACGAAGATTTCCGAAATTGCCCACAACGTGCAATCAAAGGTTAAATACACCCTCGATAAGACAGTTGGACTTGCCGTTGACTCGGTAAATATTTACGTTCAGGGAGTTCGTGTGACGAATCCATAAGGTGAGTTTTGCGAACCGCAAGTAGAGGAGGAAAATTTTGTGTCAATAACAGCATTAGATGGAAAACGTTTTGCCGAAATGGTAATTCAAGGTGCAAATCATTTGGCTGCCAACGCTAAAATGGTTGATGCGTTGAACGTTTTTCCTGTGCCCGACGGTGATACCGGAACAAATATGAATTTATCAATGACCTCCGGGGCAAAAGAAGTAAGAAATAATGTCCAGGAACATATTGGTAAAGTTGGAGTGTCCCTATCAAAAGGTTTACTTATGGGGGCACGAGGAAATTCCGGTGTCATTCTTTCCCAATTATTCCGTGGCTTTTCTAAAGCAGTGGAAAGCAAAGCTGAGATTTCCGCTAAAGATTTTGCACAAGCATTAGATGCAGGTGTTGAAACTGCTTATAAAGCGGTAATGAAGCCTGTAGAAGGAACGATCCTAACAGTTGCAAAGGATTCAGCTAAGAAGGGTGTTCTAACTGCCCAAAAGTCCAACGATATTGTTGTAATTATGGAAGAAGTGTTAAAAGAGGCAAAGGCATCACTAAAACGTACGCCTGATCTACTTCCAGTATTAAAAGAAGTTGGTGTGGTAGATAGTGGTGGGCAAGGACTTGTGTTCGTATATGAAGGCTTCCTTGCAGTTCTAAAAGGTGAAAAGCTTCCTGAATCACCAATTACTCCATCAATGGATGAAATGGTTAACGCTGAACATCATAAAAGTGTTCAAAGCCATATGAATACAGAGGATATTGAGTTTGGCTATTGTACAGAATTCATGGTTAGATTTGAAGCGGATAAGGTGTCCAAGCATCCATTTGATGAAGGTGTATTCCGTAACGATTTAAGCCAACTAGGTGATTCTTTATTAGTAATTGCAGATGAAGATGTGGTAAAGGTCCATATCCATTCTGAGCAGCCTGGTGAAGTGTTAACCTACGGCCAAAAGTTTGGGAATTTAATTAATATGAAGATTGAAAACATGCGTCAGCAACATTCGAATATTGTTGGTGATACCCCTACAGCATCAGGTACTACCCTTCCGAAAGCTTCAAAGGAACTTCAAGAATACGGCATTGTTACCGTTTCTATGGGTTCTGGAATTGCGGAATTATTTAAAAGTATTGGTGCTCATGCGGTTATTGAAGGTGGTCAAACGATGAATCCAAGTACGGAAGATATCGTGAAGGCTGTTAAAGAAGTAAATGCAAAAAAAGTATTCATCTTACCGAATAACAAAAATATTATCATGGCCGCTCAGCAGGCTGCAGATGTATCCGAGGAAGAAATTTATGTGATTCCATCTAAAACTGTTCCTCAAGGATTATCAGCGCTATTAGTGTTCAACCCATCAGCGGATGTGAAGACTAATGAGTCAGCAATGATGGATGCCTTGCAGCATGTTAAATCAGGACAAATTACATTTGCTGTTCGTGATACTCAAATAGATGGTTTAGAAATTGAAAAAAATGATTTCATGGGTATTGCAGAAGGTAAAATTGTTGTTAAGAACAAAAACAAAGTAAATGCCGCACAAGATCTTCTTTCACAAATGCTAGATGAGGATTCGGAAATTTTAACCATTATCTATGGAGAAGATGTTTCTGAGGAAGAAGTATCCAGTCTTAGAGAATTTGTGGAAGAAAACTTTGAAAACGTTGAAATAGAAGTCCATAATGGTGGTCAGCCATTATATTCTTTTATCTTTTCAATTGAATAAGGAACGGCTAAAATAGAAGGGGTTACCCTTCTATTTTTTTTTGTTATAAAAAGTTTCGTTAAATAAATTATTGAATACAGTTTAGAGATAGAATACAGCAAAGGGAGAGAATGCATGTGAAATATAGAAGTGTGTTCGATATTATAGGTCCGGTAATGATAGGTCCATCCAGTTCACATACCGCAGGAGCAGCTAGAATTGGTCGTGTAGCAAGAAGCTTATTTGGCAGAGAGCCAAAATGGGCTAACATCTCTTTTTATGGCTCCTTTGCCCAAACTTATAAGGGGCATGGGACTGATGTAGCGATTGTTGGTGGGTTATTAGATTTCGATACAGATGATAAAAGAATTATTAATTCGATTGATATTGCTAGTGAAAAAGGCATGAAATTACGTTTTATTGAAGAAGATGCTGTGACTGACCATCCAAATACAGCTAGGGTTTTTATTGGTGATCATGATGGAGAGCTTGAGTTAGTGGGAATTTCGATAGGCGGAGGGAAAATTGAGATTACAGAGCTTAACGGTTTTGAATTAAAATTATCAGGGAACCATCCTGCGATACTTGTAGTTCATAACGACCGTTTTGGAGCCATTGCGGCTGTTTCCAACACTCTTGCTAAGTATGAAATTAATATTGGTCATATGGAGGTTTCTCGAAAAGAAAAAGGGAAGCTTGCACTAATGACCATTGAAGTAGATCAAAATATTGATGATAGCATTTTACTAGAGCTTGAACAGCTTCCGAATATATTAAAAGTAACTAAAATTGTAGATTAAACAGCTAGAAGGAGGAAGATGTGTGTTTCGTAATGTTGCAGAACTAGTTGAACTGGCAACTAGCCAAAATAAAAAAATCTCAGAGATTATGATTGAGCAGGAAGTTTCCGTTACAGGCCGTAGCAGAGAAGAAGTCCTTGCATTTATGGACCGAAACCTACGAGTAATGGAAGAGGCAGTTGAAAGAGGGATAAAAGGCGTCACATCTCACTCTGGCTTAACAGGGGGCGATGCGGTCCTTTTACAAAAGTATATTGAAAAGGGAAATTTCCTTTCAGGGGAAACAATTCTTGATGCAGTTAGTAAAGCGGTAGCAACGAATGAAGTAAATGCCGCAATGGGAACAATTTGTGCTACACCGACGGCAGGGTCTGCTGGAGTAGTTCCTGGTACCTTATTCGCTGTACAGAAAAAACTGAAGCCAACTCGTGAACAAATGGTTTCCTTTTTATTTACGGCTGGAGCCTTTGGGTTTGTAGTTGCAAATAATGCCTCCATTTCTGGTGCGGCAGGAGGCTGTCAGGCGGAAGTCGGGTCAGCTGCTGGAATGGCTGCAGCAGCCATCGTCGAAATGGCAGGAGGTACCCCGCAGCAATGTGCAGAAGCAATGGCTATCACGCTTAAAAATATGCTTGGATTAGTTTGTGATCCTGTTGCAGGCCTTGTGGAGGTTCCATGTGTGAAGCGAAATGCAATGGGTGCAGCAAATGCGATGGTTGCAGCTGATATGGCGTTAGCCGGCGTTACAAGTCGTATTCCATGTGATGAGGTTATTGAAGCAATGTATAAAATTGGTCAGTCCATGCCTACAGCACTTAAAGAAACTGCGCAGGGAGGGTTGGCGGCTACACCGACAGGTCGAAGACTCGAAGCAAAGATTTTCGGTATACCGCTCAATGATAGTGAATCCAAATCTTAACCAATCAATAACAGTCTTAAAGGGGATTGGTGAAGAAACTGCTGAGATATTCTCGGAAATGAAGATCTTAACGATCCAAGATTTACTGGAGTATTTTCCATATCGTTATGAAGATTATTCGTTAAAAGAGCTGACAGAAGTACAGCATGATGAGAAAGTGACAGTCGAAGGGAAGGTTCATAGCGAGCCTTCTCTTGTCTATTATGGCAGGAAGAAATCCAAACTAACCTTTCGCCTGTTTGTTGGCTCTTATTTAATTAAAGTAGTTTTCTTTAATCAGCCCTATTTAAAAAATAAAATTATAATGAATGAAATCATTACTGTCACGGGAAAATGGGATGCACATCGGCAAACGATTACAGCAAATGAGATGCAAACAGGTCCTTATGCAAAAACGAAAGATTTTGAACCAGTTTATTCATTAAGGGGCAAATTAACGGCAAAAGGAATGCGGAAATTTATTCACCTTGCATTCCAGCAATACGGAGGAGACCTTGAGGAAACTCTTCCCGCTGATTTCTTGATTAGGTACCGTCTTATGGGCAGGCAGAATGCATTGAAAGTCATGCATTTTCCTAATAGTCCAGAAGATGTAAAGCAAGCCAGACGCCGCTTTGTGTATGAAGAATTCCTGTTATTTCAATTAAAAATGCAGGCGCTGAGGAAATTTGAGAGGGAACATTCACCAGGGGTCCAACAAGACTATGATTTAGCCAAAGTGAAGCATTTTATCGAAAGTCTTCCTTTTCCTTTAACAAATGCGCAAAAACGGGTGGTAAATGAGGTACTATCTGAATTAAAGTCTCCCCTGCGTATGAACCGTCTATTACAGGGAGATGTCGGTTCGGGAAAAACGGTGGTTGCCGCCATTGGGTTGTATGCAAGTGTAACTGCTGGTTATCAGGGAGCACTGATGGTCCCAACCGAAATCTTAGCAGAACAGCATGCTGAATCATTAAAAAAGCTGCTAGAACCGTTTAACGTGAGATGTGAGCTTTTAACTAGCTCGATTAAAGGAAAACGCAGGAGGGAAATTCTTCAAGAATTAGCTGAAGGAAAAGTAGATATATTAATTGGTACACACGCATTGATCCAAGATGAGGTTATTTTTCAGAAGCTAGGTTTTGTTATTACTGATGAACAGCATCGATTTGGCGTGGAGCAGCGGAGGGTTTTAAGGGAAAAAGGTGTAAATCCAGATGTACTCTTTATGACCGCAACACCAATCCCTAGGACATTGGCAATCACGGTGTTTGGAGAAATGGATGTTTCTATCATCGATGAAATGCCAGCAGGGAGAAAGGCGATTGAAACCTATTGGGCAAAACCTGAAATGTTAGAGCGTGTTCTAGCTTTTGTTGAGAAGGAATTAAGGAAGGGCCATCAATCCTACGTTATTTGTCCCTTAATTGAGGAATCGGAGAAGCTTGATGTTCAAAATGCAATTGATGTGCACACCACATTACAGCACTATTTTCAGGATCGCTTTAAAGTCGGACTCATGCATGGCCGCTTGAATTCAGAAGAAAAGGATGCTGTCATGAAGGCCTTTAGCTTGAATGAAGTACAGGTCCTTGTTTCAACTACTGTAGTTGAAGTAGGTGTAAATGTCCCGAATGCAACGATGATGGTCATTTATGATGCTGAAAGATTTGGATTGTCGCAGCTTCACCAGCTTCGTGGGCGTGTGGGACGTGGTAGTGATCAATCGTACTGTATCTTACTTGCTAATCCTAAGTCGGAAGTCGGTCAAGAGAGAATGAGAATCATGACTGAAACGACTGATGGATTTGTCCTTAGTGAAAAGGACCTTGAGTTAAGAGGACCGGGTGACTTCTTTGGTCGAAAACAAAGCGGTGTGCCTGAATTTAAAGTAGCCGATATGGTTCATGATTACAGAGCCCTTGAAACAGCCAGGAATGATGCAGCTATGCTAATCCAGTCGGATGCGTTTTGGACAGCTCCAGACTATAAATATTTGAGAGAAAAGCTGGATGAATCAGGAGTGTTAGAAGGAGAAAAGCTGGATTAAAGCTTTGTAATAACTTGAAAGCAGATGAGTAGGATGAAATTTAATCTTGCAATCTGCTTTTTCAAATTTTATACTACTATTAGTACCTAGTCATAAGATCTCGGACGGTGTGAAGAATAATGAGAAGAAGTAAAAAAGAACGGCAACACTTGTTGACTACTACAATCAAAGATAATCCATTTATTACTGATGAAGAATTAGCTGAAAAATTTCATGTTAGTGTACAAACTATCCGTTTAGATCGTCTTGAATTATCAATTCCAGAACTACGCGAACGGATTAAAACAGTTGCTGAAAAGCGGTTTGAAGATGAAGTACGCTCCTTACCACTTGAAGAAGTTATTGGAGAAATTATTGACATAGAATTAGACCAAAATGCCATTTCTATATTTGATGTAAAAGAAGAACATGTCTTCAAGCGAAATAATATTGCGCGTGGACATCATGTTTTTGCGCAGGCCAATTCTCTTGCGGTTGCAGTAATCAATGATGAATTAGCATTAACGGCAAAAGCAAATATTCAATTTAAACGCTCGGTAAAATTAAATGAACGAGTAATCGCAAAAGCAAAAGTGACAAAAATAGATGAAAATGTTGGACGCACTTTTGTTGAAGTGACTAGTTTTGTGAATAATGAACACGTATTTACCGGAGAATTTGAAATGTACCGTTCGAAAAATGGTTAAAGGATGAGAAAAATGAAATTAGCAATTGATGCTATGGGTGGCGACAATGCCCCAAAAGAGATTGTTTTAGGTGCAATGAAGGCTGTTGAAGCATTTTCTGATATACATATTACCTTGGTAGGTGATGAAAATAAAATCAAGGAAACCCTAACAGCTCACGATCGAATCTCTATTTTACATACAACTGAAGTAATTCTAGGAACAGATGAACCTGTTAGAGCAGTTCGTCGTAAAAAGAATGCTTCTATGGTTTTAGCAGCCCAGCAGGTAGCTGACGGTGAAGCAGATGCATGCATTTCTGCAGGCAATACAGGTGCATTAATGGCAGCAGGACTTTTCGTGGTGGGAAGAATCGAGGGTATTGACCGGCCTGCATTAGCACCAACATTGCCGACGATTGGTGGAGAGGGCTTCCTTCTCCTAGATGTAGGGGCAAATGCAGATGCAAAGCCTGAGCATTTACTGCAAAATGCCATCATGGGTTCTATATATAGCCAAAAGGTAAGAGGTATTGAAAAGCCTAGAGTAGGACTCTTGAATATTGGAACAGAAGAAAAGAAAGGTAATGAATTGACAAGGCAGGCTTTTGAGCTATTAAAGAATGCTGATGTAAATTTTGTTGGCAACGTAGAAGCAAGGGATTTACTTGAAGGTGTAGCGGATGTCGTGGTGACCGATGGGTTTACGGGCAATATGGTATTAAAAACGATTGAAGGCACCGCAATGTCTATGTTTAAGATGTTAAAATCTGCTCTAATGAGCAGTTTTACAAGTAAATTGGCTGCTGCGGTTTTAAAGCCCAACTTAATGACGTTAAAAAGTACATTAGATTATTCTGAGTATGGCGGTGCTGGATTGTTTGGATTAAAAGCACCTGTAATAAAGGCACACGGCTCTTCAAATGGCCAATCGATCTTTAGTGCAATTAGGCAGACGAGGGAAATGGTAAGTAATGATGTCGTCGGTTTAATTAAGCAAACAGTCGAAGAGACAAATCCGACAAAAGTTGAAATGTAAAAGGAGTGTTCAAATGAGTAAGGTAGCATTTGTGTTTCCTGGACAAGGGTCACAGACAGTTGGAATGGGGAAAGAACTAGCAAATCAACACTCCGAAGTAATGGCATACTTTGAAAAAGCAGATAAGACGTTAAATACCAAACTAAGCCAGCTTATTTTTGAAGGACCTAAAGAAGACTTAACCAAAACCTTTAATACACAGCCGGCACTGTTAACAACCAGTATTGCGATTTTAGACTTCTTTAGAAAGTCAGGTATTAAAGCTGACTACGTTGCTGGACATAGCTTAGGAGAATATACAGCATTAGTTGCAGCCGGAGTATTAAGCTTTGAAGAGGGAGTATTTGCCGTTAGAAAACGTGGTGAGTTTATGGAACATGCTGTGCCAAATGGAGAAGGTTCTATGGCCGCCGTTCTTGGTCTTGATCGCGACCCACTTTCAGCTGTAACAAATGAAGTAAGTAACGAAGGGTTCCCAGTTTCTTTAGCTAATTTAAATTGCCCAGGACAAATTGTCATCTCGGGTTCTCGAGAAGGGGTAGATCGTGCAGGTGTAAAAGCAAAGGAAGCGGGAGCAAAGAGAGTGCTACCGTTAGAAGTAAGTGGCCCTTTTCATTCTTCATTAATGAAACCAGCAGCAGAACAGCTTCGCGAAGTGTTAGATGGTATGAAAATGAAGGATGCTGAAATCCCGGTAGTAATTAATGTGTCAGCTGAACCAGTTAGTGATGCTTTCGTTATCAAGGATAAGTTAATTGAGCAGCTATATTCCCCGGTACTCTGGGAAGATTCAGTTAAGAAGATGATTGACCTTGGAGTAGATACATTTATTGAGATTGGTCCTGGAAAAGTTCTTTCAGGATTAATCAAGAAAATTGATAAAACAGTCAAAACGTATGCAATTTCCGATGAAGAAAGTGCATTAACAGTTATGGATGCATTAAAGGAGGATAAGCTATGAGCTTAGCAGGAAAGGCAGCGCTTGTTACCGGCGCATCAAGAGGAATAGGAAGGGAAATTGCTCTTGAGCTGGCAAGACAAGGAGCAAATGTGGCAGTAAATTTTTCTGGGAGCGAAGCAAAAGCAAATGAAGTTGTCGATGAAATTAAAGCACTCGGCAGAGATGCTTTGGCAATAAAATGTGATGTTTCAAATACAGAAGAAGTGACCGAAATGGTAAAAGCGACGATTGACCGTTTTGGTAAACTAGACATCCTCATTAATAATGCAGGTATCACAAGGGACAACCTGTTAATGCGAATGAAAGAAGAAGAATGGGATGATGTTATAAACACTAACCTTAAAGGTGTATTCCTTTGTACAAAAGCGGTAACAAGACAAATGATGAAACAACGAGTTGGCCGCATCATAAATATTGCTTCCGTAGTTGGTGTTAGTGGAAATCCAGGGCAAGCTAACTATGTAGCTGCAAAAGCTGGAGTTATTGGCTTAACAAAAACAACGGCTAAGGAATTAGCTTCACGTAATATTACAGTGAATGCAGTTGCCCCAGGGTTTATTACTACGGATATGACTGATAAATTGTCTGAGGAAGTAAAAGCGGAAATGTTAAAACAGATCCCATTAGCAAGATTAGGAGAAGCTAAGGATATCGCTAAAATCACAGCTTTCATAGCTTCTGATGACTCATCGTATATTACTGGTCAAACCTTCCATGTTAACGGTGGAATGGTAATGTAAATAAATTAGATACTGTTCTTTAATAGTAATCTAATTTTAATAAAAAACTACATTTATTATTTTATTGAAATACTCTATAATAGCTTGAGGGGAGGTGAACGAGCATGGCAGAGGTATTAGAACGTGTAACAAAAATCATCGTTGACCGCTTAGGTGTTGATGAGTCTCAAGTAAAGCTTGAAGCTTCATTTAAAGATGATCTTGGCGCTGATTCCCTTGACGTAGTTGAACTAGTAATGGAATTGGAAGATGAGTTCGATATGGAAATTTCTGACGATGATGCTGAAAAAATCAGCACTGTTGGTGATGCTGTTAATTACATAAATAGCAGTAAGTAATCTCGTTAGATTTTATTCACAAAGCTCCGTTTTCAAACGGAGCTTTATTCTGTATGATAGAACTTGGCAGATAAAAACTATCTGCCAAGTTTCTTTGCGTTTTCAAAGAAACTTTTTTAAACTCATAGTAAGAAGTGTCTGTAAACTAAATGCAAGGTGGAGACTTTATGCGCAAAAATGGTAAAGAAAAAGACTCGAACAATCGCGCAAAGGAAAATCAATTTAAAGATTTTCAAATGACAATCGGAATTTCAATGCAAAATGAGAAATTATTAAAGCAAGCTTTTACTCATTCATCCTATGTGAATGAGCATCGCAGGAAGCCTTTCGAAGATAATGAAAGACTTGAATTTTTAGGAGATGCAGTATTAGAGCTAACTGTTTCGCAATTTCTTTTTAAAAAATATCCTACTATGACAGAAGGGGAGTTAACGAAGCTTAGAGCGGCAATTGTCTGTGAGCCTTCGCTAGTTTCGTTTGCTAACGAGCTTAAGTTTGGCAACCTCATTTTGTTAGGTAAAGGGGAAGAAATGACTGGCGGACGAGAACGCCCCGCATTATTAGCTGATGTATTCGAAGCGTTCATAGGAGCTCTCTATTTAGATCAAGGAATTGAGAAAGTGATTGAATTCCTTGAGAAGGTTGTTTTTCCTAAAATTAATGCAGGTGCTTTTTCTCATGTGATGGATTTTAAAAGTCAATTACAAGAACTTATTCAAAGGGATGGAACTGGTACATTAGAATACAAGGTCCTATTAGAGAAGGGCCCGGCACATAATAAGGAATTTGTTTCAAAAGTGTCCTTAAACGGAGAAGAGCTTGGTGTGGGTACTGGAAGATCGAAAAAAGAAGCGGAACAACATGCTGCCCAAATGGCATTGGACGTATTAAAAGCAAAAACAACCTAGAAATAACTAAATGTTTGCAGGAGAAATCCCGGGTTGCATGGGGAGGATATTGAAATGTTTTTAAAACGGTTGGACATCATTGGATTTAAATCTTTCGCTGACCGCATTGGTGTGGATTTTGTTCCTGGCGTGACGGCTGTAGTCGGTCCGAATGGGAGTGGAAAAAGTAATATTACTGATGCGATCCGTTGGGTGTTAGG
The DNA here is from genome assembly GCA_039832695.1 of Bacillus sp. (in: firmicutes). Taxonomy (GTDB): domain Bacteria; phylum Bacillota; class Bacilli; order Bacillales; family Cytobacillaceae; genus Neobacillus. The sequence continues at coordinate 99,975 of JBDOMM010000008.1, forward strand.
TGAACAGTCCGCTAAATCTTTACGAGGAAGCAAAATGGAAGATATCATTTTTGCCGGTAGTGATACTAGAAAAGCGCTAAACTTCGCAGAAGTTTCCCTTACATTGGATAATCAGGACCAAGGGATTGGTCTAGATTACAATGAAGTGAGTGTAACAAGACGGGTCTCACGATCAGGGGATAGTGAATTTTTCATTAATAAACAGTCATGCAGGCTAAAGGATATAATTGATTTGTTTATGGACTCTGGCCTGGGCAGAGAAGCTTTTTCAATTATAAGCCAAGGTAAAGTAGAAGAAATTTTGAACAGTAAAGCCGAGGATCGCAGGACCATTTTTGAAGAAGCGGCTGGTGTTTTAAAATATAAGAATCGTAAGAAAAAAGCGGAAGTGAAATTATTTGAAACACAGGATAATTTAAACCGCGTTAATGATATCTTGCACGAACTTGAAAGTCAGGTAGAACCTCTAAAAATTCAAGCATCGATGGCCAAGGATTTTCTTGAGAAGAAAGAAGAACTTGAAAAAATAGAAGTAGCCTTAACGGTTTTTGAAATTGAAGATTTGCACCAGAAATGGGAAAACCTTTCTAAACAGTTAGAAGGTCATCAGCAGGAAGAACTTAAGCTATCTACCGATTTACAAGTAAAAGAAGCGAAAATAGTCGAAACAAGAGATCGGATTTCTGCGCTTGATGAATCGATTACTGATTTACAAAATGTTCTGCTTCATGCTAGTGAAGAACTCGAAAAGCTGGAAGGCCGTAAGGAAGTTCTAAAGGAACGAAAGAAGAATGCTGCGCAAAATAAAGAACAGCTAAAGACTACCATTTTAGAGCTGACAGATAGAATCAGTCAACTGAAAACCAGCCGGGAAATGCAGACTGAATCTGTTAAAGTTCTAAGTGAACAGGTGCAATCATTACAAGCGAAGCTAAAGGATAAACAAGCAAAACTTCAGCTCTTCTCTGAAAACATTGAAGAAAAGATTGATAGCTTAAAAAGTGAATATATTGACTTGTTAAACCAGCAAGCTGGTGCGAAAAATGAGTTGAAATATATTGACCAACAGTTAGAGCAGCAGGATAGAAAAAGTTCGCGACTGGACACAGAGAATACGAAGTACATTCAAGAACGGCAGCTGGCTCAAGCCAAAATGGAGGAAATACAGTCTGCTTTAGCAGATATTCAAAAACATTTGGATGAACAAGTTAGCACCTTCCGTGATCAACAGAGAAAGCTTGAAACGGTAAAAAATAATTACGAAAAACAAGAAAAGATGCTTTACCAAGCGTATCAACTACTCCAACAGGCAAAATCAAGAAAAGAAATGCTTGAAGAGATGGAAGAAGATTATTCTGGATTCTTCCAAGGAGTAAAAGAGGTATTAAAGGCACGAGACCATAAGTTAAAGGGGATAGAAGGGGCAGTAGCAGAGCTTGTAACCGTTCCAAAAGAATATGAAACAGCTTTGGAAACAGCGTTAGGTGGTGCTCTTCAGCATATTGTTGTTGATAATGAGCAAAATGCACGCGCAGCTATTCAATATTTAAAACAAAACTCTTTTGGTAGAGCAACCTTTTTACCTCTTAGCGTTATTAAAGGGAGACCTTTATCTGCCGCACAGTTAGCTGCAATTCAGAATCATCCTTCGTTAGTCGGACCCGCTGCGAGCCTTGTGAAATTTGAATCAAGGTACGCTGAAGTAATGAACAACCTACTAGGTAATGTTGTCATTACTAAAGACCTTAAGGGTGCAAACGAGTTGGCTAAGATTCTTCAATACCGCTGTCGTTTGGTTACTCTTGAAGGGGATATTGTGAATCCTGGTGGTTCCATGACTGGTGGTGCCGTAAAACAAAAGACATCTTCTCTGTTAACCAGAAAAGGCGAACTAGAGGATCTAAAAGCCAAGCTGGTTATTATGGAGGAAAAAACGGCTAATTTAGAAAAAACAGTAAAGGCCTTAAAAGAAGAGGTTCAACTATCAGAGCAAGAGTTAGATGAACTTCGAAAAAATGGCGAAGATTTACGGTTAAACGAACAGGCAGTAAAGGGTGAGTTGCGTGAAGCGGAGCTTGGCGTAAAAAATATCAATGAGCGCCTGGCCATATATGACCTTGAAAAAGGTCAGTTTACCGATGAAAAGAACGGTTTAATGAATCGTAAAGAAGAACTAAGTAAGGCGTTGGAGCAATATGGAGTAAACGTTGCCGAACTGGATGCTCAAATTGTTAAATTGACAGAACAAAAGACTAGTGATTTAACCTCAAAAGAAACGCTGACAAATGAAATAAATGATTTAAAAGTAGAGTTTGCTTCTAAAAATGAACAATTCACTCATGCTAAAGAACGGCTGACAATGACTGCTACCGATCTTGAAGAAACCGAAAAGAAGCTAGCGATTTATAGTGAAGACCTTAGTCTGCTTTCATCAGAAATGACAAATAGCTCCTCGGGTGAGGAACAGCTGGAGGAAGCTGCAAAGAGAAAACAGCAAGACAAAGAAGCCACTTTACAGTTAATTACTACAAGGAGACAGGAACGATTATCCTTAGTAGATGTATTAGATGACCTAGAAATAGAAGCAAAAGAGTTGAAGAGACTTCATAAAGGGATGATTGTGGTCTTAAAGGACGAGGAAGTAAAAATCAACCGTCTGGATGTAGACCTCGAAAATCGACTGACACACCTTCGCGAAGAATATTTATTGTCATATGAAGGAGCAAAGGATCAATACCCATTAACGATTCCGGTTGAGGATGCACGGAAAAAGGTTAAGCTTATCAAACTGGCAATTGAAGAGTTAGGTAATGTAAATCTTGGGGCTATTGAAGAATATGAACGTGTCTCTGAACGATATGAATTTTTAAATGAACAAAAGTCCGACCTCCAAGAAGCCAAGGATACACTTTACCAGGTAATTGAGGAAATGGACATAGAAATGAAGAAACGCTTTGAACAAACCTTTAATGGAATCCGTGAGCACTTCGAACCTACTTTCCGTGCTTTATTTGGAGGGGGAAGAGCGGATTTAGTCTTAACTGTACCAGAGGATTTATTAAACACAGGGGTAGAAATTGTAGCACAGCCTCCTGGGAAGAAGTTGCAGAATCTTGGACTCCTTTCAGGTGGAGAACGTGCCTTAACTGCGATTGCCTTATTATTTTCTATCCTAAAGGTCCGACCAGTACCGTTTTGTATTCTGGATGAAGTGGAAGCGGCCCTGGATGAGGCCAACGTCTACCGTTTTAGCCAATACTTAAAACGGTATAGCAGAGAAACGCAATTTATCGTGATTACCCATCGTAAAGGAACCATGGAAGAAGCAGACGTCCTCTACGGGGTAACCATGCAGGAATCAGGCGTATCCAAGCTAGTATCAGTACGATTAGAAGACACAAAGGAACTAGTTGAAACTTAGTATAAAGGAAGTGGTCGAATGAGTTTTTTTAAAAAGCTTAAAGAGAAAATTACGAAATCAACAGATTCCGTTACCGAAAAGTTTAGGGAAGGTTTAACGAAAACAAGGGACAGTTTTTCAGGAAAAGTAAACGACCTTGTTGCAAGATACCGGAAAGTTGATGAAGACTTTTTTGAAGAATTAGAAGAAATCTTAATCCAGGCAGATGTCGGCTTCGATACAGTAATGCAATTAATCGATGAACTGAAGATGGAAGTGAAACGCAGAAATATCCAAGATCCACAGGAGGTTCAAAGTGTTATTTCTGAAAAGCTCGTAGACATTTATAACGGTGCAGAAGAGCAATCTTCTGAATTAAATATCCAAGAAAATGGTCTAACTGTTATTTTGTTTGTCGGGGTCAATGGTGTAGGTAAAACTACTACAATTGGTAAACTTGGCTATAAATTTAAGAGTGAAGGCAAGAAAGTCCTGATGGCTGCAGGTGATACTTTCCGTGCGGGTGCGATCGAGCAGCTTGAGGTATGGGGAGAAAGAGTTGGTGTGGAAGTCATCAAGCAGGCGGAAGGTTCGGATCCGGCAGCGGTTATGTATGATGCTATACAAGCAGCTAAATCACGCCATGCTGATATTTTACTTTGTGACACAGCAGGCCGTCTGCAGAACAAAGTTAACTTAATGAAAGAGCTAGAAAAGGTGAAGCGTGTTATTGAACGGGAAATCCCCGGTGCTCCACACGAAGTCATCTTGGTACTGGACGCAACTACTGGACAAAATGCTCTCATTCAGGCAAAAACCTTTAAAGAAGCAACAGATGTAAGTGGAATCGTTCTATCTAAACTAGATGGTACGGCGAAGGGCGGTATTGTTCTTGCTATTCGTAATGAATTGAAAATACCCGTTAAATTCGTCGGCCTTGGTGAAAAAATGGATGACCTACAAGAGTTTGATGCGGAGAAATATGTTTATGGACTCTTCGCAGATCAGGTGGAAAAGACCGAATAATGGATGTAAAGGTATTATCTTGACAGAAAGTGGCTGACTGTGTAAACTACTTTTGTAAAGGCTTTTCACTTAACATGATATTGGAGGGATTGGCATGCTTGAAAAAACAACACGAATGAATTATCTTTATGATTTTTATTATTCGTTGTTAACACCAAAGCAGCAAAGCTATATGTCTCTCTATTATTTAGATGATTATTCTCTTGGTGAAATCGCCGAGGAGTATGACGTTAGCCGTCAAGCCGTTTATGATAATATTAAACGGACGGAAGCCATGCTCGAGGAATATGAGGAAAAGCTTCTATTATTTCAGAAATTTCAAGAGCGAGCAAATTTAATTAAACATCTAAAAGAATTGCTTAATGAGGAGAACCCTTCAAAGCAGGCAATGTTAGAAACAGTTGCTGAGCTTGAGAAATTAGATTAGGAGGCGGCATGAATGGCATTTGAAGGATTAGCCGACCGACTGCAGAATACGATCCAAAAGATCCGTGGAAAAGGGAAAGTCTCTGAAGCGGATGTAAAAGAAATGATGCGTGAAGTTCGTCTCGCATTATTAGAAGCAGACGTAAACTTTAAGGTCGTTAAAGACTTTGTTAAAAAAGTAAGTGAACGAGCTGTTGGACAGGAAGTTTTAAAAAGTTTAACTCCCGGGCAGCAGATTATCAAAATCGTTAACGAAGAATTAACAGCCTTAATGGGTGGCGAGCAGAGTAAGATAGCTGCATCCAACCGCCCTCCTACAGTTATTATGATGGTAGGTCTGCAAGGTGCGGGTAAAACAACTACCTCTGGTAAGCTTGCTCTCTTGCTTCGAAAAAAGTATAATCGCAAACCATTGCTAGTAGCAGCCGACATTTACAGGCCTGCTGCGATTAAGCAACTTCAAACTTTAGGAAAACAGTTAGACATGCCTGTATTTTCACTTGGCGATCAAGTGAGTCCTGTCGAAATTGCGAGACAAGCAATTGCGAAGGCCAAAGAAGAACATAATGATTACGTTCTTATCGATACGGCTGGTCGACTCCATGTTGATGAGGCGTTGATGGACGAGCTCAAAGATATAAAAGAGCTTACTAAGCCTGATGAAATTTTCCTAGTAGTTGATGCTATGACAGGTCAAGATGCCGTCAATGTTGCCCAAAGCTTTAATGAACAACTCGGGCTAACCGGGGTAGTTTTAACGAAGCTTGATGGGGATACGAGAGGTGGGGCCGCACTTTCCATACGTGCTGTCACACAAACACCGATCAAATTTGTCGGTCTTGGCGAGAAAATGGATGCATTAGAGCCGTTTCATCCGGAACGGATGGCTTCAAGAATTCTAGGTATGGGCGATGTGTTAACGCTGATTGAGAAAGCTCAAGCAAATGTCGATGAACAAAAAGCTAAAGAGTTAGAACAAAAAATGCGTACAGCTTCGTTTACCCTTGAGGACTTCCTGGATCAGCTTGGTCAGGTTCGCAATCTCGGTCCATTAGATGAATTGCTGAAAATGATGCCTGGTGCTAATAAAATCAAAGGTTTGAATAATATTCAAATCGATGAAAAACAAATATCCCATGTGGAAGCAATTATCAAATCGATGACTAAAGCTGAAAAGAACAACCCCGAAATACTGAATGCAAACCGCAAACGCAGGATTGCAAAAGGTAGCGGGCGTCCTGTCACAGAAGTGAATCGTTTATTAAAGCAATTTGAAGATATGAAAAAAATGATGAAACAAATGACAGGTATGCAGCAAAAAGCGAAGAAAAAAGGCGGATTTAAATTCCCATTTAAGCCGTTTTAAGCTGTAGAAAATTGGTAATAATGGATGTAAAGAAAAAACACTTTACAAACTATAAAAGTATTGATATTATACTATCTTGTGTGAAACTATTCGGAGGTGCTTATTTAAAATGGCAGTTAAAATTCGTTTAAAGCGTATGGGAGCAAAGAAAACTCCTTTCTATCGTATTGTTGTAGCAGATTCTCGTTCTCCACGTGACGGACGTTACATTGAAGTAGTAGGAACTTACAATCCGGTTGCTCAACCTGCTTCAGTTCAAATCAATGAAGAATTAGCTCTTAAGTGGTTGAAAGACGGTGCGAAACCATCTGATACAGTTCGTAACCTTTTCTCAAACCAAGGCATCATGGAAAAATTCCATAATGCAAAATTAAACAAGTAATCGAAGGTTAATATGAAACAATTAATCGAATCGATTGTTAAGCCTCTTGTTGATTTTCCTGAAGATGTCCAAGTTGACGTGATGGAAGATGACAGCCGCATAACCTATCAGCTTACTGTTAACAAAACTGATATGGGGAAAGTGATTGGAAAACAAGGGCGTGTTGCAAAGGCCATAAGGACTGTTGTTTATGCAGCAGGATCATCACAACAGAAGAAAATTTTTCTAGAAATTGGTGAATAGCTTTTTGCATCTAGATAAAAGGGAGGGATTCATTCCTCCCTTTTTTGCTATCATGAAAAGCGGAAGTGCTGTATAAAGGCAGATGACATCGGAAGCTTGAAGGAGGCAATTCTATGCAAATTATTCAAACTGTTGTGGTAAAACAGGTTTTAACCGAAAGTAGCCGGCAACAGCTTTCAGATAAGTATCAGGGAAAGTTGTTGCAGTTGCAAAAGGAATGCGATCAGCTACAGTTCGAACTAAAGCGGCTAGAAAAGACGAAAACTTTTTCTCCGGATGCTCTAAAAAAACATTTTCAAAAAGAGATTCAAATGCGGAAGGAAAAAATGAAGCTTTTTGAGTTCCAAATGGAACAATTACATATCCTACCACTAGGTAGTGAAATAAAAGAAAAGGAAGTTCAAGCCCTCAAGGAAATAAACGTGGGTGACTCTTGGGAAGATGGCAGCAGACAACCTTGTATTATTATAAAAGACGGAATAATAAAGGAAATAAGATAGAAGGTGACATTAATGGAAAAATGGTTTAATGTTGGAAAGATTGTAAATACTCAAGGCATAAAGGGCGAAGTGAGAGTGATTTCGAAAACTGATTTTCCGGAAAAGCGCTATAAGACCGGAAATGTATTATATCTATTTATGCCAAAATCAAACACTCCTATTGAATTAACGGTTAAGAGCCATCGTAAACATAAAAATTTTGATCTGCTTACATTTGAGGGCTTTTATAATATCAATGAAGTAGAAAAATTCAGAGATGGGATTTTAAAAGTACCTGAATCACAACTGGAAGCACTCGAGGAAGACGAATTTTACTACCATGAAATTATTGGCTGCTTAGTAGCAACCACCAAAGGAGAAGAAATTGGGAAAGTAACAGATATTTTATCTCCAGGTGCAAATGATGTTTGGGTTGTAAAAGGAAAAGGCGGAAAAGACGTTCTCATTCCTTATATCCATGAAGTCGTGAAGAAAGTAGATGTAAAAGAACAAGTGATAATAATTGACCCAATGGAAGGGTTACTTTCATGATGCAGATTGATATTCTCACCTTATTTCCGGAGATGTTCACCGGGGTATTTGGTCAATCGATCTTACAAAAAGCGGTGGAGAAATCGGCTGTAAACTACAATGTAGTCAATTTTCGTGAGTTTGCTGACAACAAGCATTCAAGTGTCGATGATTACCCATACGGCGGCGGCGCAGGTATGGTATTAAAGCCACAGCCCATCTTTGATGCAGTTTCAACTCTCAAAGAAAAAGCGAGCAGTAAGAATCCACGTGTGATTCTTCTATGCCCGCAGGGTGAACGCTATAGCCAGCGAAAAGCGGAGGAATTGTCCAACGAAGAACACTTAATTTTTATTTGTGGCCATTACGAAGGCTATGACGAGCGAATTCGTGAAAATATTGTAACAGATGAAATTTCAATTGGTGATTACGTCTTGACGGGCGGAGAGCTTGGTGCAATGGTCATTGTTGATAGTGTAGTCCGTTTATTACCGGAAGTGTTAGGGAATCAAGAATCCCATATGAAGGATTCATTCAGTACGGGGCTGCTTGAACACCCTCACTATACGAGACCAGCCGATTTTCGTGGTTTAAAGGTGCCTGAGGTATTACTCTCGGGAAATCATAAGTTAATCGAGGAATGGAGAAACAAAGAAGCGTTAAGACGAACCCTTTTAAGAAGACCGGATTTGCTGGAGCAAATAGAGCTCACCCCTGAGCAAGAAAAATGGTTAAAAGAAGTAAAAAAAGAGTACGAGTAGTATTGCGAGGTTCAAACAATTATGGTATGATACTTCTTGTGACTTAAACTGATACCTATCAGATTGCGGTCTTATAACGATGTTCCGCTGCAGGGTATAAAGAAATTGATGTGCATGAGCGTCTGTTGGAAGGAGTTGAAAACGATGCAAAAATTGATTGAAGAAATTACAAAAGAACAACTTCGCACTGATCTTCCTGCTTTCCGTCCTGGAGACACTGTACGTGTTCACGTTAAAGTTGTCGAGGGTACTCGTGAGCGTATTCAGTTGTTTGAAGGTGTTGTAATTAAGCGTCGTGGTGGTGGAATTAGCGAAACTTTTACGGTTCGTAAAGTTTCTTACGGAGTAGGCGTAGAGCGTACTTTCCCAGTACACACACCAAAAATTGCGAAGCTAGAAGTAATTCGCCGCGGTAAAGTTCGCCGTGCTAAGCTTTACTACTTGCGTAACCTTCGTGGTAAAAAAGCAAGAATTAAAGAAATTCGATAATAATGAAAAGAAAAGAGCTTGCTCTAGGGCAGGCTTTTTTTTTATACATAACTATTATAAGGATTGTAAATGATAGTTATCGGATTGATTTTGTTGCTGATTTTTAGACAAAATATTAAAGTTTGGTTAAAAAGAACGTCCCATCGTGTTAAATATGTTTAAGTTATGTAAAATAGGCTTTATAAAACATTTTTTATTAGTGATTGGTGGGGATTTTATGACAAAAAAGAAGAATGAGCTATGGGAATGGACAAAGGCTTTGTTAATTGCTGTAGCCTTAGCAGCGGTGATTAGGTATTTCCTTTTTGCTCCAATAGTAGTGGATGGCCTTTCAATGATGCCTACTTTAAAGGATCAAGATCGAATGATTGTAAATAAATTTAGTTATGACATTGGAAAGCCAAAGCGATTTGATATCATTGTGTTTCATGCTCCAGAGAAAAAAGATTACATTAAGCGTGTAATTGGTCTTCCAGGAGATACAATTGAGTATAAGAACGACACTTTATATGTAAATGGAAAAGCGTATAAAGAACCGTATTTAGACGAATATAAGAAACAAGTACAGGATGGTCCATTAACAGACTCGTTCACACTTGAAGAAACTCCAGTTGGTCAAAAAACAGTCCCTAAAGGGGAATTGTTTGTGATGGGAGATAATCGCCGTTTCAGTAAGGACTCAAGGCATATTGGATCAGTTCCAATGAGCAAGGTGATCGGTAAGACAAGCATTGTCTACTGGCCTTTAAATGACGCACATATTGTTACAGTGAAATAGTTATAGTTTGGGAGGTGGCTGCTTTGACGATCCAGTGGTTTCCTGGCCATATGGCCAAGGCTCGCAGAGAGGTCACGGAAAAGTTAAAATTAGTTGACATTATTTTTGAATTGGTTGACGCAAGAATACCATACTCTTCTAGAAATCCGATGATTGACGAAATCATCCAGCATAAGCCGAGACTTGTTTTACTAAATAAAGCAGATATGGCTGATCAAGAAGCGACGAAGGAGTGGATTTCCTTTTTTGCAGAAAAGGGAATAAAAGCACTAGCGATTAATTCTCAAGCTGGAGAAGGTATGAAACAAATTGTCCAAGCGGCAAATGAAATCCTTAAAGAGAAATTTGACCGAATGAAGGCAAGAGGAGTAAGACCGAGAGCGATACGTGCGATGATTGTTGGTATTCCTAATGCCGGAAAGTCCACACTTATCAACCGACTGGCTAAAAAAAATATCGCTAAGACAGGAAATACGCCAGGAGTGACTAAGTCTCAGCAGTGGATAAAAGTAGGTAAAGAATTAGAACTGCTGGATACTCCGGGTATTTTATGGCCAAAATTTGAAGACCAAGAGGTTGGAATGAAGCTGGCCATTACTGGTGCTATTAAGGATACCTTATTAAACCTGCAGGACTTGACGGTATATACTCTAAGGTTCTTAGAACGGGCGTATCCTGTGCGCCTACAAGAGCGTTATAAGCTTACTGAAATCCCCGAGGATGTTGTTGCCTTATTTGACCATATTGGAGAGCTGAGAGGCTGTCTAATGGGCGGTGGCATGGTTGATTACGATAAAGTAGCAGAATTAGTGATCAGGGAGATAAGGTCTGAAAAATTTGGACGACTTACCCTTGAACGACCAAAGGACTTCCAACAAGTTGAGGAAAATAACGAATAACAAAGAGGCTCTCCTTATGGGGGGCTTCCTTTTTCGAAAAAAATAGGCTCAGGTGAAAATGATGAAAAAACAATCAATTGCTGAGATTGGAGCTCACCTTTCGACAGTCGTAACTGAAGACGATCCATTCTTTGTTGAAATTCAAAAGGATGACCGTAAAGGTGTGCAACAATCTATAAAGAAATGGCGTAGACAGAGAGAGCAGGAGAAGCTACTCCAAGAAAAATTTATTGAAATGAATCAATTCGAGCGGAAATATCGACAAGAAGGGTTTCAATTAATAGCAGGTATTGATGAGGTCGGAAGAGGACCACTTGCTGGGCCAGTTGTAGCTGCGGCTGTTATTCTACCTGAGAATTTTTTCTTAGCGGGTATAGATGATTCTAAGAAGCTTTCTGAAAAAAAACGTCTAGAATACGCTGAAATAATTAGGCGAGAAGCATTGGCTTATAGCGTGTCAATGATTCATGCAGATGTAATTGATGAGATTAATATTTATGAAGCAACAAAGAAGGCCATGTATGGGGCAGTTGCCTCCTTGGATCAAAAGCCAGATTTTCTATTAATTGATGCAATGAAGCTCGATACCCCATATCCTTCTGATTCCATTATTAAAGGGGATGCGAAAAGTATCTCAATAGCAGCTGCTTCTATCGTGGCAAAGGTAGCAAGAGATGAGTTAATGAAAGAAATTTCATTGAGCTATCCGGCTTATGGATTTCAACAAAATATGGGCTATGGGACGAAGGAACACATTCAAGCCATCCAACAATGTGGAATCACTCCGTACCACAGAAAAAGTTTTGCACCCGTAAAGGATTTTGTTGCTCAACTTAAGTAAACAGGCGCATGCCTGTTTTTTTATTATTTTACAAAAAAAATTTTGGTAACATTTACTATTGATATTACTAGAAATATTCAAATACTATTTTGAATTTTTTAAAATGAATATAATTTTTTGCTTAATGGTGGACAAGGTTAGTGTCATTATATAAAATGAAAACGGAGTCAATTTTTAGAAGAGTATGATATAGGAGGATGGGAAATGAATATCCATGAGTATCAAGGGAAAGAGATCCTCAGAAAATACGGGGTAGCGGTTCCAAACGGAAAAGTGGCATTCACTGTAGAAGAAGCAGTTGAAGCGGCAAAAGAACTAGGCACACAGGTTTGTGTTGTTAAGGCGCAAATTCATGCTGGTGGACGGGGAAAAGCCGGCGGTGTTAAAGTTGCTAAAAACCTTGATGAGGTTCGTACATATGCAAGTGAGATCCTCGGGAAAACATTGGTAACACACCAAACAGGTCCAGAGGGTAAGGAAGTAAAACGCCTGTTAATTGAAGAAGGCTGCGATATTAAAAAGGAATACTATGTAGGATTAGTATTAGACCGTGCTACTTCACGTGTAGTTTTAATGGCTTCTGAAGAAGGCGGAACAGAGATTGAAGAGGTTGCAGAAAAGACTCCAGAGAAAATTTTCAAAGAACAAATCGATCCAGTGATTGGCTTACAGCCATTCCAGGCACGCCGAATCGCTTTTAATATTAATATTCCAAAAGAATTAGTTAATCAAGCAGTTAAGTTCATGATGGGCTTATATAGTGCATACATCGAAAAGGACTGCTCTATTGCTGAAATTAACCCACTAGTTGTTACAGGTGACGGTAAGGTAATGGCATTGGATGCTAAATTAAACTTTGATTCCAATGCATTATACCGCCAAAATGACGTTTTAGCCTATCGTGATCTTGAAGAAGAAGATCCAAAAGAAATCGAAGCATCTAAATATGACCTAAGCTATATTGCATTAGACGGCAACATCGGCTGTATGGTTAACGGTGCAGGCTTAGCTATGGCGACAATGGATATTGTTAAACATTACGGCGGCGACCCTGCTAACTTCCTTGATGTTGGGGGCGGTGCTACAGCAGAGAAAGTAACTGAAGCATTTAAAATTATCCTTTCAGATCCAAACGTAAAAGGTATTTTTGTTAATATCTTCGGCGGAATCATGAAATGTGATGTCATTGCTGAAGGTGTAGTAGAAGCAGCTAAGCAAGTTGGTCTAAGTATTCCACTTGTTGTTCGCTTAGAGGGAACAAATGTTGATTTAGGTAAGCAGATTTTAGCTGAGTCAGGTCTCAACATTACTGCTGCTGAATCCATGGCTGACGGTGCACAAAAAATCGTTGAATTGGTGAAATAGGATCTTCAGAAAGGGGAATTAACGTGAGCGTTTTTATTAATAAGGATACGAAGGTAATTGTTCAAGGGATTACTGGTGGAACAGCCCGTTTTCATACAAAACAAATGCTTGAATATGGTACACAAATTGTAGGCGGTACCTCTCCTGGTAAAGGTGGTCAAGAGGTAGAAGGAGTACCAGTATTTAATACTGTGAAGGAAGCAGTAGAAACTACTGGAGCAAATGCTTCTGTTATCTATGTACCAGCACCATTTGCTGCGGATTCTATCATCGAAGCTGTCGATGCAGAATTAGATCTTGTTATCTGTATTACTGAGCATATCCCAGTATTGGATATGGTTAAAGTGAAGCGTTACATGGAAGGCAAAAAGACACGCTTAGTTGGTCCGAACTGCCCAGGTGTTATCACAGCTGACGAATGTAAGATTGGCATTATGCCTGGATACATTCATACAAAAGGTCATGTTGGAGTTGTTTCTCGCTCTGGAACATTAACTTACGAAGCTGTACACCAATTAACACAAGCTGGAATTGGTCAAACAACAGCTGTAGGTATTGGTGGAGACCCAGTGAATGGAACGAACTTTATCGATGTTTTAAAGGCATTCAATGAAGATCCTGAAACATATGCTGTCATCATGATTGGTGAAATTGGTGGTACAGCAGAAGAAGAAGCTGCTGAATGGGTAAAAGCTAACATGACGAAACCAGTTGTTGGCTTCATCGGCGGACGTACTGCACCTCCTGGAAAGCGCATGGGCCATGCTGGTGCAATCATTTCAGGTGGAAAAGGAACAGCTGACGAAAAAATCCGTGTGATGAACGAGTGTGGAATTAAAGTAGCTGATACTCCATCTGTAATGGGTGAAACATTAATTGAAGTTCTAAAAGAACAAGGTCTATACGAAAAGTGTAAAACGCATTAAAAAATATACATCCTAGATATTCAGAAATAGTCTCTCATCATAGAGGGGCTATTTCTCTTTTGTTAAAAAACAATTCTGGAGGTATGTATTACATGGACGACTTTAAAGAAAAATTAATTCATTTGCTTCACTATCCAAATTTCTCGTGGAACAACATCTTTCAAATATTAAAAAAAGATCCCACCCTACAAAACCTCTCCCGAATACCTGCTCACCTTACTCAGCAAGACAGCACCCTTCCATATCTTAGCCGCGAAATCATGACTCCTAACTCAGTTAATCTTACTCCTCCTTTCGAATTCATTCATGACCAAATCCGCCAATACGAAACCAATGATATTAACGTAATTACCATTTTTGATGAACAGTACCCACAATATTTAAAGGAAATATACCAGCCGCCTTGGGCTTTATTTGCAAAGGGGGATCTTTCACTGTTAAACTATGAGCCAAAGCTTGCGGTAGTAGGTTCACGTCAGGCTACTCAATATGGAAGGAATGCGATCAAATCTATATTTCCTCAATTAATTGATAAGGGTGTGCTGATTGTAAGTGGGTTAGCAAAAGGAATTGATGCCTACTCCCATGAATTTTCCATTAAAAATGGAGGAAAAACAATAGCTGTTATCGCTGGTGGAATCTATCATATATATCCAAAAGAAAATATGAATCTTGCGTTAGAGATGATGAGATCACAATTAATTGTTTCAGAATATCCACCTGACACAAAACCGCTTAGATGGCATTTTCCATTTCGGAATCGAATTATTAGCGGACTATCCCGCGGTACCTTTATTATAGAAGCAAAACGAAAAAGTGGTTCGTTGATCACTGCGAATTATGCAGTTAATGAAGGTCGTGATGTATTCTCGTTACCTGGTAGTATTTACAATCCCTTCTCAGCAGGAGCAAATGAGCTTATTCAACAGGGGGCAAAACTTGTGACAAGTGCGGAGGATATTTTAGAAGAAATTAGATAAAACTCTATGTAAAAAGGCAATATTGGGAATAAAAGTGGGAGATTATGCAGGTTTTTTTTGATTAAATGGAGAAATTAGCTAAAAAAGGTTGCAATAATTTCTAATATGTTATACATTTTCCAACAGAAGTTCGAAAAAAATGGATAGTGTAAAAATAAACATCATTACCATATAAATGGATTAATATTGGGATAGGGCAGTTTTGTAAAGTATATCAAGGCGCTTTCACACTTTCCCTCTTAAGGAGGATAATGAATGGCAGATTTTCTAGTAATCGTAGAATCACCTGCAAAAGCGAAGACAATTGAACGATATTTAGGAAATAAATATAAAGTAAAAGCATCCATGGGACATGTTCGAGACTTACCAAGAAGCCAGATGGGAGTCAGTCCGGAGACTGGATTTGAACCAAAGTACATTACAATCCGGGGCAAGGGTCCTGTATTGAAAGACTTAAAAACAGCAGCCAAAAAAGCAAAAAAAGTCTTTCTTGCAGCCGACCCCGATCGCGAAGGGGAAGCAATTGCCTGGCACTTGGCTCACAGTTTGGATGTAGATATTCATTCAGATTGCCGTGTGGTTTTTAATGAAATTACCAAAGAGGCAATCAAGGAGTCTTTCAAACATCCTCGCCCGATTAATACGGACCTTGTTGATGCACAGCAGGCACGAAGGGTTTTAGATCGACTTGTAGGCTATAATATCAGTCCGCTATTATGGAAGAAAGTAAAAAAAGGATTAAGTGCAGGACGTGTTCAGTCAGTTGCGGTCCGTTTAATCATTGATAGAGAAAATGAAATTAAAGCGTTTACTCCCGAGGAGTACTGGACGATTGATGGAGAGTTCTTAAAAGGGAAAAACCATTTTAATGCGTCCTTCCATTCCCTTGTTGGAAAAGTGAAAACAGAGTTAAGTTCAGAGCAAGATGTTCAAGCGATCTTGCAACAATTAGAAGACAATAAATTTAAAGTGGTGTCTGTTACAAAAAAAGAAAGAAGAAGAAATCCTGCACCACCATTTATTACTTCCTCATTACAACAGGAAGCTGCAAGGAAGCTTAATTTTAGGGCAAAGAAAACTATGATGCTTGCCCAGCAGCTGTACGAAGGGATTGAGCTTGGAAAAGAGGGAACGGTTGGTCTCATTACCTATATGAGAACAGATTCCACTAGAATTTCAGAAGTTGCTCAAGCTGAAGCGGCTGAATATATTAAAGCAGAATATGGGGAAAACTTTTTAAAAGATGACCAAAGAAAAGAGAAAAAACAGACGAATGCTCAAGATGCCCACGAGGCCATTCGCCCAACGAGCACTTTAAGGGATCCGAATAGCATGAAGGATTTTCTTTCTCGTGATCAACTCCGTCTATATAAATTAATCTGGGAGCGTTTTTTAGCCAGTCAAATGGCACAGGCTGTCATGGATACCATGAGTGTAGATTTGCAAAATGGGAATGTTCTTTTCCGTGCAACTGGCTCTAAAATTAAATTTCCGGGTTTCATGAAGGTATATGTAGAAGGAACAGATGATCAGGTAGAAGGCCCGGATAAAATGTTGCCTGATTTAAAAGAAGGGGATGAGGTCTTTAAAAAAGACATCGAACCTAAGCAGCATTTTACGCAGCCGCCACCAAGATACACAGAGGCAAGGCTAGTGAAAACGCTTGAAGAATTGGGTATCGGCCGACCATCTACTTATGCCCCTACTCTAGATACGATCCAAAAGCGTGGCTATGTGGCATTGGACAATAAACGATTTGTCCCGACAGAGCTGGGTGAAATCGTTCATGAATTAATGGTTGAGTTTTTCCCTGATATTTTAGATGTAGAATTTACAGCTAAGATGGAACAAGATTTGGATAATATTGAAGATGGAAAAGTACAGTGGGTCCAAATTATTGATGAATTTTATCAAGACTTTGAAACCCATCTGAAAAAAGCAGAACAAGAAATGCAGTCTGTAGAAATTAAAGATGAGCCAGCAGGTGAAGACTGTGAAATCTGCGGCAGCCCAATGGTGTTTAAAATGGGACGCTACGGAAAATTTATGGCATGCAGCAATTTTCCAGATTGTCGTAACACAAAGCCAATCGTGAAGGAAATAGGTATGGAGTGTCCTACTTGTAAAGAGGGACAGGTGGTTGAGCGTAAGAGTAAGAAAAAGAGAATTTTTTATGGTTGTACCAGATATCCAGAATGTGAATTCATCTCTTGGGATAAACCACTGCCAAGACCTTGTCCAAAGTGTGAAGGACTTTTAGTTGAGAAGAAATTGAAAAAAGGCGTACAGGTACAATGTACGGAATGTGATTATAAAGAAGAACAGCAGAGTTAAAAGAGTGGAAAATCCCACTCTTTTTTTATTTGTGAAATAAAAAACTTTTTTGTTTTTAATTCGTATAGTACAATGCAAGATGGACTTAATTGAGGGAATGGTAAAGTTATATGCTTTTTACTTAGCAAAATTGGATATAAAAGTAATAGCAGCATATAATCAGGAGGTTTATATATGAAAGATTTCACCATTAACGTAGTAGGAGCAGGCTTAGCTGGGAGTGAAGCGGCATGGCAAATCGCAAAGCGAGGTGTAAAGGTCCGTCTTTATGAAATGCGTCCTGTAAAGCAAACTCCAGCACACCACACGGATAAATTTGCAGAATTAGTTTGTAGTAATTCTTTGCGAGCCAATACATTAACAAATGCAGTCGGTGTACTTAAAGAAGAAATGAGAAAGCTAGATTCCGTCATCATTGCAGCAGCAGATGCTTGTTCCGTTCCAGCAGGGGGTGCCTTGGCGGTAGACAGGCATGAATTTGCAGCAAAGGTTACTGAATTAGTGAAGAATCACGAAAATGTAACGGTTATAAACGAAGAGGTAACAGCCATACCAGAGGGTCCAACCGTAATTGCGACGGGGCCACTAACAAGTGCTGAGCTTTCTGCACAACTAAAGAACCTAACTGGTGAGGAATATCTTTATTTCTATGATGCAGCTGCTCCAATTATTGAAAAAGAAAGCATTAACATGGACAAGGTATACTTAAAATCCCGCTATGATAAGGGAGAAGCGGCTTATCTTAACTGTCCAATGACTGAAGAAGAATTTAACCGTTTTTACGAAGCACTCATTTCTGCAGAAACAGTACCTTTAAAGGAATTTGAAAAAGAGATCTTTTTTGAAGGGTGCATGCCAATTGAAGTGATGGGAGCCAGAGGGAAAAAGACCATGCTATTTGGTCCATTAAAACCAGTGGGTTTGGAAGACCCTAAGACGGGGAAAAGACCCTATGCAGTCATACAGCTTCGTCAAGATGATGCAGCAGGAACTTTGTTTAATATTGTTGGATTTCAAACACACTTAAAGTGGGGAGCACAAAAAGAGGTCATTCAATTAATTCCGGGCCTTGAAAATGCTGAAATTATCCGCTTTGGCGTTATGCACCGCAATACCTTTATTAATTCGCCAAAGGTCCTTAAGGCAACTTATCAATTCCGAAACAGAGAAGATTTATTCTTCGCTGGTCAGATGACGGGTGTAGAGGGTTATGTGGAATCAGCTGCAAGTGGATTGATTGCTGGAATTAATGCAGCACGGATGGTTCAAGGAATGGAAACAATTGAGTTTCCTGCTGAAACAGCTATTGGAAGCATGGCTCGTTATATTACAACTGCCAATCCGAAAAACTTCCAGCCGATGAACGCGAATTTCGGATTATTTCCGGAACTTCCAGTTAAAATCAGAGGGAAGCAAGAAAGAAATTTACAGCATGCAAACCGGGCGTTAGACACAATTCAGAACTTTGTGAAAGTTTTGTAAAATTTATTGCAAGGGCTATGGAAGTGTGTTACGATTTAGTAGCCCTTGTGAGGTGAATTTTATGACAAATGTGAATGTTTTCTTAAAGTTATTCCTTGAGTATTTACAAATGGAACGTAATTATTCAAAATATACAATTGAACATTATCAACATGATATCAGTGATTTCTTTACGTTCATGGCTGAGCAAGCTATAAATGAAGTCGAAAAGGTTCAATATCATGATGCCAGACTTTACCTTACCAGATTATATGATAAAAATCTTGCAAGAAAAACGGTTGCTAAAAAAATATCTGCACTAAGAAGTTTCTATAAATTTTTGCTTCGGGAGCAATACGTAGAAAGTAATCCATTTACGCTTTTAACGACACCAAAGATTGAAAAAAGGCTTCCTCAATTCTTTTATGAAAATGAAATCACACTTCTATTTAATTCTTGTGAAACAGAAACGGCTTTAGGACAAAGGAATAAAGCATTGCTTGAGCTATTATATGGAACAGGAATTCGTGTCAGTGAGTGCTGTCAAATTCGTTTAAAAGATCTTGATTTTTACTTATCGACTGTTTTGGTTCATGGGAAAGGTAATAAAGAACGCTATGTTCCTTTCGGAAGTCAAGCGTGTCATGCATTAGACTTGTACATAAACGATGGCAGAAAAAAACTTTTAGCAGGCAATCAATCAGTTGAGGCTTTATTTGTTAATAACCGTGGTGGGCCACTAACAACCAGGGGAACAAGAAAAGTATTAAATCGAATGATTGAGAAATCTGCTTTAGATTCAAGTATTCATCCGCATAAGCTAAGACATTCCTTTGCCACTCATTTATTAAATAATGGTGCAGATTTAAGGTCAGTTCAAGAATTGTTAGGCCATGCCTTTTTATCATCAACACAAGTGTATACCCATGTGACCAATGAACACTTGAAGAAATCGTATATGGCCCATCATCCAAGGGCATAAATATATATTGTTTTTCATATGGATTTGTAATGGTTACATACATTTATCTTATTTGTCTGTAAACGTAAAATACTCCTATAGGAGGTCTTCTAAATGAACCAATTTCATGCAACAACAATATTTGCGATTCATCATAATGGTCAATGCTCGATGTCTGGTGATGGTCAAGTAACATTTGGTAATGCGGTAGTGATGAAGCACACTGCAAGAAAAGTAAGAAAGATATTTAATGGTAGAGTGTTAGCAGGTTTTGCTGGTTCTGTAGCTGATGCATTTACCTTGTTTGAGTTGTTTGAAGGCAAATTAGAGGAGTTTAATGGGAATTTACAAAGAGCTTCAGTTGAATTGGCTAAAGAGTGGAGAAGTGATAAGGTTCTTAGGAAGCTTGAAGCCATGCTCATTGTGATGGACCGTGAAAACTTACTATTAGTGTCTGGCACCGGTGAAGTCATCGAGCCGGATGATGGAATCCTTGCGATTGGATCAGGTGGAAATTACGCGCTTGCTGCAGGACGCTCACTTAAAAAATATGCTGGTGACCATCTAACTGCAAAAGAAATAGCAAAAGCTTCTTTAGAAATAGCTGCAGAAATATGTGTGTATACAAACCACAACATTATCGTTGAAGAGCTATAACGGGAAGGAGACCGAATAATGGGAAAAGCCAATACCAATAATTTAACCCCCCGTCAAATCGTCGAAAGACTTGATCAATATATTATTGGACAAAAGGATGCTAAGAAGGCAGTTGCTGTGGCGCTAAGAAATCGCTATAGAAGAGGATTATTGAGTGAAAAGCTTCGCGACGAGGTCATTCCGAAGAACATTTTAATGATCGGTCCAACGGGTGTTGGAAAAACAGAAATTGCTCGAAGAATTGCCAAGCTTGTTGGTGCACCGTTTATTAAAGTGGAAGCGACTAAATTCACTGAGGTTGGATATGTCGGCCGTGATGTTGAATCAATGGTCAGAGATCTTGCGGAAACATCTGTTCGATTGGTTAAAGAAGATCGAATGCAAAGTGTCAAAGAACGGGCAGAGGAAAATGCTAACAGCCGTCTTGTTGATTTACTTGTTCCATCCGCTAAAAAATCGACAGGATATAAAAACCCGTTAGAAATGTTATTTGGGGGAGGAAACTCCTCAACTGAACAGGAAGCACCACAAGAGGATTATTCTGTTCAAGAAAAACGCAAAATTGTCAAAGAAAAATTGGCCCTTGGTCAATTAGAGGAAGAAATTGTAACGGTAGAAGTAGAGGAACAAGCTCCTTCTATGTTTGATATGCTTCAAGGTTCCGGTATTGAACAAATGGGTATGAATATGCAAGATGCACTCAGCAGCTTTATGCCAAAAAAACGCAAGAAAAGAAAACTTACTGTTAGAGAAGCAAGGAAGGTTTTAACCAGTGAAGAAGCCTCCAAGCTTATCGATATGGATGAAGTAACTTCAGAGGCTATATATCGTGCTGAACAAACGGGAATTATTTTTATCGATGAAATTGATAAAATAGCCAGCAAGAATTCAGGCGGTTCATCAGCTGATGTATCACGCGAGGGTGTCCAACGAGATATCCTTCCAGTCGTAGAAGGCTCAACGGTGGTAACTAAATATGGCTCAATTAAAACTGATCATATTTTATTTATTGCTGCTGGGGCATTTCACATGGCGAAACCTTCTGATTTAATTCCTGAACTTCAAGGACGTTTTCCAATTCGTGTGGAATTAACAAAACTCACAGTTGATGACTTCTTTAGGATTTTAATCGAGCCGGATAATGCATTAATTAAGCAATATCAAGCATTATTGGAAACAGAAGGTATACAAATTGAATTTTCTGACGATGCTATTCGTAGAATCGCAGAAGTAGCCTATGATGTGAATCAAAACACAGACAATATCGGTGCAAGACGACTTCATACAATTTTAGAAAAGCTTTTAGAAGATTTGTCATTCGAAGCTCCAGATATCACGATGGAGAAGGTTACCATCACACCGCAATATGTGGATGAAAAACTAGGGGCTATTTCTAAAAATAAAGACTTAAGTCAATTTATCCTATAAGAAACTGAAATAGTTTAATTTAAAAATTTAATAATGGTTGTAGTCAATTAGGAGGAAGAAACAGATGGATTTACTTACAAAAACTAGACGGATTAATGTATTATTGCAAAAGGCAGCAGGAAAACCTGTGAACTTCAAGGAAATGTCTGAGACATTAAGTGAAACGATTGAAGCGAATGTTTACATTGTAAGCCGACGCGGAAAACTTCTTGGTTTTTCAATTTATCAACAAATTGAAAACGAAAGAATGAAGAAAATGTTTGAGGACCGCCAATTTCCTGAAGAATATACAAAGGGACTATTCAATATTCAAGAAACTTCTTCAAACTTGGATATTGAAAGTCAATATACAGCTTTCCCTGTAGAAAATAGAGATTTATTCCGTGAAGGTCTAACAACAATCGTTCCAATTATCGGTGGGGGAGAACGTCTTGGTACATTAATCCTTGCAAGATTGCAAGAGAAGTTCCATGATGATGACTTAATCCTTGGTGAGTATGGTGCGACTGTAGTAGGTATGGAAATTTTACGTGAAAAATCAGAAGAAATCGAAGAAGAGGCTAGAAGCAAAGCTGTCGTTCAAATGGCAATTAGTTCATTATCATATAGTGAGCTTGAAGCAATTGAACATATTTTCGAAGAACTTAATGGTCATGAAGGCTTGTTAGTTGCATCGAAAATTGCTGACCGCGTTGGAATTACACGTTCTGTTATCGTAAATGCACTAAGAAAGCTTGAAAGTGCAGGGGTAATTGAATCACGTTCCCTTGGTATGAAAGGTACGTATATCAAAGTCTTAAATGATAAGTTTCTTGTTGAACTTGATAAATTAAGATCTAACTAAGAATAAATCTCCAGGTGTAAGCCTGGAGATTCTTTTTTTAAAAGTATACTTGATTGTTGTTTGTACATGTGCTATATTATTTCATGGTGTTAATACACACGCTCGTTGATTTAAACAGATGGTGCTGTTTAAAACAGTTTCTGTTTAAAAATGATAGGAGCGGAGGAAATCAAAACCATTAGGAGGAAACAAACATGTCAGTTATTTCAATGAAGCAATTGCTTGAAGCTGGTGTACATTTCGGACACCAAACTCGCCGTTGGAACCCAAAAATGAAGAAATACATCTTCACAGAGCGTAACGGTATCTACATCATCGACCTTCAAAAAACAGTTAAGAAGGTAGAAGAAGCATACAACTGGGTAAAGGATCTTGCTGGTAACGGCGGAACAGTCCTTTTTGTTGGTACAAAGAAACAAGCTCAAGATTCTGTTAAAGAAGAAGCAGCTCGTTCTGGTATGTACTATGTTAACCAACGTTGGTTAGGTGGTACACTAACAAACTTTGAAACAATCCAAAAGCGTATTGGCCGTTTAAAAGATATCGAAAGAATGTCTGAAGACGGAACTTTCGAAGTATTACCTAAGAAAGAAGTTGTTCAATTAAAGAAAGAACAAGAACGTCTTGAGAAGTTCTTAGGCGGAATTAAAGATATGAAGCAACTTCCAGATGCACTATTCATTATCGACCCTCGTAAAGAGCGTATCGCAGTTGCTGAAGCTAAGAAGTTAAACATTCCTATCGTAGGTATTGTTGATACTAACTGTGATCCAGACGAAATCGACGTTGTAATTCCTGCAAACGACGATGCAATTCGTGCGGTTAAGCTTTTAACTGGTAAAATGGCAGATGCGATCCTTGAAGCAAAACAAGGCGAAGAAGTTACTGCTTAATTAATTGAAGCGTTAAAATTAAAAAGGTGATAAGAGGGAGCACCCTTTATCACCTTTTTTTAAAGTAGGTTTATCTTGACTAACAATGGCTAAGATATGAATATAGTACATAGTATTTAAAGGAGGAAGTTAATTATGGCAGTTACTGCTCAAATGGTTAAAGAACTACGTGAAAAAACTGGCGCTGGTATGATGGATTGTAAGAAAGCTTTAACAGAAACAAATGGTGATATGGAAAAAGCAATTGATTTCTTACGTGAAAAAGGAATTGCAAAGGCTGCAAACAAAGCAGACCGTATTGCTGCAGAAGGTTTAACTTCTATCCTTGTTGATGGAAATGAAGCAGTTATTCTTGAAGTAAACTCTGAAACAGACTTCGTAGCAAAGAACGATGCGTTCCAAGCACTTGTTAAGGAACTTGCTGAACACCTTCTTAAAAACAAACCAGCTACTGTTGAAGAAGCATCTGCTCAAACAATGGAAAACGGTGCAACTGTAGCGGATCACATCAATTCTTCAATTGCTAAAATTGGTGAAAAACTTTCACTTCGTCGTTTTGCAGTTGTTTCTAAAACTGATAATGATGCGTTTGGTGCATACCTTCACATGGGTGGACGTATCAGCGTATTAACAGTACTTGAAGGTACTACAGATGCAGACGCTGCTAAAGATGTTTCTATGCACATCGCTGCATTAAGACCAAAATACGTTTCTCGTGATCAAGTTTCTCAAGAAGAAGTAGAGCGTGAGCGTCAAGTATTAACTCAACAAGCTCTTAATGAAGGCAAGCCAGAAGCAATCGTTGCTAAAATGGTAGAAGGTCGTCTTGGCAAGTACTTTGAAGATGTTTGTGTACTTGATCAAACTTTCGTTAAAAACCCAGACCAAAAGGTTCGTCAATTTGTTGAATCTAAAGGTGCAACTGTTCGCGAATTCGTTCGTTACGAAGTAGGAGAAGGCATCGAGAAAAAAGAAGATAACTTCGCTGAAGAAGTTATGAACCAAGTAAATAAACAATAGTCAAATATTCTCTTGTTTGAGAACAAACAAGCTTTAAGGGAATGTTACTGAAATAGGTTTTTAAATAGGGGACACAGTGTGTTCCCTATTTTTCAAGACAAGAATAAATAATGTATAGCAGTAGTGCAGACTGTGCGCTAATGCTGAATAAATTTACATACGGAGGTTTATATGATCGGTCCTAAGTACAAACGCGTAGTATTGAAATTGAGCGGAGAAGCACTTGGTGGTGATTCTGGCTTTGGTATTAAACCTTCTGTAATCAAATCGATTGCCATCCAAGTAAAAGAAATTGCAGAACTTGGAGTAGAGGTAGCTGTTGTCGTAGGCGGGGGAAACATTTGGCGTGGAAAAATCGGCAGTGAGATGGGCATGGATCGAGCGAACGCTGATTATATGGGTATGCTTGCAACTGTTATGAACTCTCTGGCTTTACAAGACAGCTTAGAGAATTTAGGGGTTGAGTCAAGGGTACAAACCTCCATTGAAATGCGTCAGGTTGCAGAACCGTACATTAGACGTCGTGCGATTAGACATTTAGAAAAGAAACGTGTAGTTATTTTTGCGGCTGGAACAGGGAATCCATACTTCTCTACAGACACAACAGCAGCATTAAGAGCCGCTGAAATTGATGCTGAAGTGATTCTAATGGCTAAAAATAATGTCGATGGTGTATATTCTGCAGATCCACGTATCGATGCAAATGCTACAAAGTATGAAGATCTTTCATTCCTAGATGTACTAAAGGAAGGATTAGCTGTTATGGATTCAACTGCATCTTCCTTATGTATGGATAATGATATCCCACTTATTGTTTTCTCAATTATGGAGCAGGGGAATATTAAAAAAGCCGTTATGGGTGAAAAAATTGGAACAGTTGTTAGGGGGAAAAATTAAATGCCAAAACAAGTTATTGCTACTACGAAGGATCGTATGACAAAAGCAATTCAATCTTATACACGTGAGCTTGCTAGTATCCGTGCTGGGAGAGCAAGTGCATCCTTGCTCGATCGCATTACTGTTGATTATTATGGTGCGCCAACACCTGTCAATCAAGTGGCTGGTATTTCTACTCCAGAAGCTAGACTACTTGTTATTCAACCCTATGATAAATCAATTCTCGGTGATATTGAAAAAGCAATCCTTAAATCCGACTTAGGTTTAAATCCATCAAACGATGGGTCAATTATTCGTATTGCTATCCCACAGTTGACAGAAGAGCGCCGTAAAGAGCTTGTAAAAGTAGTGAAAAAAGAATCAGAAGAAGCAAAAGTTGCCATCCGAAATATTCGCCGTGATGGAAACGATGATCTTAAGAAGCTCGAGAAAAATGGTGAAATCACTGAAGATGCACTTCGTGGTTATTCCGATGACATTCAAAAGCTTACAGATGAATATATTCAAAAAATCGACCAAATCACGAAAGATAAAGAAAAAGAAATTTTGGAAGTTTAAATGTGAGAGTGAACCCTCTTTTTTTAGGGGGTTTTTTCACTATTTAGGGGTATTTTTATCTTATAGGCTGAGTTAAAGAATGATGTTGGTTTACAAAAAACTGTTGATTGGATCGGAAGGCACGAAGACTCCTTTGGGAGTATGGTTCAGGGTATACCCCGCAGGCGCGTTTCGCCGAGGAGGCTCGCCGAAACACCCACGGAAAGCGAAGTGTCTGGAGCGGAGATCAACAGACAAGTTTAACAAAACCATCTTGTAGGATGACCCGAAAATGTTTTCTGAACATTATTCTTAATTCCTTTTATTTTACATAAGTTATTTATTAGAGATATCTTTTTGCTTTTTTGGTATGATAAAAGCATGTAACCTTGTTTACCTTTACATAAACAATCGGAGGCAACGATTAATTAATTGAGGAGCATTGCTATGTTTAATAAATTTAGGCTTGGGAAGAAAAAAGAACATTCTTCCACACTCCGAGATAAAATTGAAGAAGTAAAAAAACAACCTGTACCCGAGCATGTTGCGATCATCATGGATGGCAATGGACGCTGGGCTAAGAAGCGGGCGTTACCACGTGTTGCCGGTCATCATGAAGGAATGAAAGTGGTTCGTAAAACAACCATGCTGGCAAATAAACTTGGAGTGAAGACGCTCACCTTATATGCTTTTTCAACTGAAAATTGGAAACGTCCTAAAAACGAAGTAGAATATATTATGCGTCTGCCTGAAGAATTTTTAGGTACCTTTCTCCCTGAGTTAGTTGAGAATAATGTTCAAGTGAAAATGATTGGATATAAAAGTCAGCTTCCAGTACATACACTGCATGCAATTGAAAAAGCTATAGAAGAAACAAAAGATAATAATGGACTAGTATTAAACTTTGCGCTGAACTATGGCAGCAGGGCGGAGATAATAGATGCAGTCAAACAGGTCTTAAATGATAGTAAGAATGGAATACTAAATGAGACTGATCTAAATGAGGATGTTTTTTCATCCTATCTTATGACCTCTGAATACAAAGATCCGGACCTTTTAATTCGAACAAGTGGAGAAATCCGCTTGAGTAATTTTATGCTATGGCAATTAGCTTACTCAGAGTTTTGGTTTACGGATGTATTATGGCCGGATTTCAGTGAGGAGCACTTACTAGAAGCAATAGAAGTATTTCAAAAGCGGCAGCGTAGGTTTGGCGGCATTTTATAATGTGAAATTTAGCCAAGGCTGGTTAAGCATATTACCCTTAACCGTCACTTGAGCAAAAGGTGTTGAACTATTAGATGAAGCAAAGAATTATCACAGGAGTCGTAGCAGCGGCATTATTTTTGCCTATTGTATTTTATGGAGGATTTCCTCTTGTTTTATTAACATACTTTTTAGCTACCATCGGGTTATATGAACTGCTAAAAATGAAAAACCTTTCGATTTTTTCTGTTCACGGATTCCTTTCGGTACTTTTTCTATGGGTCCTGCTTTTCCCTGAAAAAGAGTATTCTGAAGTCATACAAACCTTCTATTATTCAAAAACTGAAATTGGGATCGCATTAATTCTCTTATTATTGACGTATACAGTAATTACAAAAAATCGCTTTACCTTTGAAGACGTTTCTTTCTCCATACTCTCTGCCCTATACGTAGGAATTGGTTTCTACTTTTTCTTTGAGACAAGGCAAGAGGGCGGACTTGTTTTTATTTTGTATTCCTTATTTATGATTTGGGCAACTGATTCTGGTGCTTACTTTATTGGGAAGGCATTGGGTAAAAGAAAACTATGGCCTGAAATTAGTCCTAATAAGACCGTTGAAGGTTCTATAGGGGGAGTCCTATGTGCAGTCATTGTCTCCGTTCTATTTGTACTATTCACCGATATTCATGCATCTTTAATAGGAATTACAGTCGCTCTATCAGTTTTTGGACAAATTGGTGATTTAGTGGAATCTGCATTTAAGCGCCATTTTAACGTAAAAGATTCAGGAAATATATTACCTGGTCATGGTGGTATTTTAGACCGATTTGATAGTTTATTATTTGTTTGGCCGTTATTGCACTTTTTTCACCTGTGGGTGTAGGTGCATGCGTTTTATTTTTTAGGAGTTGACATTATTGAAAACAATTAGTTTATTGGGAGCTACCGGGTCAATCGGTACACAAACACTGGATGTTATTCGTGAGCACCCAACAGAATTTAAACTAGCTGCTCTATCTATTGGGAAAAATATTGAGTTGGCAAGAAAAATGATTAGTGAATTTCAACCTGAGCTTGTTTCTGTACAAAACAAAAGTGATTATCTTACATTAAAAGCAGAATTCCCTCACATTAAATTTACCTTTGGTCCAGAGGGATTAATCGAAACAGCGGTTTATGAAAAGGCGGATATTCTAGTGAATGCCGTTCTAGGAAGTGTGGGGCTCAATCCAACTTTACAAGCGATTGAATGCGGAAAAACCATCGCCATTGCGAATAAAGAGACGCTTGTTACTGCCGGTCACTTAGTAATGGATGCAGCTAAAAGAAATCAAGTAACACTTCTTCCAGTTGATAGTGAACACTCCGCAATTTTCCAAGCTCTTCAAGGGGAAAAGGCGAAAAATATTGAGAAATTAATTTTGACTGCTTCAGGTGGCAGTTTCCGTGATCGTACAAGAAGCGAGTTGGAAAATGTTACGGTTCAGGAAGCATTAAACCACCCAAATTGGTCTATGGGAGCCAAAATTACAATAGATTCGGCTACCATGATGAATAAAGGGCTTGAAGTGATTGAGGCTCACTGGCTGTTTGATATTCCTTATGATAAAATAGATGTTCTCCTTCATAAGGAGAGTATCATCCATTCCATGGTTGAGTTTCATGATAGTAGTATCATCGCCCAGCTTGGAACACCAGATATGAGAGTGCCGATTCAATTTGCACTCACCTATCCAGATCGTTTGCCGCTTTCTACGGCAAATCGATTGAATCTGGCCCAAATTGGGAAATTGCATTTTCAGGAAATGGATCTTGAGAGGTTTCGTTGTCTACACTTTGCGTATATGGCAGGTAAAAAAGGCGGAACAATGCCAACGGTTTTAAATGCAGCTAACGAAGCGGCAGTTGCAGCCTTTTTAGATGGGAAGATTCGTTTCCTTCAAATTGAAGAATTAATAGAAAAGGCATTAAGCACTCATCAAACCATAGAGCACCCTAGCCTAGCTGTTATACAAGAGGTAGATAAAGAAACAAGACAGTATGTACAATCTCTTCTGTAAGGAAAGCGGAAGTGACAGTAACAATGTTTGATGATTCTCCCCTATCCTTAAAAAAGGTGGTTTTAAAATTTGAGTACAGTTATTGCCTTTATAGTAATTTTTGGTGCACTTGTCTTTTTCCATGAATTAGGTCATTTTATCTTTGCGAAAAGAGCAGGAATTCTATGTCGGGAATTTGCTATTGGTATGGGCCCAAAGGTATTCTCCCATAAAAAAGGAGAGACAACATATACCATTCGTCTATTACCGATTGGTGGATTTGTCCGAATGGCTGGTGAAGACCCAGAGGTAGTTGAAATTAAACCTGGATATCGTATTGGTCTTTTATTTGATAAGCAGGACAAGGTTACGAAAATTATATTAAACAATAAAGAAAAGTTTCCTAACTGCAAAATTGTTGAAGTTGAGCATGCTGATATTGAGCGCGATTTAATCATTAAGGGATATCCTGAAGATGAAGAGGAAAGCTTGCAAGTATTCAACGTACATCCAAATGCAGTAATTGTTGAAAATGGGGTAGAATCGCAAATTGCGCCGATTGACCGTCAATTTGGCTCTAAAACATTAGGACAAAGATTTATGGCTATTTTTGCTGGCCCAATGATGAACTTTGTTCTTGCGTTTGTTGTATTTATTGTTATTGCTTTACTGCAAGGTGTTCCATCAAATGAACCTAAATTGGGTGAAATCACTCCTGATGGTGCGGCTAAGATGGCTGGACTGAAAAAAGGGGACGTTGTACAGAGTATTGATGGATCAGAAATTTCAAGCTGGACAGATGTAGTTGAAATCATTCGAAAAAATCCGAATGAAGAATTAGACTTTTCAATCGTTCGTGAGGGAAATGAGAAGGAAGTACAAGTTACTCCTATTGAAAAGACAGTTGAGGGTAAGAAAATGGGGATCATCGGTGTTTATAGCCCTGTGGAAAAATCACCTGTTCAGGCCGTTAAATCTGGTTTTACTGAAACTTATTTCTGGACAAAGCAGATATTTGTTATGCTCGGAAAATTGATTACTGGCCAATTTTCAATTGATGCCCTTTCAGGTCCGGTTGGAATATATAAATCTACAGATGAAGTAGCGAAATCCGGCATTTATTATTTAATGAAATGGGCAGGAATTTTAAGTATTAACCTAGGAATTATGAACCTATTACCAATCCCTGCACTCGATGGTGGAAGATTAATGTTTTTTGCTGTCGAAGCAGTAAGAGGAAAACCAATTGATCGACAAAAAGAAGGGATGGTCCATTTTATCGGATTTGCCCTCCTGATGTTGTTAATGCTTGTTGTTACTTGGAATGATATTCAGAGATTTTTCTTGAAATAATAACAAAATGGGATCGCAAATTAAATTGCGGTCCTTCATTTTTTTAGGAGACATTTTTCTATAAATGGATGAAGTTTTCTGTCGAAATGAAACGAATCATTTTGTGTCATGTGATATAATAACTATCTGATAATGAATAGACAGAGAGATTTTAATATAGATGGGAGAGAGAACGATGAGCGAACATGCCCTTGGCAATAAAGAGCGATTCCAACTCTTGCTCCAGCAGCTGCAATTGATCGAAGATGCTGTAGTAGTGCATTTTAACAATGCACAAATTGAAAGATTAATGGTAGAAAAGAAAGCAAGGAAATGGCATTTCCAATTCTTATTTGAAAAAATTCTCCCTTTTAATGTTTATATGCGGTTTAGCACACAGCTTGAAAGAACTTTTTCAAATATTGCTACTGTTTCATATGAAATTAAAGTGCCTAATCCGAGCAGTACACCAGAACTTTTATTAGAATATTGGAGTCATTGTATTCAACAAATAGATGGGATTTCTCCACCACTCTTAAAACTCTTAAATGAGCAAATGCCGGTAGTAAGTGGAAATAAGCTAACAATCACAGTAAGAAATGAGGCAGAAGGTTTAGCCTTAAAACGTAAATATGGATCTGTCATAGGGGAGATTTTTCAAACCTTTGGCTTTCCTATGTTTTCTATTGAGACAGATTTAAAAGCGGATGAAAGTAATGAGGAGTACGAAAAGTTTCTTCTTGCCAAACAAAAGGAAGACCAGGAACGTGCTCTTCTTGCCATGGTTGAAATGCAAAAACAGGATGCAGAAAAGGACCAAGGGTCTGGAGATGTGCCTGATGGCCCGCTCAGCATTGGGCTAACAATTAAGGATGATAGCGACTTCCGCAGTATGATTGATATCGTCGATGAAGAACGACGAGTTGCTGTTGAGGGCTATATTTTTGATGCGGAAATCAGAGAGCTTCGCAGCGGCCGTTCCTTATTAACCTTTAAAATTACCGACTACACAAGCTCGCTTATGGTAAAAATGTTCTCTCGTGATAAAGAAGATGCTGCTCTTTTCCAACGCGTGAAAAAGGGAATGTGGGTTAAGGTTCGAGGAAGCATTCAAAACGATACATTTGTCCGAGACTTAGTCATGATCGGAAATGATATTAATGAAATTAAGCCTATGCAGCGAAAGGATACTGCACCTGAAGATGAAAAACGGGTAGAACTGCATTTGCATACCCCAATGAGTCAAATGGATGCAGTTACACCTGTTAGTGCTCTGATCGCTCAGGCGAAAAAATGGGGACATAAAGCCATTGCAGTAACTGACCATGCTGTTGCTCAATCTTTCCCAGAAGCATATGGTGCTGGAAAGAAAAACGATATTAAAATACTTTATGGCGTAGAAGTCAATTTAGTTGATGATGGTGTGCCGATTGCCTACAATGATGCACACCGACTGCTTGCAGAGGATACATTTGTTGTATTTGACGTAGAGACAACGGGTCTTTCAGCCGTATACGATACCATTATTGAATTAGCAGCAGTAAAGGTACAGGGTGGAGAAGTTATTGACCGTTTCGAGTCATTTGCCAACCCGCATCATCGACTATCAGCGACAACGATCAATTTAACAGGCATAACCGATGATATGGTGCAAAATGCACCAGAAGTTGAAGAAGTGATAAGAAACTTTTTTGAATGGATAGGAGATGCGGTTCTTGTCGCCCATAATGCTTCGTTCGATATGGGGTTCCTTAATGTTGGATACAAACAAATTGGTTTGGAAAAAGCTAAAAATCCTGTAATCGATACACTAGAACTAGGGCGTTTTCTATATCCTGAACTAAAAAACCATCGATTAAATACATTAGCTAAGAAGTTTGATATTGAGTTAACACAACATCACCGCGCAATTTATGATGCAGAAGCAACAGGATACTTGTTATTAAAGATGTTAAAAGATGCGCATGAAAAAGGAATTCAGTACCATGATGAATTAAACGACAACATGGGAAAAGGAAATGCCTATCAGCGTGCGCGTCCGTACCACTGTACACTTTTAGCACAAACGGAGGCAGGGTTAAAGAACTTATTTAAGCTTGTTTCCATCGCACATATTGAATACTTTTACCGTGTGCCGCGGCTTCCAAGATCAGTTCTGCAAAAATACCGAGAAGGAATTCTTGTAGGCTCTGGCTGTAATAAAGGGGAAGTGTTCGAAGGAATGATGCAAAAGTCTCCAGAGGAAGTTGAGGCTTATGCCGGTTTTTATGATTATCTTGAAGTTATGCCAAAAGAGGTCAATGCGCCTCTGATTGAAATGGAATTGGTTCGTGATGAAAAAGCCATGGAAGATATTATCGGTAAAATTGTTGCCCTGGGTGATAAATTAGGCATACCAGTTGTTGCGACGGGAAATGTTCATTATTTAAATGAAAATGATAAGATTTACCGAAAAATTTTAATTAATTCACAGGGTGGGGCAAACCCGCTAAATCGTCATGAGCTGCCTGACGTTCACTTTAGAACCACTAATGAAATGCTTGATGCCTTTTCATTCTTAGGAAAAGATAAGGCAAAGGAAATTGTTGTGACCAATTCTAATAAAATAGCTGATATGATAGACGTCATTAAACCGATTAAAGATGATCTCTATACACCTAAAATTGAAGGTGCCGATGAAGAGATGCGTGAGATGAGCTATTCGATGGCTCATAAGATATACGGTAGCCCTCTCCCGGAAATTGTTGAAGCTAGATTGGAAAAAGAGCTAAAAAGTATCATTGGCCATGGATTTGCTGTTATTTACTTGATTTCACATAAACTTGTAAAAAAATCACTCGATGATGGATATCTTGTTGGTTCCCGTGGTTCAGTTGGATCCTCTCTTGTTGCAACAATGACAGAGATAACAGAAGTAAATCCACTACCACCGCACTATGTTTGTCCAACTTGTAAACATTCTGAGTTCTTTAACGATGGATCTGTTGGATCAGGATTTGATTTACCTGATAAAGATTGTCCTCAGTGTGGGGCCAAATATCGAAAAGATGGACACGATATACCGTTTGAAACCTTCCTCGGTTTTAAAGGGGACAAGGTTCCCGATATCGATTTGAACTTCTCAGGTGAATATCAGCCGCGTGCCCATAACTATACAAAGGTTCTGTTTGGTGAAGAGTATGTATATCGTGCGGGAACAATTGGTACGGTTGCTGATAAAACAGCATTTGGTTATGTGAAGGCCTATCAGCAAGATAATAACCTCCAATTACGCGGTGCGGAAGTAGAACGGCTCGCATCCGGCTGTACAGGGGTAAAAAGGACAACTGGACAACATCCTGGTGGAATTATCGTTATACCAGATTACATGGATGTGTACGATTTCACACCCATCCAATTCCCAGCTGACGATAGAAATTCTGAATGGAAAACCACTCATTTTGATTTCCATTCCATTCATGATAATGTGTTGAAGCTTGATATACTGGGACACGATGATCCGACTGTCATTAGAATGCTTCAAGACCTAAGCGGTATCGATCCTAAAACTATTCCAACCGATGACCCTGAGGTTATGAAAATTTTTAGTGGGACGGAATCGTTAGGTGTAACGGAACAACAAATTATGTGTAAAACAGGTACACTCGGGATTCCTGAATTCGGTACCCGATTTGTAAGACAAATGTTAGAGGATACAAAGCCAACAACTTTCTCTGAGCTTGTTCAAATTTCCGGTTTATCGCATGGAACGGACGTTTGGCTTGGGAATGCACAGGAACTAATTCATAACCAAATCTGTAACTTAAGTGAAGTTATTGGTTGTCGTGACGATATCATGGTCTACTTAATTTATCAGGGACTGGAACCTTCCTTTGCGTTTAAGATAATGGAGTCTGTCCGTAAAGGTAAAGGGTTGAGCGAAGAAATGGAAGCAGAAATGCGGAAAAACGAAGTGCCTGAATGGTACATTGATTCATGTAAAAAGATTAAATACATGTTCCCAAAAGCACACGCGGCAGCGTATGTATTAATGGCTGTTCGTATTGCCTATTTCAAAGTACATCTTCCACTCCTTTATTATGCGGCTTATTTTACAGTCCGTGCTGAAGACTTTGAAATTGAAGTAATGTCGCGAGGGCCAGAAGCAATCCGAGCAAAGATCGAAGAAATCAATGCGAAGGGGCTTGAAGCATCGAATAAAGAGAAAAACCTTCTAACGGTCATGGAACTTTCACTTGAAATGACTGAAAGAGGATTTGTATTCCAAAATTATGATTTATATAAATCGGCGGCATCAGAGTTTATTATAGAAGGGAATACACTTATTCCGCCTTTCAATTCGATTCCTGGTCTAGGAACGAATGCAGCTTTTAATATTGTAAAAGCACGAGAAAATGGAGAGTTCCTATCTAAAGAAGACCTTCAACAACGTGGGAAAGTATCCAAGACAATTCTTGAGTATCTAGACAAGCAGGGTTGTCTAAACGCCTTGCCAGAAGCAAATCAGCTATCCTTGTTCTAAATAGTGTTAACTTTGATAAACCTTCCTTGTGTTTGCATAAAAACAATGGTTATGGTATAGTTTTATTGGAAATACTAAGAAATACTCTCGTGTTCAAGAGTGGGGAAACCCACTCTTTCGTTATGTAATCGAGTTGCGGACTCATAAATGTGTCGTGCTTCTTGGTTTTGTTTACAAAATGTTTTTTAGTGTTATTTGATAAAACTTTCCGTGAACTACATAGAATATGGGTGAAATAAATCGGAAAAGGAGGTAAAGCATGAGCAAAGTAACGGAAGTTGTAGAAGAGCTGGCTGCACCAATTTTTCAAGAACTTGGCTTAGAATTAGTGGAAATTGAGTATGTGAAGGAAGGTAAAAACTGGTACCTTCGCGTATACATCGATAAGGACACTGGGGTTGATATTGAGGATTGCGGACTTGTCAGTGAACGACTAAGTGAAAAACTCGACGCATTGGATCCAATTCCCCATAACTACTTTCTTGAAGTATCCTCACCGGGTGCAGAGCGTCCATTGAAAAAAGAAAAAGACTTTGAAAAGGCAATTGGAAAAAATGTTTTTGTCAAAACATATGAACCAATTGATGGAGAAAAAGGTTTTGAAGGGAAATTACTTGAATTTGACGGCCAGCACTTGAAAATTGAAGTGAAAATCAAAACACGTAAAAAATTGATTGAAATTCCTTATGAAAAAGTGGCAAGTGCAAGACTTGCTGTTGTATTTTAATAAATCGCTTTGTTAAAGAACAGTGTTGATTAAAACACCCTGTTGATTAAATCAACAGGCAAATTTAACATAGCCTAATAAATAAAAAAATTGAATAAGAGTAGGGGGATACAAGCAAATGAGCAGCGAATTATTAGATGCTCTTACAATACTGGAAAGAGAAAAAGGTATTTCCAGAGATATACTAATTGATGCAATCGAGGCAGCATTGGTATCAGCATACCGTCGAAATTTCAATCAGGCACAAA
Source organism: Bacillus sp. (in: firmicutes) (assembly GCA_039832695.1). Classification (GTDB taxonomy): domain Bacteria; phylum Bacillota; class Bacilli; order Bacillales; family Cytobacillaceae; genus Neobacillus. Next base: position 135,974 of record JBDOMM010000008.1, read on the forward strand.
ATGTCCGCATTGATTTGAATTTACAAAATGGGTCCATGCGCGTTTTTGCAAGAAAAGAAGTGGTTGATCAAGTATTTGATCCACGACTTGAAATTTCTCTTGCAGATGCCCAACACATTAATCCTAATTACCAGGTAGAAGATGTTGTCGAAATGGAAGTAACTCCAAAAGACTTCGGAAGAATTGCTGCACAAACAGCGAAACAAGTGGTAACTCAGCGTGTTAGAGAAGCTGAAAGAGGGATTATTTATTCTGAATTTATTGACCGTGAAGAAGACATCATGACTGGTATTGTTCAAAGACTTGATTCTAAGTTTATTTATGTAAGCCTTGGTAAAATTGAAGCACTATTGCCTTTAAATGAACAAATGCCAAATGAACGTTACAAACCACATGATCGAATCAAAGTTTTTATTACTAAAGTGGAAAAAACCACTAAAGGTCCACAAATCTTTGTTTCTAGAACTCATCCTGGATTACTTAAACGATTATTTGAAATTGAAGTTCCTGAAATCTATGACGGTACAGTAGAAATTAAATCTGTTGCTCGTGAAGCAGGAGATCGTTCGAAAATTTCCGTTCATTCCGACAACCCTGAGGTTGATCCAGTAGGTTCTTGTGTTGGACCAAAAGGAACAAGGGTTCAAGCAGTTGTAAATGAATTAAAAGGTGAAAAAATTGATATTGTGAAATGGTCGGATGATCCAGTAGTGTTCGTCGCTAACTCTTTAAGCCCTTCTAAAGTGCTTGATGTTATGGTGAGCGAAAACGAAAAAGCAACTACAGTAGTTGTTCCTGATTATCAACTTTCATTAGCAATCGGTAAACGAGGACAAAATGCACGATTAGCTGCGAAATTAACCGGTTGGAAAATCGATATCAAAGCAGAAACTGAAGCACGTGAGTTAGGCATCTATCCTCGTGAAGAAACAATTCGACTGTTCGATGATCAAGTTGATACAGATTTCGATTTTGAAGAGGACTTGGACTAATATAGGAGGTGAATGATCGTGAACACAAGAAAAAAAGTTCCTATGCGCAAATGTGTGGCTACCGGTGAAATGAAGCCGAAAAAAGAACTCGTTCGCATCGTTCGCTCAAAAGAAGGGGATGTTTCCATCGATTTAACTGGAAAAAAATCCGGCAGAGGAGCATACCTTTCAAAGGACAAAGAAGCGGTCCTATTAGCCAAGAAGAAAAATACATTAGCTAACCATTTAGAAGTTTCAATAAATGATTCTATATATGATGAATTACTTGAGCTAATTGAGAAGGAGAACTGACAATCCAAATGAAACAAAATCAATGGATGTCATTGCTTGGCTTGGCCAATCGAGCGCGTAAAATTATATCGGGTGAGGAGCTTGCCTTAAAAGAAATTAGAAATGGAAAAGCAAAGCTCGTTTTATTAGCCGCAGATGCATCTGCAAATACGACTAAAAAAATTTCAGATAAATGTAATTCCTATCAAGTTCCTATAAAAATGGTGGAAGATCGTCATCTTCTAGGTCAAGCAATTGGCAAGGAAGCCCGCGTTGTTGTAGCTATTTTGGATGATGGATTTGCAAAAAAACTGGTAACGTTGCTCGATTAAATCTAGCGGGGGTGAAAATATGAGTAAAATCCGTGTATATGAATACGCAAAAAAACACAACATTTCAAGTAAAGAAATTATTACAAAACTAAAAGAAATGAATATAGAGGTTTCTAACCATATGGCAACAATAGAAGATGCAGATGTAAAAAAACTTGATGCAACATTCAACAAGAAAGAAAACAATGCTAATACTCAACAGAAACAAACGAGCGGTGGGCAGCAACAACGTTCAAATGGACGCCCTGCTCAGCAACAGCAACGTCCAAATCAAAGACCTGCACAGTCTGGGCAAAAAACACATGTACAGTCTAAAAATGCACCTAAAGCGTTTGAGGAAGCTGCAGATAAATCTCCTGCTCCAAGTAAGGTGAAAGTTGTCTCTCCACCAAAAGCGGGTGAAGGCAAAAAACAGAACCAAGAATATCAATCAAAAGAAAACAAAGTCTTCAGCAGTGCCGATAAAGCTAAGGCTAAACCTTATAATAATAACCAAAATCGTAATAATCGTAATAACAATAACAAGAAGAAGGCACATACGCCAGTTCAGCAAGCACAGCCGCAGAAGAAAAAAGAAAAAGAGCTTCCTGCTAAAATTACTTTTAGTGAGTCTCTAACTGTGGGAGAACTAGCAAAGAAAATCTATCGTGAACCTTCAGAAATCATTAAAAAGCTGTTTATGCTTGGTGTAATGGCTACCATCAACCAAGTCTTGGATAAAGATGCAATTGAATTGATTGCAAGTGAATATGGTGTCGAAGTGGAAGAAGAAATTAAAATTGACACAACAGATCTTGAAGTTTATTTTACTGAAGATACAGCAGAAGACTTAGTGGAAAGACCTTCTGTAGTAACGATTATGGGTCACGTTGACCATGGTAAAACAACCCTTCTTGATTCTATTCGTAATACAAAGGTAACTGAAGGTGAAGCTGGTGGGATTACTCAGCATATCGGTGCCTATCAAGTAGTTGAAAATGGAAAGAAGATTACTTTCCTTGATACACCAGGACACGCTGCATTTACAACCATGCGTGCTCGTGGAGCGAAAATTACTGACATTACCATTCTTGTTGTAGCGGCAGATGATGGTGTAATGCCGCAAACAGTTGAAGCGATTAACCATGCAAAGGCTGCTGAAGTTCCAATTATTGTAGCTGTAAACAAAATGGATAAAGAAGCTGCAAATGCAGACCGCGTTATGCAGGAATTAACTGAACATGGATTAGTATCTGAAGCATGGGGTGGGGATACTATCTTTGTACCACTTTCTGCGAAAACTGGTGAAGGAATCGATACATTGCTTGAAATGATTCTACTTGTAAGTGAAGTAGAAGAATATAAAGCAAACCCAAATCGAAAAGCTGTTGGTACCGTAATCGAAGCACAATTAGATAAGGGCCGCGGTTCTGTCGCTACATTACTAGTACAAAACGGTACATTAAAAATTGGTGATCCAATTGTAGTAGGAAATACATTTGGTCGTGTCCGTGCAATGGTAAATGATAAAGGCCGCCGCGTAAAAGATGCGGGACCATCAACACCAGTTGAAATCACAGGGCTAAATGATGTACCACAAGCAGGGGACCGTTTCGTTGTATTTGAAGACGAAAAAACGGCGCGTCAAGTTGGGGAAGCGCGTGCGCAAACTGCACTAGTAGCTCAACGTGGAGAAAAATCCGTTGTTAGTCTTGAAACACTATTTGACCAATTGAAGCAAGGTGAAATGAAGGACTTAAACATCATTCTAAAAGCAGATGTTCAAGGTTCTGCTGAAGCCGTTGCAGCATCATTGCAAAAAATAGATGTAGAAGGCGTAAACATTAAAATTATTCATAGTGGTGCTGGTGCTATTAATGAGTCGGATATTACCCTTGCAGCTGCTTCAAATGCAATTGTCATCGGATTTAACGTTCGTCCAGATGTAAATGCTAAGCGTGCGGCGGAAGCTGAAAAGGTGGATGTTCGTCTGCACCGCATTATTTATAAAGTTATTGAAGAAATCGAAGCAGCCATGAAGGGAATGCTTGACCCTGAATTCCAAGAGAAAATTATTGGTCAAGCTGAAGTTCGTCAGACTTTCAAGGTTTCAAAGGTTGGTACCATTGCTGGTTCGTTTGTTACTGAAGGTAAAATTACCCGTGATAGTGGCATTCGTTTAGTTCGTAACGGAGTTGTCATCTTTGAAGGACAAATTGATGCGCTAAAACGATTCAAAGATGATGCAAAAGAGGTTTCTAAAGGTTATGAATGTGGTATCACAATTAAAAACTACAATGATGTTAAAGAAGGAGACATCATTGAAGCGTATGTTATGGAAGAGATTGAACGTAAATGATCATCGGTGTTGCCGAATGTGAATGTATCATCTATGATGCTCATTCATTAAAAGAGAAACGAGCAGTTTTGCAGAGAATTTTAACTCGTTTAAAACAGAAATTTAATGTATCCGTTGCTGAGGTTGACTTTCAGGATGTATGGCAAAGAACGAAAATTGCCATTGCGGTTGTTACCTCAAATCGGGTATCTACAGAGATGGAATTGCAAAACGCACTAAAATTAATTGACTCGTTTCCAGAGATAGAACGAACAATCACCGAGATTGATTGGCTTTAAATTAAGAGGTGAATATGATGAGCCACAGAGCAAATCGTGTTGGAGAGCAAATGAAAAAAGAACTTAGTGACATCATCGGGCGGAAAATAAAAGATCCTCGGATCGGCTTTGTGACAGTCACTGATGTTCAAGTTACAGGAGATTTGCAACAAGCAAAAGTATTTATTTCTGTGTTAGGTGATGACGAGCAAAAGGAGAATACATTAAAAGGCTTAGCTAAAGCAAAAGGCTTTATCAGAACTGAAATTGGCCACCGTATTCGCCTTCGTAAAACACCTGAAATTATTTTTGAGTGGGATGAATCATTCGATTATGGTAATCGAATTAATTCCCTTCTACATCAATTGCATACGGATGACGATAAACCGATGGAAAAGAATGACGAAGAATAAATTCAAAAATAAGCAGATATTAACAGTAAAATGGATAGACAATCGTCTATCCATTTTTTTCGAATATTACTAAGAACGGAGTGATAAGGTGGAAGGAATATTACCATTATTCAAACCAGCAGGGCTAACTTCCCATGATTGTGTTTTTAAGTTAAGAAAAATATTGAAAACAAAAAAAGTGGGACATACCGGTACACTTGATCCGGATGTAACGGGTGTTCTCCCAATCTGTATAGGAAAGGCAACTAAAGTTGCTGAGTATATTACAGACGCTGGAAAAGCATACGAAGGAGAAGTAACGATTGGTTTCTCTACCACAACGGAAGATGCATCTGGTGAAGTGGTTGCAAAGAAAGATGTGGATCGAACCATTCTAAGGGAAGAAATTCAAATGGTCCTTGATTCATTGACGGGAGAAATTGAACAAACCCCACCGATGTTTTCAGCCGTGAAGGTTGGAGGGGTTCGTCTGTACGAGTATGCTCGAAAAGGCATTGAAGTAGAACGCCCCTCTAGGATGGTAACGATCTATTCAATTGAACTACTGGATGAACGGACAGAATTTTCAGGTGAAACAATAAGTTTCCGTTTTAGAGTAAGCTGCAGTAAAGGGACTTATATTCGAACATTAGCAGTCATGATTGGTGAAAAATTAGGATACCCTGCACACATGTCTAATCTAATAAGAATCCAGTCGGCAGCTTTTACATTGGAAGATTGCCTAACCTTTGAAGATGTAGAAAAGCTAATGGAGGCAGGAGAAATTTCAACCGTTTTAAGGCCGTTAGAGACCGCACTTTCTTATTTGCCGAAATTAAAGATTAATGATAAAGTAGCAGAGAAAGTGAAAAATGGAGCAGTATTGCAAATACCTGACCATTTAAAAACAACTAACGGACCGATTATCGCTGAGACGGAAGATGGACTGGCTCTTGCCATTTACGCAAAACATCCTAGTAAGCCAGGCCTCCTTAAACCTGTCAAGGTATTGCGAAATGAATAATAAGGTTACGGTATAGAAAAGGTGAGTTTCAATTGGAAGTCAAACGGCTTAGTTTTCCTTATAACATAGCAAGCAACGATTTTCCTCCTCTAGCAATAGCATTGGGCTATTTTGATGGTGTACATCGAGGACATCAACAAGTAATTCTTGAGGCAATAAAACAAGCAAAAGAGAAGGGGCTTCGGAGTGCAGTTATGACTTTTGATCCGCATCCCTCTGTTGTGCTGGGAAAGAACAAGAAGCATGTACAATATATAACGCCCTTATCTGATAAAATAAAAATTCTTGAGGACCTAGGTGTTGACTATTTATTTATTATCCATTTTACACCAGAGTTTGCCAACTTACTTCCGCAAGAATTTATTGATCAATATATCATTGAGTTAAACGTAAAACATGTGGTTGCCGGGTTTGATTACTCTTATGGAAGAATGGGGAAAGGTACTATGGAGACCCTGCCTTTTCATGCAAGGGATCAATTTACCTATTCTGTTGTACCAAAACTCACTTTGGGTGAGGAGAAAGTAAGTTCAACAAGAATTCGTCAACTGCTTATTGAAGCCAGAGTAGATGAACTGCCTGAACTGCTTGGAAGATACTATTTTACAACTGGTCATGTGATTCATGGAGATAAGCGAGGGAGAACCATTGGTTTTCCGACAGCAAATATTGACTTGAACGAAGAATATATCATCCCGCCTTTGGGTGTATATGCTGTTAAGATGAAGGTGAAGGGCAACTGGTATAACGGTGTATGCAATGTCGGCTATAAACCAACATTTAATAAAGAAGCATTAAAGGTATCCGTTGAAGTTCATTTATTTGAATTTAACCAGGAAATTTATGGTGAAGAAGTTGTCATTGAGTGGCACCTATATTTGCGAAAAGAGCAAAAATTCTCCGGAATACAAGAACTAGTAGCCCAAATAGAAAAAGATAAGCAAAAGGCTTTAGAATATTTCGAAACGAATAGACAATCTTCATGACAATGCTGCTATTATCAAAGTTTTTCTTACAATAAAATAAGGTTTCGACTTGCTTTTTGACGTAAAAAGATGTATTCTTAAATACGTATTAAAAACAACCTTTGCTTGGCAAGTCGAGTCACCGACGCTTGCTCGGTAACAGGGGATAGAAAAACTAGGAGGTGAACCTGGATGGCAATCACTCAAGAACGTAAAAATGAACTTATCAATGAGTACAAAACTCATGAGAGCGACACTGGATCTGCTGAAGTTCAAATCGCTGTCCTTACTGAATCAATCAATAACTTGAACGAGCACTTACGTACTCACAAGAAAGATCACCACTCACGTCGCGGTCTTTTGAAAATGGTTGGTAAACGTCGTAATCTTTTAACATTCCTACGTAACAAAGACGTTCAACGTTACCGTGTGTTAATCAATAAGCTTGGTCTACGTCGTTAGTCTACAGAAGCGGGATTTATCCCGCTTTTTTATTAGGCTAAAAAGGCAAAATTAGAGAAGTAAAGAAATTTTTATACATAATTTTAAGTCAAGACTTTTATGTGCATACTAATACTAATTTGAAATTGATAACATAAGCTTTTATGGCTTTTTTTATATTAGGAAGATTTAGAAAGAGGATTTCATCGAGGAAGTATCCTCGTATCATCCTCCTAAAGTGATTTAGATAGAGAGGGGTACAAATATGGAACAAACGAAACATGTATATTCTATGGATTGGGCAGGCCGTAATTTAACCGTGGAAATTGGACAGTTAGCTAAACAGGCTAACGGTGCGGTAATGGTCCGCTATGGAGATACAGCTGTATTAAGTACAGCTACTGCTTCAAAAGAGCCAAAAAATCTCGATTTCTTTCCATTAACAGTAAACTATGAAGAACGTTTATATGCAGTTGGTAAAATTCCAGGTGGATTTATTAAACGTGAAGGTCGTCCAAGTGAAAAAGCAATACTTGCCAGCCGTTTAATCGATAGACCAATCCGTCCACTTTTTGCTGATGGCTTCCGAAACGATGTGCAGGTAATCAGTATTGTCATGAGTGTGGATCAAGACTGTTCTTCCGAAATGGCTGCAATGTTTGGTTCATCCCTAGCATTAAGTACTTCAGATATTCCATTTGAAGGGCCAATTGCTGGTGTTATCGTAGGCAGAGTAAATAATGAGTTTGTTATTAACCCAACTGTCGAACAAGCTGAACAAAGTGATATTCACTTAACTGTTGCTGGAACAAAAGATGCGATCAACATGGTTGAAGCAGGTGCACTTGAAGTTCCTGAGGAAACGATGCTTGAGGCAATTATGTTTGGTCATGACCATATTAAACAATTAATTGAGTTCCAAGAAAAAATTGTTGCAGAAATTGGTAAACCAAAAAGAGAAATTAATCTTTACGAAATTGATAAAGAGCTTGAAGCAGAAGTAAGAGAAATTTGTGAAGCTGATATGGTTAAAGCTATTCAAGTTCAAGAAAAGCATGCGCGTGAAGATGCAATTAAAGAAGTAAAAAATCGTGTGATTGCTAAATATGAGGAACAAGAAGCAACAGATGAAGATTTAAAACAAGTGAAGCAAATCTTGGACAAGATCGTTAAAGGTGAAGTACGCCGCCTAATTACAGTAGAAAAAGTACGTCCAGACGGTCGTAAAATCGATGAGATTCGTCCATTGTCATCACTGGTAGGTTTACTACCTCGTACACACGGTTCAGGTTTGTTTACTCGTGGACAAACTCAAGCGTTAAGTATTTGTACACTAGGAGCAATGGGTGATGTACAAATTCTTGATGGTTTAGGTATTGAAGAAGAAAAGCGCTTTATGCATCATTATAATTTCCCTTCCTTTAGTGTTGGGGAAACCGGTCCAATCCGTGGACCAGGTCGTCGCGAAATTGGACATGGTGCACTTGGTGAGCGTGCATTAGAACCTGTCATTCCATCTGAAAAGGATTTCCCATATACAATTCGTCTAGTATCTGAGGTTCTTGAATCAAATGGATCGACATCACAGGCAAGTATTTGTGCTAGTACGCTTGCAATGATGGATGCTGGTGTACCAATCAAATCTCCAGTTGCAGGGATTGCGATGGGCCTTGTTAAATCTGGTGAATACTACACTGTTTTATCTGACATTCAAGGGATGGAAGATCACCTAGGTGATATGGACTTTAAAGTAGCAGGGACTGCTAAAGGGGTTACTGCCCTTCAAATGGATATTAAGATTGAAGGACTTTCCCGTGAGATATTAGAGGAAGCTTTGCAACAGGCAAAAGTAGGTAGAATGCATATTTTAAATTCAATGTTAGCTACTATTACCGAACCAAGAGCTGAGCTTTCAAAATTTGCTCCAAAAATCCTAACGATGACAATCAATCCAGATAAGATTCGTGATGTAATTGGACCAAGCGGAAAGCAAATCAATAAAATTATTGAAGAAACAGGCGTTAAGATCGATATTGAGCAAGATGGAACTGTTTTTATTGCATCAACCGATCAAGAAATGAATCAAAAAGCCAAGAAAATCATCGAAGACATTGTTCGTGAAGTTCAAGTTGGAGAAATGTATCTTGGAAAGGTAAAACGGATTGAAAAATTCGGTGCCTTTGTAGAAATCTTCTCAGGAAAAGATGGTTTAGTCCATATCTCTGAGCTTGCAGAAGAGCGCGTAGGTAAAGTAGAAGATGTCGTGAAAATCGGTGATGAACTTTTAGTTAAGGTAACTGAAATCGATAAACAAGGCAGAGTAAACTTGTCTCGTAAAGCTGTTCTAAAAGAACAACGAGAAAAGGCTGAGAGCCAGCAATAAAATTAGTATTATTCAGGCTTTATCAAGGCTGTGATTAAATAATAAGAGTCAGGGGCTTCCCTGACTTTTTCTTTTAAGATCAAGGAGCTTACTTGTTCTACCTTGTCCCTCCTATACATAATCTTTATGGAAGGGGGAAAGGTAAATGAAAAAGGTTAGCATTTTTTTAATTATTTGTTTAGGTGCATGGATTTCAGTAAATAACCCTATAGTAAACAAATATGTATCCTCTATAAGGGATTCAACACTTCCAGCAGCGAAGCAGTCTGACCCTCTATATCAAGATATAGTAAAAAAAGCTCCTACATATGAAATACCACCTTCCGATGCGAAAGTGGACAGGGTTTGGAAGGCTATTCCTGGATATAACGGGATTAAAGTAGATATTGACGCCTCGTATAAAAGTATGAAGAGTAAAGGCGTTTTCGATGAGAAAAAATTACAATTTACTCAAGTTAAACCTAAAATCCATTTAAAGGATTTACCACCAACCCCAATTTATAAAGGTCACCCAGACAAACCAATGGTATCGTTTATCATTAATGTCGCTTGGGGAAATGAATATTTACCATCAATGCTTGCTACATTAAAGAGACATAATGTGTCAGCCAGCTTTTTCCTCGAAGGAAATTGGGTTAAAAAGAATCCTGATGTGGCGAAAATGATCGTAAGCGCTGGTCATGAAGTAGGGAATCATTCCTATTCTCATCCGGACATGAAAAGGCTTACGGCTGCACAGTCGAGGGAACAAATAACGAAAACAAACAGTATTATTGAAGCAGCTACAGGGGAAAAGCCAGTCTGGTTTGCTCCACCTAGTGGAAGTTATCGTGATGAGACGATTAGAGTGGCGGATGAATTAAATATGCTAACTGTGATGTGGACAGTGGATACAGTAGACTGGCAAAAGCCATCCCCTGATGTGCTGATTAACCGGGTAATGTCCAAGATTGATAAGGGTTCAATGGTTCTTATGCATCCAACAGAATCAACGGCAAAATCTCTAGATAGGCTCATTACTTTAATTGAGCAAAAGAATTTAGAGATTGGCACGGTGTCAGAATTAATGGACGAGGAAAGAATTTTAAAATAATTTGTGAGAATCTATCAGAAAATTGGAGAAAATATCTATAAAAAAGTATAATAAATAATTGGAGTAGTAGCATCTGCTGTTTAATGACAGGAGGAAGTCGATGATTAATAAGTACACATGCCAAAACGGAGTAAGAATTGTATTAGAAAATATTCCAACTGTACGATCTGTAGCAATTGGTGTATGGATTGGAACGGGATCTAGAAATGAAGATCCGCAAACAAATGGGATTTCCCATTTCCTTGAGCACATGTTTTTTAAAGGGACTACCACACGTTCTGCAAAGGAAATTGCTGAATCCTTTGATAGTATTGGCGGTCAGGTGAACGCTTTTACTTCTAAGGAGTATACATGCTATTATGCAAAGGTGTTAGATACACATTCTAAGTTTGCATTAGATGTATTAGCTGACATGTTCTTTAACTCAACTTTTGTAGAAGAGGAATTAAAGAAAGAAAAAAATGTCGTTCTTGAAGAAATAAAAATGTACGAAGATACTCCGGATGACATTGTTCATGATTTATTGAGCAGAGCTGTATATGAAAACCATCCGTTAGGTTATCCGATTTTGGGTACAGAAGAAACGCTTAATACTTTTACAGGTGATTCGTTGAAGGAATATATTCACGAAAGATATACACCTGAGAATGTGGTCATTTCGATCGCTGGAAACGTATCGGAATCATTTATTAAAGAAGTTGAAAATTATTTTGGGGCCTATCAGGGTGGAGCAAAAGAAACCCCTGAAAATGTTCCTGTATTCCATGCTAATAGAATGTCACGCAAAAAAGAAACAGAACAAGCACATTTATGCATTGGCTTTGAAGGATTAAAGGTTGGCCATGAAGATGTTTATAGTTTAATTACTTTAAATAACATTTTGGGCGGAAGTATGAGTTCTAGACTATTCCAAGAAGTGCGTGAGCAAAGAGGTCTGGCATATTCTGTATTCTCCTATCATTCTGCATACCAAGATAGCGGTGTGGTTACTGTATATGGAGGTACTGGTGCAAAGCAGTTGGATGTTTTATTTGAAACAATCCAGGAAACATTGGAAAAACTTAAACAAACTGGAATTACTGAAAAGGAATTGACCAATAGTAAAGAGCAGCTGAAAGGCAGCTTGATGTTAAGCTTAGAAAGTACGAACAGCCGAATGAGTAGAAACGGTAAAAATGAACTTCTGTTAAAGCGTCATCGCTCACTAGATGAGATTATTGAACAAATTGATCAGGTTACAAAAAATAGTGTAGATGAGATGGCTAGATCTATTTTTACCGATAAATATTCCGTCACATTAATCAGTCCTGATGGGGAATTCCCATCTAAATTATCGTAAAAGAAAACAGTTCGATTCTTCGAACTGTTTTTCTTTTAGTCTAATTATGGACTTCCTTCTATAAAATAATAGAAAAGGGTAGAGGGAGGTCTTTTAGCCATGAGGTTAAGCGAGCTAAGCGGCAAAGAGATTGTAGATGTGAAAAGGGCGGAGCGTCTAGGAGTACTCGGACAAACAGACTTGGAAATCAATGAGAGTACAGGCCAAATACAAGCGCTACTGATTCCATCATTAAAATGGTTTGGTTTTAGAAAACAAGGGGAAGAAATCAGAGTTCCATGGCAGCATATTAAAAAGATCGGTTCCGATATGATTATCATTGATGTGCCTGAAGAACAATGAGCAGTACCAAAGTGAAATCCTTTAAAAGCCCAAGCAGAACATTTTCTGCTTGGGCTTTTTTAGTTAACTATTGGTGGAAAACTCACCGAATCACTTGAACTTACATAAGATGGTGAAGTGATAAGAAGAAAAGGATTACCTAAGATGGATTTTTATAAAAAAGAAGGTGAATGTTTTCATGCTGACAGGGATGCAGGTAGCCGTGATTGGCGGTGATGCCAGACAGCTGGAAATCATCCGCAAGTTAACCGAATTGGACGCGAAATTATCGCTTATTGGTTTTGAGCAGTTAGACCATGCCTTTACTGGAGCGGTCAAGGAAAAATTGGATGAGGTTGATTTCTCTACAGTAGACGCACTCATTTTACCAGTGCCGGGCACAAATTTAGAGGGACACGTTGAAACAATCTTCTCCAATGAAAAGGTGGTTTTAACAGGAGACCTCATCAGTAAGACGCCTGAACATTGTTCCATTTATTCCGGGATCAGTAACTCCTACCTTAATGGAATAACGAAGGATAGCAAAAGAACTCTCATCCAATTATTCGAAAGGGATGATGTAGCCATCTATAATTCCATTCCTACAGTAGAAGGGACAATTATGATGGCAATCCAGCATACGGATTTCACGATCCACGGATCCAATGTTACCGTATTAGGCTTAGGCAGAGTTGGGATGAGTGTGGCAAGAACGTTTGCTGCACTTGGAGCTAAAGTAAAGGTAGGCGCAAGAAAAAGTGAACATTTAGCAAGAATCACAGAAATGGGGTTAACACCATTTCATTTAAATAATCTTGTGAATGAAGTGAAGGATACCGATATTTTAATAAATACCGCACCACATTTAATTGTTACGGCAATGGTCATTTCCAAATTACCTTCACATTCCCTCATCATTGACCTTGCTTCAAAGCCTGGGGGTACTGACTTCCGATACGCAGAAAAAAGAGGAATAAAAGCTTTACTTGCTCCAGGCTTGCCAGGAATTGTTGCACCAAAAACAGCTGGTCAAATTTTAGCGAATGTTTTGGCCCAACTGCTTCAAGATGATTTACGAAAGCGAAAGGGGAAAGTGAAATGAGTTTAAAAGGGAAAAGAATAGGCTTTGGATTGACTGGATCACATTGTACGTATGATGCAGTATTTCCAGAGATTGAAAAGCTTGTTCATGCTGGAGCGGAGGTAGTTCCGGTAGTGACCGCTACCGTTCAAAATACGGATACACGTTTTGGTAAAGGGATGGATTGGATTCAACGGATTGAAGATCTAACAGGCAATAAGGTAATTGACTCAATTGTTAAGGCAGAGCCTCTTGGCCCTAAATATCCGCTTGACTGTATGGTTATAGCTCCATTAACAGGCGTATCGATGAGTAAATTTGCAAATGCCATGAATGATAGTCCAGTCCTAATGGCAGCTAAAGCAACCTTAAGAAATTTAAAGCCTATTGTTCTTGGCATTTCAACAAATGATGCACTTGGTCTAAACGGGGTAAACTTAATGCGTTTAATGGCAACAAAGAATATATTCTTTATTCCATATGGCCAGGACGATCCGATTAATAAGCCGAATTCAATGGTTGCTAGAATGACAATGCTTTCAGAAACTGTTGAGGCAGCGATTGAAGGAAAGCAAATTCAACCTGTTCTAGTTGAACGCTATAAAGATGAACAATAACTCTCTCTCTTTCATCAAAAAAGGTTATTTCTTTTAAGGAATATGTTAAAATAAATTAATCTTTTAACAGTGGAGTTTTACACAATCTGCTCCACTGTTAAGGTTATAAAAAATAAATGACATGCTGGCAATATGTAGAGTGCCAATTCCTTTAAGACCTTGAAAATACCAGCCATGTTCAGGATGAAAGATTGAAAGGGGAACATGTAATGAGAGAGCATAATGGATTTCACGTTGCAGTAGTCGGAGCAACAGGAGCGGTTGGACAGCAAATGATCCAAACATTAGTGAAAGAGAATTTTCCAATCAGAGAACTTACCCTACTATCCTCAGCACGGTCGGCAGGGAAAAAAGTAGATGTTAATGGTCAGGAATATATAGTACAAGAAGCAAAGCCTGAAAGCTTTGAAGGTGTAGATATTGCACTGTTCAGTGCTGGCGGAAGTGTCTCAAAGGAACTTGCTCCAGAAGCTGTAAAAAGGGGAGCTGTTGTCGTGGACAACACTAGCGCGTTCAGAATGGATGCTGACATCCCGTTGGTTGTGCCAGAAGTAAATGAAGCGGACTTAAAAAAACATAATGGAATCATTGCTAATCCGAATTGTTCAACCATTCAAATGGTTGTTGCATTAGAGCCAATTCGTCAAAAATATGGTTTGAAAAAAATTATTGTGTCTACTTACCAAGCGGTTTCCGGTGCAGGTGCAGCAGCCGTAGAAGAATTAATGGAACAAACGCAAACGATTCTAAATGGCGAAGCATCTGAACCGAATATTCTACCAGTTAAATCAGATAAAAATCATTATCAAATTGCATTTAATGCAATTCCGCAAATTGATAAGTTCCAGGATAACGGGTATACCTATGAAGAAATGAAAATGATTAATGAAACAAAGAAAATTATGCACCTCCCAGAGCTTCAGGTTTCTGCGACATGTGTTCGTCTGCCTGTTGCTGTCGGACATTCTGAATCCGTATATTTTGAGGTGGAAGAAGGAAACGTAAGCGCAAGTGAAATTAAGGCCTTATTGAAGGATGCTCCAGGCGTAGTCCTCCAAGATGACCCGGAAAATCAAGTATATCCAATGCCAGCAAATTGTGTTGGTAAAAACGATGTATTTGTTGGAAGGATTAGAAAAGACATCGATGAAGATCGTGGGTTCCATATGTGGGTTGTTTCTGATAACCTACTAAAAGGTGCTGCATGGAATTCAGTACAAATCGCTGAGAGTTTAGTGAAATTAGGTCTTGTAAAATAAATAAGTTAAAACCAAAAGGCAGGTTTTGGTGTTATCATGAAAATTATTGTACAGAAATTTGGCGGAACATCTGTAAAGGATGAAAAGAGCAGGAAACATGCTCAAGGCCATATTGAAAAAGCATTAGCAGAAGGATATAAAGTAGTAGTTGTTGTTTCTGCGATGGGAAGAAAAGGCGATGCATATGCTACAGATACACTTTTATCATTGATAGGCGGAAATCTAAGTAAAATCTCCAAAAGAGAACATGATTTATTGTTATCCTGTGGGGAAATTATATCTAGTGTCGTATTTGCCAATATGTTATTAGACAGCGGTATTAATGCGGTAGCTTTAACAGGTGCTCAAGCAGGGTTCCGTACCAATAATGATCATACAAATGCAAAAATTACTGAAATGAAGTGTG
Source organism: Bacillus sp. (in: firmicutes) (assembly GCA_039832695.1). Lineage (GTDB taxonomy): Bacteria > Bacillota > Bacilli > Bacillales > Cytobacillaceae > Neobacillus. The sequence goes on from JBDOMM010000008.1 coordinate 151,484, forward strand.
ATCGATTGCTCAGGGAACTTGAACATAATGATGTAGTTGTGGTTGCAGGTTTCCAAGGTGCAGCAAAGAATGGGGATATCACCACAATTGGCCGCGGGGGTAGTGATACGTCAGCGGCTGCATTAGGTGCCGCCCTTAACGCAGAATGGATTGACATCTTTACAGATGTGGAAGGAATTATGACTGCTGACCCGCGGATTGCTGAGAACGCCCGTCCGCTATCAGTTGTCACATACACAGAAGTGTGTAACATGGCCTATCAAGGGGCCAAGGTCATTCATCCAAGAGCAGTAGAAATTGCTATGCAGGCAAAGGTACCCATCCGAATTCGGTCTACGTATTCAGATAATTTAGGGACATTAGTTACAACCTTAAATAAAAATAATCGTGGAAGTGATATTAAGGAGCGGGTAGTCACAGGAATTGCTCATGTCTCCAATGTCACTCAAATAAAGGTCTTTGCTAAAAAAGACCAATATTATTTGCAGGCGGAAGTGTTTAAGGCCATGGCAAATGAAAAAATAAGTGTTGATTTTATCAATATATCGCCAAACGGTGTGGTTTATACCGTAACAGATGAAATGACTGATCGGGCAATTAAAGTATTAAATGATCTAGGTCATGACCCTGTAGTAGAGCGCCACTGTGCAAAGGTTTCTGTTGTTGGTGCAGGAATCGCAGGTGTTCCGGGTGTCACTTCAAAGATAGTGACAGCACTATCGGACCAAGGGATCCGTATCCTACAATCAGCGGATAGTCATACAACAATTTGGGTTCTTGTTAAACAGGATGACCTAGTTAAATCAGTTAATGCACTTCATGATGCATTTCAATTAGAAGATGAGACAGTGGAATTTAATCTTGCTGATTTGTAAAAGCATTCAATAAGCTTGTAAGGTATACACCTCTGTTTTTCATTTGTGGCTTGTTTTGAAAGGAGTAGTAAAATGATTCATTTTGGTAATGTGTCTACAGCAATGGTAACCCCTTTTGATAAAAAAGGGCATATTGACTTTGCTAAAACGACACAATTAGTTAATTACCTCATTGACAATGGCACAGATTCACTTGTCATCGCTGGTACGACAGGCGAATCACCAACATTAACAAAAGAAGAAAAGCTTGCGTTATTTGATCATGTGGTAAAGGTTGTTAATAAAAGAGTTCCAGTTATAGCTGGAACAGGGAGCAACGATACGTATGCATCTATTGAATTAACAAAAAAAGCAGAACAGCTAGGTGTAGATGCCGTGTTGGTGGTCGCTCCATATTACAATAAACCAAACCAGGAAGGGTTGTATCAGCACTATAAAGCAGTCGCAGAAGCAACTTCCCTTCCTGTAATGCTGTACAACGTTCCAGGAAGGACTGTTGTCAGTATTCATCCTGAAACGGTCATTCGTCTATCTAAGATTTCTAATATCGTTGCGGTGAAGGAAGCCAGTGGAGATTTAAATGCAATGACTCAAATTATTGCTAATACTGATGATGAATTCTTACTATATAGTGGGGATGATGGCTTAACCTTACCAGTCCTTTCTATTGGCGGTGTCGGAGTAGTTTCTGTAGCATCTCATGTGGTTGGAAATGAAATGCAGGAAATGGTTAAGGCGTTTTTTGATGGAGATAACAAGAAAGCTGCGTTGTTACATCAACAACTTCTTCCGATCATGCAGGGACTATTTGCTGCTCCAAGTCCTGCACCAGTGAAAACAGCTTTACAATTAGCTGGATTGGATGTAGGCTCAGTAAGGCTGCCGCTTGTAGGCCTTACTGAACAAGAGCGAACAACATTAATTTCTATACTGAATAAAAAATAATTTTCCCAAAAGACTGGCCTGAAAGGGTCAGTCTTTTTATTCTTTCTAGTTGCTTTTCTGCTAAAGAAACCGCTTTTTTAAGGTTGTAAACATTTTCTTTTTTCAAGTATAATAATGTTAACTGATTTCGGACGGTAACAAAAAAGTTCTAGAAATTAAATTGTTTTTCAACATAGGAGGATTCAAACTTGATAAAGAAAAAAAATAAAACCATTAAGTTAATTGCACTTGGTGGCGTAGGAGAAATCGGAAAAAATATGTACCTGGTTGAGGTTGACGGGGACATATTCATTGTTGATGCCGGCTTAATGTTCCCCGAGGAAGAAATGTTAGGCATTGATATGGTGATCCCTGATATGACCTATTTAAGAGATAATAAGGAACGTGTAAAAGCCATCTTTTTAACACATGGACACGAAGACCATATTGGTGCACTTTCGTATGTTTTAAGACAAGTAAATGTACCAGTTTACGGAACAAAATTAACTCTAGCACTTGCGGCTGCAAAGCTCAAAGAACAGGAGTTTTATGGGAAAGCTAACTTTATTGAAGTAGATTCAAATACTGTTGTTGAACTTGATGCAGTAAATGTTAGCTTCTTTAGGACAAATCATAGTATCCCTGATTCAGTTGGAGTTTGCATACATACTTCCGAAGGAATAATTGTTTATACTGGTGACTTTAAATTTGACCAAGCAGCAACAAAGCTATATAAAGCCGAAATAGGTAAAATGGCAGCAATAGGGGACCAAGGAGTACTTTGTTTACTTTCTGATAGTACTGAAGCAGAAAAGCCAGGATATACCACTTCGGAAGCGATTGTAGAACGTGAATTGTCGAATGCCTTTTATAACGCACAAGGACGAATCATTGCCGCATGCTTTGCTTCAGATATTAACCGGATCCAACATATCTTTGATGTAGCGAAGGATCATGGACGTAAGGTTGCTGTTGTAGGAAAAAGTTTAGAGCGTATATATCATATTGCACTTGATTTAGGTTATTTAGAAGTAGATGAAGACTTAATTATTCCAATTAGTGAGCTTAAGAATTACCAGGATCGGGAAGTGGTTGTACTGGCCACTGGTAGTCAAGGTGAACCTATTGAAGCCCTGCAAAAGATGGCAAAGCAAACACATAAGCAACTGAATATTCAGTCAGGAGATACTGTTTTAATTGCCGCTTCGCCTTTACGAGGCAGCGAAGTTTTCTTATTTAAAACTGTGGATATGCTATTTAGAGCGGGTGCGAACGTCATTTCCGGTAAGCGGGCGATTCATGTTTCAAGTCATGGAAGTCAGGAAGAATTAAAATTTATGATTAATTTAATGCAACCAAAATTCTTCGTTCCAGTCCATGGTGAATATCGGATGTTAAAAGCACATCGCAAGATAGGTCTTGAGTGCGGCCTTACAGATGAACAAATTGTCATTCCAGACCGTGGAGATGTGATGGAATGGAAAGATGGTAAACTTGCAATAGCTGGTAAAGTTCCTTCGGGAAATGTTCTTATTGATGGTATTGGTGTGGGAGATGTAGGAAACATTGTCTTGCGGGATCGTAAGCTCCTATCACAAGATGGAATTCTCATTGTTGTCGTAACATTAACGAAACAAGATAAAAAGATTGCTGCAGGTCCTGAAATTATTTCAAGAGGATTTGTCTACGTAAGGGAATCTGAAAAATTAATGGATGATTCCACGAAACTTGTGCGAGACATTGTAGAACGTAATATCGCAAAAGGAACATTCGAATGGTCTAGCTTAAAGCAAGAAATTCGTGATGACTTAAATCGATATTTATTTGAAAAAACAAAAAGAAGACCAATGATTCTTCCGATTATTATGGAAGTATAAATAATGAAGGTACTGGACTTTGCTCCAGTACCTTTTTTCTATGGTTGGTAGAATGAAAATAAATGATAGGTTCATACTAACAAATATCATGCTTTGAAGGGAGTAATAGGATGAATAACGACATACAAAAAAATGATACTGATAATCAGGAAGGCGGGGAGCCTCAAAAAGAGGAAAAGCCTGCGTCAGGATTAATAGAAAAGATTCAACAACTGGGGCAAACGAATGTGCCTCAGCTTTCTGCAGATTCAAGAATTCATTGTTTAACCATTATCGGGCAAATTGAGGGCCATATGGCACTTCCACCTCAAAATAAAACAACGAAATATGAACATCTATTACCGCAACTTGTAGCAATTGAGCAAAATCCAAAAATTGAGGGGGTCCTCATTATATTAAATACAGTTGGAGGAGATGTTGAAGCAGGACTGGCCATTTCCGAAATGATTGCCTCCATATCAAAACCAACTGTTTCCATTGTATTAGGGGGCGGCCATTCAATTGGTGTCCCAATTGCAGTTTCATGTGATTATTCATTTATTGCAGAAACGGCTACGATGACAATCCACCCGATTCGTTTAACTGGACTCGTCATAGGGGTGCCAGCTACATTTGAATACTTGGATAAGATGCAGGAGCGGGTAGTGAATTTTGTTACGAAGCATTCCAAAATTACCGAGGAGACCTTTAAAGATTTAATGTTTGCTAAAGGTAATTTAACGAGAGATATTGGAACGAATGTAATCGGTGCAGATGCTGTAACATCTGGATTAATTGACGAAGTGGGTGGATTAGGACCTGCGATGAAGAAGCTAAACGAAATGATCGACCTTAGAAAGGACAATAATGAGGGGTTGATTCAGTGATCTTATATACGATAATGCCTCATGAATTAATTTTTCCCTCTGAACAAGAATCATATCAACAACAAAAAATGATCACCTATCAGGGCATTCCGCTATTGGTAGAGCAAATGGATCCGAATAATGTGCAGGTTGTTCGTATTCTTAGTAGTGATCCACAACACTTTCTAGATGATCGGGTTTGTCCTGGAGCTAAAATTTCTTTTGGTGACCAGGAAGGTTTGTCCGCATTGCAGTAGTAGATTATGGTATAATCAGGATACAAAGAAAAGAGCAGCCAATCCGGCTGCTTTCTTCCTTTTTCCTACTATTTATTAAGTTATACATACTAGCTTATTGTAATATAGTGAAATAATATACCATAACTAACGTACAAGGTGATTAGATGGCCAAAAAAAAGAGAAGACAACCAAAAAAGAGAGACAACCACTTAAAACGAACAGTTCAATATGAATTAACTGCTCTTGCTATATTAGCCATAGCGATTATCTCCATTGCTAAACTTGGGGCAGTGGGTAAAGCAACTGTTCTCTTCTTTAGATTTTGGATGGGTGAGTGGTATATGCTAGGGTTAATTGCCCTAGTAGTATTGAGTATTTATCTAATGTGGAAACGAGAAATTCCTTTTATCTTCCATATTAAATTAGTAGGAAGCTATTTTATTGTTTCAGCTATTCTGCTCTTAAGTCATGTTACTCTGTTTCACTTACTTACAAATGATGGAAAGTTTAAAGATCCAAGTGTTATCAGCAACACATGGGAATTGTTCATGATGGAACTTCGAGGAGAAACAAGTACAACCGACCTTGGCGGCGGAATACTAGGGGCTATTTTATTTGCACTATTTCATTACCTATTCGCAGAAACAGGTACTAAGATCATTGCCTTTATTTTTATTATTATTGGCTTCATTTTACTTACAGGGAAATCCTTTGGTGATTTCATTGGGAAGGTTATGTTGACTTTATTCGACTTTTCGAAAGGGCAGTGGGAAGCCTTCAAAACAGATATGTCGGAATGGAAGCAAAACCAAGAAGTGCGGAAAACGGAGAAGAAAGAACAAAAAGCAAAACAAAAGGAAAATAGGGAACAGGAAAGCGCTCCTGTTATCAACGTTCAACAACAGTCGGCACAAGAAGAAACGATTATTCCAGAGCCGATTATATCGAGCTTCGCGGATAGAGCCTATGTAGATGAAGTCCTAAATCCGCAGAATCAAACTAAAAAAGAACAAACTAAGGATAAAAAAGAGCACACAGAAGTGGAGGAGGATGATCAAGCACCTCCTATCACATTTACTGAAGTAGAGAATGTAGCGTACGAATTACCTCCGCTTAGACTGCTAAAGCTTCCAAGGAAAACAGACCAGAGTGGCGAATATGAACTCATACACGCCAATGCTGCCAAGCTAGAGCGGACGTTTCAAAGCTTTGGGGTAAAGGCGAGAGTCACACAAGTTCACTTAGGTCCAGCTGTTACTAAATATGAGGTCCATCCGGATGTGGGCGTAAAAGTTAGTAAGATTGTCAGCCTAAGTGATGACTTGGCATTGGCACTAGCTGCCAAAGATATTCGGATTGAAGCACCAATTCCCGGTAAATCTGCTATCGGTATAGAAGTTCCGAATTCAGAGGTGGCAATGGTTTCACTTCGAGAAGTGTTAGAAGCGACTCAGAATGACAAACCAGATGCCAAACTGCTTATTGGACTTGGAAGGGATATAACAGGTGAAGCTGTGCTCGCAGAATTAAATAAGATGCCCCATCTTCTAGTTGCTGGTGCTACTGGTAGTGGAAAAAGTGTTTGTATAAACGGCATCATAACCAGTATCCTGATGAGGGCCAAGCCCCATGAGGTAAAGTTAATGATGATCGACCCCAAAATGGTTGAATTAAATGTGTATAATGGGATTCCTCATTTACTTGCACCAGTTGTTACGGATGCCAAAAAAGCATCGCAAGCATTGAAAAAAGTAGTAAGTGAAATGGAAAGACGTTACGAATTATTTTCCTACACAGGAACACGTAATATCGAGGGGTATAATGACCATGTAAAACGGCATAATCAGGAAGAGAATGATAAACAGCCGTTATTACCGTACATTGTTGTCATTGTAGATGAGCTAGCTGATTTAATGATGGTTGCTTCATCCGATGTAGAGGATTCAATTACACGATTGGCACAAATGGCGCGTGCTGCGGGAATACATTTAATTATTGCTACTCAAAGGCCATCGGTTGATGTCATTACGGGGGTCATCAAAGCAAATATCCCATCGCGAATTGCCTTTGCTGTTTCTAGTGCAACAGATTCAAGAACGATTTTGGATATGGGGGGAGCGGAAAAACTGCTCGGACGTGGTGATATGTTATTCCTGCCTGTTGGAGCGTCAAAACCTGTTCGCGTACAAGGTGCTTTCCTTTCAGATCAGGAAGTAGAGGATACAGTTGAATTCGTTATTTCACAGCAAAAAGCACAATATCAAGAAGAAATGATCCCAGACGATATCCCAGAAGTAACAGGAGCTGTCGAGGATGATTTATATGATGAAGCAGTAGAGTTAATCATTGAAATGCAAACAGCATCAGTTTCCATGTTGCAACGTCGTTTCCGAATTGGTTATACTCGAGCGGCACGCCTTATTGATGAAATGGAAGCACGCGGAGTAGTCGGACCATACGAAGGAAGTAAGCCCCGTGCAGTCTTACAGACAAAGCCTAAAGAAGAGCAAAGTTCGTAAAAATAAAAAAGAGCCAATGGCTCTTTTTTTATACTAAATTTACATAGACACCATACTATAGTAGTAAGTGCGCGCTTATAAAAGCTAATGAAAAAGACCTACATTTCTACTCTGAAATACCTATATTTTTAATAGAAAGATTATATTATAGCAGATTTCACTGCAAGAATATCAACAACTTTAAGACATTTTTGAAGAATGCACCTTTTTTCGACAAAATTTTGAATACCTATTTATTTATCACTAAAAAAATGTTACTATAATCTCGGTTAGTAGGAATGATATCAGATGTCTGATGTCTTAGGAAATCGCCTGGAGGAAACAGCATGTCAATTAAGTCAGATAACCGGCATTTATATTTACAAGTAATCGATCGGTTAAAGCAGGATATTGAAAATGGAGTTTATAAAGAAAAAGAAAAATTACCTTCCGAATTCGATCTTGCTAAACAGCTTGGTGTAAGCAGGGCTACGCTACGGGAAGCATTGCGCATTCTTGAAGAAGAAAACGTTATCATTAGGCGCCATGGTGTTGGTACTTTTGTTAACGCAAAACCACTGTTTACTTCAGGGATTGAACAACTTAATAGTGTCACTGACATGATTAAACAAGCAGGTATGAAACCAGGAACTATTTTCTTAAGTTCATCAACACAGGGGCCTACCGAAGAGGATATTCGCCGTTTCTCATGTTCTACAAGTGAGGAGATTTTCGTGATGGAGCGTGTTAGAACCGCAAATGGTGAACCAGTAGTCTACTGTATTGACAAGGTTCCCGAAAAGATTTTGCCTAAAACTTTTTCTTATGAAGAAGGATTCTTCCGCATATTGGATGAAGAGGCAAATCGAAGAATTACATACGCGGTCGCTCAAATCGAGCCGATTGGCTATCATGAGAAAATTTCCCCAATTTTAGAATGTGATCCTGAAACTGCTTTGTTGGTTCTGAAACAAATGCATTTCGATGAAATGGATGAACCCGTCCTATATTCGGTAAACTATTTTAAAGCGGATAAGTTTAGTTTTCATGTATTAAGGAAAAGAATTTAATTTTTTTAATGCTTTGTGAAAACGGAATCAGTTCTGCGAAAATTTCTACTATATCAAACATATCATAGGGGGTACAATACCTTGCAAAAGCGTAAAATTGGAATGGCGCTATCTTTAGTTCTTGCTGCTGGAACACTTTTAGGTGCTTGTGGAAAGAGCGATGACACAAGCAAAAACGAAACATCTAAGGGTGGAGAAGGAAAAGGAAAATCATTCTCTGTAGCGATGGTTACTGACGTCGGCGGTGTAGATGACAAATCATTCAACCAATCTGCTTGGGAAGGTCTTCAAAAATTTGGTGCTGACAACGGATTGAAAAAAGGTAAGGGTGGATACGATTACCTTCAATCAAAATCTGATGCAGACTACTCTACAAACTTAAATACTCTTGCACGTCAAGATTTCGATTTAGTATACGGAATTGGTTTCTTAATGCAAGCTGCAGTTGAAGAAATCGCAAAACAACAAAAAGATTCACACTTTGCAATCATCGATGCTGAAGTTAAACAGCCAAACGTTGCTACTGTTCTATTCAAAGAGCAAGAAGCTGCATTCCTTGCGGGTGTAGCAGCAGCTCTTCAAACAAAATCGAACCACATCGGTTTCATCGGTGGTATGGAAATCCCTGTTATCGAACGTTTTGAATCTGGTTTCTTAGCTGGTGTTAAGGCTGCAAAACCAGAAGTGAAAGTTGATGTACAATATTCTGGAGCATTTGACAAAGCAGAACTTGGTCAAAGTATCGCTTCTAAAATGTATTCTTCAGGCGCAGACGTAATCTTCCACGCAGCTGGTGGAACTGGTAACGGTCTATTCAAAGAAGCTACAGACAGAAAAGCAAAAGACCCTAGCAAAGAAATTTGGGCAATCGGTGTAGACCGTGACCAAAACGACATGGGTCCAGATGTTGTTCTTACATCTGCACTTAAGCGTGTTGACGTAGCAGTACAAGACTTATCTAAGAAAGCTATGGATGGCAACTTCCCTGGCGGACAATCAATCGTTTATGGTTTGGCTGAAGATGGCGTAGGTCTAGCTCCAATCAATGCGAAAGCAGATAAAAAAGCTGATATTGAAGCTGCTGTAAAAGAATGGGTTGATAAGATTAAGTCTGGTGCTGTAAAAGTTCCAGGAACTCGTGATGAATTAAAAAACTTTAGCGCAAAATAATTTTTGTGAGGGAACAAGCGGGTTGGAAAAGCCCAGCCCGCTTTACCTTTATAAAAAATCTTAACTGAAGTGTAGAAGTGAACTTCTACTTTTCATTTAAGATTTTGTAGTGGGGAGGAAATCCCTGTTTTTTTAAAATTCGGAAAGGTCTGACCTCTTACTACTTCTGGTCAATTTTTCCTTTATCATGTCACAGGGAGTGAGAAGAGATGGAATATGTAATTGAAATGCTTAACATCCGTAAAGAGTTTAATGGCTTTGTTGCGAATGATAACATAACTCTTCAATTAAAACAGGGTGAAATTCACGCATTACTTGGTGAAAATGGTGCGGGAAAATCAACCTTAATGAATGTTCTATTTGGTTTATATCAACCAGAACAAGGTGAAATCCGTGTAAAAGGACAACCTGTTAACATTTCTAACCCAAATATCGCTAATGATTTAGGAATAGGAATGGTTCACCAGCACTTTATGTTGGTTGATACGTTTACTGTTACTGAAAACATTATTTTAGGTAGAGAAATTACTTCGGGTGGTCGAATCGATCTTAAAAAGGCTGAACAACAAGTGCGTGAGATCTCAGAACGCTATGGTTTATCTGTTGATCCACAAGCTAAAATTTCTGATATTTCTGTAGGTATGCAGCAAAGGGTAGAAATTTTAAAAACTCTCTATCGCGGTGCAGAAATTCTTATTTTTGATGAACCGACAGCCGTATTAACACCACAAGAAATCAAAGAACTAATCCAAATTATGAAAACGCTTATCAAAGAAGGCAAATCTATTATTCTCATTACTCATAAATTGAAAGAGATTATGGAAGTTTCTGATCGTTGTACAGTTATTCGTAAAGGTAAAGGGATTGGAACTGTTAATGTTAGTGAGACAAACCCTGATGAACTTGCCAGCTTAATGGTTGGACGTGAGGTTGTCTTCAAAACTGACAAGAAAGAAGCAAATCCTAAACAAGATGTACTTGAAGTGAATGATTTAACAGTTAAAGACCCTCGTGGTGTGACAGTTGTTAATGGTTTAAACCTCGCAGTGCGCGCTGGCGAAATCGTGGGTATTGCCGGGGTTGACGGAAACGGTCAATCAGAATTTATTGAGGCAATTACTGGCTTACGTAAGGCTGAAAGCGGAAGTGTGAAATTAAACGGAAAAGAATTAATCAACCAAACACCAAGGCACATTACTGAATCAGGTGTAGGTCATATTCCACAGGACCGTCATAAGCACGGTTTAGTATTGAACTTCCCTATCGGAGAGAATATGGTTTTACAGACGTATAATAAAAAACCATTCTCCAAAAACGGTATTCTTAACTTTAAGGAAATCTATAAAAAAGCAAAAACACTTATTAGTGAATACGATGTTCGTACACCAAACGAGTACACTTTAGCTCGGGCGCTTTCAGGTGGTAACCAACAAAAGGCAATTATTGGTCGTGAAGTAGATCGCAACCCTGACTTGCTGATTGCTGCTCAGCCTACCCGCGGTTTGGACGTTGGTGCGATTGAATTCATTCATAAACGCTTAATTGAGCAACGTGATAATGGAAAAGCAGTCCTGCTTGTTTCCTTTGAATTAGATGAAATTATGAATGTTAGCGACCGTATAGCCGTTATATACGAGGGGAAAATCGTAGCTATCGTAAATCCGAAAGAAACAAATGAGCAAGAGCTTGGATTATTGATGGCTGGATCGAATAGAAAGGAAGCGGGTGAAGTAACAAATGTCTAAACGCTTTAAAAGTATTTTAACACCAATTATTGCTGTCTTATTAGGGATCCTTGTCGGAACCATTATCATGATTGCAAGTGGATACGATCCAATTGCAGCGTTTATAGCACTTTGGAATGGTGCATTTGGAGACATTTATTATTTTGGAGAAGTAGTTAGACAGTTTACTCCATATATTTTAGCCGGTTTAGCTGTTGCATTTGCTTTCCGAGTTGGATTATTTAATATCGGGGTAGAAGGACAATTTTTAGTTGGTTGGTTAGCAGCCGTTTGGGTTGGTGTAGCTTTTGACCTTCCACGTGTGATTCACTTACCACTAGCTATTTTAGCAGCTATCGTAGCTGGTGCACTATGGGCATTTATTCCTGGTTTATTAAAAGCACGTTTCCGTGTACACGAAGTTATCGTCACCATTATGATGAACTATATTGCTTTACACGTATCAAACTATATCATCCGTAACGTAATTTCCCAAAAGGGAGATAACACAGGTCCTATTCATAAATCAGCTTCATTACGCTCAGAATGGTTAGAGAGCATAACTGATTATTCACGTTTACACTGGGGTATTATTCTTGCTATTCTTTCTTGCTTTGTTATGTGGTTCTTATTAGAGAGAACTACAAGAGGATTCGAATTACGTTCAGTAGGTTTCAACCAACATGCTGCACAGTATGCAGGTATGAACGTTAATAAAAATATCATTCTTTCTATGGTTATTTCTGGAGCATTTGCAGGTTTAGCAGGTGCAATGGAAGGACTGGGAACCTTCGAATATGCAGCTGTTAAAGGTGGATTCTCTGGCGTAGGTTTCGACGGTATTGCCGTAGCTCTATTAGGTGGAAACACAGCATTAGGGGTATTCTTCTCTGCGATTCTATTCGGGGCCTTAAAAGTAGGAGCATTAAACATGCCACTTGAAGCAGGAGTTCCAAATGAATTAGTTGATATTATTATCGCTTTAATTGTATTCTTTGTAGCTTCAAGCTATATCATCAGAGTATTTCTTGACAGAATCAGTAAGAAGGAGGTGAAGTAAGTTGAGTTTAATGGAAATCTTAATGATTGTTGTTCCTTCCACGCTATTATGGGCGGCTCCACTTGTCTTCACTGCTTTAGGCGGTATTTTCTCGGAGCGTTCTGGGGTAGTAAATATTGGACTAGAAGGTTTAATGGTAATTGGGGCGTTTTCATCCATCGTGTTCAACCTATCTGTATATGATACTCTAGGCAATGCTACACCTTGGGTTGCTTTGTTAGTGGCTATGGCCGCTGGCGCAGTATTCTCACTCTTACATGCGGTTGCATCTATTACTTTCCGTGCGGACCATACAGTATCTGGTGTTGCAATTAACTTATTAGCAACGGGAGTCACCCTGTTCCTTGTAAAGTTGATTTTTGATAAAGGTGAAACAGGTATTATCACTAAAAACTTTCATAAAATAGATATTCCTGTATTAAAAGACATTCCTGTAATTGGAAAGATCTTTTTCCAGGACACATATTGGACATCTTTCCTAGCAATTATCGTTGCGATCATTGTTTGGTATATCGTATTCAAAACACCATTTGGTCTTCGTCTACGTTCTGTTGGTGAACACCCAATGGCAGCTGATACAATGGGTATTAATGTTACAAAAATGCGTTATTTAGGTGTTATTATTTCTGGAGCGCTTGGTGGACTCGGTGGAGCTGTATATGCTCAATCTATTGCCAACAACTTCAGCCATTCAACAATCAGTGGTCAAGGTTTCATGGCGTTAGCTGCAATGATCTTTGGTAAATGGCATCCACTAGGTGCACTTGGAGCTGCAATCTTCTTTGGATTTGCACAAAGTATCAGTATCATTGGATCAAGCTTACCATTCTTAAAGGATATTCCAAGCGTCTACCTATTAATTGCTCCATATGTATTAACTATCTTAGCTCTAACTGGTTTCATCGGTCGTGCCGATGCACCAAAAGCAGTTGGTACACACTACATCAAGGGAAGCCGTTAATAAGACATGGAGAAGAGCTCTCAGTTTAACTGGGAGTTCTTTTTTATTCTATAGTTTCTTTAGGCATCCTGTTGATTGGAGTGGAAGGCACGAAGACTCCTGTGGGAGTATGGTTCAGGGGAGACCCCGCAGGCGCTAGCGCCGAGGAGGCTCGCCGAAACACCCACGGAAAGCGAAGTGCCTGGAGCGGAAATCAACAGACAAGTTTTATTCAACATTTTAATTAAATAGATGTAATTACTTGTATAAAACAAGCTTGTCAAATTATAGTAATAAGTATAGGTTTTATTACAAAGGAAAAGATATAAAGAAAAATGTTTACATATGGTTATATAAGACCCTTTACTATAAGGAGGATGTAAATGGACGCTACTGCAGAAAAAATTACAGAAATGCAAGGGTATAAACTTCATGTCATTCAGACAGAGAAATATAAAACGAATACCTTTGTATGGAAGATGAAAGCACCATTAACAAAGGAAGATGTAACGAAAAGAGCACTTCTTCCACAGGTATTACAAAGTAGTTCAGCTAAATACGCTTCTACCACTGCCCTTCGCTCTTACCTAGATGAACTATATGGAGCCACTCTATTCGTGGATTTATCAAAAAAAGGTGAATACCATGTCATCAGTTTCTCGTTAGAGATTGCAAATGAAAAATTTCTAAGTGATTCGAGCCCATTATTAAAGAAAGGGTTTGAATTATTAGCAGAAATCTTAACCAATCCAAACGTTTCTGGTCGAGCTTTTGATAAAGATACCGTAGAAAAGGAAAAGCGAGCCCTCAAGCAGCGAATTCAATCTGTATTTGATGATAAAATGCGCTATTCCAATGTCCGGCTACTACAAGAAATGTGTAAAGATGAGCCCTATGCCTTAGAGGTGAATGGTGACGCTGCCGATGTTGATGCCATAACACCCGAGAACCTATTTGACTACTTCCAAAAGGCCTTCTTAGAGGATGAAATGGATTTATATGTGATTGGTGATGTAACGGAAGACGACGTCAAGAAGCTTGCATCAGATTTACTTCAATTCGAAAGCCGTACACCCAAAAAAGTAGAGCAACAAAAGGTGAACAAACGCTCTGAGGTCAATGAGGTAAAAGAACAGCAGGATGTTAAACAAGGTAAACTCAATATCGGTTATCGCACAAATACTGTATACGGTGATCCTGATTATTTTGCTCTTCAAGTTTTTAATGGAATTTTTGGCGGATTTTCGCATTCAAAACTATTCATTAATGTGCGTGAAAAGGCAAGCCTGGCTTACTACGCTGCCAGCCGTTTAGAAAGCCACAAAGGGCTAATGATGGTAATGTCAGGAATTGATTTGAAAAACTTTGATCAAGCAGTAGGAATTATCAACGAACAAATGGAGGCAATGAAAAAAGGGGATTTTACTGACCAAGAATTAAATCAAACAAAAGCAGTAATACGAAATCAGATTCTTGAAACAATTGATACCTCCAGGGGGCTTACGGAAATACTTTACCATAACGTTGTGGCACATACTGATATTGCATTGGATACTTGGATGAATGCAATGGAAAAAACAACAAAAGAAGAAATAATTGCGGTTGCCCAAAAAATCGATCTAGATACCATTTATTTCTTAACCGGAATGGAGGCGGGCAAATAATGGAGAAGATTAATTTTGACCAACTTCAGGAAGAACTGTACCATGAAAAGATGTCCAACGGTTTAAACGTCTATATATTACCGAAAAAGGGCTTTAATAAAACGTACGCCACATTTACGACCAAATATGGTTCAGTTGATAATACCTTTATTCCATTAGGAAAAGATGAGTATGTAAAGGTACCAGATGGAATCGCGCATTTTTTAGAGCATAAGCTCTTTGAAAAAGAAGATGGAGATGTGTTTCAGCAATTTAGTCGTCAAGGTGCTTCGGCAAATGCGTTTACTTCTTTTACTAGAACTGCTTATTTGTTTTCTAGTACTTCGGATGTTGAAAAGAATCTAGAGACACTCATTGATTTTGTCCAGGAACCTTATTTTTCTGAGAAAACGGTTGAGAAAGAAAAAGGAATTATTGGGCAAGAAATTACGATGTACGATGATAATCCGGATTGGCGGCTATATTTTGGATTAATTCAAAACCTTTATAAAAATCATCCGGTAAAAATTGATATTGCTGGAACAATCGAATCGATTTCCCATATAACAAAAGATTGGTTATACGAGTGTTATAATACGTTTTATCATCCAAGTAATATGCTATTGTTTATCGTTGGACCGGTCGATCCTGAAAAAATTATGAATCAAGTAAGGGAAATTCAAGGAAAAAAAGATTATAAAGAACAGCCAGAAATAAAACGTAAATTTGAGGAAGAACCTGTAGAAGCCGCTGAAAAGAAACAAGTCCTTGAAATGAACGTTCAAACGTCAAAATCATTAGTTGGTATTAAGGCACTCCATGTTGACCAATCGGGAGAGGAAATGCTAAAGAATGAATTGACGATGAATGTACTGCTTGATTTATTGTTTGGAAAAAGCTCAGAAAATTATAATCAGCTATACAGCGAGGGATTGATTGATGAGACCTTTTCCTTCGATTACACACAGGAACAAGGTTTTGGTTTTGCTATGGTGGGTGGAGACACGACTGAGCCCGACCAATTGGCTGAAAAGCTTCAAAAAATGCTTCTAGACGCAAAGCAGAACAGCGCATTTACCGAGGAGCAATTAGAAAGAGCAAAGAAGAAAAAAATTGGTTCATTCTTACGTGCAGTGAATTCACCAGAGTATATTGCCAACCAATTTACCAGATATGCATTTAACGAAATGAATTTATTCGATGTTGTTCCAACACTTGAAAAGATTACGTTGCAGGATGTCCAATCATTAGCTAATGAGGTCATCTCAGAAGAAAGATTCTCAGTGTGCCAAGTAATTCCAAAGAAAAAATAAGGAAGGAGCGTCGCTTACCCGGCGCTTTTTCCGTGTCTGTTGTTGATCTTAAAGAGAGAGTGATAACAAATGAAAAAATATGCACTCATAACGGGAGCAAGCGGAGGAATTGGACAAGCGGTTGCCTGCAAATTAGCAGCAGATGGCTATCACCTGTATTTGCATTACAATCAAAATGCCGATTCGATACAAAGGCTATTGAAGAAGCTAGATCCATTTGGCGGTGAATATATTCCCATTCAAGCTGATTTATCACAACCAACTGGTTATAAGACAATCTCCTCGCAAATCTTTTCTTTAGATGCCATGATTCATTGTGGCGGGAATAGCCATTATGGCCTTTTTATGGATTTGCAACTAGAAGAGGCAGAAGCACTAATGAATGTACATATTATTAATCCGATGATGTTAACCAAGGATCTGTTACCGAAATTTTTTCAAAAGGGATCTGGTAATATCATCATGATAACATCTATTTGGGGACAAACCGGTGCTTCGTGTGAGGTAGCTTACTCAGCAGCAAAAGGTGCACAAATTGCCTTTGTAAAAGCCCTTAGTAAAGAGGTAGCTCTTAACGGAATTCGAGTGAACGCTATCGCTCCAGGAGCAGTGGCTACCCCTATGATGGAAGAATTCGATGAGGAAGAAATAGTGCAGTTATGTCAAGAAATCCCCATGGGGAGGTTGGGACTCCCGGAAGAAATAGCAGGGACAGTTTCTTTTTTGTTGTCAAATGATGCCTCCTATATGACGGGGCAAATACTATCTGTTAATGGTGGCTGGTACACATAAAAATTCACAAGTTATTCATGTATAGGACACACCTCTTTTTCGCAAAATAACCTTGTACTATTTTAAAGGAGGTAGTTGTGTTATGTCAGTTTTAGATAACTGGAAACAGTGGGAAGATTTTTTAGCTGATCGACTTCATCATGCACAAAATGAAGGTATGAGTGAAGGAGCTGTCAGTAATTTAGCGTTCCAAATTGGTGATTATTTATCAAAGCAAGTCGAGCCGAAAAATGAGCAAGAAAGAATGCTTGCAGACCTTTGGTCAGTTGCTGACAAAGATGAGCAACAGGCTATTGCAAACATGATGATTAAATTGATTCAAAATAACGGAAGCCGCTAGAAGAGAGGAGAGTACTCCTCTCTTTTTTTTGGTGTGCCAGGCATGGCAACTATCTAGGTGGTGAAAGTCCACTGTGGGGGTACACATCGACCAACCACTAAGGAAGCGCAAGGTACTTACTGTGAGGTAAGGGCTGGAGGAAGCGTGG
>JBDOMM010000007.1:0-166693 GCA_039832695.1 Bacillus sp. (in: firmicutes)
CCCTCTGCTTTAGAACATTATCTAAAAGTACACACTGTAATATAAATTGAACCGCCGTATACGGAACCGTACGTACGGTGGTGTGAGAGGGGCGAAAATAATCCTATTTTCCCTCTACTCGATTTGAATTTAAAATTTTTCTACTAATACATATAAATAGGGCATTATCTTTGTTTTTTCTTTCATCTTCACTCAAAATCATTTATTATAAGGTTTAGATGATAAGTTGTGAAAAAAATGTCGAAACTTCTTATTAGGGGGTTTTTTATTATGAAAAAAGAATGGTATTTAGAATATGAGATTCAAAAAAACCGCCCTGGCCTTTTGGGGGATATCTCATCTTTGCTGGGAATGCTTGCAATTAATATCGTAACTATTAACGGCGTGGATGAAGGGAGACGAGGACTCCTAATACTTGCAAAAGATGATGATCAAATTAAACGACTTGAGTCAATTTTACATACAATGGACACAATAAAACTGATTAAACTAAGAGAACCAAAACTTAGAGACAGATTAGCCGTCCGACATGGTCGTTATATTCAAAGAGACGCAGATGATAAAAAAACCTTCCGCTTTGTAAGAGATGAGCTTGGATTATTAGTTGATTTTATGGCAGAATTATTTAAGCAGGAAGGGCACAAGCTGATTGGAATTAGGGGTATGCCGCGAGTGGGAAAAACAGAATCACTTGTAGCAGCAAGTGTTTGTGCAAATAAACGCTGGTTATTTGTCTCATCTACTCTCTTAAAACAAACAATCCGAAATCAGCTCATTGAAGATGAATACAATGAAAACAATTTATTCATTCTTGATGGAATTGTTTCAACTAGACGGGCAAATGAACGACACTGGCAGCTTGTCAGAGAAATCATGCGCCTGCCTTCTGTAAAAGTGATAGAGCATCCGGATATTTTCGTCCAGAATTCTGAGTATACCCTTGATGATTTTGATTATATCATCGAACTTAGAAATGATGCAGAAGAAGAGATTACATACGACGTTGTTGACCAACACAATATGTTCTCCGGATCTGATTTTGGAGATTTTGATTTTTAGTAAATTGGAAGGTGTTATGAGTTGACTGAACTAGGGAATCGACTAAAAGAAGCTCGATTAGCCAAAGGATTAAGCTTGGATGATTTACAATCCATGACAAAAATTCAAAAGCGTTATTTAATTGGTATAGAAGAAGGGAATTATGCTAGCATGCCCGGAAATTTTTATGTCCGTGCATTTATTAAGCAATATTCCGAAGCGCTTGGTCTCAATCCTGATGAAATATTTGAGACATATAAGAATGAAATTCCAGCCTCATACAATGACGATTTACCTCAACAATTGTCGCGGGTAAAGACCCATAAAACGCTTAGTGAAGGAAATTCAAAGATTTTGAATCTGCTTCCTAAAATTCTTATTGGGGTTTTTGTTATCGGGCTGGCCAGCCTCATTTATGTGTTGGTATCTAACCATGCTAAAAATGATTCAAATGAATCACTTAGTAGAGATAATGAGCAAATTAAATACGTAAAGTCTGAGAATCTCGAAAAAGCAAAAGAAGACGAGAAGAAGGAAGAGAAGGCGAAAGAGGAAGAAACGACTACTAAAAAGGGAGAGGAAGAAAAAGCACCTGAAGTAGAAACACCTTCCCAAGAATTAAAAGTCTTACAAAGTGCTGGTCGTGATTCAACTTATGAATTAAAAAATGCGGATAAATTTGTCGTGAAGTTGGTTGCTAAAGGTGGAGCTGCCTGGGTTAGTGTGAAAAACGGGAAACAGAAATCATTTTTCTCGGGCACGCTATCGACAACTAATGGTTCTTCAGAGCAAACAGTAGATTTATCGGCAGAAAGTATGGCGGTTATTAGGGTTGGTAATGCAGCTAATACCGAGATTTATGTGAATGACCAAAAGCTCGAATACGCCATTCCAGCGACAGCAAATGTTCAGAACATCAAGATACAATATGTTCTGAAAAGCGAATAGTCATCAATTGATGACTATTTTCTCTTTCAATAACTATGCGGAGGAAAATTATGAACATTCCAAACAGAATTACAATATCGAGAATATTACTAATTCCTTTATTCTTGATCATTATGCTTGCGCCTTTTGAATGGGGTCACATGAGTTTATTCGGAGCAGAAATGCCAGTAACACATTTTGTAGGAGCATTGATCTTTATTCTTGCTTCAACAACCGATTGGGTGGATGGCTATTATGCCCGTAAGTATAACATGGTAACAAACATGGGGAAATTTCTTGATCCATTAGCTGATAAATTACTAGTCTCAGCTGCTCTCATTGTTCTTGTTGAACTGAATGATGTGTATGCACCTTCTTGGATTGTTATCATCATTATTAGCAGAGAATTTGCAGTAACAGGTCTTCGCCTACTATTAGCAGGAGAAGGTGAAGTAGTGGCAGCGAATATGCTGGGTAAAATTAAAACATGGGCACAAATCGTCGCCATTTCAACGATTCTTTTACATAATACTATTTTTACGATGGTCTCATTTAGGTTTGATGTGATCTCCCTATGGGTAGCACTTATTTTTACCATTTGGTCTGGCTGGGATTATTTTGCGAAAAACAGTCACGTCCTAAAGAATTCAAAGTAGATTAGATTCTAGTAGAAATGAGGGCGAGAGGATGTTAAATGCAGAAATTATAGCGGTAGGTTCCGAGTTGTTGCTTGGCCAAATTGTAAATACCAATGCCCGCTTTTTATCCCAGCAGTTGGCGGGACTCGGCATTAATGTTTTCTATCATACGGTTGTCGGGGACAACCCTGACAGACTAAAAGCAGCGATTGAAATTGCAGAAAATCGTTCTAGTATTATCATCTTTACTGGTGGCTTAGGACCAACAAAGGATGATTTAACGAAAGAAACGATTGCTCGTCACTTGGGTAAGAAATTAGCTATGGATGAAGCAGCGCTGGAGTCTATTGAGCTTTACTTTAAGCGGACAAACCGTGTGATGACAGAAAATAATCGCAAGCAGGCACTTGTGTTGGAAGGATCTCATATTCTTCCGAATAATCATGGAATGGCACCTGGTATGGTAGTGAGCGGTAAAAATCATACGTATATGCTTTTACCTGGGCCACCAAAGGAAATGGAGCCGATGTTTCTTCAGTATGGGGCTTCAGCTCTCTCTTCTAAAGCACAGTCAAATGAGAAAATAGTTTCAAGAGTTTTGCGGTTTTTCGGTATCGGTGAAGCGGCATTAGAAACAGAAATTATGGATTTAATAGATGCTCAGAGTAATCCTACGATTGCACCACTTGCTGGAGACGGCGAGGTTACATTACGTTTGACTGCAAAACATACGGATGAGGAAATCGCTATTTCTTTGCTTGATGAAGTAGAGGCTAAGATTTCTCAACGTGTCGGTAAGTTTCTGTATGGATATGATCAAACTTCTTTATTGGCTGAGCTCACAAAATTATTGAAAGACAACAAGCTGACTATAACAGCTGCTGAGAGTTTAACAGGTGGTATGTTCCAACAGGGGTTAACGTCGATCTCAGGGGCGAGCTCGGTGTTTAAAGGTGGAGTTGTTTGTTATTCTAATGACGTCAAGCAACAGGTTCTACAAGTAAACCAAGAGACGCTAGAAAAGCACGGGGCTGTAAGTGAACAATGTGCGCATGAGTTGGCTGAAAATGCTGCAAGGATCTTTGGTACTGATATTGGTATCAGCTTTACGGGTGTTGCTGGTCCTACTGAGGTGGAAGGAAAGCCAGTTGGTACCGTTTATGTCGGTATTGCGATGAAGGGAATGCCAACGATGGTGGAAAAGCTGACGCTGAGCGGAACAAGGGAAGCCATTCGTAATCGTGCAGTAAAATACGGTAGTTATTTTTTAGTGAGAAATTTAAAAGAGTCACAGAATACTAAATAGTGTTCTGTGATTTTTTTTGTTTAAAGTATGCTGTATCTAGTCTATACGACTGCAAGGAACCGGTGACGTTGGTGTTGATTTGGTAGATGTAGTCTACGAGCTGGGGAAGAGCGGAACGGGTCGCGTAGAAGCAGTCTACGAGCCCGGGGACGCCGGAAAAAAGAGGGAAAGGTCGCGTAGAAGCGGTCTACGAGCCCGAGGAGAGCGGAAAAAAGAAGAAAAGGTCGCGTAGTAGCAGTCTATGAGCCCGGGGACGCCGGAAAAAAGAGGAAAAGGTCGCGTAGAAGCAGTCTACGGGCACGAGGAGAGCGGAAAAAAGAAGAAAAGGTCGCGTAGAAGCAGTCTACGAGCCCGGGGACGCCGGAAAAAAGAGGAAAAGGTCGCGTAGAAGCGGTCTACCAGCCCGGGGACGCCGGAAAAAAAGAGGAAAAGGTCGCGTAGAAGCGGTCTACGAGCCCGGGGACGCCGGAAAAAAGAGGAAAAGGTCGCGTAGAAGCCGTCTACGAGCCCGAGGAGAGCGGAAAAAAGAAGAAAAGGTCGCGTAGAAGCAGTCTACGAGCCCGAGGACGCCGGAAAAAAGAAGAAAAGGTCGCGTAGAAGCAGTCTACGAGCCCGGGGACGCCGGAAAAAAGAAGAAAAGGTCGCGTAGAAGCAGTCTACGGGCCCGAGGACGCCGGAAAAAAGAAGAAAAGGTCGCGTAGAAGCAGTCTACGGGCCCGAGGAGAGCGGAAAAAAGAAGAAAAGGTCGCGTAGAAGCAGTCTACGGGCCTGAGGAGAGCGGAAAAAAGAAGAAAAGGTCGCGTAGAAGCAGCCTACGAGCCCGAGGAGAGCGGAAAAAAGAAGAAAAGGTCGCGTAGAAGCAGTCTACGAGCCCTGGCAGAGAAAAAGAAAGAATAACCGGTCCTATAGAACATCCATTAAACAATTACTCTCAGAAAACATTTCTGACAATTAACCAAAACTCCAACTTAAAGCTGAGATTTATACCATTTTATACAAAAATCAGGGGGATACACACTTTATTCCATAATTACTTCAGGGAAAAAGCACGAATAAATGTTCGATTTTTTACTCGACAAAACACTAAAAAGAAGGTATATTATTTATAGGTTTTAAATTGATAGATTAAGCATGTGTTTATATATAAGGGAGGAAAAATTCGTGAGCGATCGTAAAGCCGCATTAGAAATGGCGTTAAAACAAATTGAAAAGCAATTTGGTAAAGGTTCCATCATGAAGATGGGAGAGAAAACTGATACAAGAATTCTTACAAGTCCGAGTGGGTCATTAGCACTTGATGCAGCACTTGGAGTAGGTGGATATCCAAGAGGCCGTATAATTGAAGTGTATGGCCCTGAGAGTTCAGGTAAAACAACTGTTGCCCTGCACGCAATTGCAGAAGTACAAGCAAAAGGTGGCCAAGCAGCGTTTATTGACGCTGAGCATGCCTTAGACCCAGCATATGCACAAAAATTGGGTGTTAATATTGATGAGTTATTGTTATCGCAGCCTGATACAGGTGAACAAGCACTTGAAATCGCGGAGGCACTTGTTCGAAGCGGTGCAATTGATATTCTTGTAGTTGACTCAGTAGCAGCATTAGTACCAAAGGCTGAAATTGAAGGTGAAATGGGAGATTCTCACGTTGGTTTACAAGCTCGTTTGATGTCTCAAGCACTACGAAAACTATCTGGTTCCATTAACAAATCAAAGACGATCGCTATCTTTATTAACCAAATTCGTGAAAAAATTGGAATTATGTTTGGTAATCCTGAGACGACACCAGGTGGGCGCGCATTAAAGTTCTATTCCACTGTCCGTATCGAAGTGCGTCGTGCAGAGGCATTAAAGCAGGGAAATGATATCGTTGGTAATAAGACAAAGATAAAGATTGTTAAGAATAAAGTTGCGCCTCCTTTCCGTACGGCAGAAGTAGACATTATGTATGGAGAAGGTATTTCTAAAGAGGGCGAAATCATCGATTTAGGCTCCGAACTAGATATCGTTCAGAAGAGCGGTTCATGGTATTCCTATAATGATGAAAGACTAGGTCAGGGCCGTGAAAATGCCAAGCTTTTCTTAAAAGAAAACCCAGAAGTCCGTCTTGAAATTCAACAAAAAATCCGTGAGCACTTCGGCTTAGATGGAGAAAAGTTCGTGACGGAAGTAGAAGAAGAAGAGGAATTTAATTTACTAGATAATTAATAGAGCAAAGCCCCTTTGGGTTTTGCTTTTTTAACAATATTCGTATTTTTATGAAATTTAATGAATAATAATTCATTTGGTACAATGTTCATTTAGGTAATAGCTGATGCCAAATTCAAAATATTAAAAAAAACCAAGTGGACTAAGCCTTGACAATGAATTTGCACACCTTTACAATTAACATGTATATTTTACATTTTTGGTAATATTACAATCTGAAAAGCCTTGGTGCTTGCTGTATGTTGAGTCTAAACAATGTACATGCCGACACTTAAAAAATGTAACAAAAAAGTTCATAGCAAGAGGAGGTGTAACGATGGACCTAATTACTATCATCTCCATTTTGCTTGGCCTTATCGTCGGTGCCGTTGTTGGCTATTTTGTTCATAAATCCATTGCTGAAGCAAAAGTAGCTGGTGCAAGAAATGCTGCTGAGCAGATTCTTGAAGATGCGAAACGTGATGCTGATTCAATGAAAAAGGAAGCTTTGCTAGAAGCAAAGGATGAAATTCACAAGCTTCGATCAGAAGCAGAACGTGAGGTTCGTGAACGAAGAAATGAAATGCAAAAACAAGAAAACCGTTTACTGCAAAGAGAAGAGAATTTAGATCGAAAAGAGGAAACGTTAAATAAGCGTGAAAATCTTTTAGAAAAGAAGGATGATTCTCTAAACCAAAGACAACAGCATATTGAAGAGATGGAAAGCAAAGTGGACGAGTTGGTAAGAACACAACAAACTGAACTCGAACGGATTTCGAGCTTAACACGTGAGGAAGCTAAATCCATCATTATTGACAAAATGGAACAGGAACTGGTCTATGATACTGCAATAATGATTAAGGAAAGCGAAAATCGTGCAAAAGAGGAAGCAGATAAGAAAGCGAAGGAAATTCTTTCGTTAGCAATCCAACGTTGCGCTGCTGACCATGTTGCGGAAACGACTGTATCAGTCGTTAACCTTCCAAATGATGAAATGAAGGGCCGTATTATTGGCCGTGAAGGACGAAATATCCGTACACTTGAAACATTAACGGGAATTGATTTGATTATTGACGATACTCCTGAAGCTGTTATTCTATCAGGTTTTGATCCTATTCGTAGGGAGACTGCCCGCTTAGCACTAGAAAAATTAGTACAAGACGGTCGAATCCATCCTGCACGAATTGAGGAAATGGTAGAAAAATCTCGTCGCGAAGTGGATGAGTATATTCGTGAAGTTGGTGAACAAACTACATTTGAAGTAGGTGTTCATGGACTACACCCAGATCTTATTAAAATTCTTGGTCGCTTAAAATTCCGTACTAGCTACGGTCAAAATGTACTGAAACATTCAATGGAAGTGGCACAGCTTTCTGGTTTACTTGCTGCCGAGCTTGGACAGGATGAAATCCTAGCCCGCCGTGCAGGATTACTTCACGATATCGGGAAAGCAATTGACCATGAAGTGGAAGGCAGCCACGTAGAAATTGGGGTTGAACTGGCAACCAAGTACAAAGAACATCCAGTTGTAATTAACAGTATTGCGTCACACCATGGTGATACAGAGCCAACATCTATTATTGCGGTTCTAGTTGCCGCTGCAGATGCATTGTCTGCTGCGAGACCTGGTGCACGTAGTGAAACTCTTGAAAACTATATCCGCCGCCTTGAAAAGCTAGAGGAGATTTCCGAATCCTATGAGGGAGTGGAGAAATCCTTTGCGATACAGGCTGGACGTGAAGTTCGTATTATCGTAAGACCTGATGCAGTTGATGATCTTGCTGCCCATCGATTAGCACGAGATATTCGTAAGCGAATTGAAGAGGAGTTAGATTATCCTGGACATATTAAAGTTACAGTTATTCGTGAAACACGAGCTGTAGAATATGCAAAATAAAGCGGTGCACTTGCACCGCTTTTTATTATTACTAATAAACAGAGATAAATTTTCCCATGGTTGTGATACAATTGAAAAAAACACTAATACATATTGTCGAAAGGAAACAGAATGAATTTACTTTTTATCGGTGATGTTGTCGGCTCACCAGGTCGGGACATGGTTAAAGAATATTTGCCCAAACTCAAAGAGAAATATCGCCCGAACTTTACCATTATCAATGGAGAGAATGCTGCAGGAGGCAAGGGTATTACAGAAAAGATTTATCGAGAATTTTTAGGCTATGGAGCACAGGCAGTAACGCTGGGCAACCATGCTTGGGATAACCGAGAAATCTTTGAATTTATCGGATCTGCTAAAAACATGGTGAGACCAGCGAATTTTCCGGAAGGAACACCGGGGCAGGGGATGGCTTTCTTTAAAGTGAATGATATAGAGATAGCAGTTATTAATATGCAAGGCCGAACCTTTATGGCTCCCTTGGATTGCCCTTTTAAAAAAGCGGATGAGTTAGTAGAAAAAGCAAGGGAAAGAACACCCTTTATCTTTGTTGATTTTCATGCGGAAGTGACAAGTGAAAAACAGGCCATGGGTTGGTACCTTGATGGAAGAGTGTCAGCAGTTGTTGGAACCCACACACACGTTCAGACAGCTGACAGCAGAGTTTTACCAGGTGGAACTGGGTATCTATCAGATGTGGGCATGACAGGTCCATACGACGGCATATTAGGGGTTGAAAGAGACGCTGTGCTAAAAAGATTCCTAACCAGTCTTCCAGTCCGTTTTGAGGTCCCAACAACCGGAAGAAACCAGCTAAGCGCAGTTTATATTGAACTTGATCGTAAAACAGGATTAACGAAAAAAATGACTCCAATCCTTATTAATGATGACCATCCGTTTTATTCGTAAGAGCAAATGACATATTTGCTCTTTTATTTATGCCAATATCGTGAGAATTACTAAGTCTATATCAGCCAAATTCTCATTTTTTTTGTCCAAGCCGGAATATGTCTATTGCGGGCCGAATATAGTAGCAGTGGAATGTTATAACCTGATTTGTACATGAAACTGCTCATGCGGGATCGGGATTTCTTAAGGAGGAGCTAGGAATGGAAATATTAAAAGTTTCAGCAAAATCTAATCCTAATTCTGTAGCTGGTGCACTTGCCGGAGTTCTGCGTGAAAGAGGTGCAGCAGAAATACAGGCCATTGGTGCGGGTGCATTGAATCAAGCCGTAAAGGCAGTAGCAATTGCACGAGGATTTGTAGCACCTAGCGGAGTTGATTTAATCTGTATCCCTGCGTTTACAGATATTTTAATTGATGGGGAAGAACGGACAGCAATCAAACTAATCGTTGAACCACGGTAAAAAATAGACGAACCGGGGGTCAAACAGAAGGACTTTTTACCTTTTCCTGCTTGTAAAATGCAAGCGGGTTTTTTTATGTGTTTATCAACACAAGATACTATTTTTTTAATATGAAAATATTATTCTGATATACAAGAAAAATTTTGAAAATATGATAGGTGTTCTAGGACGGATGAGATAAAATAGCATAAAAGCAAGCGTTTTCAGTTAGTTTTTATTTATTCTTTGCGTTAATGTAACAAAGCGAATTTCAAATAATAAAAAAATATTCATATTTTAGACAATATTTCGTGTGAAAGGGTTGCATTTTTTAGTCCATAGGTCTAGAATTGTAAGCGTTTAGTACATATCCTCGATTCTATTTTTTAGTCTTTTCAAGTTTAAAAGGGGCTAACTTCTAGTTAATTACTTGGAAAAGTGCTACACTTAGTATGTTTAATTAACTTATTTTTTACATATCCAAAGGGGTGTAAGTCATGATCAATCAACTTTCGTGGAAAGTTGGCGGACAACAAGGGGAAGGTATTGAAAGTACTGGGGAAATCTTTGCAATCGCACTGAATCGCCTGGGTTATTACTTGTATGGTTATCGTCACTTTTCATCTCGTATTAAAGGCGGTCATACAAACAATAAAATCAGAGTAAGCACGACTGAAGTTCGTTCTATTTCTGATGATTTAGATATCCTTGTGGCCTTTGACCAAGAAACTATTGACGTAAACTACAAAGAGCTTCATAGCAAAGGTGTTATTTTAGCTGACTCCAAATTTGATCCAAAGAAACCTGAAGATACACAAGCTTCATTGTATGCGGTTCCATTTACAGAAATTGCTACTGGACTAGGAACTTCATTAATGAAAAACATGGTTGCTATTGGTGCAACTTCTGCTGTTTTAGATTTGGAAATTCAAGTTTTTGAGGAAGTAGTACGTGAAATTTTTGGCAAAAAAGGCGATCAAGTTGTTTCCAAGAACATGGATGCAATTAAGGCCGGCTATGATTATATGAAAGAAAAACTTGGTACGGGTGTTCAAACTATGCAGCTTGAAAAAGCTGATGGTAAGAAACGTATGTTCATGATCGGAAACGATGCAATTGCACTAGGTGCCCTTGCTGGTGGATGCCGTTTTATGGCTGCATACCCTATTACTCCTGCTTCTGAAATTATGGAGTACCTAATTAAAAAGCTTCCTGCATTAGGCGGAACTGTGATCCAAACAGAAGATGAAATCGCTGCATGTACAATGGCTATTGGTGCTAACTATGGTGGTGTCCGTGCAATTACAGCTTCTGCTGGTCCAGGATTATCTTTGAAAATGGAAGCAATCGGTCTTTCTGGTATTACAGAAACTCCACTTGTTATCGTTGACACTCAACGTGGCGGTCCATCTACTGGATTACCAACAAAACAAGAACAATCAGACTTAATGGCAATGATTTATGGAACTCACGGTGAAATTCCAAAAATCGTTATGGCTCCAAGTACTGTTCAAGAGGCATTCTATGATACAGCTGAAGCATTTAACCTTGCTGAAGAATATCAATGCCCAGTAATCGTATTATCTGACCTTCAACTTTCATTAGGTAAACAAACCGTTGAACCATTAGATTTTGCTAAAGTTGAAATCAGACGCGGTAAGCTAGTATCTGGTGACATCCCTGAAAACGAAAATAAGGGATACTTCAAACGTTATGAAGTAACTGAAGATGGTGTTTCTCCACGTGTAATCCCTGGTATGAAAAATGGTATCCACCATGTAACAGGTGTTGAGCACGATGAAACTGGTAAGCCATCTGAGTCTGCTCCAAACCGTATTGCTCAAATGGATAAGCGTTTCCGTAAGATTGAAAATATCCGATTCGATACACCAGTATACAAAAATGCCAAGCATGAAGATGCTGATGTATTATTTGTTGGTTTCAACTCAACACGTGGTGTAATCGAAGAAGCGATGACTCGCCTTGAGAAGGACGGATTAAAAGTAAACCATGCTCATGTTCGTTTAATTTATCCGTTCCCAACAGACGAAATGCTACCACTTGTTCGTTCTGCTAAGAAGGTGGTTGTAGTTGAAAACAACGCTACTGGACAATTAGCGAATATCATGAAGATGAACGTTGGACATGCAGAAAAGATTGTTAAGCATGTAAAATATGACGGTAATCCGTTCTTGCCTCATGAAGTTTATACAAAATGTAAGGAGTTGTTCTAAATGGCCACTTTTAAAGACTTTCGTAACAATGTAAAACCGAACTGGTGCCCTGGCTGTGGCGACTTCTCCGTACAAGCGGCAATGCAACGTGCTGCAGCAAATGTAGGCTTAGAACCTGAAAACCTAGCTGTTATTTCTGGTATCGGCTGTTCTGGACGTATTTCTGGTTACATCAATTCTTATGGTTTCCACGGAATTCATGGTCGTTCATTACCAATCGCACAAGGTGTTAAAATGGCGAATCGTGATTTAACTGTTATCGCATCCGGTGGTGACGGGGACGGTTTCGCTATCGGTATGGGACATACTATTCATGCCATCCGCCGAAATATTGACGTTACTTATGTGGTAATGGATAACCAGATCTATGGTTTAACAAAAGGTCAAACTTCTCCACGTTCTGCTGCTGGCTTTAAAACAAAGTCAACACCAAGTGGATCCATTGAACAAGCTATTTCACCAATGGAAATGGCGCTGACTGCAGGCGCAACATTCGTAGCACAAAGTTTTTCTACTGACCTAAAAGAACTTACTGCTCTTATTGAAGCAGGTATTAACCATAAAGGGTTCTCTTTAATCAACGTGTTCAGCCCGTGTGTAACTTACAACAAGGTCAACACATATGATTGGTTTAAAGAAAACTTAACTAAGCTTAGCGATGTTGAAGGATATGATCCTAATAGCCGTGAAATGGCTATGCAAACATTAATGAAGCATAATGGCCTTGTAACAGGTTTAATCTATCAAAATACAGAACGTCAATCATACCAAGAATTAATTAAAGGGTACTCAGAGGCTCCGTTAACACAAGCTGAACTGAATCTAGACCAAAATTATTTTGATAAATTAGTTGCTGAATTTATGTAATGATCAGCAGGGATCCCGAGGAAATCGTTCCTCGGGATTTTTTATGGCTAAATAGTGAAATATATCACATAAATTTTGCGTGGTATCTATTACAATTATTAATTGGGATATTTTTTATTTTAGTTGATTAGTAAAGTCCTCTAAAACGGCTTGTTTACAGGGATTTCTATTGTTTTCATTAGCGTAAACCTTTATACTATAATAATGTGCAGATTAACCAAAAAGTTATTATTTTGAGCACAGATAGTAATAATGAACAATAATACAAGCCATCTGTTGATGTTAATTATGTAAGAAAGGGGATTTTGAACCAAATGAATGAAAAGCAACGTTTAGAAAGTCAACAAGTAGAAGCAGCTAATTCTTCGGACAAAAAATCCGCCAAGGATTACAGCAAGTATTTTGAACAGGTTATTACCGCACCTTCATTAAAAGAAGCAAAGAAACGTGGCAAAGAAGAAGTAAAGTATCACAATGATTTTGCAATCCCAGAAGAGTTTCGAGGCATGGGAGAAGGTAGAAAGTTTTACATCCGTACATATGGATGTCAAATGAACGAGCATGACACAGAGGTTATGGCTGGGATCTTTCTAGCATTAGGGTACGAGCCCACTGACAGCACGGAAGATGCAAATGTAATTTTGCTAAATACTTGTGCGATTCGTGAAAATGCAGAAAATAAGGTGTTTGGCGAGTTAGGACATCTCAAAGCACTAAAATTAGAAAAGCCGGATTTACTTTTAGGTGTTTGTGGATGTATGTCTCAGGAAGAGTCCGTTGTTAATAAGATTTTAAAGACATATAACCAAGTCGATATGATTTTTGGTACTCATAATATTCATCGTCTCCCACACATCCTTCATGAGGCATATATGTCAAAAGAGATGGTTGTAGAGGTATGGTCTAAGGAAGGAGACGTTATTGAAAACCTTCCTAAAGTACGCCGTGGAAAGATTAAAGCATGGGTTAACATTATGTATGGCTGTGATAAGTTCTGTACGTATTGTATTGTTCCGTATACACGCGGTAAGGAGCGCAGTCGTAGACCAGAAGAAATCATTCAGGAAGTACGTCATTTGGCAGCACAGGGCTATCAGGAGGTTACACTCTTAGGTCAAAACGTGAATGCCTATGGTAAAGATTTAGAAGGAATGAACTACGGTCTAGGTGACCTAATGGATGAATTACGTAAAATTGATATTCCAAGAATTCGTTTTACAACAAGCCATCCTCGAGACTTTGATGATCATTTAATCGAAGTTCTAGCTAAAGGCGGCAACTTAATGGATCATATCCACTTGCCAGTCCAATCAGGTTCAACAGATGTTTTAAAAATCATGGCTCGTAAATATACAAGAGAACAATATTTAGAGCTTGTAAGAAAAATTAAAGCGGCGATTCCAAATGTTGCTTTGACCACTGATATTATTGTGGGATATCCGAACGAAACGGACGAGCAGTTTGAAGAGACAATGTCTCTCTACCGTGAAGTGGGGTATGAATTAGCGTATACATTTATTTACTCTCCACGTGAAGGCACACCTGCTGCCAAGATGGAAGATAATGTTCCAATGGAAGTTAAGAAAGAACGCCTTCAGCGTCTAAATAAGCTTGTTAATGACCTTTCATTAGAAGCAATGAAAAAACATGAAGGTCAGATCCTTGATGTACTGATCGAAGGAGAGAGTAAGAACAATCCTGAGGTGCTTGCGGGTTATACAACAAGAAATAAGCTTGTTAATGTTGTTGCACCAAAGTCAACAATCGGTAAAATTATCAAGGTGAAAATTACAGAAGCAAAAACATGGTCATTAAACGGAGAAATGGTGGAAGAATTAGAACCAGCAGAGGTGAAGTAAAGTGGCGAAGTACACAAAAGATGATATCGTCGCTCGTGCAACAGAACTTGCACGTATGATAGCGGAAACTGAGGAAGTTGATTTATTTAAACGAGCAGAAGCTCACATTCATGAGAATGCAAAGGTAAAAACATTAATCTCAGATATTAAAGGATTACAAAAGCAGGCAGTAAATCTTCAACATTACGGAAAACCAGAAGCACTAAAGCGCGTTGAAGACAAGATTACTTCAATTGAGCAAGAATTAGATGAAATTCCTGTAGTTCAGGATTTCAAGCAATCCCAATTAGAAGTGAATGAATTGTTGCAATTAATTGCATCAACGATTTCTAATACTGTCACTGATGAGATTATTATTTCAACAGGTGGCGATGTCTTAGCAGGCGAAACAGGTTCCAGTCTAAAAAATGGCGGATCTTGTGAAGGCCATGATGATTGTGATCATCAACATTAATTAGTAAGTATAGAGGCTGACTCTCATGAGAGTCAGCCTCTTTTTCTTTATGGGTGTTCCACTATACACCTTCGATGCAATCTGCATAATATACCTCCATTTTTTAAGTACGGGCTATAGACGCACACACCATTGAATCCCGCATAAAATGAACTATGACTAAACTTTTAACCAGTATTCACAAAATTATATATCACACTAGTCTACAATTTAGCATACGATGAAATGAAACTGAATGAGGAGGGTTCGCGCGAAATGGGAGAATATAGAGAGATAATTACGAAGGCCGTAGTAGCGAAAGGACGTAAATTCACCCAGTCCAATCATACGATTAGCCCGGCGCACAGTCCAACAAGTATTCTTGGTTGTTGGATTATCAACCATAAATACAACGCGAAAAAAGTAGGAAAGACTGTAGAGATACACGGCTTCTATGATATCAACGTATGGTACTCGTATAATGATAATACCAAAACAGAAGTTGTAACAGAGCGAGTACAATATACGGATGTTATCAAGTTAAAGTACCGTGATCACGACTGCCTCGATGACAATGAGATTTGTGCGAAAGTGCTGCAACAGCCTAATTGTGTAGAAGCAGTCATTTCCCCTAACGGTAACAAAATCATCGTACACGTCGAAAGGGAGTTCCTTGTAGAAGTAATTGGCGAAACAAAGGTTTGTGTTCGTGTTAGTTCTGAGGGCTGCAAAGACTGTGACGATGAGTGGGGATTAGATGTAGACGACGAAGAATTCGAGGATCTGAATCCAGAGTTCTTAGTCGGCTCCGAAGAAGAGTAAGGACACTAGGAAGGTAAAACTTCCTAGTTTTTTTCTTTTTGAAATTGCTTTGGATTTGGAAATTTAATGAATGTTAAACTGACATTATCAGCAAGCTATTTCTAGGAGGTGTTCGTGATGGAACCAAGACAGCCTGGAAATAAGAAGATGCCTGATTTTGACGAATTAAATGACAGGATGATTGCTGAAAGATCTTCTTCACCGATGTTAGTTATCAAAACTAATTTAGACCCTGAGAATCCTTCGGAGGAAAACCCTTATTATCAGAAGGGAAATGCTCAGGATAAAGAAGCAATGGACGATTTTTTCGGTGATAAAAGAAGCCAGGAAAGTTAATCTTCCTGGCTTTTTCTCCATTCAGGCTGCAATAAAGATAACACACATGTATCATGAAATGCATCATTTTGGTGAATATACCCTCGGAGAACCCCTTCTTTTGTAAAACCTTGTTTTAATAGTAAATGGATAGATGCTTCATTCTCTGGAAAAACAACTGCACCGATCCGAAACAAATTTAATTGATTAAAGCTAAACGATAATACTTCTTTAATCGCTTCAGAGGCATACCCCATTCTCCAAAAGGAAGGATGAAGTTCATAGCCAATTTCTGCTCTTTTATTATTCATATGTAATGCATTTAAACCAACTGTACCAATAATTCTTTGATTTTCTTTTATCTTTATTCCCCAACGGATTCCTCTTTTTTCTTGAAAGTTTTTTTGGAACATGTCAATTAATTTAGAAGCTTCTGCTGGAAGGGTGAAACGATTCGTTCCGTAAAAACGTGTTACTTCTTCTAGAGATAAAACCTCGAAAATGGACTCAACATGCTGATGTGTTATTTCAATTAACTTCAGTCTCTTTGTTTCTAAAATGGGAAAATTCACAGTATCCCCTCACTTTTAAATGATGAACAAATTATACTATTTTTTAAGTTTACTATGGTTTGTATCTGCTGAAAAGACAGTTGAAGAAAAACAATAAAAACATTATGCTTTAGGTACTATGAACGGAAGTGTAGAGAAGGTGAGTACGGTTGCAAATCGCACAATATATAAAACTAATAGAAAATGAATTATTAACAAAGATTGAATTACGATCACCAAGTCCATTTGACCCTATTATTGTTAAAAATCGCTCGAAATCATGGAGAACGATTGGCAGTGGAAATTACGCTGGCGTTTTTTCACATGAGTCAAATCCTAATTGGGTCGTGAAAATTTATGGACGGAATCCTGAAGAATTAGAGAAGGAGATCGAAGTATATCAAAAATTAGGCGAACATCCATCCTTTTCAACACTTTATCAATATGGAGATAATTTTCTGATTTTAAAAAAACTAGAGGGGATCACCTTATTTGATGCAGTGGTTAAAGGTGTTGCGATTCCGGAAACGGTTATACAAGATATTGATGCTGGATTGGAATATGCAAGAAAGGTGGGATTGAATCCTTTTGATGTGCATGGGAAAAACGTGGTGATGCATAATGGGAGAGGGTATATCGTAGATGTGTCTGATTTCTATAAACAGGGTGTGTGCCATAAATGGAGGGATTTGAAAAAAGCATATTACAAGATATATAGACCCTACCTTTTTAAATATCATCCACCCATTCCTTTTTTTATCGTCGACGGGGTAAGAAAAGGCTACCGTCTTTACAGGAAATTTAAAAAGAAAAAGGGAAATAAGTAATGGAATGATTATTCCCCTTTTTCTTTCATTAAAGATTCATTGTTTCATAGACTTTTAAATTCTGGTAAATAACTTTTAGAGTGGGTACATCCATATTATTTTTGCTGGCAATGTTTAATAAATACCCGTATAGATGGCCGGCTTCTATTGGCAAATTCTTTTCCATATCTCGTTGGAGCGAGGATTTCATTTCATAATTCATAGCCATGAGCCTATTAAGTTGGGTCTCTTCAATACCTACTGGCAGTGGCGCATCAACACTTCTCATAATTGCAGCCGCCTCACTTAACACCTTCTCGATGGTGTTTAAGCCCTCATTATTTTCTAGAATGGGTCCGATAGGGGAACGGAACAAAGATGTGATACCTGACAGTGTAGAAATAAATAAATATTTGACCCACATTTCTTGTTTAATTTTATCAGATAAGAGAAAATTGGCTTTTGTTTCTGAAAAAGCCTCCTCTAAACGTGTAATCCTGTCTGTTTTCTCTCCATTTCGTTCACCATAGACTAGGTCATGGATAGGACTAGTTTGGATGATGGTTCCATTCTGGTCGAGCGTAGATTCGACAAAGCATAGCCCGCCTAGGACATTTTTCTCATCAAATGACTCTATAAGTTTCTCGATGTGAGACATCCCATTTAAGAGGGGGAGAATCATCGTATCCTTTCCTATGTAAGGTCGCATGTCTTTAATAGCGGAATCAAGGTGGTAAGCCTTTGTGGATAACAAAATAACATCAAATGGTCCTGCTTGCTCTCCTGAGAGAAGGAGCTGTGGTGTAAGCTTTACGTTGCCATGAATGCTTTGGATAGTAAGACCATGTTGTTCTAGTTGTTTTTTTCTATTTTCCCGTACGAGAAAGGTAACATTTTCTCCCTTTTCGGCTAAACGCCCTCCGAAATATCCTCCGACGGCCCCAGCTCCAACAACCAATATTCTCACGATGAAAACCTCCAATTTTTTAAAAGGTGTTAAATTAATAGTAGCACAATTCTAAAAAAATGAAGGGAAAAATGCACGAATCCTCTTTCAGCCTAATTAATCAGCATAAAAGAGTGAATCAATTCGTAAGTTTCACTAAGAGGAGGGGATGAAATGGATGATCGTCAATTTAGAACTGCAATGGGGAAATTTGCTACAGGAGTAACCGTGGTAGCTACAGAGGTAAATGGCATAGTAAGTGGCATGACGGCTAATGCATTTATGTCTGTATCACTTCAACCAAGATTAGTAGTGGTATCTATTGCTGAAAAGGCTAAAATACTTGAGAAAATTAAGCAAAGTAATATGTTCACGGTTAATATTCTCGCTGCCGACCAACAGGAACTTTCTATGATTTTTGCAGGACAGGTGAAGGAACATCGTGAAGTGGTGTTTGACTATCTTGATGGAAAGCCTGTTTTGTCAGGGGCGGTTGCGCAGATTGCCTGCGAGGTATCTGCAGAACATATAGAAGGAGATCATACCCTGTTTATTGGCAAAGTAACAGATATCCACATTGATGAAGGGGAACCTTTGCTTTATTTTAGCGGACGGTACCGAACCTTATCTAAGGAGTAAAAAACTAAAAGAATCATAGAGTAGTGCTGACTTTCTTTTGAGTTAGCACTACTCTTTTGTAGTTTTAAAAGTAGTACATGTTGTACAATTGAATGGTAAGTTTGGAAAATTAAGACATGGAGTGAAGACATGCTTTTAAAAAATGCTAGTTACTTAGATGAAAATTGGAATGTAGTGAGAGGTGACCTCATCATCGAGGATGGAGTCATAAAAAAAGGGTATGAAAACAATATTGAAAACGATGATAATCTAATAGATTGCCATGACTACATAATTATTCCCGGTCTATTTAATGCTCATTTTCACGGGTATTCCTTGTTAGCCAAAGGATTGGCAAAGGAGATGAAAATAGAATCTTGGTGCAATGATACGGTACAAGGTAAGATTCAAACAAAATTTTTCGAAAATCTTGATCAATTATCTTCTGAGGAATATGAGTGGGTCTGCCTTAAAGCAAACGCGGAGATGGTGAAGAAGGGAATCACCTTCGTGAGTGAAAATGAACCGGCCTATTGGCCTGAGTTAGTGGCTGGAGCGATTGAAAAAATAGGGATGCGCGGGATTTTAGATACACATACAAATATAGAAGATTACTATCAAAAAACTGTGGGGAACGTCTCTTTCGGAACCCATTTATTAGAAGAGGAAGATATTACGGAAGAAAAGTTAGAAGATTGTGTTCGGAAGAAACATGAGTTTGATACCATTTTCATGACTCACTGCATGGAGAATGATTGGAGAAAGGATATTATTTACAAGAATTTCGGAAGATCCTCTATAGAGTTATATAAAGAGAAGGGCCTATTGGATGAGAAAACAGTCCTTTATCATGGGGTTCATATGAACGAAAAGGATATTCAGATTGTTGCAGAAGCAAATGCCTCGGTCGTCCACTGTCCTAATTCTAACTTATGGTCTGGCGCTGGAATGGCACCAATTAGTAGTATGCTTGAAAAAGAGGTAAACGTCTGTCTTGGAACGGATTTTGCGAGTGTCGATATTTGGGAAACGATGAAAACTTCCTACTATTTATTAAAATTAGGCAGTCAGTTCAACCGAAACCAGGCAGTAGATATCTTTAAGATGGCAACGGTGAACGGTGCAAAGGCTTACCAACAAAAGAGGTTAGGCGCAATTAAGGAAGGTTACAATGCAGACTTGGTGTTTATTAAAAAGGATTCGTTGATTCCGCAGGTTAATAGGGAGGAATTCTCTACCATCGTTCATAACCTTTTATTTGAAACAAGAGAAGAGCACATTCGACATGTGATGATAGATGGTAAATGGGTGATGTTTGATCGTGAGCTATTAACAATGGATGAAAAGGAATTAGATAAAAACTTTATCAACGTTTTGGAAAAGGTTTATAATTCCATCATATAAAGAATAATTGGGCGTGCGAGCGATAAGCAATTCAACACTCACTTATAGATAATGTAAAAGGTCTCTTCCAATGAAATGGAAGAGGCCTTTTATTGTTTAGGGATTATACAAACGTTGTACAAAAATATATAAGTTTAACCCGAGTTTCTAAAGTGATTTCGACTTTGAAGGGGAGAAACAGAATATTTATTGTATAACTTTTCATTAAAAACATTGTACAAAAGTTATACAATATGTATAATCTAAATAAACTGATAAAGGAGGTGGCGATACTTGAGCAAGAGTAAAAAAGTAACAGTCATTGGTGCAGGACCAGGAGGGTTAGCTGTTTCCATGCTACTGGCAGCCGAAGGGTATGAGGTAGTGATCTATGAGAAACAGGCGTATATTGGAGGGCGTACTTCTCGATTAACCTTAGGAGATTATAACTTTGATTTAGGACCCACCTTTTTTATGATGCCAAGCATTCTGGAAGAGATCTTTCAGATGGCAGGACGCCAGTTACAAGACTACGTTGAGATACAGGAAATCAATCCATTATATACACTGAAATTTAAAGATTTATCTTTTTCACCTACGCGGAATTATCAAGAAATGATTCAAGAAATGGAAAGGAAATTCCCTGGTAATGGAACTGGATACGATCAATTCATGAAAATCGAAGGTGAAAAGTTTGAGCGGGTAACTAAGTTGCTTCAACAGCCATTTACAAAAATAACAGATCTTATTACAAGAAATATGGTGTCAGCCTTCCCAAAATTAAATGCTTTTGATTCCGTTTATGGCCGTTTATCAAATTATTTCAATGATGAGAGGTTGAAATGGGCCTTTTCCTTTCAAGCAAAATATCTAGGGATGTCACCCTGGGAATGTCCGGGAACCTTTACCATTCTTTCTTATTTAGAACACCGTTATGGATTGTTTCATCCAATTGGAGGAGTGAATAAGCTGTGTGAAGCAATGGCAAAAGTGATCAAGGAGTATGGAGGCAAAATTCATACGGGTACGGGTGTTAAGCAAGTGTTGGTTAAGGAGAAGAAGGCAGTGGGGGTTCTTCTTGAAAGTGGGGAAGTGGTTTCCTCAGATGATGTCATAATTAATGCTGATTTCGGCCATGCAGCAACTAACCTTTTTCAGCAAAGTGATTTAAAGAAATACCGCAAAGAGAATCTCGAGAAAAAGAAACTTTCTTGCTCCACTTTTATGCTGTATTTGGGTATTGATAAATCGTTGCAATTGCCACATCACACTATTCTTTTTGCAAAGGATTATAAACAGAATGTAGACGAGATGACCAAGGAGATGAAACTATCTGAGGATCCATCCATTTATGTTCACAATCCATCAAAGCTTGACCCCACTCTAGCGCCAGAAGGTAAGTCAGCTTT
Organism: Bacillus sp. (in: firmicutes); assembly: GCA_039832695.1. Lineage (GTDB taxonomy): Bacteria > Bacillota > Bacilli > Bacillales > Cytobacillaceae > Neobacillus. Next base: position 21,583 of record JBDOMM010000007.1, read on the forward strand.
ATATGTGCTTATGCCAGTTCCTAACTTACAGTCAGATATTAATTGGGAGGAAGAGAAGCAGGGTATAAGGGAAAAGATCCTGTCTCGTCTTGAACAAGAGCCTGAATTACAAGATATTAGAGCGCATATTGAAGTGGAAAAAATCATTACCCCCCTTGATTGGCAAAACGAAATTTACGTCTATAAGGGAGCAACGTTTAGTCTTGCTCACAACCTAAATCAAATGATGTACTTCCGTCCCCATAATAAATTTGAGGATGTAGACCATTGTTACTTGGTAGGAGGAGGAACCCATCCTGGAAGCGGCTTACCAACCATTTTTGAATCAGCCAAAATCAGTGCGACTCTCTTAAACCAGCAATATATGGAAACTACCTTGGATAAACAGAAGCAACAAGCTTTAGACCGGAGGGAGCCTGAATTATGGATTTAGCCATTGTAGGGGCAGGAGTTGGTGGATTAGTATCTGCCTTGCTCCTTTCCAAAAATGGACACCAAGTAACCATTTATGAAAAGGAAAACCATGTAGGTGGCAGACTGACTTACCAAGAGAACGGCCGCTACCGAATTGACCAAGGGCCAACGATCGTCCTTTTACCAGAACTTTTGTTAAGTGTTTTAGAAGAGGCTGGGATACCGAAAGAAGAGATTCCATTGGTTCCGTGTGAACCTTTATATGATCTTCATTTTCATGATGGTACAACGTTTACGAAGTATAGAGACTTACCAACACAGCTTAGAGAATTAGAGTTGAAGTTTCCTGGGGAATCAAAAAATCTATTAAAATACCTTTCAGATATGGCCACCGTCTTCGAATTAGGGATGGAAGCATTTTTAGGCAAGACATTTAAACGGAAGCAAGACTTCTTAACTATAGAAAATATTAAACTTCTAGCACAATCCAAAGCATACAAAACCTTGAAGAATTTTAATGCCTCTTATTTTTCCCATCCTAAACTTCAAGAGGCTTACTCCTTACAATCTTTATATATTGGCGGGTCGCCGTATGAGGTGCCAGCATTATACGGATTAGTTTCCTATAGTGAGCATGCCCATGGTATTTGGTATTTAAAGGGAGGGTACGCGAGTCTAATACCGATTCTAGAAAGTGCCTGTAAAAAACAAGGAGTTAAAATAAAACTCCAATCAAATGTGGACCGCCTGCTGATTGAGGATAATGTATGCAAAGGTTTGTTTATGGATAACAAAATGAATTTCTACGATGCTGTTATTTTTAATGGCGATTTTCCTCATTTGTATACCCTGATCGGGAAAAAGAAAACGGGGAAGAAATTTACCCCTTCCTCTGGTTGTGTGTTGGTTTACCTCGGTGTGTCCAAGCGATTTCCGCAGGCAAAGGCTCACCAATTCTTTTTGCCAAAGTATTTTGAAAAGAATATGACGGAAGTGTTTAAAACGAAAAAAGTACCTGAAGATCCATCCTATTATGTATTTAATCCAGTTGCATTAGAGGATGAAGCAGCTCCACCTGGGGAAAGTGTTCTTTATGTTCTTATTCCAGTTCCATCAGGAGAGCAGATTGATTGGGGAACATCGGGACCAATGCTGGCTGAGAAGGTGTTAACAAGAGCAGAGAAACATTTTCCGGGATTGCGTAAAGCGGTGGAATGGATGGAGATTCGGACCCCGGCAGATGCCATTCGTGATGGCTTATATCAAGGTGGAAGCTTTGGAATTGCCCCTAATTTATTTCAATCAGGAGGATTTAGACCGCAGATATCACCTTTTAAGATTGATAGATTGTACTGCGTGGGTGCCTCTATTCATCCTGGCGGTGGAATACCGATTGTTCTACAAGGGGCGCGACTATTAAGTGAGCTAATAGAAAAGGAGTTGAGAGTGTGATTGATTCAAACTTAATTTCTGCCTGTGAGGAATTGATGAAGAAGCATTCTGCAAGCTTTTATGCAGCTTTTCGATTTTTACCTTCACCAAGAAAAGAAGCAGTGTTTGTTATTTATGCATTTTGTAGGATGATTGATGATTCTGTAGATGAACCGGAATCCTCCCCTTATACATTAAGCGAACTGGAAACATTATTTGATCATTTGGATAGTGCAGAAGGGGGTCATTTTATTTGGCCATGTTTAAGGTGGCTTTTTAGCAGTTTCCCTATTTCAAAGGCCCCCTTTTATAAGCAAATATCCGGTCAGAAAATGGATGCTACTCTAACACACTATGAAACAATGGAAGAACTCGAATTATACTGTGAAAGAGTCGCAGGTTCTGTTGGGGAGATGCTTCTGCCTGTTCTTCATGACCACCCTTCAAGTGAGGTGGAACTTGCGGGAGTCTATCTTGGAAAAGCAATGCAGATTGTGAACATTATCCGGGATGTAGGAGAAGATCAACATAGGGGACGCCGTTATATACCGAGACTATGGTTGGAGCAATATCATTATACACAAGCAGAGTTTGATACGAAGGTAGTTAATTTTCGCTTCAAGCGTATGCTGACTGGTTTGATGAATGTGGCTGAGGAATGGTTTTCAAGGGGATTAGAAAACATTAATACCTATCCTGAAAAGAGTGCATTCGCAATAAAATTAGCTGCAGGTTATTATGCAGCAATTATGGAAGCAGTTAGACAAAATGAATACCAAGTGTATACAAAAAGGGCGATCGTAAGTGATAAGAAAAAGAAATTGATTCTTTTAGGAACTCTTCAAGGTTCCGTCCAACATGTGGTTTAAGAGGGGTGAATAGACGTTTTGGATACAAATACAGATATAAATCAACGAAAGAATGATCATATTTACCTTTGTTTACATGAGGAGGTAACCGGCAAGGGAGTCAGTACCGGGTTTGAGCAATTCAGATTTATTCATTAAGCCTTGCCAGAAATTAATTTCTCAGAAATTAACACAGAATCCTCATTCTTAGGAAAAAGAATAAAGATGCCGTACTTAATTAGCTCCATGACTGGAGGAACAGAGAGGGCTTATTCAATTAATAAAAACCTGGCTCAGGCTGCACAAGAGAAGGGGTGGGTTTTAGGGTTAGGTTCCGCCAGAGCGGCTGTAGAAAGTCCTGCACAAGCGTACACCTTTCAAGTCAGAAAATATGCCCCTGACATTCCCATTATCGCAAATATCGGTGCGGTCCAGCTTAACAATGGATTTGGTATAGACGAATGTAAGCGAGTAGTGGAAATGTCTGAAGCAGATGCACTTGTTCTTCATCTTAATAGTCTCCAAGAACTAATACAGCCTGAAGGGAATACAAACTTTAAAGGTCTTTTTAAGAAAATAGAGGTGCTTTGTCAAGAATTCCCTCTTCCCATTGGCATTAAGGAAGTAGGCTGGGGGATTAATGGTGTGTTGGCAAAACGTTTTTTTGAAGCAGGGGTATCTTTTATCGATTTGGCTGGGGCAGGAGGAACAAGTTGGAGTCAAGTGGAGAAACTACGATCCAGTGATTCTCTGAAAATAGCTGTTGCAGATGCCTTGAAAGATTGGGGGATTCCTACTGCTGATAGTCTTATAGATGTGAAAAGCCAATCAGCTAGGGGGACGACAATTGCAAGCGGAGGTTTAAAAAATGGAGTGGAGGCTGCCAAGGCCATTGCCCTTGGTGCAGACTTAGTTGGATTTGGAAGGTCCATCCTTCCAGAGGCTGTTGAGTCTGTTGATTCGTTGATTCAGAGGTTTACACAATTAGAATGGGAATTAAAGGCTGCCATGTTTGGTATTGGAACGAATTCAATTGGCAGTCTAAGAAATACAAAGTGGATTAAAAGACTATAAGTTACCTATTTTTTAATAGAAATCCTAATAGCCCACCATATAAGGAATGGCCCAATAGCCAATACCCGAAAGCGGGAAGATTGGTTAAGGATGGGGTACGGTTTGATAAAGCAGTTGTAGGATAAAGTAGGACTCCGATTACAAAACTAAATAGGATAACAATTAGGATCCTTTTAATGGTGGGGAGATTTTTTTTGTTAAAGAAAAATAGTAAGATTATGCTAATAACAACCGAAATAAACAAATGGATACTAAATTCAATGATTTCAGAAAGCTTATAATGTTGGAGGATAGGAACATAGTCCACATTTAACAACAAAGTATAAACTTTAATAGAAGTTGTTATTTCAACCACTTTCAAAAATAAACCCAAAAACACACCAGAAATTAACCCAGCAAGGATCGCATTATTTACTTGTCGTTTTTCCAATGAATGTCCTCACTTCCTTATTCCACCACAATGGATTTTCTTTTATTATCTTTAGATGCTGGAAGTATGTCAAATGTTTGTATAGTTATTTTTCTGGCGTTGTACAAGGTTATAGCTTGGTATATACTGGACTAAATAGTCATGAGAAGTTTTTTCCACCATGCCGAGAGGATGAAATAAATAGAGATGAATATCGAAAATGCAACCTATTCGATCCAACAAGTATCTGAAATTACAGGATTGTCAAAACAGGTCATTCGTAAATGGGAAGAAAGATATCAAATTGTTACTCCTGAAAGATTAGAAAATGGATATCGGATATATAGTGAGGTAGATATTAATACCATAATGAAAGTAAAAGGATTGGTTGACCAGGGACATACCGTCAAACAAGCAGCATATCTTGTAGAAAAGGGCGGTTCTCCAACAGATCATAGTCTATTGGATGCTGGCTGGAAAAAGAAAAATCAATATGAAGAGTTAAATGAATTTGTACTTGATTTACTTAAGGAAGGTACCCACTGCAACGAATCCGCAATGAATTTCATTCTCCAACAAGCCTATCATCAAAAAGGATTGGAATTTTTCATTCAATCTGTAGTGATTCCGTTTTTACACGAAGTAGGAAATCGATGGGAAAAGGGACAATGGGGGGAATATCAAGAATCGCTTGCAAGCCTAACGGTCCGAGATTTTCTAGTTCAATTGAGGAGAAATTTTAAGTACAGGGAAAATGCACCGACGCTTTTAGGTGCTTGTTTGCCTTACGAACAACACGAAGTTCCAGTTCTTATCCTCCTTATTCAAGCTATGTTAAAGGGATGGAAAACGATTTTAATAGGTGCTTCCCCAGCAGAAGGGTCCATTGAAAAGACGGTTCAAAAATTGGAGCCAGAAAAAGTGATCTTATCAGCTACCACGACATTTCCTTTTGAACAGGACCCAGCGATATTAACTAAGCTTGAGAAGTTTGCCTCTGATTGTAAGAAAACCCAGTTTTATATAGGGGGACCTGGAGCCGAAACATATCTGGCAAACAGAAGCCAACTACAATATATTCACTTAACTCACACATTGGATGAGGTATTCGTATAAAACGGGATGGAGAGACAGATGCAACAAAGTAAAACAATCATTTGGTTTCGCAGGGACCTGCGAATTCAAGATAATTTAGCATTATGGTCAGGAATTGAGCAAGGAAGTATTATTCCTGTTTTTATCTGGTCACCTGAGGAAGAAACAAAAAAGGTAGTTGGTGAAGCTGCTTCGTGGTGGCTCCACCATTCCCTAATAGAATTAGACAGAGCATTACAAGAACGGGGATCAAAGTTAATTATTCGAAAAGGCAGCAGCCTTCCTATACTTAATGAGTTGATTGAGGAAACAGGTGCTAAGGCAGTGTTCTTTAACGATAGATACGAGCCAAGGATTCGACTACGTGATCAACAGATTAAAGAAGCACTAGAGAAGGAAGGAATAATGGTAAAAGCCTTTCATTCGAATCTGTTAGTTCCACCTTTATCAATAGTAAATAATCAAGGGCAGCCCTATAAAGTATTTACTTCTTTTTGGAAGAAGTGTTTACAGAAGCCGATTCCACTACCCAAAATCTTACCCGCTAGGTTTTTAAGTGCACATGATCAAGTTAAAACGTTTAATATTAATGAATTAGGTTTATTGCAAACTATAGATTGGTATCAAAAATTGAAAGAGAAGTGGCTGCCGGGAGAAAAGGGAGCAATCGCTCAGTGGGAACAATTTATTGAAGAAAGGCTGTCGGGATATTCTACTAAAAGGGACTATCCATTTGTTCAGCATGTTTCAAGATTGTCTCCCCATCTAACCTGGGGAGAAATTAGTCCGAGATGGATCTGGCATCAATTAAGGGAACAAGAGAAAATGGATTCTAGCAATAGGCAAAAGGATATTGATGGGTTTTTAAGACAGTTAGTATGGAGAGAATTTGGGTACCATCAGCTAGTTTCATTTCCTGAAATGATTGATTCTCCTCTCCGAAAGGAATTCGCTTTTTTCCCTTGGGAGGAGCGGGAGGATGTATGGGCAGCTTGGAAAGAAGGGAGAACGGGTTATCCAATCATTGATGCAGGGATGCGAGAATTATGGGAAACCGGTTGGATGCATAATCGGATCCGAATGGTAACTGCCTCCTTTTTAGTAAAGCATTTATTGATTCCATGGCAAAGAGGCGCTTCATGGTTTGAAGAAACATTGCTTGATGCAGACTTGGCCAATAATTCAATGGGATGGCAATGGGTGTCAGGCTGTGGATTTGATGCAGCACCGTACTTTCGAATATTTAATCCCATTACCCAAGGACAAAAATTTGATGAGTCTGGTGACTACATTCGTCAATGGGTACCAGAATTAAAGCACCTGCCAGCTAAATACCTTCATAGTCCATGGACGGCACCTGAAACGATACTTCGTGAGGCTGGGGTGGAGCTAGGTACCTCCTATCCTTTCCCCATTGTTGAACATTTTTTTGCAAGAGAAAGAGCTTTAGAGGCATACAATCTGGTAAAAAAATAAGGGGGAGTCGGATGATTCGGTTCGTTTTCAATTTATTTGGTCTTTTACTGGTTGTCATGGTTAATGCATTAGCTAATATATTGCCGCTTAACGGACAGACCACAGGTGAAATTTCTAATAGGTTACAAGTGTTATTTACACCAGCAGGCTATGTATTTAGTATTTGGGGACTTATTTACTTATTACTGTTTATCTGGGTACTTAGACAGCTGCCAAAGAGCCGAAGAAATCTGCCTTTATACGAATCAACGAGCGGCCTCTTTTTGCTGACATGTGCCCTAAATATTTTATGGATTTTCTTATGGCATTACGAATACTTCTTCTATACGGTTTTAGTCATGATTGCTTTTTTGGTTACTCTTATTTTTCTTTATAAAAAAGTAAATAGTTTTCACCCACCCAAAATAGATATCATCCCATTTTCCATCTACCTTGGATGGATTAGTGTAGCTTTGATTGCAAATATTAGCTATTATCTGGTTTATATTCAATGGAATGGCTGGGGACTTTCAGCGGTTATGTGGACCGTTATTATGCTTTGGGTCGCGGCGATACTGGCAGGGGTTTTTTACAGAAAGGAAAATGATCCTTATTATGTTTTGGTATTTATTTGGGCTTTGATAGGGATCGGTATAAAAAATCAAGCTTCCTTTCCTAGTGTAAGTTACGTTTCTTATGTACTATCAGTAGCATTACTAATTTTTCTATGGGTCAATAAAGGAAAGAGCTCTACTTAAGGTAGAGCTTTTTAAGTTAGTCTTCAAGTGATTTTTCTAAATCTTTATCAACAATAAAAACCTCAATTCTTTCTCCAATCTTTGTACTAATATCACTATGACTTGATAAGACCTTACATTTGGTAAACTCTTCTACTATTCTTTCAAAATCATGACTATACATTTCACGTAAGACTTGTCTCATTTGCTTTACTAGTTTTCTGCCTGTATCGTGGGTTACAAGATGCTTCTCCTCTGTGGTTAATACGCCTTTGAAGCGTGTTATTACCATGTCCTGTACGATGTATGTTTTTGCTTCCTGTGGACCACGTCCAAGTAACTCTCTCTGAAATTTAATAAATGCTGAGCTGATTTCAGCCTCTAGTTTCCTCTTAGTATTAGCCATCTCCAAAACCCCCGGATCTATTTACATATTTCTATCTAAATCATGAACATTATATTACTTGCAATTTTTATAATGTCAATAGTAAAAAAATTATGCATAAAAAGAAGTAAAGTAATGAGAAAAAATGAGAAATTAAGAGATAATTAATGAAAAAACAAAAAAATCCTATAAATTCGGCGGAATATCCCACGGAATTGGCTATTTACAAATACTAATCAACGAAATAGAATAACTACATAAGTGAATAGACGGCTTAATCCTGAATCATTCAGGAACGGAGGAACCAATTTTTTGGGGTTAATTCTGGTGCACCAGAAGGGATGAGAAACTCTTTCGCCATCCTACCCGTCAGCTAACTTCGTCGGCTAAAGCGAAGGAGGTCTAAAGACCACCTTATTCGGGGGGCTTTTTTGTTTTATAGCAAGAGGGCAGCCTGAGAAACTAAGTAGGTCTTTTTATTATGCCTATTTTTAGAAAAAGTAAACTGGAAGACAGGACGCAAAGGAAGCAATAACTGCTTGCTGGGCGCTAAGTAGACCATGCATACTTTTTCTCCAATATGATCAATTTTGACAAGAATCCTTAACAGAACTATCTCTTTTTGAGGTATTTCTAATCTAGTTCTTGTTCTTAATTGCTCAACTGGGGAAGGAGTGAGTATGGTCTATTTTTATGCTTTCAGATGGTGATGTTTGGTAATTGACACTGAATGAATAAAAAAAGGGGGGATTCAAATGCTAGATTTTCTAATGGTGGCCGCCATTTTAGGTTTAGGAGCATTAATGCTGGGACTTATTCGTTGGGCTGATTCTGTAATTCAGAAAGGGAGTGGTAAGTAATGCTAGTTTTTATAGGAATTATGACAGCTGCATTGTTTATGTATCTCGGTTATGTACTTATTCATCCTGAAAAATTTTAATAGAAACCTTTTTAACTTGATTTAAAGTGGAGGGAATGACATTGACAACCGCACTATTAACCGTGGGGATTACCTTACTCCTCGTCTTATTGCTTGCAAAACCGATGGGGGTCTATTTAGCTACAGCATTTGATTATAACCAAACGAAATTGGATCGGATATTTGGTTTTGAGAAGTTGATTTATCGTATTTCTGGAATCAAAACAAAGGACCAAAACTGGAAGCAGTATGTGGTCGCCGTAATTTGTTCGAATACGGTCATGATTTTACTAGTTTACTTGTTTTTTCGGATTCAAGGAATTTTACCGCTGAATCCAAGTGGAATTAAAGCGATGGAGCAAACCCTTTCGTTTAGTACCGCAATCAGCTTTATGACGAATACCAACTTACAGCATTACAGTGGGGAAAGCGGCTTATCCTATTTAGCACAAATGGTAGCAATTGGGTTAATGATGTTCACCGCTCCGGCAACAGCATTAGCTGTCATCATTGCTTTTATTCGTGGATTGGCAGGTAAGCCTTTAGGAAATTTTTATGTAGACCTAATACGATCAATATTCCGTGTTCTACTACCTATTTCAGTTCTCTCAGCACTAGTATTTATTTTCTTAGGGGTACCGCAAACATTAGATCCGACAGTAACGGCTAAAACCATTGCTGGTGGAGAGCAGCAAATTGCCCGCGGACCGGTAGCATCATTTTTAGCGATTAAAGAATTGGGGAATAACGGAGGCGGCTTTTTCGGGGTAATCTCAGCGCATCCTTTTGAAAATCCAAATGCAATGAGCAACTTGATTCAAATGTTGCTCATGCTATTAATTGGTACCGCGACACCATTTGCATATGGAAGAATTGTGGGTAATGCGAAACAAGGTCGAGTGCTATTTATTTCAATGTTTATGATGTTTCTCATTATGTTAGGTGTTTCTCTGACCTCTGAATACCAAGGAAATCCGGTGTTAAATGCTCTAGGAATTCAACATGATCAGGGCAGTATGGAAGGTAAAGAGGTAAGATTTGGAGTATTGGGATCAGCACTTTATTCCGTTGTCACGACAGCATCAGAGACAGGTGCTGTTAACACGATGCATGATACTCTTACACCAATTGGCGGACTAGTAACGATTTCAAACATGATGCTGAATACCATTTTCGGCGGAGTAGGTGCCGGGTTCTTAAACGTTTTAATGTACGCCATGATTGGAGTATTTTTATGCGGATTGATGGTAGGGCGGACACCAGAGTTCCTAGGGAAGAAGATTGAGGGGAAAGAGATGATCCTCATTGCTGTCACGCTTTTGGTTCATCCGATCCTGATATTGGTTCCAACTGCATTTGCAGTTATGCTTCATCCAGACACGATTTCAAATCCAGGGTTTCATGGATTAACGCAGGCGATGTATGAATATACTTCATCAGCTGCCAATAATGGATCTGGATTCGAAGGATTGGGAGATAATACTCCATTTTGGAATATTTCTACAGGTATTGTGATGTTCCTTGGTCGCTATATTTCTTTTGTTACCTTGCTAGCCGTTGTGGGTTCTTTAGCAGCGAAAAAGCCAGTTCCGGAAACAGTTGGCACATTCCGTACGGATACTGCCTTGTTCGGAGGAGTTTTTATTGGGACCGTTATTTTAATTGGTGCCCTTACTTTCTTCCCTAGTCTTGTCCTAGGACCGATTGCTGAACATTTGACATTAAAATAATTTATGGAGTTTCCTTTGGAGGAGTAAACCATGATTAATCAGAAAAAAACAATGATCAATTCAGATATAGTGAAACAAGCGTTAAAAGAATCATTTATTAAGCTAAATCCTAGTGTAATGGTTCGAAACCCAATTATGTTTGTGGTCGAGGTAGGATTTATTATCACTTTGCTATTTACATTTTTTCCAGGTGCTTTAGGAGGGGATGTTTCCCCTTGGTTTAATGCAACGGTGTCTATTATTCTACTACTTACAGTTTTATTCGCAAACTTTGCCGAAGCGTTAGCAGAGGGACGAGGAAAAGCTCAGGCAGACTCGTTAAAAAATACGAAAAAAGATAGCATCGCGAAAAAAATCGTCAATGGTACGATAATGAATGTTTCGTCAACAGATCTTCGTAAAGGAGATATCGTGATTGTATCTCAGGGGGAATTGATTCCTGGAGATGGTGAAGTCATTCAAGGGATTGCATCTGTCGATGAATCAGCGATTACTGGTGAATCAGCTCCAGTGATTAAAGAAGCAGGCGGAGATTTTTGTTCTGTAACAGGGGGAACCCGTGTCGTAAGTGACGAAATTAAGGTGCGTATTACCAGTGACCCAGGAGAATCCTTCCTAGATCGTATGATTTCCTTAGTTGAAGGAGCGCAGAGACAAAAGACGCCAAACGAGATTGCTCTGAACACAGTACTAACAAGCTTGACATTAATTTTTATGATTGTTGTTGTAACTCTTCCATTCTTTGCTAAGTATTTAGATATTAATCTTGAGATTCCTGTATTAATAGCCCTGTTGGTTTGTTTGATCCCAACCACAATAGGCGGCTTATTGTCAGCAATCGGGATTGCCGGGATGGACCGGGTTACTCAATTTAATGTTATTGCCATGTCAGGTAAAGCGGTGGAAGCTTCAGGGGATATTAATACAATTATTCTAGATAAAACAGGTACAATTACGTTCGGAAACCGGATGGCAAGTGAATTTGTTCCGGTTGGAAATCACAAGGTGAAGGAGCTTGCTTCATGGGCAGCGATTAGTTCTGTTCAGGATGAAACCCCTGAAGGCCGTTCCGTTTTAGAATTAATGAAGAAACAAAATTTCACTTACCATGTTTCTCAGGCAGAGAGTAGTGAATTTATTGAGTTCAGAGCCGAGACGAGAATGAGTGGTTTAAATTTAAACGACGGCCGTAAGGTAAGAAAAGGAGCCGTTGATGCAGTAAAGCAGTGGGTAAGTGCACAAGGAGGAAAAATACCTCAAGATTTAGAAACAAAGTCTAACAGGATTGCGACTGAAGGAGGAACCCCTTTGGCTGTGGCGGTTGACGATGTTATTTTTGGACTAATCTATCTGAAAGATACCGTAAAACCGGGCATGAGGGAGCGGTTTGACCAGCTTCGTAAAATGGGAATCAAAACAATAATGTGTACGGGTGATAACCCGCTTACTGCAGCAACCATCGCTATGGAAGCAGGAGTCGATGATTTCATAGCTGAAGCAAAGCCTGAAGATAAAATTTCTGCTATTCGGAAAGAACAATCAGAAGGTAAGTTGGTCGCGATGACCGGAGATGGTACAAACGATGCACCTGCACTTGCCCAAGCGGATGTAGGCTTGGCAATGAACAGCGGGACGATGGCAGCGAAAGAAGCGGCTAACATGGTCGATCTTGATTCAGATCCGACCAAGATTATTGAAGTGGTTTCAATCGGAAAACAATTGTTAATGACCCGCGGGGCCCTAACTACTTTTAGTATTGCAAATGATGTTGCCAAGTATTTTGCGATCATACCTGCGATGTTTATGCTGGCAATACCTAACTTAAGTGTGCTGAACATTATGCACCTTGGTTCACCAACATCAGCCATTCTTTCAGCTTTGATCTTCAATGCAATTATTATTCCAATGCTGATTCCTTTAGCGATGAAAGGGGTAGCTTATAAGCCGATGGGGTCTGCAGATTTATTTCGCCGAAATCTCTTCGTCTATGGTTTAGGTGGTGTAATAGTTCCGTTTATTGGAATTAAGTTGATCGATATTGCTGTCAATCTATTTATTTAGTTCCCATATTAAAGGTCCGAGGGAAGGAAGAAAAAATATGTTATCGAATATATTAAAAAACACAATTTTAAGTATTTTACTTATGGTCATCTTAGGTTTGGGCTATCATCTATTGGTTACAGGAATTGGACAAATTTTTGTTTCTGAAAAAGCAAATGGAAGTCTTCTTTACAATCAAAAGGGTGAAGTGGTAGGTTCAGCACTAATTGGACAAAAATTTGAAGATCCGCGATTTTTTCAAGGCAGGGTTTCAAGCATTGAATACAATGCAGCAGGGTCTGGTACGAACAACTATTCTCCATCTAATGAAGATATGATAAATCGTACGAAAGAGTCTGTAGAAAACTGGAGAAAAGATAATCCTGATGTACCTGTCGACCAAGTACCGATTGATCTTGTAACGAACTCTGGATCAGGATTGGACCCGCATATCAGCCCAGAAGCAGCAATAGCTCAAATCCCACGAGTTGAGAAGTTAACAGGAATCGACAAAGGTAAAATAGGAGACATAATTGAAAAAAATACTGAGGGTAAAGAACTTGGTTTATTTGGTGAACCAAGGGTTAATGTTTTAAAACTTAACCTTGATTTAAAACAACTATTGGAGAAATAACTAAAAAGGGGGAGCAGTGTGCTCTCCTTTTTCCCATATCTATGTAAAATAAACGGGGGCTGCAAACATGGGTGAACAATTTAAAAGGAAAAGTCCAGAGGAAATATTGCAATCCATTTATCAAATGCAGCGCGGCAGACTGAAAATCATCTTGGGTGCAGTTAGTGGAACGGGTAAATCCTATCATATGCTAATGGAGGGAAATAACCTCAAAAAGAATGGCATTGATGTTGTTATTGGTACGGTCAATTCATCGGAACGACCTAAGACAAATGAGCAAATTGGCTGTTTAGAGATTATTCCTTCTATTAAATGGATGGAAAATGGAAGTGAGAAGTACGATCTAGATGTAGATGCAATTATTGCCCGAAATCCTGAAGTAGTATTAGTAGATGTCTTACCTCATCGAAATCGGTCTGAGGCTCCCAGAACGACTCGTCTCGACGATATTCACTTCCTCTTGAAAAAGAAGATAAGCGTGATTACCACTATTAACATTTATGAACTGGATGGTATAAAGGGAATTGCCGACAAATTAACGGGCGGAAAAGTAAATGTTGGCTGCACTGTACCTGAAGACACTCTGGCGTTGGCAGATGAAGTAAAGCTGTTGGATGTTACTCCTGAAGTGATCCTCAGTAGACTGCAAGAAGGAGATATTGAGCTTCCGTATGAGGGTAAAAGGAAAGGAGATAATCTCTTACATCCAAGCAACCTTGCTGTTCTTCGTGAATTAACTCTTCGTTTTTTAGCGGGGGAAGTAAATGATACGCTTGATGAATATCGAGAGAAGCATGGATTGTTTGGTCCATCAGGCGCTTCAGAAAAAATTTTAGTGACTGTCCAATATCATTGGAATGGCTCCATCCTGATTAGACGGGGGCAGCAGATTGCGAAAAGGTTAGGTGCAGATTTACTAGTTGTTTGTTTTGCAAAAAAAGAATTAACTAAGAATGAACTTACCTTTAAGCGCTCTATTATGAAACTAGTAAAAAAAGTGGGAGGGGAGTTTGAGGAATTACCGCTAGTACAAGTAGAGGTTGCAAATCAAATTGTCAATTATGCAACCATGCACAAAGTCACTCGGATTGTCATGGGACAATCGAAACAAACCCGATGGGAAGAAATAGTCTATGGATCAATTATCAATAGAATTCTGCGGAAAGCAAAAAATATCGATGTTTTTATGGTTGCTGATCGGGCAAAAAAAGATGGTGAGCGTGTATTACCTGCAAAACAAATAAATAAGGAAAAAGAGCTTGATCCATACCGACGTCTGACCCCTCAGGAATTAGTAAATGAAATGGATAAACTAAAACGTGGTTCGTTAAAGGTATATATTGGAGCTGCCCCTGGGGTAGGAAAAACCTACACGATGCTTAGGGAAGCAAATGAATTAAAGAAAAAGGGCATTGATATTGTCATAGGATTATTAGAAACTCACGATAGAAAAGAAACAATAGAGCAAATTGGTCATTTGGAAATCATTCCACGAAAAATGATTTTCTATAAAGGCACAAAGCTAGAGGAAATGGATACTAAAGCTATTATTAGAAGAAATCCAGAGGTGGTACTCGTTGATGAGTTAGCGCATACCAATATACCTGGAAGCCAGTATCATAAACGGTACTCAGATGTAGAAGATTTATTGGATGCAGGAATTTCAGTGATCTCGACAATGAATATACAACATATAGAAAGTTTAAATGATAGTGTAGAACAAATAACTGGAGTGAGGGTAAGGGAAACTGTGCCAGACCATATTCTTCGAAAAGCGGATGAAATTGAATTAATTGATATTTCTCCTAAGGCATTAAGAGAACGAATGAGGGAAGGTCGTATTTACGCTTCCGACATAGTGGAGCAAGCACTAAATAACTTTTTTAAGACAGGAAATCTTATTGCACTTAGAGAGCTAGCATTAAGAGAAGTTGCAGATGATGTGGATGAGCGACTAGAAGCATGGGAGAGAAAAAGAACACTAAGAGGGCCATGGCGACAAGAGGAAGTCATTTTTGTATGTACCAACTTAAGGCCAGATAGTGAAAGGCTGATTCGACGTGGATTTCGTATTGCCTATCGTTTAAAAGCTACATGGTATGTTTCTTATGTAAAAGACCAATATCCATTAACAGAAGAAGAGGAGCTTGTATTGAATAAAATTCGCAAGCTGACAGAACGGTTAGGAGGAAAATTCGAAATGTATGAGTCCAAAAATCGGCGTCATGTCTTTAAAAAGCTGGTAAGTGAAATGAATGAAAAAAAAGCAACACAAGTAATTATAGGTCAATCTGCTCGTACTCGCTTACAAGAGATTTTAAAAGGTTCCGTATTCCAACGTTTGTTAAGAGAAGTACGCCATATGGATGTATTAGTGGTAGCAGATCAAAAAAAGCAATGATAAAAAAATTTAGGGGTAAGGCATTGATTTATGCCTTCTTTTTTTTCTATGACTTAAATAAATCCTTTGGATATTATGTGCAAGACAGTAGATTCTATAAAATAGGAAAAATTTATTAAACGTCTTTATTCAGCTAAGGAGTGGGAAGCTTTGGGTTCACAGGAGATTATTGCGCTTATTATATTTCTGCTTACATATGCATTAATTATTTCAGAACAAATACATAGAACTATCATTGCCATGCTTGGCGGATTATTCATGGTTGCGCTCGGTATTTTGGATCAAAAAAATGCCATACACCATATTGATTTCAATACTATTGGGTTATTAGTAGGAATGATGATCATAGTAGGGATCACGGCTCAAACTGGGGTGTTTGAATACATTGCGGTTTTGTTATCTCAAAAAGCAAAAGGAGCCCCTATAAAAATTGTAGTTGCATTAAGTATTTTTACAGCTGTTGCATCTGCTTTTCTTGATAATGTTACAACGGTTCTTTTAGTTGTTCCAGTTACGTTAAGCATTACTACCCAATTAAAAGTAAATCCTATTCCATTTTTGATAGCTGAGATTCTGGCCTCTAATATTGGCGGGACCGCAACCATGATTGGTGATCCACCAAACCTTATGATCGGAAGTGCTGTTCCAAAGTTAACTTTTCTTTCGTTTATTAATAATCTTGCCCCTGTAATAGCTATAATTTTAATTGTAAATATATTGCTATTAGTAATGATTTATAGAAAACATTTAGCGACTACAGAGGATCTAAAAAATCATTTACTTAGTAAAAATCCAAGGAATGAAATAAAAAATCCCGCATTATTAAGAAAATGTACAATTGTAATCTTTATTACGATAGGTGGTTTTTTCATTCATCAATTTATACATATAGAAACCGCAACAATTGCTTTAATTGGTGCTTTTATTTTACTTCTACTCACAGGAGACAAATATTTGGTAACGGCTATAGAAAAAGTAGAATGGACAACCCTTTTCTTTTTTATTGGATTATTTGTTATTGTAGGGGGACTTGTTGAAACAGGGTTAATTGCAGCCCTTGCTAAAAACGCCATGTCTTGGACCGGAGGAGAACTAAAATCAACGACCTTACTTGTTTTGTGGATGAGTGCTATTATTTCTGCATTTGTTGATAATATCCCTTTTGTAGCAACAATGATTCCTATGATTAAAGAGATGGGACACTTAGGCATTACCAATATAGATCCCCTTTGGTGGAGTTTGTCCCTTGGTGCTTGCTTAGGAGGAAATGGAACTTTGATAGGTGCAAGTGCGAACCTTGTTGTAGCTGGAATTGCTTCAAAAGAAGGATATCATATAACGTTTTTAAAGTTCCTGTTGATTGGTTTCCCACTTATGTTGGTATCAATCCTTATTTCAATGATTTATGTTTATATAAGATATTTAATGTAGAGAAAGTTTAAAACGCTAATGTAAAGTTATTAAACCGATAAAACAACGGTTGAACAACGTTACATTAGCGTTATTTTTTTAATACAGCCGAGGTTCCTAATTCTTTATGTAACAACTTATCATGCAGTTTGGAAAGGAAAAGTAATGCTAGGATGGTACCTGCTAAAGTTAATAACATATCCCACTGAGCATCCCATATGTCGCCTTGGTTCCCTAAAAAATTTTTAGCAGTTTTTCCGCCCCTTCCTATAATAAAACTGATCCATTCAATAATTTCATACATAGCTGAAATAGCTAGGGAAATACTTGTAACGATCCAGAATAAACTCCCTTTTGTTAAGAGGGTTTTCCTTAATAATATTTCTCTGATTACAATGCCAAACATGCCTTTTAAAAAATGTCCAAATCGATCGTAGTGATTTCTTTTAAAATCAAAAGTATCTTTGATCCAATTAAATAATGGAACCATTGAATAGGTGTAATGGCCACCGATAAACGTCAAAATAGCCAAAATAGTAATAATGAAGTAAGAGAGGGTAGTAAGACGAAACTTTTTGTATGTTGATAGTGCGATAATTAAACCAATAATGGAAGGAGTGACTTCTAATATCCATGAAGAATAGCTGGCAGGCTTAATTACTGACCAAATAAAGACTGCGATAACTGCCAGTAATAACAAACCGTGAATGGTGTTAATACCTTTTCCCTTCATATCCTCAATCACTCCTATGTGCTTTATCTTATAGTTTTAAGCCCTGCTTTTAATTTTTGAACATATACTTGTACAGTTTTAGATTAAGACGTAAGAAGTCATTTTATGCTTATTAAATTACATTCAAGAAGGGAAAAATTTGGTAACATCCTCTTTCATATCTAGTTTTGACTAACAGGAAAAATGTTCATCATCAGGGTTATGAAGGACAAAAGTGGGTTGGATAACAGGAAAAATGTCCTTCATCAAGGGTATGAAGGACAAAAATCGGTTGGATAACAGGAAAAATGTCCTTCATCGGGGTTATGAAGGACAAAAACGTTTGGATAACAGGAAAATTGTCTTTCATCGTGGTTATGAAGGACAAAATTCAGTTGTATAACACAGAAAATGTCCTTCATCCAGGTTATGATAGGTCCTAAACAAAGGAAAGATTCTCTTTATTTTTACCTTTCCTCCAAAACCATCTCGATAAACTTCCGATGAGCCTTCGACAACCATTTGTTTTTATGATAAGAAATTTGCGCATAGAATACTGGATTTTCTGATTCTGTCTCAATCACCTTCATTTTTTCTTCCCGCAATAATGCTTCTACACTTAGGGAGGGCATTAAGCTGATTCCCAACCCACTTGCAACACACTGTTTCATCGCCTCCATACTATTAAACTCCAAATGATTATGGGTACTAATTCCTTTTCGAATCAAATAACCTTCGAAAAATTTTCTTAATGCACAGCTTTTCGGACTGAAAATAAAACATTCTTCAGTCGCTTCCTCAATGGCTTTTATGGAATGATTTCTTTCCCCAACAAAAACTAAGGACTCTTCAGACCAGACTTGGGTGATTAAATTTGGATCATTTACTTTAGGCTCTAAAGTAATGGCAATATCGATCTCTCCGGAATAGAGCCGCTCCCTAAGTGGAAGACAATCATCATTAATAAGTGAAAACGTAACCTCAGGATATAACTTTTTATACTGTGAGAGAACTGTGCCTAATTTGTATACGGTAATCGTTTCGGCTGCACCAATGCGGATTTCGCCCTTCAATGTTCTATCATTGGTGGAAATATGTTGAATCTTCGAATAGACCGCTAGTAATTCTACAGTATAATGATACAATTCCTCGCCAACCACCGTAAGTTGTATGTGTTTCCCCAGCCGGTCAAATAACGGAAGGCCAATCTCATCCTCCAACTGCTGAATATGAGATGTAATGGAGGCTTGAGAGTACTGAAGTGTTTGTGCGGCCTTTGTAAAACTATTCAAATCAACAACTGCTTTAAACGTTTGTAATTGACGAATCTCCATGTATGATCCCCCATTCTATTTTATTATCAGAAATTCTAAACTTAAAGTTTAGTTATTTCAGTTTTACTAATGGTAAATTATAACATACAATTCATTTAAGGAGATGATAGATATGAAAAAAATATGTTTACTCTTACCGAATGGATTTGAAGCTGTTGAAGCAAGCGTGTTTACAGATGTTTTTGGCTGGAATAAAGACGTAAGCGAGGGATCAACTGAACTCATAACAGTGGGGACAAGAGAGGAATTGAAATGTACCTGGAATTTAATCGTTAAACCAGAAAGGTTGTTATCGGAGGTTTCTGCTCATGAGTTTGATGCATTAGCCCTACCTGGTGGTTTTGAACAAGCAGGCTTTTATGAGGATGCTTTTCGCTCCGATGTGCTTGAATTTATCCGCGAATTCGATAAACAGGGAAAAATCATTGCAGCGATCTGTGTCGGTTCATTAGTGGTTGGAAAAAGCGGTGTTCTACAAGGAAGAAATGCTACGACCTATAATCGGAGTAACAGGAAGCGGCAAGTACAATTAGCAGAAATGGGAGTGAATGTGATTCCGGATCAAAGTATCGTCATCGATAAAAACATTATTACATCATTCAACCCGGCCACTTCATTTGATGTAGCATTTACCATGCTTGAACTTTTGACGTCAACGGAAAATGCAAACAATGTAAAAAGGCTGATGGGATTTTGTGAATAGATTCATATAAAAATGTGGAGGGGTTATTATGAAAATATCAGCAAACACTGCTTTACTTTTAATCGATGTGCAAAATTATTTTGATGATCCAAACCATGGTAGAAGAAACAATCCAAACGCAGAAGAAAATATGGCCTTATTGTTAAACAAGTGGAGAGAATCAATTCGACCTGTCATTCATGTTCAACACATAAGTAATCCCACGTTGGCTCACCATCCTGGACGTGATATTAAAGAGATCGTTGCACCTCTACCAGAGGAACCTGTCATCGTGAAAAACGTAAACAGTGCCTTTATCGGTACTAACTTGGAAGAATACCTAAGAGCATCTGGAATTGAAACACTTGTTATCGTAGGATTAACAACCGATCATTGTGTCTCTACTACAACACGTATGGCAAAAAATCTCGGCTTTACTCCATTCCTTGTCTCTGATGCTACCGCTACTTTCGAAAGAGTGAGTTTTGACGGAAAGCTATACAGTGCTGAAGAAATCCACAACTTGGCTCTCGTCAGCTTGCACGAAGAATTTGCCACAGTTATTGATACGAAAAGTGTCCTAGAATTACTAGATTAATAAAAGATGGTCACGTGAAAATACGCGTGTGACTTTTTTGGTTTTGGGACAAAGGCTGCCTTCATAAAATTTACTGGAGGTGTCTGAAATGAAAAAAAATATAAATGAAGTTGAATGCCTTGTATGTAATGGGATCCATTTTCGAAAAGGCTTTTTTGTTGCGGAATATCAAAAATATGATGAGGATACTAGGTGGAATCAAAAAGCGGAAGCGAAAATCCAATTTAATTTAGAATCTGAAGAGGATAATCCGTTAAATAGACTTCCAGAGCAATCCAATATTTATTCCTACATTTGTGAAGACTGTGGCTTTATCATGCATTTCAACAAAGAAAAGCAGGTCGAAAGTAAAAAACAAGAGCGAATGAGAAAACAAAGGAAGAAAATGTATGATTGGACCAAATTTAAATAATAAATGTTTCTAGGAATGTCTAAGATTGATAATACTGTATTTTATCCCAATATTTTGATATAATTTTTCCAAATAATGAAGGCAAGAGGTACATTCCGTGGCAAAATCTAAAATTCAATTCTGGTTAATTCAAATTTTACTCATTTTAACAATTATTTTCGTTTCAACCAAGATCTCATTTATGTTTCAGCCTATCGGGGTGTTTTTCTCGACGGTGTTCTTTCCAATTCTAATTACCGGTTTCCTTTATTTTCTTTTAAATCCGGTTGTTAATTTTCTGGAACGCAAAAAACTACCGAGGGTAGCAGCAATATTGGTCATTTATGTTGTATTTGCAGGTCTTCTTGCAGTAGTAATAGGCAGCCTGGTTCCAGCTGTTTCGAAACAGGCAACCGAACTAGCCAATGATTTGCCTGGCTTTGCGCATAAGACGACTGATTTTGTTAGTGATGTAGTCAAGTCTTCAGAGTTTAAAAACTTTAAAGAGCAGCAGAGTGAAATGATCGATAACGTGCAACAACGTTTAGTGAAGTATGCTAATACCTTGCCAAACACACTGACAAACGTGCTTATGGGCTTCTTTGGCATCGTCACGAATATCGCAATTATTCTTGTCACTGTTCCATTTTTATTATTTTACATGTTTAAGGATGGACAAAAGTTTCCTATAGCCGTATCCAAGTTCATACCAGCTGAATACCGGGATGAAGCGTTAAAAACGTTGAAAGAAACAGGAGAGACCCTTTCAGCATACATTCAGGGGCAGGTAGTGGTCGCCTTGGCTGTAGGTACATTAGCCTTTATCGGGTATTTAATCATCGACCTACGGTATGCATTAATTATGGCACTGATTGTAGCCTTTACCAACATTATCCCATATGTAGGGCCGATCATTGGTGGCGCGCCGGCTGTACTGGTGGCTTTCTTTGACTCACCGACTAAGGCTTTATTAGTAGTAGTAGTGATCTTGGTTGCACAGCAAATTGAAGGGAATTTCCTTTCTCCGATGATTTTAGGTAAATCACTGGATACGCACCCGGCAACAATTATCATTATTCTTTTGGCAGCAGGCAATCTTGCAGGTGTCCTTGGAATGGTTTTGGCTGTACCAACCTATGCGGTCTCAAAAACAATTGTCTTAAACTTAGTCCGATTCTTGAGAGCGAGAAAAGCGGCGAATTATACAAGTGAAGGACCATTTGTCTAAGAATCAGATAATAATTCCAAAAGAAAAAAGCCTTGAATTTTCAAGGCTTTTTTTGACGTCCCAAAGAGGATTCGAACCTCCGACCTACAGTTTAGGAAACTGTTGCTCTATCCTGCTGAGCTATTGGGACAATGTGATGTTAGCTTCTCAAAATTAGTAACTGTCGTCCTGATTTCAGAAAGATTATTCAAGAAGTGGCTCGATCAGTACGCTGATGAGGATTCAAGAAGCGTATTCGATCGTGCTCTATCCTACTGAGCTATTGGGACTTATTAGGAACGTAATTTATTATACTCAGTTAATCAAAAAAGGTCAATATATACGTTAGTGAATGGGTAGGTTTCTGGATACTTCTGGTTGTTTTACAGCTTTTTCGCGGAAAATGACCCAAACGATTAAACTTAGTGAGATTAACAATCCCTCTAGGGATAAGATATACCAAGGATAAGGACCGAGCACATCTAATAAGCTCGCGCTGTCTGGTTTATGGCTTAAGAACATATAATTCCCGCCAACTAATTTATTGATGATCATAATAAAAGGCATTAATACATTTAAGAACACAAACAGTTTTACCACTGACCAGATCGTCGGGCGATACCCAAGTACCCAGGTGAAATATAAGGGCACCCAGATGATCATTAAGTGAGTGTAGAAGAAATGGAAGAAACGAAAATGCGGGAAGTCATAGTTTAATAACGGTGTTAATAATGCCTGGGATGCCCCTAGTAAAGCTGTAAATAGTAAAATCTCATAGATGATTTTTAACCTTGTAAGCAGTAATACGATGGTTAATATCAGGCTGATGCTACACAACTCAAGTGGAATGGCGTGACTGACATTCCAGCTGCCATTTATGAACATCCAAAAATGATAGGTTGCCTCTATTATAATTAGTGAAATAGCAAAGCCAATTTCAACCCGCCGCATCTTCTTATTTTTCAGAGAATCTCTAAAAAGAAATATACATACGGACACAATGACTAAAATCACAACTACGATAAAATGACTCGTCGAAAACATGTCAAAGTCATAGTTTTTATTACTTCGGCCAAACCATTCCATCATCCCACCATCCCTTATGAAAAGTGTATCATGGATTAAATTCGGAAATCGTCGAAAAACAGGACAAAGTAAAATAAAATTATGGAAATTGAAAAGTATTATTCTAGTTATTTGCCAAAAATTCAACGAGTGCCTGACACTCCCTGGTTATGATATAATAATATGTCGAAAGAAATCGAAATGAATTTAACAGTGGAGGTCATTATGGCTGCTTATACGCCGATGATACAACAATACTTAACAGTCAAGGCAGATTATCAAGATGCCTTTTTATTTTTTCGCTTAGGCGACTTTTACGAAATGTTTTTCGAGGATGCAATTAAGGCATCACAAGAATTAGAAATAACATTAACGAGCCGGGATGGCGGCAGTGAAGACCGAATTCCGATGTGTGGTGTACCATATCATGCGGCTCCTAACTATATTGAACAGCTTATTTCAAAAGGCTACAAAGTAGCGATATGTGAGCAAATGGAAGATGCAAAACAAACCAAGGGGATGGTCAGACGGGAAGTTGTCCAGTTAATTACTCCTGGAACGGTGATGGATAGCAAGGGACTCAATGATAAAGAAAACAATTATATTGCTTCCATAACCGCATTTGACGACCAAACTTACGGGTTTGCCTACAACGATATTTCAACAGGGGAAAGCCGTGTGACCCTGCTTTCTAATTATTTTGAAGAGGTGCTAAACGAGTTATCAGTGTTAAGTGCCAAGGAAGTAGTTGTGTCCAGTAATTTTGATGGCGAATTGCAAAAGAAAATGCGTGAGCGTGATGTACTGGCCATTTCTTTTGAGGATAATAGTTCAGTAGAAATGAACTTTTCTCATCTGCTGGAGGATTTAAATCAAGATAAATTGAAGCAAACAGCGGCAAGGCTTTTTAACTATTTATATCGTTCACAAAAAAGAAGCCTTGACCATCTACAGCCTGTTACCACTTACCAAACCCATCAATTTATGAAAATTGATTATTACTCTAAACGAAACCTTGAATTAACGGAGACGATTCGTTCTAAGGGAAAAAAGGGTTCGTTATTATGGCTTCTGGATGAAACGATGACGGCTATGGGTGGAAGGATGCTGAAGCACTGGGTTGACCGTCCGTTAATTGATCTGGCTCTCATCAAGCACCGTCAAACGATTGTAGAAGTTCTGATGAGTCACTATTTTGAACGCCAAGAGCTTCGTGAAAAATTGAAAGAAGTATATGACTTAGAGAGATTAGCTGGACGAGTAGCCTTTGGTAATGTGAATGCACGTGATTTGGTGCAATTAAAACGTTCTTTATTGCAAGTGCCATCCTTAAAACAAATCCTTCATTTAATGCAGGATGAGCATGTGCATCAATTGGCTGAACTGCTTGACCCATGTGAAGAGGTGGCTGATTTATTAGAGCGAGCCATCGTTGAAAATCCGCCGCTTTCGTTAAAAGAGGGCAATATCATCCGTGACGGCTATCATGATCAATTGGATCAATACCGCTATGCCAGCAGGAACGGGAAGACTTGGATTGCTCAATTAGAGCGTGAAGAACGTGAAAAGACTGGGATTAAATCGTTGAAGGTTGGATATAACCGAGTGTTTGGCTACTATATTGAAGTCACACGCGCAAACCTTCCTCTTTTAAAAGAAGGGCAGTATGAGCGAAAGCAAACCTTAGCGAATGCAGAACGCTTTATTACCCCAGAATTAAAAGAAAAAGAGGCATTGATTTTACAGGCAGAAGAAAAATGCGGTGAGCTGGAATATGAATTATTTACTGACATTCGTGAGATGGTAAAGGAACAAATTCCACGTTTACAAGCATTAGCGAAAATCGTCAGTGAGTTAGATGTTCTTCAGTGCTTTGCTCAAGTTAGTGAGGAGCGCCGTTATGTGAAACCAGAGTTTTCGACCGAGCGTCGTGTGGTGATTAAAGAAGGACGTCACCCTGTTGTCGAGAAGGTCCTTAACGCCCAAGAATATGTGCCAAATGACTGCTATATGGATAGCGACCGTGAAGTACTGTTAATTACAGGACCAAATATGTCTGGTAAAAGTACGTACATGCGTCAAATTGCATTGACCGCCATCCTGGCACAAATCGGCTGCTATGTTCCGGCTACAGAAGCGGTACTGCCAATTTTTGACCAGGTGTTTACTCGTATTGGTGCTGCCGATGATTTGATTTCCGGCCAAAGTACTTTTATGGTGGAAATGCTGGAGGCGAAAAATGCCATTGCGAATGCGACTCAAAACAGCTTGATTTTATTCGATGAAATCGGCCGTGGAACCTCTACCTACGATGGTATGGCATTGGCGCAGGCGATTATTGAATATATTCATGAACGGATTGGCGCTAAAACACTATTTTCAACTCACTATCATGAATTAACGGTTTTAGAAGAAGAGCTGACCAAGCTGAAAAACATTCACGTAAGTGCGATTGAACATAATGGGAAAGTTGTTTTCCTTCATAAAATTAAAGAAGGCCCGGCTGATAAGAGTTACGGAATTCATGTTGCCCAGCTGGCAGAACTTCCTGCAGAACTTATTAATCGAGCAAATGAAATCTTAACAGCTCTTGAGCAGTCTGATGTACCAGCTGTTCCAGCTAAGAAGGCTGAAATGATAGAAGAGAAACCGGCAGAACAACCTGCACAACTATCATTTTTTGATGAACCGAAAGAACCGAAAAAGCAGGAGCCATCTACGAAAGAAAAACGAGTGTTGGATAAAATAAAGGAACTAGATTTATTAGATGTGACACCATTACAGGCAATTAACATGCTCTATGATTTGCAGAAAAAATTAAAAGGGTAAGAGAAAAAGGAGGCGAACCGTATGGGGAAGATTATTCAATTAGATGACGCCCTATCAAATAAGATTGCGGCGGGAGAAGTAGTCGAACGCCCCGCCTCTGTTGTAAAAGAGCTTGTGGAAAATGCCATCGATGCTGGAAGTACCGTGATAGAAATTGAGGTAGAGGAAGCAGGACTGGCTAAAATCAGAATTACCGATAATGGTCATGGGATTGAGGAAGAAGATGTTCTTATTGCTTTTCAACGCCATGCCACTAGTAAAATAAAAAATGAAAATGATCTATTCCGCATCCGTACACTTGGATTCCGCGGAGAAGCTCTGCCAAGTATTGCCTCTGTTTCCCGGCTTGAAATGAAAACCTCAACGGGTGAGGGTGCTGGTAACCGAGTCGTGATTGAAGGCGGTAAGGTAGAGGTGTTTGAAAAAACGTCTAGTAGACGGGGATCGGACATTATTATCACCGATTTATTTTTCAATACACCTGCACGTCTAAAATATATGAAAACCATTCATACAGAGTTAGGGAATATTACCGATGTGGTAAATCGTCTTGCCCTTTCACATCCGGAGGTAGCTTTTCGTCTGATCCATAATGACAGAAAACTCCTGCAAACCACCGGAAATGGCGATGTTCGTCAAGTGTTGGCGTCTATTTATGGGTTAGCCATTGCGAAACAGTTAGTTCCGGTCAGCGGAACCTCACTGGACTACAAAATTACTGGTTTCGCCTCTATGCCAGAGGTTACAAGAGCATCGAGAAATTACATCTCAACGATGATTAATGGAAGGTTTATTAAGAACTATCCATTGGCGAAAGCCATACAAGAGGGATACCATACCTTACTCCCGATCGGTCGCTATCCGATTGTGCTTCTTAATATTGAAATGGATCCACTTCTAGTCGATGTGAATGTTCACCCTTCAAAAATGGAAGTCCGTATGAGTAAGGAAGCGGAGTTAAATGAACTGGTCACCGCGATGATCAAAGAGGCATTTAAATCTAAGGTGCTGATTCCGACCGCTTATACTCCTGTAAAAAAGGAGGAGCAGAAGTCTGAACAAACGGCTTTCGTGTTGGATGAAGGAACATTACCAGCTAGTGAACCTATGAATGTGCAAAAGCAATGGAGTGCTCCGGTTGAAAGGGGCTTTGTGTCACAGTCGATTGAAGCAAGTAATGTTTCCAAAGAACCATTCCAATCTGATAGAGTTAGTGAATCGATAGGGTGGGCGTCTGTTAATCCATTCTCTGCGGGATATGAGAGTTCACGTGTGATTGATGAAGCAGAGGAAGCGGAAGAAGAATTACAGGAAACGATTGATCCGACTGAGGTTACCTTTATAGATAAACCAATTTCAACTGAAAGCAATCCATCAGAAAACCGTGTCCCACGCTTATATCCAATCGGGCAAATGCACGGAACCTATATTTTTGCTCAAAATGAAAATGGCTTATATATCATCGACCAACACGCGGCGCAAGAACGGCTAAAATACGAATACTTCCGTGAAAAAGTAGGACAAGTAGAACCTGAACTACAGGAAATGCTCGTTCCGTTAACCTTTGAGTATTCAACGGATGAATATATGAAGATCAATGAACATCAGCATGAATTGGAGAAGGTCGGGGTCTTTCTAGAGGAGTTTGGGATGAATAGCTTTATCGTCCGCTCCCATCCGCAATGGCTTCCAAAAGGCGAAGAGAAACAAATCATTGAAGAGATGATTGAACAGCTTCTATCCATGAAGAAGGTAGATATTAAAAAGCTGCGTGAAGAAGCAGCGATTATGATGAGCTGTAAAGCATCGATTAAAGCCAATCGTCATTTGCGAAATGATGAAATCCAAGCCCTGTTGGATGACCTAAGAAAGGCTTCAGATCCATTCACCTGTCCACACGGCAGACCGATTATTGTTCATTATTCGGTATATGAGATGGAAAAAATGTTTAAACGGGTTATGTAAAATGTAAAAAAAGAACATTCCTTAGTAGGAGTGTTCTTTTTGTGTTTAGCCAGACAAAAAGCATAATAATAGGCCGCAGGACATGTCCCGCAACCTAATACTACATATAAAAACACCGACTATTTCACAGCCACTTGCAGCTTATTCATATACTGAAGGGCCTTACCTGTTCCCACTACTACACATTCAAGTGGATTAGGTGACAACTGAACGGGAACAACGATTTCCTTGCTCAACCATTCTTCCATCCCATTTAACAACGAACCACCGCCAGTTAAAATTACTCCACGGTCTACAATATCACCGCTAAGCTCGGCTGGACAGTCTTCAAGTGTCGCGCGGATGGCCTCTAAAATATGCAGAAGGGCTTCTTTTAGAGCATTCTGCACCTGATAGGATGATAGTTTAATAGTTTTTGGTAATCCAGACACAAGGTCACGGCCGCGGATATCCATGAAACGCTCTTCATGGTCAACTAGCGCATAACCGATTTCCATTTTAATGTTTTCGGCTGTTCTTTCCCCGATTAACACATTGTATTCTTTACGTACAAATTGAATAATATCGTCATCTAAGCGGTCTCCGCCGACTTTGATTGAATGGCAGGCAACGACACCACCGAATGAAATAATCGCAACTTCTGTATTACCGCCGCCGATATCAACAACCACGTTTGCAACAGGTTCATCAACGGGCATACCTGCTCCAATCGCTGCCGCTACAGGCTCCTCGATAAGGGAGATTTTCTTGGCTCCAGCGTTACGAACAGCATCCTGGATCGCTCTACGTTCTACACTTGTCGAACCGGATGGAATACAAACGACGACATTCGGTTTACGGAAGGCATAACCCATTTTTTTCGAAGCCTTTCTCAAGACATTCTTAAGCATGTCAGTAGTAACATCGAAGTCAGCGATAACTCCATCCTTTAAAGGACGGACAGTAATAACCTTTTCAGGGGTCTTACCAATCATTTCTTTGGCATCAAGCCCAAATGCTACTACATTTTTCGTTTCAGTATCGATGGCCACAACAGATGGCTCATTAAGTGCAATTCCTTTATTTTTACTATATACCAATATATTAGCAGTTCCTAAATCAATACCTATATCAAAATTAGAAATCATGTTTTCACCTTATTCCTTAGTTTTATTTCAAAAATAAACTACGATTAAGCCTAACACGAATTTGGGGGTAAATTGTCGTTTGTAAATAAACCGTTAACCATTTGTAATGTTACATGAAGGATCTTTCAACTTTGGAAGAAAATTGGATATAATATTTTCGTTATTCAAAACGCATAGAAAAGGTTTTTTTTGTTTATACTTATTTGATGTTCAACTGCTTTTAAAAATTGTGTTACGATGTAGGGGTGAAGGCAGAAAGTTGAGTTCTGTTTTCATTGAAAAATGAACTAAGGCAGTGTGAAAATATTGAATTCGAAACAAAATGTACTGGTCATCATCGGTCCCACCGCAGTTGGAAAAACAAAGTTGAGTATTGAAATGGCTAAGCGTTATAATGGTGAAATCATCAGCGGGGATTCGATGCAAATTTATCGAAGAATGGACATTGGGACTGCGAAAGTTAAGCAAGAAGAAATGGAAGGCATTCCCCACCATTTAATTGACATAAAGGAGCCATCTGAAAATTTTTCCGTTGCTGAATTTCAAGTTCTGGTAAGAGAAAAGATAGCTGAGATTGCAAAAAAGGGAAAACTTCCGATTATTGTTGGAGGAACAGGCCTTTATATTCAATCAGTAATTTATGATTATCAATTTTCGGATGTTGCGGGAGATGAGGCCTATCGTCTCCAGTTGGAAGAAAGAGCAAAGCAAATTGGGAATGAAGCACTTCACAAAGAACTGATGGAAGTGGATCCTGGGAGTGCTGCACAAATTCATCCAAATAACGTAAGACGTGTCATTCGGGCGCTTGAAATTTACCATCTGACGGGTAAGACCATGCAAGAGTACCAAAGTCATCAACAACCAGATTTGCTATATAATACGGCTATTGTGGGCTTAACCATGGGTCGAGATCAGCTGTATGAGCGCATTAATCTACGAGTAGATATGATGATGGATGAAGGTCTCTTAGCGGAAGTAAAGGCACTGCACCAACAAGGATTGCATGAGTGCCAATCCATCCAAGCGATCGGCTATAAAGAAATTTATGAATATCTAGATGGGAAAGTCACACTTGATGATGCCGTGAAAAATTTAAAGCAAAATTCGCGAAGATATGCCAAAAGGCAATTAACTTGGTTTCGTAACAAAATGCAGGTAGAATGGTTTGAAATGAGTAATGTGAATAATTTCTCAAAAAAAATAGCCGAAATTTCACTTTATGTTGAAGGAAAGCTACAAGTAAAATCGAATACATATTAGTAGAGACAAAAGAGGAGGATATACTAATGAAAACAACAATCAATATTCAAGACCAATTTTTAAATCAGTGCCGTAAGGACAACATGCATGTTACGGTGTTCTTATTAAACGGTTTTCAATTAAGAGGACAAATTAAGGGCTTTGATAATTTTACTGTTCTTTTTGAGTCAGAAGGTAAGCAGCAGTTAGTATTCAAGCATGCAATTTCTACTTTTGCGCCACAAAGAAATGTACAATTGGATTTAGATAACCAACAATAATTTTTTTCAAATTAGAGTCCATCACTGGGCTCTTTTTGTTTTTATGGCCGTTTAGTAAAAAACTTTTTAATGAAAGCGATTGGTCGTGAATACACATAGAAATGAAGGATTATGCTTTCCTTCGTAGATAAAATGATCCGAATGTAGGACAAAAAAATTCTAAGTAGTCATAGCTACTTTAAAGATATTGTCTGCAGAATGAGAGGTGAAAGCTTTGGATCAACCATTTCGCATGAAAAGTAACGGCCAAATAAGCGTTGTCCTCAATTCACAAAAGAAAAAAACGATAACAAAAGAGGCGCCAGAATTTCAAGTTGTTCCAAAGGTGATTCCCCCTGAGCACACGGCTCTAAAGGAAATTGAAGAGGAGCTCGGGGCTTTAGTTGGTATGGAAGAAATGAAGCGCATGATAAAAGAAATTTACGCATGGATCTATGTGAACAAGAAACGAGAAGAAATGGGGCTGAAAGCCAGGAAACAAGCGCTCCATATGATGTTCAAGGGAAACCCGGGAACAGGAAAAACAACAGTGGCAAGGCTGATAGGCAAGCTGTTTCAAAAAATGAGTGTTCTCTCAAAAGGGCACCTAATTGAGGCAGAACGTGCGGACCTTGTTGGTGAGTACATTGGTCATACCGCTCAAAAAACAAGGGATTTAATTAAGAAGTCACAGGGTGGGATTTTGTTTATTGATGAAGCTTATTCATTAGGACGTGGTGGGGAAAAGGATTTTGGCAAGGAAGCCATTGATACACTTGTGAAGCATATGGAGGATAAGCAGCATGACTTTATTCTAATTCTTGCTGGATACTCCCGAGAAATGGACTACTTCCTGACACTTAACCCCGGGCTCCATTCCCGTTTTCCGTTAGTGATTGATTTTCCTGATTACAATATCAATCAATTGATGGAAATAGCGGGAAGAATGTTAGCAGAGAGGGAGTACACACTAAGTCACGAGGCTGAAAAAAAATTAAGAGATCATCTTATTTGGGTTAAGTCTGTACTCAATCCGAATAGTTTTTCAAATGGGAGATATGTCCGTAATGTCATTGAGAAATCGGTTCGAGCACAGGCAATGAGGCTGTTAATGCTAAATAGCTACGACAGGCATGAATTAATGACACTTAGAAGCAATGATTTGGTGTTTGAGGAAGATTAAAAAAATCGGCGGATAAACATATCCGCCGATTTTAATATTTGATTAATGTGCACCCAGACGACTTTTTGGCAATTTCCAATCGTAAGTGTATGATAGTACCCGCAAAACGGTAATGATAACAAAGAGGGAATACATCTCCCACGGAGCAACTGCTAATTTCAGTCCAATCATAAGACCCGCTATGATTGCCCAAACCGCATATATTTCTGAACGAAGGACAATCGGTTTCCTGCCAGCAAGTAAGTCACGGATGATGCCTCCGCCAATTCCGGTTAATACGGCAGCAACAATAACGGCGCTGAGTGGGTGATCCATTTTGGCAGCATAGATAGCACCTTGAATAGCAAATGCAGATAATCCAATCGCATCAAACAAATTACCCCATTTTTGCCAATGCCTCAGTAGGTTACTTGGAAATAAAAACACAGCTGTAATGGAAAGTAAGGCAATTTGAAAAAATAACCCCTGTTCCCATAATGCGGATACAGGTACCCCAATTAACAGGTTTCGAATCGCCCCGCCTCCGAAAGCGGTAACAATTCCTAAAATATAAACTCCTAATATATCATATTCTTCTTCCATGGCCACAATCGCTCCACTCACAGCGAAAGCAATCGTGCCAATCATACTTAACACTTCCCACGTCATTATGCTTCGATTTCTCCTCAACCTCTATTTTTAATAAAATCATCATATTTATAGTAATTTCACTCTAACTACAAACAATAAAATTTTATCATGATAGGAGAAAATTACAATAAGTTTTTTTATATCAAAATAACAAGGGAAAATTAGTGAATATAAGCGATTTTTGATATGATGAATGATAGAGCCTTTTTAAGGAAGGAAGGATGCCTTGTGGAACAAAAGAATACAAAAGAAAGAGTCATTCTTGTCGGTTGTCAAACGAACAGGGACGATGATTCACGCTTCCAGTATTCAATGGAGGAATTAGCGGCCTTAACGGAAACTGCTCAAGGTGAAGTGTTAGTATCAGTTGTACAAAAACGAGACCGCGTTCATTCGGCTACATATATTGGAAAAGGAAAAGTAGAAGAACTAAATGCTTTAGTGGAGGAGCTTGAAGCGGATGTCGTCATCTTTAATGATGAGCTATCTCCAAGCCAAAAAAGAAACCTTGGTGCAGATATTAATGCCAGAATTATTGACCGAACACAGCTTATTTTAGATATTTTCGCACAGCGGGCACGTTCTAAAGAAGGGAAACTACAAGTAGAGCTTGCACAGTTGCAATATCTTCTTCCGCGGTTAGCGGGTCAAGGAACTGCCCTTTCGCGTTTAGGTGCCGGGATTGGAACGAGAGGACCGGGTGAAACCAAGCTAGAGTCAGACCGTCGTCATATTCGCCGCAGGATTGACGATATCAAAAGCCAGCTTTCCATTATCGTTCAACACCGTGACCGGTACCGTGAAAGACGAAAGAAAAACAAAACCTTCCAAGTGGCAATTGTCGGCTATACAAATGCCGGGAAGTCCACATTGTTTAATCGGTTGTCAGAGGCGGAGTCGTACGAGGAGAATCAATTATTCGCTACGCTCGATCCGATGACTAGAAAATTAATCTTACCAAGTGGATTCTTAGCATTAATTACGGATACGGTTGGGTTTATTCAGGATTTACCAACCACACTTATTGCTGCATTCCGTTCCACTCTTGAAGAAGTGAAAGAAGCAGACCTGTTGCTTCATGTCGTGGATATGTCTAATCCAGACTATTTTCAACATGAAAAAACAGTAAAAAAACTGCTGGATGACCTGGATATTAAAGATATCCCGCAGTTAACCGTCTATAATAAAAAAGACATTCAGCATCCAGACTTCGTTCCAACGGCGGATACACCAACAGCTTTTATTAGTGCGTTCAATCAGGAAGACCGCCACATGTTAAAAGAAAGAATTGAAAAAATGGTGATCGAGTTGATGGAACCGTACGAGGTGGAAGTGCCTTCAACCGAAGGTAAGCTGTTATCTCAATTAAAAAATGAGACGATATTACGGGAGTTATCCTTTAACGAAGATAACCAATTATATCGATGCAAAGGATATACACTTCAAGACCATCAAATCACCGGGCAATTACAGAAATTTCAACAATAGATAGGAGTAACATCATGTTTCAACAGTTAAAAAATGGGGAAAAGCTTCAGCCAATCGTAAAAAAAGTAGAACAACAAATCGCTGACGTACATAAACAAATTGATGAACGAATTGAAACGAATCAATTTGCTGTATTAAGAAGCTTTCAAAAGCATCGCGTGGGTGATTCGCATTTTATTCCTACAACGGGTTACGGATATGATGATATTGGCAGGGATACCCTCGAACAAGTGTATGCAGATGTGTTTGGCGGTGAGGCAGGACTTGTCCGCCCGCAAATTATTTCTGGTACACACGCGATTTCAATTGCGTTATTCGGTGTCCTTCGCCCTGGGGACGAACTTCTTTATATAACTGGTAAGCCATACGATACGTTAGAAGAAATCGTCGGGCTTCGTGGGAATGGAGTAGGTTCATTAAAAGAATTTGGGATTTCTTATGATAGCGTGGCACTTACCGAACAGAGTGGAATGGATTGGGAGTCGATCGCTGCAAAAATTAAACCCAATACAAAAATGATCGGAATTCAACGCTCAAAAGGATATGCAACAAGACCTTCTTTTACTGTTGCGGAAATCGGTGAGATGATTCGTTATGTAAAAGAAATCAAATCCGATGTAGTGGTGTTTGTTGATAACTGTTACGGCGAGTTCGTTGAGGAAATGGAACCGTGTCATGTAGGAGCAGATCTAATGGCTGGATCGCTTATTAAAAATCCTGGCGGCGGAATCGTGAAGACAGGCGGATACATCGTTGGGAAAAAACAGTGGGTAGAGGCTTGTTCGTACAGAATGACCTCACCGGGAATTGGGGCCGAGGCGGGTGCGTCTCTTTATAGCCTTCAAGAAATGTACCAAGGGTTTTTCCTAGCCCCGCATGTAGTGGGTCAGGCATTGAAGGGGGCCGTTTTTACGGCCGCGATGCTCGAGGAGTTAGGAATGAATTCTTCGCCGAAGTGGAATGCCCAAAGGACTGATTTAATTCAATCCGTTCAGTTTGATGACCGCGATAAAATGATTGCTTTTTGTCAGGCTATACAATTTGCGTCCCCAATTAATTCCTATGTAACACCGTACCCAAGCTACATGCCAGGATACGAGAATGATGTGATCATGGCAGCCGGGACGTTCATTCAAGGAGCTAGTATTGAATTAACCGCAGATGGCCCTATCAGACCACCATATGTGGCCTATGTTCAAGGGGGATTAACATACGCCCATGTAAAAATGGCAGTGTGCCTCGCAGTGGATCATCTAGTGGAAAAAGGATTAATTGAACTAAAATAGGGGAAAATAGGACAGCTTGAGGGTTGTCCTATTTTTGATTAATTTACAGTTAGCTGAAAAAGAACAACGGGCCTACTACTAATGCCTCTGAAGCTAGAAAAAGGAGTTAGACGGTAACTGGTCGAGGAGACTAGTGCCCGTGGAGTCGAAAAAAAGAGCAGGACGGTAACTAGTCGAGGAGACTAGTGCCCGTGGAGTCTGAAAAAAGAGCAGGACGGTAACTAGTCGAGGAGACTAGTGCCCATGGAGTCTGAAAAAAGCGCTGAACGGTAACTAGTCAAGGAGACTAGTGCCCATGGAGTCTGAAAAAAGCGCTGAACGGTAACTAGTCAAGGAGACTAGTGCCCATGGAGTCTGAAAAAAGCGCTGAACGGTAACTAGTCAAGGAGACTAGTGCCCGTGGAGTCTGAAAAAAGAGCAGGACGGTAACTAGTCAAGGAGACTAGTGCCCGTGGAGTCTGAAAAAAGCACTGAACGGTAACTAGTCATGGAGACTAGTGCCCGTGGAGTCTGAAAAAAGAGCTGAGCGGTAACTAGTCAAGGAGAGTAGTGCCCATGGAGTCTGAAAAAAGCGCTGAACGGTAACTAGTCAAGGAGACTAGTGCCCGTGGAGTCTGAAAAAAGCGCTGAACGGTAACTAGTCAAGGAGACTAGTGCTCATGGAGTCTGAAAAAAGCGCTGAACGGTAACTAGTCAAGGAGACTAGTGCCCGTGGAGTCTGAAAAAAGCGCTGAACGGTAACTAGTCAAGGAGACTAGTGCCCGTGGAGTCTGAAAAAAGAGCTGAGCGGTAACTAGTCAAGGAGACTAGTGCCCATGGAGTCTGAAAAAAGCGCTGAACGGTAACTAGTCGAGGAGACTAGTGCCGGTGGAAGCTAAAAAAGTTGCTATATGGTAACTAGTCGACGTATACCCATGACCGCCAAAAAAACTATACTAACCAACCAATAATCAAATCATACAATCTCTTTTCAAAAACCATGTAAGAAAACCTTACATATGATTGACAATAAATCTAACACGAAATATAATAGCAATATGATTTAACAAAAGGGAGGAGAAATTTGGTGAGTGGAAAGGAAATTCGCCGTTCCATGCCACTGTTTCCCATCGGAACTGTCATGCAACTAACGGAGCTTACAGCAAGGCAAATCCGCTACTATGAAGAGCACCAATTGATTTCTCCAGCAAGAACCGAGGGGAACAGGCGTCTGTTTAGCCTTAATGATATTGATAGGCTTCTAGAAATAAAGGATTTAATTGACCAAGGAGTCAACATGGCGGGGATCAAACAACTCTTCGCAGTTAAACTGCAGCAAGAAGAATCACAAGGGAAGCAAGCAGAAAAAGTGAAACGTGAATTAACAGATGAACAATTAAGAAAGCTTCTCCGCAACGAAATTATTCATTCTGGAAGAAATAATCGATCTACATTACGTCATGGCGATATGTCTCGATTCTTCCATTAATTAATCTTGTAAATTTCTTTTTTAAAAAATTGGGGGTATTAAAATGGCAAAGTATTCAAGAGAAGATATTCAACGACTTGCAAAAGAAGAAAACGTGAAATTTATCCGTCTTCAATTCACAGATATTCTTGGAACAATTAAAAACGTTGAAATTCCAATCAGCCAATTAGAAAAAGCACTTGATAACAAAATGATGTTTGATGGTTCTTCGATTGAAGGTTTTGTACGTATTGAAGAATCTGATATGCAATTATATCCAGATTTAGATACATGGGTGGTTTTCCCTTGGACAGCTGAAAAAGGCAAGGTAGCTCGATTAATTTGTGATATCTATACACCAGAGGGTAAGCCGTTTGCTGGTGACCCTAGAAATAACTTAAGAAGAGTCTTAAAGGAAATGGAAGAGTTAGGCTTTACTAACTTCAACCTTGGACCAGAACCAGAATTCTTCTTATTTAAATTAGATCAAAAAGGTGAACCAACATTAGAATTAAATGACCAAGGTGGTTATTTCGACTTAGCGCCAACTGACCTCGGTGAAAACTGCCGTCGTGATATCGTTCTTGAACTTGAAGAAATGGGCTTTGAAATTGAAGCATCTCACCACGAAGTAGCACCTGGTCAGCACGAAATTGACTTTAAATATGCGGATGCATTAACTGCATGTGACCAAATTCAAACATTCAAGCTTGTTGTTAAAACTATTGCTCGTAAACACGGCTTACACGCAACATTCATGCCAAAGCCATTATTCGGTGTGAATGGATCAGGAATGCACATGAACCTTTCATTATTTAAAAATGGTGAAAATGCATTCTTTGATCCAACTGGTGACCTACAAATGAGCGATACTGCTCGTCAATTTATCGCAGGTATCCTTAAGCATGCGCCAAGCTTTACAGCTGTGACAAATCCAACAGTTAACTCATATAAGCGTCTTGTACCAGGTTATGAAGCACCATGTTATGTTGCATGGTCTGCACAAAACCGTTCACCATTAATCCGTATCCCTGCATCACGTGGATTAAGTACACGTGTAGAGGTACGTAGTGTTGACCCAGCTGCTAACCCATACCTTGCAATGGCAGTACTTCTAAAAGCTGGTCTTGATGGAATTAAGAACAAGATTACTCCTCCTGCTCCAGTAGATCGTAACATCTATGTGATGAGCAAGGAAGAAAGAATTGAAGAAGGTATCGTTGATCTTCCAGCAACACTAGCTCAAGCTCTAGACCAATTGAAATCTGATGAAATCATTATAGATGGTCTTGGAGAGCACATCTTCGAACACTTTGTAGAAGCGAAAGAAATCGAATGGGATATGTTCCGTACAGTCGTTCACCAATGGGAACGTGACCAGTATATGAGCATGTACTAAAATCAAAAAAACCTTAGCGCCAAAATTGGGTGCTAAGGTTTTTTCATGTAAAAAGCCTTGTTGATTTACTTTTCATTTTCTTGGCTGTTTAATAATTTAAATCTAATCATGATCGTATCACCGCCTATACTGGCAATGATGGAAAAAATAATAATCTCTACTAATGAGTTAGGTGCTGTGTACAAAACGAGCAGGAGGGAGGCTACCGAACCTAGAAGCAATTCTTCTAGAAAACCCAGATAAATGAACTTTTTTGTCTTTCTCGGCATAATGATTTTGCTGTGTTTCCGCACATGACCAGCGAATCCAACCAATCCACCAATTACTACAGAGAAAATAATGTCCTCTAACATTGTTTCTCACACTCCTTAAGCCGTTTATTTTTTGGACCTAAGGTAAATCTTGGTGTATTACCATTATATTAAAGTACTGTATTATTATCATGAGTAAATATACTGAATTTTCAATATATTGAACATAATAATGTATATTATTGAAATTTTTCCCAATAAAGTGGGCGAAAAAAGAGCTGCACCAGTTGGGTGTCAGCTCTTTTGTTCTTTAATGAATATGGCGGTAAACACCAATTACTTTTCCTAAGATTGATACATTCCTTAGAATAATAGGTTCCATGCTAGAGTTCTCCGGTTGTAGACGGATATAATCTTTCTCTTTAAAGAATCTCTTACATGTAGCTTCGTCTTCCTCAGTCATGGCTACAACGATATCTCCATTATTCGCTGTTGGCTGCTGTTTAACGATGACATAATCACCGTCAAGAATCCCCGCTTCTATCATACTTTCACCCATGATTTCTAGCATAAATACATGTTCATCCGCTGGTGCCAAGCTTTCTGGAAGCGGGAAGTACTCTTCTACATTTTCGATCGCTGTAATTGGTAAGCCTGCCGTAACTTTCCCAACTACTGGAACATTGACAACTTTATTTCTCGGAATATGTGCAGTTTCATCGGCTTCTAAAATTTCGATGGCTCTAGGCTTTGTTGGGTCGCGTCTAATGAGACCTTTGCTTTCCAGTCTAGCTAAGTGTCCATGGACGGTTGAACTGGATGCTAGGCCAACCGCTTCGCCTATTTCCCTAACAGAAGGAGGATAACCTTTGCTCTTAACCTCTTCTTTGATGAAATCCATGATATCCTGCTGTCGCTTTGATATTTTTACCATAAAAAGCACCTCGTCTGGTTAATGTTGACTTTATTATAGCATGTTCGCCTATTTTATACAAACATAAGTTCGAAAAATAGAGTTGACAACAAACAAGTGTTCGTCCTATAATGAAAACAACAAAAGGGAACATATATTCTTATTAGAGGTGTAATCGTATGAAAAAAATTTGGAACCAATACTCTTATGCAATTACTCTTATTCTGTTAAGCTGTTCAATAGCAATCATTCTTTCCTTTCAAAATCACTCAAATGATGAAGATCATTATTTGAAGGTGACTATTTCGGAAGGAGATTCATTATGGGATATTTCAAACCAGTATTCTACTCAGCACTCATTTACAAATAAACAATTTGTAGGATGGGTTAAAAAACATAATAAAATTAGTAATGATCAAATTTTTCCTGGTGAAGAAATTATCATCCCTGTTAGCAAGGAAGACTCTGCGAACACAACACAGCTTGCTAGCGCTCCAGGAAACTAGGTAAGGGGTTTACATGAAAGCAATAATTTACTGTCGTGTTAGCACGAACAAAGATACACAGGAAACTTCATTGGAACGGCAGGAAGAAGAATTAATCCAATTGGCTAAACAGCATCAATTCGAAATTGACACTATTATTAAAGAACAAGCAAGCGGTTATGATTTTGA
This sequence comes from Bacillus sp. (in: firmicutes), assembly GCA_039832695.1. Classification (GTDB taxonomy): domain Bacteria; phylum Bacillota; class Bacilli; order Bacillales; family Cytobacillaceae; genus Neobacillus. Next base: position 61,248 of record JBDOMM010000007.1, read on the forward strand.
TCGAGAGGGAATCCTTCAGCTATTAGACCGAATCAAAGAGAAACAGGTTCATGCGTTGTTGATCCAGGATGAAACACGTCTTGGACGGGGAAATGCCAAGATAGCTCTTCTTCATTGCATACTAAAGGAAGATATCAAACTTTATAGCATATCTCATAATGGGGAATTACAACTTTCTGAATCGGATTCAATGGTATTACAAATTGTTAGTATGGTGGAAGAGTATCAACGAAAGCTACATAATGCTAAGATTAAGCGTGGAATGAAGCGGGCGGTAGAGAGAGGATATCAACCGCAAGATAATTTGAAGAATCTCAATGAATCGTCAGGAAGGGAAAAAATTGAGGTTCCCATTCAAGAAATTGTTAGGATGAGGAATAATGACATGACATTTTCCGAAATTGCTGCAACATTCAGAGGGTTGGGGCACCGAATTTCTAAAGCTACCGTACATAGAAGATATCAGGAATATATAGAATCACAAAATGAGTAGACCTTTTGCCTTGTCAGAAGGTCTTATTTTTAGTAAAATCAGATGTCAGACAACTAATTGAAAGGGAGGTTATTGAATGCTATCAAAAGAGAAAATGGCTAGAATTAATGAGCTTGCCAGAAAATCCAAATCAACAGGATTAACTGAATCAGAAGCAAAAGAGCAATCTAAACTAAGAAGTGAGTATTTAGCAACTTTCCGTTCCAGTATGCTTGATACCTTAACAAATACAAAGTTCATTGACCCAGAAGGTAATGACGTAACGCCTGAAAAAATAAAGGCAAGAAAGAAAAATACACTTCATTAATAAATCGGGATACATTTTGTATTCCCTTTTTACATATACAAGCAAATAATGTGTCAAAATAAGAAACAAAATGCCTTTTAGCCTTAATCTAAATGCTTTTTGTTGAATAAAAAACATCGGCAATATAATATTAATGATGTATTTAGTATCCTAGTGATGATTAAGAAAGGATGTAATTCATGTTTAATTCTATTGATGATTTATCAGTAACATCTATCCGTACGCTTTCCATTGACGCTATCGAGAAAGCAAATTCAGGACATCCTGGTATGCCAATGGGTGCGGCTCCAATGACTTATACATTATGGACACGTTTCATGAATCATAACCCAAAGAACCCTAAATGGTTTAACCGTGATCGTTTTGTTTTATCTGCAGGTCATGGTTCAGCATTGTTATACAGCATGCTTCATTTATCTGGTTATAATTTATCGATGGATGACCTTAAGCAATTCCGTCAATGGGGAAGTAAAACTCCAGGACACCCGGAATATGGTCATACAGAAGGTGTAGAAGCAACAACTGGACCACTAGGTCAAGGAATCGCTATGGCAGTTGGTATGGCAATGGCGGAGCGCCATGTTGCAAGTGTTTATAATAAGGATAAATTCGAACTAATCAACCACTTTACATATAGTATTTGCGGTGATGGGGATTTAATGGAAGGTGTATCTGCTGAGGCTGCTTCACTTGCTGGTCACTTAAAATTAGGTCGTTTGGTTGTTCTTTATGATTCAAACGATATCTCACTTGATGGGGACTTAGATAAGTCTTTCTCTGAAAGTGTAAAAGACCGTTTCCTTTCATACGGATGGCAATACCTTCGCGTAGAAGACGGAAATAATCTAGAAGAAATTGCAAAAGCTCTTGAAGAAGCTAGAAATGATTTAGATCGCCCTACTATGATTGAAGTAAGAACCGTTATCGGTTATGGTTCACCAAACCGCGCTGGTACTTCAGGCGTTCACGGATCACCACTAGGTGCTGACGAGTTAAAGCTTACTAAAGAAGCATATAAATGGACATTCGAAGAGGATTTCCATGTTCCACAGGAAGTATATGAAAACTTCCAAAAACTTATCGTTGAAACAGGCGAGAAGAAGGAAAAAGAATGGAACGATCTTTTTGCACAATATAAGACAGAATATCCTGAACTAGCTGCTCAATTGGAGCAGGCATTAAACAATGAATTACCTGCTGGTTGGGACAAGGATATCCCGGTTTACAGTGAAGGAAAGAGTCTAGCAAGCCGTGCTTCTTCTGGAGAAGCGCTTAATGGAATTGCGAAAAACCTTCCTATATTCATCGGTGGTTCCGCAGACCTTGCAGGATCTAACAAAACGATGATTAAAGGATCAAAAGATTATATGCCAGGTTCCTATGAGGGCCGTAATTTCTGGTTCGGTGTTCGTGAATTTGCAATGGGTGCTGCTATGAATGGTATGGCCCTGCATGGTGGTATTAAAGTATTTGGTGGAACATTCTTCGTGTTCTCTGATTACTTACGTCCAGCTATTCGTTTAGCTGCATTAATGGGATTACCTGTAACCTATGTATTTACTCATGACAGTATTGCTGTAGGGGAAGATGGACCAACTCATGAACCGGTAGAACAGCTTGCAGCATTACGTGCAATGCCAGGATTATCAATTATTCGTCCTGCAGATGGAAACGAAACAGCTGCAGCATGGAAGTTAGCTGTTGAATCCACAAACAAGCCAACTGCTCTTGTTCTAACTCGTCAAGATCTACCTACATTAAAAGGTACAGATACAAATGCATACGAGGGAGTTTCAAAAGGTGCGTATGTTGTCTCTCCTTCGGAAAGAGAAACTCCAGATGCGTTGTTATTAGCAACTGGTTCTGAAGTAAGCCTTGCGGTTGAAGCTCAAAAGGCATTAGCTGGTGAAGGAATTCATGTTTCTGTTGTTAGCATGCCGTCATGGGATCGTTTTGAACAACAATCACAGGAATATAAGGATTCTGTACTTCCAAAGAATGTGAAGAAACGTCTTGGTATTGAAGTAGGTTCTTCCTTCGGATGGCACAAATACACTGGAGATGAAGGCGATGTTCTTGGAATCGATATGTTCGGTGCTTCTGCCCCAGGAGAAAAAATCATGGAAGAATACGGCTTTACAGTAAGCAACGTGGTTGCTCGTGTGAAGGCTATGTTACAAAAATAATAACAACTGTAAGAGAACAGCTTAAGCTGTTCTCTTTTTTTAAGCTTTGTTTAAAGAACCTTGTTGATTTTTACACCCTGTTGATTGTAGCGGAAGGCACGAAGACTCCTGTGGGAGTATGGTTCAGGAGAGACCCCGCAGACGCTTGCGTCGAGGAGGCTCGCCGAAACACCCACGGAAAGCGAAGTGCCTGGAGCGGAAATCAACAGGCAATTTAACAAAGCCTAGGTTAAATAGTAAGAACTATCAGAAAAAATATATATACTACATTATTTTACAGTTATAATAAAAGCAACATAGAAATTTTTGAGGTGACTAGAAATTGAGTAGTATTTCAATAAACAAGATGGAAGAGGAAGTTTCTACGGAATGTCCCAACTGCTTGAAAACCATCCCTGTTCATAAAGGTTATATTACTTGGTGTGAGTGTGGATATAATTTACATACAGCCAAAGAAGAAGAGCCCAAAAGGAAATCAAGAATGGTTCGACTCTATGACCATTTGGGAGAAAGAAGTGGAGAATTCATTTTTCAACAAATGATGAACACCACAAATTTTACACAAAGAAAATCAATAGTAAATATGATCGCACTAATGATAGCGACAATTGTTCATACCATAAGTGTAGCTTCTTTCGTATTTGGAGTATATTTACTATTTTTTCAACATAACCATTTTATCTTGCTGTTTTTTGGTCTCGTATTATTGGGGATTGCCTGGTTTACAAGACCACGTGTGGGGAAGTTAGAGAAAAATGAACGCATTATACCTAAAGATGAAATGCCTGCAACGTATGCAGTGTTAGACGATTTAGCAGATGCTATGGGGATAAAAAAGATAGACGGGATTATTATTAATGAAGATTATAATGCGGCCATTACAAAGATTGGCTGGAGACGTAGAACGATTGTTTTTATTGGAGTTCCACTTTTTTCAGCCTTGACCCCGGATGAACAATGTTCTGTCTTTGCACACGAGTTAGGGCATTATCAAAATAAAGATCTTACATATGGGTTTTATGTAGGTACAGCAATTAACACACTATATGATTGGTATACCTTATTAGATCCTGTTCAATCGGAGCAGACATTTGAGTATAGTCTACTTGATATGATAACTAATTTTATCTTAAAACTATTAGCCCAAATTCCATATTTAACTTTTTCATTATTGCTGCATTTACTTTGGAATCAAAAACAGATAGGAGAGTATTTAGCAGATTATCGTGCGGCTCAAATTTGTGGAAGTATGACGGTAATAAAGGACTTAGAAAAAATTCATATGGATAGAGTCTATTACCATGCACTATCTAGAGTTTCGGTTAACGACTTGCAGACAAATGTAATTGATGAATTCAAACAAGCCCTTTCTATCATGCCTGAACGTGAAAAAATCCGAATAAAACTACAACTTGCAAAGGAAAAATTTAAATTAAATGCAACACATCCACCGACAATTTATCGAATTCAATTCATTGAAAAACAAAATCTAACAGGAAGATTTTCCATCGATCCACTGAAAGGAAAAAAAATGATCCAGGAGCTTGATTTGTTCAAGGAAAAAATCCATGAGATTGCGGTAGAAAATTATCGGTATTATTGGCTGAATTAGATTCATATCTCGAATCGAAATAAAGAGGAAATCCAATAATTCTAGCGAATTCATGATAGTTTTGTTTAGAAATTTGTTAATCGACAAAATTAGTGGAAGTTTTTGCCGCCGAAAGACAAATGTTTTGAAGATGTTTTTTTATAATAGAAAAAAGGGGAATCAACGAAGGAGAGAACCGTAGTGAGAAAATATCAGCTATATTTAATAGAAGATGAATTTGCGGCCCATTACTTCGGAAGAGAGCGACTATTTTTTCAGCTTTTTCAGGAACATCAACAAGCTGTTGGCGAGCTAAAATTTATAACTAAAAAACAAATTTCATATATTACAAAAAGAGTGGAAGTCTTAAAAATTCATCAGTTAATCCAAAAACAGCTTGGAAAAATTAAGGGATTTAAGGCAGACCATGGTGCATATACGATCGAATTGAGCGGAAAACTAAGTACGGCAAAGGTTGAAGTGTTTCAGGACTTGATTACTGTTGAAGCACAAGGAAGCTATGAAGCGGAAACAGCTTTTTTTGAAGTGCTTAGAAAATGTGAATCGTCCTTTTTAGCTATTGACCTTGAACATCAACGATATGGCTGGTTAAAGCCTATAAAGGAAAGAAAATTCATCTAATTGAAACGAAATATTGTCTTATTTCGTTTTATTTAGTACACTGTATGATAGACAACATGAAGGAGGAAGTTTAATGGGTATGTACATTCTAGTTGGTATACTAGCATTAGTAGCTGGTGTAGCGCTAGGATTTTTCATTGCTCGCAAATATATGATGAGCTACTTAAAGAAAAATCCGCCAATTAATGAGCAAATGTTAAAAATGATGATGATGCAAATGGGTATGAAGCCTTCACAAAAGAAGATCAACCAAATGATGTCTGCTATGAACAAACAACAATCCAAATAAGATGGACAAGCACATCTTGCACATACATTAACAGATAAGAGAAACGACCTACAGGTCGCTTCTCTTTTTTTATTGCCTAAAAAATGGAATGAAACAAAGAAAATAGGTGCACCTTAAAAGAAAAGATTGGTAGTGGAGTGGTCTCAATTGTTTAAAGAATTATGGAGTAAAATTCATCAAATACATGATCAACATGACAATATAGAGGATGTCCACTCAGATGAACTAATTGCTCTTAAGCAAAGCCATCTATTTAAAGAAATTAGTAGAAATAACGATGCGATTTCTAAAATTTATAAATCACCAAAAAACAAGGACTTTACTATTAGAGAAATTACAATTGGAGGAATTGGAAAAAAGGCTAGTATTGTTTTCTTATCACCAATAGCAGATATCACACATATTGAAGAGACAATCATCAAGCCATTACTGACAAACACTGATTGTCAAAAAGAACTTGAAATGATCATTATAACTCCTTCTTTAAAGAAGCTATATACGTATAAGGAAGTACTTACGGAAATCAATAGGGGGAATACCGTTTTATTTATTGATAACAGTAAGTTTGCCTTTGCAATGGAAACAGGTCAAATTAAGGCAAGGAATATTGAAAAAGCGGAAAATGAAGTAATTTTAAAAGGACCTAAAGAAGCTTTTACAGAAAATGTCTTAGATAATATCTCATTAATTCGAAAAAAGTTTAAAACGGAAAGTTTGATAAATGAGTCTATTACAGTTTCAAAGAAAAATAACGATGAGGTGTATCTTCTATATTTAGATGATGTGGTGAATCAAGATTTATTAGAGAAGGTAAAGAAAAGTTTACAGTCGTTTGAAGTAGATGTCATCCAGAACCTTGGGATTTTAGAACAATTCATAGAAGATAGAGAAAAATCGATATTTCCCACCACCCTATATACTGAAAAACCGGATCGGGCAGCATCCTTCCTCCAAGATGGCTATATCATATTATTAATGGCGAGTTCTCCTGCAAGTTTAGTGGTGCCAGCTACATTTTGGGCTTTTTTTCATACACCTGACGAACACTATTTACGGTTTTTGTTTGGTAACTTTACAAGAGCATTGCGGGGAATGGCAATATTCATCGCATTATTTACATCGGCTATTTACATTTCTATCACCAACTATCATGCACAGATGATTCCGCCAGATCTTCTTTTAGCCATTTCATCTACTAGGGAAAGGGTTCCGTTCCCAGCCATTATTGAAATTCTTATAATGGAGATTGCTTTTGAATTAATCCGTGAAGCGGGACTAAGGGTGCCTAATCCAATAGGACCAACGATTGGTATTGTGGGTGCTTTAATCCTGGGACAAGCAGCAGTGGAAGCAAATGTAATCAGCCCTCTCGTGATCATTGTAGTCGCACTTAGTGGTCTCTCCTCCTTTGCTGTGAGTGATATTAGCTTTAATTTTGCAATTCGTATCATTAGATTTTTATTCATCATTGCTGCTGGGATTTTAGGTATATATGGGATGGTTATCATTTTTGTTATGGGCTTATCCTATATGGTTTCAATAAGAAGCTTTGGGGTTCCTTACTTATCTCCTATGACCCCGAGAAGTAAGGCATCTCAAGATACAGTTTTTAGACGGCTAATACAAAATGAAAGATGGAGACCCGGATTTTTAAGGCCTAAGGATTTAGAAAAAAAGGGAGATACAACATAAATTATGAATAATCCTAATGAATCTATTGGCATAAGAGAATATGTGGCTACTATGCTAATTATTATAGGAGTTAAGCTAACTGATAGTACACCTGCTCTTTATTTCGATAGCTTGAAAAGTGCTGCTTGGATGGGTCCATTAATTGGTGGCCTGATTACCGTTATTCCTCTGTTTTTTTTACTTAAAGTATTTTCTCGTTATGAATCTAAAAACTTGCATGATATTAATACATTCCTGTTCGGTAAATACATTGGCTTTCTAGTTTCCTTTATCTTTTGGATATATGGATCAGTTGTCATTGCCGTTGATTCGAGGAGTTACGTAGATATTATTGCCACTCTTTACTTTGTAAAAACTCCAACGATCGTGATTTTCATTGGATTAATGGTCGCTTGTGCATACACAGCCAAAAAGGGTATCCAAAATTTAACGTCATTAGCTTGGATTGTCCTTTTTTATGTAAAATTGACGCTTTTACTTGCATTATTATTAATTCTTAAAGATGCAAATACATTTGCAGTTTTTCCATTTTGGGGTCCTGGATTTAAAGAGGTAATAACTGAAAGTTCATTAAAAACATCACTTTATGGGGACTTTTTATTCATAGGAATAATTTTCCCTTATTTCACATCGAAAAAAGTTTTTACTAGAGGTTCATGGATTGCATTAGCATTTCTAACGGCTGAAATAACCATCTCTTTTGTGATGTATCTATTCATGTTTGATTACGGTCCTGCTAGTTTACTGACTTATCCATTTCATGAAGTAATACGGTACCTTTCAATAGGAGATTTTCTTACAAGTATCGATACCTTCTTTTTTCCATTTTGGCTTGTGGCTAGTCTAATAAGGTTTTCTGTTTATTTATATTTAAATGCGCTTCTTTTAGGGAATTTATTCAAGATTAAACAATTTGAATATGCAATTCCTATTTTAGCGAGTGTATTTTTAATAGTAGGAATGATTCCAGAGACCCCTTCATTTACAATCTTTAAATTAAGAGACCCATTATACCAATTATTCACTCCGGTATTCATTTCGTTTCCCATCCTCCTTTGGGTCATGGATAAGTTGAAAGGTGATTTAAAAAATGAACCTAAAAAAAATAATGCTTAGTTGCTTATTAATAGGCATGATACCTTTGCTTAGCGGGTGCTGGGATAAAAAGGAGTTAGAGGAAAGGGCTTATGTTATAGGATTAGGGATGGCGAAGAATCACCAATCAAATAAAATTGATATTACGTTTTTGATTGCGAATCCTGAGGTGGGGAGTCAGCAAAGTGGATCTGGTTCAAATGAACCTGCCCGAGAGATCATAACGATTACTGCAAATGATTTTATTACCGCCCGTAATACGGCAAATGCCATTGTAGCAAGGGAACTAACCTATGACCTGTTACGAGTGTTTGTTGTTTCTGAAGAGTTAGCAAGTGATAAGGATTTCATACGATATATTTACGATGCAACAAAAGATAGAGAAATTAAAAGGGATTCATATCTAATCGTTTCAAAAGAAGAACCCAGAGTGTTTTTTATCAACAACAAACCTAAGTTGGAAACAAGACCACATAAATATTTTCAATTTATGATTACAAGAGGGATTGAAACAGGATTGATTCCAGACTCAGACCTTCACCGATTTTTTAGGGTAACAGAAAATGATGACGATTTATTTCTAGCGATGTATGCGACGACAAAATTACAAAAGGGGGAAAAGCGAGGGAATGAGGACGAATATATTGCAGGAGAAATAGATACGGAAGGAACATCAAACCAGACACAATTCATTGGATCGGCTGTATTTAAAGAAGGAAAAATGATTGGGAAAATCACAGGACAGGAAACAAGAATATCTGTCCTTTTAGATGATACTTCAGAGCTAAATGACGTGTTAACGACCTACCCGGATCCTTTTAATCCAAAATTAAGAGTCGCTGCTCGTGTGATCAAGAAAAAAAATAATGATATCAAGATTGATATTAAACATGGACCTCCAAAAATATCTGTAACTTTACCTCTAACCATAGAGATCTTATCTGACCCTAGTATGGTTAACTACGGGGCACATGAGGATAAGAAAAAAGTATTAAAAAAACATCTAGAAAGTGTTATCTCAGGAAAGATAGAGACTTTTGTGAAAAAGACCCAGCAGGAGTTTAAAGGAGAACCGTTTATTTGGTCTGCTGAGGTTAGAAAAAAATTTAAAACGATTCCAGAATATAAAAGATATGATTGGATGAAGGTTTACCCAGATGCACAGGTTGATGTGAGGGCAGCTGTTACTTTAGGAGAATTCGGTAAGCAGGAGAAGGTACCGAATTTAGAGGAATTGAGGGATTAAAATGACGATTGCTTTATGGTTCATGATTATCATTATGGCAGCCTACAGTGGAGCTTTTTCTATTTCTTTATGGAGAGATAAGAATAAAAGTGGTTCAGCAATGATCATGATCTTCGCTTTATTTATTTTAGTTGTACCATATTTTGTGTTCATGAAATAGCGAATTGAAAAGTTCACTAAAAAGTTCAAAAAATTAGCAGGAACCACCTTCTATCATGTCTAAATAATTATTTAGGGATAGGAGGTGATACAGCTATGAGTCAGAAAGTCATTGAAGGATTAGATAACGTAGTTGTTGGTAAGAATGAATGTCTATATTGTGAGACGGATATTCAATATGTGGCGATTGTTCGAGGAGAAAATGATGTAGAAGAAATAAAAAAGCAGTATCCGTTTTGTGAATTGACGGATCAAGTATTACCTTTGAACAAAAAAGTGGTTAGTAATGTCCTGAATAAAGAATCTCAACAAATCGTTGATCTCGAAGTTATCGTCAAATGTCCAAATTGTCATGCCAACAACAGATTTAATAGTTATCTAAAACTAAGAAAATGGGTTAAAGAATAATCCATCATTTATTTCCCAAGTGCTATCATTTTATAGTTAATTTGTTGAAGTACTCTATTTTTAGAGTACTTTTTTATATGGAAAGGCAAATTCACTAAATGTTTATTATTTTATAAATATTTGATAAAATAAAACCTCGGGTATAAACTTCTTCGCATTTCGTAATATTTTTAACCATTTGCAGAAGGTGTGTCACTTTAACGTGTTTTGGGGGCGGTTGGATGAAAGTATTTTTAGAATTAGGCTGGTTTTTTAAGCAAGAGAAAAAAGCGTATATTTCAGGCATTGTTTTATTAATGCTTGTCGCAGTGCTGCAATTAGTGCCGCCAAAAATTATCGGAATAGTTGCTGACCATATTAACGAAGGGACAATGACAAAAGGGATCCTAGTTCAGTGGGTACTGGTTCTTATCGCGGTAGGGATTTCGATGTATGTCCTACGGTATTATTGGAGGATTCGAATTTTTGGTTCAGCGGTCAAACTGAGCAAAATCTTGAGAAATCGTTTATATCATCATTTTACAAAAATGTCTCCCTCTTTTTATCAAAAAAGCCGGATTGGAGATCTCATGGCACACGCAACCAATGACCTATCTGCCATCCAGCAGACGGCTGGAGCGGGGGTACTGACCTTAGTCGATTCCCTGTCTACCGGTGGCTTCGTCATTATTGCCATGGCCTTTACAATCAGCTGGAAATTAACTTTGATTTGTTTAATTCCCATGCCCTTCATGGCCATATTAACCAGCTGGTTTGGATCGATGCTACATAAGAGCTTCTATAAAGCCCAAGAAGCATTTTCTTCCTTAAACGATAAAACACAGGAAAGCATCACTGGAATTAAGGTCATCAAAACGTTTGGGCAAGAGCAAGAGGATATTGAAGACTTCCGCAAACAATCCGAAGATGTGGTGCAAAAAAATATTATTGTGGCTAAAATCGACTCACTATACGACCCTACGATTTCCATTATTGTGGGTATTTCCTTCTTTTTATCCATTGCCTTTGGAGCGAAGTATGTCATCAATGGGGAACTAACAATTGGGGAGTTAATCTCGTTTACTACCTATCTAGGATTATTGGTTTGGCCGATGCTTGCGTTCGGCTGGTTATTTAATATTGTTGAACGGGGCCGTGCCTCTTATGATCGTGTGAAATCACTGCTGAGAGAAAAGGTAGAGATAACGGATTCGGAAGAAGCATTGGATATCGTGCCATATGGAGATATACATTATCAAATTGATGAATTTACGTATCCAGGGGAATTGAGACCAATTTTAGACGATGTGGTCTTTAGTCTATCTTCCGGCGAGACACTAGGTATTGTCGGGAAAACAGGATCAGGTAAAACAACTTTGTTAAAGCTGCTGATTAGGGAGTTTGAAGGATATAAGGGTAACATCCTTTTTGGCGGAGAAAAGCTGCAAAATTACAAGCTGGAAAAATTGCGGGAAGCCATTGGTTATGTTCCACAGGATCATTTCTTATTTTCGGCTACCGTTGCCGAAAACATTGCCTTTACGAATCCTGCAGCATCGGAGCTAGAGGTAAGGAATGCGGCGAAACTGGCCAATATCCATGAAGATATTCTTCAATTTACGGATGGATATCAAACGATTGTTGGAGAACGCGGTGTGTCTTTATCGGGAGGACAAAAACAACGGATATCCATAGCACGTGCTCTCTTGATGAATCCTGAAGTATTGGTACTCGATGATTCATTATCTGCCGTCGATGCAAAAACTGAGGAAGCGATTCTCACTTCATTAAGGGAGAATCGTGAGGGAAAAACAACGATTATCACTTCCCATCGATTAAGTGCTATACAACACGCCAATCTCATTCTTGTCATGGATGAAGGAAGAGTGATCGAACGCGGTACGCATGAGGAATTGATGATGAATGATGGATGGTACAAGGAAATGTATTTACGCCAACAGCTAGAAGAGTTGGTTGAGCATGGAGGGCATTAAAATGGATGAGAAAATACAATTGTCAGAACGGGAACAAAGAAAAATTTTATTTCGCCTTCTTTCCTATACCAAACCACATAAGAAAATGATCAGTGTTGCTTTTGCCTTATTATTACTAACAACGATTGGAGATATCGTTCTCCCCATTATTGTAAAAATATTTATTGATGACTATTTAACACCAGGTAAGCTCGAGTTTCAGCCGTTACTCGTCCTTGGTTCGGTTTACATGGGCATTCAAGTGGTAAAAGCAATCCTGCTATTTTTTCAGTTTGTTAAATTCCAAGAAATTGCTTTATATATAATCCAGCAGCTTCGCATCGATGTTTTTTCAAAGGTTCAAGCACTCGGGTTAAGATACTTTGATAAAACGCCTGCAGGAAGCATTGTGTCTCGCGTGACGAATGATACGGAAGCCATTAAAGATATGTTTGTTACCGTGCTGGCGACCTTTATCCAAAGTGGCTTCTTACTCACTGGGATATTTATTGCCATGTTTATTTTAAACGTAAAGCTTGCGTTCATTTGTGTCATTATTCTCCCGATATTAATATTTGTCATGAGTTTATATAGAAAACTAAGCTCACGATTCTATCTTGATATGCGGGAAAGACTCAGCCAGTTGAATGCGAAATTAAGTGAATCATTACAGGGAATGTCTATTATCCAAGTCTTTCGTCAGGAAAAACGCCTTCGCGCGGAGTTTGGGGATATCAACGAAAAGCATTACAATGCAGGGATGAAAAATATTAAGATTGATGGTTTGCTATTAAGACCAGCGATTGACCTCATTTATACTTTTGCCTTAATTCTAGTGTTGAGCTATTTTGGGATTACTTCCTTTCAGCATAGTGTAGAAATCGGCGTCATCTATGCGTTTATCAATTATTTAGATCGATTCTTCGAGCCGGTTAATCAAATGATGATGAGACTCTCACTCTATCAGCAAGCCATTGTGGCGGGCTCGCGAGTATTTAAACTATTAGATGAGGAAGATTTAGCACCTTCTCAAAAGGAAGAGAAAACAATATCGGTTGATGAGGGAAGGATTGAGTTTAAGAATCTTAGTTTTTCCTACGACGGAAAACGGGATGTCTTAAAGGATATTACCTTTACCGCTAATCCAGGGGAAACGGTTGCTCTTGTCGGACACACCGGAAGCGGGAAGAGTTCTATCATTAATCTCATGATGCGATTCTATGAATTCGAACGTGGGGAGATTTTAATTGACGGCGCATCTATTCGTGATTTTACGAAGCCTGAATTAAGAGAGAAGATGGGGCTTGTACTACAGGATCCGTTCCTGTTTTACGGAACGGTAAAGGATAATATTCGTCTTCATAATGTAAGCATGACAGACGAACAAGTCGAAGCTGCGGCACGGTTTGTTCAAGCGCATACGTTTATTGAAAAACTAGATGACGGATACAGCCATAAAGTGGTGGAAAGAGGCTCTACTTTTTCGAGTGGTCAGCGCCAGTTAATTGCCTTTGCAAGGACGATTGCGGCCAATCCGAAGATACTGGTTCTCGATGAAGCTACTGCCAATATTGATACGGAAACAGAAGAAGCGATTCAGACGGCCTTGGCGAAAATGCGAAAGGGTCGGACGACGATCGCGATTGCCCACCGTTTATCTACCATTCAGGATGCTGATTTAATCTTAGTCCTTCATCAGGGTGAAATTGTCGAACGTGGTACTCATCAAGAGCTGCTAGCTTTGGGTGGGTTATACCACAAGATGTTCCTCTTGCAGAATGGGGGGGTGGAGCGTCTAGAGGATGTTGTGAATTAATAGAAAAAGCCTGGCGTAATCTGCGCCAGGCATTTCTATTTAAGGAGTCAATTTTTTAGTTAAGTGCTTGTTTCTAGCAAGCCGATGATGGAACTTTTTTTATATATACTTTATTATATTCATTTAAAAGATGATCAAGTTCCTGACTATAGCGAATTGCTGCGGAGGAAGTCAAGCCGTTTGTTATGGCGACTTGAATTAATTCAGCACGCTTTTTTTCAATTAGGGTAATTAATTCCTGTTTCAACACGGCCGAGGTCCTTTCCGGAGTAACTCCTAGTTTTTGGTTTTAGTGTAAGTTGGATACAAGTCTACCAAAATGACATTGTTTTACTAGTATAACCTATAATGTAAATTACTTCAAAGAGATTTGTAAATAAATATCCAACATTTTAGGTGTTAGTTGGAAAAAATAAATGAATCTTGAAACGGTGCTATTGAGACACAAAATATTCACGTTTAATCATTATCATTTGGTTCAAATATTTGTTAGAATGAAGAAGTATCGACTATAGTGGGAGTGTTAATATGACGGATATTAATATATTTTTAGCCCTTGGTGCTGGATTCTTAAGTTTTATCTCACCATGCTGTTTACCGCTTTATCCTGCATTTTTATCTTATATCACGGGCATGTCTGTTGGTGAATTAAAAACTGAAAATGCTATGCTTCAAAAGAGAAGTCTTCTACATACGATCTTTTTCCTTTTAGGTTTTTCGGCTATTTTCATAGCAATTGGATTTGGTACTTCCTTTATTGGCCGCTTTTTCTATGAGTACAAAGATTTAATTCGTCAACTAGGCGGAATATTTATCGTCTTTTTTGGATTAATGATCGTTGGAGTTCTTAAACCAGATTTTTTGATGAGAGATCGCAAGTTAGAGTTTAAAAATAGACCTTCTGGTTTTATTGGTTCCGTCCTAATTGGGATGGCCTTTGCCGCTGGATGGACTCCTTGTACTGGACCTATATTATCATCAGTTATTCTGCTTGCAGGCTCTAATCCAGGATCAGGTGTTTTATACATGACAGCCTATTCATTAGGGTTTGCCATACCGTTCTTAATCTTATCGTTCTTTGTTGGAAAGATGCAATGGATTCGCAAGAACAGTGGGAAAATTGTTAAAATCGGCGGATACATTATGATCATCATGGGGATTGTACTTTTCTTTGACTGGATGACAAAAATTATTATTATCTTCCAAAGCATGTTTGGCGGCTTTACTGGATTCTAAGATTAGTAAAATTTCACTAATGTAGTTCAAAAATGGATGCCGATACAGTGAAAATATTTTTTCATTCGCGGTCATTTAAGCTATAATGGGGAAGTAAATAATTAGATAAAGGAAGATTGAACCCAATGAACTACGTTGTTGTTTCTTCAATCGGTGCAGTCTTTATGGGCCTTTTTGTACTTTTTGTTCGTATGAAAGCCGCAAAGAAACCTGCAAATGTAAAAAAGATTATTCTACCGCCTGTTTTCATGTCCAGCGGGGCCTTGATGTATGTGGTACCTGAATTTCGCTTAACCCCAATGGAAATTTTAGAGGCCGTAATCGTCGGGATGCTTTTTTCTATCTTACTAATCAAAACCTCCAAGTTTGAGGTCCGTGACAACGATATTTATTTAAAACGCTCCAAGGCATTTGTGTTTATCTTAGTCGGCTTGTTAGTCGTCCGCCTCGTGGCAAAATCGATCTTAAGCAGCACCATTGATTTCGGTCAGCTAAGCGGAATGTTCTTCCTGCTCGCCTTCAGCATGATTGTCCCATGGCGTATCGCCATGTATCGTTCTTATATGAAACTATATAAAGAGTTACAGAAACATTAAAA
The DNA here is from genome assembly GCA_039832695.1 of Bacillus sp. (in: firmicutes). Lineage (GTDB taxonomy): Bacteria > Bacillota > Bacilli > Bacillales > Cytobacillaceae > Neobacillus. Next base: position 76,958 of record JBDOMM010000007.1, read on the forward strand.
ACTAGTAAAACACTGATTCGTTGTGGATCGGTGTTTTTTGTTTTTTAGGTAAAATAAAAAACCGTTCAAGGATGAACGGCTTAGAATAAATGCTCGTATGGAGCTACGTCAATTCTATTTTCAAATAGCTTTTTACGTAAAAATTTATGATCTCTTTTTGGCGTTGCTTGTATATAACCACGAATCACCAATTCTTCAGTAATCTTATCCACTTTCTCATTAAGCGCCAGTTCACCAATTTTTCCAGCAATTTTATGACGTGCTACATCACGGAAAAGCTCAGGTACAGGGCTAACTAAATCTTCAAGCAAGGCCTTCTCTTCAGACCCCCACAGGTGACGCGTTTCATTTACATAATGTTCTTCCCAATCCATATCCGATTTACCGTCATCTTTAGGCATCTTCTTCAGAAACTTGCGGAACATAAAAAATCCGCCGATTGCGAATGAACCTACTAGAAAAACGACCCAGAAAATAATAAACCACAAAAACCAACCGTGTAGCTGTTGCATTCTATTCACCTACAAAAACTATTTTTTCATTCTTATTATAGACTTTTTATTGACACAAAGACAAGTAATTGTCATAAACAAGCAAGTAAAATGAAAACTATTATTTTGCACAGTGATTTAAGTCGTAGGGATAACTAGGCAAATGAGTATACAATTATTTCGTAAATTTACAAATTATTACCTTATTAGAGGGAAATCGACATGGCGGAAAAGGTAAAAAAACCATTTTATAAGAAATGGTGGGTCTGGTTACTGGCAGTGATCATCATTGGAAGTCTTGCAAGTGGCGGAGGAGAAGATGAAGCTGCTCCGAAAAAGGTAGAATCAAAAGCTAAAGCTACAGAGGCAACGGCAACACCTGAAAAGAAAAAAGAAGAAGTAAAAAAAGAAGAACCAAAGAAAGATGTTTTTGCAGTTGGTGAAGCCGTGCAGTTAGGAAAGAATGTATTAACAGTTACAAAAGTTGAAAAATCGAATGGTACAGAATTTGACACTCCGCAACAAGGTAAGGAATATGTCATTGTAACAGTGCAAATTCAGAATGCTGGTGATCAAAATATTTCTTACAACCCATTTGATTTCAAGATTGCTAATAGTCAAGGACAAATTCAAGATATGGGATTCACAACAGTTAATTCTGATACATCTTTACAATCAGGAGAATTAGCACCTGGCGGATCGGTATCGGGAACAATTGCATTTGAGGAGCCTGTAGGTGATACTGGGTTACAATTACAATATTCACCAAGCTTTTGGAGTGATAAAACAATAAAGGTTAATCTTCAATAATATAGTAAGATAGCGATAACCAGTCTTGGGTGAGACTGGTTATTATTTATGACACAAACTTTTCACTTGAAAATAGTGAATAGTTCCTACATAATAAAAACCGTGGTAGTTAATAAAGTTAAGTTTTGTGATAATATTAGAATAGATTGCCACTTAAGTGAAAATTATTTTTATGGGGCTGAATGGGGTACTGGTGTCCTCCACAGTCTTCAAAACTGCTTGAGACCTGCGTGCCAGGTCTGGTGGGTTCGATTCCCACGCAGTCCCGCCAACGTTCATACTCCCGCAAGGGTTTGACGGTGATTGTTGCCGTTGATTGTAGTCGGTGATTGACCGTTAACTTACACAGTTTCAGCCCAGTCTAAGCGCAAGACTGTAAAAGACTGGCGGTTAAAACTGTATTGATAGTTGCCTAAAACTGTTCGTCCTCTTACGCTATTAAATTTGCGGAAGGGGATTTTTTATTTATGCGGAAAGGTTTATCACGACGTAAGAGAATAGTAACGAACGAGATATCGCTAACAATTACGGAAATGTTCGAGGAGTTTATGCTCGTAAAGAAGGGCGAAGGATTGGCAAAACGTACCATACAGGAGCACTACAATAACTTCGGATATTTTAAGCTATTCGTCAATAAAGAGTTATCTGCGGATGAAATGACAACGGAGCTCTTCATGGGATGGATAACGCATATGATCGAGGAAATGGACTATACGCCTGGTACCGTTAATATTCGCGTCAGGACTATGCGTGCATTCTTGCGTTATTGTTACGAGGATAAGATGTGGATCGATGAGCCGATACATAAACGGTTTAAGCCGATTAAGGCGCCAGTTGATGTCGTTGAAGCATTTACCGTTGAGGAATATCGCAGACTAGTCGCGGCCATTGACGATGAAACATACGTAGGATTTCGGACGAAAGTCATGACGTTTGTATTGCTCGATACGATGGTTCGCGTTTGTGAACTCGTTGATATGAAGCGTAAGAATATCGACTTTAAAACGATGTCTATTCGTTTAGAAGCTGCGGATACGAAGACGCGTGTCGGCCGTGTGGTGCCGATATCGGCCCGGACTGCGAAGCTATTAAGCGAGTATTTGCAAGAGACAGAGGAATTCGGAAATGAATACGTATTTCTTACGTATGAAGGAGAAAAGATAGGCGAGGCCACTGTGCGTGATAACTTGCGGGTATACGGTCAGGTTGCAAAGCTAACGAATAAACGCGTCAGCCCGCATACATTGCGTCATACGGGTGCGTTATTCTATATCCTTAACGGAGGCGACCCGTTTAGTCTGCAGCGTATTCTCGGCCATTCGCATATGAATATGGTCCGTCGTTACGTGCAGATGACGAACATGGACGTTCAGAACCAGCATAGCGCACATTCACCGCTTAATTACGTATTTAAATAAACGATAAGCCATGCGTCACCTTAACCGGTGGCGTATTTAATTACCATTTATACAGAACGTTTGTTCGTGTATAATAGGAACGAAGGAGATGACCGAAATGGCAATACGCGATAGAGGTAAATTAAAATGGGCTGCGGCTTCATTTTTACCGATGGCGTTCGATATGACACGCGAAATGTATAAGGACCAGGAACGTCAGGCCAAGCCGATATTAGACGTTTATCAGACGGAGGAGTTCGACCAGCGGATAGCCTACGCGATGGAATATAGACTGGCGGTTAAGCTTGCGATATGGAGCGATGGTTTTACAGAGGAAATAACAGGGCGCATACACTACGTTGATCCTATTACGTATCAGCTATGTATTGAAGTAAAGCCTGGCGAATTCGAGCGGGTGGCCTTCGATAGTGTTGTCGGGGTGAAGGTCGTAGATTAGACGGACATTACGCATATACCTACCGGGGGTATATAATAGAAGGAACACGGTATTTTGCGGATTGAGTACGTAATATCATGTAATGTGCATATAATACGATAGGGCTTTCGCATCAGCAAGCACGTGTCTGAGCCGAACGGCCTTCCGACATCAGGGGGTCTGTCGAATAGTGTCCGCATTTCGGTCGATAAGGAGAACGATCATGCAATATTTATGCACGGTATTTCCCGACCATATGCCGTAGCTATGCCGTATGCTCTACTGCATAAACGCATGCAGCTACCAGCGAATAATAAACGTCAACAAACCGCACTAAATCAACGTTCTAACGGTTCGACGAGCGTAACAAAAGTGGATTGTGTTACACTTAATATACATAACGTGAATATCGTATTCATTCGGAATTGTGTCCGTTTAACAAACAATTTCGACACCGTTCGACCCCAAAGCCGCCAGGTCAAAAACGCCTCATTTGACGTTCAGAAATTTGCTATATACTTTCTACCTCGATGGGTTCAGCGCAAAATAAAAAGACCGCCCGTTCAGAGCGATCCACATTCGTATTATACCTCAATCATAAGGTACGCATCACTAATTTCGTCGTCCTGGATGCCGATATAAGCTAGCGTTATCTCAGGCGAACTGTGCCCGAAGATGGCCATTAATCGCGTAATGTCTACGCCTTTACTGTAAAGTTGATATCCGAATGTCTTCCGCAATGAATGACAGCCGATTGAACCGACTTTATCGAGGATGCCAGCTTTCTTTGCTGCGCTGTTTAATATGCGATAGGCTTGCACGCGACTAATCGGCTTATTTCCGCCTTGGCGCGATTGAAACACGTAATCAGTATCAGCGCCTTCTAACTTCGCAATTTCCTCTTTAACAACATCACTTAGCGTAATCTTCCGTTTCTTCTTCGTCTTCTCTTCGCCAATGATAATGTAGTCCTTACCGCGCAAATCACCGATCCTAAGTTCCAATAAATCTGAAATCCTTAGTCCGAATGACACACCCATGACGAACATTAAGCGATTACGACCGTTTAATGAATGTTTGATAGCCTCGATGTCTTTGGCTTCGCGTATTGGTTCCACTTTGTTCATCGAATTACCTCCATTTAAGTAACATATTATTTTTTATGTTACACTCATTATAAAGGTAATAATTCCCATAGTCAAATTAAAAAAATTTAAAATCTTCGTTGACGGAGAGAGGTTTGGTTGATATATTTACCAATGCAAAGAGAAAAAAGGGGTTAACACAATATATAGTAGCACTGAAAATATTTTCGGTACCATATATAGGTTTTGTTGTTGATTCAATTTCTCTATATATGATAAGTTTACTAGTGTGATAGGATTTATTCATCGGTCGTTGCTCTTTGAAAGGAGAGTGATAATATGATCGATTTCAATGGGTTAATGGAAGCCGGTACCTTTTTGATTGCTTTACTAGCTTATATAGATAGTCGCGAGAAACAAAAAAAGTAATCCTCCCGTCACGAAAGATTACTCTTGAGCCTATCGACCGTAAATGATCGATCACACTATGAACCGTTGGTGTCCTACCACCAGCGGTTTTTTTTCATTACTATAACAGGTTTTATTATAAAATTCCATCAGTAAAAATTCAATAGAAGTTTACTTTACCGCTTCCTCTATCCTATGCAAAACCTGGCCCATGTTTCGATAAATTTGCCGGCCACTAAACCGCAAGACTTTCCATCCATTAGCTTCTAAGCATTCATTTTTACGCTTATCTCTGGCCTTTGCTTTCGGACTGGAATGATGGTCCTTACCATCGCATTCTATCGCCACACGCGGGCCGACTAGCGCTAAGTCTATGCGATATTTGCCGCATGGAACTTGCGTTGTTACCGCATAGCCTCGGAACGTCAGTGCATCATATAATTGGCGCTCAATTGGACTCTCGCATTTGTTGCGTGGATTATTATATACTGGCTCCGGTTTCGGGCGGAAAATGAACGCCAGTAAGCCCGCAGCAAGCAGGCCGAAAAATACTATGTATTCGATCATAAATTAGCCTCCGAAAAAAGGGAATAACGGTGATATTGTCGAATTATTGGACGAGGTGACATCTATGCCAGTTAACAACAAATTAAAAGACCTTCGTCACGATCACCGAATGAATCAAACTGAATTTGCGGACCTACTCGGGATCAGCATCTATCAGTACAACCGTTATGAGCGGGGTACTAGGCAGCCTACGCTCGAGGTTGCGCTGCAAATTAGCGAAAAGGTGAAACGGCCAGTCAACGACATTTTTTACTTAACGGAAGAGGCGCCAAGCTAGGGCGCTACTTCTTAGCTTGTCTTTTGCCAATTTGGTAAATAATTAGTCGGTACAGGCAAACTTACCGCAGTAGCTACATAGGTTATTAGCAAGTAACTAGTTATTAGCTTTACCGCAGTTTTAGTCTCTTAGACCTTGCAAATACGCAAAAAAGAAAATCTGTTAAGAATGAGGCGGAGCCGGGAGAGAGGGGAGGGGGTCCGGGGGAACCAAGCGAATATTCAAATAATTAGAAAATTAAATTGTCAGAATAATCAAGAGGAGGAATTTTCCATGTTTGGACCTGGAATTTTAATAGCTGGTGGCAGTATTATTGCGGTGGCTTTACTCGATAAAGTCGCAGAAGATTGCGGCATAACTTGGCTGAGTACGACGTTAAAACTAGTAGTACCAATCGCAGCCATAGCAATAAGCGTCTACTTTCTCCAATCTGACGCATTAATGAGGTTTATCCGATGAGCGGTCTATGGGCGAAACTAATGACGCGTAAGAAACTAGTCAAGGCATTCCGATCAGGCGATATGTACTTAACCTATAAAATGAGCGACGGCAATGAGCGCTTAATCCTACCAAAAATCCACGCAGTTACTCTCTATGATTCCGCAACAACAATCGTATTCTCCCTACCGAACGGACTCGATCCCAAGCTTTTGAAAAAGAACTACTACGTATTCGAGCAATATTTCGGAAACAACATCGAACTAGATGGCGACATTAAACGCTTTACCTTAACGGTCAATAAAGGCTCGCTGCCGAATGAACTAACGTACAACTTTGCGAAGATACAACCGGAGCTTGAAGGGCTCGGAATGCCGATTGTATGCGGCAAGGATAGCGCAGGGAACTGGATGGTTTACGATGCCATAACGGAGCCGAATTGCCTTATCTCCGGGGAGCCAGGCGCAGGGAAATCGACTCAACTTCGCAGTATCTTAGCGACTCTCATTCAGCATAAAACGCCTGAAGAATTGCATATTTACCTCGGTGACTTAAAGATGTCGGAGTTTTTCCTATTCAAAGACGTCAAGCACGTCAAAAGTGTTTGTGTCTATCCGGAAGATATGGCGCGGATGCTGAAGCACATTCACGGAGAATTGAAGCGAAGAGGAGAGCTGCTGAATAAACACCGCGTCACTCACATTACGAAAGTACCGGAAAAGACTCCGTTTATCATGCTGGCTATCGATGAAATCGTAATGATAATGGACGATAAGGAAATGAAAAAGCAACTCGTTCAAATTGTTTCGTTAGGAAGGGCGCTAGGTATCTATTGCATCCTTTCGCTACAACGACCGAGCCACGACATTCTCGATACTAAAATCCGCGGACTGCTAACCGTTCGCCAAGGCTTCCGGACAACTGACGCATCTAATTCGAAGATTATCGGAACACCAGGTAGCGAACGCATCAGCAAGCAAACGCCAGGTCGATTCCTTATTAAACGTGACGAATTAACGGAGTTGCAGGCGCCCTATTTAACCGAGGAAAAGGCGGAGGAGATACTGGCGGCTTATCGCATGGAAGACTGGAAGGATATGTTTGCGAGGTCAGTGACGACGTCGTCACCGGATCCCGAAGAGTCAAACCTAAAGTCGACTTTAACCGAAAAGGACGTGTTTTTAGATGCCACTGAGTAACCGAGACAAAGCGATCATTCGCGACTTAAATAAATTCCGAGTAATGGATCGCGACTCTATAGCGGAGTTGCATTTCGGAGGCTTAAAGAACCCTATAACCGCAGCAAATTCCGTCTTGCTTCGACTACTTCGCGACGGTCAGATTCAGCGTTCAACTAGCTTTCAACCGTTCGTATATTTCGGAGCTGATTCTCAAATAAAGAAACAGTCGCAAAAGATTGGCCATTTTCTCGCAATATTGAACGTATATAAGGAAATGCAGAAGCTTGGCCGTCTTGAGACGTTTCTAGTCGAGCCTAAATACGGTAGTAAAGGAAACGCAGAGCCGGACATATTTGCTATGTATCGAAATACGCCATTTTTTATTGAGGTACAAAAAACACTCTATTCCGAAAAGCAAATGGCGGATAAACTTGCGCGATATGTTGACTTTTATAACGGTGGCATTATGGCGAAACCCTTTCCGCATGTGCTCATCCTTTCAGATCAGCGTTACGCGATAGACGGTCAATATCCATTTAAAATATTCCAGGCCGAGACATTTACTCAGTTTAATCAATCGTTAAAAGCAGAGCCACAGCCAGTTAAAAAGGTCGAATCAGGCGGTATCAAAGTTAAAATTGGGTAATAAAAAAGGCGATTCCTACATGGAGTCGCTTTCTTCGTTTACCAATATTAAAATATCTTTAATTTCCACGTTCAATACTTCGCATATTCTCCCGAGTGTATCCCGCTGATATTGCTTAGTCTCGTCGTTATAGAGCCTCCGTAACGTTTCAAACTGTAATCCAGTATCTTCCGCAAATTGCCTGATTGATAAGTTTCTTTCGTCTAAAATAGCCTTTAAATTCGATTTAGCCCGCATTATATCTCCTCCTAATTTAAGTATATTATATACTGACTAAAAAAAGTAGTCAAAAAGTGTTGACAACGAATTGTGGTCAAGTTATTATGAGTATGTAGACAACAAAACGTAGTCAGGAGGTGAGAAGATGATACGCAAGATACGAGTAATATATACCGCATCTGATGATCAAGAATTTGGAGAAGTTGAGGACGAAGTGATTGTATTGTCATCGGATATTGTACTTGAAAGGTACGATGATACCGAGGGAGTATTCTACATCACGCAAGTGGGTAACGATCAAGAATCAATAATTATCGACCGTGCGACTTGCCCAAGTTTTCTAATTGATTTCGATAAACCAGTCGATGAGATTAACTACGAGCAGCTATCGAAATGTACATTTTTAGAATTCATACGTACTTTTGCTCGAGCACCGAAAAGGTGCATGTAAAAAGCCCAGCGGTTGGCAGACCGGCTGAGCTCCAAAAAATAAAACCTATGGAGTGATTATAATGCAAAAAGTAACAGTTGTATATATTTATGAAGGCAAAAGTATCGACAGTGAAAACGGAAAAGGTGTCGTAATTACTGATAATAAAGTGTTTGTGTCTGACCAAGATGGTATAGGCCTTTATGAGTTCCAAGCAACGAATGATCCAAACACAGTCATCGTAAATTTAGACGTCAATCCGACGGATTATTTAAACGGTAAAGCTGAAGATATTCTCGATTTAATCTGCGCTTAATATATAAAGCTGCGGCAACAGCTTCGGAAATAACTGACTGCGGCAACAGTCGAAAGAAAAAAGCTCGACGCCCGCGGCAACGGGTATTAGGCTCGTCGGGTATATTTTAGAGGAGGAACCCTTAATGAATATACCGCAAAATTACTTCGAAAAGTTGCTCGGACTAAACGAGGAAGTTAACGAGGCATTTAAAAGTCTAAATTGTTTGCAGTCCGCTCTTGATCGAAAAATCGCAGAGATCTACCATCAAATAGAAGCCAATGAGTTCGACATAGCCCAGGGGAATGAATACGCAAAGAAATTGAAGGAGACATTGCAATATCGACGTGTAATTAAAGATGAGATGGCGCGGTTGATACCGGTTTATAACATGCTCCGTGCAGAAGTAGGTAAAGTTAACGAGCAATATGATCGAGCCGTTCGTAAAGGCTTCGAGCTGAAGCAGTCGTTAAATGTAACGCTGGGAATAGAGGAAGTGTTAGCGGCAATTGATGCCGGCTAAATATACGAAGATAGGCCGTTCTAAATGGAGCGGTCTATTTTTTATCCTCCGGAGCAATTCCGTTCCTTTTCCAGTAACTTTCGATAACCGCCTTTTCTATCTCCTTCAATACAACGTTTCCTTTCGCAAGTTCCTCCTTATAAAATCTTCGACGTTCTTCCGCTGTCATATGTACCAATGGAGAATGTATTCTTACCGTTGTGTTTCCGAACTGAAATTCTTTCAGATTAATCACTCCCTTAAATTTATACAGTATTCAGTATTGACGGGGAAACTCGTCTTTTTTATTACATTTTTATTACAAATTGCGAAAAATGAACGGAAAAGTAGTAGGACGATTATTTGTCCGAAAATGAATTTTAGTTTGTATCATCTAGTGAATCAACTGCGCGAGGTTATAAAGTCGTGCGTCAATATTCTTGAAGGGTATTTTTTCCGCGGCAAGTCCGCGTTCACATATACCAAAATGTTTCCGGAGGAGATGTGAAATGGAAGAGCAAAACAGGCCGTTACCGAACGACAAACGGCAGCTACTCGAAAGTAGCAATTACGAAATGTACAATCTCGATTTATTGCGAAAGGTATTTCCGCGAATATTTGCGGAGCATGATCGCCAGTTTGAACGCAAGCAGCGTAAACCACAAATTCGCGACATCGTGACGCTGTATTTTTACCTACTATCGTATGTAGACGGTAAGCATACGAGAGAGGACGGTACCAGGAGCGAACGATTCGGAGCCAGCTTTCCGTCGATTGCGAAGATATCCGAGGATCTTGGTATCGCAGAAAAACGGATTAAGCCGCTCGTTGATATCTTGGAGGCTAACGGATTGATTCGGCAAAAACAAGTATGGAACGGAAAATGGTACTTCGTTTCTTTTTGTCCGCGGATTAGTGACGACGGATATATCGTTAATGTGGACGGTGAAAAAGTGGTGCCAAATTACCGAGATTGGCATTAGATGCCGGTTACGAGACAGGCATTAGATATCCGTCACCATTATGGCATTAGTTGCCTATCTAAACATACCAAGTTAAACATACCAAGATTAAACATACCAACAAAACATTGCGAGCGTATTCGCATTCGCTCATACGTCGCTACGACTATATTGCATTATATCTTATTGCAAAATCTTTTAACTAAAAAAGATAACAAGAATGGACCGGCATTAGATGCCCGTCACGTAAAGAGGAGGGAGTATATTGAATCTTTATCAAATCAGAATGAAATACCAACGTGCCAATGTTACGGACAAAGAAGGGCTTAACCGTGATGCTAAATCGTTTGTTAAGAGTAAGAAAGTGACGCCATACGAATTTAGTATTCTCGGAAGTATATACGAACACGTTAGCGAGAACATCGAGCGCGAGGCAATAAAGCATCGATCGGCTGAAGAGTGGCGGGAACTTGAACGTCAGCACGTCGTAAAAGCATCGTTTACATTGCCGGACCTGGTCGATAATTTGCTTAGGCGTTTGGAAAAAGGAAGTATTACTAGGGAGCAGCTCGAGGCGGAAAGGCGGAAATATAGGCCGTGCAAACATCGTTTTTGTCTTAATTACTTCATTCCGCAAAGGAAAGACGCAGTATTTTGCTGTCGGGATTGTAAAGAACGTGAGAAAAAGGCGATTGCTTATTTTAAAAAGACGGCACAGATATTCGATAACGGCACGTATTTACCACCAACAGCTTATAAGGTTTCGCATAGAGAGGAATTAGAGAAGGATTACCGCAAGCATGAACGGCTATTCGAAGACGAGGCGCTTATGTTAATTGCGGATGACCTGGACGATAGGGTAGATCGTAAAAATAATGAAAGAAATTTGCGTTCCTGGCGCATTGAAGAGGAGGTAAAAGGGGGACAAAACCACGTTAAGTTTGAAGAAACGGGTAATAATCCCGTTAAAAAAATAGTTTAAAAGTAATTAATTGATATTAAAGGAGGTCAAAGTATATGACTGGTGAGAAATTCCGTTTAATCCGTTTGTACTCCGGAATGTCCCAAAGAGACTTCGCAGATTACATTGGAGTGAGTACGGCAACTGTTGCCCATATTGAACTAGGTAACAGGAACGTAACGCCTATGGTAACTGCAAAACTAGCGGAAAAGTTCGATCTGACAGATGATTTTTTGTCTTATGTAGAGAAATACCGTAAATTATCCCAATAATAATATAACAGTCAATAAGTGAGGTGTCAATATGAAATGAATACAGAGAAACGCCAGTGCCGTATTTGTAACGAAGTGAAGCCACTAGAAATGTTCGAAATTGATAAACGATGTAACGGTATGTATACAAATCGCTGTAAATCTTGCAAATCGAAATCAAGAGAAAAGGCTAACCACGCTTTTTATAAGTTGAAAAAACGTGCAGAAAAAGCCGGTAGGAAAGTTGAAGTTACTCTCGAGGAAGTGAGGGCGCTGTTTGGGGCATTTAGCGGAGAATGTATCTATTGTGGTGCGAAAGAAGAACCGGACGGATCAGCATTCCATTTAGAACATGTTATTCCGAAAAGTCTGGGCGGTCGCGATCATATTAGCAATCTCGTAATCAGTTGCAGGACTTGCAATTCTAAAAAAGGTAACAGGCCTGTAGTCGGTTTCTTTCTAAACGACGAAGGTTTTAAGGAGGAGAACTTCAATACATTAGTATCCTATATTGCGCTCTCTTCTGAGATGCCGATAAAAGAATTACTCGAAAGTTTGACGAACGATTACGCACTATATGAGTTTCGCAGAAGAGTCGAGGAAATAACGAAATGAGTAATCAGCTATGGAAGCTTGAAAAAGGCTGGCTAGCAGGATACACAGAGGACCGGGACTTAATAAGACGCATTCGTAGATACAAAGGCTGGCCGGTTATAGCGGATTATTACAAATATAACCGGTTTATCGGATGCCAGTATAAGATTCCGATTGAACAAAGACGAGCTGCAGAAAGAATGTTTAACGTAGCAGAAAATCAAGAAAATTAGACGATTTAAGGCGTTTATAACCGTTACCCTTCCAATGGTATTCGGAAGTAGAAACGCAAGCTAATATCAAGCAATTTCGCCTTAAAATCTGTCATATACACACATTTTCGGAGGGATAACCGTGAAACAAGATAAACTGCACGTCATGGTTTGTTTACCGTGCGATGAAATGCCTCCAGGCGATAGATTCATAGTTGTTAAGGCATCGGATGGGGATCGCACACAATTTATAAAGTTCGGCAGGCACACGTCTTTTAAGACTGTTTGGTCGAAAACACCGATTCTTTACATGGATCGTGCTTACGACAAAAGACGTCGGAAGACTAAGGCGGTGTAATATGGGAAGACGCAGTTCGAAGCAGACACGTATAGATTCAATGAAACAGTACGAAAAACGGAAATATTTACGGAAGAATAGTCCTGATAGTCGATTTGAAAAGTCGTGGACGGACTACCTATTAAAAGCCCTTAAAAGAGGGTCAGCTCGATGACTAAACAAAATAGAACTATTGCACACATTGCTATATATAGAAAGGATGAGCATGCCTACGGATTCGGTTGCGAGCTTCTTGATGCTAATAGTTACGAAGACTATTTTATAGCTTCAATGTATCTGCCATTTACCGAATATCCGAATATCCGGCAAGTGCTTCATCACATGATACCTATGATTCTTGCAGAAGTACCGGATGATCATACCTCTGTTACGTTTTATGCGAATTTGAAACAGTTCCGACCACATAGAGACTTAGTTCGTAAAAATCAGCGTTTTGCTATAGGTAAAACACTAATATTTAAAGAAATGCAGCAAGTTAGAAGGACAGCCATAATGCTGGCAATCGATGCTTTAACTGACTGCCGAAGAAATTCAATAACTGAACGATTGGAGAGATAATCATGAAACAAAACAGAAAAATGCCTAAACAAGATATTAAACCTATGAAAACTCCTATATACGACTTGTTGCCACTTGGAATAAAAAAGGTAATGACATCTAATGGCTATAAAATTAAAACCGGTAAAGTAAAGGAGTAATAATGACTATATTAACAGCCATTTGTAACGTGGAAAAACTTGAGTCAAACGAGTTTCTAGTGGTTAACCTTTACGACAAATATCTAATTGACCAAATTATCGGTCCGTATGAAGGTCCGGAACGAGCAATAGAGCGCATTAAGGAATTAGTGGAGCATTATAACGGCTCAGTTCTATTGCTTACGGCTAACAAAGACATTTATTCGCTGACTTTAAACGAGCCAGGTATTCGCGGGATGATTAAACATTATGATTCCGTAAGCGAGACGGCTAGTAGTTTAAAAGATGCGGAGGAAGTTCTGCGCGACCTTTACACCATCGAGCCGATTGTTCCTTTGCCGGAGTTGCCGAAATGGCGCAAAAAGCTATTTTTATTTTTTGTTAGATTAACAGACAGAATCGGAGGAAGTGGAAAATATGCTGAAATTTGACTTATATGAAAAGTACATGCAGGAGCAAGAAAACGCAAAAGCAGCTCGACAGAAGTTTCTTGACCGCGAAAGTGAAGCGCTTGAAAATTATGTCGCTGCTCAGCACAAGTACGAGAATACACTGGCGACTTCTATTCGCGAAGGGAAAGACCTTTCCGAAGAGCTGGACGCATTAGATCAAGCGGTTCAAGACGCCAAAAAAATCTATTTGCGAAGGAAACAGGAAGCGGAGGCAAGTGGCAGGTATCGAAGCAGCGGTATTAAGCCGGTAGACGTGGTTAACGCCTTTAATAAGGATTATAAAGCGAAGGTTCAAGCGGAGGTCTTACCATCCATTTATGAGCGTGTAGAACTGGGACGTAACTTAATTTTGTCAGCGCTGCTTGACTATAACAAAGCAAAGTCTGATTACGTAGGGATTACCTATGAAATGAAAGAATTAGCAGATGCAGCAAAAAAGAACGGAGAGTCACCGTATTATATTGGCGTTGAAAATCCGGTGCTTAAAAATTATGACTTTGATGGGCGATCCGATATCGTCAATAAAGCATTTGGCTTACCGTCCGATTTATTAGAAGTAGAAAATAAGCTGCGTTTACCGGACAACGCTGAATATATCGAGAAAATTAAAGGGGATAAAAAATAATGAAAAAACATCCAACTATTCGCGAAAAGGAATTACAAAGCAAGTTATTGTCGGGTGAATTGCTTGAGGCTGACATAAAAGCAGCTTTCGAATTAGCGCAAGATACAAGTAAACCAGAACATATTGGACTTTATTCAAAATTAAAACAGGCTTATAGCAAGCAGGAAGAAAAGAAGGCACTGACACCGGACGATAATGTCCTAAAACTTGCCGAGGATATGGTGAAACTTTTTCAAGAAGGTAATGATTTAGATAGCTCTCTGAAACAATTCGAAGCAATAAAACAAGCATTTGAATCTAGAAATGAAAACCAAGGGGGAAATGAATAATGGCTAAAATCGAAAGAAAAGTAGTAGTAGGCTTAGGTAATAACAATGCAGTTGATGTTACAGGTTGGGGATTTGCTCGCGTTGAAACGGACAGCGCTTTTATTACAGTTTCACTTCAAGGAACCGGAGGATATGAAAAAGATTATGGTGACGATGATCGGATTATTATTCCGTCATCAATTACTTCACTTAAAGTAATCGCTCCTAATAACGGAGCCTGGAAGTTGCACATGCAAAAAACAGTGCCAGCGGTTAATCAGTCCGAATTAAAAACTATGATTACTGCCGATGGCAAGCTATTAGTCGAAGGTGACGACGATATTGTTTTCCGCGGGCAGGACGTAGACCCGGCAACCGTCAATATATCCGGAATTAAAGACGATCTTGAAAATCTAAGCAAGTTGTATACGACTGCATTATCGACAAAGACGGTAACTGATGCTGCCAGGTATTGCAAACTGAAAACTGCAGTATTAGCAAGATACGCCAACTAACGGCGTTTTTATTTTGCCCGTTTGTACCACTCGGAACTGACCATGACCAAGTGGAAGGGTTTCGGTCTCCTTATTATTGGCGCCCTTCACCGGGCGTCCTTTTTATTATTTTTTACCGGAAGGGTGAACGGAATGAAAAGACATTTAAATGACGAAGAATCGCGAGAAGCAGGATATGCCGTCGGTACCTTTATTGAAGTATTTAAACGATTACTTAACGGAGATTTAGATTTTACGATGGCTCAGTATGAGCAGATCGCAAAGTCAGCCGAGACATTAGAAAAATTTAGCGAAGAAGAGCAGTTCGCTTTGATTGAGTTTGCTTTAAAGGAGAGTGAACTTTAATGGATGTGGGATCTATACGCGCCAGAATCGAGCTCGATACCCGACAATGGTCGATTCAGCAGCGTCAAATAGAAAGAGACATGCGACAAATGTCCGGTTCAGCGCAACGAGTATCGAAAGATATTGGCGCCATTCAAAAAGCCTCGATGGCGATGGGCGCTGCACTAGTTGGCGGTCTCGCGATGGCTACAAAAAGTGCCGCGGACTATGAACAGGCGCTCGCCAATGTTGCCGCAGTGTCAGGTGCCTCAGCCTCGGAACTGGAGCAATTAAGCAAAGCGGCAAAGGAAATGTCGGAATCGTCGCAATTCGATGCTACTCAAATTTTAGGCGGAGCGGAAGAATTAATTAAAGCCGGTCTAACCGTGGAACAGACTATCAACGGCTTAAAAGGTGCGCTTGATCTCGCTACTGCCGGTGGGGTCTCGTTGGCTGAAGCTAGTGAAATTGCTTCGGTTGCGCTCAATTCATTCAAAAAGGATGCGCTGTCGGTATCGGACGCAGCAGATATCCTCAGTTCGGCTGCTAACGTTTCGGCAACAGACGTAAATGAACTCCGTCTAGGACTTTCAATGGTTTCTGCCGTAGCTAGTGGAGTCGGGTTAACTTTTAAGGACACAGCTGGAGCGCTTGCTCTTTTCGCGAATAATGGTTTAAAAAGTTCGGACGCGGGAACTTCTTTGAAGTCGTTATTGCTTACCCTCAGCCCAAGTACCAAAGAGGCTGCGGAACAGATGAAAAAACTCGGCTTAATGACGAAAGACGGAAGCTCTGCATTCTATGACGCAAATGGGCACATTAAATCAATGGCGGATATCGCGGAAATCTTAAAGACAAAGCTCGCTAAGCTTACCGATGAGCAACGCCAGTTAGCATTAAAGACTATGTTTGGCACCGATGCAATTCGTTCAGCAAATATCCTCTATTCTGCCGGGGCAAAAGGTATTAACGAAATGTCCGAAGCATTATCGAAAATAAAGGCAGCCGATGTAGCAGCGGTTAAAATGGACACGTTAAAAGGCGCCTTTAAAGAGTTTCAAAATACCTTAAAGAATTTGGGCGTCGAAATTGGCGATGATCTACTTCCGGTCTTCACCGATATAGTTAAAGGTGCAACCGAGATAGTGCATACTCTAGGAAAAGTCGACGGTACCGCAGTCAAAGCCGGACTCGCATTCGTAGCTGGCGCTTCAGCAGTCGGACTTATGGGCGCTGCAATCGCAAAATTAAGCGTCGCCTTGCGTGCGTTTGCTTTAACTCCAGCCGGGGCTGCGATTACTGCGCTATCGGTTATTGGAGGACTTGTAGCAAGTGCAATTGTTCAAACGAAGGAAATGAGCAAGGTGGCGCTTGAGAATGCGAACAGTATGATCGAGCAGCACGACGCATTAGAATCGAATATTGCTGAATACGACCGGCTGACTGCGAAAAGTAAATTGTCTACGGAAGAGCTCGGACGTTTCGTCGACACCTATTCGCTTATGAAAAAGACAGCCGATCCGAATGTTATTAAACAACTTACCGACGAACAAAATAAACTTCGCGAGAAGTCCGGGCTATCTTCGGACGAATTGACGAGGCTAGTGGACGTCAATAAAAAGATTATTGAGACTGTTCCTGGCGCTAGTGTGAAAATTAGCGAACAAGGAAACGCGCTATTAGAAAATTCTAAAGCGGCAAAGAAGTATAACGAAGAGCAGTTAAAAGGTATTCAGCTCGAATTGGAGCATCAAAGAGCCGTCGCGGAATCGAAAATGAAAGAAAATTTAGCGGATGAAGCGTTATTTAAAAAGCAAATCAACGCGATGAATAAGGAGCATAATGACCTTTTAGCGGACATTAGCGATAAAGAGGATGACATCGCGAAAGCAAACGCTAAAATAGCGGAAGCGAAAAGGCTCAATAACGAAGCTGCTGAAGGTTTTTGGAAAGACGAACTCTTCAATGCGGAGCAAGATTTAAACATCATGAAGAAAACCAACGCTGAAATGACCGGCAATATTATCAAGAAACAAGAAGCGCTCGATAAAGTCCGTGAAGAGATCGGCAAGCTGGACGAAGTGAAACGGAAAATCGTTGATATTACGATGCAGCAAGCCGGACTAACTGCGAAACGTGGCGAGGAGCTTGCGGTTATAGATACATCTATATCGAAGCTTAAGGAACAAAAGAAAACGCTCCAAGACACTACGCCAATTAACCAACGAAACACTCAAGAGTACGAAGAATCCGTTAGTGCTATTGAACAGCAAATTTCGAAATTACAGGGTGCTAAGTCTAAAATCGAAGAAATCATCGGTAAAGCGCAAGCAATGAATGCGGAGCTCGGTAAAGATATTAACAAGACGATCTATCAACGCACCATCGCAACTGGTGATTATAACAACGCAAAAGCTAACGCCCTTAAGTATCATAGTGGTGGCATTGTTGCACCGAAATTGCATGATGGAGGTTTGGCTTCAAGATTTGCGCAAACCCCATCGCATAATGAGATTGACGTTCGTTTGCTCCGAAATGAGCTCGTTTTAACGGAACAACAGCAATCCAACCTTTTTAAAATGATTGATGCGGGCATCGTAGGTAAGGGTGCAGACAGTCTCGGAGGAATCACGAAAGCAGATTTCGACCGTCTTGCTCGCGCAATGGAATACGCTGCAAACCGACCGGTTTCTATTGAACTTGACGGTCGAGAAGTCGCAAAAGGAACGTATAAGGACATCGACCAAATGATTAGTTTCGAAAAGGATCGTCGCGGAAGATTTTAATTAAACGCCTCAGCATCGCTGGGGCTCTTTTTTTATGCCCAAAAACGCATAGTGACGCGGTTTGACGCTAACTGACGCTGGAAAATATTTACTGATTTATTCGAAACTTTATCGTACAATAGGCGTATAGATTACTAGGAGGCGATACTATGTTAGCGAAGATTAACGAGTTAAACAAGAATGTTGTCATTTTATTATCGGTGGGGATTATCGCAGTTACTTCTATTATTATTACGCTAATTGCGACAAGTGAAGGAGCGGGATCGGGCGCTAAGTCATTGGCAGAGTTTCAGGATTTCTTCGTTAAAGAGTACGGAGTTAAGCCGAATATTCAAATTGACTTAATCGGTGTATCCGAAAATCAGGCGGAAACCATTACGGATTCATTAGCGAAAAAGTTAAATCTTGGTGATGCAAAAATAAAAGAATATAACGGTACAGAGTGGTATAGTACTGAAAGTAAAGACGGAGATATTTCGGTTTCTGCGTTCTATGATTAACTGTGTCGAAGATTGACATATCCGCACACTTTCGACTAATATAAAACCGTAAAGGACGAACGAAAACTGTTACGGTGATTAGACGAAAACTGTGTAACCGATTGATTGAACGTTGAGGTTGACGCTGATTGTACGGAATGATTGAGCGGATTATATTACGTGGTCTTCAAAACTGCTTGAGACCTGCGTGCCAGGTCTGGTGGGTTCGATTCCCACGCAGTCCCGCCAAAATAAGAATTTCAATCAATTACATAACTTCCTATCTCCACAGACTTTTGCTCATTTTGAACGAAACTGTGGTTGACCGAGAAGTCAAAAAACTGTGTTTGTTCAGAACCTTCAAATTAGTATATTTGGAGGTTTTTTTGTATGCGTAAAAGTGTAAGGAATCATGGAAGAATTGTAACAACTTAAGTGAAAGTTTGAGTATCTTAATTTAGCACAGACTCATAAATTCTTTTTATTTTCTTCTGAAAGAGATCTAGATGGACTATTCGTGCTTCTCTTAAGGATTCTTTTCCGTAGACAAACAATAGGAGAACCGGGACAGTGAAAATCCCAAAGTGTCCGGCTATCTCTGTTACCTCATCTGCATCAATAATCCCAAAATGAATCTGCCTAAACTCCTTAATAACTTCCTCAACCTGAGGAAGTAAAGCGTGACAAACGCCTCAACTCTGGTTTAATACATATATAAAACTAAGTTGGTGATCATTTACAAAATGGTCTACCTCTTCGATTGAATGTAAATCTTTCATTTTTCTCACTCCATTCTCGATTGAAGGATGTAAATAGTCATCATTATATTTCCATAAGTGAAAGTTTATATTCTTATTGCTCCTTGATGTAATTGATTTTCCTGCTCCGTTTAATGATACTTCAGAGATATATGCGAGGAAAATCAACCTTCCCTTTATTGGTGTAAACCGACACAAATCCTATTGTTTATGTTTTTTTTAATTTGATAAGAAAAAATAATTGACGTGGAAAATGAATTTATGATATTATAATAAATTTGATAAAAAATATTATATGTGTTAACCTTAAGAATGTTACCATATATGGAGGTGGATTATTTGTTTCAAATTGGCGATAACATTGTTTATCCAATGCACGGAGCAGGTATAATTAAAGCCATAGAAGAAAAGGAAATTTCAGGGATAAAACAACAGTATTATGTCATAAAAATGTTAATCAGTAATATGCAAGTCATGATTCCTACAGGGAAAATATTGAGTTCAAGTATACGCCCAGTTACTGACATAATTGCATTAAAACACATCATACACATTTTTCAGCATGGAGAATCAGATAGATTACTGCCGTGGAAACAAAGGTAAAAGTGAACATCGACAAAGTAAAAACGGGTAAAATACAAGAAGGTGCTGAAGTTGTACGTGATTTAATGCGTATGAAGAAAGAAAAAGCACTTAATTCAAGCGAAAAAATAATGTTGGATAACGCACATGGATTTTTGATGAGTGAACTGGGATTAATTAAAGAGATCACTGAAAATCAAATAAAAAGTTTCTGTTAAGGTTAATAATAGATAATGTATTATATCTCTCAAAAATATCCTGAATTTTTTGGGAATATGATTATTAGTAAAAGTAAATCACTTCAAAGACATTCAGCTTCTTCAACTCACTATTAGAGCATTAACCTCTTTTGTTATTTCTACTTAAATTTCTTATACGAACGTTTGAAGTTTCATCAACTAACTCGATAAAATAGTCACTTGATTTTTGCAATCCTGATTCACACTGGCACGGACAAGGAGCCGTAAGAATGAAAGAGAGGTAGGGCTTTCATTGTTTTAGGTATACAATTTACTATTAGAGTCATTATTTCTATAAGAAAAAAATCACCTCTATCTTTAAGAGTACATCCACTTTTTCTTTTTGGAGAGGTGGATTTTTTATGCCTTTTAATTTGAGAACTAATAAAATGTGTGAAACAAGAAGTTCAAGAAACAACTTCCAATAAATAGCTATTTTTATTCCCCTTTTAGATGGGTATAACATTATGGAAATAGATAACTGATTGATTATACTCTATCAGTAATTTTTAGGGAGGTAAAAAGATGCAATGGAAAGGAAGAAGGCAAAGCTCAAACGTTGAAGATCGTAGAGGTATGGGCATGGGGGGAAGGACTGTATTTGGATGCGGAATCGGTAGTATCATTATGTTCTCCTCTTTACACTGCTCGGTGGTAATCCAGGAGATATAATAAATAACAATACATCCAACCTTGGTTCAGTTAATTCACATAGTAAATCACAAGGTATGAAATAATTTTTGGAGAGTGTTTGAATTATTTGTGATTTAGTTCGTGGATTATATTGTGATTACAAAGGTCGTTGGATATTTATGTTGAAATTGTATTATGAATATTGAATCCTAATTAAGAGAAATTTCTCCGCTTATTTATCAATCTCGTTTTAGCGTCTAATGAACTTGTACAACTTACAGGGCTCTAGTGAAACCAAGAAAATTCAAAAAAGGGCATAGAGATATTTGCATCTCTAAGCCTTTTTGACTTTAAAATCAAAAGAGTAGTTCTTTAAAGTAAAGAGATGTACTGATGAGATTGTGTCTTTCTAATAACACTAGTCCATACCAAAGATCTTCTTGCAACATAACATATAAAAGATTTATAGTGTCTTGATTTATTCTATGGAGGTGTGGATAAAGTGAAGATTTGTATGTTAATTAGATATCATTCTTTTAAAGATGCTCGTGTATTCGAAAAAGAGGCGGTCAGCTTAAGTAAAATGGGACATCAAGTGACCATTACTGCTGGGAAGCAGCAAGGTTTTTTATTTGAAATAAATAGGCAACCTGTAACGGAAAAACCATTTCAACAGGAGAATTTTATATATAAGGGAGTTCATTTTTTAACTTATGATGCTAAATTTCCAACCGGTAAAAATAAACCCTTGATAATCAAAAACATGATTCAGGATCTACTGTCAGATACCCAAGAATATTTTATTGATAAATTAGTCGAAAAAGCACTTTCAGCAGATGCTGATACTTACCATGCCCACGAATGGAGTACCTTGTATGAAGCTGTCCAGATAAAAAGGTTGCTTAGAAAAAAAGGGCGGGAAGTAAGAGTCATTTTTGATGCACATGAATTAGAGGACGATAACGAATTAATGAAATTAATGATGAAAGAAGTAGATCATCTCATAACCGTGTCAGATGGACTTAAGGAGGTTTATAAAGAGAGATACCCCGAGATCCCCGTTACGGTCATTTATAACTCCCCATTGTTTCAAGAACAAATCCCGGAGAATAAATATATGGAGGAACCCTTTGTTATTACGTATGAAGGGGTACTAACCGACAATAAAGGTAATCCACAAAAGATAATTGAAATCGTTAATCATTGTGAATCAAAAATGGAAAGCTTTAAATTTAAAATTTGGGGCAAGCTACCCAATCATCCTTTGTACAAAGAGAAGCAAAAAAAATTAAACGAAAATCCAAATATTGAGTGCGATTGGGTGGATTTTCAAGATTTACCAAAACATCTAAGCAATGCTCATGTTGGTTATATCTACTTTAATGTAAATATCCCAAATATGGTTTATGCCATGCCAAATAAATTTTTTAGCTACTTGAACAACGGGGTTCCTGTTGTCGTCAATCAAGTGCCAGAAATGAAAAATTTTATTGAAAAACACCACTGTGGCATCGTAATTGAAAAGGAGGAACCCTCTGCAGCAGATTATGTTGATCAGTTCCAGCGGCTATATCAGGATCGGAATTTATTAAGAGAATTGGCTCAAAATGCAAGAGAATCGATGCGCTCCATTTATTGTTGGGAAAAGATGGAGGTCCGATTGAAAGAAATGTATGAAGGGTTTAAATAATTATTTTTACTAAAAGTGAACAAGTAGGGGGGAATCTAGTGAAAATTGTTTCTGTAGTAGGTGCACGACCTCAATTTATAAAAGCCACCTGTTTAAGCAGAGCATTAAGATCTTTTTGTGAAGAGGTTCTGATTCATACCGGTCAACATTATGACCAAAACATGTCTGACGTATTCTTTAAACAACTGCAGTTGCCTGTACCAGATTATAATTTGGGGGTGGGATCAGGTACTCACGGGGAACAGACGGCAAAAATGATGGAGGGAATAGAGCCCATTCTAATAAAAGAAAAACCTGACCTTGTTCTTGTTTATGGAGATACGAATTCTACTCTTGCCGGAAGCTTGACCGCTGCTAAAATGCAAATCCCTATTGCACATGTAGAGGCTGGGCTTCGCAGCTATAATCGTGCAATGCCCGAGGAGATTAATAGGGTTGTCACCGATCACCTATCAAATCTATTGTTTTGTCCTACTTCACAGGCTGTGAAAAATTTACAATGTGAAGGGTTTCGAGATCATATTCACTTGGTTGGGGATATCATGTATGATTCCGTTCTTTTCTACAAAGATGAATCACTGAAGCAATCAATTATTTTAAAAACATTGAAACTCATCCCGAAGAAATACTGTCTAGCCACAATCCATCGCCAGGAAAATACCAATCATCCGAAAAAGTTAAAAAGTATCTTGGAAGCTTTCCAACAATTAGGTCGAATGGTGGTTCTACCTCTTCACCCCAGAACGAAAAAGTGTATCCAGCAATGGAATCTTGAAGATCTTCTATTAGCCCCAAACATCTTGGTAATCCCACCCTGTTCCTATCTTGATAGTTTACGTCTAGTAAATGACGCGGAATTTATTTTAACGGATTCAGGAGGGTTGCAAAAAGAAGCATACATCTTGGAAGTTCCATGTATAACCCTGCGAGATGAGACGGAATGGGTTGAAACTGTTGAAACCGGATGGAATCACGTGGTTGGATCGAATACAGATAGAATTCTTGAAATGATTGATCGGCTTGTTATTCCTGAAACTTCACCGGCAGTTTTTGGTGATGGGCATTCTGCAGATCACATTTGTAGGATTATTCAAACCTACTTGCAAGTCAAATAAACATAAACCTCGTTACACACAGATCATCTCCTCAAACTAGGCCAAGTGATTGAACCAAAAATATCCCCTTCAGTTTCAGCTGAAGGGGATATTTTTTGTCCCGTTTTCAATAAATTCCTCTATATAGCGAATAAATTGCTGCGCCCGAGCCTCATTTGTATGATGGGTATGAATAAAGTTATAGCCATTTTCTGTTATTTTATTTCTTTCTTCCTCATGTTCAAGATAATACATAGCTTTTTCATAAAAATTCGACTGGTCACAAGCAACAAAATTAACACCATCTTCAAAGCCTAGCTCTAAAATATCGCGAACTGGCTCTGCCAAAAGTAATGTCTTACATGCTGGAGCCTCGAAAAATTTTAAAACAGGATATTTTAACGACGATCCACAGGTAAAAAAGATTTTTGAACGATTCAGTTCCATTGCATATTTTTCATTGAAAAAATTATCTTTCATTTGTTTTCCTCGATGTCCAGGATGTGGGTGAAATACAAACCCATTTACTTTCCTCATTTTCACTAGAACTTCCTCACGAAAAGGATAATAGCCCTTAACAGTTTTTGTTAAATTTGTGGTAAGTCCTTGCCTATCATAGACAGCCCCCATTAATAGATAGTCGATCTCCTTATCTACTTGCCAATCCTTAAATACTTCGGGGTTTATGGAAAATGGTAACCATCGAAACTTATCTTGGTAACCTGAATATTTCATTAAAAAGGCTTCTTTTGTTACTGAAAAAATTAAATCTATTTTGTTACGATTAATATATTCTTTTCTAATGGTGGGATTAAAATGAATATCTATCACAATACATCCCTTTGGAATGTTAATTTTATCTAAACCAGATATACTAGGTGCTAATGCATTATTCCACGCGATATCATAGTGAAGAATAAAGTCTGGATTAAAATCTAATTTATTTAATATGTCATTTATATTACCATTACTGTACCAATATCTAACATCAGCATATTTTTCAATTGCTTGTAAGGCCTCAAATTTTGGTTTATGTTTGGGGTAGTCTTTCCAAAAAGGCTTTACTAATATTAGGATTTTTAATTTTTCCACCTTTGCACTTCCTTTCATTAGTATTAGCAATCTACTATTCTACCTATAAAACGAATAGGGTATAAATTCACATTCCCAATGACCTAATATTTCTTCATATTTTGTATATCTTCATCATTCATCTCTTCTGCATGTTGTAAAATTTGGGTTTTTAAATCATCGCGATATTTTGGTGCCATCAATTCGAATGCATCGGAATACCATTTCTCCATCCATGCTACATCTAAACCATTTCCACCTACTTGATTCTTAAGAACATTCATTTGTTTATGGTTCCCATGATAATTTGCTGTAATAAAAGCGAGTACGTTTCCGAAATGAATTCGTTGAGTTTTTAATACATTTTTTACATCATTTATGGCAAATAGCTTATTTAAATAAGGATCATCTAGTTCACTATTCGTGATAATTTTTTCCAACAGACTTTTCCTAAAGCATTTAAAACAATTCAAACATGGTTTATGAACTTTACCTCTACTACATGCTTGTGCAAACTCCCTATAGGAAGAATTCATAACTATTTTGGTTGTAACAACTTCACTTAGACCAGCTACAGGTAAACTATAGGGCATATCAATTGCTTCTAATATCTTTCCCCATACAGTATATAAATCTGATACTCTAATATTCCCATACCCAGCATAACCAACTTGATAAGCTTCTTCTAATGTATGTCCATTACCTAAACTATCGAATCCATAATAATCTGCTAATAAAAGAGCAGGGACAGCATCTGTTAAAAAAGTAGAAAATCCAACTGGGTTTCGAACAAATTGTATATCTGATTTAATCCGATGCACCTTGCGTCCCCGTAATTCTAATTGCCGGCAAGCATAGTATGCTGCTTCTTGATTTAAAGATGATTTTATTTTACTATCCTTTGGTGTGATCCGATCCAAATAAAAAAGGTGGGTATCAGGTGGTAGTAATAGTGAAGCCGCAGTTGAATCAATTCCACCGCTGTATGACAATACTGGCACAGCATCTTTTGGTGCTACTCTAGGATTTAATGTATCATCAATCGGTAAAACTTCTTTATTGGTCAGTTTTAGAAAAACCTCATGTAGATTTTTACTGACTCCAATCGGAAGCGTTATTTTAGGTCCAGAATAAGGATAAATCACTGCAAGGGCTGCTACTGCCAAAATATCTGGATGTACAGATGATATTGTCCAGTCAGAAGGTAAATGGATCTCGCAAATGTTTTTACCCATTGAAATCGTTCGTTTGATCTTATGAGTATCTTGGACGATTGAATATGAAAGACTATCTTGTTTCTCAGAAATAAACCTCATTTTAAAAATACCTTCATTGCATTGATAGCTTACACGCAAATAAACCATCCTTTCTAATTTTCATAATAATAGCTTATTAAATAGGACCGAAAGAGGCATGGACATTTCATTAAAAAAATAAAAAGTGCAAATTATTTTTAATAAATACCTTTGATAAACAAATTGTTAATATTTCTATTTTATATGGGTATAACATTATGGAATTAGAAAATTGATTAGTTATCCTATCAATATTTTGGGAGGTAGAAATATGCAATGGAAAGGAAGACGGCAAAGCTCAAACGTTGAGGATCGTAGAGGTATGGGCATGGGGGGAAAGACGGTAATTGGAGGCGGAATCGGCAGCATCATTATTGTTCTCCTCTTTACTCTGCTAGGCGGTAATCCGGGAGATTTAATTAATAATAGTAGTACCTCGAATCCTGGTTCAGATACAAGCGCTCCTTATCAAGAATCCACACAAGAAAAGGAACTTGCGGATTTTGTTTCTGTAGTCCTTGCTGATACTGAGGATGTGTGGACAGAAAAATTTAAGGAACAAGGTCTAACATACGAAAATCCTAAGCTCGTTTTGTACAGAGACAGCGTCCAGTCGGCTTGTGGAACTGCTAGTTCTGCTGTTGGACCGTTTTATTGTCCCGGTGATCATAAGCTTTACATTGACCTAAGTTTTTATCAGGAGCTGAAGCAAAGATTCCAAGCACCAGGTGACTTTGCAATGGCATACGTAATCGCCCATGAAGTAGGCCACCATGTCCAGACTCTCTTAAATATGGGAGGCAATGCCTCAACAAGCCAAAAACGAAGCAACGAATACTCCGTTCGGTTTGAACTGCAGGCTGACTACTTGGCTGGTGTTTGGGCGCACGACGCACAGGGGAAGGGTTATCTTGAAAAAGGCGACCTTGAAGAAGCACTGAACGCAGCAAATGCAGTCGGAGATGATAATATCCAGAAAAAAGCACAAGGCTATGTGGTACCTGAAAGCTTTACACATGGAACGTCTGAACAAAGAAAGCGCTGGTTTAGGAAAGGATTCGAAAACGGCACCATTAAGGGTGGAGATACCTTTAAACAGGCCAATCTATAAATGTTTAATTAATGGTAGGTAAGAAGTTGTCCGAACAATACGGCAGCTTCTTTTTCATGTGTGGAGGTGCATACTTCTCTATATTTAGGAGATTACTTAAGGTAAATATGTTACTTACACCTTGGAGGGAATCGGATGAGTCGACTTGATAGACTCAGAATGGGGAAAGTGGAAACCAGACATTTTCAACAGTTCAATGAGTTATTGCGTTATGTGTTTCAAGTCACAAAGAAGGATTTACAAATGATAGGTTGGGAAGAACGTGAGATTGCATTAGCCAAGCTACCTGTATTGGAGAAGGCCGATGTTCTCGGTTGGTTTGATGGGGAAAAACTCATTTCACAGCTTGCCGTTTACCCATTTCAAGTGAATATTTTTGGAAGAACCTTTGAAATGGGGGGGCTAACGGGTGTTGGTACCTATCCCGAATATGCCAATATGGGGCTCATGAACAAGTTGATGAGACAAGCTCTTACAGATATGAAGGATAGAAAGCAATCCATTTCTTATTTATTTCCGTATTCTATTCCATTTTACCGTCGAAAAGGCTGGGAGATTATATCCGATAAGATGACCTTTGAAATCAGGGATAACCAATTGCCGAAGGCGAAAAAAGTATCTGGGTATGTAGAAAGATTAGATACAGAGCATCCCGACATCCGCATGGTTTACAGCAATTTTTCAAGTATGCGTCATGCGGCTATGATCCGCAATGACTTAGCATGGGATGAATACTGGAGATGGGATTTGGAGGATTTAACAGCCGCTGTTTATTATGATCACTCACACCAGCCGCAAGGGTATCTATTGTACTGGATTTCTAAAGATGTGCTCCACGTAAAGGAAATGGTATATATTCATCAAGAAGCGCGTAACGGACTTTGGAATTTCATAGGTGCTCATTTTTCCATGGTTTCAAAAGTGGAAGGAAGCACCTTTACGAATGACCCATTAGCCTTTTGGCTAGAGGATGGGGACATTAAAGAATCCATTTCACCCTATTACATGGCCCGAATTGTAGACGTCGAACAATTTATTGGTCAATATCCATTTAGGAAGATGAGTACAGATATCCAACTGAAGTTTAAGCTTGATGATCCGATATTGGAATGGAATCAGGGAGTATTTACACTTCATGTATCTGAAACAGGTCATGGCAGTCTAATCCGAAGTGAAGGTTCAGCGGAATTTTCTTGTGATATTCAGACATTTACAACCATGTTACTTGGTTACAAGAGACCATCCTATTTAACTGTTATTGGTCGTCTTACAGGTAATCAACAAACAATTGACATATTAGAGAATTTAATTGAACGTGAGATTCCATATTTTTCGGATTATTTCTAAGTGCTTTATTTAGAAAAAAGATTAAAAGTGAATGTAATCAGGTGCACAATTGCAAGAGCACCTAAGAGATATGTACCGATGTATAGTAGAAATTCCATTAGGTTCCCTCCTCAGATTATTAATATTTGTGCGCAATATACAATAACTTTTGTCATTATAAACAAGAAGTTTTGAAAAAAATGTCGATATAACTCTTTTGAAATGAACTGTTAACCACTTTTAATAAATGAAAAAAATAGTCATTGATTGACATGTGTTTGTAAGAAAAACATTTTCGGTTGCTGGAAAGGTTAGGTCATGCCCCATATGGAAGGATATGGCTGAAAAAGTAAGGATGTGAGTGATATATTTTCGTGATAACACGACATCCCATAATACAGTAAATTACACGGTTTTTTCGACTTTGTATGCCATGGAATTCAATGGTAAGATGAAAACTACGTTAAAGAACAATTCGCCATGTGAAAAGAAACTGAAAGGAATGATTGGTTATTAATCATTTGCAATTAAGTTATACAAGCGAAATGGAAAAAGCGATGCGTAGTGCTCATGGAGTTGGCTATGAAGATTACAAGAGGCATCATTCTGTTAGAATGAGAGTTGAAACACGACGGAAAAAGAATTATATCAAGTGTTGCAGACTGGTTGCAGATTTAGATCGACTTGTCCATTTTAATAATCGCCTAAAAAACTAAATAAAAATAGAAGACCGCAGGGTGTAGCCATCACTCGTGCGGTTTTTTTGTTAGCTTTTCTTTTTGGATATTTATCAGAAAATTCGAATGTAAGGACATCTCTACTAATAAAGTAAAAGTAAACGGATTATGTGTTTTTTCAAGAAGGAGGGATTAAATGCTGCATATTGTAGCTTGTATCAAGCAAGTGCCTGACACCAAAATTATCAAGATGAATCCAAAAACAAACACGATGGACCGCAGAACCGCGCCTGCGATATTGAATCCGTATGATGCGCATGCTGTTGAAGAGGCCGTTCGTATAAAGCAAAGATATGGAGGGATCGTATCTGTTGTCACGATGGGCCCGCCTCCAGCGGTTACCGCGATTAAGAAGTGTATTGAAATCGGTGCTGATGAAGGCTATTTGATTACCGACCGCCGGTTTGCGGGTGCCGATACGTTGGCAACGAGCTATGCTGTGACAAAGGCGATTGAAAAAATAGCAAAAGAAAAGCCCGTGGATTTAATCATTTGTGGAAAAATGTCCATCGATGGCGATACTGGTCAAGTCGGACCAGGAATAGCGAGAAGACTCGATATTCCACCGTTAACTTCGGTAAATAAAGTCGTGGAAATCAACCAAGAAGAAGGATATGCCATTGTCCATCGCAAGCTGGAGGATGGATTCGAAGTCGTCCGTTCTACCTTGCCGTGTTTATTTTCTGTTGAAAAGACAATTAATGAAGTGCCGTATTCTCCATTTCCTAACATGATAAAAGCTGCCAGATATAAACCACATATTTGGTCTGTTGATGATCTGGAAGGTGTAGATATTAAGCAGCTTGGATTGAAAGGATCCCCTACGATTGTCTCAAAAGTATGGGCGCCGCAAAAACCCGCAGGGGGAACGTTCCTCGAAGGCAACCCAACAGCACAAGTAGAGCAATTGCTCTCTGTCCTGCTTGAAAAGAAGGAACTGTTCGAAACAAAGGAGGGCATGTAATTGGATTTCAAAGATTA
Source organism: Bacillus sp. (in: firmicutes) (assembly GCA_039832695.1). GTDB lineage: Bacteria > Bacillota > Bacilli > Bacillales > Cytobacillaceae > Neobacillus. Next base: position 107,182 of record JBDOMM010000007.1, read on the forward strand.
CAAAGGTGTTTGGGTATTCATTGAACAAAAGGATGGAGCGGTTGCTTCTGTTTCCCTTGAACTTTTGGGTGCCGGAAGAAAGTTGGCAGATAAACGGGGAGTAGAATTGGCGGGTATTCTAATCGGAGAAAATGTTAAATCTTTAACAAAGACCGTATTTGAATACGGAGCAGATACCGTGTATGTATACGATCAACACATCTTCAAGCATTACCGCACCGAAACCTATATGAAAGCACTGTTAGAGTGTAGTGATAAACATAAACCAGAAATTATCCTTTACGGAGCGACTTCAACGGGCAAAGACCTGGCAAGCGCGGTAGCCACCGATCTACCGACAGGTTTGACGGCGGATACGACGGAGTTGGATGTGGAGGAGGAAACTGGGTTACTATTAGCGAGCCGTCCGGCTTTTGGTGGAAACATAATGGCAACTATTTTATGTAAAAAATATCGGCCGCAGATGGCGACAGTGCGTGCCAAAGTCATGAAGGCACTGGAACCAGAGCCGGGGAGAACAGGCAGGATTGTCGAAGAAACAATCTCCTTAAAAGAAGATGATATTCGGACGAAAGTCCTGGAAATTGTAAAGGAAACGGTAAAGAAAGTAAGAATCGACGAAGCGGACATTATTGTGGCAGGTGGAAAAGGATTAGGAAGCTACGAGGGATTCCAGTTGATACACCATTTGGCGGAAACACTGGGAGGAGCAGTTGGTGCCAGCAGGGATGTGGTAGAAGCGGGTTGGATCGATCACGCACATCAGGTAGGGCAAACCGGTGTGACGGTCACACCAAAAATATATTTTGCAATTGGAATTTCCGGCGCCATTCAACATATTGTTGGAATGAAAAATTCCGGTTTAATTATTGCCATTAATAAGGATAAAGAAGCTCCTATTTTTCAGAACTGCCATTATGGAATTGTTGGCGATGCCTTTGAGATTGTCCCTTTACTGATCGAACAGTTTAAACATGCTCTTTCTAAAGATAAGGTAATGAAATAAGTTAAGGTTTCGTTGTTGGGATATATATGATTTAATGAGCTGCTCACATTGCTGGGCAGCTTCTTTTTGTATGTATTGGAAAAAAAGCATATTTTTTATGAAACCATTCATCCCACTTTCCCGTCTATTCATCTGGTGCCTTTTGGAAATATTAGCATATTTACATGACCATCCTACTATAGGGTGTTATTTGTAGTGTTTGATTAATTTAGTTGGAAAACATTTCTAGGTCTCTGGTCTTAGATTATTTTACAACAACCGCCCGAGGCTGAAAGTTGGGTGGAAAACCTATAATGAAAAAAGAAATCAAATGAAAAGCGAAAAACGGAGGGGAAAGAAAATATGCAGTCGTGGATTAAATTTTCTTTAAAGAACGCAGGGGTTATTTTTATCGCCATGTTTATGGTGATCGCAGGCGGTATTTATTCCGTCAAAACGATGGAGATGGAGTCTATGCCAAATGTTGATATTCCGTATATCATCGTACAGGTTCCATATGTTGGAGCTACCCCGGAACAAGGATTAGAGGATATAGGGAAGCCAATGGAATCGACTTTGTCGGGAATCAAGAAACTGGATAATCTCTATATTGAAGCACATAGCAATGTAGTAGTTGGAATTCTCGAGTTTGAAATGAGCAAGGACATGGATGAAGCAGAGAAGGATGTGACCACAGCAGTTGCTTCAATCAAGCTGCCGGAAGGTGCGGAGAAACCGCAAATTCTAAAGGACGGTCCAGCTGCCGCACCAGTTTTTGAGTTTGCTCTTTCTTCAGAAACAGCTAATCAATCCGATTTAACTCAGTATATTAATGAACACATCAAGCCGGCCCTTAGCGGAATCGATGGAGCAGGTGCAATTGAGATTTCTGGTGAGACAGAAAAGCAAGTAGCAATCAAACTTGATCCAGAAAAGATGAAGAGTTACGGGATTACATATGAGACCGTCAAACAAACATTTTTAGCTCACCATTTTTCCTTTCCTGCTGGTCAAATGAATGTTGAGGATAAAACATTAAATGTTCAGGCTGATTTCAAGCTTGGTTCGGTAAAGGATGTACAGGATATTCAAATTTTGGCACAAGGACCGACTGGTATCCAAAAGGTCAATTTGTCAGAGATCGCCGACGTGTCCTATAGCAATAAAAAGGAAACCGTTTATACCCGCTTAAACGAAAAGCCGGCTGTTTTAGTGGAAATGAAGGCGCAAGCAGGTTCCAATACAGTTGAAGTAGTGGGGCAGGCAAAGGAAAAGTTAGATGCCTTAGATCTTCCTGCTGGCTATAAATTAACTAAATTATACGATACCTCAAAAGAAGTCAAAACATCTGTCAATGGAATGCTGCGTGAGGTATTGCTTGGTACGTTGTTTGCGGTTATTGTGACGTTCTTGTTTTTACGAAATATTAGAGCAACGATTGTTGCCGTATTATCCATTCCATTATCAATTTTGGCTTCTATGGTCACCATGAAATATTTGGACTATAGCTTAAACATGATGACCCTTGCTGGGATCGCGGTTGCTGTCGGGCGGGTCATTGACGACTCGATTGTGGTTATTGAGAACGTATACCGTCGAACCTTAACGAGCACAAGACGCGATGAGCGAATGGTGTTAACGGCAGCTAAAGAGGTGGGAGGAGCGATTACTTCCTCCACTCTTACAACCATTGCTGTATTTGGGCCACTTTCCTTTGTCCCAGGAATAATTGGCCGCTTCTTTGCACCATTTGGCATCACAGTTATCGTGGCACTGGCGTTTTCCTTGATTGTTTCACTTACGGTTGTACCGTTGTTGGCAAAATTATTCTTATTGAAGATTAAGCATAAAGAAGTGAAAGAAAGTTGGTTTGAAAAAGCGTATAAGCATACCTTGACATGGGTCTTAAATAAACGAGCGGTCACGATTGTAATAGCAGTAGTATTGTTTGCCGGATCACTCGCACTTGTGCCCATGATTCCGAAGAATTTTTTACCACAGGAAAAAGCTGTTTCCTACCGATTAACTGGGGATTTACCAGCTGGAACCTCACTGGTAAAAGCGAACGACCTCGCTGTCAAGGTAGAAGAAGTACTAGCTCAGAAAAAACAAATTAAAAATGTGCAAACAATTGTGAATGGGGAACATATTCGTTTTTCCATAGATTTAAAGGATGACATCACGAAGGAACAGACCAAGGATTTTGAAAAGAAGGTAAGAACAGAAGTAGAGAAATTGGATAATCAAATGAAAGTCGCACTCGCTCCTGTGGGGATCGTTGGAACAAGCGGTTTAGCGTTAATGGTAGAGGGAGCGAATGCCAAAGATTTAGAGACTGCCGGTAAAAGGATTGTAGATAAAATTAAAGATATTGATGGTTTGGAAAATGTTGAATCGAACCTCTCTGGCGTGAAGGAACAGCTTCAATTGAAAATCGATGACCAAAAAGCCGCAGAAAAAGGGTTAAGTCCTATTATGGTTGCAGGCTTCGTTAGACAGTTGATTTCAGGAGATCATGTGGGCGATATGCAAGTGGATGGGAAAACAACCAGTGTAAATTTATTATTGGCGGGAGACCCAGCCCATTCGATTCATGATATCATGAGCCAAACGCTCATGAATCCGCTGGGGGTTCCAGTCACTTTATCAGATGTGGCGACTCTTACGAAGCAGCCAAGTCCTTCTGCATTGTATCGATTAAATCAACAGCAATACGTCCAGGTTTCTGGCCGTATCACTACGGATAATACTTCTGGTGTGCAAGCAGAGGTCGATAAGCGTCTAAAAGAATTAGACTTACCAAAAGGAATTACCTATCATTCAGAAGGCCAAGCGCAAGCAATGAATGAAGGATTTACAAATATGACGATTGCGATGGCGGTTGCAGTTGTGCTCGTATTTATCGTCATGCTTGTCGCGTTTGGAAATACGTTAATGCCAGTGTCGATCTTGTCTTCCCTGCCATTCTTGTTCTCTGGCGGATTGCTGGGCTTATATCTGACTAATCAAGCTCTCGGCATGCCAGCATTGGTTGGCTTCCTTATGTTAATCGGAATTGTGGTGACCAATGCGATTGTGTTAATGGAACGTGTAAAGCAAAATGAGAAAAAGGGCATGGAAATCAAGGCAGCATTGCTTGAAGCTGGTAAGACACGTCTTCGTCCAATCTTGATGACCGCGCTAGCAACAATTGGTGCGCTATTACCTTTAGCTTTGTCCAGTGAAGGTGGATTAATCTCAAGGTCTTTGGCGATTGTGGTTATTTCTGGGTTGCTGACTTCGACGTTGTTAACATTGGTGATTGTACCTACCACCTATCATATTTTGCGGTCTATTAAGGCAAGATTTAGTAGAAAGAATGAAGTAACAGTAACAAGCGCTGCAAGAAGTGTTTCCAAGATGACGGGCCTCTTGAAATAATGTATATAAGTAGAGGGAGAAGTGTTTTTAAGCACTTCTCTTTTTTTTGGAAAAAACTCTATAGTTTTGTCCACTCATGATAAAAATATAGAGGAATAAATTGGAACAATAGAGAAATTGTTATAAGAATTTTCTAAAAATAACAAAGGAGTGAATCAAATGTTTTCACCACTAACCCCACTAGACTGGAAACGGAGAGCAATCAAGTATTATCCAAAAAAGACAGCAGTGATTGATGGTGACAAAGAATTTACATACGAAGAATTTGGACAACGCGTCGATCAGCTTTCTACTGCATTGTATCAATATGGGATTCAAGAAGGAGACCATGTTGCTGTTATGCTGCCAAACACCCATTACATGTTGGAGTGTTTTTATGGGATATGTCAGCTTGGTGCAGTAATGGTACCGTTGAATTATCGCTTATCAGCAAAAGACTTAGAATACATTATCAAGCATAGTGATGCAAAAATGCTTATAGTCGATGAGGAGTTTGCTAAACCGATCGAGGAAATAGTCGACCAACTTTCACTAGATCAAATTATTATTGTAAGGGTACCGGGACAGGATACTACATTAAATGGCATTGATTATGAGAATTTTATTCAACATGCAAAGGAAAAGGAGCATTATCCTTCCGTTCAAATCGATGAAAATCAGCTGCTTACCTTAAATTACACAAGTGGAACTACTTCAAAACCAAAGGGTGTCATGCTAACCCATCGTGGAAATTATATGAATGCAGCTAATTTCATGTATCACCTGGGAGTTAATCATGACGATGTGTATCTTCATACATTGCCAATGTTTCACGCAAATGGTTGGGGAGGTGTCTGGGCCATAACTGCAGCTGGTGCTACTCATGTTTGTTTACGAAAGGTCCACCCACCGGTAATCCTTGATTTATTTGAGAGTAAAAAGATTTCATTGCTATGTGGGGCACCAACTGTCGTGAATATGCTTATTAATGACCCAAAAGCACAGGAAATTAAAGTGACGACACAGCCTCGAATGGCGACAGCAGGTGCACCGCCTGCAGCGGCTCTGATTCAAAAGGCACAGGAAATCCTAGGTTTAAAGATGATTCATGTTTATGGTTTGACTGAAACTTCACCTTTTATTCTCTACTGTGAATGGAAAAGTGACTTTGATACAAAATCAGCAGATGAACAAGCCACAATCAAGGCAAGACAAGGGATTGAGCTCGCTTTTAATGGAGAAACAAAGGTGGTTCGCCAGGACGGGGAAGAAGTGGACTGGAACGGGAGAGAGTTAGGGGAAATCGTTACTCGTGGTAATGTCGTTATGTCAGGCTATTATAAAGATCCGCAAAATACAGCCGCAGCGATTAGAGACGGCTGGTTCCACACCGGAGATTTAGCGGTCACACATCCGGATGGGTATATAGAAATTCAAGACAGAGCCAAAGATTTGATTATTTCCGGCGGAGAAAATATTTCTTCTACAGAAGTAGAAGGTATGTTATATAAGCATCCGGCTGTATTGGAAACGGCGGTTATTGCCATTCCCGATGAAAAATGGGGCGAAGTACCAAAAGCGATTATTGTACAGAAGCCGGGGACGGTGGTCACGGAAGAGGAAATCATTCAATTCTGCAGAGACAATATGTCCCACTTTAAAGCGCCTAAATCTGTTGAATTTGTAGAAGCATTACCAAAAACAGCTACAGGCAAACTACAAAAATACCGTTTGCGTGATATGTACTGGAAGGGTCCTAAGAAGGTAAATTAAGCGTTAATTTTAAGAGACATAAAATATTTCTTTTTTGTAGGGACAACTGTTTTGTTACTTTTTTGGTATTTTGAATAATTTATTAGAGTTAGATTATTCAATTGATTAACTAAAAAATAGCAAAGGAGTATTCAGCATGGGAAATATTTTATCAAAGGGTCTCCTGTGGGCCTATGATTTTGCAGCTTCAGGTGATGCACCGATGCGTTTATGGGATCTAAATACAGACAAGGTTATCGCCACTTTTGTTCCAGAACACCCAGAAAACAGTACCTATGGGAATGGGAGAGGTGTCGCTTTTGATCCTTCTGATGGTTTTATTTGGACAACCAGGGTAACAGGAGTGGGAGGTCATGGCGATGGATTCATTCATAAGAATAATCCTCTTACAGGTGAAGAGATACTTACGATCCTAGATCCTGGCGGAGAGGGTGGACCCGGGATCGGTGCTTTAGACGTGGACCCAGATGACTGTACGCTTTGGGCTGCCGTTTACCTACCAATTTTAAAAGATGATCCAGAGACGGGGCAACCAATTTTGGTCAGTCGTTTTTACAATCTTAACCCCCGTAACGGTAAAGTCATAAAAATGATAGACATAGCATTCAAAGGAGATCCCACTATAGACGGGAACGATACCCTTGCCATTGCCCGCCCGAGTAACCTTGGCGGAAAAAAAGTCATTCTGTCAGATGCAGGAGAGATTAGAAACGAACTGTTTGCGGTTGATGTTCATACCGGCAAGATTCTTGAAACCTATTCTTTACCCGTGGGAGTTTCGGGAATCGATGAGGATGAAAACACAGGAGACTTGATTGTTTCGGATGTTTTTAATAATTTCTATAATCTCGGACCAGCACCTTATAATACTATAAAAGGTGTTCTTGATAACTTATCTCACGCCGTTGAAGATATCTCGCTCAACCAGCCTAGAAAATGCAAAGGGAAAGGCCATGACAGCAGCGGTAATCATGAGAGTAGCGGTAGTCATGGTAGCAGTGGTAGTAATGGAAGCAGTGGAAAACGTAATAGAAAACGAAAATCTAAAAAAGACTAATAGAAATAATAATCATACAAATCTCCACCACCCTAGCAGTCTATTTAAAACACACTTGTCATTAATTGAGAGTGTGTTTTTTATGGCTTTTGCGGTGTAGGAACCAATACCGTGATATTATTAATCTATGTATTTTGGTGATTTTTTTACGTTTAAACAAAAAAGGTGTGTTTGTATGATTAAAGAAGTTTGTGTTGAGAATTTTACATGGGTTCCAATGGCTATTGCACGAGGTGGAAATCGAATTGAACTATGTGACAACCTGTCAGTAGGGGGTACCACCGTTAGTCACGGGGTAGCTGTAAAAACTATTACATACTGTCACCTTCACCATACAAAGGTAATGACCATGGTTAGACCCAGAGGTGGAAACTTTATCTATTCCAAAGAAGAAATCGAGATTATGCAAAATGATATTGTACATTTCATAGAGTTAGGGACAGACGGAGTGGTAATTGGCTGTTTGAATGATTTCGGCTGGATCGATGAAGAGTCCATGCTCAACTTGTTGGACACTGCAAAAGGGCTAGATATAACCTTTCATATGGCATTTGATCATATTAACCCTGAATCGCAACTTGAAGCCATTGATTGGCTTGCGGAACATGGTGTGAATCGGATTTTAACACATGGAGGGCCAAGTGCTAGTTCAATTGAAGACAATCTAAGTCGGTTGAAGGAATATGTAGATTATGCGAAAGATAAAATCATCATTATGCCCGGTGGAGGAATTACAGACAAATACCTAAATTTTATCACTAGTAAGCTTAAAGTAAGTGAAGTACATGGGACAAAAATTGTGGGGCAGCTTGATTTGTTCTAAACACGAAAATTGGGTCGCGTCTGATTAAATCCCTCTTTGGCATGAGTTCGAGACTTACTCGAATTCATGCCATTTAAAAATTGATTTCTCCACTACTTATTTAACCCTCTATATTTTGCCGTAGTTAATTCCTGAATATATTCTTCAAGCTCGGGCATTTCCGCTTCTCTTGCTAATTGGATTGATAATTCTATATCATATGGAACACGAACAAGCTGTATCGAAAACACTCCTTTTTCAGTTTGGTTATATGCTCCCTCAAGTATGGCATAGGAGGCTTGAGTGAGATCAAGTGGATTACCAACGCTGCCGACATTGCATAAAGTTTTCCCTTTTATATTTTGGTGATAAGCATTATGAATATCTCCATAACAAACGACATCCGGCTCCCTTTCTCCTGCTATATTTTCCGTGCATGCAGTGTTTTCGAACATACTTAAGCGTCGTTCAAGCGAGTCCCATGGCTGTATTCTTTCATACACACTTCTGGGTGAAGCATGAAACATTCTGATTAGTTTTCCACTCATCATAAACTCTACGGAAAAGAGGAGGTCTTTTAAATAATCCATTTGGTTTTTTGTTAATTGATTTTGATGCCATTTAATTGTGTTCGCTTCTTGGGGTTTAGGAAAAAAATCATCCCAATTTCCTCTAATCACACCTTCACAATGCTTTTGGATTATTTGTATTGCCATACTAGATTGTGGACCTTTGCCTACTAAATCACCTAGACAAATAATTCTCTTAATGTTTCTAGAATTGATATCACTAAGCACGGATTCTAGTGCAGGGATATTTCCATGAATGTCTGAAATGACAGCGATTTTTTCCATATGTACTATACTCCTAACGAATGGTCTGTAAAATAATTCTGAATTTGTCTTCTCATATCCTCTATATTCTCACAGAATTGTCTGTGCTGATGGCCGTTATTTTTCCTCCCAATTTCTTAAAAGTAAGGCAAATGACCTTATTTTAATATTCATTCCCAAGCTACCTATTAAATAAAAGAAACACGGGTAAATATATAAAATAGAAGAAATGAATCATATAGAAATAGAAGAAAAGTAATAGATAACGGAGGTGAATCAATTGGAGGATTTTTCAAATAACTTTGTTCCGTTACCTGATTCATTTTTTGAACAGCCTACTCTTGAATTGGCAAAGGCATTATTAGGGTGCATTCTTATAAAAGAAACGAATGAGGGCATTACGGCTGGCTACATTGTGGAAACAGAAGCTTACATCGGTCCAGATGACAGGGCGGCACACAGTTATAATAACAAACGGACATCACGAACAGAGGTAATGTTCCAACGTTCCGGACTTGCCTATACTTATTTAATGCATACACATTGTCTCTTTAATGTTGTCAGCGGAGGCGAAGAAAAACCAGAAGCCGTTTTGGTTCGTGCACTAGAACCTCTATACGGTATAGAACTTATGAAAATCCGGAGAGGAATGGACGATCTGACAAGGCTGACAGACGGACCCGGCAAACTGACAAAATCATTGGGAATTACAATGGAGGACTATGGGCACCATTTAACGATGCCCCCGTTATTTCTAGCCAAAGGCTACACTCCAGAAAGCATTTCGGCTGGAAAAAGGATTGGAATTGACAACTCTGGTGAAGCCCGGGCCTATCCTTGGCGTTTCTGGGTTACTCATAATAAATTTGTTTCAAGGCATAAAAAGGCAGAACATGTATTTTACTGAAGCACTTCTCGCTGGTTTAGGTAATTCACCTTGCCCACTTGTCATATTCGCGCCATCCTAAAGTACTCTCATACTTTCTTCCTATTTTGATAAAAAGAAGGTTTATTAGAAAAATACCTGGGTATTCCTCCTATTGTAATTAGTTTGTTTTTATAAAAAACTAAAAACATCAAGGAGGCTTGAACGAATGAAAAAAAGGTTTAGTAGTTTGCTATTAGCAGGAATCCTCATTTTATCATCGATTCTTTCAGGTTGTTCTAGTAAAACAGATACAGCCGAGGCAAAAGAAAAGGTGGTGGTAAACTTTTGGACCTTCTGGGGCTCAGAAACAAGACGACCGGTCATTGAAAAAATAGTAAATGATTTTAATAGTTCGCAGGATAGAATCATTGTGAAACATACATTTATCCCTTGGGGAGATATTTGGACAAAAAATCTTGCAGCAGTAGCAGCTAGAAATCCTGCAGACGTGGTCATCAATGATATTAACAGTGTGGCACAGCGCGCGGAAAGCAATCAAGCAGAAGATTTATCTCGGTACATAAAAGATGACAGTTTCAAAAAACAATTCTACCCGAATTTATGGAACACCGTTTTATATAAAGGCAAGCCATACGCTGTTCCGTTCACCACGGATACTAGATTGCTTTTCTATAATAAGGATGCTTTCAAAGAGGCTGGATTAGATCCAAATAAACCTCCTCAAACTTGGAAAGAGCTTGAGGAATATGCCCAGCAGCTGGATAAAAAACAAGACGGCCAATTTACAAGAATCGGATTTTATCCATTGTTTGGCGGTTTTGGGGCGCCAAGTTGGCTAAAAAATGCGGATGACGGAAAAGGCTACATTGAAAATGGACAGTTAAAAATTAATACTCCTAATAAGGTAAAGGCAATACAATGGCTGGCAGATTGGCAAAAGAAGTACGGCGATAAAACAATCCAAAATTATCAGGCTGAATTTAGTAATGGACAAGCCAATCCGTTTATTGCAGGAAAGGTTGCTATGTTTACGGATGTAGCAACATTCTTTACACAGATCCGTGACTCAGGTACGAAAATGAACTTCGGTGTAGCTCCAATCCCTTCTTTTGATAAGGATAGTAAGCATTGGAGTGATGGCGGAGGATTTGTGGCAGAAGTTCCTAAAGGTGCTAAACATCCGAAAGAAGCGATGGAATTTATTAAGTATTTGACAGGTGAAAAAGCGCAAAAATATTGGGCAGAAAAGAATTATGATAACGTTGCGAATATAAAGGGCGCTGAAGGTGCTTTAAAGGATTTAACGGGTGATTCCAAACGCGTCTATCAAGAAGCAGTCAACTCGTTACAATATACAACGATGTCTCCTGTTCCAATTCATTATCCTGATTATCAAAACCGAATTAATCCGTTAGTGGAGGCCGCCACTCAAGGCAAAAGTTCTCCTTCAAAAGCGTTAGCGAAGGCGGAAAAAGATGTGGAAAAAATGAAGAAATAATAGGTGAGAAGAGAAGCCATTGTGCTTCTCTTCCGCGTATAAGAAAGGATGGATAAAGCAAGAATGAAGCAAATAGATACCACACTACCAAAAATTCAAATTAACAAAAAGGCCTCCAAAGCGGCAAATCTCCCAACTGCTTCCCGACTAAAGTGGAAAAGAAACATTACGGGATATTTATTTATTTTTCCTTGGCTTGTTGGTTTTGTCGGTTTAACAGCAGGGCCTTTGTTATTTGCTCTATTTGCCAGCTTTACAGATTACAATATTACATCCAAGATGAATTTTATCGGTCTAGACAATTACAAAAAGATGTTCACCTTAGATGATATGTTCTGGACTTCACTGTGGAACACGTGCTACTATGTTGTTTTTTCTGTTCCTTTGACTACAGCCGGAGCGATTATTGCAGCAGTCTTAATGAATCAAAAAATAAAAGGTATGAATGTTTTCCGAACTATTTTTTATCTTCCGGCGATTCTATCAGGTGTAGCGGTTTATTTTTTATGGATGCAGCTGTTAAGCCCTTCTACGGGATTAGCAAATCAATTTTTACATATGTTTGGAGTGGAAGGTCCTAATTGGCTTTTTGATCCAAAATGGACAAAGCCTGCACTGATTTTGATGAAAATGTGGAGTGTTGGTGGCGGGATGTTATTATATCTTGGCAGAATGCAAGGTATTTCACCATCTTTGTATGAATCAGCTTCACTAGATGGAGCTAACAGTATGCAAAAGTTCTTTCATATCACCCTTCCGTTGATTACACCCATCATTTTCTTTGATGTGATTACCAGTACAATCGGATCCTTTCAAATTTTTCAGGAAGCGTACGTGATGACGCAAAATGGCAGTGGCGGTCCAGCTAATTCTATGCTCTTCTATAATCTTCACATGTGGAACAATGCATTTAAGTCATTCGATATGGGATATGCTTCAGCTATGGCATGGTTCCTTTTTATTATTATCATGGTGTTAACCGTCATCAATTTAAAAGCAGGGAAGAAGTGGGTTTACTATGAGGGAGGGGATGAAAAGTGAGAGACTCAGGAGAAATAAGATTTCACCCTAAGAAGGAATTGAAGTTTAAAAAATTATTTGTAATCGTCATTCTATTATTAGGTAGTATCGTTTTATTGACACCGCTTTGGTGGATGATTTCCACTTCCTTAAAATCTACACAGGAGATTTTGCAATATCCACCATCTTTTTTTCCAAAACATTTTCGTTTTTCCAATTATCTCGAGGCGTGGAAGACGGGGGATTTTACGAGATGGAGTATGAACACTTTACTAATTGCAGTGGCTACTACTGTAGGGAATGTCCTGGTCAACTCTTTTGTCGCCTATGGGTTTGCGAAGGTAGCTTTTAAAGGAAGAAATGCTCTTTTTGTTCTTGTTCTTTCGACTATGATTATTCCAGGTTTTGTGACCTTAATTCCTCAGTACATACTTTTTTCTAAAATAGGCTGGGTCAATACATATCTGCCGCTGATTGTACCCGCTTTTTTAGGGAGTGCTTTTAACATTTTTCTGATTCGGCAATTTATGATGACTGTCCCGAATGAACTTAGTGAGGCGGCAATTATGGACGGTGCAAGCCATTTCCGGATTTGGTGGTCTATTGTTATGCCCCTAGTTAAGCCTGCATTAATTACAGTTGCTATTTTTTCCTTTACAGGAGCTTGGAATGACCTGTTAACTCCGCTGTTGTATCTTAGTGATGAAAAGCTTTATACACTGCAGTTGGGACTTCAAACTTTTAAAGGTAGTGTTCAAACCCAATGGAATTATTTAATGGCCATGTCAGTTATGGTTTTGATTCCTATTATTCTCATTTTCTTTTTGTTCCAGCGCTATTTTATTGACGGGTCCAATTTATCTGCTGGGATGAAGGAATAAATTTTGAAAGATGAAAAAATAAAGCCGTCTTAATAAATGGCTTTATTTTTTTACGTACCGATTTTTATTTTTTGAAAACTGTTTTATTTATGGATTAATAGATTATTTGCGTGAAAAAAATGAAGTGAATATTAAAAATATTTTGTATTTTCAATTGTAAATTCCTCACTCTTTATTTATAATGAAAAAAGGAAACTATTTCTTTTTTTTGATTAATGTGTAACCGGTTACATACGAGGTGATTATATGGCGACTATTAGAGATGTAGCGAAAATGGCAGGAGTTTCTGTTGCGACTGTTTCACGTGTGTTAAATAAAAATGGCTACGTTAACAAAGATACAGAAAATACCGTCTTGCAAGCAATGAAAGAGCTGAATTTTGAACCAAATCCTGTAGCAAGGGGATTAGCCGGAAAAAATATGATGACGATTTCGTTGATCGTGCCGGATATTTCAAACCCCTTTTTCCCTGAATTGGCTAGAGCAGTTGAGGATGTTGCGCAGAAACACCAATTTAATGTTTTTCTTTGTAATTCAGATAATCTTGAGAATAAAGAAAAATCGTATATTGAAGTTATGCTGAAAAAAGGGATCGATGGTTTAATTATCGTTTCAAATACGCTTGAAGAGGAAACCATCAAAGTATTGCAGGATGCAAAAATCCCTGTTGTATTACTTGACCGCCCGTTTACTAACAATAATTGCAGCATTGTAAAGTCCCAAAATATTGAGGGAGCCCATGAAGCCGTTGAGCATTTACTGGACATTGGCTGTAAAAAAATTGCTCATATTTCTGGGCCGAAGAATTTAACTCCTGCATACGAAAGATTCGTAGGTTATAAGGAAATCGTTTCTCGTTTTGATTGGTTCGATGACTCCTTAATTGAAGAAGCAGGATTCGATATTAAAGGCGGAAGGGAAGCGATGAAACGTTTGCTTTTATCTCATCCCGATATTGATGGAGTTTTTGCAGGCAATGATTTGATGACCATCGGCGCCTTAAAGGAATTGCTTGAGATGGGAATAAAAGTGCCTGAACAGGTGGCGATTTGCGGGTTTGATGGAATTCAACTGACAGAATATACCGAACCAGATATCACAACTATTGCACAGCCTATCTATGAGATGGGGGCATTAGCAACGGATGTATTAATCCGGAAAATTAAAGGCGAGCTAAATGAAAATAAAACCTTTGAATTACCTGTAAAACTAATTATCCGAAACTCAACGAAAAAATTTTAAATTTGTTTGGAGGATAGATATGGATTACAAAGTAAATTTATCAGGTGATTGGGATATCTATGTTGATTTTGCAAATCCCATTGAGGAAATAAATGAGATAACCTCAATAACTAATTGGAGCAAACAAACCGTGCCGGGCTGCTGGGAACAAACAGTAAAGGATAAGAAATCAGATGGTCCAGTATGGTACCGTAAACATTTCACCATTCCTGAAAGCTGGGAGGGAAATCCCCTATCCATTCATTTTGAAGGGGTTAATTATTTCTGTGAAATATGGCTAAATGGCAAAAGTGTTGGTTCGCATGAGGGTGGGTGGAACGGTTTTGAACTGGACATAACGGAACAGATTCTTTTTTCAGAGCCAAATGAAATCCTTGTAAAAGTGTATAAACAAGGAGAACGCTTTCCGATGCGCGAATGTCTAGCTGGTTTCTTCCCTGATGTGGGGGTGATTTTCGGAGGGATCTGGAAACCTGTTTCAATTAAGTTATTGCCTCCTGTATCGCTAAAAGATATCTTCGTCAAACCGGACATTAGAAATGCAAAAATTGAAGTTGAATTTGACCTACAAAACCATCTATTAAAACAAGAAAATATTGAATTCAAATTCTCATTAATTAATCCAGATGGTCTTATTGAGCAGAAGATATCAAATATGGTTACAATACCTGATACTCTTATCTTGGAAAAACAACGAACAAGGATTAATCTTGAGAATGAAATCCGCTTATGGAGTCCTGAAACACCTCAATTATATAGGCTAGAGACAGAGGTGTTGCTTGATGGTAAAGTGATTTTTACTGAATCTACTAGGTTTGGTATGAAGGATGTACATATTAAGGGGGATCATATTTATTTAAACGATAATCCTTTATATCTACGTGGTGTTCTGCATTGGGGCTGGTATTCTGATATCATTGCACCGATTCCTTCGCGGGAAGAAATTCAAGAAGAACTTCAAAAAGTAAAAGATAATGGTTTTAACTTAGTGAAACATTGCTTATATGTTCCGACAAAGGATTACTTAGAAATTGCTGATGAAATGGGTGTATTTGTATGGCAGGAGCTTCCCATGTGGCTGCCCCAGGTTTCTGATGAATTTTATAGCAGAGTCTATTACCAATATGAGCGAATTATTAAGGAAATACGAAATCACCCATCTATTATTCTTTGGACTCTTGGTTGTGAACTCGACCATTCTGTTAATGCCGACTTTTTGTCAAACCTATATGAAAAGGTCAAAGTGTTAACGAATAACGCAATTATTCGTGATAATAGTGGTTCCGGAGAATGTTATGGAGGACTTCTAAAAGAGTATGCTGATTTCTACGACTATCATTTTTATAATGATGTTCACTTTTATCGAGATTTAATCAATCAGTTTGCAGGTTCTTGGAGAGAGGAAAAGCCTTGGGTATTTGGCGAATTTTGTGATTACGATGTATTTAGGAATATTGAAAAAGTACGACAGCGTTATGGCGGTGAACTCCCATGGTGGCTTAAGAATGACCCTATCGAAAATCCCGGCTCCAAAGAAGACCGATGGCATTGGTACCGTCAAGAGGAGAAAATGGCCGAATTAAATCTACCTTTTTCCACCGAGCAGATTGTAGAGAATGCAAATAGAAGTGCTTTTGTTTATCGAAAAGCTGTGTTAGAACTGGTCCGGTCATATCAAAAAATAACCGGATATGTATTAACCTCTATTAAAGGAAATCCAATTGCAACAAGTTCCATTTTTGATGACTTTGGTAATCCAAACCATCAACCGGAAGCCTTTAAACAATTTAATCATGCTACGGTCATTTCATTGACCTGGGACAATCGCAGAAACTGGATTAATGGTGGAGATCGTTTAACCAACTGGGATTCCTACAATTATTTCTCAAACGACACCTTTAGACCTCACCTATTTATATCCCACTACCAATCAGACGCACTTCACAATACAACACTATCTTGGCAATTGAATACAGAAGACAAGACACTGCTAGCAGCAGGTGAAATCAATCACATAAATCTTTCAAGTGGAGAGGCAAAAGAGGTTGGAATCGCGGAAGTTATTTTACCAAAGGTTTCTGTCCCTATGAAACTTTTATTCTCAGCCCAACTTAGCTGCGGTACGGAAGTGATTACCAATGAATGGCCATTCTGGCTTTTCCCTAAAGAATTGCTAAAACCGCTCGGTACCAATATAACCATACAGGATCCACTACACCTACTCACAGGCCTGGAAAAAATATATCCTGAATTTTCTTATTTAAAATCATTAGATAAAAATATCACCGACACAAATGTAATCATAACCTCATTGCTCCAGCCACATCACTATGAATTTATGAAACAAGGCGGCAGGGTTCTCTATATTCAAAGGGGCGAAGGAAAATTTGAAATAAATAAGTTGCCATTCTGGAGAGAATCGATACAGTTATTTCATTCTCATCCAATTGTCGATCGCTTTCCACATGAAAATCACACTAGTTTGACCCTTTATGGAGTAGGCACTGACACAGCATTTGACCATTTCTCTCTTCCAAAGTACACTCCGCTAATTGATAGACTTGATGCCAGGACTTTTGATTTAACGAACTATCTATTTGAAACAGAGGTAGGATCTGGAAAATTAATGGCGACTACACTAAGGTTTGAAGGCGGATTAGGTTCACAGCCAACGGGTATTACTCAAAATACGGCGGGACTCTATTTGTTTGAAACGATTGTTAAATATTTAATGGAGAATTAAGGGGGGATTCTGGTTATGGGAATGGGATATAGCTCTTTGGCTGATTTGGCCAGAATTAGAAACTGTACGCGAGGAAGAATTTCCAGTTATGACCGGACTGGTGGTAATTACGATTGGATCGAAATTGCTACTGGAGAAACAAGGGTAATTGCTGATATTCAAGGTGCTGGAGCAATCAGACATATTTGGTGTACCATGTTTAACCCTTCTGGAGAAGAATTTTATCTCCGGAAGGTCTTAGTTCGGATGTTTTGGGATGGCGAAGAACATCCAAGTGTAGAAGTGCCCATTGGTGATTTTTTCGGAATGGGCCACGGAATGGCAAAGGATTTTTGGTCTCTTCCACTTGTAATGGGGCCGGATAAAGGAAGAGGGTTTAATTGTTTCTTTTCAATGCCGTATTCCTCATCCGCAAAAATTGAAATCGTCAATGAATGTGAAAGCCAGCTTAATTTTTACTTTTATATTGATTACGAAAAATATGAAAAGCTTGAGGATAATATTGGCCGTTTTCATGCTCAATGGAGAAGGGAAAATGCTACAGGTACCTGGGGAACTGAAATGCCACTTCAAGAACCGCTTGGCGCAACAAAGGAAGGGCAGAAATATTTATTTGATGTACTATGGAAACAACCAAATTTAACAGGCGAGGATAATTATATTATCCTTGAAGCCGAAGGAAAGGGTCATTATGTTGGTTGTAACTTAAATATTGACTGTTTTCTCCAGGAAAAAAATAATTGGTATGGGGAAGGAGATGACATGATCTATATCGATGGTGAAAAATTTCCTTCGATCCATGGGACAGGAACAGAGGATTATTTTAATACCGCATTTTGTCCGCGAGATGAATTTTGCTCTCCCTACTTCGGTATTCATTTAAATTCAGGGGATGAGGATAATCCGTGGAGAGGAAAAAACTCGATGTATAGGTTTCATATTGAAGACCCGATCCAATTTTCAAAGTCGATTAAAGTAACAATCGAACATGGCCATGCCAATAAACTGATGAATGATTATTCTAGTACAGCATACTGGTACCAACTTGAGCCTCATAAAAAGTTTCCGGATATCTTACCAGTGAAAGAACGGCTTCCGCGAAAATATAAAAAGCAGATTAGCTTAGTTGAAGAAAGCTAGGAGGATGATGTAAATGGAAGGGCATGCCCGTCATTCAAAAATTGGGAAGAACTTCAGAATCGGAGTAGTAGGATTAGGTGAGGGGAAGGGGCTGATAAAAGGGCTCCACGGGCACCCTGAATTATCAGTCGTTGCTGTTTGTGATGTAAACGAGGAGTTGGTGAAAAGGGTTCAAACTGAATTTGGAGTTCCTAACGGTCACACGCAGTTCAATGAAATGGTAGATAGCGCAGATATTGATATTATCGCCATCTATACACCAGACCAGCTTCATATTCAGCATATTAAAATGGCGTTTGAAGCGGGGAAGCATGTCATCTGTACAAAGCCGCTAGTAAACTCCTTAGCGGAGGCCAGAGAAATTCTAGAGTTAACAAAGTCATATCCTCAAAATCAATTGCTGGTTGGTCAAAGCTCTAGATTTTTTGGACCTATGCAACATCAAAGAAAGGCATTTGAGACCGGGAAGCTTGGGGAAGTAAGCTTTGTTGAAACCCACTATGTTCATGATATGAGATGGTTTTATTCAAACCGGGCATGGGCGCGTGAAGGTGGATTTGACTTATTATTTGCTTGTTGTTCACATCCGGTTGATTTAATTCGATGGTATATGGGGGATGTGGAGGAGGTTTTCGCCTACGCCAATCAATCATTAATAGCTGAACAAGTCCAATTTCAAGGTAATGACACATTTGTGATCAATTTGAAATTTGAATCTGGAAGAATTGGAAGAGTACTAGGTTTATATGGTTTAGAGCATGCACATCATAATCGTCCATGGATAGAAGTGGGTGTTTATGGAACGAAAGGGACCTTTATTGCGAAATATCCCCAATTAGAGGCCATTGTAAAATATGAAGGAGAACCAGAGCGGGTTGAATCCTATTTCGAAGATATTTATCATTACTTCCAATTTGAAGGAATTAATCACCATGCAGGAGAGTTTGTGAATTATACAGAGTACTTTGCGAGGTGCTTGGCCGAGAATAAAAAGGCAACCCCTGATGTAATTGACGGAGGTAAAACCATTGCAGTTTTAGAGGCCATTAGGGAATCCATTCAATCTGGGAAGCCTGTTAAAGTAGAAAAAATATAGAGATAAAAGGGTTGTATACTATGAAAAATCCAATACTATTGGTAGTTGGCAGCATTAATATGGATATTTTTACGTATGTAGAAAATCGTCCAAAGCCAGGAGAAACATTGAAAAGTACAAGGGTCATGTATTGTAGCGGGGGCAAGGGAGCCAATCAAGCCGTGGCAGCATCCCTATCGGGAGGAAATGTTTACATGCTGGGGGCGGTTGGGAATGACCCTTTTAGAGAGTCTTTGCTTCAATCGTTAAAAGAAAATCTAGTGAACATTGACAATGTAATCGAAAAGGAAACTAATTCGGGTTTGGCTTTTATTACGGTAGATAAGCAGGGAGAAAATCATATTATTCTATCAGAAGGTGCTAATGGATTAATGGCAAAAAGGGATATAGAAGAACTTCTTTTGAAATCTGTTACTCCAAGTGCAGTATTACTACAAAATGAGATTCCTTGGGAAACCATTAGGTATGTTATGGAGTTAGCTAAAGAAAAGAATATTCCAGTCTATTATAATGCTGCGCCTGCGGAGAAAATATCGGAAGAAGTTTTTCCTCTTATCCATACATTGATCCTTAATGAAGTAGAACTATCCACTTTGACAGGAATTATGTTTGAAAAAGAAACGGATATTGCTCATGGACTGGATCAATTAATTAACCATGGAATAGAAGAAGTAATTGTTACATTAGGAAAAAAAGGTAGCTACTATAAAAACGCTACTGGTAAAAGTATTTTTACCCCAGCATATAAAGTAGTATCTGTGGATACTACAGCGGCAGGTGATACCTTTGTCGGTTCATTAGTCTCCAAAAGGCTGCTTAATCATTCCATTGAAGACTCATTACAATTTGCAACTGCAGCTTCAGCTATCACCGTTACTCGATACGGAGCACAGGAGTCCATTCCCTCTAAAATGGAGATAGAAGACTTTTTATCTGGTAATAAATAACTTGCTGAGTAAATATTTTAATAATTCAAAAAAATAAAGGTATTTTTCTATTTTTGGAGAAATAAGATATTTATAGAGGGTGTAACCGGTTACATAGAGCAGATGTAATAACCGATAGATTCTTTTTATTTTCTGTAATATGTAACCGGTTTCATATAAGGGGTGATAATTTAAAAACTACATAAACAAAAAAGGAGGGAGAATAACAGTAAATTATGTGGTTATATATTAAAAAAAATAAATTTCTTTATTTCATGATTCTTCCGGTTATTCTCTGGTATTTCATTTTTATGTATATCCCTATGTATGGGCTTGTCCTGGCTTTTCAGGATTATTCATTCAGTGCGGGATATTTTGGCAGTAAATTCATTGGATTAGATAACTTTAAGATATTAGTAGAAGATCCTAACTTTCGAAATGCCTTTTGGAATACGTTGATCATTAATTTCTATAGAATTGTCTTTGGTTTTCCTATTCCAATTATCCTTGCCTTGTTATTAAATGAAATTTACCATATAAAATTTAAAAAAATTGTTCAAACCATTACTTATCTCCCTCATTTTATCTCCTGGATTGTACTGGCGGGAATCTTAAATTCCTTTTTGTCCTTGGACACAGGGGTAATAAATGTCATCCTATCGAAATTAGGATTGGAGCAAATTAATTTCTTTTTAGAAAACCAATATTTTCGGCCAATGATTATAATAACGGATATTTGGAAAGAAGTTGGCTGGAATACCATTATTTATCTTGCAGCTATTGCCGGAGTTAATCCCACTCTTTATGAAGCGGCCACCATAGATGGGGCAAATCGTTTCCAAAAAATCATTTACGTAACGATCCCATGCATACGAAATGTGATTGCCATCATGTTAATTCTTCAAATAGGAAACATTCTCCAAATGGGGTTTGATCAGGTTTACAACTTGTACAATCCCGTTGTCTATGAATCTTCTGACATCATCGATACCTACATTGTAAGAAACCTCACCAATGCAACCAACATAAGTATTCCTGCAGCAGCAGGTTTAATTAAATCTGGTATCTGCTTTGCACTGTTATTACTAGCCAATTTTTTAGCAAAACGTACAGGTAATCAGGGAATTTATTAGAGGTGATGCAATGGAAACAATCAAATCCCCCAATCAGGGAAGTTCGAAAGTTTTTAATCCAAAGCAAGTAAAACACTCTCCCAGGAAAGAACGCAAAATGAAAAGATTCCATTTGTTCGATTACATTAACTATTTATTGCTCGGCATTCTAACGCTAGTAACCTTGTATCCATTTTGGTATGTATTGGTCATATCACTTTCATCAGAAGAAGGATTTTATAAAGATATTTACCATATCATCCCTAATAGTTTCTCGCTTGAAACCTATCAATACGCCCTTACCAACGCTCAAATTTTCCGTTCGTTAGGTGTTAGTGTAACGGTTACTTTGTTAGGAGTCATAATCAGTTTGATCTTAACAGCCATGGGTGCCTATGTCCTTTCTAAAAAGCATTTAAAGGGAAGGAAATTTTTCTTCATTTTTATGATTTTCACGATGTTCTTTAACGGAGGAATTGTTCCTTTATATATTTTGGTCAATTCCCTTCAAATGAGGGATTCAATATGGGCACTGATTCTTCCAATGGCTATAAACACGTTTAACTTAATTCTTATGATGAACTATTTTTCGTCACTTCCAGAGAGTTTGGAGGAATCTGCGAAGTTGGATGGCTGTAATGATTTTCAAATTTTATTTAAAATCATTCTTCCATCCTCCAAACCAATTGTAATGACTATCATTCTATTTTACGCAGTATTTTATTGGAATGATTGGTTCATGGCTATGCTGTTCATTTCAGATCAAAAAATGTACCCTTTATCGTTGTTTTTGAGAAATATGATCTTGAGTTCCCAAAACTTTATGTCAACAGGGCTGGCAAGGCAAGTTCCTGAAATGCTAAAAGCAACCATTATTATTATCAGCGTCATTCCTGTTTTGATTTTCTATCCGTTTGTACAGAAGCATTTTGTACAGGGCATTATGCTCGGGTCTGTAAAAGAGTAGGAAAAAGTGAAACAAAAAATAAGAGGGGGATCTTATGAGAAAGAATTGGTTTAGTTTTTTGATTGTTTTATGTATAGGGGTCTTGATGTTAACCGGTTGTTTTGGTGGAAGCAAGGATGTTGCAAAAAAGGGGACAAAGGGTACGACCAATTCAGATGAAAAAGTTACACTGAAAATTTTCCGACCTGCTAACGTGGATGATACTAGTAAAGATCCGGTATTCCAGGAAATTGGTAAAAAATTAAATGTGAATGTCGAAATTATTACTGCTCCGTGGGACCAGGTTAATAACAAAACGAACTTAATGATGCAATCAAAAGAGGAAATTGATATTATTCAGGCCGACTTTCAAGCTAATCCGTGGAGGAAATGGTCGGAGGACGGTTTAATGTATAACCTTAGTGATTTAATAAAAGGAAAAGAAAAGGAGTACCCTTTTATCACATCCATTACGGATGCGAAAAGTTTTGCAGGTTTAAAGGTAAATGGGAATAAATATTTCATTCCTGGTTCCCATCACGGACAGGATACAGCCATGTATATTCGGCAAGACTGGCTCGACAAATTGCATTTAGATATGCCTAAAACAATGGATGATTTCTATAAGGTATTAAAGGCATTTAAGGAAC
This sequence comes from Bacillus sp. (in: firmicutes), assembly GCA_039832695.1. Lineage (GTDB taxonomy): Bacteria > Bacillota > Bacilli > Bacillales > Cytobacillaceae > Neobacillus. The sequence goes on from JBDOMM010000007.1 coordinate 130,174, forward strand.
AGGACCCAGATGGAAATGGTAAGGCTGACACCATTGGGTTGCAGGTAACAATGCCGGCACCTGATAATTTTGGGGAATTAGACGGAGTCATTCATGGCTTTGGAGGAAGCTTCGGAGGCTTTTTTGAAGATTATGTAATGCGTGACGGAAAAGTAGTTCCCCTTGAAACTACAGACGATACAAAGGCAGGGTTTGAGTTTATTAATAAATTATACCGCGAGGGTCTTATGAATAAAGACTTCTCAAATTTAAAAAATGTTGATGAAGGAAATGCCAAATATCTATATGCAAATAAAGCTGGTGTTATTTGGACTTCTCGTATAGCTGAATTTGAGACGAATATTCAAAAGGTTGACTCAGGTGCTAAACTTGCATTTCTTCCACCGGTTGTAGCAGATGGTCATCAGTTTATCCCTTCTCAGGGTTCAGCATGGTGGATGATGATTGGGATTCCTAAAACATCGAAACATCCTGATAAAGCACTTCAGTTTATCGAATTTGTGAATAGTAAGGAAGGAAGGGAATTGCTGGTTGCAGGTGTCAAGGGAAGACATTATACAACATTAACTGATGATGGGGTATATGACAGAAATAAAGCAAACTGGGAAAAGGATTACGATGTGAAAGCCAATGGCTATGACCATCCGCTATGGTGGGGATTCCTTTCCACTGTTCATGGATATATTCCGGTACAAGATTATCCTACGTATGAAGAAGCATTGAAAAATGTACACATGTTTGTAAGTGATGAGGATGCAGGGAAGGAATTTAACTGGAAGACTGCCGTTAAATATGGCGGATATTATAATGAACCAAATCCATTCCATGCGGTTTACATTGAATCCGTGCAGGATAAGCGGAGCAATATCCAAAATAACGTGAAAGCTGTATTTTTCTTAAAAATGATCACCGCAAAAAATGAAAAAGAAGTTGATAAACTATGGGGTGATTATAAGAAAGCGTGGGAAGCAGCTGGTGGCAAAGAAGTCATTAAAGCGTATCAGGATTTCTACGACAAGAACCTTAAGTAGAATGAAAGATTAATGGTTATAGAGAGGCGATTATATATGTTTTTATAATCGCCTCTATTAACAATAAACAATCCAAAAAGGAGAGGATGCAATGAAGAAAAGGTGGAATTTTTTAAAAAGGGCAGGGACCATCGCTCTAACCTTCATGATGCTGCTTCCGTCGTACGCGAGCGTGCATGCAAGCACCCCTGAAAGTAAAATCGTGGATTTGTCTCATTCAAATCCAAATTCTTGGGGCTTTACTTTAGGAACGAAGGATGAGATCAAAAGGTGGCAAACCTTTACATCCCCAGGCAATGGTGTCCTTAATCAAGCAGGTTTTTTTCTTAGGGAAAAAGCAGGAGAAGGCAGTCTTACGAATTTAGTAGTTGAACTGTTTGCAACAAAGGACAACAAACCAACAGGGGAGCCTTTAAAAGTTGTTTCAGTCAATCCAGCAAGTGTTGTTTTCGATGAAGAGCTTAAAGTAGATATTGATTATAAGGATTTAGAGCAAGGGAAAAAATATGCGCTTGCCTTAACCCAGGAGACACTTTCACAAGATGGGGGACTACATAACTATTCCTGGCCGACAAAAGAAGTAAACAGTAATGAATACTTTGGGAAATTTGCAGGAGGAAATTGGGTAGATGAATCCTTCTTAGGTGATGGATGGTTAAAGGTGTATACGACAGTTTCTAAGGCAGAGTCCAATCAGATTAAGTCGATCGAGGTTTCACCAAAATATATCAATTTAAGAACGGGAGAAACTACGACTGTAAAAGTAAAGGCATTAAACGAATATGGAGAAGAAATTAATAATCCGGCGCTAAGTTGGTCAATTGACAATGAAAAAGTGGCGAAGGTTGATAACGGAGTAGTAACAGCAGTAGAAGAAGGAACTGCCACATTAATCGCAACCAGCGGTGATATCACACAACGGGCAATTGTAACGGTATCAAACGCTGAAGGTGTAGTTCCAACTCCTGGTATGATTATAACACAAAATACGGTTCTAAAACCGGGAATCTATGACTTTTCTACTGGTGGAGGTATTACTTTAGACTCAGATAATATTACACTTGATGGAAATGGTGCCATCCTAGTGGGACCTGGAGAAGAGTCTAAAGGACCTGATAGTTTTCAAGGAACAGGGATTTATAGTGACGGGAAATCAGGAATTACGTTAAAAAATATTGAGGCTAAGGGATTTCAATATGGACTTTTGGTGAAAAATGGATCCAAATGGACGATTACTAATAATGATTTTTCCAATAACTATACAAACCCTGATTTTGGATGGGGGGATGGAGAAGCATATTCTGCTGTCATGCTTGATCATGTGACAGGAAGTACAATTGCGAATAATAAAGGCAATAATGTCTGGAACGGATTAAATCTGCATCATAGTGATCGTAACAAAGTAGAGAAAAATGATTTTTCACATACATCGAATGTGAGCCTAAAAATGTGGCATGCCTCTGAAAATACAATCAGTGATAACAATTTCAGCTACGGCATTCGAATTGATCCAGGAGAGACTCATGCTAGGGACTCTACAAGTCTATTAATGGAAACAGGTTCTAATAATAATAAGCTATATCGCAATGACTTCACCCATGGTGGAGATGGCATCTTCATCCGAGTTTTAAACGGATGGGTTAGTACGGGGAACTATTTTGAAGAGAACGATGCCTCATACGCTAATAATAATGCGATTGAAAGCTGGTCACCAGGAAACACCTATGTCAGGAACAAAGCCAACCATTCAAGCTATGGTTTTTGGCTTGGCGGATCTGATGACACCGTATTAAGAGAAAATGAAGCAGCTTTCAATGGAACAAATATCCAAAATGCACCAGAGGCATTTGGAAATGCAGGAATTGCAGTTGTAAACGGAGCAAGCAGCCATTTTACCATGATCGGCAATGATGTTCACGACAACAATGGTCCTGGTGTAGCCATTCGTTACAATGTAGATTATCCTGCTTACCATTGGGTCATTCAGCAAAATAAGATTTATAACAATCAAAACGATCCAAGAGGATACAAGGGTTATGGCATATATATGAAGAATGCCGAATGGCTCGATATTGCAGGAAATCAAATAACCAATAACGATTCGGATGCGATAAAAATTGATTCGAATGTCAGCGATGTTTTTCAAAGAGAAGCTTCAATGGATGACAAAGCTCCACAAGCAAAAGCAACAGTTTCTAGCCGGTCTATTGAAGTGGGAGACATTGTTACATTCGATGCTTCTGGAAGTAACGACCCGAATGGAGGTAGGCTTGGTTATAGATGGGATTTAGGCGATGGAAATATCGAGGGATCTCCAGTCGTAAGTCACAAATATGAAAAACCAGGATTTTATCGTGTTGGTTTAACAGTCAATAACGGCAAGCTGTCAGACTTATCCTATATCAACGTTTACGTAACAGAAAAAGGTACAGAAATTGGAACAGATGATACTGCGAACTGGGAAATTTCAAGTCAGGGTGCCACTGTAAAAAAGGATAAGAGTAATGCGATAAAAGGGGATGCTTCTATCTCCGTAACGGCTGGTTCCGGAACCAATCATACATTGCTTTATCCAAAAGGAAAGAATTTGCAATTGGATGCAAGCGATAAAAATATGCTTTCCTTCTGGTTTAAATTTAATGGTGAAGATGGAAGGCAAGATTGGAATAAAAAGCCTATAGTTCAGCTTTACCAAGACGAAAATAATTATCTAACATTCACACCAAGTACCGCATATCTGGAGCAATTATTTGCCCCTATTAGTGAACAAAGGTCCGGATGGAGAGAATTAGAAATTCCCCTTTCAGGCAATAAAGAATGGACAGTTGAAAAACACGGAAGTCCATCAATGAAGGCTATAAATTACCTTACGATTGATGAAGGACCTGGGGTAAGCGGTATATCTGAATTTTGGATTGATGCCTTACAAATTACCAACCGTTCACAAACAGTGGATGCTTCTGTAAATGTAGCTGCAAATAAGGATAAAACAGGTTATCCAAAACCAATTTACTCGTATTCTTCTGCTGATGGATCAGAGTGGGCACCACTTCAAGGAAACCATTCGTTCGATGGGGGATTAACTCCAAAATGGAGTTCCTATCATGCTGACGGAAGTAAGGTGAGAGATGATTGGTATGGAGTTGATTTTGGTACCAAAAGAGATGTGAATCGGTTAGATGTATATTTCTATCAGAATCCAAGTGGTACAGAATCCAAAGATTATTTATGGAAACCGGATAACTATCAAGTAGAGTACTGGGATGGTGCTCATTGGAAGCCTGTATTACATCCAGCTAAGGATTCAGATAAACCTAATGGGAATTTAAATAGGATTACATTTGATATGATTCAAACTTCTAAACTTCGCGTCGTAGTCACTCATCATGTGGGAAATGTGATTCCAACCTATACAGCCATTTATGGATTTGAAGCGTACAATACAAACAATGTGGCCGGTAACTCATTTGGAGAGTCAGTTCCGGTTGTAGCAGCAAGTTCCTCCATTTCACAAAATATAACCTTGGAGGATGTAGGCATTCTAATTAATAGAAAGGGTACAGATCCTGATACAGTAAGTGATGTGGTCGTGGAATTGTACGAAACAAAGGATAATAAGCCAGTTGGTGATGCCGTTTCAAAGGTTAAAGTGGAAAAATCAAAAATAAATCTGGGCATTGAAACGAAGGTTAAGTTTGATTATGAAGGATTAAAGCCAGGGCATCAGTATGCCATCGCTATTACTCAAGAAGTAATCGCACCAGATGGTTCATACGACCACTATCGTTGGCCGACAAAACAAATAGGAGTTTCAGAGAAATTTGGAAAGTATGTGGATGGTAGCTGGGTCGATGAGTCCTTTTTAGGAACCGGCTGGTTAAAGCTATATACCTCCAAAGGACTGATTGACTATTCCTTTGAAAATCCAAGCAAGGGTGGATATGGAGTGGGCCATAGTGGCGAACAGAAGAGATGGCAAACCTTCTCTGTACCAGCAGACCGGATTTGGCAAACAATTGATGGTTCAGTGAAAGAAGAAAATGGTTGGTCTACCTTAGGATCAAAATCTAAAGAGGACTGGGTTCAATTGGATTTCTCTAAAGAAAAGCTGATTTACGATACAAACCTTTTCTTTAACGAAAGTGATTCCGATAGTAAGCTACCAGAAAATTTTAGTTTCCAATATTGGGACGGAGAAAAATGGAGGAATGTAGAGACTTTATATGCAGATTCCAATATTCATAAAGGGTTTAACCAACTGATATTTAAGCCTGTTAGAACAAATAAGGTAAGAGTTTTACTTAACCATGATCTTACAACAAAGGTAGAATTGAAGGAATTTGAAGTGTTGCAGTTGAATCCTTATGATAGGGAACAATTAGATCAGCTCGTTCTTTTTGGAAAGGACACTGGAGAAATTTCACATGAGGGTACAATCAAGAGCTTACTTGCCAAGGTTACTAAAATGCAAAAAAGTGAGAATAGACAGGACTATTTAGGAGCATTAAAGGCACTGAAAAATGAAATTAATGCTCAATTTGGCAAAAAAATCTCTGAGAAATATGCTGCTATTATGCAAGCACATTTGGATTACTTAAGTCACTAATGTAAGCAGGCCAGGAGGGCGATGTAAGAGATACCCTTCTGGCCAACTCATAAAAAGGAGTAGAAGATTATGAACATTCTAGATAACAAACTTTATAATAGGTTGAACACAGTGGTAGATTTTATCATTCTAAACTTTTTATGGGTTCTGATGTGCTTACCTGTTGTTACGATTTTTCCTGCGACGGCTGCTCTATTCGGAGTAGTAAGAAAATGGAATATGAAATTAGAGCCTCCAGTTGTTAAAACCTATTTTCAATTATTTAAGGAGAATTTTATTCAAAGTATGCTAATTGGATTGATTTGGACAATTGTCAGTGTTTCCATATACATAGATTTTCGTTTAACGGCACAAAATCTACTTTTAAAGCTACTGTTAGTCATTATTATTTCAATTTTTATTATTACTTCTCTCTACCTTTTCCCAGTATTGGTTCATTATAAAAACACATCATTTCGTATCATAAAAAACTCATTCTTCTTAGCTATCTTAAGACCACTATATTTACTTTTAGCCATTTTGCTTATGATCAGCACTTTCATCATCGTTTCTCACTTCCCAATTGTAATGCTATTTTCTGGTAGTTTAACAGCCTACCTTTTAAACATGATTTGTCATAAAGCCTTTCAAAAAGCAGAAGAAATGTACACTAATACTATTTAAGTAAAGGGGATTTTGAATGAAAAAGAAGGGGATTCTCAATAGTGAAATCGCCAGTGTATTGGCGAAAATGGGGCATACCGATTACATTGTAATCGCAGATTGCGGACTACCCATACCAGAAGGAACTACCAGAATCGATTTAGCTGTAACAATTGGAAATCCTTCATTTTCAGATGTTTTAAGGTCGGTTCTAGACGATTTTGTTGTCGAAAAAGCCACAATGGCATTGGAAATAAAAGATCATAATTTAAAGATTTGTAATGAAATAGAGAGTTTGATGCCAATGGAAACACTTGAATTCGTAAAACATGAAGAGTTTAAAAGAATCATAAAAGCTGCAAAAGCAGTTATTCGAACAGGAGAAGCAACTCCATATGCAAATATCATATTACATAGCGGAGTTGTTTTTTAACCACATTTATAGAAAGGATTTTGCTTATGAAAAGAGCACTCATTCTTAGTGGTGGTTGGGATGGCCATCATCCAAATGAAATTACCGGAATATTCAATCAAATGTTAGTTGCAGAAGGATTTGAAGTGGATATTATCAATTCTTTGCAATCTATCCACACTGAATATCCATTAAAGAATTATCAGTTAATTATTCCAAATTGGACCATGGGTCAAATACCTTATGATTGTTTATCCGCTATTTTAGATGCTGTTCGAAATGGCACGGGGGTTGCTGGAATTCATGGAGGCATGGGGGATGCATTCAGGAATGATACAGAATATCAGTTTATGGTCGGTGGACAATTTGTAGCACACCCAGGTGGGCAAGATGTTGAGTATTCGGTTGCTATAAAGGATAAAGAACATGTTGTTACAAAGGGTGTAAATGATTTTGAAATGAGATCAGAGCTTTACTATATGCATATTGATCCATCCATTCATATATTGGCTGCCACTAGAACGAACCAAATCGATATGCCAGTTGCATGGACAAAAACCTATGGAAAAGGAAGGGTATTTTATTGCTCCATTGGACATAAACCAGAGGATTTAATGAATAAAAATTGCTGGACCCTTGTTAAAAACGGAATTCTATGGGCATCCGCTATTGAGTGAGGGAGGATTGTTTGTGCAGAATAGATTAAATGTGGGGATCATTGGCTGTGGGAATATAAGCAGTATCTATATAGAAAATCTCAAAAAATTTGATTATGTTAATCTGATTTCTCTATCTGACCTTCAAGTGGAAAAGGCACGTCAGCAGGCAGACAAATACCAGATTCCTTATGTGTTCACTCCTGAGGAGCTTTTAAAACAAAAGGATATTGATATTGTATTAAATCTGACAACACCGGAGGCGCACTTTTCAGTTTCTAAACAAATTATTGAAAGCAAAAAGCATGTCTATGTTGAAAAACCAATTACCATCGAAAGGGAGGATGCCCGAAAATTAATCGATCTCGCTGCAAAAAATAATGTCCGGATTGGATGCGCACCCGATACATTTTTAGGGGGAGCCATACAAACCGCCCGAGAGTTAATCGAAAATGGAGCAATCGGAACTCCCGTAGCTGCACATGCCTTTATGTTATGTCATGGTCATGAAAGCTGGCATCCGGATCCCCATTTTTACTATAAAAATGGAGGCGGGCCATTATTTGATATGGGACCATACTATTTAACTGCGTTAATTCATCTAATAGGTCCTGTAAGAAAAGTAGCGGCAATGGCGAACATTACATTCCCTGAACGTACCATTACAAGCAATCCAAAATTTGGGGAGAAGATACAGGTGGAGACACCGACTCATATTAATGGAGTGCTAGAGTTTGAAAATGGTGCAATCGGTAGCCTAGTAACAAGTTTTGATATTTGGTACACAAAACTACCTTGTATCGAGATATATGGTACAGAAGGGACCATGTTGGTACCTGACCCTAATGGATACAATGGGGCTATCCAAATTAGGAAAAAACATGAGAGCGAGTGGAGGAAGCAGCCGATTACGTTTGGCTACACAGAAAATAGCAGGGGAATAGGCGTTTCAGATATGGCACATGCCATTCTTCAAGGTGATAAGCATAAAGCTAACGAAGAAGTGGGCTTTCACGTCCTTGATATTATGCATAGTATCTTAAAGTCAGCAAAAAAGGGATCCCAGATAGAACTCCAAAGTACGTGTGAGAAACCAAAATTGATGATTCAATCAAAAATATAAGCTAAATAGAATCTAGGTAAATAAAGGAGAGATAACGCATGGAAAAACCAAACTTCTACTATTTTTTCTGTAATCACTGGACACAGGGAGGAATAGGATTTGCTTTCCCATCAGGCTGGTATGCCGGGAAAAAATATGACCGAACGTTCTCGACTGCATATACGATACATAAAATGCTTGATGCAGCAGATGAGTTTCCGGGATTAAAGGTTTCAATGGAACTTGATGCCTATTCTTATGAAGAAGTTAAAAAAGAAGACCCTGCATGTATTGAGAGGTTAAAAAGGTATATTTCTGAAGGCAAAGCTGCCGTTGATGGAGGAACATATGGCCAGCCATTTGGTCAAGATTATGGTTGGGAACCGAACATACGTCATCTTACAATTGGAAGAAAAACGATTAAACAGGTCTTAGACTACGACATTCGGGCCTTCTTAGTTGAAGAACAGTGGTTTCATCCTCAATTACCTCAGCTCTTAATTAAAAGCGGTTTCCAGTACGCATCCTTGCAAAACCAAAATTCTGGGCAGGTTATGCCCTTAAATGAAGCAATGATCAGTTGGAAGGGAATTAACGGAACGGAAATTCCTACTGTACCTGCTAACGATTTAATGATTTCTTGTGTTAGACAATATACGGGTTACAGTGAGTATAAAGAAAGACTGCAAGATTACAATAAGCCATTATTATTTCAATGGGTGGAAGTATGGGCTCCAGGCATGGATTGGGGTGCCAGTGCTACTCCATTTGAAAAAGGAATTAAACATGTGGAAGAATGGGGCGGCAAAGCTGTATCTCTGCAAGAGTATTTTGATTATGAGCTTGAAGGACGAACCTTACAATCTATTTATATTCCTCTCGATCAATCCAATTACAAGAACAATTGGTACCAGGATGGTGGATGGGGATACGATGGTGATAAGGTAATTATTATTGACCAAGAGGCTGAACAGGCCTTGTTAGCCTATGAAACGGTATCTGCTATTAGGAGTCTAAAAAACGGTTCAGCAGTTAATAAAGAACTATTAGCAAATCTTTGGAAACAATTTCTTATCCTGCAAAATCATGATTTTTCCGCTGCAAGGGGTTATCGTGCCTTTACAGAGGATGGGATCGAGACAAAAGCAGGTTCGTACGGTGTAAAAAAATATCATGATATTATCTCAACATGCTCTTCTCAGCTAAAAAGCTTATTTAGGTCAGATGAAGAGAATCAATCCTATTTAACTATCTCCAATTATAACGGGGTTTCGTCATTCCAAACGATACCATTTGAGATGGAAAAGAAAAACGCTAATTTCATTTTGAAGAAAAATGAGGAGAGGGTGCCGTTTACCATCCTTAAGGAAACAGACCACACTGTTACAGGGTTACTGGCATTGGAGGTCCCTGCAGTAGGAACAACAACAATTACAATAGAAGAATGCCAAGAAAAGGAAACCTATAAGCACCAGGTTGCCTATGGTGATGATTGGATTGAAGATGAAAACTTCAAAGTAAGCTGGAAGAAGGGCACGTGGTCCATCCAAATTAGTGAGAAAAGTTCAAATCAAACGGTAAATTTCACCGGGTTTACTGGCCCAATTGCAAAAATGAATGAACATACAAGTATGTATCCAGCCTTAAGCCCTGCACATGAGATTTTTACATTTGCTTTTGATGGAACTACCCATTGTCCTGATCAAATTTCATTATCACGAATTAAAGCTAAAGTGGAATCTAAAAATGAACTGGAGAGTGTATTATTGCTGCATTGCGATTTACTTACTCTTTATACAACCGAAACCCCAGTAGCATTTGCAGAAGCAAGGGTAATTATTAATCATCAAACAAAGGAAATTAAATGCCAATCCTATTTTTACACAGGGGTGAATTTATCCCTTAATTGTCATGCTGTTTTTGAACATCACTTACCGAATGCTGTTTATTATCGGGACTACCCTTTTGGTGAAGAAAAAACCGAGATCAATGATCTATATGCTAATACCTACATGAGAGTGATGGGTGATAATAATGGCTTTACCCTTATTCACCCGGGTGTCCAAAAGGTTAAGCTGGAAAGAGCAAGTGAATCTGGAAAAATCATGCATCTTTTGGCGAGAGATAAAGTATTCGGTGATTATACTTGGACCTTCTCGTTAGATTTCTCAGCACATACACCATGGGAAAGTGCGAAACGATCAAAAGCAGTAAGAGCTCATTATCCAATTGTAGAAAATGCGGAGAAATTGGAGGAGGAACTTTTACAAATAGAAAATGAGAAGATTATCCTTTCCGCATTTTACGTAGAAAACGATCGGTATATGGTAAGATTTATTAATTACTCCGATGAAAAAATCAATACTGCAAAAATGACAATAAATCATGGTTTTACAAAGGTGGAGACCGTTGATTTCCAAGGTATACCTCTTCAGGAATTAACAGCACAAAATCAACCGAATCAAACGGAAGTACTAGTAGGCTTGGCCCCATGGGAAATTATGACTCTTGCATTTAGTTAATCACTATCTAAAAGGAGAAATATTGATGTCACAAAAAGAGAATTGGATTATCTCGGAAGGGCCCTTCCAAATTGAACGACTGAAGCATTATGAAGGGGCTTTTACTACCGGTAATGGGTATCTTTCCATAAGGGGCGCATTGGAGGAAGGGATCCTTGAAGAAAAACAATCCCTAGAATACATGAGACTGCCAATGAATGTTACCTTAGAAAAGTCTCATCATATGAAGTCGAAATGGGGGACCTTTGTTCCCGGCATTGTGGGGAATCATCCGTTGCTTAAAGAAGTGATGGTCAATCTTCCCAATATGATTGGGTGGAGCGTATGGTTTAACGAAGAACCCCTAAGGATGGAACAAGGAACAATCCATGCTTATAAACGAAACCTTAATATGAAGAACGGCACTCTAAATCGCAGTTTTGTATGGCAGACCATTAGTGGCGCAGAAATTCAGGTTGAGTTTGAACGATTTATTAGCATGGAATGTGATCATCTTAGTGTTCAACGGATTCGAATTAGGGTGTTAAAGGGGAATGGTGTATTAAAAATCAACACGGGGATTAATGGGAACGTTCGAACAAATGGATATAACCATTTCTCTTCTTTTCAATCTTTTGTAGAAAAAGATTTTATAGGGGTTGAGGTTGTTACTGATAAGGGAAGCCAGGTCGTGCAGGGTGCATGCATTAATTCAAATATTCCTTTTGAATGTGTCGTAAAAGAGGAAGAGCATCATATCTACTATGAAGCAGAAAGGGATGTAGAAGAAAATCTTTCCTATGAGTTTACTAAATTAAGTGCTGTTGCAACTAACAGAGATTTGCACGGTCAAAATCCTTTTGAAACAGTGAAGGATACTCTGTCGGAGAAGTCATTGGCAGGATATGAGAAGTTACTAAAAGGCACTGAATCTGTTTGGAACCAATTATGGAATCAATGTGATATTAAGCTTGTTGGAAATGATGAGTTGCAAAAATCAATCCGCTTCAGTTTATATCATTTAATAAGGAGTAATGCACGAAAGGACCCACGTGTTGCGATTGATGCCAAGGGACATGCGGGAGAAGCTTATTTCGGAAGGTATTTTTGGGATACTGAGATTTATTTATTGCCGTTTTTCTTATATACAAACTCTGATGCAGCGAGAAACCTCATATTATATCGCTATAACACACTTGAAGGGGCAAAAAAGAATGCCATACAATATGGATATAGGGGGGCAAGATTTGCTTGGGAATCTGGGCTAACAGGTGAAGAGCAGTGTCCAAACTGGCAATATGCTGACCATGAAATCCATATTACAGCAGATGTAGTTTATGGTTTATGGCATTATTTCAAAGCTACTAATGATATCAATTTTTTATTAAAGTATGGTTTTGAAATATTAATAGAAACCTCACGCTATTGGATTAGCAGGGTTTATGAAAGAGAAGATGGCCATTATGACTTATCAGGTGTAATGGGACCTGACGAATATTCCCCTTTATCAAAAAACAATGCCTTTACGAATTTTCTCGCAAAGTTTAATTTGGATAAAACATTAGAAGCGGTCAAACTTTTAAAAGAGTATAGTTATGAACAGTATTCAACAATATGGAACAAACTTTTATTATCGAAAAATGAACTAGAGCAATTCGAGAGAGTGGGTAATGGGTTATCGATTCCGAAGGACGAAGAACAAGGATTAATCCTACAATCAGATGATTTCGAGAGCTATGAAAATATTGACTTTGATGAAGTTTGGCCAGACCGTTCACGACCATTTGGACATTTTGTTTCACAAGAAAAGATGTATAGGTCGAAATGCTTAAAGCAAGCAGATGTATTAACATTAATGATGTTGTTCCCTAATCAATTCACTGTGAAAGAAATGGCATCCGCGTATTGTTACTATGAACCTATTACAACTCATGATTCTTCATTATCGCCCTCTACACATTCCATTATTGCTTCGTGGTTAGGTTTGAGGGAAGAGGCTGAAACGTTCTTTTTGAAAACGGTAGGAATCGATTTAGATCAGAAAACACTAGGTGCTTCGGAAGGTGTGCATATTGCCAATGCTGGAGGGGTGTGGCAGTGTATGATCCATGGATTTGCAGGAGTAAGGAACGCCATCCAATCAGATTTACTGGAATTAAATCCTGTCCTACCGAGTTTTGCAGAAGAACTATCATTTCCCTTCCTATGGAAAGGGAGCCGGTTAAATATCCAATTTAGTAAAGAAAAAATAGTAGTAGAGAACTTTTCAGTTAATATAGTTGAATTAAAAATTGGGAAACTAAAGTATAGCTTAGAGCCAAAGTGTAAGTTGGAAACACCGTTGGTAACTGGTCAACAAGTGTCTTCGAACTAGAGTGCAGCCCCCTTCATCGGAAGGGGGCTGCTTTTTTTACAACAAATTATCTAAATTGGTTTCTAAATTTTAATGGCGACATCTTTAAAAACTTGGAAAAGGTTTTGGTGAAATATGAAATCGTTGAAAATCCAACTTTTTCTGCTATTTCACTAACTGATTTGTCTGTATTTAGGAGGAAAATTTTAGACTGCTCTATCCGGTACTTTGTTAAATATTCTTGTGGGGTACATCCATATACTTGCTTCATGCATCTAGTAATATAGGCTGGATGGAAGTTTAATACTTCACTAAGTTGCTCATAGGTGAGGGAATTTTGGAAGTTTTGCTGCAGAAAAACCGCTGCTTTCTCAGCAATTTCCATAATATTTGAAGTTACTTTAGGTAGCTGTTCTCTATGTAAATCCATTAATATATCATGGAAAATGGCTTGTTCTTGTAAACGTGCTTTGTTGGAAAGATTACCAACTAACAATAATAGCTTTCTAATATTCTCATAAAACCCGATGGGATTAGACAAAGTACAATACTTGGGAAGGTCAATGGTGAATAACTCACTTTGATGAAAAGGAGTTATCGGAATTGTATGCTTTTGTTCCTTTTGTTTTATTTCATTTACTTCTTTCCATTTTCCAATGGTTTGAAAATGCAGCCAATAAAAATGCGTTTCTTCATCACAAGCTTTTGTTGAAAAGTGATAACGATCGGGTCTTAAGATCAATGCTTGACCAGTAGTCACTTCCCATTTTTCATTTTCTTCCCCGATAAAAAGGGTACCTCCGGTTACAACAAGTAAATCAAATACATCAATATTTCTTCTATTAGGATGAGAATGGTTGATGTAATAGGTGTCCTCTCCACACATTATATAATGGGGTATTGAAGGAACGGTAAATTGTAAAAACGTCATTATGAAATGCCTCCATTACTCAGTGATCAGATACCTTCTAGCACTATTTTAACAAAATATAATGAATAATTAAAATTTATTTCGTTCATATCTTACAAAAATAGGTTCAGTTTGTATATTTGTTTGATATTGGTAAAGGGATATACTTTTACTTAATTTACAGAATATTAAAACTAGTTGAGATTGATAGATTCTCACAAAAATTTGGCAGATTCGAAGGAGCTGAACTAAATGAATAACGTATTGCAAAATGAATTATTACAAACTCCATTCTTAGAGTTGCCTTTAGGGGCAATTAAACCGGAAGGATGGCTAAAAGATCAATTACGGATCCAAGCAAATGGACTTACTGGAAAACTCAGTGATTATTGGGATGATGTCGGTGCAAACAGCGGCTGGCTTGGTGGTACTGGTGAAAGCTGGGAGAGGGGGCCCTATTATTTAGATGGATTATTACCGCTTGCCTATTTGTTAAATGACGAGAAATTAATTAATAAAGTTCAGAGATGGATGGATTGGACACTTGGAAGTCAAACAGAAGAAGGGCAATTCGGACCTGCCAACAACGATGATTGGTGGTGCAGGATGGTCATGTTAAAAGTGTTAATTCAATATGAAGAGGTAACGGGTGATCAGCGTGTCATTCCATTTATGTTAAAGTATTTTGAATATCAGAGAAAGCACATAAATGAGCGACCATTAAGTCAATGGGGAGAAGCACGAGGGGCAGAAAATATGCTTTGCCTTCATTGGCTTTATAATCGTACAGGGGAAAAATGGCTGCTTGAGCTGGCTGAAATTATACGGAAGCAAACGATTGATTGGACGGAAATTTATTCTGACTTTCCCTTTTGGCGATACCAAACCAGATTTGACCACCGTGTGCATGTTGTCAATGTGGCTATGAGCTTGAAATATCCTGCCTTATCCTATCTGCAAACGGGAAACGAAAGGGACAAAGCAGCTTCCTTAAAAGGGATCAAAAGTTTAATGAATTATCATGGACAGGTACATGGGATGTTTTCTGGAGATGAATGGTTAGCAGGCACCCATCCAAGTCAGGGTGTTGAACTGTGTGCCGTTGTAGAATATATGTTTTCTTTAGAGAATTTAACTAGGATATTTGGTGATGGTCAATATGCAGATATCTTGGAGAAGGTAACGTTTAATGCCCTACCAGCAACAATTACCGCGGATTGGCACGGACATCAGTATGACCAACAGGTAAATCAAGTCTTATGTACTCAGGCAAGAAGAAATTGGACGCTAAATGGGGATGAATCAAATATGTTTGGACTTGAACCAAATTTTGGCTGCTGTACAGCTAATATGCATCAAGGTTGGCCAAAATTTGTTTCACGATTATGGATGTCAACAACCGATAATGGTCTTGCTGTTCTTTCATACGCACCATGTAAAGTTCAAGCAAAAGTTGGAACAGGTGAATTAATCTCATTGCATGTAAATACAAACTACCCATTTAATGAACAAATTCTGATAAATGTTGAAACAACTTTACCAGTAACATTCCCAATGAAACTGCGTATTCCAAAATGGTGTTCGGCACCGGAAATTAAGGTGAATGAGGAATCAGTGGAAATCAATGAAATTAAAAATGGCTATTTCACGATTGACAGGGAATGGACAAATGGAGATGCTATTCGACTTGACCTGTCAATGGAAATCGAGCTCGAAAGACGTGCAGATAACGCAGTGGGTATTAGTAGAGGGCCGCTTGTCTTTGCTTTAAAAGTAAAAGAAAATTGGAGAAAAAGAAGTGGGAACAGTGTATTTCCTAATCTTGAAGTAGTTCCGGGATCACCTTGGAACTATGCACTAAAGATTAATAAAGACAATCTAAGAAATTCCTTTATTATCGAGAAAGCACCGCTGGCACAGCAGCCATTTGATCCTAATGAGGCTCCAATTAAATTAATAGGAACCGCTAAAAGAATACCTGAATGGAAACTGGAATTAAATTCGGCAGGTACACTTCCAATCAGCCCTGTGAATTCAGATGAAATGGAAGAAGAAGTTGTCTTAATTCCATATGGGAGTGCAAGACTTAGAATTGCGGAATTCCCAGTATTAAAGGGAGAAAAGTCCCTAGGAAAAAGGTAATAGATTTCTTTATTCCTTTTTCTTTTGGTTCAAATTGTACAAAAACAAGTTCACTTCATATGATGTGCTCCCTTTCATTTCTATTTTATACTATATGTAACTTATAAATTTTCTAAATATTTAGTTATTTGGTTAATAATAATTTTTCGGCAATATAGGAGGTATGAGATGGATATTGTAAGTGAAAAATTAGTCGTTCCATATGAAGGTATGATTATTACTGAAGATACAACATTTGCTCCAGGAGTATACGAGTTTCCATCCGGGAAAGGAATCACGATTGGCAAAAGTGGTATTACCATAAATGGGAATGGTGCTGTAATCGTTGCACCAGGGAAAAAAGAGAAAAAATATAGCTTTAGAGGAACAGGAATTTATTCAAATGGCCACTCCGATTTATCAATCAAGAATCTAACAATCAAAGGATTTTTACTAGGCTGCAAGCTAATGAATGGAACAAATATATTGGTCGAGAATAACGACCTTTCGGATAATTTTACGGATCCAGACTATGGCTGGGGAGATGGCGACCCCGATGGAGCGCTATTTTTAGAGAATGTTACTAGAAGTAAGATTCATAATAATAAGGGAAATAATGTTTGGAATGGGTTGCATCTCTATCATTGTGATGAAAACGAAATTAGCGACAATGAGTTTTCTTATTGTACCAATGTATGTTTAAAGATGTGGAGATCCTCCCGAAACGAGATAACCAATAATACCATGAATTACGGGATAAGAATTGCTCCAGGCGAAGTTCATGCGAGAGATTCAACTTCGGTTTTAATAGAAACAGGATCCAATGACAACAAATTTCTTCATAATGATTTTACATATGGTGGGGATGGTGTTTTCATTCGATCCCTTAATGGTGTAATTAGCACTGGAAATTACTTTGAAGGGAATGATGCCTCTTATGCACATAATAATGCCTGGGAGGTTTGGGACACAGGGAATATATTCATAAATAATAAAGGGAACCATTCGAGCTATGGATTTTGGCTGGGTGGATCTGACCATACGGTTTTTATTGGTAATGAAGCTGCCTATAACGGTAAACGTCGTTCAAACGCACCAGAGGAATTTGGTAACGCAGGAGTGGCAGTTGTAAATGGCAGCAGCAGCCATTTTATTATGAAAGATAATTATATCCACGATAATAAGAGTGCGGGAGTGGCGATACGCTTTAAAAAAGGATATGAATCTTACCACTGGATCATTCAAGGAAATAGAATCCTAGATAATGAAACATATGGAATCTATCTAAAACATGCAAATTGGATTGATATTGCTGGAAATGAGTTCTCAGGTAATAAGCTGGGAGATATAAAAAAGGATGAAAATGTAACAAATTATATGGAAAGAAGAGCGAGCATAACAGACCAGGCACCTACTAATGCTGCGACAATTTCTTCTGAAAAAATCTTTATAAATGAACCTGTTAGTTTTGATGCATCAAATAGTCGTGATCCACAAAACCTTTCACTGCAGTACCGTTGGGAAATGGGAGACGGAACGATTTATGAGTGCGCTTCATTTCAGCATACCTATACTAAGCCAGGCTTTTACCGTGTTGGATTAACGGTTCATAATGAAAAATTAGCTGATTTAACGTGGTTTGATATTTATGCAGTTGAGAAAGGGGAAATAGTAGGAACTGAATTTTCACAGGAATGGGGCGTGAAGCATAGTTCCGAAACACGTTTTACTCGAATTTCCCCTGATAGCAGCAATAAAGTCAGTGGAGAAACATCATTAAGGATTGTTTCCAATGATGAATTAGGCTCTATTTACTTCCCAAAGACAAAAGCAGCAAGCTGGAATTTTCAAGAAAAGAAATGTATTTCCTTTTGGTTGAAATATGAACACGAAACACGGGACGGGTTTGTTGATTCTCAAATGCCGATTGTAAGATTGGCCACTGATTATGAAAACTACCTGGAATTTTTACCTGAAGACTTTCAGCCAAACTGGACCAAACTGCCTTCTGAAGCACGTAATGGCTGGATTTATTTTTCAATTCCCATGAAAGAAAATGAGGGCTGGAAAGTTCATTCAGTCGGAAACCCACAAGTAAACAAAATTAACTTCATTGAATTTAATTTTCATTCCAAAGGTGGAAATTACTATATTTGGCTTGATGGATTAATGTTTACTTAAAAAGTCGGAGAACGTCTGCTTCTTTCAGCGACGTTCTCCTTCTAGAAATAGGTTTTTAGAGAAAAGAGGTGTAGACCTATTGAACCAGATCAATGTTACAAAAGTAGAAAAACCAATCGTACCAATCAATAAAAAACCTACACGCATACAGAGATTTAAAAAAGAGTTTCATAAAGGAAAGTATGTTTATTTAATGCTCCTTCCCGTTATTCTTTATTATGTGATTTTTCAATACTGGCCTATGATCGGTGTTGTAATTGGCTTTCAAAATTACATGCCGGGGCTGGGTTTTTTTGAAAGTCCATGGGTAGGATTTAAACATTTTACTGACTTCTTTCATAGTTTTTATTTTTGGAGATTAATTAAAAATACGTTTATTTTAAATTTTTGGTTGCTTATTTTTGGTTTTCCAGCACCTATCATTTTGGCTTTATTACTAAATGAAGTTAGACATAGCTGGTTTAAACGTACGGTTCAAACGGTTACTTATATTCCGCACTTTATTTCGATGGTTGTAATTGTTGGTATTATTAAAGATTTTACTGCAACAGACGGAATGATTAATCAACTTCGTGAACTATTGGGAAGAGATACCATAACGTTTTTGCAAATCCCAGAGTATTTTCGAAGCATCTATGTTTCAAGTGATATTTGGCAGTCTATTGGCTGGAGTTCTATTATTTATTTCGCTGCTTTGTCTGCAGTCGACCCTAACCTTTATGAAGCAGCCGAAATGGACGGGGCAGGGCGTTTCCGAAAAATGTGGCATATTACGCTTCCAGCCATTAAGCCGACCATTGTGATTCTATTAATCCTGACAATTGGTAATCTTTTAAGTTCTGGATTTGAAAAAATCCTTCTTTTATATCAGCCATTAACTTATGAAACGGCTGATGTGATTTCAACCTATGTATATCGGAAAGGGATAGAAGACTCGTCATTTAGTTTCGCAACAGCTGTCGGTCTTTTTAATACAGTAGTTAATTTTATCCTATTAATCATCGCTAATACAATTAGCAAAAAAGTTTCCGATAATAGCCTATGGTAAGTGTGGTGAAAAATAATGAAATATAAAAAATCATTAGGAGAGAAGCTTTTTGACATTATTGTCTACATTCTTCTAACCTTACTAATGTTTGCAACCTTCTATCCGATTTACAACATTTTTGTTGCTTCAATCAGTTCCGTTTCCGAAATTGCAAAGCATGGAAGTCTCATGCTTTATCCAAGAGATATTACATTCGAAACATACAAAGCAGTCTTCCAAAACGAACAAATATTAAAGGGATTACGAAATACGATATTTTACGTAGTTTTAGGTACATCCATTAATATGATCCTTACTACCTTTGCAGCATATGGACTTTCAAGGAAATGGCTGAAGGGTAGAAAAATCATGATGTTTGGTATCGTTTTCACGATGTTTTTTAGTGGAGGTCTAATCCCAAGTTTCATGATTGTACAAAAGTTGGGTATGTATAACACGATTTGGGCATTGTTGCTCCCAGGTGCAATGTCTGCTTGGAACCTAATTATGATGAGGACATACTTTATGGGCTTACCTGTTAGCCTAGAAGAATCAGCTCGCATTGATGGAGCTAATGATTTTCAAATTTTGTTTAGGGTGATTTTACCTACCTCGAAACCGATCTTGGCTGTTATGGTTTTATTCTATGCAGTGGGGCATTGGAATTCTTGGTTTTCAGCATCCATCTTCTTGCAAAATCGGGAGCTATATCCTCTTCAATTAATTCTTAGAGAGATATTGATACAAGGAAGGGTAGCGGATTTTGGAGGGAATGCCGCCAATGTAACACATCAGGTGGCAAAAAATTTAAAATATGCAACGATCATTGTGAGCACTATTCCTATTCTAATAATCTATCCATTTATTCAAAAATATTTTGTTAAGGGGGTCATGCTAGGGTCATTAAAAGAGTAGTTTCGCCATAACAAGGGGAACAAATAAAATTTAAGGGGGACATGGAGAAATGAAAAAGGTAAAAGCATTTTTAAGTATTGTCTTCGCTGTCATTCTATTAATTTCTATCGTAGGTTGTGAAAGTAACAAAGCATCGAACCAAAAAGTAAATAAAGAAACGAAAAATGTTGCAAAGGATGTAAAGACGACACCATTTAGTATTTGGACATGGCTTGGTGCTGTAGAGGTTTGGGGTGGTAAAAGTTATGATGAAGTCCTAGCCTATCAGGAAATGAAAAAAAGGACCGGTGTTGATGTTAAGTATGTACATCCAACGGGTGACGCTGTTGAAGCATTCAATTTAATGATGACTTCAGGCAAGATGGAAGATGCTATTTGGTATAATTGGAAACCGGAAAGAGCTCTTCAATATTACAATGCTGGCAGGATTTTAGATATTTATCCTCTTGTGAAGCAATATGCTCCTAATTTGTATAAATTAATTGAAAGTAATAAGGAATTGAAAAAGCAGGTAGTTGATCCAGATGGAAAGATGTACTACATGCCATGGGTAACCCTGGATAAATATTTAAATCAAAGTGAAGGATTAGCTTTAAGAGCTGATTGGTTAGAGAAAGTCGGAGCAGATGCCCCAAAAACGAATGAAGAATTGTACAATGTATTGAAAAAAATGAAAGATCAAAAGGTAAGCGGAGATAAGAAATTTGTAGGTTTAACTGGTTACTCTCCTCAAATTTATAAGTTATTCTATGGTTTTGGCGTTGCGGATGATTGGTATTTAGAAGGTAAAAAAGTAGCGTATGGTCCTGCATCTGACCGATATAAGGAAGCATTAAAATGGTATAGCAAAATGTACAAAGAGGGCTTACTTGATAAGGATTTCTTATCAAATGAAGGCGATATTTATGATAAGCACTTAGTAGATGGACAAAGTGCCGGCTTTATTGATAATTCGGATTCTGTCAGCAGAATTATGAAGCTCGCTGCAGATTCTGGTCATGCTTTCACCTTAAAGCCAATTCAATATATGGAGTATAATGCTAAACCGACCTCTCTTAACTCAACTGCAAAGAGGGTTGCACAACCATATGGTCTAGCGATTGCAGCAACTGCAAAAAATCCAGAAGGCATTATCAAATACCTGGATTATGGTTTTTCAAAAGAGGGAGAAGAACTATTTAACTGGGGTATTAAGGGTGATACTTTTGAAGAAAAGGATGGAAAGAAAGTTTTCACTGATAAAATTATGAAGGATCCTAAGGATGTCCCAGGATTGGCAGCTACTAAATATACGAACTCTGCTTGGATCACATCTACTTCAGTTGAAGCAACTAAAGCAGTTTTAGATGCAACTGGTGTAGAAGCAAGGGATATTTGGAGTAACGTAGATCTTTCCATGGCCTTTGAACCAATTCTGTGGTTGACTCAGGATGAAAACGATGTCATCAATAGTGCTTCTACCGACATTGCCACTTATAAAGACTCTATGAGAGATGCTTTTGTCACAGGACAAAAGGATATTGATAAAGAATGGGATAATTATGTTAAAACTTTAAAATCAATGGGTATTGAAAATATCCAAAAAGCAAAACAAACTGCATACGATCGTTATATGAAAGAATAAAATACTAAAATTATAATTAGAGGCTGACTCAATAGCATAGGAGTCAGCCTTTTATTTAAGCGAGGCAAACTGGGTCCTAAGTGAATTGTTGAGGTGATCATTAGATGGTAATACAAGCAGTTATTTTTGACTTAGATGGGGTAATTGTAACAACAGATGAATTTCATTATAATGCGTGGTCTAGACTGTGTGAAGAGGAAGGAATACAGTTTACTAGAGAAATCAATAATAGGCTTAGAGGAGTAAGTCGTCAAGAAAGCCTAAGAATTATATTGGAAAAATCCGAAAAAATATACACAGAAGAAGAAATAGTAGAGCTTGCCAACAGAAAAAATGGTTACTATCGGGAATCTCTTCAAAATCTTACAGAGAAGGGAATATTACCGGGGGTATCGCTGACATTAGATAAATTGAAAAAAAGAAAAATTAAACTAGCCATTGGTTCCTCCAGTAAGAATGCACCAAAAATACTAAAGCAAATAGGATTAGATTCATATTTTGATGCAGTAGTAGACGGGAATGACATCAAGTACAGTAAGCCTGATCCGGAAGTATTCTTATTGGCGGCTCAAAAACTGGGTGTGGACTCAAAGAATTGTTTAATTGTAGAAGATGCAGAAGCTGGCGTCACTGCAGCCATTGCAGGGAACATGAAGGTAGCTGCAATAGGGGAAGCATGCAAATGTAAAAAGGCACACTATAATCTGCAAAATATAGAGGAATTATTAAGCATATGCTAAGTGGAATAATTACTGTCAATCATTGAACTTCACACCATGTTAATATCTACCAGGAATGAACCGATTCCCATTTTTCTAAAAGTCTATTAAACTAGTTTAGTGTTTCAAACGGAAAAAATATGGCATAATAGATATTTATGAATAATGTCTTTATATAGTGAGAATTTCATTAGGGGGTACAACGATTGACTGTCACATCTTCAAAAGAAATGCTAGTTGAAATAGATAGATTAGATGAAAAAGGTTCCGGACAAGCAGTTCAGTGGCTTGAAAACGAACTGGGAAATAAACGCAAATTAAAGCTAACGATCCCGCAAACTCTTCCCGGAGAAAAGGTCCGTGTCATTGTTGACCAACCGGATAGAAGACGTAGAAAAGCGATGCCGGAGGAAATCATTGAGGCTAATCCAGAAAGAACCATACCACAATGTCCTCATTTTGAAAAATGTGGCGGATGCGTATGGCAACATTGGGATTATAGCGGTCAGTTAAAACAAAAAACTCTTCATGTGAAACACGCAATTGAGGCTCAAGGCTTTAATCCGGACCTCGTCCAAGATACGATAGGAATGGACGAACCTTGGCATTATCGAAATAAAATGGAATTTACCTTTGCGCCTGATGGTTCACTTGGGCTACATGAGCAAGGGAATTTCCGTAAAATCATTTCCCTTGAATCATGTATGATCGCTGGTAAGGAAATGGTAGAAGCGGCGATGGAAGTGGCCGACTGGGTGAGAGACCATCAATTAACAGGCTATAACAAAGACCTACACGAAGGATTGTTGCGTCATTTAATGGTGAGACAGTCTTTTGCTACAGGTGAAATTATGCTGGCTCTATTTGCAACGGAAGGACCTACAGCTCATTTAGAGAAGGCGGCTGCTGATTTAGTGGAGAGGATCGGACAGAAGTTTCCACAAGTGAAAAGCTTGTTATGGCTTGAAAATACAGATTGGGCTGACCGCACACAATCAGAAAAAAGTCATGTGTTAGCCGGACGCGATTTTATTTATGATGAAATGGATGGCTATCATTACCGTCTGTGGTTCGATACGTTCTTCCAAACGAACCCAACACAAGCACAGAAATTGGTTGACTTAGCCATTGAAATGGGTGAACCAAAGAAAACGGAAAAAATGATTGATCTTTTCTGTGGGGTAGGGACGTTCTCTCTACCATTCGCCAGCAGAGTAGAAAAACTGGCAGGTATTGAAATTGTGGAGAGTTCCATTGAATCCGCAAAACGTAATGCATTGGATAACGGATTAACGAATACCTACTTCTTAGCCAAGGATGCGAGAAATGGTATTGATGAAGTACTGGAGAGCTTTGGTCATCCAGAATTATTAGTGGTAGATCCCCCGCGCTCAGGTGCAGGTGGTAAAGTGATGAGGAAAATTGGACGAGCTAAACCAGAAAGAATTGTGTATATCTCTTGTAATCCGGATACGTTTGCTACAGACATTAAGGAACTGGAACCATTCGGATATGAATTAAAGATTGTACAGCCTGTTGATTTATTCCCGCATACAGTGCACGTTGAGTGTTGTTCACTACTAATCAGAAAAGATTCATAGTAATAAAGGCATCCATAATGGGTGCCTTTGTTTTTTAGTAGTTATTGTCTAGTTTCCTTTCGTATTACGGGTGTGACTTCAGTTGCCAACCGCTCAATGTTTTCGGCGACTTTTTTAAAGGGCATCCCGCCGATGTCCATTTGTGCAATAAAACGTTGGTGACCAAAGAGCTCGTATTGAGACAAGATTTTTTCAATAATCTGTTGAGAACTTCCAACAAAAAGGGCTGTTTCTTTCCCAGCCATCTGTTTAAAGTCTTCTTTTGAAAATGTCTGTTTGACACCCTGTTGCCGATTAAGGTGAGCCCAATAAGTAGAATGATACGGATAAAATTCTTTAATAGCTTGCTGGCTCGTTTTTGAAATATAAGCGTGCCCTGTAACACCCACTTTCATGTTTTCTATTGGGTGACCTGCTTGAGCAGAACTTATTCGGTATAAATCAACAAGCGGCTTATATTCGCTTGGATCCCCGCCTAGCATGACTATTGCTAATCCAATTCCTAATCTACCTGCACGTTCTGCACTTTCAAGGGAACTTCCGACCCCAGCCCAAATTGGAATATTTTGTTGAACAGGCCGTGGGGATATTTCTGCATCCTTTAATGAAGTCCGGTAGCGACCTTTCCAAGTAATTTTTTCGCTCGTATTTAAATGTAATAAAAGCTTCAAGTGTTCTTCAAACAATTCGTCATAATTCTTTGGATCATATCCGAATAGTGGGAAGGAGTCTAAAAAAGCCCCACGGCCAGCAATAATTTCAGCACGTCCATTTGATAGCAGATCAAGTGTTGCAAAGTCTTCAAATAATCGTACAGGGTCGATGGTAGTTAACACGGCCGTAGCACTTGTTAACTTAATTTGTTTGGTGACTTGTGAAATTGCTGATAAGACGACAGCGGGTGTTGACACTGCATAATCCAAACGGTGATGTTCTCCTACACCAAATACATCCAGTCCAGCTTCATCCGCCATTTTTGCAGCTTTAATAATTTCATCTATTCGTTGCTTAAAACTGATCGTTCTGCCTGTTTGTGGATTTGGGTTTAAATCTGCTAAGGTGTAGATTCCAATTTCCATCCCATTTTTACTCCTCCACGATGTTGTAAAATCGCTTTTGTTTAATTCTATTCAATTTTTTTAAAAAGGAATTTACAATTTATTGAAAAAATAAAAAATGGATGCAAATAGAAAAAGCCATTTGTGGAAGATATTTTCACAAATGGCTTTTTTTGTTTAGTTAATTGTTATGAATTTGTTGTAGCTGCTGGTGAGGCAAACTCTGCAGCATTTTTTAAATCTTTATCTGAAATTTTTATATTTGCCTTTTTAAATTCAGCTTTTAGTACTTTCATGATCATATCTTGAGTAACCTTTGAGTCTTTTACTTGATCTGTCAGGGTATCTTTCATCTTATCAAAAGATTGTTTTTCTTTTATTCCCGTTACTTGAATGATATGATAGCCAAATTGCGTTTTGACTGGAGCACTGATTTCGTTTTGCTTTAATGCAAAGGCAGCTTTTTCAAAATCCGGGTCCATTGCGCCGGAACCAAACCATCCAAGATCTCCGCCTTTTTTAGCACTCGCGGTATCTGTGGAAGACTGTTTTGCTAAATCCTCAAACTTTTCACCTTTTTTAAGTTTGGCCTCAATGTCATTTGCTGTTTTTTCATCGGCAACTAAAATATGACGAGCTTGTATTTCCGGCTTATATGCAGCGTAGGCATCTTGAAGTTCTTTATCGGTTACCTTAATGGTTTTATGCACTGCTTTTTTCTCTAATAGATTTAGTTTTACACTTTTTTTGAAGTCATCTTCACTTTTATAACCATATTGCTGTAGCGTGGTGAGAAATTGATCGCCTAGCTGCTCTTTTGATTTTTGTACTTCCTTATCAATTTCTGATTTTGAAACGTTATATTCCTTTGAAAGGACTTTTTCCACAAGTAATTGTTGAAGCGTTTGAGTTCCATACTTTGTTTTCATTGCCTGGTATAGTTCATCTTGTGAGATGTTCCCTGCATCAGACTTCACAACAGTACTATTAGTACTACTGCATGCTGATAACCCCAAAGCACTTATAATCAAACCTGTAAGAATTAGTTTTTTCATTTTTACACTCCTAACTGTAATCTACCAAAAGATAAAAACTATCTTACATAATAAATATGAATAAATAATGAACAGGCTATGAACACTTCCATAACAAAATCACTAAAAAAGCAGACCCAATTGGATCTGCTTTGTTTTATGATGGATTTGTTGACCATAGTCCAGCTGTTTTAACGAAAACTCTTGGATTAAGCTTTAAACTAGCTAGGACTAATTCTGCCAAATCTTCTGGGTGCATTACATTTTCTTCAGTGCCTTTAACAAGATTAGTATCAATGGCTAAATCTGTTACGACTGTACTTGGTGTTAGGGCAGTAACACGGATATTATGTTTTCTTACTTCTAGCATAAGTGATTCTGTTAGCCCTAAGACAGCGAATTTTGAAGCACTGTAAGCGCTAGTTACAGGTGCACCTTTCTGACCGGCAGATGAAGAAATATTGATTATATCACCAGATTTACTTTCAATCATACCTGGTAATACCGCTCTAGTTACATTATACACACCCATCAAATTGACTTGGATAATTTTTTCCCACTCTTCAGGTGTTAGATCAAGGAATCCTCCAAATTTAGCAACACCTGCATTGTTGATTAGGATATCGATCGGACCTAAGTCAGATTTGATATGTTCAACAGCATGTGTAACGGATTCAAGATCGGTCACATCTGCTGTTGCTGCAGAAACCTTTACATCAAATTGTGCTAGTTCAGCAGCTACCTTTTCTAGATTAGACATATTTAAGCCGATTAAGCCTAAATTTACGCCTTCTTTTGCTAAGGCGATAGCAGTAGCACGTCCAATGCCTCTACCTGCGCCAGTAACGATGGCTGTTTTTCCATTTAAAGAAATCATTTTATCACTCCTAAAATTTTTACAAATTGAAGCAGTTCATTCTAACAGAAAGACCGCAATCTTGCATGGAAACAGCTTGCGGTCTTTCCTATTTAGAACTCGAGGAATAATATATTTATTCTAAGTTCGCGTGTCTACCGTACATTTTATTGGTATCCAAACCTTTTTTCTCCATGAACCGAAGAATCACAGCGTCGTAAAATAGTAAAAGTGTTTGCTCAAATAATGAGCCCATTGGTTGAATCGTCTTAAAATCACTCTCCGACTGATCTTTAGGTGAGCCAGGCAACTTAATTTTGATATCCGCTAATTGTCCAATAGTGGACTCAGGGAAAATGGTTACAGCTGCAATCGTCCCACCGATGCTTTTTGCTTTCTCAGCCATGGAAACTAACCCTTTTGTTTCTCCTGAACCTGATCCAATGATTAAGATGTCATCTTTTTCAAAGTTAGGGGTTACTGTTTCGCCAATCACATAGGCATCTATCCCCATGTGCATCATTCGCATGGCGAATGATTTGGCCATAAATCCAGATCTACCTGCGCCTGCAACAAAGATTTTTTTTGATTCAAGAATCCCATTTACTAATTTTTCAGCTTCATCATTCGAAATTAAATCTACGGAGCGATTTAATTCTTTTATGATTTCAGCTAGGTATTGAGTTGTATTCATGATCTGAATTACCCTTGATTAATCATTAGTTGCATTTTGGCAGCAGCAGCTTTTTTATCAGCTTGACCAGTAATCCCGCCACCTACAATGACAAGGTCTGGTTGTACTTTGATGACTTCTGGAAGTGTGTCTAACTTAATACCACCTGCGATTGCAGTTTTAGCATTTTTTACAACACCTTTGATGGTTTGTAAATCTTCAAAAGAGTTCTTTCCAACTGCTTGAAGATCGTAGCCAGTATGAACACAAATATAATCAACGCCCATAGCGTCCACTTCTTTTGCACGTCCAGCAAGATCTTTTACAGCAATCATATCAACAAGGATTTTTTTACCTTGTTTTTTTGCTTCTTCGACTGCACCTTTGATTGACATATCTTCAGCAGTACCAAGAATTGTGACGATATCTGCACCTGCTTCAGAAGCTTTCATTACTTCATAACCAGCTGCATCCATGATTTTAAGGTCTGCTAATACCTTTAAGTTAGGAAATGCTTCTTTAACTGCTTTTACAGCATGAAGACCTTCGTTAATTACAACCGGTGTACCGATTTCAACGATATCAATATGTTCCTCTACTTCTTTTACCAGCTCAATTGCTTCTGGGATATTGACTAAATCTAATGCTAATTGTAATTCCATCTATATTCACTCCTATAATTTTTTTATTGTTGTACAGTGATAATGTCTCCAAAGGGTAATAATACTTTTACAGTAATATTATCCTTATAGTGCATTATCTGTACCTGCCAGCAATAAGGGATATCATGTCCTCTCGCTGAACAATTGCAAGTATACAATGTATATAACAACAATAAAAGTACGCACTTTTATTTTACATAGTGCTAAAAAGTATACTATAAGACAAACCGCTTATATAGTCTTACTATTAACATTAAAAGAAACAATGCACCATTGCGTATGGCCTATCCGGTTTAGATAGCTCGCTTATTACGCCAAAAGGTTCAACACATAAAGAATAATGTTCTCAACAAATTGATATCACATATATTTTTGTGGCCAGGGGGAGGATGCTCACCCTGGCTTTTTAATTGATTTAACACAAAAATAGATGAGTTTTTTTTCCTTTAGTATACATTTTGTTATTATGTTATTTTTTTATCACTATTTAAATAAAAAGTGCGTACTTCCATTTAAAAAAAGGTAGGTATTATACTTACATCTGTTGCAACATTGGATTCACAAAATACTGTGGTTATTGATCAGTCATCTGATCTTCCGCATTCAATTTACTACATTGAAAGGGTGAATAGTATGTTCGGGTTACATGCAAAGCATTACAAAGTTTGTTCAGATGCCTAACCTTCACATCGAATAATGGTTATTGTCCAAAATGTGGTCATTCGCATTTTAGGGACATCATTATTACGGTCTAAGCAGGTTCAAATAAAAATATGGCTAAGCCAGGGATTGGCTATCAAGAGTTATAGTAGTTTTTTAAGAAAGGCATAAGTGAAATTTTTAATTTTGGAGGTATGTAAAATGGAGGCAATGACATTTGTCTTATTTGGGGCGACAGGGGACTTAGCAAAAAGAAAAATCTTCCCGGCTCTATATAATTTATTTTTGGATCAAAAATTACCTCTGCCCATCTCAATTATTGGGGTGGGCAGAGGAGACTTATCAGATACTGATTTCCAAAACCATGTGGAAGATTCCTTAAAAACATTTTCTAGACGATCACTAAATGACGATTCAAACCTTGAAGTGTTTATCCGTGCCTTTAGGTATAGCCATCTAGATGCTAGCAAGGCTGAAGGATATAAAGGATTACTTGAACTCGTTAAAAAACGTGAAGAAGAATTGAATATTCCAGAAAATCGTATGTTCTACCTATCTGTTGCTCCAGAGTTTTTTAATGTGATTGCTTTCAACATTAAAGAGAGTGGTCTAGGTTCTACTAAAGGTTGGAAACGTCTAATTATCGAAAAACCGTTTGGACATGACTTAAAATCAGCTCAAGAATTAAACGATAAACTAAGTAAAGCTTTTGATGAAGAAGAAATTTTTCGCATCGATCACTATCTTGGAAAGCCGATGGTACAAAACCTGGAAGCATTAGGATTTGCAAATCCAGTGCTTCAAGCATTATGGAACAACCAATACATTGCAAATGTGCAAATTACTGCAAGCGAAACAGTTGGGGTTGAAGAGAGAGCTGGTTATTATGATCAAGCTGGGGCTATTCGAGACATGTTTCAAAATCATATGCTGCAAATGTTGATGATGACAGCAATGCAGCTGCCAAAACAAATTAGTGCAGAAGAGATCCGAAATGAAAAGAGAAAAGTAATAGAATCACTTCGTCCATTAAAGAAAGAGGATGTGGTGAATCATGTCATTCGCGGTCAATATGGTCCTGGTGAAATCCAAGGTAAACCAGCTGTTGGGTATACAGGAGAACGTGAAGTTGCTCCTTCATCTTTAAATGACACATTTGTGGCTGCCCGTCTATGTGTGGATGATGATTTTTGGAGAGGGGTTCCTTTCTATATCCGTACAGGAAAAAGAATGACAGAGAAATCCACCCGAATTGTGATTGAATTCAAAAATACTTTAAAGGATTTGTATAGGACTCAAGAAGAAGAAACTGCGCCCAATCTTTTAGTGATTGAAATCAATCCAAACGAAAGTGTTTCATTACAATTAAATAGTAAAAACCCATTAAAAAATGGAAAAATCGAACCAGTCAATGTTGATTTTTCTGCTAAGCAAGCAGATGTACCTGAAGCGTATGAGCTTTTAATTTACGATGCAATGCGTGGCGACTCTACATTCTTTGCACATTGGAAAGAAGTGGAGTTGTCTTGGAAATGGGTACAGCCTATCTTAGAGGCTTTTGAGGAAAATACAATTCCCCTTCATTTATATCCATCCGGGTCAATGGGACCAGATGCTTCCCATCAATTATTGGCAGAGGAAGGATATAAATGGTGGTAGTAATAAAAGATGAAGAATATTTTAGATTATTAAGGAGGAAATGAACATGAAAGTTGGATTAATTGGTTTAGGAAAAATGGGATTAAACTTAGGTCGAAATTTAATTGATAACAAGCACGAAGTAGTAGCTTTCGATGTAAATGGAAGTGCCGTTGAAGAAATGAAGAAATATGGTGCTCAAGGTACATCTGATTTAAAAGAACTTGTTGAATCATTAGAAAAACCAAGAGTTGTATGGATTATGGTTCCGCATGCTGTGGTAGATTCAGTAATTGATGAAATGATACCATTATTAGGCACTGGAGATATCGTAATTGAAGCTGGAAATTCTCACTATAAGGAATCCATTCGCCGATATAACCAGCTAAAGGAAGTAGGAATTCACTTTATGGATGCCGGTACTTCTGGTGGAATGGAAGGTGCTCGTAATGGAGCATGTTATATGATTGGTGGAGACCCTGAAGCCTGGAGCATCGTGGAACCTATTTTCAAGGATACAGCTGTCGAAAACGGATTTATCTATGCTGGTAAAGCAGGGAGCGGTCATTTCTTAAAAATGGTTCACAATGGAATTGAATACGGTATGATGGCAGCGATTGGAGAAGGATTCGAGGTATTAGAAAAAAGCAAGTTCGATTTTGACTACGAAAAAGTGGCTAGAGTCTGGAATAACGGCTCAGTTATTCGTTCATGGCTCATGGAGTTGACTGAACGTGCATTTTCAAAAGATGCAAAGCTAGATGAAATCAAAGGGATTATGCACTCTTCTGGTGAAGGGAAATGGACAGTTGAAACAGCTTTAGATTTACAAGCAGCCACTCCTGTTATCGCAATGTCTCTTTTGATGCGTTACCGTTCATTAGACCGCGATACTTTTACAGGGAAAGTGGTAGCTGCATTAAGAAACGAATTTGGTGGACATGTTGTTGAAAAAAACTAACAGAATTACATCTGTCACATTTAATAGAAAAAGAGTCAATAAAAATAGGAGAAGAAAAATAGCTCATTATTTGTGAAATGGTAATGAAAACAATGAATATGATGGTTGAAAAGGATGTGAATTTCATGAATGTGTTGGATGCAAAAATGATAAATACTCAGTATGGTATAGAAACTTATCTAGATCTATTGAAAAATGTTGAAGTGAAAGACATTCAATATGTTACAGAGGCTGTTTCTTTTTACGAAATCACTATAGGTGTAGAGTATTTTCGGTTAAGAAATGAAAATTATTATAATAGTGAAAAGAGATATTTTAAGATGCGTATGAATTCTGATTTAAATGCTATTACTATAATAGAAACAAAAAGAGAAAGTATATTTGCTGTGAAAAATGAATTTGAAAGATCTGCAACAAAGGAACTGATTGGAGAGTGGCTAATAAAAAGCAATGCTTTCAGAAAAGTTCTTAATGATTTGATAGCTGATAAGAAAATGGAAAATGTTAAAACGGAGGAAAATAAAATAGGAACAATAAGGTTCCTGGAAAAATTACTTGAAATCACAACAGAAGATATTTTAAGTGCTCGTGTTGAGAGATCTCACTAGTTTCCGAAATAACCATAAAAATGATATAAAATTTATCTGGAGTATGTTTTTCAGAAAAGTTAAATAGGGAATCTCAAACGGTATGAATTCCCTATTTAACTTCTATTTCTATTATCTTGCCAGGAGCATTTAACAAATAAAATTAATGTAAATGGTTATCCTAATCTGTAATAGCTAGGAGGGATGATAAAATGGAACAAGTTAATCACCATACTAAAATTAATGCATCAGAAAATGCTGTCATTTGGTCACAATATGTTAATGACAGTTTGTCACGATGTATTCTTCGCTATATGTTATATGATGTAAAGGATGAAGATATTCGCGATTTACTGGAATTTGCCTTAGAATTATCAGAAACTCATTTAGAAAAAACGAAGCAAATTTTATCCTTAGAAAATCTTCCAATTCCAATAGGCTTTACAGACGAAGATGTAACAGTAGACGCTCCTAGTTTATTTACTGATACATTTAAGATTGTTTATTTACATATTATGACAATTCATGGTTTGACGAGATATGCTGGTGCCACTAGTGTTTGTATACGAGAGGATGTCAGAAAATACTTTATTGAATGTACTTCGCAATCATTGGAACTATATGATAGGGTAACTAGTGTTTCCTTAAATAAGGGAATTATTAACAAACCTCCTACTTTAAACAATCAACAAAAGTTTTGTTAGGAAGCAAAATTATTTAACTGGTTGGTTCGGGAAACGTAGACCTATTAACGCAATTGAAATCAGTGGTGTGCATCTTAATATGCAGAAAACAATGGTGAAAATGGTATTGGAGTTAGGATTCAGTCAAGTTTGTCAATCTAAAGAGGTACGAGATTATATGGAACGTGCTCGTAAGCTTTGTATTAAACACTTTGATATTCTAAGTTCAATGTTAAAAGAGGAGAATCTTCATGTTCCAAAGTTATTTGAAACAGAGGTAACAGATTCAACAGTTCCACCCTTTTCAGATAAACTTATGCTATTTCATATAGCGACACTGCTTTCTGCAGCCATTGCTTATTATAGTGAGGCATTATCAATGGGACAAAGAAGAGACTTAACGGCAGATTACGCACGAATGAATACCGAAATTGCCGTAATTGCTGAAGATGGTATAAATCTATTAATAGAAAAGGGATGGATGGAACAACCTCCCTCTGCCACTGATCACGAAAGTTTGGCAAAGAATTAGATCAATGATAATTATGCTTTATGAAAAAGAAAGGACCTAGTTATGATGGGTGTCAAAATGGTTGATAAAAAAATAGTCGGTGAAAAAGCAGCAGAGTTTGTTAAAGATGGCATGGTTGTGGGGCTTGGTACGGGTTCGACAGTTTTTTATACCATACAAAAGCTTGGTCAGCTAGTGAAGGAAGGCCTTTCCATTAAAGCTATTCCAACTTCTGTTCAAACGGAAGAACTGGCCAAAGAATTAGGCATTCCACTTACAAGCTTCAATGAAATAGATCGTATAGATATTGCTATTGATGGAGCAGATGAAGTCAATCCAGAATTGGAACTGATCAAAGGTGGAGGTGGCGCACTTTTAAGAGAGAAAATCATAGCGAGAGCAGCTAAAACATTTATTGTTGTAGCAGATTCATCAAAAAGAGTAGAGAAATTAGGTGCGTTTCGATTGCCTGTAGAAGTTATTACGTTCGGTTATGAAATGACGGAAAAACATATTAGAGCCATTGGTTTAGTCCCGGAAATTCGATTAAACGGTGACACTCCGTTTATTACTGATAATGGGAACTATATTTTTGACTGCCAAATTCCTGAGCACGTTCAGCCTGAAATGTTAGAACGAATGCTTAACATGATACCGGGAGTCGTTGAAAATGGGTTGTTTGTTGGAATGACTGACTTAGTTATCACTCTAGATCTAGAAAAAAATGTTGTCATGTTAAGAAAGTAATTTCCTTTAGAGAGAGACTTTGGGTCCCTCTCTATTGTTTTATTAAATCTTTACTATGATTCTACCTCTTGCTTGTCCTTTTAAAATAGTAGTTAAGGTTTCAGGTAATTCTTCTAGTGTAATTTCTTTATTCACAGTTTCAGAAAGAGTAGAAGGTTTTAAATCGGTTGCCATTCGATTCCATAGGTCTTGTCTAACATGCATTGGACAATAAACAGAATCAATTCCGAGAAGGTTTATGCCACGTAAAATAAACGGAAACACGGTGGTAGGAACGCTTCCTCCACCAGTTAAACCACTGACCGCAACTGAACCATTATAGTGGATTTTACTTAAAATGGAAGCAAGTGTCTCTCCTCCGACGGGGTCAACAGCTGCAGCCCAATTTTGTTTATCAAGAGTTTTTATGTTACCGTTAAAGACATCTTCACGAGAGATAATCTCTTTTGCACCGAGCTTATGTAAAAAAGTATGCTCAGAAATTTTACCCGTACTAGCGACAACATCGTATCCTTTTTTTGAAAGCATGGAAACAGCTAAACTTCCTACCCCACCGGTAGCTCCAGTGACAAGGACTTTGCCCTTTTCTGGCGATAAACCGTTATCTTCTAACCTTTGAATGGAGAGGGCTGCAGTAATACCTGCTGTCCCCAAAATCATTGATTCCATCAACGTTAAATTATCAGGTAAAGGGACAATCCAATCACCAGGAATGCGGGCATATTCACTATAACCACCATAATGGGAGACCCCAATTCCATAGCTTGTTGCAATGATCTCATCTCCTTCACGGAAGCGTGGATCTTGAGACGATACGACTACACCTGCTAAATCAATACCTGGAATAAAGGGATAGGTTGTGACGATTTTTCCATTCGGAATACTAGCTAAACCGTCTTTATAGTTAATCGCAGAATAAGAAACCTTGACTAAAACATCACCTTGAGGTAACTCATTTAAGGTAATATTTTTTACTTGAACAGAAAAATCGTTTTCATTTTTATCAACCATCAATGCTTTAAATTGTTCCATCATTCTTTAACTCCTTTCTTGAACAGCAGAATAGAATTATATATTCACTGCTAATATATAATGTATGGAAGGATATTACAAGTACAGACTTTTATTTTATATAGTGAAAAAAGTATACTGTGGGTTATAATAAATATGGAGGTGATGTGAAATGTCGCGAATGCAGGATAAGATGTTTAATTGTGAAAAAGAATTAACTCTTTCCGTTATCGGTGGTAAATGGAAGATGCTTATACTATGGCATCTAGGAAAAGAGGGAACGAAGCGATTTGGTGAACTGAAAGCTCTTATGCCAGGGATTACGCAGAGAATGCTAGTTAATCAATTGCGAGAACTGGAAGAAGACTTGATTGTAAAACGCGAAGTCTATCCCGTGGTTCCTCCAAAAGTAGAATACTCCCTTACTGAACAAGGAAGAAGCTTGATGCCGATTCTCGATGCTATGTATAACTGGGGAAAAGATTATATGGAAACTGCTGGGTTGAATCCTTTAGTAAGACAAGAGTCGATTAGGTAATTTTAACTGGTAATCTAAGGTTGACTCCGGCCAAGGGGGTCAACCTCTTTTCATGATAATTTAATAATTATTTTTAGTATTTTGTAATGCCTCAAAATAAAGCTGATAATTAACTTTTATTTTCATTTTTCCCCAAGCGGCTAACCATACCTTTTCGCTGATGGGTTTGGAAAAGGGGCTAAGGGTGTGTGTCCCGATTTGAAGAGGATCCACCTTCAGCTCTTGCATTTTTTTTATGAGGTCCGTAGTTTTCATTTCTAATTCAGTTTCAATTTCCTTATGAAGCTGCATCAGTTCATTTCCGTTGAGGATATTTTTTTTACCTTGATATTCCTCAATTCTTCCATTTAGTTTCACGTTTATGGTAACCAGGTGTTTTTGATAATCTAGATTTGAGCCACTTATATACGATTTGATCACATAAAAAATGAGCCACATGATTTCCAATTCTATTAACCTCTCTTATGATAGGAAGTGACCAAACTTACTTCATATGAGAG
>JBDOMM010000018.1:0-10078 GCA_039832695.1 Bacillus sp. (in: firmicutes)
TGAAACGCGTATTGGTGTACACAGCTCCTTTATGAAGTTTAGCCTCGTGACCTTTTTGGTGTTCCCATTGCTTTTCTACGTCCAAAAACCGTGAATGGATATATAATGGGATTTTTACATTACAAAACCTGCCTTGGTCGCTATGGTATTTGCATTCAATCATATAGTGTTTGTTTTCTTTTTGGGCGATAACATCAACTTCGTGCTGTACACAATTACCTTGAACAATAACTCCCACCTTTGTGCTAAAGCCTTCCATCTCTAAAATCTTACCGACAAATTTTTCAAAAGGAAATCCTGATGGCCCTAATTCCATTATCGCTTTTTTTAGCTTGTATTTTGAGGCACTTACGCGAGATTTACGCTTAAGCATTTTAAATGCCATCTGATAGATTTTTTTTGTGGTAATTCCATCATAGAGTTGGCCTTCGACTTGTTCAACTATTTGCTGAATTAATTCTTCGCTCGCTTGTGAACGCCTTAAGGAATTGATAAGCTTATCTACATCAAAGGCTACCACATCACCAGAATACTTCACTATGTTGATTGGATTTTTCATTTTTTAATATGTATGGTCATTACTGGAAGCACGGAATGATTTGTAACGCCTTCGGCAATACTTTTTGAAAATAGGCTCAAAAATCCCGTTTTTCCGTGAGTGCTCATTGCAATTAAATCTGCGGGCTGATGTTTTAAAAATGTATTGATGCCTGCTTCTACGGAAGACTCATTATGGACGCTCATTGAGAAGTTTTTTAGATTGGGGAATTTTTCAAGAAATTCCTTTACAGGATTTAAACCAAGCTCTATGCTATTAAAGTCAGTTTCTGTGTTTACTCGTAACAAATGGATTTTAGCATCGCATTTTTTGGCTATTGACAATACTTCTTGAAATGGATGCGTGACATCCTCTTCAAAAGAAGAAACAAATAGAATGTCCTTGAAGGGAAATGTGACATCCTCTTCTTTGACAACGATAATGGGCGCATTGGCTTTTCGAACTATTTTTTCAACATTACTACCCGTAATTTCTCTAATGACACCTTTGGTTCCACTGCTGCCGGTAACGATGAAATCGTGATGGAAATGACCAGAATGTTCTAAAATATCTTTCTGTCCCGAATCAAATTGAAGAAAAGTTCGACATTTAAGACCTTCGTGCTCAGCCTTTTTTTCCAGTTCCCGCAATTTTGATTTAACGACTCCAATTTCCTTTAAAGTTTCGGGATACCTTTTTTCTTTTTGTTTATCCAGTTTTACCCAATCAACAGGGGTAGTCATTTGATGTAAAAAGTGTATCTCTGCATCGTATAGTTTGGCTATTTCGATACCAAGATTTGCTGCTTTAGTGCAGTTTTTCGAGAAATCGGTAGGTACGAGTATGTTTTTCATAATTTTAGTTTTATTGTTTTTCTTATTGGGCGGTATAGCCACCATCGATAACCAGTTCGGAACCGGTCATAAATTTGGATTCATCAGAGGCCAGATATACAACTCCGTACCCTATATCGTCAGGTTCTCCCAAATGACCAATTGGATGTAAACTTTCCAGTTGTTTTTTGCCTTCTTCTACGTCACCTTGAGCCTTGAGAAAATTCTCTACCATTGGGGTCCAGATATAAGCAGGATGTATAGAATTGATACGGATGCCATAGCCTTGTTTAGCACAATGTAGGGCGGCAGATTTAGTGAAAATGGTAACACCGCCTTTACTTGCGTTATACGCAGGTAAATTGGGGTCACCGATAAGTCCTTCAATGGAAGAGAAGTTAATGATGGAACCACCTTCATCTGTTTTCCTCATACCTTTTATACCATATTTGGTGCCTAAAAAAGTGCCATTTAGGTTTATATCTATAAGGTTTTTCCAATCTTCAAGGGTTACATCTTCAACTGTTCCTCCGAGCCCTATTCCAGCAGAATTTGCTAAAATGTGTAATTTCCCATAAGTTTCAAGGGTAGTTTCAATAACGTTTTTCCATTCATCTTCTTTGGCAACATCTTGTTTAATGAATATGGCCTCACCACCGTCTTCTTTTATTTGTTGAACTACTTTTTTACCACCTTCTTCGTCTATATCTGACACGACTATTTTTGCTCCTTCTCGTGCCAATAGTTTAGCACTTGATTTTCCCAAACCAGATGCTCCTCCTGTGACAATGGCTACTTTATTTTTTACTCGTTTCATAATTTTAAGATTTAAGTGTTACTACTATTTTTTGCTTCTTAATCAAGAAACTTCGTTTCCTGAAACTTTGCCTTTTTCAAAACAATCCAGATTATATATTGTGGTTTCAGCAATATTTGTCAATGCAGTTTCGGTTAAAAAGGCCTGATGACTGGTAATTAAAACATTATTAAAAGTCATTAAGCGTGCAATGACATCGTCTTGCAAAATGTCATCGGAATGGTCTTCAAAGAACAATCCTTCTTCTTCCTCATACACATCTATTCCGAAATACCCAATTTTTTTAGTTTTCAATCCTTCGATAACAGCTTTGGTATCGACCAATCCACCACGACTTGTATTGATAAGCATTACGCCTTGCTTCATTAATGAAATATGTTTTGCATCAATCAAGTGTTTCGTTGAAGACGTTAGTGGTACGTGTAAGCTTATGATATCGGACTGCTTACAAATAGTTTCACAATTGGTATAGATTACATTGTAAAACTTGATTAAATTTTCATCCTCAATGACATCCTGAACAAGTATTTTACAACCAAAACCGTGTAGTATTTTTACCAATACAGACCCAAT
This sequence comes from Bacillus sp. (in: firmicutes), assembly GCA_039832695.1. Lineage (GTDB taxonomy): Bacteria > Bacillota > Bacilli > Bacillales > Cytobacillaceae > Neobacillus. Next base: position 2,762 of record JBDOMM010000018.1, read on the forward strand.
TTTTCCTGTTCCAATCACGCCGACGGTTTTTCCATTGAGGTCGAAACCGGTAAGACCGTTCAATGAGAAATTCTGGTCACGAACCCTGTTGTGTGCTTTAATCAATTTTCGGTTTAATGCAAGTATGAGCGCCATTGTATGCTCTGCAATGGCATAAGGGGAATAGGCTGGAACACGTGCCACCTTCATATCCAGTTCAGCTGCTTTTGCTAAATCCACGTGATTGAATCCTGCTGAACGCAGAGCAATATATTTTATGCCAAAAGCATTGAATTTTTCAAGAATGTGTGCCGAGGCATCATCGCCCGTAAATAGACTTACTGCTTTAGAACCCGTTGCGAGAATAGCAGTTTCTTCAGTTAAACGACTCTCAAGCAGCTTTAATTGATGCTTGCCATCATTCGCTTTTACGAGATACGGCTCTTCAAACTTATGCGTGCTGAATACTGTTGTTTTCATTTCACTTTTTTTAATTTCCTAACTGTATTAAAATATATACTAACCCTACGATGACAACAGTTCCAAAAATTAGCATCACGAGTTTCCCGGTCTTTTTAGAACCTTTGAAATAGGTAATACCAAGTTTTACAATCATATTGCTTATGGTTGCTGTTATAATGACATTGGTGGCCAGCGTGAGTTTTTCTTCCAATGACCCAAATTTTGCCATACTAATAGTTATTGCATCCGTATCTGCCAATCCTGCAATTAGGGCTGAATAGTATAAACCGCTTTCGCCAAAAAATTGATTTCCATAAAAAACTGCAAACAGGATGACCACATAAATACCACCAAACCCAAGGGCGTTCCAAATATTGAGCGGATTACCCAGATTGATAGCTGTTTTTGTGACATCTGTATTCTTTTTGATGAATAAGAGTGCGCTTATCAAGCAGATAAGGGTAAGAATAGTAAATGGAATGACTAAATTTAAAAGTATGGCACTATTGAAAATATAGGCCAGAATCGCAAGTCTGGGAAACATAATTGCGGAAGCTATAATGATACCCGCAGCATATTCTTTTGAAAGTTCTGGCGATTCCTTACTTCGCGAAGCATATATCCAAGCTACTGCGGTACTTGAAATCAATCCGCCTAAAATAGCAGTGAGCAGAATACCACGTTTAGAACCTACATATTTTACAAGAAAGTAACCAATGAAATTCAGAAATGACACTATCACTATTATCGCTCCAATCTCAAAAGGGTTAAGTAATCCCTCTGGACCATAATCTTGATTTGGTAAGAAAGGCAAAATAAGAAGCGCAATAATTGAAAACTTAATAAAAGCAAAGAGCTCTTCAGAAGTAATATTCTTAATGAATGTATTAAAGGTCGTTTTCAATGATAACAGCGTAACCACGACTACTGCGGTCGCAACTGCTTCCTTATGCAAATGATTGGCAACCATAACACCCAAAATTAGCGTAGCGAACAAGGCCATATTGGTGGTAATACCAGTCATAATATGCTTTTGTACTATGGAAAGATGACTCAAAGACAGAAACAAAAGAAATGCTGCCGCAATGATAATGACCAACCAAGGTGTATAGGTTGTGGAAAGATTTCCCAATATAAAACCAATAATGGCAACAATTGGGAAGGTTCTTATGCCTGCAAAGCCTTGTTCTTCCTTCAACTTGTCGTACTCACGTTCTAGTCCCAGAATAAGACCAATGCCCAGACTGATGAGCAATCCAAGGATGAAAGGGTTGATATTTTTAAAGGCTTCTATCATTTCTTACTTTCCAAATAATTCTAAAAGTTCATACAATTCATTATCTACTTGATGTTGCTTGACCACCACTTCAAAAGGGGTTAGATGCAATTGATTATTTAAGACTCCTACCATTACATTTTTTTTACCTTGTAAAAGTGTTTTCACAGCCGCCACTCCAAGTCTAATGCCTAACATTCTATCTAAAGCTGACGGATTTCCACCTCGCTGGACGTGCCCAAGCTTCGTAATCCGTAAATCGACATTGGGATTGACTTCCTTTATTTTTGATGAAACAAGCTCGGCACCTAATTCATCGCCTTCTGAAACCACGACAAGGAAAGCATCTTCGCTATCGTAATTCTTAACCTTGTCCAATAGATAAATAAAGTCCTTTCCACTCTCGGGAATAAGGATGGAATCGGCACCTACCATTAACCCGGAATGAATAGCAATGTAGCCTGAATCCCTTCCCATTACTTCAACAATAAATACACGGTTGTGAGATTCGGCAGTATCTTTTATTTTATCAATATTTTCAATGGCAGTGTTTACAGCCGAATCAAAACCAAGGGTGTAATCAGTACCAAAAATATCGTTGTCTATAGTGCCAGGAATGCCTATAAACGGAATGTCGCATATTTCTGAAAAAGCTAATAGCCCTTTAAAAGTACCATCACCACCAATAGCAATTAAAGCATCTATGTTATTTGCTTTTAAAGTTTGCAATGCTTTTTTACGACCCTCTAATTCCAGAAATCGTTTGCTTCGTGCTGTTTTTAGAATAGTGCCACCTATTTGGGTTATTTTTTTTAGTTCGTGAGATTTTAATGGTATCAAATCACCATCTATCAACCCTTCATACCCTTTTCGAAAACCACTTATTTTTATGCCTTTTGCTTCAGCGGATTTGGCAATGGCGTATAGTGCAGCATTCATCCCAGGGCTATCGCCTCCAGATGTGAATACGCCTATATGTTTAATTTTATTCGTGCTCATTGGGTATGGTTTTTTTTAACTTTTTTTCAGAAATAGTAAAATCTTTAATAGTGTTCCAAACAAATTCTGCTTCTTTCAGAAAGAACTGATGGTCTCCTTCAGATGAAGTAATTATTTGTGCGTTTTTAAATTCCCTCGATAATTTTAAGGCATTTTCTAAAGGTGCAGTAGTGTCTTTTTCTCCGTGAATAAAAAGCACATCTTTATCCTTAATTTTCTTTACAATTGCATATAAATCTGTTTTTAGGATGACCTTTGTAAGAGAATAATAATAACTCATCCAATGATGCTTTTTTGCATCTTCATAGACATCATCCGTGAGGTTAACAGGCTTGAATGCACGTGACATAAATATGGGATGAATCATACAAATGTATTTTGAGAATTTGCTTGTTGAAATCCTATCTACAAAGGAATGAGAAGACATAATTTCTTTAAACTCATCAGCGTTCTTGTAAACAGGTATGCTTATAAAAATTCCTGCCTTGAACCAAGTTGGTTGCTTTTCCAATATTGCTAATGAAATCATAGCTCCCATAGAATGTCCTGCAATAATGATATTTCCATCATTGAATCCTTCTTTGTTAAGAATCAATTCAAGGGCTTGCAATTGTATTGAAAGGGAATAATCACTTTGTGGTTTTGGCGAATCACCAAAACCTAGCAGGTCGACTAAAAGTAGCTTATGCGTAGTTGTAATACTTTCTAAATTGCGTTTCCAATAATGCAATGAGCCTGTTAAACCGTGTAACAAAACAAGTTTGTTTTCTCCAGAGCCTATTATTTCATAATTCAACAGTGTTTCTTTGGCATCATAAGCTGGTTGCTTACCAATCTTATAATGCTGATAGCTGGCAATAGCCACAACAGGAAGAATGAACACTATGGATATGAGTAGTAATGTCATTGTTTTGAAATTGATTTATTATTCGTTTTCTCACTAACCAAGATTGGGGTTTTACCATAGAATCTATTGAAGACCATACAGGCAGTTAAATCACCAGTTACATTTACAGCAGTCCTAAACATTCCCAAGAGTCTTTCTACACCAATGATAATGATGATGCCTTCAGCAGGTATGCCGACACTTCCCAAAACAGAAGCGAGTATAACCACACCACCTCCTGGAATGGCAGGTGTACCAATGGATGCAGCGACGATAGTTACAATGACCACTATAATATTGAGTAAACTCATTTCCAGTCCGTAAGCTTGGGCAATAAAAAGAGTTGTAATAGTTTGATATAGTGCAGTACCATCCATATTGACGGTCGCCCCTATAGGTATGATAAAATTGCTAATAGTCTTGTCCACTTTTAGTTCTTCTTCGGCGGTTTTTAGAGATAAGGGCATCACAGCGGCAGAACTTGTGGTTGAAAAAGCCAATAATTGAACATCCCTTATTTTTTTTAGGAAATGCAATGGGTTTTTCTTTCCGAGAAGTACGATGAGTCCCAAATAGAAAATTACCAATAAAAGAAGACCGAGAAGTACTACCCCAACATAGTACGTTAAACCTGATAAAGAACTTAAACCAACACTAGAGGTAAGCTGCGCCATTAGTCCGAAAACAGCAATAGGTACTAGAAGCATTGACCATTTTACTACTGTCATACAGACTTCCTGAATGGCACTTAAAAGAAGCTTTACTGGGCGCAGTAAGGCATTTTCAAGTGATAGCACAGCTACACCAATAATGATTGTGAAAATCACAATACTTAACATTTCACCACTAACCATAGATGCTAAAGGGTTCTCTGGAAGTAAGTTTGATATGGCATCTGGAATAGTTTCAAGGCCGAAGGAAAGCTCGGGATTTTCCGTTGGAACAGCAGTAATTTCATTATGTTCAGCTAGAGCTTGTTGATGTAAAAAGCGACCAGGTCTAAAAATTTGAGATAGTATTACACCCAAACTTACCGAAACTATGGTAGTGCCTAGAAAATATAATAAAACGCCACCACCTAATTTTTTTAGACTGTCCTTTTCATTACTTGCGATTCCTGTGATGATAGAAGCCACAATCAAAGGAATCATAATCATTTGAACCAGTTTTAGAAAAAGTACGCCAGGCAATGCCAGCCAATTCCCTGCGATGTCTGCTGTTTCTTTAGTAATCCACCCGTTTTGAGGACTTAACAGCAATCCAAAACCAACACCCAAAAATAAGGCAATGATAACCTTTAGCCATAGACGACTTTCTACCAATTTTGAGAGGTAGTGATTGAATGATTTAAGTGATTTTACTTCTGTGTCGAACATTCTTTTTTATTGTTATGCAATGCTAATTTTAGTATCCAAATAAACTTTCTGAACGGATTGTAATACTTCCACGCCTTCGCCGAAGGGCTTTTGAAACGCTTTTCTTCCCATTATCAATCCAGAGCCACCAGCTCTTTTATTGATAACGGCAGTTGTTATTGCCTCCACCAAATCAGACTTACCTTTAGAGCCACCACCGGAATTAATCAATCCGATTTTTCCCATAAAGCAATTAGCCACCTGCAACCTGCACAGGTCGATGGGATGTTCTGTTGTCAGCGTCTCATACATTTCATCATCATATTTTCCAAAACCGATTTCTTTGAAACCAAAGTTATTTGTAGGTAATTTTTGCTTAATGATATCTGCCTGAATGGTTACCCCAATATGATTTGCTTGCCCTGTTACATCGGCAGCAGCGTGATAATCTTCTTTTCCAGTTTTGAAAGCTTCGTTACGGGTATAGCACCATAAAATGGTAGCCATACCTAAATTGTGGGCTTCTTCAAAAGCTTCAGCTATTTCTTTAAGCTGTCTATTGCTTTCTTCGGAACCAAAATATATAGTAGCACCGACAGCAACTGCTCCCATATCCCACGCAGCTTTTACTTTACCAAATAAGGTTTGGTTATATTTATTAGGAAATGTGAGCAGTTCATTGTGATTAATCTTTACGATAAAAGGGATTTTATGGGCATATTTCCTAGCGTTCAATCCCAAAGCACCAAACGTGGAAGCCACACCATTACAACCGGCCTCAATGGCGAGTTTTATAATATTCTCTGGGTCAAAATAATCAGGGTTTTTATAGAATGAAAAGGCCGCACTATGCTCGATACCTTGGTCAACAGGCAGAATACTCAAGTAGCCTGTGCCACCAAGATTTCCGTAGTTATACAATTGCGAAAGGCTTCGCAGTACCTGCGGATTTCTGTTGCTTTGGGTAAATACCTTATCTAGGCTCGTTCTACTTGGGGTTTGCAATTCATCCTTGGTTATTTTTTCACAAACGTGATTCAAATAGAAGTCTGCTTTTTCCCCTAACAGTTGTGTAATATTTATGTCTATTTTCATTGTATTAATGATTAATGAATTCCTAAACTTTCATTTGTTTTAGCGATAGATTTGGCACCATCTGTTTCAATTCCTGTAAGTGCTCTGATGGCATCAATCGTTTCTGGGATTACAATGGCTTGGTTATCGACCACGTAGGCATAAAAGAGTTCGTCTCCCTGTACCTTCAGCATATCTTCCCAAAGGGCTACTTCGTACATATCGCCCCAAGGTCTTCCCATATCCAAGAACATTTCTTTAATGGTGTTGTTTGAAACCAGGCCTTGGTCATATTGAATTAGTTTGATACGACTAGACGTTTTAAAAGCATTTAAGACTTCTTCTTTCGAGACTTGCTTTTTTAACTTCACGTTCCAATAGTGCATATGGCTTAATGTTTCTGGAACTTTTACTGCGGAAGTGATGACGTCCAAATCAGGATCTACGCTTTTAGCGTCAGGACCTTGATGGCTTGGAATATCTCTTTCTGGAAGCATTGTGTTCATAATTCCGCCCAAATGACTTTCCCAAGGGTCTGTAGCTCTTCTTAAAAGTGTACCTCTGGCATAATCCAATAAATCGGCTCTTTTTAAAGCGGTCAAGGTTCTTAAAATAGACGTAGTATTACAGGAAACTACTCTTGTCGCATTCAAGTTTAGAGCTGATTTGTAATTATTTTCTGCACTAAAGGAATGCCCTGTGGTTTCGTGTTTTTCGCCACCGTGTAGAATAAATTTTATATTCTGTTCTTTATAAATCGCTACATTTTGAGCAGCAATCTTTTTAGGCGTACAGTCCACTACAAGGTCTGATTTCTTTAAAAGTTCCTGCATATTGCCTTTAACAGAAATCCCTTCAGATTTCATATTATCAGCTGCATCTTGAGTTGCTGCGTATATGTTGTAATTCTTTCTTACGGCATTTTGAATTCGCCAGTCGCTAATGATATCACATACTCCCGAAAGCTTCATATCGTTTTGTAAGTTGATGGCATCTGCCACCCTTTTTCCAATGACTCCGTAACCTATAACTGCTACATTTTTCATATAAATTGTTTTTAATTAATTATGTTTTTTTGTTTTTGTCACTTGTATTCTTCATTCCCATTGGCATATTACCTTCATCGTCTGTGTGTGAAATCATAAAAAGGCGTTCTGCAACAAGTATTAGAACAATCCCAATCGCTGCTACGATAAGCACCAAAGGATCGTTCAGATATTTTATATAAAGAAAAGCTGCCAATACCGCAATGTCCAATACGATGGCTATTAATGGGATGATAGGCT
>JBDOMM010000039.1:0-37774 GCA_039832695.1 Bacillus sp. (in: firmicutes)
GGTATCTTGCCCCTCAGGGCAAGATACCCTAAACTCCCAATCCTCCACCAAATTTGGAAATAAGACAGAATGAAGTGGCTCACTTTTGAAGTGATCGCTCTGGCTCAAATTAATATTGACAAATACAGTATCTCCTATCCAAAGTTAAAAGCACCAGTTACTTTAAGTATATTTCTTTAAAATCTGGCCGGATTCTTTTCTATTCCCAGTAGCATTTAATCAGAACTGTTTCTTTCCGTGTTTTATTTCCACATTTATTTCAATGCTATTTACGAAATTTGTGCCAATTCTTCCATAATATCAAATTCTAATATTTCTCCAGAATTTAGAACCTTAAACTTAACATTTTCAAAAGTTTGGTCTTCAACTTTTACTTGATTAGCATTTATGTCTATCTCTAGTATAAGCAAATTTATCTCTTTACCATATTGCTTAATAAATTTTTCTGTTACTTCTTGACGAAAAGATTGAGAAGAGAAATCTTCTGAGTATGGGCGAATGTTCACCAATACTTTACTGTTATTTTTTAGTGAAATGAAAAAATCCTGTGGATATTCAGTTTTATAATTATCATATCTTGATACAATGCTATTTAATGATTTTTTCTCTTCATTCAAGTCAAAAGATATTTTGTATTTTAGTTCAAACTCACACCAATGCAATTTCTTTATTGGATTAAGATCATTCTGTGCATTAATCCATTTCTCAAAAGCATCTATATTAACTCGAATACTACCATTGTTAGTATTTAATTTAATAGCGGGCAAACTACGAGTTGCAATCCAACGTTCTACCGTTTTTCTAGATATACCATATTTGCTACAAATATCAGAAATGGTTACATACTCCTTCATTGGTAAATTCCTCCATTCGTTCATTTATTTATTATTATATACGACATTTAGGTAAAAATAAAGACATTTTAATTTAAATTTGAGCAAATTATTTATGCACTTATAATTATCATTATTATTTTTATTTAAATTTTTAACTGAACAACGAAAAAAGAGCTGCTAGCGCAACTCCATCTTCAACTCAAACTACTCTTTATATTAACTTCTCTTGTTTACTATGATTATAACCGAAAGGAATTGTTTGTAACTTTTGTTTGAATGTATTTTCAATCTCAACCGCTTCTAATGCTGTAATATCTTTTGGTAAAACTTTTAAAATTGTATATTGTAAATGTAAATGTGCTTTAGAGTTTTGTGCAAATAATTGCTTAAGGAGCGGTTCCTAATTATGTAGATATTGTGACATATATTTACATTGAATTTATATAGTGTTACTCTTTGAATATGGGAAGATATTCAATTCCTTCAAAATAGTATCTCTTCCCTTCCTCGGGTAATTAGCCCGGGGATTTTTCATTTTTACTATTTAATATTTCATTGCTAACTAGTTCCGTAAAGATCACAATCTACTCCTTTTTATATAAAAGACTTCAATTCTAGGTTTTCCTATATCACCAAAAAAATATGTATTGATTCCTGTATATGGGGAAAGAAGGGAGAACCTCTCTGTGCTTTCCTCATTAATTTTATATACATATAGAACGTATGTTTGTATATAATATAAATGAGGTGATGATGATGGCGATACGGGATCGAGGAATGGTGAAATGGCAGGCAGCTTTTCAATTGCCGGAACTAGCGAAGACTCAGCGTAATTTCTGGCATGATACGGAACGAACTAGGAAGCCGATCATAGACGAACATGAAGCGGAAGAATACGACCTACGAATAGCTTATGCCATGGAATACGGCCATAAGGTGAAGGTTACGATTTGGCATGATGGATTTACTCATGACATAACTGGCCGTGTTCATTACGTAGATCCATTAACCAAGGAGCTGCGCATCGAAGCAAAGTCTGGCGAATTTGAACGTGTAGCTATTGATAGTGTAGTTGGAGTGAAGGTCGTTAGTTAACAAGGCCAGGGGAGACCAAGGGGGACGGTTCTACCGGCTTTTTACCTTATTTGGAGTATTGTAAAATAAGCCAAGAGAACCGTCCCCCCGGTTTCCCCCCGGTTTCGACCTCCGGTTTCGAAGATACGATTAAATGTTGAGTAGTAGTTGATAGTTTGTTACATGTTAATTGGAGAAGTTGAAAGAAGCAATACAACAGGACTTCTCTCTTTATTCTCTGAATTGTACATAGTCATCGAATGGATAATCATGTGTAACATTAATACCCCAAAGTTCAAACTATGCAGCTGCATATTGATCTAATTAAAGTAATGATTAATACGTTCAACAGCCGAAGAAAGATCCATCCCGATGGTTTGTTTAACAGTTTCTTTATGTAGCTTTTCTATAAGCTGTTTCATATTTAAAGCAGTCAAATTTAATTCCTCTAGATCTTCTTCATAATCCGCTTCTTTCAGATAAGCAATGGTCTTTGATGATTTTCTTTCTGTTTTATTTTTAACAGTTTCATTATATGAGTATGAAAATATTAGGTTAATACCTCCTCCTGGTATTTCTTTTATCTCAATATCATTGACATCCCCGTAACCTGGAACCTTTATTTGATTTTTTACCTCATGGTAAATATTGTTTAATAGTGTTACGACGTCCTTAAATGTAGACATTTCTTCTTGCACTCCCTTGGTTATTACTTTTTCTCTGCTTCCTTACGAATGGTTCCAATTTTTTTATCACTTCTGGTATCTCTTCCGTTTGGGTTTCTAATTGTTCCTGGAGGCAGGCCGTGTTTTTTTTCAAAAGTTCCTACCGTACAATCACTTCTTGTTTTGCGTGCCAATATAATCACCTCAATGCTTCTAATTTAAACTATTAATTTAAGATAAAGTGGAGTCACTGCAATGATAGTCGAGGAAGCTTATCTGTATATCACGGAAATCATGATTCCATTAGGTGTTTGCAATCATTTTACCTAGCCCCATTGTTAAAAATCCAATGATATTAACGGTACTCTTATTGCAATTCCAACTACTGAAGCTAGGGATTATAAAAATCTCATACTTGCGCTCCTCTTATAGAATATTAGTCTTCAAACCTCATTTTTCGTGAGTGTCCACCATTACCACGTATCTTAGCATTGATATTTTCACCTTGAACGCTTCCACCAATCTCTACTTCAACATTAGAGGATTCTTCATAATCGGCTACTCTTGAAGTCCGCATTCTTTCTGTAATCACCTCTTCGCGTCTCCTTCTTACTTCGTTATCTTTCTTCTTTTCTTCAACCGCATCGGTAACCTCTTCATAAATCTTAGTAGCAACAAATGCAGGAACCGAAGAATATTTTAGACCGTTATAAATCATTTTTTTTAGCTTCATCATAAAGGTATCCTTTCCTTTGCGTATGGTAATTTTTGCAATATAGTTATATTTTACTATAATTTAAGTTTAGTAGTTAATGTTATTTTTATATTCTGAATATGTGGGTGACTATAGTGACTGGCACTGCCTTGACTTTGAACGAGTCCATCGGGACGGTTCTGTTGGTTTTTCATCTTTTAGTTCATTTTTATAAAAGGAAGGTTTTAAAAAAGTCGTCAGTGGTCGACATTCTTTTTGACGATTTCATGGCAAGAATCCAATGTTTATTTGGGCTTACTCTTCTATTAATCAAACGTTTGTGTAGTCTCGGAAAATAGTGAATGTAATCGAATGGAGTCGGTTGAAGAGAAATGGCTTGGGTCTTGTGGGATGGTAGGGAAATTTAGCGGAAAGAGCATCGACATTGTTTTTATGTGAAATTGGGCAGGAATGTGTACAGGGAGCGGTTCGCAGTGCTTTTTAATCAATTGTTTGATTAGTATAGCAGATAGGGGAATAGGGTGGAATTTGTTGGTTGATGGGGAAGTTGCCTAGTTTAGGCAGTGGGTTTTTCTTGTTAGGCAAAAGCTATAAAGAATATACATAAATTAATATCATTGGCATAGAATTTCCTGTAAGTTATTTTTTACCATTTATATGATGCTAAATAACTAAACAGAGAGGGTGGGATAATTGGGAAGTCAGGAAATAAGCCTTAGTAAGGAAGACTTGATTGAGAGAATACAGAATGGGTTTCCTTATGCTGAGGAGTACCATTCACTAAACAATAAGAGAATGAAGTTAGAAAAGGCAAAGGGGACAGGTTGGATTATTTATTTCGCGATGTTTTTTGTTGCTGGTTTTATTGGGAATTTTAGTATGAGTATTGGCGGTCTCATTTTTACCATTCATTTTTTAGGTGGATTTTTATGGTTACCAAAAATTTACGGAAAGATTTTTTCGAGGCTCGCAAATAACAACAAAATAAGGAATGTTAATTTAGATATTGAAGATCTTTGTAACGAATTTACCGAAAAAACTGGTATATTTTATGAGTATATGACGATCTATTCTCTTGAAAGATTAGAGAAATATATAGTCTCTGGAAGAGCAGACACATTAAAAGAAGCCTATAACCTATTAGAGGATGAAATGAGAAGGGATGGACATTTAGCCATCATGCAACAACAACATAAAGAAGCAATGCATAGATTAAGCAGTATCGAGAGCGAAGTATCAATGACTCGAATGAATAGTTATAGGGATTAAAGAAACCGGTTCTAGAACAAAAGAAAAACACCCTGCGCCGTCACAAGCAAAAGGGTGGTTCTCAAGAGACAATCAATAAGCAATTTGACAACTACCACCCTGCCGGTTGTGGTTGCTAGGAGAAGTGTTAGCGCACTTCTCTTATTTATTATATATCCATTATACCTAAAAGTATTCCTGACTCCTGAGAGGGAAGGGAGTTGGTTCTAGTCGTCTGGGACTAAAGAAGGGAATCGAACACTTTTCGAGAATTATAACAGAAACTAGAAAATTATGGATGGTGGAGATAATGGAGAGGATTATTGATTTACATCTGAAATTTTACCAGTCTCTGTTTCAGGAAAAGAAGTGTATTACTGAGGCGTTATCTAATCAGGGAATATCCGTCTTGACGGGTTTTGTAGATAATGTCCACTTAGTTAGGGATTTTTATGAGTCATGCTATAAAAACGATAATAGAAGGATTGTCCTTTGTGGAATTAACCCTGGCCGGCTGGGAGCAGGTAAAACGGGAGTCCCTTTCTTAGATTATCTTTCTCTATCAAAGTTGTTAAATGGAATCGACAATAAAGACTCTGAGTTAAGTGCCAAATTTATTTTTTCAATCATTGAGAGCATTGGGATTGAACGTTTCTTTGATCATGTGTATTTAACCAATATATCTTGGTTTGGGTTTGTAAAAGGGAATAAAAATGTGAATTATTATGAGCTTGGTGAAGAACTGCAACGGGAGTTTACATACGGATTCATCAAGGAAATGGAAATCATTCAGCCCCAAGTAATTATTCCCCTCAGTAAGAAAGTAAAGAAAACGTTAATGCAGATGAAGAAGGAAAACTTACTAGATGCTAAAATTGCTCCACCTCTTTCACATCCCTACTACTATTCAAACTTTAAATCAAGGTATGAGGAAGGGTTTGAGAAGTACAAGGAAGTGATTGAAAATTATACGGCGTAGTTTATGAGGTGATTTTATATGTATTTGTTTCATGATATGAAAGAAATGAGATATATGAGTGACCGGATAGTAGAATGTCCAATTTTAGGGTGCAACAATACTGTGCCACGACAGACTTCAAGCTTTTTATGTGAACCCCAGTTTTTGTGCAAAGAGCATCAAATCTATATTTCTCTAACTACCTTTGAATATGCTGATGTACGGGACAATCTTTTATGGCGGCAAGGTGCGGATGTGAAGTACCTATTGGATATTAAAGGTGTAAAACGAGAATGTCGGATGGCAAGAGAACGAAGTGAAGATGCCTTGACTTGGAATGTCTTTCGGTATTTACAGAACCATGATTTGATCAGTCAGACATTGGAGAGGTTTACAGGGGAGTTACTGGTTGAACCTGAAGTGATTTATTGGTCATATTCTGCCGCGGATAAAGGGGTATCCTCCCTATTAAAAGCAGCTAGAAAGAGTTTCAGAGAATCAGCGGGAACAGAACCGGATATCATCATCAATTCCAAACATCACATTATTTTTGTTGAGGCAAAGTTCACTTCGGGCAATGAGACTAGGCCAAAGAGAGAGGCTGTTTTGGATAAGTATTTGGCGGCGAATGATGGCTGGTATCAGCAGGTGTTTCAAAAAGATATTCGTACTGTTTGTGTGGATGAGAGAAAGTATGAATTGATGAGAAACTACCTTTTGGGTACATGGCTGGCTGAGCAACATAACAAAAAATTCACTCTGTTAACACTGACTGGTGCCAAATATGGGCGAGATTCGGATCTTAGGTTTAGAGATTGTATTATAGAAAATGATCAATTCCGATATATTTATAGCTATTGGGAAGAGTTAAGGGGAGTTATACAGAATCATTTGCCGGATAGTCTGGGTAGGGAGATTGTTTTAGATTATTTGAGTGGGAAGACTGCGGGGTATCGGGGTGGGAGGTTGGTGAGGGCTTTTATGTAATGTGCCCGGTTCTTTTAATAAATAGTTATAGATTTTAATGCTAGTCCAAAAGGACTACATTCATATGGTGGAGAATATATAAGTATCCCTATATTTTCCAAGGAGTGGTAATATGTTTAAAAATTTATTAGGTGACATCATTAAAACAACTATTAAGACTACCTTTGATCCACCAGTTCATACTACAGTGGAAAGGCCAGAAAAAATATTTGAAAAACCTTCTAAAACGGATGATTTCTTACGATCATTTTTTGATGAAAGTACATACACAAAAACCCCTCCAGCTTTGGGGTCCTTAGTTTATTGTGTTTTGGGACCTGTTGAACACTCAGGGATTTACATTGGTAATAATCAAATTGTTCAACTTAATGGAAAAGGTCAAATTGAATGTGTGAAACCCCGAACGTTTACTGACCATATAACAACCTATGACCCTGATATTTTCATACCTTGCAAAATAAACAGTAAGGATCCAGTTGGAAATGTAATGGCTTCTGGGCGTGCCATTGATATGATTAATTCGAAACGGAACTATAATATTTTAATGGATAACTGTCATCAATTCTCCGCCGGATGTATAACCGGAGATTTTGAAAATCCTAATAATTTTCTAGGTTGGTTAAAAGAGAGCTATGAAAGTTCTGTTGATGAGACAATTAGTTGGGTTCGGTGGAGATGGTATTAAACATGGCTTGAGTATCCTGATGGGATGCTCTTTTGTTATAATATTGCTTGCAAAAGTATGGGAACAAAAAGCCATACACCGTGGTTTTGAGTTCTGTACTCCACTATTTTACATATATTAGATAGGTAATATTAACTAGGGAAGAGGTGGAGATTTGGGAGAAAAATTGTTTAGAATTCTACATCATCCAATGAGAGTTTTTGTTGAAGAAGAGTGTGAAATACTAAATTTGAATAATAAACCAGCATATTTTAAGGAAAAAGTAGTAATCCCTGTGGACTCTTTTATTGGAAATGGAAATCAAGATCCATATATTTTTCATCAACCATGGATGTATGGATATTGCCGGAATTATAATATGCCTAAAAATACTGGTAAAGATTCAGTTGTATTATTTGGAACTTATATTGATAACTATAAAAATAGAAATAAACCAGCATTTTTATTAGATACGTTTTTTGTTGTTAATAATAGATACCCTTGGTTAATGGAACATCAAGGCTTACAACCAAGTGATAATTTTAAAAGGGATTTTCCATATAACCAACATGATAAGTTTTATATAGATTTTATTGCTCCAAGAGTTGAAGGAAAACAGCACCCAAAAGCACATTCAATCTTTACTTCTCAAAATATTGAATTAGGACAAGCAATAGTAGCAAATAAAAAGTTCAGTTTTATTCCGTTAAAATATAAAGATGGAATATATAACTTATTTGACATTTACGATTTCTTCGAACCATGTTTATTTGAAGGTCATCATAGGAGAAGGAATAGATTATATAGGGTACTAGATGAAAAACAAATTGATGAAATTTTTACAATGCTACTAAGGAATGCCACTCATTTAGTATTAAATACAACAAGGATTGGATCACCTGTTGACATAAACTACAATCTTCAAGTGAAATACTCTAATGCTGTTTATGGTGAAACTAATCAAAGTATTATTGAGGAAAATTGCTTTCCAAAGTGCAAATTTTACCCAGAAGAGGACGACTACGACGACTAGAATATTTGCAATGGGGATAACCTGCAAAATTTTTATTTTATTCACTTTCCCTTTTGAAATGAAAAGTACATATTCTTTATTTAGAATGTGGAGACCAATGTAAGTCGGAAGAATTTATTCCTATTCTTGGATAAATTATTATCTAATAATTTAGTTATGAAATAATATTTGAGGTGGTAGTATTGACAGAAACTATACTCTTTGGAATAACTGGCGGTTTGTTAACACTAGTGGGTTTAATTGCCATATTTACATCATTATCCACTCAACATAATGTTGAAAAGGCAAAGGAAATAATATCTACATTGCAAACCTTTAGTGTTGATAATCGTGATATTAATCAACATACATCAGAGAAGCTTCGTATTATGTTACACCAGTATAAGCAATATATTAAGTTTAATTTACCTACAGTCTTAGTGGTGTTTCTCGCAATTATTACTATATTTATAACAGGATATTTTTGGAGTATATTTATTTCTGGTATGGTAGAGGAACCAGTACTTTCAGAAAAGATAGAAATTGTTGAAAAACTAAAGGGGGTGGAAAAGCTAGAGAATGCTGATCAATTAGCGAACAATTCTATAAATTTTATTAATGATGTGCTTATTGTTGCTTTAATTATCTTATTCTTATTTTGCGCATTGTTGTCTATGATGTTGTTTATTACCTTTCTAGGTAAATTACCTAGATTCAAAGAATTAAACAACATTAACTATAATAATAGGGACATCGATATGGGCATGAATATAGCCGTATCCACCAAATTGTTAATGGAAGTTCATACAGATTCAAATAAATTAGTAGTAAAAAATATAAGGTTACGGTTTCCTGTAAAAGGGATTCAAGATGTAAAAGTCCATTGTAGAATAACTTTAAACAATCAAGTTTGTCTTAAAAGTGAACAATTTTCTGCTATTTTGGATAATGGTGAAGAAACTTATGAGTATGGATTCAATCAAATAATTTACCTAGATTCTACTTCAAATGAGTTATCTTTCTTTCGAACTAAAAAATGGACGTAAGATTTTTGTTCTCTTTAATCAACAGTATGAGGGTCTTACACCTAACAACTCACCCATTATCCCCTTAACATTGATACCAAAATTTTGTGATGATAACCCTGATGATTTTAAATCTATACTATCAGCTTATCACTTGGAGAGAAGCTCTTAAATTTCTTTATTTCACTATATTACTTTAATTAAAAATATATCTGTTTCCTGATATTATATTCCCGTTTCTGTTTCCGCCAGAATTATTATTAATATATTGTTTGATAACATTTTTAATTTCAGAAGGCAGGGGGATTTTTCATTTTCCTGCCTTCTGGAATTTCTTATTCTTATTCTTGTAATAAAATAGTATATAAAGACCTGAAAAAAAGAGTGGAACACTTAATTGTTTATTCAAGATAAATATCTTTATATCAATTAATTCTGGAAGAAAATCCAATAACTCAGTTAAAAAAACTCCTAGAAAAATTGTGAATATCATTTCACCCATTTATAGTATTATTCCCTTCTTCAATTAATTTTCCGTCTAGAATATCTAGTACAAGTGGCATTAATACCTCAATATCCTCATAGTTTTTAACATGGTCATTCAAACTCATAAGATTAAGTAAGTTTTTGCGCCAAGTGGGTTCTAAAATTAAAATTATTATAAAAAGTTTGATCAATTCAGGATCCTGAAAAAAATTCTTAAACGCTGCATTGGTATACACCGTTTTTAATGGGAAAATGTAGCGGGTATATATTGCAGATTCATGCCCGTGATCAAGGAAAAATTTATAATAATATCTTGTTAGATTAATTATCTTAAAAATTTGCTTAAGATCAGCTTCTGAGCTATTTGAAATATTCTTTATCCAATTCTCCTTCGATAGCAACGCATTAGGGATTGTTGCCTTTATTTCTTTTTGGTATCCAAGAAATTTAAATAACGATAATGAAGACTTGCCAATTTCACCTTTTTGAAAGAAATCAGTCATAAATTGAAATCCGTACTCTATTTTTTGTTTTTCAAATTGTCGTTTATCCTCAAGTGCAAGTGTTTGTTCATTACTTCGTCGACCAGGCTGGTTCATTCTTACTTCTTTTTCGAGATAGCTGTTAATTGCCCATTCTATGAGGTCTTTTTTTGCTAGCTTGCCAATCATAAATTGAATGTCACTAAGCATTGTCTCTGAATGAGTGATTAAATGTTCCTTTAATTTATCGATATCAACAAGATATCCATCACAAAACAGTAAAAATATAATGTCTTTTAGTTGAAACCTCATATTTTTGTATTCTTCTATTTTTTGTAGGACTTCAATTGTATTGTCTGGGTAATCCGCTAATACACCTTTGCCATAACCTAATCCACTTCTCACGGAAGTAATTAATCCTAACCGTATATAGTTTCTTAACTTGCTATCTGTGATTTCTAGTATTGTATTATTTAAGATTTCACTTTTTTTCAACAGTTTCGCCTCCTATGTAAATTATTTTAGAAGTTACAGAACAATAAAACCATAGGGAGCAAATACGCAAATGAAATAAACAAACAAATTATTTACTCACCCTAAATCATAAACATTTAGAAATTAATCTATGTCGTTTTCTTCTTCACTCTCCAATTACCGTCGGTGAACCAGAAAATAGATACACCCAGTCATATAATTAGTGTTGAATGGAGAGGTGTTGGTAACTTTACTGTGCCTGACAGCAGAAGGAATTAGTCGAAGAATGATAGGCCATTATGTAGGTTAATAATGATAGAGATTGTTACACTTCTTTTTCTGTAGGAAAACAAGATGTAGCAAACTGCTTTTCAATAAGTTAATTAGTTATGTACATACTGGATTATTTATAGAAATTTTTAAAAATATCCCTTCGTTATCTACGATATTAATAGTATTATTTTATTTGGAAATAAATGATAGCAAACAGGGGGAAACTATGCAAAATTTAGAAGGATGGCAGGAAGACCTATATAAAAACAAGGACTTTAGAGAGGATGATATAATACGTTATAAGTCACTTCAAAAGATATCAAATAAATCGAGTTCTTTAAAGAATCTGATGATCTTTTTATTTTTCTTAACAATCCTAATAAATATAGGAATTAAGAAATTTAATTATAAATTAATAATAAAAATTAGAGAATTTGATTTTAGTATCTTAAAAGAAGTTGCTGGCCCTAATTTATTTATTTCTTTGGTTATTAGTCTAGCATTAAATATTATAGTTACTTATTGCTTACATATGAAGGCATACAATCAAGTTGCTAAAGCATGTAATTATAAAACGTTAAAAGCAGACTTAGAAGAGTTATCAGAGAAAGTTATTAACACATTAGTTGAAATAAAAAATAAGATTTGGCGGGATATTCAATCCCAAGTAAAAATTACGGTTTCGAAAATAAAATGGGTAAAAATAAAATATCTTTTTATATCATTATTGCTATTAATAATATCACCAGATTACTATTTTGCTCAAAGGACTAAAAAGAAATTAGAAAAAAATATTAATAAATGCCAGGATACAACATGTTTTAAAGATAAAAATGAAATTTGTATATTGGAATGGGATGAAATAAGGATTTCTCGTAAATTTTTTGTGGAACTATCGAATTGGTATAACGTAATTATTACAATTTTAATTGCGGCTATTGTTATTATTATTTGGAATTACGAAGGCTTCATAGTAAATATTTTATTTTATTTTTTAGGATTAAGAACAGGCTCACGTTGCATTGAAATTGTTTATGCATATTATAGAGATGTAGTTAGAGTAAGCGGAAAAACTTTTAGTTTTTTTTCTGAAAAGTTTTATATTAATGATTGGAAAAGCTCTTTTATACGAAAACCTGCAAGAATATCTTTGGCCATTCACACTATATTGGAAATGATTATTTTGTTTAGTCTTATTTATCATTTTCAATATGTTCGCCTTAGTGAAGATCATCAAGCTTTAATAAACAAATTAATTAGTAATTTATTAAAAGGTGAAATCTTACAATATCAACATTTCTTTCTTTACAGTGTATCTATATCAGCATTTAATATATCCTTTACATCTTATCCAAGCCTACTTTGGAGCTTCACCCATGTAATACAGATTGTATTGAGTTTAGTTCTTATTATATTATCGTTAGCTGCTTATATAGGAATGAAAGATAACTTATTTAAAAGAGAAGAGAAATTTTTCATAGAAGTATTTAAAGATGAGAATAATGAAGATGATAAGACTGATAAGAACGATTTGAAATGATTTGAGGGCTACAGTATTTCATTCGGGAAGTGGTTCTAGAAAACAAGAAAACCACCCTATGCCGCAAGCAAAAGGGTGGTTCTCATAAATACAATACTTTGTTAACTACCATTTCTATTTACTTCTTCTAAAATCAAGGCTTCCTCTTTTACTTTCAGGAACAAGTGCATATATTTCTTCCATCTCTTTTTCTTCAGTAATTAATTTTTCTACCACGAAATTGATCACTTTAAATAAAGCGGGTGCCATCCTGGGATCTTCTGTTAAATTTATTGTTTTAGTATGTACCGCTGCATTACCTATTAATCTTAAAGAATCCAGTGCTTTTCTTACAGATCCATTTGCTGTTATAACACCCTTCTCTATTAAGTCTTGGATCATCATATCGTTTGTTCCTATTTGTGCCCCAAAATACACCAATAATTTCTCTAAAGCTAATCTTAATAATGCCGCAGCGGACTTAACAGATAAGGCTGCTATTGATCTAGCTTCATTATATAAATCTTGTACCTCCGCAGGCATATCTGGGTTAGGCGGCTCAACATTGAGGTTATTTGGATAAACCATATTAATCCCTTGCCAGATGGCTGTCTCTTTACAGCTGAAACATTCGCTAAATGCATTGATATGCTTTGTTTCAGCACCTTCATTCCCTGTTACCTTTTTGTTGTTTTTCAATGCTTTTTGTCTCCTTGGATGTAGGAACTGCACACCGTAATTTGGTAACATTGTTGAATGATTTATATTAGGACGATTTACCACTTCATACCATTCTTGATGACTGTATGCCCCACAGAATGGACAATTAAACGCTTCTAATCCCAATTCAGGTACAACATATTTTTCTTTAAACAAGATCTCATCCCCAAAATAGTTTTATAACTAAATTATAACAATTTCTACTATATATAAGAATGATAATTCTGGTGAATGTCACAGTCCGAATTGTTTTAATAAAACATCACTAGCTATTAGGCTATGATGGTTTTTCCTTTTTAGAAAGAATAGTAAAACGTATTAGATTAACTACAAAAAAATGAGTCGATAATGTAGATAAGTTTGGTATTGAATTTCATGTTGGAGGTGTTGAAACCAGGAGGAAACAATGAATTGGAAAATGATAATAAATATATATGTAACACCTCATGCAATAATGAGATACCAAGAGAGAGTAAAGGATGTCCCTAAACATGAAGCTATAAGCTTTATTATACGGGATATAAGATATGGGAAAAGTTATGTAACCATAATCAACGATCCGTATAGCAGAAAAGAAAGTTTAAATACTGGGGACATTGAATACATTGCGGAGATAAAAGGAGATTGTTTGATCGTCAAAACGGTTTATATTAGCTTGAAAGATATGGCATAAACTAGCAAGTAACTCCAATGTAGAACGAACAAGAAGCCTAAACGTAAAATAATTAAAGTATGGAGGATTATAATGTTCAACACCATTAAGAAGGAACTAACATGCGAACAGATATCGATTGTCACTCAAGCCAAGGGTTTATGCAGCAATCGCCAAAGGATAAATTTTACCTGCCAACATCATTCAATACCAAACTGATTTAATGATGTTTGGACAAAGGTCATAAGAGAAGGTAGTTTTGTCGAATCAACGCATATTATATCGGAAATTAGTGGACGATTTTAGCTATTTTTATAGGAAAATAGTGCTACTATATAACTCTGGAGTGTCGACATAAAAAATGAGAGAGGAGGTATTATCAGGAGGAACTAAAATTGACCCTATCAAAACATGCTCATCAACGTATGAATGAAAGAATTACTTGGTTTAATTATTTTTCAGCTAAACAATTTGCGGAAAAGGAAGTTCGTAAAGGAATCACTAGTTTTATTTTCATCAAAGATGGCAGAAAAAAAGCGAAAGTCATCAATAATGGAATCATTTATATCGTGGATGTAACTGATCCTAAAGATGAAACCATTATCACTGTGTTTTTAGAGACTGAAGAAGAGGAGTGGGAATAATGGCCACGAAAAGAAACTGTACAAACCAATTAAAAGTAAATCCACCTTTTCACTAGCTGGGGCTAACAGCTTAAAATGAAATGTAATTAAAATAAAAAATAAAATCTATCACTCTCTCATTGTTCTTTCGACACTCCAATCAAAGAATAATGAGCATGAGGGTACATTTTAAAAATATAGAATATGAATAGCTAATATAAAAATAGATAATTAATTTTATAAAGTATATATAGAAAATCTCATAAAATCCTATTGATAGGGGATAAAGAAACAAGTATGGGTATAAGAGTAAAATTAAGTCCCTATGCGATTTATGCTAGAGAAAAGCTTGTTTTAGGAGACTATGTGAACTATAAATTCGGTGGGGAGACCGTGTATCGGGTCATGTCGCTTATGACTAAACGCAGTACAAGAGGAGCTATCTGTATTGCCCCATATATTGAAGCAGGTGCACAATTAACAAAAGATGAATCAGCCTTTCAAACAGAGTGGTTAGAAGTGAAACGGGAAGAAGTAACATTGGTAGAAAAGAGCGCGTTACGTTTCTTTTCTCCTTGGGCAGAACACGGAAGGAATTTATATCATAAAGGATTAAAAGAGGAAGGATGGCGTGCTAGGATGGTAAAACCTAGTGTCTATGGTTATCTCCATGACCGCATCCTTTGCTCAGGCCCAAATCACGATAAACTTCATGATCTATCCATCCAGGAAGTGATACCGATAAGGACCGATCATTGTTATAGGTGTTATACACCACTGCATTATAAATTTAATCGGGATTGTCCAAGATGCCGTTGGTTTATCTGTCCTGATTCGAATTGTCAGGCGTGTGGGTGTGAAGGGTTAAATCATTTGAACTAAAAAAGAGGGACAGTCCCCCGTTGCTTTAATGCAGCGGGGGACTGTCCCTTTATTTGAAAGAAGGTAAATCTATTGTTTGTGGAGAATTATTGTAGATGAAATAGCAGGAAATTATTGTAATTTGCCGCAAATCAGTGGGATAAAGGATAGGGGGATAGATTGTGGAATCAAAGTTAATAGCAGAAACGTTTGTTGATTTGGTTATGAATCATTTCAATGAAGTGAAAATAAAGCCGCCCACCCATAACAGACCAAACAGAATTAGCCTTTATGTGCCAAATAAAAATCGAAATAAAAGGTGGATGCAGATTGACTGGAATACAGATTCATTAAGTATTGCTATGGATCATTTACAAAGAGATATAACAGAGCAAGAGGTGAAATCATCAGGGATTCCCTATGGGGATTTTAACGGAAAAGACTCTAGAATACGACTAAATAATGATTCGGCTGTATTTTTAACTATTTTTCCAAGTAATATAGGAAATCTTATAACAGAAGATCTAATAAGCTTTTTAGAGGTACACTATAATTCTTATTTAAGAAGAGTTGGTAGGAACGATTAATAATTTGAACCTCAGGAAAAGAGGATACTAACTTCAAATACAATTATCAAAGGTGATATATCGGGAGAGAGAACATAGGGATATTTAACTAAACGGGGCGAGAGAGGAATTTGTGAACAGTAAGAGTGCGTGGGTTTCACCAAAGGAGAAATTAGCTCCTTCTCAATTACTTAAGGATAGACGTGGTTATTAAAATATGACTAGGGGGAACGGTTCTATTGAGGGAACTTACTCAACTAGAACCGTTCCTGTAGGGTTCTTATTATTTCCTAAACTCACTTCCTAAAATTTCTTCAATATAGAGCGGTTAATAATATTCATTAGAATGAAATTTTAATTAACCTAAGAGGCTGCCATTAAATTCTCTGTGGCAGCCATTTAATTATACAAATTACTATTAAAACTTTTTTCTAAATTTACCTGGAGAATATCCTGTGAATTTTTTGAAAAGTAAGTTGAAATAGTTGGCATTAGGGTAGCCTACATTGGAAGCGATTTCACGTATAGGTAGATTTGTGCTAAGCAACATGGTTTTTGCTACTTCAATTCTATGTGTAATAAGGTATTGAATGGGAGATACCCCAGTTTCATCTTTAAAAGTATGAGCTAAATGGTAAGGATTGACAAAGACAATATTTGCTAATTCATTTAAAGAAATATCACGGTTAAAGTTTTCAATAATATACTTTTTGACTTTATCTGAGATGGAGGCATTTTGATTAGCATTTGATGAACACATGATTCGGAGAATTTTAATAATTAATGTTTTTAGTAAGGATGAAATGATTTCCTCAGAACCAAGGTCATTATTATTATATTCCTCATTAATATCCTCAATGTATTTATTTATTGTTATATGATGGTCCTGAGCTTTCAAGAGAGGTAATGTTTCTAATGGGGTCATATATCCCTTCGGGAGCCCCTCAAGATGCAAGTTAGAAAAAGTTAACGAAAAGCCTTTTAAACTCTTAGCAACACTGGATATGGTTTCATGTTCAATATTAGAATTTATAAGTAGGAGATCTCCTCTATTGAGGGTTAATATTTGACCGTTAAGGATAAAGTCTGCTTTCCCATCCTTAATAAACAGGACCTCAGTAGTAGCATGTTTATGTAAAACTTTATTATCTTGCTTATGGCCTTGGTGGAAGTCAACTACCGAGGTTAAATGGGGAGTATGTATTATAGTTGGTAATTTGTCCATAAGGCCACCTCTCATTTAATCCTAGAAAATTAATTAAGTTGAACTAGTTATTTCTCCCCAGGGAAAATATAAAATTAGTAATATTATTGATAATGTAACTATTAAATTCAAGGACATTTGTAAAATTCCACAAGAATTTATAGTTTTCAGACAATATATTTCATTTTACATTGTTTTATTGTATTTTAAACTAGAGAAAACTATTTTCTAATGGTAATTTATGAAAGTGGTGGGATGATGCTATTAAAACTGAAGAATATCAGCAAATCCTTTTTTAATAATAAAGTATTAAATGAGATGAGCTTGGAATTAAAAGCTGGTGAAGTCCATGCAATGATTGGCGGAAATGGAGCTGGGAAAACCACTTTAATTAATATTGCTTCTGGTGTTTTTAAACCAGATGGTGGAGAGATAGAAGTTAACGAAAAAACAGTTCGCTTTGATTCCCCCCAGCATGCTCAACAATATGGAATTTCGGTTATTCATCAGACACCTAGAATGGTTCCTAGTATGAGTGTCGAGGATAATATTTTCTTAGGAATGCAGCCGAGAATATTAAAGTTTTTTGTAAATAATAAAAAAATGAGAATGGAAGCAAAAAAGGTTCTAAATGACCTTGGGGTTACCATAAACCCAAAGGAAAAAGTTGCGCGTATCCCAGTACGTCAACATTATTTACTATCTATTGCAAAAGCCATCGTTCAAAAAACTAAAATTCTCATTATGGATGAGCCGACAGCAAATTTAACTGAGAATGAAAAGGAAAACCTTTTTCGATTAATAAAAAAGTATAAAAATGATGGGATCGGCATTGTTTTTATTACACATAAGTTGAATGAGATTCATGAAATATGTGACAAGGTTACTATTATCAGAGATGGTAAACATGTTGCCACGCATCATGTTAAGGATGTCACTTTGAAAGAAATAACAAACTTAATGCTGGGTTACAATCTCAAAAATTATTATCCTCCTTTAATTGAAACAAGAGGAGAGGAACTATTACGAGTAGAAGAACTTACAAAGAAGTCTAGTTTAGATAAGGTGAATCTTAGCCTTTATGAAGGTGAAATTATTGGCATTGCAGGCTTAGCTGGCTCAGGTAAAAGGGAACTCGCAGGGGTTATTTTTGGGAATAGTAAAAAAGATAGTGGAAGTATCTATTGGAGAAATAGAGAAGTGAATTTCAAGCATCCAATCCATGCGGTTCATAATCGATTAGGTTATGTAAACGAAAATCGGTTAACATCAGGCTTATTTATGGACATGAGTGTTGTAAATAATTTAACAATTGCTAGATTAGAAATGCAAAATAGTATGAAATTAATTAATCAATCTTTAGAGGTAGACCGATCTATTGATAAGGTAATTGATCTTAATATTAAAGTAGACCATATTAATCAACAAGTAAGATACTTAAGTGGTGGAAATCAGCAAAAAGTCATGTTGGGTAGATGGCTGATGGCAGAGAGTGATCTTTATATTTTAGAAGACCCCACTATAGGCGTTGATGTTGGCAGCCGAGCAGAAATCTATCTTAAGATTCATGAGCTAGCTCGAGAGGGGAAAGGGATAATGATTATTTCCTCTGATGTCAATGAACTGCTTGGGTTATGTAATCGTATTTTGGTGATGCATAGGGGCAGGATAGTAGCAGATTTAATCAATGATCATATTGCAGATGAAAAGGTATTGCAGCTTATGAATGGAATGGAGTAAATCCTTCCTAAAACATCTTAAATAAATTTTCATTGGACGATCATACGGTCATTGGGATCGTATGATTTTTATTTTTCATACTAAGTGAGATGATTGGGGAATTGAGATAAATGAGTTAGATGAGGGAGCAGTAAATTGAATGAGTCTTAAGATATAAGAAAATTGTAAAATAATTAAAAACCGCAAGATTCTGAATTTTTAACTCAATATTGTTGATTGTTCGTAAGTGGAAATCTCAGTAACATTAGAGACAAGAAATCTTCCTTACTAGTTGAAAACGTTAACAAAGCGAGAGGATCCAACTAGTAAGTATGATTTACTAAGAATAATACTGAGGGGGATTTACATGTTTAAGTATAGTTTCGATTCACTAGTCTACTTTGGAGAAGATGTTGAGAAAAGTATTGAACGTGTTGCTAAGTTGGGATACAACGCCATTGAATTAGTTGGAGAGCCAGATGCTTATGATACAGCAAGAGTTAGTAAACTTGTAAGCGATTATGGTATCACAGTTTCCTCCATTTGTTCCATCTATAATGCAGAAAGAGATTTGGCTCATCCAGATTCTGACAAACGAAGACAAGCGATTGATTATGTTAAACGAGTAGCGGATATGTCTGCAGAAGTAGGGTGCCCAGTTATGATCGTTGCACCAACCGCAAACGGTAAAACTGCATCACTAACTGATTATAATGACGAAGTGAAATGGGCAATCGAGGGGATTCGTGAAGGCGCAGAATATGCAGCTAAATTAAATGTAAACCTTTGTATTGAAGCGTGGAATCGCTATGAAACTTACATGTTAAATCGATTAGATCAAGCAATGGATATGTGGAAAGAAGTAAACCTTCCAAACGTAGGAATTATGGGTGATACCTTCCACATGAATATCGAGGAAGAAAATATTGCAGAAGCAATCCGCCAAAGTGGGGATGCACTAATTCATATTCATTTAGCCGATAGCAACCGTAAAGCTCCTGGTCTTGGCCACATTGACTTTGTCCCAGTATTACAAGCATTAAAGGACATTAATTACAAAGGACATTTAACTTTTGAGATTTTACCAGCTGCAGCTGATCCGTTTGGAGTGATGAAAAAAGGTGGTGGTCTTGAATTTTTTGATGACTATACAAAAAAATCAATTGACTATATTAAATCACTTGAAAAAGCTCTTCTTGCAAAAACTTTATAAGAAGGAGTGGAAAAAATGAAATTTGGTGCAAGTACTTTTATTTGGGTATCACCCTTTTCTAACAAAACTTTAAATTTAATTGATAAAGTGAAAAAAATCGGTTTTGATTACCTAGAAATTTGTATCGAAGATCCTGAAACGATTGATGTCGCTTCGATTCGTAATCATTTAAAAGAAGTAGGACTTCAGGCATTGGTTTGCGGTGCATTTGGGCCCAACCGAGACATTAGCTCAGACGATGCTGCAATTCGTGAACAAGGCGTTGAATATATCAAGAAGTGTATCGATATAGCAGATGAACTAGGTTCACCACTAGTTTCGGGACCAATGTATTCAGCAACAGGGAAAACTCGATTATTATCACCAGACGAAAAGAGACAACAATGGGATTTGGCAGCAGAAAATATGAAAGTTGTGGCTGATTATGCTCTTGAAAAGGGCATTAAATTGGCGGTAGAACCATTAAATCGTTTTGAAACGGATTTCTTAAATACAGTTCAGCAAGGGTTAGATTTCTTTGCACTAGTTGATCGTGAAAATGTCGGTTTTCTATTAGACACCTTCCATATGAATCTAGAAGAAAAAAATATTGGTGAGGCTATTAAACTAGCTGGAAGTAAGATTTTTAATTTCCATTCATGTGAAAATGATAGAGGTACACCAGGAACTGGGCATATCCCTTGGAATGAAGTATTCCAGGCATTGAAAGAGATATCTTATGACGGTCCAGTTGTAATCGAATCGTTTACTACTGAAATTAAGGAAATTGCCCGCGCAGTCTCTCAATGGAGACCTTTGGCTCCAAGTCAGGACTCTCTTGGTGAAGAAGGATTACAGTTCCTCAAAAAGGTTGTCTTAGTATGATCAATACGATGCAGCTGAGAAACATAAGCAAGGCGTTTTCAGGTGTTCAAGCATTAAGTAATGTGAGTTTTACGATTCATGGTGGTCAAATTCAATGTTTAGTCGGAGAAAACGGAGCAGGGAAATCAACCATCATTAAAATTTTGGCCGGCTTTTATAAGCCAGACCAAGGTGCAATTGTCATTGATAATGAAAATGTTTCTTTTTCTAGTCCGAGGGATTCTAAAAACCATGGAATTTCAGTTATTCATCAAGAGTTACTTCTCGTTCCTCATTTGACAGTTGCAGAAAACATTTCATTGGGACATTGGCCGAAAAATAACAGGAACTTGATTCATTGGAAAGATATGTACAAACGTGCGGATGAAGCCTTGAAGATGCTAGGTGCTAATATTGATCCGAATGCCATCGTTTCCACTTTGTCTACAGGTGAACAACAGCTGGTTGAAATTGCTCGTTCTCTATCATTAGAAACCCAAGTTTTAATATTGGATGAGCCAACTGCCTCATTATCTGAGGCAGAGACACAGCGGCTCATGCAAATTGTTAAAAATTTGCGGGATCAAGGTTTAGCCATCTTGTATGTTTCGCACCGCTTAGAAGAAGTATTTGAACTTGGGGACATAATAACTGTATTTAGAGATGGGAAACTAGTTAAATCCGCTACGAGAAAAGAAATTACACCGAACAATAT
This sequence comes from Bacillus sp. (in: firmicutes), assembly GCA_039832695.1. Lineage (GTDB taxonomy): Bacteria > Bacillota > Bacilli > Bacillales > Cytobacillaceae > Neobacillus. Next base: position 21,535 of record JBDOMM010000039.1, read on the forward strand.
CGTACGTTTAATGGTCGGGAGAGATGTCTCCCTAGAACGAACCAGGACACCGAAGTTAGGTAAAAAGGTGCTAGAAGTTCGTAATTTAATTCGCCATGGCGCCATCGATCATGTTTCCTTCGACTTATATGAGGGAGAAATTCTTGGCTTAGGCGGACTTGTAGGAGCAGGGAGAACGGAAATTTTCAGATGTTTGTTCGGTGTCGATCCAATTGATGATGGAGAGATCCTAATTGATGGGAAAAGAGCAAAAATTAAGAGCTCGCAAGATGCAATCAAACATGGAATTGGATTCGTTCCCGAAGATAGGAAGACACAAGGATTAGTATTGAATGCGAGTATTAAGGAAAATGCATCATTATCTATATTGAATAGGATTAAGAAATTTGGATGGATTGATAAAGTGCGTGAAAAGGAAATTGTTCATAGTTATAAGGAGCAGCTAAGTATTAAGGCGCCTAGTCTAGAGACACCAGTCATTTCCTTAAGCGGAGGGAACCAGCAAAAGGTTGTCCTTGCACGCTGGCTAGCAACCAACCCAAGAATTTTACTACTAGACGAACCGACTCGCGGGGTGGATGTAGGGGCTCGTTCAGAAATCCAAAACATGATAGAAGATCTTGTTGCCAAGGGACTAGCGATTATTATCATTTCTTCTGATCTTATGGAGCTATTACAATTGAGTGATAGAATAATAGTCATTCGAGAAGGAAAAAATGTGGCAGAACTAAAGGGTGACAAGATTACGAAAGAAGAGGTGATTAAGTATGCAACAGGAGCAGACGCAGGTTAATCAAACCGTGGAACTCCCTCATTCCGATACCATGGAGAATAAGCTTCAATTTAAGAAAAATTTCAAACAATATTTAGGTAGCCTTGGGCTTTTAATTGTTATTATAGCATTCTGCATCGTACTTAGCGTAATGTCCCCAGTTTTTCTGACAAAAGTGAATCTAATTAATTTATTAATGCAATCAACGATTCTTGTAACATTGGCTCTTGGTGTCACATTTGTCATTATCACGGGAGGAATAGATTTATCTGTCGGTGCTGTGATGGCAGTTTCTTCTGCAATTGGCTTAGGTTTAATCGTAAATAGCGGTCTCCCAGCTTTTGTTGGTGTATTAATTATGATCTTAATCGGAGCTGCATTTGGGTTGGTCAATGGATTATTGGTTACAAAGCTATACCTCTCTCCATTAATTGTAACCTTAGCGACTATGGGAATTGCTAGAGGTATTGTCCTTATTTATACAAACAGTGCAAATATTAGTCCGGTTCCTGACAGTTTTGTCACATTGGCAACTGGCCACTTTTTAACTATTCCTTATTTAATCCTTGTTGTGGGGGTATTCGCTTTAATCGGTCATATTATTTTAAAACATTCCGTCTTTGGAAGATCCGTCTATGCAAGCGGTGGTAACGAACTAGCTGCAAGATTATCAGGAGTTCGGACAAAGACCATTGTTACTTTAACCTATGTGATTTCTGGAATTACTGCTGCCATTGGAGGATTTTTATTAACAGCTCGTTTAGAATCCGCTGGTCCTACTGCTGGAACAGGCATCGAATTAACGGTCATTGCTGCTGTGGTAATCGGTGGTACTAGTTTATTTGGCGGTCAAGGAAATATTTTAGGAACAATCCTAGGGGTTATTTTAATATCACTTGTCTCCAATGCGATTAACTTGATAGGGGTTCCACCAGCTTGGGATTCTCTTGTAACAGGAAGTGTCATCTTAATAGCCGCATTACTTGATGTTTATCGTCGAAAATTTTTAATAAGCTCGTAGATATTGAGGTCGACCAAAAAAACTAAGGGGTGTCTTCCATTGAAACTAGTTAAAAGCTTATTTTTATTCGTTTTAATCTTCGGTCTTTTAGTAGGGTGCAGCTCAAATAACCAAACTTCCTCTACATCAGGTGGAGAAAAGAGTGCAAGTGGTGCAAAAGATGGAAAAAAGAAAATTGCTGTTTTATTATGGAGCCGCGGTTTTGAATTTATGGTTGCGTTAGATCAGGGTATTCGTGATGAAGCCGAGAAATTAGGGGTGGAAGTAACGGTGCTTGATGGTCAGTCAAATAGTCAAACGCAGTTACGACAAATTGAGGATAATATCGCCAAGAAAGTTGACTTAATTATTTTAGCACCGGCTAACTCTGATGAATTAGTTCCAGGTGTGAAAAAAGCAAATGCAGCAGGTATACCTGTTGTAACAGTAGATGGTGTGGTGTCAGATGGTGCTGATATTGCCAGCAGTATTGCATTCAACAATGAAGAGGCAGGGAAAATGGCAGCTAAATACATCATCGAAACATTAGGTAAAGGTTCGGTGTTAGAACTTACAGGTGCACCAGGAACCTATCATGCTGTGTTACGTGGTGGTGGTTTTAATAAGGGTATGAAAGAATCAGCTGATTTCAAAGTTATTACTAAAAACGCAGAATGGTCTGCAGAAAAATCGCAGAGTATCACGGCTGATTCCTTAACGGCTGATAAAAATATCAACGCGATAATCACTCATAATGATGATATGCAACGTGGAGTTTTGAGTGGACTAAGACAGGTTAATAAGGCTGGTAAAGCAGGTGAAAAAGGACATATTGTGCTGGTTGGAGTAGATGGAACTCCTCAAGCATTACAACGTATTAGAAATGGAGAACAAGATGCTACAGTCAATCAAGATCCGTTCGAAATGGGTTCATTGGCTCTTAAAACGGCAGTAGATGTTCTTAATGGTAAAGAAGTTCCTAAACAACAATTTACACCACCAACATTAATCACAAAAGATAATGTGGATGATAAGAAGCTCTGGGGTAATATTTTCAAAAGCAATTAATGGTTGGGGTGATAATTTATCACCCCTTTATTCAAATACACAATTTAAGGGGGCAGTTATGACGAATTCATTACGTATTATTCAAGTTGGACTTGGTGGATGGGGTTGGAGCTGGACACAAGTTGTATTAGACTCACCTCATTGGGAATTGGCAGCCATTGTAGATATTAACCCAGAACTGCTAGATAAAGCATGTAATCATTATAAGATTAATCCTAGTGTCGCTTTCCAGAATTTATCTGAAGCTGTAAAAGAGGTTAAAGCAGATGCGGTACTCATTCTTGTTCCGCCAAATTTCCATGCGGATATTGCCTTAGAAGCTTTTGAAAATAAACTTCATTGTATTGTTGAGAAACCTTTAGCAGGAACATTTGAAGATTGCCAAAAGATTGTTGAAGCAGCTGAACGCAGCGGATGCAAGCTAATGGTTAGTCAAAATTATCGTTACAAAAGGGCTCCTCAAACAGTAAAAAAAATTATAAAGGAGAATGTGATTGGTGAGTTAGGCAGTGTCTATATCAACTTCCAAAAATCCCCCCAATTTACAGGCTTCAGAACAGAGATGGAGGAACCATTGATTATCGATATGGCTATCCATCATTTTGACCAAGTCAGAGGAATCCTTGGACTAGAGCCAGTCTCGATTAAAGCTCAATCGTGGAATCCAAAATGGAGCTGGTTTAAAGGGAATGCCGTTGCATCTGTCATTTTTGAAATGTCAAATGGTTCAGTTGTTTCTTATACTGGAAGTTGGGTTTCAAAGGGGTGGGAAACAACTTGGGATGGCGACTGGCGTATCCAAGGTGAAGATGGTGAAATTGTCTGGGCAAATAATGAAGTAGTCATAAAACCACATGATATTTTTAAATCTGTATTTATGAAGGGTGCCCGTGAATCCAATGGAGAACTGTTCGTTGATTTGATTGACTTAGAGGCTGAAGAAAGATGGGCAAGCTTGCAAGAGTTTGCTGAAGCTATTCATGAAAATAGAGAACCTGAAACATCAGGAAGAGATAATTTGAAGAGCTTAGCTATGGTTTTAGGGGCCGTCCAATCTGTGAAAACAGGGGAAAAGGTTTTTATCGACGATCTTCTTTCACCTAAACGGCGAGAGGAGATTATACAATAAATGAAAAAAATAAAAGTTGGAATCATCGGAACCGGCTTTATAGGTCCGACACATGTTGAGGCAGTTAGAAGACTTGGATTTGTAGAAGTAGTTGGATTAGCCGAAAGCAGCATAGAGAAAGCACGGGAAAAAGCAGCAGAACTAGGGATTCCGAAAGCATATAACGATTATCGTGAATTGTTACAAGATCCAGAGATTGAGGTCGTCCATAATTGTACACCTAATCATTTTCATTATTCTATTAATAAAGAGGCAATATTAGCGGGCAAGCATATTTTATCTGAAAAACCATTAGCCATAACTAGTCAGGAATCAGCGGAGCTTCTAGAATTAGCAAAAAAACATAAGGTTATTCATGGTGTAAACTTTAATTATCGCCAGCTTCCAAGTGTGCAAAACCTTGAAAAAAAGGTAGCTAAGGGAGATTTTGGTCATATCAATCTTGTGCATGGAAGCTACTTGCAGGATTGGTTGCTTTTCGAAACCGATTATAATTGGCGATTGTCTCCTGAAGTTGGTGGTAGAACTAGAGCAGTTGCAGACATTGGTTCACACTGGTGTGATACAGTCCAATACGTGACTGGAAAGCGTATAGTGGAAGTGTTTTCCGATATGGCCACAATACTGCCAGTAAGAAAAAAAACAAAATTAAAGCACGAAACATTTGGTGCTCACAGTGAAGATGAAATCATTTATGAAGATGTAGAGATAAAAACAGAAGACTATGCATCCGTCCTTGTCCGCTTTCATGATGGAACAAAAGGTGTCTTTACCGTCTCCCAAGTGAGTGCAGGGAGGAAAAATCGGTTGAGTTTTGAAATAGACGGAAGCAAAAGCTCGGCATTTTGGAACCAGGAAGAGCCTGAGAAATTATGGATAGGTCATCGAAATAAGCCAAATGAGATTCTTCTTGCTGACCCTACCTTGTTTACGCTAGAAGCAAGATCCTCCATTCATCTTCCAGGTGGACACAATGAGGGTTGGCCAGATGGATTAAAAAATATGATGTTTAATTTCTACTCTTTTATTAGAGACGGAAAAGATATAAAAATGGATAAGCCAAATTTTGCTACATTCGAAGATGGGCATTTATCCATGTGTATTACAGAAGCAATATTAGAAAGTCATGAACAGGAAAAATGGGTGAAGGTAAAGGTAGAGAAGGAGGTGTTTTCATGAAACTAGGTGTGTTTACAGTACTTTATCAGAATCTACCATTCGAGGCGATGCTGGATAAAATGGTCGAAATGGGAGTGGAGGCAGTTGAATTAGGCACTGGGAACTATCCTGGAAACAGTCATTGTAATCCGGATGAATTGCTAGGAAGCTCAGAAAAAGTAAGATCGTTCTTACATGCTATTGAAAGCAGAGGTCTAATTATCAGTGGCTTAAGTTGTCATGGGAATCCTTTGCATCCAGATAAAAAGTTTGCTAACAACTCTCATGAGGTTTGGAGAAAAACGGTTTTGTTAGCAGAACGTTTAGGGGTCTCGGTTGTAAATGGTTTTTCTGGCTGTCCCGGTGATCATAGAGGAGCTAAAAATCCAAACTGGGTCACTTGTTCATGGCCACCAGAATACTTAGATGTACTTAACTGGCAATGGAATGAAGTGGTCATTCCTTACTGGCAAGAGGAAGCTAAATTCGCAAAGCTGCATGGAGTTAATCAGATTGCCTTTGAAATGCATCCTGGATTTGTCGTCTATAATCCAGAAACACTCCTAAAATTACGAGAGCATGCAGGCGAAAATATCGGTGCAAACTTTGATCCTAGCCACCTTGTTTGGCAGGGAATTGATCCGGTTGAAGCAATTAAAAAGCTTGGTCGCGAAAAAGCTATCTTCCATTTCCATGCAAAGGATACGTATTTAGATCAAACCAATATTAAGCAAAATGGCGTTTTAGATACCAAGCACTATAGTGAAATTTTAGATCGCTCTTGGTCATTTCGTTCAGTTGGTTATGGAACAGATGAAAAGGTTTGGAAAGACATAATTAGTGCACTACGTGCTGTCGGATACGATTATGTCCTTTCCATTGAACACGAGGACATGTTAGCATCTGTTGACGAAGGACTAACTAAAGCTATTACTCTACTAAAAGGTGTCCTTTTTAAAGAGAAGCTTACCGAAATGTGGTGGGCTTAGTTCCTGTGCCTACCACTTGGTTCAAGGGGATAGTTCTCAATGAGTGTCGATGATAAAACAATAAATTATAATGTATAAAGGATTTTTAAAGAAAACAGCCTTTAATTCGGCTGTTTTCTTTCTATCAGTAGGACCAAAAAACCAAAAGCATGGGGACAGTCCTCAAAGGGGACAATCGGAAGTTTTGCGCGTAAAAAGGCCAGACTAGCGGGTAAGAGCTAGTCTGGCCTTATACTGTTTATAATTAGGAGCTTTTCGCAAAATTTTTGATCGCCCAAGAAGAAAGAAGTCGTAGTCATAGCCTATGGGGTTTCAATTTTTAGGTATCTCGCAATTTTACGTTCCTTTTCATAAAAGAAGCTGCCAGGATTCTCGTGCCTGTCACCGCTCGGATTTTGTCGAATAAGACCGCAGGTACGGTTCTGGAGGCTTTTCTCTTCAAAAAATTGATATGTGCCAAGAAGAGCCGTCCCTGTGGCACTTTTGTGAGAAAAGAACCAAGGGGATTGTTCTGATGGCTCTTTATGAAAGGGACATGGTTTCCCTTTTCATGATACAAAATCAACAATTATTCACACTGTTATCGAGAACCTTTGGAATATCAAACTCTATCTCAATTGGATTTCGAAATTCCGTATTTTCGGAGTCGGACAAATAGATAAATTTTGAATGAATTCCTAAAATGGATTGAGCTAGGTACATGAAACGCATCTGTGGAACTCTAAGCACATCTTTTTCCTTCTTTACCTCCGCAAAGAAACAAGTCTCCAAATTGTAAATAAACAGGTCTGGATTTTCAATGGAGTAGTCCGTGTCATCCAATAGTTTAACTGCATCTTTAAACAGTTGGAGTTTATGCTGACCGGTCATAAGAGAAATGATGTCATTGTATCTCTTAAATTTAGAGGTTCTGGATAAAAGGTTAAATTCGTTGGTTAGTGTATAAAACCCCTTATCACGATAATATTGCTCCGTTAACCATTCTCCAAAACCATAGCCATTACTTATGCCAGGGCCGTTCCAAGCAAGCATGAAGGAGGGGACAATGGAGGAGTCTCTTTCCTTCCATTTTTGAAGGAGTTCTTTCTCATAAGGTATGGTCAGCTTTTCAATGATCATAGATGGCATAATCGGTTCTCTCCTTCACAAATGTTCCCAAGTGTCATGGGTACGGCTTTGGTGGCTTATTCTCGAGGGGATTTTAAGAGTTTTTTCTGCTAAATAACTTTTGTATCAATTAATATGGCAAATTCTTCAGCTATTTTTCCAATTGTATTGATATTTTCTAAGTCTCTTTCAGAAAAGTAACTTTTTTTAAAGACTTTTGCTCTTATCCATTTAATAATTCTTGAGCCTAGGGGGATTTTGTAAATTCGTTTATAGACTCTTTTAAACTCTAATTTGAATTTTTTTTGCATGGTTTCTAATTGATAAATTAACTCTTTTGCCGGCTCAATAGAGTTCTTTTGAATGGATTCTAGATTTGGAAGAGACTCTTTTATTTTTGCAATTGCTTCCTCTAACTCAATCGTTTTATCATCCAACTCATTAATTTTCTTATTCGCTGCTTTGTGACTTAGGATACCTGAAACTACTAATGCTGGTACAACAAGAAGGCCACCTAATACTGTTACACCAGCAACCATTCCTCCTCCACCAGCAGCTAACGCTCCACCTCCTAATGCTGCTAAGGTAGCATTAGTTGCAGCGGCACCCGATAATGTAAATATCATCGTACCAGTTGAGGATATACCTAAAGTTGATACTAATGCCCAAGTTCCCACAGCTGTACCTATACCAGCTGCCATCCCTCCAGCAGTGTTGATTACAGCATTAGCTGTAGAAAGAGTGTTATTAATTCGATTAAAGTTAAAAGCTCTAATTCCCGAATTGATATTCTCATAGTTAAGATTTCTTTCTGTTGGCGTCATATTTTTTGAAATTTTTTTGATTTTATTAAGGGATTTTACTGAACTTACTTTGGTTTGTATTAATTTTTCTAGTGTTTCATTAATTTCACGTTCAACTTTTTCCATTCTTTTATATAAAACTTCATACTCATCATAAATAATCTTGAATTCATTAACCCTTTTTTCAACTCTTGCGGCTGCTCCAAACGTTACAATATTTTTAATCAAACCCACACTCGTTTCCCCCAGAAATTAGTAATTTAATTATATACTGAAAATTCATATATAGGTATAATTTCCTAAAAGTTAAAAGGAGGTTAAGGGGGACATTTCTGCTGGTTCTCATTGAGGGGAGGATTATGAGGATCAAGGGGAGGATGGAATTCGTTATTATTCTTGGTTTAGTCTTTAAATTCATTGTATTCTTTGATATCACTGAAAAATAAAAAAAAGAGCCCTTTGAAATTATGTGTTTCAGGATTAGTGACATGATTTCAAGAGCTACTAATTTTTTATTTACTTTTAATTAAAAATGAAAAATGTATTTATGACCATACTATTTTCATAAGTTTTGGATATGCTTCATCAGCGCTGTTTAAAGCCAATACAAGTTGTCTTACTAACACACTTGGGTTAAAGTTATTTTCGAACATCATACAATAATTACTTCCGATGCTACCATCTGTATTTAAGTAAAACTTTGAATATCTAAAATCCATATTAAGTTCGTTTAACAATTTGAGAACAGATTCTTTTTTATAAGCATCTCTAATTTCAGCGATATTAAAAACATAAATATCTACTATTTCTTCATTTAAATCAAAACCAACAGCTAAAACAACAGAACCGCCATTTTTTAATCTTTGCTCTACTCTAAAAAAAGAAGAACCATCGTCATTTTTTCCTTCTTCCATATATAACTCTTGCTCTTTAATAAATCTTCTAAAGCTGTCAACATTTTTCCCCATAATAATCTTAGATTCTCCTTTTATTGTAAATTTCTATAAATATTTTACTGCAAAAATTTATAGAATAAAAGACCAATTGCTAAATTAAAGAAAATATAAATTCCTTTAAATATAGGAACAAAGGGCAGGTACTGTTGGATTTTTTCCTCTTGGCAATCTTCTGAGAAATCCCGTGCCTGTCACAGCCTGGATTTTGTCGAGTGATAGACATGAATTATAGGGACAGTCCCCCGCTGCGTTAAAGCAGCGGGGGACTGTCCCTTTGTATCAAGTTACTATTTATATGTATATAAATAGATAGTACTTGTATAAGATGACGAAATTGATTTAGAAGAATATACTAACCCCAAACTACTATCATTTGGTTGCATATTTGGGTCAAACATAAGATCTGTCGGGAAATCAGTTTTTGCTACTAACTTTCCTAAAACATTATATTTAAAGATACTTCCCGTAGCTAGTCTGAAGTAGATATCTTTATCATTATTTACATTTGCAATCATTTGATCGTCTTGAGTGAAATAAAAATCTCTCCAAATTTCATTTGTAGAGGTTGGGACTGGAAAAGTACTTTGCGTAATAAGCGTTCCAGATGTAGCGTACCATTCTGCCTTTATATGTGTGTCCTCTAATCCTTCAAATAAAGCAATCATCAATTCGCCTTTTGGATTAAATTTAGCTGAAATGAATTGTTCGCCTTCTTTGAACTGTCTATATAATAATTGTTTTCCCTCTGAATTAAACAATCTAACAGCACAATCCGTATAATATCGATTAGTAACAATCTCGACATTTCCTTGCGAAGAAAAATGAGCTTCGATTACTTCATCAACGCCTTCTGGAATATCGCCAATCCATTGAAGCTTTCCATCTTTATAACAAGAGACTGTTTCACTATCCTCCTGGAATAAAACATACCCATTTGGACCCACTCCAATAACATACTTATCAAGAGACCAAAGCGTATTTCCGTTGCTAGGGTCGATCCCTATCGTATTCCACTCATTATTAGTAAGTAAGTTGCCTCTTAAAGCAATACTTCCATCTTGGGCTAAATAGAAGGTAGTGTCGTAAAGGGAATATTGACTGATGCTCTTCTTCCACTTTACCTTTCCGGATAGATCTAAAGATACTAGATTACTAGAATCATCGATTAGATATACGGTTCCATCTGTATGCAGATAAGACTGCTGAATGGATGAGGAAGCTGTGTATGTATACAGCACATTTCCTTTTGAATTTAGTAATTCATAATGATTACCGTCCCGGATTCCTTTATAGCCGTTTTCAGTTGCATCGATTCTAGCCACAATGGATTTATTGCCACTCCATGATAAGCTCACAGCCTGTGGATCAGAAATCCAAACACCATTTTGATTAAAGGTGTACCCATTTACAGTTGTATTAGCGGCCATTGCACCACTTGAGAGCAGGAAGTACCATTTCCCACCTTGGTTTAGCCAACCAGTTCTCATCGAACCGTCACCGTTTAGGTAATACCATTTGTTGCTGAGATAAATCCAGCCGGTTTTCATGGCGCCGTTTGCATCAAGAAAATACCATTTGTTATTGAGGTTAACCCAGCCGGTTTTCATAACGCCACTTGCGTCAAAATAATACCATTTGTTATTGATAGTAGCCCAACCGGTTTTCATTATTCCGTCAGTATTCAAATAATACCAGTGATTTCCTGAATATAGCCAACCTTTATACATACTCCCTGATTGACTATAAAAATACCAGTGCCCATTTGAGCTTGCCCATCCAGTTTTTGTTGCTGCCTCTGATGTGGATGTAAATCCAAAGAGAAGAAATGCAGCGGCTGTAATGGTTAAAAGATATTTTCTCATATTCCATTTCCCCTATCTATATAGTAAAAAATACTTATTTAGTATAGCGAAATAGGTAAAATGATGAAAGTTTTTTGCATTTTATGGATGGGTGCCCTGTTTTTTCTAAGTTTTTTCCCCCTACTACTAACCTTGATTACTATCGAAATAGAGCAGAGATAAGAGATGAAAATTGATTAGAGGGAAGTAAGATAAGCGTCTCTGTGGTTTCCCCGTGGTCTTGGTAAATACAGGGAGAATCATCTCTTTGGCTCTCTGGCTTTAAAATATAATTACGACGGGGATGAAAGAAAAAATGTTAGGGATGAGTATGATTTATAGCACCTAGGAGTAAATAGAGCGATTGTGAGCATTCGAGGTGCCTGCTTAAACATCTTCTCGGTCACCTCCTTGAGTTCATTTTTATAAAAGGAAGGTTTGAAAAATTGCAGTCAGGAGTCGACATTCATTTTGGTGATTTCAGAGCAAGATTCCAATGGTTATCAGGACTTCCACTTCTTTTAATCAAACGTTTGTTTAGTCTCGGAATTTGGTGAACGTAATCGAATGGAGTCGGTTGAAGAGATATGACTTGGGAGTTGTGGAATGGTAGGGGAATTTAGGGGATGCGTCATCGACATTCTTTTTATGTGATTTTGGTTAGGAAGGTGTACAAGGAGCAGTTCGCAGTACTTCTAATTAATCGTTTAATTAGTATAGCAGATAGGGATAATTGATGAAATCTGTTGGTTAATGGGGGATTTGCCTAGCTTGTAGCTATTCATTTTGGCTGGAATATTGATGTGAAATGACCATTACGTTGTTGATACTTGGTCCATATGAGGGGCTCTTAAAATGTGCTCCAAGCTGTGGGTTGGAACCCCTGTTGTGGGATTAACGATTATAGTTTTTTATGTAGCCGGTACGTTCATTGTATTCTCTCATTTCGTGATATAGGCTATCAACGGCTAAGATCACACTGGTTTCTTTGTCTTTGTGTTCTCCGATTCCAAACACCCCTGGTTCGCGATGCCGGCGATATGGGCTTTCTGCGCAGCTGCAATAATAAGTGAGATGTTTAAAAATCTCTACTGTGATGTTGGTTCTTATGTTAAACCTTACTTTGATGATTTCTGAGCTAATTACAAAATCCCTTCCTTTGGTGGACTTTGAGCTAATTGGTAATTCCATGTACTTCACTCCCTTTTATTTTGGACAATGACTGTGATAGGGCAGCAATTGTACTGTCTGTCTTTAAGTATACGAGAGATTACCATGCTATTAGTGGGGGTGATGTGACAATTAAGGGAATTATGAGATAGGAATCAAAAGAAACTTCGTGCCTGTCACTTTTCGGAAAACGGTTCTAGAAAACAAGAAAACCACCCCGCGCCGTAGCAAGCAAGAGGGTGGCTCCCATAAATAAAATACTCCACTCTACGCCGTCGCAAGCAAAAGGGTGGTTCTCACAAAAAAATAAACTCGGACAACTACCACCATGACGGTAGCGGTTGTATGGAGAAGTGTTGGTAGCACTTCTCTTTTTTATTATATATCCATATATATCCAAAAATATTCTTATTTAAAAGTGGTGGAGAGGGAAACCGGGGGGGAAACCGGGGGGACGGTTCTGGTGGCTTTTCTCTACAAGGAATTGATATGTGCCAGGAGAACCGTCCCTGTGGCACCTTAAAAATTCCATTAATTCCTTACTGAATTTGATTGTTGAAAGAATAGGAAAGTCTTAAAATAAAGGGATAATAACGTTTTTAGGCGGTGGCTATGTGGAACTGGTTAGGGATCTGTCATTCAATCTTGCAATCATCATGCTTCTGTTGTTTATTTTTAATCTTTGGGTTGAACGGTACTACAAGAATTCCCTTCCAAAGGTTTTAAGTATTATAGGGTTGTTATTATCGGTCATGATTTGCCTAATATTTTCAACAAGACATTATGGAGTCATGGTAGATTTAAGGCAAATTCCTATTCTCATAGGTGGGTTTTATTTTGGATTTGGGCCACTACTAACTTTCTTTTCGCTCCTTTTTAGAGGAGTGTTTTTTGGATTTGACAGTGCTTTTTGGTCCGTTCTACCGCTCTATATCCTTTTAGCCATTTATTTGAAATATGCTCGCCCGTGGTTCCTTAAGCAAAATGCAAAAAAGAGACTTGGCATCGTACTTACCACTGCAGTGATCATGAACATACTCATATATTTTGGTCTATTGATTACTGGACATTCGGCTAATGGACTTAAGGCGGTTGCAATCACCACTATAATTGTGTGTATTGGTACCTGTATGATTTCCTACTTTATTGAGGAAATGAAACAAAATAAGTTTCTAACCGATCAAATGGTGAAGTCACAAAAAATTGAATTGGTGAGTCACATGAGTGCAGCTATCTCTCATGAGGTTCGTAATCCCCTAACAGCTGTGAATGGTTTTTTACAGCTTGCTTTAGAAGATTTGAAAATGGAAGACACTACAAGGGGTTATATTAATATCGCTTTGACAGAACTTCATGCAGCAGAACAAGTGATAAAGGATTATTTAACCGTTGGACAACCTTCTTTGCATACAATGGAGAGGTTTGATCCTACTGAAGAGTTGGGAAAGGTTATGAAATCCTTACAACCCATGGCAAATATGAATTCAGTTGAGCTGAACATGGAGACCATTCATCATTGTCTCATCCTCGGTGATAAGAATCGGTTTCGTCAATGCTTCCTCAATATAATGAAGAATTGTATAGAGGCTATGCCAAATGGCGGAAGGTTATGTATTGAGACTGAATTGTTAACGAACGAAGTGAAAATTAAGATTACTGATTCAGGCATCGGTATGACACGAGAACAGATTAATCGATTAGGCGAGCCCTATTTTTCAACAAAAGGAAAAAAAGGAACAGGTCTTGGACTTATGGTCTCATTTAGTATTATTCGGGAGCTAAAAGGCACCATAAAAATTAAAAGTACAGTAGGGGAAGGAAGCATTTTTGTAGTTAGCCTTCCTGCTGTAAATAAGTAGAGTGTGGGGGACAGTCCCCCAGCGCTTTAACGCGCCGGGGGACTGTCCCTGATTTCCGTACCTGAATTTATTTTCTTGAAATCCTTTGCCAAGTACCATCCGGAATTTGCCGAAGAATGATAGGACTTTATCTAGATTACTAGTGATAGAATGTAGTTGCAACTGAATATTGTTAGGGTGGTTGGTTGTTACGCTTCTTTCCGTTTGTTGGGGGAGGGAGGTGATAGTCATGGAAACATTTCTTGACATTCTACGAAAAGTTCTGAAAGGGATTATGCGTGAAGTTAGTGCGTTTTTCTTTCGGAAAATGGTTCTAGAACACAAGAAAACCACCCTGCGCCGTCGCAAGCAAAAGGGTGGTTCTCAAAAATAATCTACTATAACAACCATCACCCTGACGGTAGAGGTTGCAGGGGAGAAGTGTTATCGCACTTCTCTTTTTTATTATATATCCATTATATACAATAACATTCCCATTTAAAAGTAAATTCTCATGCCCAGGATCAAGGGGGACGGGCCTGGTGGCTTTTTTTCTTCAAGAAATTGATGCGAGCAGGAGAACAGTCCTAGTGGAAGTAGGTCATTCACCTATTATTCAAATGACCATAAACTGAAGATGGGGTGATGAATGTGTTTCTACGGAATCAAACGGACCCAGTTGCCTATCATCAAAAATATTTTCGTCCATCTAGTTTACCCGCTTTAAATTTAAGATTTACCACTTCGGAGTTCTTGCAGCCGTTTGTTGAAAAAACACACGACCAAATTCAGGTGCCAGCAGAATGGACTAAAACCCCTGTAGACACTCTTCTCAATTATTTTAGTATTTTGCGTGAAGCTGAAAATTTGGGTGGGAGAAGCTGCGGAACGGTTGGTCATGCACGAACGCCCTTTCCACTGGCCTACAATTTTTTATCTAAAGAGTATCAAAAGAAATTAACCTATGAAGAATATTTTCACTCGTTTGCTGGGATTGGGCATACGAGTTTGATCAAGCTTTGTCGGGTGCCAGATGGAAAACGGGGCATACGTTTTTTTTATGAGATTGAAACCATTGAAGGGTTTATGGGTAAGAGTGCGGAGTATTTTGGTTATTCTTACGGCTTTATTCAGCTTGTTCACGGACATGAAGGGTATCGGATTGCAGATTTGCAGCAGGTTCCGGAGGATTTTCTATGCGCACCGTACCATCTTTGGCAGCATGATGCAGAAGCAGTGATTGATATTAAATATGGAATTTGGTGCAAGTTGGTGAAGAGAAGAAACCCAACGATAAAAAACGGCTATGTTAAGTATATTTTTTTTCACGGTACCTATGGCGCTGATTATCAGTTTATCTTCTTTACATTAACAAATGGAACAGACATCGAAATCGCACAATTCCGCAAAATAGGCGACGAAAAGTGGAAACAGGTGAAAATAGAGCCGGAAGAAGAGTGTTTAACGGGAAAAAGGGTAAGGTAAGGTGCCATGGGGGTGCCATGGGGACGGTTCTGGTGGCTTTTTCTGGTTGGGGAGTATTTCCTTTCCTGTGGCTTGTTTACTCCGTAAATGCTAGCAACTTTCGACAATTTTTTAGCTGTATTATTAGTAAGAAGCCAATGATAGCAAGTATTCAGCCTTTTATTAACCAAACGTTTGGTTAATATCGAATGAGGGGGAAGAAAAGGGAAAGAAGTCGACTTGTGAGAAATAACTACTATGTTGTGGAATAGGAAGGAAACTTGCGGTAGGATGGTCGACAACTTTTTTGCGCTTTTTGTGCTGAAAATCGCCCTATCATTGAGTTTATGGTCGTTTTAACTAATCGATTAATTAGTATAGCATATAGGGAAAAGGCGAGAAAAATGCTAAAGGGACGGTTCTCATGGTTGGGAAAAACCAGGAGAACCGTCCCTTTGGTTTTTATTCTAAGAAGGTATCTAAATTTATATTCTCGGTTGCTTTTTTGACTAGGTACTCTGGTGTTACTTCTAGGACAATGGATAGTTTAACAATGGTAGTGATGGAGGGACTTTTTAAGTTTCTTTCCATATCACTTATGTAGGAACGATCCAGTTCACTTCCAAGTGCTACTTCCTCTTGGGATAGCCCACGTTCTTTTCTAATCGCTTTTAACGCTTCACCAATATAAATGATCTTATCATCTTTCAAAGGAAAATCTCCTTTTTAAGACCATTACATAATTAGTGCAATGTTTACTCCACGGGCTATAGCCTACAAAGCGTAAATAAATGGGGACAGTCCCCCGGCGCTTTAGCGCAGCGGGGGACTGTCCCACTAGCCTTGCACGTCTTTAAAATAATCCCATAAATTCAAATAAATAGTATTTACACACAAGAAAAAAACTCCTATTGTAGAAGTTGCGACCTTGATTGTTCCCTAAAA
>JBDOMM010000016.1:0-139517 GCA_039832695.1 Bacillus sp. (in: firmicutes)
AAAAGGGAACAAGGTCAATATAACACCTTCTTCCCCTTTTTGTTTCACTAACTAAAAACATAATGTAAAATTTTTGAATTTATTCAAGTTATATACTTCTATGCAAGGCCAGTGGGACAGTCCCCCGACTCATTACCGCGTTACCACATCGGGGGACTGTCTCCCAGAATGGAGTCACCGATATGAAAATTCGTTTTGGCTATGTTTCGACTGCGATTACTTTATGGGATGCTTCGCCGGCTAAAACGCTGACCTATACCCGCTACCAACAGCTCAGCCCAGAGGAGCGAACAGCAAAACTATTGGACGTGACGAGGCAAAATATCGAGCACACGAAACGAATGCTGTACTTCAATCTTGCTCATGAAATCGAGATATACCGTATGTCGAGCTCGATTGTTCCCCTCGCTACCCATCCAGAAGTGCGTTGGGACTTTACCACGCCCTTCAAAAAGGAATGGGAAGAACTCGGGGAACTGGTTCGGAGCAATCACCTGCGGGTCAGCTTCCATCCGAACCAATTTACGTTATTTACCTCGCCGAAAAACACCATCACCGAAAATGCAGTCATCGACATGAGCTATCATTATCAAATGTTAGAAGCAATGGGGCTTGCTGATGTGGGACTGATTAATATCCATATTGGCGGGGCTTATGGAGACAAACAGCAGGCACTGATCCGTTTTCATCAAAACTTAACCACCCTGCCGGCTCATATTAAGCAGGTCATGACGTTAGAAAATGATGATAAGACCTATACCACGGAAGAAACATTAGAGGTTTGTGAAAAAGAGTCCATTCCCTTGGTGTTTGACTATCACCACCATATGGCGAACCTATGCGAAACGCCATTAGAAGAGCTATGGCCCCGGATTATCCAGACGTGGGCGCATGTGCCACATATTCCGAAAATCCATATTTCCTCACCCAAAACGGAAAAGGAATTCCGTTCCCATGCGGATTTTGTGGACCCTGAATTCATCATGCCCTTTCTGCAGCTGCTGAAAGAAACCGGCCAGGATGTAGATTTCATGATTGAAGCCAAATCAAAAGACCAGGCAACACTAAAACTCATCGAGGATTTAAGCAAACTGCGAGGCTATAAACGAATCAGTGGCGGGGCAATTGAAATCAAATAATGGGGACAGTCCCCCAGCGGAGTGAAGCTTCACCGCACTGGGGGACTGTCCCCACCCTTTTATTCCTCAATTAGGTTCAAAACCGGTACGTCTCTTTCGTTCTCAGGGTCTTTCCTGGAATAGATCCGCGCCATTTTTGTGGTTTCGTCCACATTTTGAATGATCACTGGCGTTCCATCATAGGTCACGTTAACCATATCGGCTGATTCCATAATTTCCTTTGCTCTTCCAACATTCATATAATCGGTCACTCCTCACTCATAATTCTCTATTACTATTTGCATTTTTTTGGATAGTATTCATTATTCTGGTCTTTTTTCGTGGAACAATGGCCTGTTTTCCTTCTCCCAAGACAAGACAAGGATTTACCCATTTGTTCAATTTACTCGTCTATTTTTGAGGTTTACTCGTCATTTTTGAAATTTACTCGTCAATTTCCACCTTTACTCGTCTACTTTCACCAATTACTCGTCTCTTTACCAATTTACTCGCCCCCCCCTAAAAACCACAAAAAAATGGCCCCCAAATCAGGGAGCCACTTTTCAAAATTAACAATTACATCTTCTCCGGAGCCGATACACCAATCAGCGCCAACGCATTCTTCAAAGTAATCTGCACCGCTCTAACCAACGCGAGGCGCGCCTTCGTACGCTCTGTATTGTCCATATCAAGCACCTTTTCCGCATTATAAAAACTGTGGAACGTCGACGCTAAATCGAAGATATAGTTAGTAATACGGTGCGGCATACGCTTCAACGCGGCCTCCCCAACAGCAGCCGGGAACTCACCAACCTTCTTCAACAAGTCCATCTCTTTCTCAGACGTCACCAATGAAAAATCAGCCGAATCCGCATCAAGCTTCACGCCCTGCTCTTCCCCAGAACGCAAGATACTAGAAATACGTGCATGCGCATACTGTGCATAATAAACCGGATTCTCATTTGACTCAGACACTGCTAAATCCAAATCGAAATCCATGTGCGTATCCGAGCTGCGCATCGCAAAGAAATAACGAGTCGCATCGAGGCCGACCTCGTCCACTAAATCACGCATCGTAACCGCCTTACCGGTACGCTTACTCATCTTCATCTTTTCGCCGTTCTTATACAAATGAACAAGCTGAATAATTTCCACTTCAAGCGTATCACGATCATAACCCAATGCCTGTAGCGCCGCCTTCATACGAGGAATATACCCGTGGTGGTCCGCACCCCAAATGTTAATCAACTTTTCAAAGCCGCGCCCCAACTTGTCCTTATGGTAGGCAATATCCGGCGTCAAATACGTATAAGAGCCGTCCTGCTTAATCAACACGCGGTTTTTATCATCGCCGAAATCCATTGAACGAAGCCACGTCGCGCCATCTTCTTCATAAATATAGCCGCTTGCACGTAGCGCATCCAATGCCTCATCAATTTTTCCATTCTTATAAAGAGACGTCTCAGAATACCACACATCAAAGCCCACACGGAAATCCTCAAGGTCCTTCTTCAGCTTCGCCATTTCATACTTCAAGCCGTACTCACGGAAAAACTCAAAGCGCTCCGCCTCATCAACATTCACAAACTTATCGCCGAACTCATCCGCCAGCGCCTGCCCGATGCCCACAATATCCGCACCATGGTAGCCGTCCTCCGGCATTTCCTTATCCATGCCAAGCGCTTGGAAATAACGCGCCTCCACAGACTTCGCTAGATTATTAATCTGGTTTCCAGCGTCATTAATATAATATTCACGTGAAACCGCATAGCCCGCCTTAGCCAACACATTGCATAACGAGTCCCCAACAGCCGCACCGCGGGCATGTCCAAGGTGTAAATCTCCCGTTGGATTCGCCGACACAAACTCCACCTGAATCTTTTGGCCACCGCCAACCGTGGTTTCCCCGTACTTTTCTCCAGCCTTCAGCACCGTTGGAATCAAGTCCGTCAAATACGCATTATTCATATAAAAATTGATGAACCCTGGCCCCGCCAGCTCAATTTTTTCAATCGATGCCTTCGAACGATCAAAATGCTCCACCAACGCCTCCGCAATCATGCGCGGCGCCTTCTTCGCCACACGAGCCAGCTGCATCGCCATATTCGTCGAATAATCGCCGTGCGCCTTATCCTTCGGAATCTCCAGGATTACATCCGGAATCTGATCCTCTGCCGCAAGCCCTGCCTTCAAAACCGCCGCCCGAATCTCTTCCTTGATCTTACTCTGCATCAACTCTACTATATTCATTTCCCATCCTCCTCAAAGGTAATTTCTAACCGATATGTACCGCCGGGCGAACCCTGCATCCTGAAATCATACAATATATCAATCAAGCCTCGGCCATCTTCAAACGAATGCTCCAGCCTTTTCGTCATCGTCAACGTCTCAAACACACCAAACGGCATCTCATAGCTGCCGCGAAGCAGTCGATTCAACTCAAACGGCAGCCGCATCTTCACCGCACCGCCTCGTAAAATCAACGCTTCCTTGCCCGCCACCTTTACAATCGTGCGAACATTGCCTTCTTCCTGCACTTCCTCATATTTAAGAAACGAGGTACCATCCTTCTCAAGATAACGGCCCAACACCATCAACTCGAAAGTCTCCTTATCCCCGTCCTGCTCAATCGTCGTTTTTACCTTAATCTTCATCGGAATCTCATGAATAGACAAACCAAACTGCACTTCCTTTTTTAAAAAGGAACTCTAACCTCTTCTTTCGAGTGGTTATAGTCCTCATCATGGTCATAAGCGCGTCACCGCATACTTTTTCTATTATAAACATTGTCACGATACAAATCAAAAGATGCCCGCCCCAATGGGACAGGCACCGTTCAAAAAATTTTTCAAGGATGGAACTAACCTATTAGAACCAACCTAAAATCATTTCACGTAAAAGCTTGCTTGCTGTGTTTGCTGTTTGTTCAGATACATCATAGATTGGAGCGACTTCAACAAGGTCAGCACCCACCACGTTTACCTCAGAACGAGCAATCGCATGGATCGAAGCAAGAAGCTCTTTCGACGTGATTCCGCCGCAATCCACTGTACCTGTTCCAGGTGCATGGGCAGGGTCTAATACGTCGATATCAATCGTTACGTATACTGGACGTCCTGCAAGTGTTGGCAGAATTTCCTTTAATGGCTCAAGCACTTCGAATTTCGAAATGTGCATGCCATTTTGCTTCGCCCATTCGAATTCTTCCTTCATTCCAGAGCGGATTCCGAAAGAATAGACGTTCTTCGGTCCGATATGCTCGGCAATCTTACGAATTGGAGTGGAGTGTGATAACGGCTCACCCTCATATTGCTCACGTAAATCCGTGTGAGCGTCGAAGTGGATAATCGCTAAATCTGGATACTTCTTATACATCGCCTTCATTACCGGCCATGACACAAGATGCTCCCCACCCATACCAAGCGGGTACTTGCCTGCAGCAAGTAGCGAATCCACGTACTCTTCAATCATATCAATGCTTCGCTGCGGATTTCCAAACGGAAGTGGAATATCGCCCGCATCGAAATATTTTACTTCTTCAAGCTCGCGGTCAAGATACGCGCTGTACTCCTCAAGACCAATCGAAACCTCGCGGATACGAGCAGGGCCGAAACGAGAACCCGGGCGGTAACTTACCGTCCAATCCATCGGCATCCCATAAAGAACAACCTTACTCTCTTCATAACTCGGGTGACTCTTAATAAACACATTACCCGAATACGCCTCATCAAAACGCATCAAAAAACCTCCTCTATACGGGGTCAGTCCCCCGACTCATTAACGCATCACCGCATCGGGGGTCAGTCCCCCGACCCTTTAACGCATTACCACATCGGGGGTCTGTCCCCCAATTTGGATTACTTCACTAAGTCGCCGACGAATTTAGGCAGTACGAATGCTGCTTTGTGCAGTTCTTTTGTGTAGTATTTTGTTTCGATTTCGTGGAAGCGGTCTTCGCTTACTTCTAATGGATCGTATTTCTTTGAACCGATTGTAAATGCCCATAAGCCGCTTGGGTACGTAGGGATGTTTGCTACATACAGGCGAGTGATTGGGAAGATTTCCTTTACATCGCGTTGTACGTTGCGGATTAAGTCCGCTTTGAACCAAGGATTATCTGATTGAGCAACAAAGATACCGTCTTCTTTTAATGCTTTAGAAATTCCAGCATAGAAGCCTTTAGTGAATAGGTTTACCGCAGGACCAACAGGTTCAGTTGAATCAACCATAATCACGTCATACTCGTTGTCACTGTTAGCAATGTGCATGAAGCCGTCGTCAACACGTACATCTACGCGTGGATCATCTAGCATACCAGCGATCTCAGGAAGGAACTTCTTAGAGTACTCAATAACCTTACCGTCGATATCAACAAGAGTTGCCTTCTTCACACTTGGGTGCTTTAACACTTCACGGATTACGCCGCCATCTCCGCCGCCAACTACTAATACGTTCTCAGGGTTTGGGTGTGTAAATAAAGGAACGTGTGCCACCATTTCATGGTAAACGAACTCATCTTTAACAGAAGTCATAACCATGTCATCTAATAGAAGCATGTTGCCCCACTCTTCTGTTTCGATCATATCCAGCTTTTGAAATTCCGTTTGTTCTGTATGTAATGTTTTATTTACTTTCATTGTGATACCAAAGTTTTCAGTCTGCTTCTCTGTAAACCAAATTGACATATATCATCTTCCTTTCAACTCAACTCATTTTTATTGTCCAGCTCCAGCGCCTAGCCCCTCGGGTCAAATAACCTTCGGCAATAAAAGTCAAAGGACGGACTTTTTTTGCCGAAGAACATTTGCCTGTCGGGGCTGACCGAGGCGCCTCCGCTTTTCTATACAATCATGTGATTACTAAAGTAATCACTTCATTTTTTATGCTACCCAAACTATTGAATTACAAACATAAGAAAAAGTCTAGCAAAATTTAAGAAAAATTTCATTTTTATTTGAAAAATGTTTAAAAAAACTCTCTTTTTTCAATACTATTACTATCTAAATTTTATTGAGTATTGTCTAGCTGCAGCGCCTAGCCCCTCGGGGTCAAATAACCTTCGGCAAAAAAAGTCAAAAAACGGACTTTTCCTGCCGAAGAACATTTGCCTGTCGGGGCTGACCAAGGCGCTTCCGCTTTTCTAATTGGAGGTGATTTATATGGAAATCATGACTGATCAAGGGTTTCGAAAGACCATTAAATACTTGCGTGCCATTATTATCATCAGTTTGATAGGCATGATTTGCATGCTTATTATCTTTGGAAGCATTCTTGCCTACGCAAAGATATTAGGCGCACCTCCGCTCGCGGTTCCGCAATCTACCTTATTTTTTGCAGACGATGGAACCCTGATTGGTGAAAGCAATAGTGGTCAGAAACGGTATTGGGTGAACTTGAACGATATTTCACCTGACTTAGTGAAGGCAACCGTTTCTATTGAGGATAAAAATTTTTACAATCATCATGGCTTTGATTTCAAACGAATCGCAGGTGCCGTCATTGCCGATGTTCAAGCCTTTGCCAAAGTGCAGGGAGCCAGTACCATCACCCAGCAATACGCAAGGAACCTTTTCCTTGAACACGACAAGACGTGGAAACGAAAGCTGCACGAGGCATTTTATACGATCCGCCTCGAAATGAACTATTCGAAAAAGGATATTCTGGAAGGCTATTTAAATACTATCTACTATGGAAACGGTGCATATGGTGTAGAAGCAGCCAGCCAATATTATTTTGGAAAAAAAGCAGCGGATTTAAGCCTTGCAGAGGCCAGCATGCTGGCGGGTATTCCAAAGGGACCAGGACTCTATTCCCCGCTCGCTTCGATGGAACGGGCAAAAAACCGCCAAAAGATTATTTTACAAAGCATGGTGAATAACAAATACATCTCGAAGGCTACTGCCAGAAAAGCAGAAGAACAGCCGCTCACACTTGTGGGTGCCCATACGACGAAGCAAGTAAAGGTCGCACCTTATTTTCAAGATGCCGTCAAGAACGCTCTAAGAAACCAATTGCATTTAGATGACCGCACGATTGCTCTCGGCGGGTTAAAGGTATATACCACCCTTAACCTGCAGCAACAGGATGCGGCAGAACAACAAGTCCATCAATATGTGGACAGCACATCTAAAATTCAAGCTGCATTAGTCGCCATGGATCCGAAGAACGGGTATGTAAAAGCTCTAGTAGGTGGCCGGGACTATGAGAAAAGTCCTTTTAACCGGGCGATTCAAGCGATTCGCCAGCCAGGTTCCACCATTAAACCGCTCTTGTATTATGCAGCACTTGAGCAAGGCTTTACCCCTTCATCGACTATGAGAAGTGAGTCTACAACTTTCCATTTTGATGATGGTCAGGCGGATTATACGCCGCATAACTTTAACAATAAGTATGCCGACGGTGAAGTCACACTCGCTCAGGCTTTAGCTGTATCCGATAATATTTTTGCTGTGAAAACTCATTTGTTTTTAGGAGAAGATACATTAATTAAAACAGCCAAACGATTTGGTTTATCCACGAAAATGACAGAGGTTCCATCTCTAGCATTAGGTACTTCCGGCGTTCGTGTCATCGAAATGGCCAATGCCTACAGCCTGTTTGCCAACGGTGGAAAAAGTGTAAACCCAACATTCATTACAAAGGTAGAAGACTTTAACGGCAATGTCATTTTTGAAAAAGAAAACGAAACTAAAAAAGTATTAGATCCAGCCAAAGCTTTTGTCATGACCCAACTGCTGACAGGGGTTTTCGATCCGAAGCTCAACGGATATGCAAAAGTTACGGGAAGTACGGTGATCAAAAATATTACCCGACCATATGCAGGAAAGTCAGGTTCCACGGAAACGGATAGCTGGATGATTGGTTTCTCGCCGCAACTCGTAACCGCTGTGTGGGCAGGATATGATATCGGAAAGCCGCTTGAGCTAACTGCGGAAAAGACGTATGCGAAGAAAATTTGGGCGAACTTTATGGAGGAAGCGTTAGACGGAAAAACGGTCAAGGCTTTTAAACCGCCAAAAGAAGGAGTCGTCGGCGTGTACGTGAACCCATTAAACGGCAAGCTGGCGACAAAGGACTGTCCGGTGCGCCGCTTCACCTATTATGTGGCCGGCACCGAACCAACCGACTATTGCACCGAGCATATCAAAAACCCTGAAGCCACCCAAAAAAAGGATAGCAAAAAGGTCCCATGGTACAAAAAGATCTTGCCATGGAGTTAAATTATACTAAGAAAAGCGCAAGGGCCTTGGTCAGCCCCGACAGGCAAATGTTCTTCGGCAAAAAAAGTCCGCCTTTTGACTTTTATTGCCGAAGGTTATTTGACCCGAGGGGCTAGGCGCTGGAGCTGGACAATTCTCGAAGTCGAATTTAATACTTTCCTATAATGTTAAATAGAAAAGCTCCGGATTGCTCCGGAGCTTTTCTTGTCCTAGTTTTACGTGTGTTCACACATTGTTTATCATACTATCTATCGTGTAAAAAAACTACCAAAAATTATCTTAAGGTATTTTTTACTCCGCATTTAATCCTTGTTTTAGTTCATCCGTAGAATTATTCCACAATACCTCATTATGATTTTTCAAAAAGTCAGCGAGGATCTTCTTTGACTTGTCGTCCATATCAGCGATGATGATATGGCGTTTCAGCGACTTATCCATGCGGTTGACATGCTCTGGAAGCGACTTGAAGCCGCGGCGGATTTCGCGGTCAACCGTCATGTAACATGCAGTCACGCCAGCATAATATGGCCCTTCTTCATGGCGGTCAATCGTCACCCATACCAGCCAATACGGCTTGCCATTTGGCACCTCATCTTTATTCGGTAAAAATTTAATTCCCTTCTCGACCGCACTGCGGGCATGCATTGCACCGATATCAATTACTGCATCTCCTGCTTCCACATCAATGATCACAGGTGACACATTATCAAGGCTTAGCACCCCTTTTCCAAACCCTTTATGATTATCCATTGGGTCGCTTTTTTTAATAATATTAAAACCAAGCTTTTTCTTATTTTCATCCATCGATCGGAAACCTCCTAGAATAACATGCTAAAAAAGTGACTTAATCCATCTAATACCCACGGGAGAACGAACCCAAATATCGGTTGAATTGTAAACTGATCCAGTGGTGTAATAACTAATACTAAAAAGATTAACACTCCATACTGTTCATACTGAGTCATTTTTGCACGAATGTGATTCGGTGCTAAATCCTCCACAATTCGATATCCATCGAGCGGTGGTAAAGGTAATAAATTAAAGATAAATAATACAACGTTAAGATAGATAAATATATTCAGGAAATCCGTAAAGTTAACAGACGGGACGTAACCAAAGGATTTCAGACCGTAAAAAACGATAAAGCCGACAGATGCTAACACAAGATTACTCAACGGACCTGCAACCGAAACAAGAACACCTGCCAAGCGCGGCCTTTTAAAATGGAAACGATTAACCGGTACAGGACGGGCCCAGCCGAAGCCGGCGATTAAAATCAACAGTGTTCCGAATGGGTCAAGATGCTGAAGCGGATTTAACGTCAGCCTTCCCTGCTTCTTAGCCGTCATATCACCGAATTTGTAGGCCACATAGGCATGGGCAAACTCATGAAACGTAAAGGCAAACATGAGCGTAATGACAACATAGGGAATTTCTCTTAGTGGATAGGCAAGAAAATGTTCCAAGGTATCCATTTGGCTTCTCCTTCCTTACTGAACGGAAGGCACGCAAATGATTGGGACTGCTTCCGTTTTTCTCTTTCTTCTATTATATTCCTTTTAGTATACATGAAATCCTATGGAAAAAGAAAATCAAAAATGCCAACCATTATTGCACTTTTTTGCAGAATGAGGGAAACTTAAAACTAGTTACGTTATCAAGGAGGAAATCATCATGCCATACGTTACAGTCAAAATGCTAGAAGGACGCACCGAAGACCAAAAGAGAGCACTAGTAGCTAAAGTCACTGACGCTGTCAGCGAAACAACAGGCGCTCCAAAAGAAAACATCACCGTTTTCATCGAAGAAATGAGCAAAAACCATTACGGCGTCGGCGGCGTCCGAGCTAGTGATAAATAAGAAAAGCGGAGGCGCCTCGGTCAGCTCCGACTTGCAAATAACCTTCGGCAAGAAAAGTCGCTCTTTGACTTTATTGCAGAAGGTTATTTGATCCGAGCTGTAAATAATCGCTTTTTCAAGCCATGATTGTTTCCAGAAACATGAAAAATGTCCTTCATCTAGGCTATGAAGGACAAATCTTGGTCGGGCAACATGAAAAATGTCCTTCATCCAGGCTATGAAAGACAAATCTTGGTCGGGCAACATGTAAAATGTCCTTCATCCAGGCTATGAAAGACAAATCTTGGTCGGACAACATGTAAAATGTCCTTCATCCGGGCTATGAAGGACAAATCTTGGTCGGACAACATGAAAAATGTCCTTCATCCAGGCTATGAAGGACAAATCTTGGTCGGACAACAAGTAAAATGTCTTTCATCCAGCTATGAAAGACAAATCTTGGTCGGACAACATGAAAAATGTCCTTCATAAAAATTAGGTAGGACAAATCTTTATGTGATTCTTCCTGTGAATGCTCCGGACCCGGGTTTCCGCTGCTTTTACATTATTTTAATCTCGTCCATCGGTGCGCTAAGCTTCATTTTTTCTAGCTCGAATTTCATTTTTTCGGTTTCAATCAGAAAATTTTCATGTTTTAGTTTTTCTAGTTCGAGCTCATCCTTCAGCATGTTAGCCTTTAATTTGGCAAGTTTTTGAAAATGAGTCGTTAAGATGGCGGTGAATGGAATCCCAAATACCATAATAACTGCGATCGTTCCTGTCATGCGCAATTGCCCCCTCTTCCTAGGCATCAAAACCCAAACCTATAACCAAATCATACCAAATTTTCATAAAAATAAGTATTATTTATTAATTCACACACAGCAAAAAACCGCCCAGTAACTGAATCGTAGGATCCAACGGGGCGGTCTAACCTATCTATTGTACTTTCGCCTTTAAGCTCTCAATGTATTGATACGCTTCACCAATTTCGGCTTCGGTATAGCGCTGACTGCTTTTCAACGTAAATACCTTATTCGCAACTTCTTCCTTTGGAAGATTATCAAAATATAAAACCGTGGAAACAAGCTCAAGGAATCTAGCATTCTGCGCATTCATATCCACAAGGCAATCCTGTAAAAAAGGCATCTCCACTTCATTCATGCTCAAGAACTCTTTCCCTGCATCCGTCAATGTATAGCGATACTGAAAATATCCGCCCTTTTTCTCTTTCACTTCATTCAAAAAGCCCATATTACACAACTCTTCTACCCGTGTCGTCAATTCCTCCGAGTACGGCCCGTAAAAATGAAATTGAAACCGCTCCTGAAATGGAAATTCAACCTTTTTGGCAATATATATCATCTTTTGCAGCTTTTTTCTTCCCGTAATTTCACCGGACACCAAAATCGCCTGCATCAGTTTAGCATGATCTTTTAACAACGTTCGTCATCTCCTACTCCATCTAAACATGTCTCATATTCTCTACTATTCTTGACTCAGGAAAACCGTCCGCCTATCAACTTTCCAAAAGAGCGCGGATTTTCGCTTTACTCTCCTGACAGCCGGAATCACTCTCTAGAAAATCAGCTGGATAATAAAGCTTATGGTCGGTTCTTCTTTTTCCAGATATCGCATCAACTATTTCTGATTCGCGGGAAAGCTCGCGTAATTCTCCACTTTTCATCAACAAATGAATCGGCAGCCGTTCTTCTTCTTCACCTGGACGGTAAAAATCATACGGCAGGTCGGAGGATGAATCGACCACTAAATAATATTCCGGATCAATTCCTGCTTTTTGGAATAAGACCGTCAATTCAGCAAGCTTCTTATATTCTTTCGCAGGGTCAAACTCTGCATATTTGAATAGATTACGATTGACAAACCGGCGGCAAAGGTCGCTTAAAATCGGATCCGCCTCTTCCTGCCAGATTTGAAAATAATATAAAATAACAGATTCATCTAACTTTAGATAGTCTTCTAATGTCACTTTCTCTTGAAAAATGGACGTAAAGTGAATCGGCTCATATTTAAACGAGTAGTTTTCTTCAAATAACTGCTTTGCCCGGTGGAGGATTTTTGTCAAAATCACTTCGGCACTGCGGCTTACAGGGTGGAAATAGACCTGCCAATACATCTGGTAGCGGCTCATAATATAATCTTCTACCGCATGCATTCCACTCTTTTTGATGACCACTTGATCTTCTCGTGGCCGCATGACGCGCAGAATTCGTTCCATATCAAACTGACCGTAGCTGACACCGGTAAAATAGGCATCCCGTTGCAGATAATCCATGCGATCGGCGTCAATTTGGCTGGAAATCAGACTCACTACGAGCTTTTTCTCGGATGTTTTCTCAATGACCTCGGCTACTTGTGAAGGGAAATCAGGTCCTACCTTCAAGAGTACGCGGTTCACTTCGGTGTCACCTAAAATGATGGCGCGGGTAAATTCTTCGTGGTCAAAACCAAAGACTTTTTCGAAGGAATGTGAAAACGGTCCGTGGCCCAGGTCATGGAGGAGGGCCGCACATAGGGTGAGAAGTCGTTCGTCATCGTTCCATTCCGGTCTTCCTGCGAATACATCGTCAATAATCCGGCGGACGATTTCGTATACTCCTAATGAATGGTTGAATCTGCTGTGCTCTGCACCATGAAAGGTTAAAAAGGTCGTTCCAAGCTGTTTGATTCGTCGTAAGCGCTGAAACTCTTTTGTTCCGATTAGATCCCAAATTGCCAAGTCACGAACGTGGACGTAGCGATGGACGGGGTCTTTAAACACTTTTTCTTCATTCAGTTTTACCGCCGAATATTGCATGGACTTCCCTCTTCCTTATAAACTCACATCTGACTTTCTTTCTCCTATTATATCCCAAAAACCAGCAAATTTCTGCACGAGTTTTCGACAAAACACTGCTTCTTTATAAAAAAGAAAATCACCTTAATCAATTTTCTTAAGGTGATTATTTTATCTTTTTATTAATTTTCTCCATTAATTCCTCTTCCGTTAATGCGGCAACCGGGCGGTTATTAACGAAGGCAAAGGTCTTTTTCCGGCCAGGTCCACAGTAAGACTGGCAGCCAATCTTGACTTCGGCATTCGGATCGCAATCTTTCAAACGAGGGATCAATGTCTTTAAATTCACGGCCTGACAATCATCGCAAACGCGAAATTCATTGGACATTTGGTACAACCCTTTCTACAATCAATCATTTATCTACTAACTAGTATATCCAATTTTACTCCATTGGTATTTTACATTTTCTTTTTTTTGAATGCAAGTTGCAATCTTTAGCAATACTTGGGCAACCGTCTGAATCTTTCAGTTAAAAAATCTAGTATCCTTTTAATCATTTTGGTATAAAGCCTGAAAAACTTGTCCATCATAAGACTAGAACTTTAAAAAATTAGTCAGAAACACGACGGCACAATAAAAGTAAATTATTTTTAGGGAGTTGAAAAACATGAAAGTACGTCAAGATGCATGGACAGATGAAAATGATTTATTACTAGCAGAGACTGTCCTTCGCCATGTAAGAGAAGGTAGCACCCAGCTGAACGCCTTTGAAGAGGTAGGGGACAAGCTGAACAGGACTTCTGCAGCCTGCGGCTTCAGATGGAACGCTGTAGTACGCCACACGTATGAAAAAGCATTGCAATTAGCCAAAAAACAACGAAAACAAAGACAGAGAGTATTAGGAAAAGAACAAGGTGGAAAGAAAAAGCTTCTCTACAGCCCACCGATTACTACTACTGAAGAATTTGATGCACTACCGCTTTCAGTGGAAATGCCGGTTGAAACGGCTGTTGAAATGCCAGATATGACAGCTGAAATGGCTGCTGAAACCTACGTTAAACCAGCTGCACCAAGCTACAAAACAGCACCTGCTGCTTCTGGTACAATGTCGCTTGATTCCGTTATTTCTTACTTACAAAACTTTCATCATGCCAATCTGCAAAATGAAGCATTAAAAAGTGAGAATGAAAGATTGAAGAGAGAGATAGCCGAATTAAGGAAGCAAAATGAAGAGCTATCGAATAAAATCGCTGGACTCGAACAAAATACCGAGACGATTCAAGAAGATTACGAGACCCTAATGAAGATCATGAACCGTGCTCGCAAGCTCGTATTATTTGAAGAAGAAGAAAGACCTGCTACAAAATTTAAAATGGACCGTAACGGGAACCTAGAGAAGGTAGCGGAATAAGAGAGAATTTTGGGAGAAGAGAATAAGCGCAGCATCCCATTTTAGAAAAGGATGGCCCAAAATTTTGGGACATCCTTTTTACCGTTCCGCAATCTTTTCATTTCGCTCGACGACCCTTTGATAGTAACCGGGAAATAATGAAAACTCATATTCGTTTAATTGCCCGGCAAATAAATGGTCACTATTGCTTTTTAACTGGTTTAATAGACGCAGCATGACATCTGCAATCGTGAACTGCGTTCCCAGTAATTCAGAGAGAGACGCCATTACTTCCGGCACAATTTGAGGGTATTCAAATTTGGTCTCTTCGTCTTTTTTTGCCAGCTGGTAAAATTGTTTCACCAATTCGGCTCGTGCACTTCCGCTGCCATTGACACAAAGGTAAATTTGAACAGCTACACCTCTTTTCAACCGGCGCTGTGAAATCCCAGCAAATTTTTTGCCGCCAATGCTAAGGTCATAGCTTCCCGGGCAATACGATCCGACAATTTCCCTCGCCTCGATCGCCTGCGGAAAATCAGCAAACATCCGCTGAATCAAATCCCACATCGCATCATATCCACGATTAATATCGATTCCCTTTTCCGCCTCTGGAAAAATCAACGAGATATTAAGAACCCCTTCATCTAAAACGACCGCTAAGCCGCCGGAGTTCCTAACAATAGACTGATAGCCCTGACTTCTTAAATATTCGATGCCATCTTGTAAGAATGGCAGTTTCGTATCCTGAATGCCTAACACCACGGTATTGTGATGTACCCATGTCCGCGCTGTGGCCGGCGCTTGTCCGATGCCAACCGAGGCACAAAGGGTATCATCTGTGCCAAAGGATTGTGTTGCATGAAAATGAATGCCAACTGCAGACTGGTCGATGATTCGCCACTCCGGCTGGCGCAGTAAACCTTCCATTTGCCTAACTCCTTACCCGTCAGATAGAGTTATTTTATCAAATAGTAAGAGAAGTAACCATTTTCGATATGCTTTGTTAAATTTGTCTGTTGATTTCCGCTCCAGGAGCGTGCGGTTCGTGGATGTATCGGCGAGCCTCCTCGGAGAAACGCGCCTGCGGGGTCTCCCCTGAACCATACTCCCACAGGAGTCTTCGCTCCTTCCGCTCCAATCAACAGGGAAAGAAAATTATTAATCTTCTTTAACAAAGCCTTTCGATAAAAAGAGCCAGCCCCACACTGGAACTAGCTCAACTCTTCTTATAATCCTTGTGCAGCTGTAATCAATGCCAGCTTGTACACGTCTTCTTCGTTACAACCGCGAGACAGGTCATTTACCGGTGCATTTAATCCTTGTAAAATCGGACCAACTGCCTCGAAACCGCCTAAGCGCTGGGCAATCTTGTAGCCGATGTTTCCTGCTTCCAGGCTTGGGAAAATAAACACGTTCGCATCCCCTTGTAGGACAGAGCCTGGTGCCTTACTTTTTGCCACAGATGGAACAAACGCCGCATCAAATTGGAACTCTCCGTCCAATACAAGGGAAGCATCACGACGCTTCGCTTCTTCAACCGCAGCAATCACTTTTTCCGTTTCTGGAGACTTCGCAGAACCCTTAGTAGAGAAGCTTAACATCGCCACACGCGGCTCCATATCAAACATTTCAGCCGTTTTCGCACTCTCAATTGCAATTTCTGCTAAATCGTTGCTGTCTGGTGCAATATTGATCGCGCAATCGGCGAACACATATTTTTCATCCTCGCGAACCATGATGAACACGCCGGATGTCTTCTTTACGCCTTCTTTTGTTTTAATGATCTGCAACGCAGGTCTTACCGTATCTGCAGTCGAATGCGCCGCACCGCTGACAAGACCGTGTGCTTTCTTTGTATACACAAGCATTGTGCCAAAGTAGTTTTCATCAAGTAATATTTTACGTGCATCCTCTTCAGTCGCTTTACCCTTACGACGTTCAACAAACGCAGCCACTAGTTCATCCATGCCTGCATAGGTAGCTGGATCGTAAATTTCAACAGCGTCTAAGGAAACGCCAAGCTCATTTGCTTTTGCCTGCACTTGCTCAATGTTACCTACTAGAATCGGTGTGATTAATTTTTCCTCAGCTAAACGAGCAGTTGCTCTTACAATGCGCTCATCTAAGCCTTCCGGAAAAACAATACGTAAATCACGGCCGGAAATTTTTTGCTTTAAGCCTTCAAATAAGTCACTCACAATAAAATCCTCCCTTTTAAAAAAACTACCCCTATTAGCATACTTTACCAAAGTAAAATTTCAAGCAAAGTACGTCACAGATAGCGGTTACACTAAAATGTTTTTGTTTTCAAAAAATTGCACTCTCGTTTTTACTATGTACCCTTTTTTATAAAAATATCCCTTCTCTTCAATTAAGGTTTTATTGAGGCTTCACTTGGTCAAACTATGATATAGTTAATAGTGTTAAAAGAAGAATCATTATTTAGGAGTGATTTTAATGAGTGAAGCAGCACAAACGCTTGATGGCTGGTATTGCCTTCATGATTTCCGTACAGTTGATTGGACAACTTGGAAGATGCTTTCAAGTGAAGAGCGTGAAGAGGCGATCAACGAGTTTCTAAGTCTTGTGGAAAAATGGAACCAAACACAGGAACGTAAAGAAGGCAGTCATGCTTTATATACAATCGTTGGCCAAAAAGCAGATTTTATGATGATGATTTTGCGCCCAACCATGGAAGAGTTAAACGAAATTGAAACAGAATTTAATAAGACTAAATTAGCAGAATTCACAGTTCCTGCACATTCTTATGTATCTGTTGTAGAATTAAGCAACTACCTTCCAGCAGGAGAAGACCCGTACCAAAACCCACAAATTTTGGCGCGCCTTTACCCAACGCTTCCTAAAACGAAGCATGTTTGCTTCTATCCAATGGACAAGCGCCGTCAAGGCAATGACAACTGGTACATGCTTCCGATGGAAGAGCGCCGCAACATGATGCGCAGCCACGGAATGATTGGCCGTACATATGCAGGAAAAGTAAAGCAGATCATCACTGGTTCTGTGGGCTTCGACGATTACGAGTGGGGTGTAACACTGTTTGCAGAAGATGCCCTACAATTCAAGAAGCTTATCTATGAAATGCGTTTTGACGAAGTAAGTGCACGTTACGGCGAGTTCGGAGCCTTCTTTGTTGGTGTCCTTCTTGAAGAAGAACGTGTAGCTAATTTCCTTCATGTCTAATAGTAAAAGTTCTCAGGCTCCCAGGCTTGAGAGCTTTTTTGTTTTCCTCCACTTAACCAAGTCATATTTCCCCCTTCTCTTTCATACTATTAGAACAGCGAGTCTCAAATAAAGCTCCGTAAGTCTCATCAAAAAGAGGTGAGAAAAAAGTAGCAACCCAATTGTAACCATCTGGGCTTCTTTGGAGTATGAATAGACTATTGGGCGATTCGTTCAATCATTTTAGGAGGGGAAAAAATGAACCAATATTACAATCCAAAAGGATTTCAGCCTTATACTGGAGCTCCCGGGCAACAAGGTGCACAACCGATGGGTGGAGGGCAAGGCTTCCCGCAATTCCCACCAGCATCCGCGGGTGGGCAAATGCCGCAGCAAATGCCACAAATGCCGCAAATGCCGCCAGCTGGTGGAGCAGCACCCGGAATGCTTCCATTAGAGCAATCGTACATTGAGAATATTTTACGTTTAAACAAAGGAAAGCTTGCCACTGTTTTTGCCACCTTTGAAGGCAACACACAATGGAATGCCAAAGAATTTAAAGGAATTATTGAGGCAGCAGGAAGAGACCATGTAATCTTAAGTGATCCTCAAGTCGGCACTCGCTTTTTAATCCCAATGGTTGCGGTCGATTACATTACGTTCCCTGAAGAAATTGAGTATGAATATCCATACGGTGCGGCACCAAGCTTAGGTACTTATCCGCCAAGATAAAATAATACATGAAAAAGGCATTGGGTTATGTACGCCCAATGCCTCTTGTTTATGTTATAGGAACGTATAGAAATCGACTTTGAGAATTGTCCAGCTCCAGCGCCTAGCCCCTCGGGTCAAATAACCTTCGGCAAGTAAAGTCAAAGAGCGACTTTTCTTGCCGAAGAACATTTGCCTGTCGGGGCTGACCAAGGCGCTTGCGCTTTTCTAGTTAAAAATGTTTCACTGCCCCAACAATCATGAGGATCCATGCTGCTAAGAAGCATACGCCGCCAATTGGTGTGATGGCTCCTAATACGCCTACTTTTGTTAGGCTTAATGCGTACAAGCTGCCGCTGAATAGGATGATTCCAGCTAGCATTAACCAGCCTGACCAGGTAAATTGTGTACTTGCGGCCACTTTTCCAAGTAGAAGACCGATGATCAAGATACCGGTTGCGTGGAACATTTGATAGGTGACACCTGTTTTCCAAATTTCTAGATAATGAGCGTCTAGCTTGTCCTTTAATCCATGGGCGCCGAAGGCACCCAGTGCTACTGCTAAAAAGGCATTAATGGCCCCTATTACGATAAAAGCCTTCATATAGAATCTCCTCCTGTGTGTTAAAAATCAAATAGTGAATCTCCGTTTGCTTCGTCGTCCATTTCTAGTTTCTTCCCTTGTTGAACGGGTGCCGGTTGCTGGAAGACGGGTTGATTCATGATCGGTTGTTGAAAGACTGGCTGTGCGGCCACTGGCTGCTGATAAGCAGGTTGTGTGTATACTGGCTTCACGGCAGCAGGTGCAGTTAACATTCGTTCGCTCTTCACTGCTGGCTGATCATCCAGGATCAATTCGCATAATATTTTAATAGAGTACACCTTTTCCCGCAAGCTTTCTTGCGCTTGAGCATTTTTTGCTAGCTTCAGTTCGTCTTCTATTTTGTCTAACAGTTTTTGGATGGATATATTCATGTGTGACACCTCTATTTTCAGTCTCGTCTTTATTCTACCTGATTATCGTCTATTTTACGAAAAATAGACCTATTCACATGGTTCGACATGTTCCACGTGAAACAAGTCGAACGATACACCTTTAACGCAAATACCCGCACCAACCAGTGGTACGGGCCCATTTTTATCCTAATATTCGTTGATAGATAGATTTTGCGTGTGTTAGGTCTTTGGTACCGTGGATTAGTGCGCGGCCATCTTGGAAAATAACCATTCGTTCGTTGCCCATTTCCACGGACAGCAAATATGGATTGCCTTTTACCGCGTACCCCAAGGAGCTAAGTTGACCGGCCAACTGTTCCAAGGAGATCACACCAGTCTTAGAAGGACGAATTTGTACGGTATCACGGCCGCACAGCACCGTTGTTTTAGTCATATTTTCATAATCGAGATACGGATAGGTTCGCTCCTCGCCGCACGATAAGCAGCCGGCGAACTTCGCCTTCGACATCTTTAAACTCGTATATTCATTTCTCCACAAATCAAAGCTGACAAACGTGGTTCGAACGGCATCCCAATCCTCCACCAGCATCTTCAATGCTTCCGCTGTTTGATGCGCTATCACCATTTGCACAGCTGGAGAAATAATCCCGCCTGTATCACAGGTCAGCCCCTGCAGTGGAATCGACCGCAACAAGCAGTTGAGGCACGGCGTTTTTCCAGGAATGATGGAAAAACTCATCCCATAGCTGCCCACACAGGCACCGTAAATCCATGGAATCTGATATTTCTGCGACACATCATTCATTGCCATCCGTGTCTCAAAATTATCCGTTGCATCCATCATCAAATCTACGTCGGCTACCAATTCCTCTAACAATTCAGGAGTTGCATCCCCAATGATCGACCGAATCTCTACATCGGAATTGATCGCCCGCAGGCGTTTTTCTGCTGCAGCAGCCTTTGGAAGCTTCTCTGCCACATCTTCCTCCGTATATAGCTGCTGGCGCTGCAGGTTGCTTGATTCCACATAATCCCTATCGATAATCGTCAGCTTGCCGATACCGGAGCGGGTTAAAACCTCTGCACTACCCGACCCCAACGCCCCGGCACCAATGATCAGAACATGTTTGTTCCTAATCTTCTCTTGCCCTTCTTTACCGATGCCAGGAAAGAGGACTTGTCGTGAATATCTTTCATCCATTTTCAGGTCACCCGCCACTAACAGGAGGGATAAACGCAATGACATCACCTTCTGCAATGACCTCATCATTGGATGCAAATTCTTCGTTGATAGCCGTCATCACTGTGTCCATTTTCGGCAGGCTATAATTGGCGGTTAACTCGGCTTTTAATTCCGCAACCGTTTTACCGCTTGCATCGATCGTAAGGAACTCCTCACCGCCGATCGCATCACGCAAATGGGCAAAAAATAATACCTTATTCATTCAAGTCACTCTCCTCCGGCTTACCACTTGGGTAGGCCACCGTTTCAAGCTGATTGCCCATCCATTCCTCGCCATCTTCCCAGTGCTCTTTCTTCCAGATTGGTACAATTTCCTTGATCCGTTCAATCGCATACCGGTTGGCTTCATAGGCATCAGCCCGGTGTGGGGTAGAAACAGCAATCACAACTGCCACATCCGTTATATCCAAGCGACCGACACGGTGGGTAATCGCGACGCATGAACCTTCCCAGCGTTTCTCAATCTCAGCGCCAATTTGCTCCAGCTTTTTCACGGCCATCGCTTCATACGCATCATAAATTAAAAACAAGGTTTTCTTTCCTTTTGTTAGTTCACGGACCGTACCGATAAACGTTGTAATCGCCCCTGCATCTCGCTGGACGACTTTATCAATGATTGCTTGTATATCAATCGGTTCCTTTGAAATTTCGAACATCTTCATTTAATACACCTCTTCAGACAAGCGCTTTGGCTCTGCATTTTCCACTACACGATAACCGCCAATTTTTTCTACCTTTTCCTTGAACGCAGGCGACTGGATCAGTTCAATTAGCTGTCTTCCGTTGTCACTTTCATAAAAGCTTCTTGTCATTAATAAATCATATTCTTCATCAGCAACAGGAATGAAGTCCAAATCCATCGCCTTTGCTGCCGGGTAAATTCCAAGTCCCGCCCCAGAGCGGTCACCCTTTACCTCTGCTGCCACCGCAAGATGGGAGAACATTTCCCGTTCATAGCCGACAATATCTTCTGATGTGAGTCCCTCTTCGGAAAGCAGTAAATCAAATAGAATCCTTGTGCCGGCTCCTTTTTGACGGTTCACGAAATTCGCCTTCACTCTAGCTACATCAGCCACGTTTTCTATTTCTAGTGGATTTCCTTTTGGTAAAATCCAGCCTTGCTTTCTTTTTAAAAAAGGATAAAGAATAACATCTTGACCTGCTAGAATTTTATTTACATATGACACATTATATTGCTTTGTACTAGGGTCAAGCAAATGAATACCCGCTACATGGGCCTCGCCTTTTCGAATCGCCATGATTCCGGCCATACTGCCGACATGCGACGAGACAATTTTTCTATCTGTTGCCACTCGTTTTAAT
The DNA here is from genome assembly GCA_039832695.1 of Bacillus sp. (in: firmicutes). Classification (GTDB taxonomy): domain Bacteria; phylum Bacillota; class Bacilli; order Bacillales; family Cytobacillaceae; genus Neobacillus. The sequence goes on from JBDOMM010000016.1 coordinate 21,783, forward strand.
TGCGATGACAATAGGTCAATCGTCAAATCGTGGCTACCACTAAACACGATCGAGTTTTTCACCTCTTCGAACGGTCGTAACAGCTCTACCTCAGCAAGATCTCCTTGTTCATAGCCAATGATATTTGGCGGTACGATCAAGAGGCCATCTGCCCGTACATATGACATCGTTACCCCTGCTGCCCTTGTCAGCGGATTAGCAACAAACTGTCCGTTCACATAGCCGATATTCATTCGGACAAAATCCTCTGCACCCATCGAGGAGACAATACGACGGCCCAGCTTCACCGTTACCGTCTGTCTCTTAGGTTCAGGAATGCCTAAATATTTGCAGACAAGCGGGCGAACAAACCACTCCAAGGCTAAATATGCAGAGACCGGATATCCTGGAACGCCAACGACAATTTTTCCATTGATTTTTCCTAAAATTACAGGCTTTCCAGGCCGTGCGGCGACCCCATGGGTAAAGACGGTGCCAATTTCATTAATAATATGGACCGTGAAATCCTTTCGACCCGCGGAAGAACCAGCATTAATCACAATGATATCAGAGGTTTCAGATGCCGCCAAAAGAGCTTCTTTAATTTTCTCCGGCTCGTCCTTCACAATCGGATGCAGCTTTGGCTCGCCGCCCCAATCCTTTATAAAGTTAGCAAACACCGTTCCATTAAATTCAATAATGTTGCCTGAAGAAAGCTCCGAATCTGCCTCCACCAATTCATTCCCTGTTGGGATAATTGTAACGAGGGGGTTTTTTACGACAGGAATGACGGTTTGCTGTGCGGCCAAGAGCGCGCCTAAATCTGCCGGCCTCAATACATGGCCTTGCGGGAACAGCATCTCCTCCTGCACAATATCCTCCCCAATTGGGCGAATATGCTGCCATGGAGTGGCTGGTTCAATGATTTCAATCGTTTCTTCATCAATAACATGAACATACTCAATCATAATCACCGCGTTAAACGGGGATGGAATGGCATTTCCTGTATCTACATAGCAAAATTGACTGCCTTTTTTCAGCTCCAATGGATTCTGTTCATGGGCTTGATAGGTGCTTTCTGCTACAACGGCTATGCCGTCCATAGCGGAAGCATGATAATGAGGCATCGAAACTCTGGCAAAAATAGGTTCAGCCGTTGCTCGTCCCAAAGCTTCCGTTGTTGAGAGATACTCCGTTTCAGAAAGCAGCTGTTGTGCCGCAAGAATTTCTTCTCTTGCTTCCGCTCGGGGTTTATCTTCTAAATAAATTTTCCGTTGATAATACTTCTGGTTCATTTTCTACTCCCCCTATCGTGATGCAATCACAGGCACGTATTCTCCCTGTGAAATTCCCTCTTTTTCTGAAACAATCTCCACAATGCCATCGCTTTTCACTAGTGTAGTGATCAGGCCTGATTTTCCGATAATCGGTTCCGCCCACCATTCTCCCTCTTTTTCCGACAGGCGGACGCGAATATAATCAGACCGCCCTGGAGAGGATGGGATATTCTTCGTGATTCTTGCATAAATTCGCTCTGGTTTATGCTCGGTTTTTTCGCCCATCAACTTGCGTAAAATTCTTTCGCCAAATAGACGGAAGATAATCATCGCTGATGCCGGATGTCCAGGCAGCCCAATGACTGGTTTTCCATCTGCCATCGCAAGAATGGTTGGCTTCCCTGGCTTGATAGAAATCCCGTGGACAAATACGCCAGGATCCCCCAAGGATTGAATAACTTCCGTCGTATAGTCCTTTGCCCCGACAGAGCTTCCTCCCGAAAGAATCAAGCAGTCTACTTGGTCATATAGCTCGCGGGCCGTTTGACGGAACGTATCGAAGTCATCCTTTACGATGCCGCCGTATACGACCTCAATATTCCATTCTCGAGCCAGCCCTGCAATCGTCAAATAATTGATGTCACGGATTTGGCCTTCTTGAAGTGTTTCCGTTTGATAGGGGACAATTTCATCTCCAGAAGAAAGATATCCTACCTTCAATTGACGAAAAACCGTTACATGGGTAATTCCTAGAGAGGCAAGTGCTCCTAACTCCTGGGGACGGAGCTTTGTCCCTGCTGTAAGGAGGGTCTCACCTTCTTTGATATCTTCACCGGCTCGAATAACATTTTCGCCCGGTGCAATTTGCTTGTATGTATTTAAGAGGCCCTCAAGGTCCTCACAATGTTCAATCATAATAACGCTGTCACTGCCTGAAGGCATCATGCCGCCAGTTGGCACATAGACAGCATTGCCCGGGCCCACCACTGCATGGGGAACCTCACCCATTTTCACTTCTCCTGTCACAGTAAGGAATCCTGGCATCGATTCAGAGGAACCATACGTATCCTTTGCTTTTACGGCATATCCATCCACAGTTGAGCGATCAAAACTCGGCACATTTTCCTTGGCTATGACCGGTTCAGCAAGTATATAATGGAGGGCCTCCTCAAGCCCCCGCACCTCTGTATGTGGTGTCACCGGTATTTGTTCCTCGATTAAGGCAAATGTTTCTTCAACTGTTTTTACTTTGAAAAATTGCATGGTTCCCCTTTTCCCCCTTATGTTCTTCTAATCCTCTTCGGCCCACTTTCTGGCATCTTCGTATTCATTCGGGTGATTCATATTAAAAAAGATTCGTTCCAGGTCTATCTGGCTATATGACTGCAATTCTTTTTCTGTTACGTACAATACGTGTAATCGGTCCATAAGATGCTTCATTCGAAGGTTTCCTTCTTCAATGCTTCGTGCGACTTCACTTGCAATCTCCTTTTTAAAGACAGCAAAAAGCGGGTGTTGTTTTCCATCAATCACAGGTATGACGGCATCATACTCGCTACAGAAGCGTACAAGTGCTTGCGCCAGTTCCCCCGAGACAAACGGCATATCACAGGCAACAATAAAGTTCACATCGTAATCCGAATGAGTCAGGCCTGCATGGACCCCTGCAAGCGGCCCCATGCCAGGATAATAATCTTTGATCATCTTTAATCCTAAAAATTCATAAGATTCAGGATTGTTCGTTACTAGAATTATATCATCAAAGAGGGGTTTTAGCGTATCTGCAATTCTTTCGATGTTTGTTTTCTCGTTTATTTTTAGCAGGGCTTTGTTTGTGCCCATTCTGCTAGATTTCCCACCTGATAAAATAATAGCGGCAGCCTTCACCTTAGCACCTTCTTAATTCTCTATTTTTTTCATGCCTACTGGGTTGTATCCATTTTCTTGTGCGACGAAGTCTAGGTGGATGGAGGTTAAGTCTAGTAAGGCGGCAGACGGTTTAGTGATATATTGTCTTGTATCAATAATTTTAATATAGCCGTCACATTGCTCGCAAACTTGAATTTGGGAGACTGCATCGCCTTCAATGGTTAAAAACTGAATGGTTTTATGGTCCTCGTTGCCGCAGTGCGAGCATTCCAGGCGTCTTGCTTGCCAATGGAACAGACAGCGCGGGCAATGCATGACTTTTTTTCCTTCCTCTTCAAGGGACGCTAATCTTACCGGCTCACCGCAGACTGGACAGCCCGATCCCGGCACAGTCTGATGAATGTCCTTTTCAACCTTTTCGGCTATTACTTGTAAATAAGGGCGCAGGGCTGTTTCAGCTAAAAATTGTGGAATCCATTCTTCGAGTCCATTTTCTTCGGCAAACTTAGCAAAGTACATGTAATTGAAAGTAAAAGACTCATTGAGCCATCTCAAAGCTACTTTCTCATCTAATAGACGGCCAACTCCTGCTAGTTTTGGTTCTAAGTGTGGATTCATTTCCACTAGCATAGCAATAATTTCCTCTATCCACTGTTGAAATAGTGAAATTTCAAAGTCAATGGCTGTTAATGCGGCAACTGGCACTCCTGCGGCCATTGCTGCCTGGTCGAGGTTGGGGCGGATGGTCTCTCTATCAATCTGTTGCTTCCACTTTTCTTGAAGCATGACAATTTGCTTTTGTAATTCCTGGTACTCTTTTGTAACAACGGACTTAATCATTGCTGCACCTCATTCTTTTACTATTTTTTGCTATATTAAACTTGCCCGTTGATTTCCGCTCCAGGCGCTTCGCTTTCCGTGGGTGTTTCGGCGAGCCTCCTCGGCGCTTGCGCCTGCGGGGTCTCGCCTGAACCATACTCCCACAGGAGTCTTCGCGCCTTCCGCTCCAATCAACTCAGTGCAAAAAACATAGATATTTTAAAAAGCAAGAGGCTGTCATGTTACTGACAGCCACTGCCCTGATTTACATATTGGCTATCAAGCGCCTTTTTTCCTTTTATTGCTTGGATCGTCTAGTTTTGGGAAGTTGCCTTTTTTTACTTCTTCTTCGTACCATTCGGTGTAGTGTTCTTTCGCCCACCAGGCAGGGACCTTTCCTGTGACTACTCCGGAGTAGCCTGGTCTTGAGTTTTTGTGAATTACACTTAGGTAGATATGGCCCACTACAACCGCAATCGCAAGACCAAAGCCTACGTTATGGAAGAAATATCCCCACTGTACAACGGCTCTTGGGAAAAATTGCGGGAACCACATCGGGAAGCCTGAACCAATAATCATGATGGCACATACAATTTGTAGGATGGAGTTGATCTTCTCACCCGCATTAAAAAACGTTTGTTTTACATGTTTGAACTTGAAGCCAAATAGCTCTTTCACAAACTCTGTAAAAAACTGAAGATCTCTCTTTTTCCATGTAATAAGCTCTTTCATCCAATTCATAAAGCCTTTATAGTCAAAAATCAAAAAGATAATAGTTGGCGAGACGAAAGCAACTGCAAAGATGCGATGAAGCAGTCGCGCTCCCGCTGGACCGCCAAAAACCGGGTATAACCAATCGAAAAATTCGGTGTACATTGGCAGGGCTGTAATATAAAGCGCAAAGAAGGAGATGGCATTAATGGCATGTGCCCACACAAAGCCCTTTGAAAACCGTTTTACTTGTATATTAGGTTTTTGCTGCTTACTCATCGCTACCACCTCCGTTTTCCTTGCCTTCTTTATTGAAAAGCCTATTGGTTACAAATGCACCCACAAGAGCCATCGTTGTCGCACCTAGCATCATTTTTCCGATTGGCTGGGCATAATCCTTCCAAGCCACTGCAGATGTAGGAACCTTTGGATTTTCAGGTAATCCGTACACAGAAGGTTTTTCTGCCAGTACATAAACAGTATGTGTACCACCTACACCTTGCGGGTTGTATACCATGGCATTCGGATAGCGGTCCTTGATTTCCTTCACCCGTTTTTCTGCTTTTTGAATCATTGCTTCAGCCTCACCAAATTCCATGGCTCCTGTGTGGCAGGTTGTCACGCAGGCTGGTTGTAGGCCTTCATCCAGACGGTCTGTACACATGGTGCATTTATGCGACTTCTTGTACTCTTTTCCGTTTTTGTCTTTGTATGTTTTTAAAGAAATAACTTCAAATGGACAGTTTTGGACACAGTAGCCGCAGCCAACACATTTGTCTTGATCTATAACCACTGAGCCATACTTTGTATAGCTGATCGCGTTCTCCGGGCACACCTTTTCACAGGCCGCATCTGTACAATGGAAACAGGAAGAATGGCGGAAGAGGTATTCTAAATCGCCCTTTCCATTTTCATGCTCGATGTATTGCAATACATTCCACGTGTCGGCTGTAGTTTTCGCATGGGACTGTACGCTTCCTAAGAACTCCGTTTGCTCTGCCGGAAGGTCATTCCAGTTCTTACAGGCCACCATACAGGCACGACAGCCGTCACACTTCGTTACATCCACATATTTCACATATTTCGTCATTAGTCAGCCCTCCTAACATCACAGAGGAATGCTTTAAATTCAGGAATCATGGTATTGGCATCTCCAATGTGTGGTGTCAGGCGGTTGGCTGTATCTCCTGTTGCAAATCCTTTATAGCCAAAGTGCCATGGCATTCCTACTTCGTGGACCTTCTTGCCGTTCGTAATGATTGGCTTAAAGCGCTTCGTCACCATCGCAAAGGCTTTAATTTCTCCACGTGCAGAGCTGACAATAATCTTATCTTTGTTCTTGATACCTTTTTCTTTTGCAAGCTCTTCGCTCATTTCTACAAACATATGGCCTGCTAATTCAGACAGCCATTCCTGGTTTCTTGTCATGGAGCCTGACTGCCAGTGTTCACTGACTCGATAAGTAGTCGCTATGATTGGGAATTTCTTTTTGTCGCCTTTCTTATTGAAGTCACCCTCAATGACCACTGTTGCCGGGTTTAATTGAATCTTAGAAAAAGCATTCGCCACTGGGCTTTCGAATGGCTCATAATGCTCAGGGAATGGTCCATCATTCAAAGTAGGAGCAAATAATAGCGCTACACCATCCTTGTTCATCATAAATGCTCCCGTTCCGCCTGGTTCGGTAGGTCCTAATACTGGCTTAAAATCTGGGACATCATTGCCGACCCATTTCTTCTGAACAGCATCCCACCAAATGACCGCCTTTTCCTTACTCCACGGTTGGCCACTTGGATCGGCAGATGCACGGTTATAAAGGATCCGACGGTTTGAAGGCCAAGCATATGACCAATTCAAATAATTTTCCCCGCCTGTATCTTTGTTGTCGCGGTTTTTGGATTTGTTTTTACCTTCTTCAGGATAGAAGCCGGAATAAATCCAGTTACCACTTGAAGTGGTTCCATCATCTAGCAGCGCACCAAAACCGGCGATTAATTTGCCTGTTTTCAAGTCATAGCCGTTGATTTCTTTGGCCACAAGATCAATATCAGGCACATCTCCAGTTCCATAATTCCAATCAAGTGCTAAGAACGGTTTGTCCGCTGATTTAGGACTGTTTGCATATAAAGATTTCAGTTTAAGGGCTAATTCGTGAATGATATCCAGGTCTGGCCGTGCTTCGCCTCTTGAATCGATGGCTTTCCAACGATACTGCATCCAGCGTGAACTGTTCGATACACTTCCTTCTTTTTCAAAAGAAGCGGAGGCTGGAAGCAGGAACACTTCTGTATTGATCGTTGCTGGGTTACTGCCCGCTTCTTTTTGCCAGAAGGCAGACGTTTCTGTTTCCCAAAGGTCAATGGCCACTAGCCACTTCAGCTTGCCCAAGGCTTCTTTTTCTTTTCCGGCATTCGGTCCGCCGACAACCGGGTTGGTTCCGAATAGGAACGTACCATCTAGCTCACCCTTATACATCGCATTAAATAAATTGATGTGAGAGTAGTTTTTGTTTCCTTTTGGCAGGAATTGATAGCCGAATTCGTTGTCTTTCGTTGCGTTCGCACCGTACCAAGCCTTTAGTAAGCTAACCACGAATTTCGGTTTATTGCTCCAGTAACCTGTTTTTGGTGTTTCTTTTTCCAGATATCCTTTAAGCGTGGCATGCTCTGGAACCGTCGCTTTAGGTGCACCAAGGTAACCTGTTAAGTTATCAAATAATAAACCAAAGTCGGTTGAACCTTGAACATTCGATTCACCGCGCATCGCGTTGATTCCACCGCCAGGTAAGCCAATGTTTCCTAATAAAAGCTGCAGGATGGCATAGATCCGGACGTTTTGAGAGCCGACCGTATGCTGGGTTGTACCCATCGCGTACAGGATGGTTCCTGCCTTGCCCACCTTCCCTGTTGAACAGAAGGCTTCACAAACCTTTAAGTAATCTTCTTTCGGGGTTCCTGTCACGGTTGTTACGGTATTTACATCATAACGAGAATAATGCTTCTTCATTAATTGGAAGACAGAGCGCGGATGCGTTAAGGATTCATCCTTCACTGGTTTTCCATCTTCTGTTGTTTCAATCGCCCATTTTGTTTTGTCATAGGCTCTTTTCGCTTCATCGTATCCGGAGAAAAGACCCTCATTAAAGTCATAGCCCTCCTTCACGACGAAGGCAGCATTTGTATAGTTAACAACATACTCTTTGTGAATAAGATTTTTTTCAAGCGCATAGTTAATCATCCCGCCAATGAACGGAATATCCGTACCGGAGCGAAGAGGAGCATAGACATCTGCCTGGGCGGACGTTCTTGTGTAACGTGGGTCCACACTGACGATTTTACCGCCTCTTTCCTTTGCTTTTGTCAGCCATCTAAAACTAATCGGATGATTCTCTGCAGGGTTTGCGCCGATAATCAATGCGCAATCCGTATGCTGCAGATCATTCCAATGGTTTGTCATTGCTCCACGACCAAATGTAGGTGCCAGACCGGCAACCGTAGAACTATGTCATATTCGTGCCTGGTGTTCTAAATACGTGACACCAAGCCCTCTCATTAGTTTGGATAGCAGGTAGGTTTCTTCATTATCAAGCGCCGCGCCGCCAAGGCTGGCAATTTTTTCAGTTTTATTTACCGTGATGCCATTTTCGACTTCAACAAAAGAACTGTCGCGCGTTTCTTTTGTCCGCTTAGCAATGGTGTCAAGCATCCAATCCCATTCTTTTTCTTCCCACTTATTGCTTCCAGGAGCACGATAAAGCGGTTTGGTTAAGCGTTTTTCGGATGTATATAGTTGTCTTAATGTGGTTCCTTTACTGCATAGCTTACCTTCGTTGATTGGGTTATCCGGATCCCCTTCCGTATAAACCACCGTATTGTTTTTGGTGTGGACGAGAATTCCGCATCCGACACCACAGTAGCAGCAAATGGTTGGTGTTACAGTAGCTTTTGCAATTTTGAATTCCTTCGTCTTTGCGTAGGCAGTCTTTTCATTAAAGCCAAGTTCCACCACAGCAAGTGTAGCTGCCGTCGCGCCTGACAGCTTTAGAAATTGCCGACGATTTAGGTTCATTTCAACCATCACGAATCTCCTTCCCAAAATTGATTAGAACATCCCTTTTTTCTCTCTATCTAACTTTCAATCATGACCTCTATGCTATGAATTCCCCCCTTCAATACTTCTCTCAACTGGCAGTTCCGCTGCTAGATCATTAGCCACACGGCCAGTAGTGGTATAGATCGTGGCCATTTTCCCTCTTAAATAGCCAATCACCTCTATATTTAAAAACTTGGCCAGCTGCACCGCCTGCTTAGTGGCGGCCGTACGTGACCCAATAACAGGAAAACCAAATTTTGCTGCTTTTGAGAGCATTTCATATGAAACCCTTCCGGTTGTGAGTAAGATTAACCTTTCAGGATGTAACCGCTTTCTCAAACAATGGCCAATAATCTTGTCGACAGCGTTATGCCTGCCAATGTCTTCACGAATAGTTAACCGACCGTCTTCATCAATAATGCAGGCTCCGTGCATTCCTCCTGTCTCTAGGTAAAGATCTGATTTCTGGGCAAACTCGCTTCTCTTTTTTAAAAGATAGCTTAATGTATAGGTTTGATTTGAGGTGACTTTGTCAAAGTTCTTCACGTCTGTCATGGAAAAGAAGGTGACCCCTCTGCCACAGCCTGCTGTATAATGTTTCTTTTTCGAAAAAACTTGTTCTTCATCAAAATCAGAGCAGAGAGAAACGTGAATACTCCCCATTTCCTCATTGATGACGATGGATTCAATATCCCATGCATTCTGAATAAATCCTTCAGAAAACAAGTAGCCATAGGTCCAATCCTCCAGATCATATTTAGTTAATTGAAAAACAGCCATTTCATAGCCGTTAATGATTAAGGAAATTGGATATTCATCGGGACAACCCTTGCGGTTCATTGTTTTCCCTCCCCACCCGAAGATTTTTCTTTGTTCATTGTAAAAATTGGAGCAACTCCAACACAGCGACATTTGTCACTTTGTCGAAAAGTTTCAAGCGTCCCTTTGCATTCATCGTACTTTTTGCTTCCTTTTTTGAAAGTAATATTTATCACGCTGCAGGCATGCAAATAGTACAATTGGTCTAATTGTCATTTTTCTGTCAAGGATTCCACCCTCACACAAAAGCCAAATCACATTTATGTTAAATTTTTGGATTTGTTTTATAATAATAGAAGGTCAACTATCCTGAAGGAGGAGTACATAATGACAATTAAAAAAGTAATGACGATTGCCGGTTCTGATACGAGCGGCGGCGCAGGCATTCAAGCGGACTTAAAAACATTCCAAGAGCTTGGGGTTTACGGGATGACGGCGTTAACAACGATTGTAACCATGGATCCAAAAGACTGGCATCACAGTGTGTTTCCTATTGCAGTGGACACACTGGAAACTCAAATAGAGACTGTTCTTTCCGTTGGCATTGATGCAATGAAAACAGGAATGCTTGGTACTGTTGAAATTATTGAATTAGCTGCAAGAAAAATCGATGAAAATAAGTTGGAAAAAGTAGTCATCGATCCAGTTATGGTTTGTAAGGGTGAAGATGAGGTATTACATCCGGAGACAACTGATGCGATGCGCGAGCTTCTTTTACCACGTGCATTAGTGGTCACTCCAAACCTTTTTGAAGCTGGACAACTGGCTGGAATGAAAACACCTCGTACAGTGGAAGAAATGAAGGAAGCCGCTGTTAAAATCCATGACCAAGGGGCTAAATTCGTTCTTATTAAAGGCGGCAGCAAGCTTACTTCAGAGGATAAAGCGGTTGACCTGCTGTATGATGGAAAGGAATTTAAGCTATACGAATCCGAAAAATTCGAAACAACGTATACGCACGGCGCAGGCTGTACGTATTCCTCAGCTATTACGGCGGAACTGGCAAAAGGAAAATCTGTATATGATGCAGTGGACGTGGCGAAGGAATTTATTACTGCTGCCATTCAACAAGGCTTCCGCTTAAATCAATTCGTTGGCCCTACATGGCACGGAGCTTACCGCGGCGGCGCTGTTACCGAGTACTGTGAAGATTGTGAATAAATAAGTTCAAGAGAGGTTGGCGTTCGTGCAGCCTCTTTTTTTAAGCATTCATTTCGCATTTTTCAAATGATTTTAGTATGATAGTTACATTATTAAATAACAATAGTTATAGATTCTGCTTGTGGAATAAAGGGAAGGAGGTCATGAGGCATGGAGTTAGTGGATTTAAGCCGTGTCCAAGAGGCCATTAATGGCTTTGCCAACCAAGATGTTTATATTCACCTTGAAACAACCAACGGTGCTTACGCATCTCATAAGGATGCATCTTTCTTTTCCGCTGGAGCCTATATTCGTAATGCCCTAGTCCGTTATGAGTTAGGGAAGATTACAGGACCTGGCCCGTATCGCGTCGGTCTCAAAATTAACCTCGGTTGGATTTACGCAGAAGGTATTACTCATTTTGAAATTGATGAAGAAAACCATCTATTATTAGCCGGCCATGACCACGAAGGCAAGCTTGCGGTTGCCCTTGAGATAAGTCATACTCCGTTCGAGTAAGAATGGGAGCGAGCAACAATTACCTCGGAAAGGAGAATATCTATGAAAAAAGAACGCCATGTCTTAGTCGTTTTTCCTCACCCAGATGATGAAGCCTTCGGTGTGTCAGGTACGATTGCGACACATGTCCAAAATGGAACCCCTGTCACATATGCTTGCTTAACATTAGGGGAAATGGGGAGAAACATGGGAAATCCTCCTTTTACCAATCGGGAAAATCTCCCTAAAATAAGAAAGCAGGAATTGCAGGAGGCAGCCCGTGTTTTGGGTATTCAAGACCTTCGCATGCTGGGTTACCGTGATAAAACGATTGAATTTGAAGATGAAGCGAAGTTAACGGACAGGATGGCAGCCTTAATTGACGAACTGAATCCATCCTTAATTATCACGTTTTACCCGGGCTATTCCGTTCATCCGGACCACGATGCCACCGGTGCGGCGGTCGTTAGAGCGGTGGAGAAGATGCCTGCGGCTGCAAGGCCGACCCTGCACTGTGTGGCCTTCTCGAATAATTGTGTCGAAGAGCTTGGGGAAGCGGATGTAGTCAACAACATCGCCCCTGTAGGCCAAACAAAGCTCGCGGCCATCCAAGCGCACCGTTCACAAACCGAGCAGATGTTTATTGGCATGGAAGAGAAGCTGAAAAATCAAGACCCGCAAATCATGATGTGGATCAACAACGAACGTTTTTGGACCTATAAATTTGCAAACTAGGGAGCCCTTCGCGTATGAAGGGTTTTTTTCATTTTTTTATGTTACAAAGGGTTCGTAGACGCGGGCGCGGGCTATGCGACCGAAGTTAATGGAAAAAAAGCAAAAAGGGCGCGTAGAGGCGGTCTATGCGACCAATGTTAATGGGAATAAAGCAAAAAGGTCGCGTAGAGGCGGCCTATGCGACCAATGTTAATGGAAAAAATGCAAAAAGGGTTCATAGAGCCCTTCTATGCGACCGAAGTTAAAGAGAAAAAAGCAAAAAGGTCGCGTAGACGCGGTCTATGCGACCAATGTTAATGGAAAAAATGTAAAAAGGGTTCATAGAGCCCTTCTATGCGACCGAAGTTAAAGAGAAAAAAGCAAAAAGGTCGCGTAGACGCGGTCTATGCGACCAATGTTAATGGGAATAAAGCAAAAAGGTCGCGTAGAGGGGTTCTATGCGACCAATGTTAATGGGAATAAAGCAAAAAGGTCGCGTAGACGCGGTCTATGCGACCAAAGTTAATGGAAAAAATGCAAAAACGGTTCATAGAGCCCTTCTTTGCGACCGAAGTTAAAGAGAAAAATGCAAAAAGGTCGCGTAGACGCGGTCTATGCGACCAATGTTAATGGGAATAAAGTAAAAAGGTCGCGTAGAGAGGGTCTATGCGACCAAAGTTAATTCAAAAAAAGCAAAAAGGTCGCGTAGAGGCGGTCTATGCGACCAATGTTAATGGGAAAAAATGAAAAAGGTCGCGTAGTCGCGGCCTATGCGACCAATGTTAATCGGGATAAAGAAAAAAGGTCGCGTAGTCGCGGCCTATGCGACCAAAGCCAAAGAAAAAAAGAAAAACGGTTCCCTTTTCCCTTTGGCTTTCCCTGTTCACTCTCGTAGACCGCCGCCTCTTTGTTCCCCGTCCCTCACTTTACTCCCCTGTTCGGTCACGTAGACCACCTTCTGCCTAATACTCCTTATGCAGCAGCGTACAAAGGCTGCACCAGTCCAGAATTATGATTTTTCGGGACTTCAAATCAATTAATCCATCTTTCTTCAGCTTCGAAAACACACGGCTGACGCTTTCGCGGGTGGTGCCGACCAGCGTGGCAAATTCCTGTACTGTCAAAGGAATTTCAATATCCCATCTCGCTCTTCCTGTATTAAACTTCTCTCCCAGCCGCTCAAGAGTCTTCACCGTTTTCGCATAGACATCCAGCATAGCAACATCCCTTAACTGTGCCGTCATCTCACGTAGGCCGTCACTCATATAGCGAATCATTTGCATCGCAAGCTCAGGTTCATTATATAAATCCTTCTCTAATTCCAGCTTATCCAAGAACAGAATCTCTCCGTCCTGCAGCATCGTGGCTGTTGCCGGATACTTTGCCGTCTTCTGCGTAAACAAACCCGCCTCAGCAAACACATCCCCTTTTTGCTTCACGCAAACAATGATTTCATTGCCGTTCTCATCCTGTTTTGTCAGCTTTACCGCTCCAGAACGGACAAAATAAACCCCTCTCGCAACCTCATCCTCTGAAATAATCCTGGTCCCTTTTTTAAAGGTAAACGTCTGAATCCGTTTTTCAATGACTTGCAGGGATTTAGGCGATAAATCCTTAAAGATGACAATTTTTCGCAGTAGATCGAGATGCTTCCCCTCTTGATAAACCGATAAATGTAGATCCTTTAAACATTCCGACTGACTCATTTTCCCCACCACCTCTTTTTTACCTTCTTACTCCTATTGTAAGTAAGTTCCAACCAAGATGTAGTGACGAGATTCACAAAACGTTCATTTTTTTAAAACCGTGACCACACTAGGCTTTTTCCTACCATTCACAAAACGTTCATAAAGAAAAATAAAACTGTGCTTTACGTCACAATTTTCCACCTGCATTCCATTTAGGATGAAGGTGTTCATTTTTTAAAAAAAGGAGGGGACAGAATGAATAAAGCACTTATTAGCTTTGCCATTAGCGCATTGCTTGGCTTTGGCCTTGGCTACCTTGTTTTCGGCGTCATTATGGGAGACTCTGAGCAGCCACAACAAGCTGCCCAAACAGAAACGAAGGCGACAACCGAAACCAAAGAAGAAAGCACCGCTGCGAAGGAAACAACAAGTGCATCTGCTAGCGAAGACAATATCCTTAATAAAAAAGGATGTCTTGCTTGCCACAGTGTGGAAGCTTTAAATATTAAAGCAGGTGCAGTAGGACCAGACCTTTCAAAGGCATTTGTTAACGTGGAAGGTAAGCACGGCAAACCAATTGAAGAATTCCTGAAACAACCAACATCAGCTGTTATGTCTGGTGTTATCAGCAAAAACCCATTAACAGATGATGAACGGAAGCAGGTTTTAGATCTTCTTAAACAAGCATCTGAAGCAAAATAATTAACAAGGTGGTGTCAAAGTATATGAAAAAATGGATTCCGATCGCGTCGGGATTACTCGCTGGGTTTGCAGCAGCTACGATTTCATTTGCTGATTTTTCAACAAAAACAAACACAGAAGCTGCATCTAGCACCAAGAGCGACGCTGAAAAGGTATATGTTCCGTTTGGTGAAAAAGATGATTATTATCTTTTTGCCTCTGGAGGTCACTCAGGACAAATGTTTATTTACGGTGTTCCCTCCATGCGTAAAATAAGAACCATTCCCGTTTTCTCACAAGATTCTGCCACGGGTTATGGCTTTGATGAGCATTCAAAAAAATTAATGGGCGGTTACACTTGGGGAGATCTTCATCACCCAGCCTTCTCAGAAACAAAGGGTGACTATGATGGAAAATGGATGTTTGCAACAGATGTAGGGAATAGCCGAGCAGCCGTTGTCGATTTAAAAACATTCACAACAAAAGACATTATTAAGGTGCCAAATACCGCTGGTCCTCACTGTGCAGCCTTTGTTACCGAAAACACTGAATATATGTTCTTACCAACTCGTTTCGCAGTGCCGCTTGGGCAAAAGTATGAATCCCTTGATGATTACAGTGCAAAATATCGCGGTGTCATGTCTGCCGTTACCTTTGACGAAAAAAATGTAAAGCTAAACATTGCTTACCAAGTTGCTCTTCCACCATGGTCCTACGACCTTTCCGATGCAGGGAAAAAAGGCTCTGCTGATTGGGCAGTTATGACAACTTATAATACGGAAGAATCAACAACAACAATGGAAATTAATGCATCACAGGCGGACCGTGACTATATCGTTCTTTTCAATTGGAAAGAGCTTGAGAAGATGGTCAAAGAAGGTAAGTATGAAGATGTTGATGGCCAAAAGATGATTTTCCCTGAAAAGCAAAAGGGTGGAATTTATTTAGTGCCTGTTGCGAAATCACCACACGGTGTGGACGTTACTCCTGATGGAAAATACTTCATTGCTTCAGGAAAACTTGCACCTGCGATGACGGTTTTCTCTTTTGAAAAAGCATTTAAAGCGGTTGAAAATAAAGACTTTGCTGGTGAAAGAAACGGAATTCCTATTCTTAACTATAAATCAGTTATGGAAAGAGAAGTAAATCCAGAAAATGCTCTTGGACCACTTCATACTCAATTTGATGATAAAGGCATGGCTTATACAACCATGTTCATTTCATCTGAAATTGTTAAGTGGGACCCTAAAACAGGTAAAACATTAGACCGTGTACCTGTGCAGTACTCTCCAGGACACTCTGTTTCCGCTGAGGGAGATACCGTTGCACCAGATGGTAAATGGCTCATTGCATTAAACAAGATTGCCAAAGATACGTACTTGTCAGTTGGTCCTTCACATCCAGAATCCATGCAATTAATTGATATCAGCGGCAAGATGAAGGTCATCATGTCTGCACCAGTAGATCCTGAACCACACTATGCTCAGATGATTAAAGCAGACAAAATCAAGACAATTAATGTATATCCAAAGGATACGAAGAATAAAGACGCTGTTTACAAACAAAGTGATACAAAAATTGTTCGTAAAGGAAACGAAGTACATGTGTATGGCATTGCCATGCGCTCAAGATTTATTTTTGACGCAAAATCTAAACGCCCTGACGTAATTGAAGTGAATCAAGGTGATCATGTATTTATCCATTTAACCAATATCGACTTTGATGAGGATATTACTCACGGTTTTGCCATTAATAGCTATGACTTAAACATGGAAGTGCAGCCAGGTCAAACAAACACAATGGAGCTCACCGCTGATAAAGCAGGAACTTTCCCAATCTATTGTACGAACTTCTGCTCTGCACTGCACCAGGAAATGAACGGCTACTTCCTTGTTAAGCCGAAGAACTAATGTCATGAATGGCGAGGCTGACTTAACTGCAACATGGTCAGCCTCGCCTCCATTTTATTTAGTTAACAGCATATTAGGAGTGATTAACTTGAATGATAGTAAAAAAGGAAAGAAATTGTCAGTTACTTCCTCTTTATTGATCGCATTATCTGCCGTTTTGATTGTTATCTCCATGTTTTTCCCTTGGTGGAAAATGGTTTTTTACGCACCACAATATCCCGAAGGGTTAAATATTATTGTTTATCCAAACAAGCTTAAAGGAGAAATCGACATTATCAACGGTCTAAATCACTATATTGGAATGTCGAATTTCAGTGAAAAGAATTTTCCAGAACTCTCCTTCCTTATTTATATTATCGGCGGATTAGCTGGCCTAACACTTTTAACTGCTATTCTTAGAATCAAGAAAGTCCTTTATGGATTAATAGGAATCATTGCCCTTGTCGGTGTGGTTGGAATCTTAGATCTTCACTTTGCACTACAACGATATGGAACAAACTTAAGTCCAAAAGCTCCCATTAAAATTGATCCATTTGTTCCTCCTATTATTGGGGAAAACACAGTTGCCAATTTCACCACACACAGTATGCTTGGCACAGGGATCTATTTTGTGATTGCTGCCTTTATTTTATTACTAATTCCTTTATGGAAGGATCGAGTAAGATGAAAAAATTAGCGCTCCTACTTCTCATTTTTTCTCTCTTTTTACTTATGAAACCTGAGAAAAATATGGCGGCCGAAAACTTACAAGCGTTGATCGACAGCATGAAAGAAGGAGCGGTATTAAAGCTCGAGGATAAAACGTATGTAGGTAATATTGTCATTAATAAACCCATGACAATAGTAGGTTCAAATAAAACCGTGATTAAAGGAGACGGAACGGGGAATGTCATTTCAATCAAAGCCCCCCATGTGAAGCTGAGCCATCTTACCGTTACAAATAGTAGTATGAATCGAAACTCTTCAGAAGAGTATGCAGCAATCAAGGTTTATACAAACAATAATATGGTTGAACACATCCATATCCGTCATTCCTTTCATGGGATTTATTTAAGCCAGGCTCATCACAATATCATTCGATATAACGATATTAAAGGACTGGGCAAAGGAGAGATCGCCGCTCAAGGAAATGGCCTGCACATTTATTACGCAAAAGATAACTTACTTTCTCATAATACAATTGAAGGCACGCGTGATGGCATGTTCTTTGATTACGCTAATAATAATAAAAGCTTGGATAATAACATTAGTAATACTAGATATGGCTTACATTATATGTACTCTGATGAAAATATTTTTAAACGAAATATTTTCACCATGAACACTGGCGGCGCAGCTGTCATGAACTCGAATCATCTAAAACTTGAAAACAATCAATTTATCGTTAACTATGGAAATCAATCGTTCGGCTTATTACTCCTACAAGCCAATGATAATTATATAGACAATAATACGTTTTACATGAACCAACGGGGCATGTATATTGATCAATCAACCAAAAACATCATTATAAAAAACAAAATCATCCAAAACCAAATTGGAATTGAGCTTTGGGCTAGTTCAAATGACCAGACTTTCTCGCTAAACCAGATTAATGAAAATACGTTGCCTGCTGTCACCCTTGGCGGACATGAAGACAGCAACTTTTGGAGTAAAGATGGGAAGGGAAACGATTGGGGAACCGCTTTTCCACTCACTGATTTAAATCAAGACGGAATTGGCGACTTTAAGGTAACCTATCATTCTTCTCTCCATCAGCTGATCGAGGACCAGGAATTAACCCATTTATTTTTAAAAAGCCCAGCCATTAAAATCTATGAAAAAATTAATACCACCCTAACGAAGGATGAAGTCATGTTTACCGACCCACATCCGTTAGCCGCTGCAAAAGGTAGTCATTCACCTGTTCTATTCGCTGTTTTAGGATTGCTGGTGGTCTTAATTTTATTAAAAGGGAGACATCTACTATGCATTACATTTGGAAGGAATGGAAGGAAAATATAAGAGGAAAAGGACTTTGGCTTTCCTTAAGTATCATTGTTCTTATTTCAATCAGTATCTTGTTTCGTTCCTCTGTCCTTTCATTTGATAAAGGATTTTATGTTCTCTTAATCAACCTATTCGATACGATTATTTATTTCATCCCGATCCTGTGCTTATTTATCGGAGCCTTCTCCATCTTTCAGGAAAAGGAACAAAAAACATTAATCATGTTACTAACGAAGAAAGACAGTTTTCCCACCTTCTTTGTTAAAAAAAGCCTGGGACTATATACCGTAGTTCTAGTCCCGCTTCTAGCTTGGTTTTTCATCTATTTACTATTGTTAAAGTTTAATTTCCAACTAGATATGAAGGGCTATCTCATCTTTGTTGCGGCCATTACCTGTTTGGCACTCGTGTTTTTACAAATGGGGGCGGCCATTGGGAGCTTTAGCCGCTCGCGGATGCAAATTATCGGCTATACGATTTTCGTTTGGTTTTACTTCTTCTTTTTACATGATTTTATCCTGCTTTCCTTCTTACCAGACGTCACCTATGAAAATGTGAAGCTCTTTTCAGCCGTCTACTTTTTAAACCCGCTGCAAGCGGTCCGAATGTTTCTCGAGACAGGGATGGGCGTGTATTCCTTTGGCCATATGTCCCGACTCCTGCAGGCCTTTATGTGGACGAAGCCTGTGTTCTTCTTACTAGGAAATCTCATTTTTTGGCTCGTGGCCTCCTACACAACGGCCATTCTGTTCAACCGCAAGGAGGGATATGAATGATTAAAGTAATGAATGTAAACCAATCCTTCGGGAAAAAGCTAGTCCTTGACTCGGTATCCGTTGCGATCCATGAAAATGAAATTTGTGCCCTTGTCGGCCGCAACGGCGCAGGTAAATCCACCTTGATTAATAGTCTACTCGGCCTTTTGCCTGTGAAGCAAGGTCTGATTACCATTAACGGTGTCGAGGTCACGAAGAAAAACAATGACTGGAAAAAAGCAATTGCGTACTTACCTGAAAAATTCATGCTTTATCCCATGCTGACAGGCCTTGAGAATATGACCTTTTTTGCAGAAGCGGTGTTTAAACAAGCGGATGCTGAACGGATTCAGCAGGTATTAACCGCCGTAAGGCTGTGGGACGACCGCAACGTCCAAGTAAAGCAATATTCGAAGGGAATGCTCCAGCGCCTCGGCCTCGCGATCACTTTGTATCAGGATTCACGCATTCTTATTCTTGATGAGCCGACAAGTGGTATCGACCCCATGGGGCGAAAGGAAATCTTAGAGGTGTTAGGCTCTCTTCAGGATAAAACCATTTTGCTTTCCTCGCACCATTTGGATGAAATCAAACAAGTATGCACCCATGTGGCTTATTTAGATGACGGAAAGATTGAAAAGTATACAGTAGAGGAATTTTTAAACACTCATAACCTAGGAGGAATTGGCTCATGAAGACACGGTTTATGCTCGTCTTACTCTTGTTGGCCAGTTTATTAACGGGCTGCAGTAGCGGTCCTGATTATAAGATCGATGTAACAAAGGCGCCTTACTATCAAAAAGATACGGCGATGCCATTTGAAATCAAGTTAACGGAAAACAAGAAGGCGGTTAAAGGACTGAAGATTAACGCGCAATTATCGATGACTAATATGGATCACGGTACTTATGATGTTACTTTTACAGAAGGGAAAGACGGAACGTACGCTGGCAAAACTGAGCTACCTATGGGCGGCAAATATGAAGCAGCGTTTACGTTAGAAAAAGACGGGAAAAAGACAGAAAAAGTCATCGACATCAATGTTGAAAAGCCTAAGGGTGTGGCTAAGATTAACGGAGAATGGATTACGAATGAGGATGTAGCTTTCTATCAATTCATTAATCAGCTGCAGCTGGAAATTAACCGTGAAGCAGCGAAGAAAAAATACACCGGTAAGCAATTAGAGGAAGAGTTAGCCTACTTAGAATCGCAGGAGAAAATAAATAACAATAAGAATCAAGTTTTAACACAAATTATCCGCCTCCGCTCAATGGCAATGCTCGCGAATGAAAAAGGACATCAGGCAACGGCTACCGAAGTAGATACAGCCTTGGGTAAAGCACGCGAACAGTACAACCAATATGAGTCTGCTAAAAAGTTAGTAGCTGAATATGGTGAAGAGAAGTTCTGGACGACTGAAAAACAGCAATACCAAATGATTGTTCTTGCGCAAAAGGTCCAAAAAGACCTGATTGAAAAGGTCAAAAAGGAAAACCCAACCTACGGCGAGCAAGAAGTATACTTCCAAGCCCAGAAACAATACGAAGAACTTCTCGTCTCCCAAGTGAACTCCTTAAAGATTGAAATTTTGTAGGGTGTCAGACACCAAAAAATCCCGGGAGACTGGTCTGATGAAAGACAAATCTTCCGGGATTTTACTTTGTAATGTCCTTCATTTCTCTTATGAAAGACAAAACGATCTGTTTTTTTGCTAAAAATGTCCTTCATCCGCCTTATGAAAGACAAATTATCCTAGTTTTCATCCCAAAATGTCCTTCATCCACCTTATGAAGGACAAATCCATCCAGTTTTCATCCAAAAATGTCCTTCATCCACCTTATGAAGGACAAATTATCCTGGTTTTCATCCCAAAATGTCCTTCATCCGCCTTATGAAAGACAAATTATCCTGGTTTCCACCCAAAAATGTCCTTCATCCATTACAAAAAACTCACTTCAACTCATTCAACAATAATGCATCCAGCCAATCCTATAATACCTCGAGAATCGCCTTCGCTACACCATGCTCATTGTTAGTATCAGTGACCGCATCACAGATGGACTTGATGTACGTGCCGGCATTGCCCATGGCCACCGCTCTTCCTGCGGCTTCAAACATAGAGACATCGTTAAAGTTATCGCCAATTGCCATAGTTTCCGATAACTCAATACCTTTTGCTTTTACAAAGGCTTCAAGCGCAATTCCTTTTTGCGCATTCTTGTTGGTAATTTCCAAGTTCTCATGACCGGAAGTAGAAACAGCCAGACCTTCCAACTCAGCGAGAGATTCGTTCGCTGCTTCCAATTTATCTGCATCAAAGTCAAACGCCAAGAATTTGTAGATTTGATAGTCATTGCTGGCGAATAAAACCTCGTAATCCTCAACGGTATGAATTAACCCATCACGGATTCTTGCCCCCGCTGCCTCCACAATCTCTGGAACGTTTGCCTCTGGGTTCGCACTCACAACGATGTCGACGAGGATAGAAACTGCCTTATCCGCATCAATCGTATAGGCACCCTGATCCGTATACACCTCAAAATACACGTCTTTTTCAACCAGCTTTGCCGCTACTTTTCTAGCCAACTCTTTGCTGATTGGAGTGGACGCAAGAACTTCTCCATCCTTCGAGCGCACCTCAGCCCCATTCACACCTATGATTGGACAGTTTAAACCGGCTTCAGCTAACACATAGGTCGCCTCTTGATAAGACCTTCCTGTCGCCACAACAAATTCAATACCTTGTGCCTGTGCTTTTAAAATTGCTTCTTTATTTTCTTCACTAATCGTTTGTGTAGAATTCAATAATGTTCCATCCATGTCTGATGCAATACACTTAATCAAGAGTCTCACCTTCCAAAATTTTTCATTATGCCCATTCTAACATGAATAGTTACACATGAATGGTTTAATGCTCAGCCTACATATTTGCTGCCTTCGCGAACACTTAAGGGCGCAAGGGTATTTTCATTAATAAACCGCCTAACGGATGCCGGATCTGTCTTCGAGTATTCACGAAGTGCCCAGCCGATTGCCTTTTGGATAAAAAACTGATTACTGTAAGAATTGTTCTTTATGTATCGGTACAGCCGAGCCTCATCGGTTTTCTCTTTATATTTCAATTGAAAAAGAATCGCCGTTCTTCGAAGCCACATATTTTCATGCACTGCCCAGCCATCAATCGTCTCCTCAATTACTTCTGGATACATTTCCGCTATTCTGCCAACCGGCTTTGCCGCGATGGCATCCACCGTATCCCACCAGGATTTTTCCAGAACTAATCTTTCCATTAAAGCTAAGTCATCCTTCTGCAGCTTCTTTAACATTTTTTCTATGTAAGTTAAGGCGGTATATTGATATTCTCTTTCGTCCTTCTTCCAAAGCTCTATGATGAATTCTTGGTCAAAAGGCTCTTTTACTATTCCTGTTTCTTTAAAAAATTCCTTTTCTAATTCCTTCCGAATCGGCGACTTGATTCCTAAAAAAGAAAAATGATCCTTCATATACTTCTTCATGGGCCCCGCTTCTGTCTCATTTCGATTCGCTTCGAACAGCTTAGTTACAAACTCCAGCTTGTCTGACAAAGAAACGCCTCCTTTGTAAATTTTCTATTTTTTTCTAGTAGTTTACCCTTTAATTATTAGCATGAAAACACCGTCTTACGCCACACTACAAGTAAAAAGGAGGGATCATCATGACGAAGAAATACAATAAAGGTAGTAACAATCAAAATTCCCCACGAGCTGGACACGCTGAAGCTGAATTTGCGACTGAATTTGTAAGCGGCGATAACAGCAAAGGGAATCAAAACAATCACACGCAAAAAAAGAAGAAGAAGAAATAGAAAAGTGAGGCTGGCTCTGAGTCAGCCTCACTTCCACCTGAGATTAAAAAACATTTGCTGCCGCAATATCTTTTATTTCCCCAGCAATTTTACTCTGAATGTTTTCCACAACAGTGAAGTCCATGGCAGAGACATAAATTTCTTCAAGCTCATCATGCAGCTCTTTGGCTTTAGCAAGATAGCTGGTTGCTTCATTCATTTTATTTTTGTATTTAGCAGAGATTTTGCTGATAAAATCCGCAAAAATTTCATCCGTTCCTGGCTCAATGAGAAGTTCATACATATCGAGAATTTCGTCGCCATCGCGGCTTGGGAAATACTCATGTGGTGCCGTACTATCAAAAATAGCGATGCCGAGCTCTCTAAAAATACACATATCGAGACTGTTTGGATCAAAGCCGCAATGATAAATCTCTACATCGACACCGCGTTCCTGTGCTGCGGCGGCAAGTTTTTTCAACATCGTTGATTTACCGGACCCAGGGCGCCCTTTAATAAAGTAGCGTTTCGGAATCTCCTCAGTTAAGTTCGGAACGAAATCAACGGCGCCTTTCGGTGTGGCCGCACCTAAGAAACGATGACGAACATCTGGCGTCTTATTCAATTTCATTTTTCCAAAGAAGGTATCAATCAATTTATTCGTTAATTGATCGGCCTTTTTAAAATTCATGCTATTGATATAAATTTTTTCCCAATCATCATGAATGTCTAACGCTTCCTTAAAGGTGGCATATGCCTTCTGAAAGGATTGACTAATTTGATTCGTCAGCTTTTGAATCACATTTTTTTGCACACTAAGCTTACGGGCATTCCAAGCTTCGCCGAGATTAATATATTCCTCAACTGCTCCAGGTGCTTTCGGCTCAATGACATGCGGTGCCGTCCCATCGACAATACCGACCTTTAGCGCCGGTATAAGCACACCATCGATGGAATTATTATCGGAGGAACAATGTAAAAACTCCACATCAAAGCCTTGCTCTACCCACTCGTGGCCGATTTTTTTCATCAATGAAGATTTACCTGTTCCAGGCCCGCCCTTTAAAATAAACAACCGGTCTAGTCCTTGAAGATTGGAATCATATAGGTTATGAAAGCCTCTGGCTGTGTTCCCGCCAGCAAAATAATTTCTAACTTTTCCTGCCACTCATCAACACTCCCTTTTATGCTACTCAACTGCGCCTCAACATTCTGCCTTATTTTATAGTGGCGAGTTTCTAGGTGAGATATTTACACCCTATCATATGCACATATGGGTTATAGGTGAGTGCCTATAAAAAAATTCATTTGATTCTCATTTTATTAGATCCATTATTTTCGCCTTCGTTACTTCTTGCAGTACGGTGGGGGCGAGGACGATTTGTACGCCTATCTTGCCTGCGCTGACGACCATCTCGGGCAGATCCTTGCAGGTTTCGTCCAAGAAGGTCTTGTAATCTTTTTTCATTCCGACAGGAGAGCAGCCGCCGCGGATATAGCCCGTCCATTTCTGAATATCCTTCACAGGAAGCATCTCCATGCTTTTTTCTCCAGCGGCTCTTGCTGCCTTTTTCAAATCCAACTCTTCGGCAACAGGAATCACAAACACATAAATGCTTTTGCTAGGGCCTTGTGCCACAAGGGTTTTATAGACTTCCTTCGGATCTTTACCAATTTTCTCTGCGACCGAAACTCCGTCAATCTTTCCATCTTTATTATCATATGTCAGCATGTCATACTCAATTTTTTTTGCGTCCAGGATACGCATTGCATTCGTTTTGATCTGTGCCATCTTCATTCTCCTTGAAAAATATTGTCAATTACTGTTAGTCTAATAGACCATGCCCTTAATGACAACCACCCTCCATACACAAAATCACCTAAATATTGTCACCCGTTTGTCACTTTATCCTTCTATGACTATAGTAAACTTAAATTATCGAAACAAAATTTATTTAGATTTGTGAATATATTCACATTTAAGAGGTGGAGTCATGAAATACGATTTAGTTCTCTTGCACGCACCAAGTGTATACGATTTTAGAAAAAACCCTTTGCTAGCAGGTCCCATCAGCGATGTTATTCCGTCATCGCCTGTATTTGAAATGTACCCAGTCGGGCTGACAAGTATCGCGGATTACCTGGAAAGATACGGTCTAAGGGTAAAAATTATCAACATCGCAAATCGAATGCTGATGAATGAACATTTTGATGTTGAAGCCAAACTAAGAAACATCCAAACCAAAGCATTTGGAATCGACCTTCATTGGCTCCCACATGCACATGGCAGTATCGAGCTTGCCAAAATTGTAAAGACCCTTCACCCCCAAACACCCATCATTTTTGGAGGACTATCTGCCACCTATTATCATAAAGAGTTAATTGAATATCCGTTCATCGACTTTGTGATGCGCGGCGATTCGACCGAAAAACTCATGCTTCTCCTAATGAACAAAATCGAGGCAGGCAACACCCACTTTGCGGACATCCCTAACTTAACCTGGAAAAAGGGAGGCGAGTACGGCTTCAATCCACTCACATATGTACCAAAGGATTTAGATGATATCGACGTTCCTGGCTATCGCTACACGATCCGCTCTGTGTTCAAGTACCGGAATTTTCTAGACCCGCTACCTTACAACGGCTGGTTGCAATACCCAAATACCGCTCTTTTAACGGCCAGAGGCTGCACGCAAAACTGCTTGATTTGCGGAGGCTCAAGGGAGGCGTACGATCAAAACTGTAACCGCAATGCCCTTGCACTACGGTCACCGAAAAAGCTGGTTGAAGATATTCAGTTTATCTCAAGGTTTAGCCGCGCTCCCATTTTCATTCTTCACGACCTTCGGCAGGGCGGCAGTGACTATGTGAATGAATTCTTTAACCGTCTTAAAAAACTTAAGCTTAAAAATGAAATCGTGTTTGAATTGTTTCAGTATGCGGATGAAGAATTTTTCAAGCAAATGAATGAGAGTGTACCGAAGTATAGCATTGAAATCACGCTGGAGACGCATGATGAACAAATAAGAAGGTATAATGGAAAGTTCAGCTGTACCAACGAAAAGGTCATCGCCACCCTTAACTATGCCCTTAAAAATGGCTGTCAAAAAATCGATTTATTCTTCATGGTAGGGATACCTGGGCAGACCTATCAAAGTGCCCTCGAAAATATTGATTTTTGTGAGAAAATTCATCTCGCCTGCCAGAATGACCCTAGAGTCTATTACTTTGTCGCACCTTTGGCACCGTTCTTAGACCCGGCAAGTCCAGCTTTTGAACATCCAGAAATCTACGGCTATAAGAAATTCTGTCATACCCTTGAAGACCACCGCAAAGCGATCACACAGCCTTCCTGGAAGCATATGCTCAGCTATGAAACTAAAGATATGACACGTGATGATATTGTAAATGCGACCTATGAATCTGCTAAGAAGTTAAACGACTTCAAATTACACTACCAACTCATCGATCAAGCGGGATATCAAGAAATAAAGGAGAAGATCGATAAGTCAAAAGCCTATATTGAAAAAATCGACCAGGTTTTGTCGCTTCCTGAGGAGGAGCAAACTAGGGAATTGCTAAAGATTCAAAAGGAAATTGAAGAGTTAAATAAGTACAGTATCTGTGGAAAAAATGAATTAAAGTGGGAGGTTCAAAAGAATTACGCCAATTTCTTTTCCCTTGCTTTAGTAGGAATAGAACAGCTTTATCAGGATTACTGTAATATCATTCGTAATAAATTAAGCCCCAAACAACGGTCCCAATTTAATCTTGAAACAGATCGTCAAAAAATAAAGATATAACGAAAAAAAGGGGTTAAAGCCCCTTTTTTCATTTAATGCCCACCTAAGTAAGCCGCTCTTATTTGATCGCTCTGCCCCAGCTCTTCCGCCGAACCTGAAGCGACAATTTTTCCTGTCTCGATGACATAGGCACGGTCGGCAATCGATAAGGCCATATTCGCATTTTGTTCTACTAACAATATGGTCGTGCCTTGCTGATTGATTTCCTCAATAATTTTAAAGATGGTTTTTACCAGCAAAGGGGCAAGACCCATGGATGGCTCATCTAAGAGCAAAAGGCGCGGTCTTGCCATTAATGCACGACCCATTGCAAGCATTTGCTGCTCCCCGCCAGACAACGTACCAGATTGCTGCTTGCGGCGCTCCTCCAATCGCGGGAAAAGCTGATAAACCTTTTCAAAGTCCTCGCGAATACCTTTTTTGTCTCTTCGTAAATACGCACCTAATTCTAAGTTTTCCTCAACGGACATATTTGAGAATACTCGACGGCCTTCAGGAACTTGAGAAATCCCTCTTTTTACGATCGATTGGGCCACTTTCCCGGCCACATGTTCATTTTCAAAGACAATTTCTCCACTTTTTGGCTTCAAGAGTCCAGAGATCGTTTTTAAAAGCGTACTTTTACCGGCACCATTTGCCCCAATCAGTGTCACAATTTCACCTTGATTGATTTCGAGGGAAACTCCCTTCAATGCATGAATATTTCCGTAATAGACATTCATATCCTTTATTTTTAGCATATTAAGAGACCTCCTCGCCAAGATACGCTTCGATGACTTTTGGATTATTTCTGATCTGTTCTGGTGTACCCTCAGCAATCAATTGACCATGGTCAAGGACATAGATTCGCTCACA
Source organism: Bacillus sp. (in: firmicutes) (assembly GCA_039832695.1). Lineage (GTDB taxonomy): Bacteria > Bacillota > Bacilli > Bacillales > Cytobacillaceae > Neobacillus. Next base: position 49,205 of record JBDOMM010000016.1, read on the forward strand.
AACTCCCATAACAAGAAGCATGTCATGTTCAATTAATAGAATGGTTAATGAAAATTTCTCGCGAATAAGAGCAATTAAATTCATCAATTCTTCCGTTTCCTGCGGGTTCATACCAGCTGCCGGTTCATCCAAGAGCAATAACTTTGGATTTGCAGCCAAGGCTCTCGCAATCTCTAGACGGCGCTGCTGGCCATATGGTAAGTTCTTTGCTTTCTCATGCAAAACATCGTCAAGCTTAAAGATTTTTAAGAATTCAATCGCCTTTTCTTCCATCTCCTTCTCGCCAGAAAAGTGGGAAGGGAGGCGCAGAATCGAGCTGAAAATGGAATGCTTAGACAAAGAATGATAGGCAACCTTTACATTATCCAATACCGATAATTCACTAAACAAACGGATATTTTGGAAGGTCCGACTGATTCCCTTTTTTGTAATCCGATACGGAGCTAGGCCGTTCAATTTTTCCCCCTCTAATGAAATGCTTCCTTCAGTCGGAACATACACACCTGTTAGCAGGTTAAAGAAGGTTGTTTTTCCGGCACCGTTTGGTCCAATTAAACCGACAAGTTCACCCTGCTTTAATTCCAGGTTTACATCAGACACTGCTTTCAACCCGCCAAATCGGATTCCTGCATTTTCAACCTTAAGCAACTGTGTTTTTGCTGCCATGCTGTACTCCTCCTTTAGCGGATTTACTAGATTTAAAGAATGAAGTAATCTCTTTTGTGCCCATCAATCCTTGTGGACGGTAAAGCATCATTACGATTAAGACTAAGCTATAGATGACCATCCGTACCTCTGGATAGTTTTGAAGATAGGTAGAGATGATGGTCAACAGGACAGTGGCAATAACGGCACCAGACATACTGCCCAACCCACCCAATACAACAAAAATTAAAATATCAAAAGACTTTAAGAATCCGAAGTTAGTTGGTTGGATAATATAAAAATTATGTGCAAAAAGAGCACCCGCAATCCCTGCGAAAAAGGCACCAAGCGCAAAGGCAGCGACTTTATAATAAGTCGTATTGATTCCCATCGCATCAGCTGCAATCTCATTTTCTCGGATGGAGATACATGCTCTTCCATGTGTAGAGTTGGTGAAGTTGGCAATGACAATAATGGTTAGTAGGACACAGCCAATCAACCACGGCCATGTGGTTAAATGAGACACGGTCATCCCGCTGGCGCCGCCTACATAATCAATATTTAAAAATACGATTCGAACGATTTCGCCAAACCCAAGTGTAGCAATGGCAAGATAATCTCCTCTTAATCGTAGTGTAGGGATCCCAATGATTAGACCTGCTACCGCTGCCGCTAATCCACCCGTTATTAATGCAACTGGAAACGGCAAGCTTAATTTCATCGTCATAATCGCAGACGCATAGGCACCCACTGCGAGAAACCCGGCATGTCCAATGGAAAACTGGCCAGTAATCCCAATAATTAAGTGAAGGCTGACCGCTAAAATAATGTTAATTCCCATAAAAAACAGGGTATTTACATAAAATTGATTGAGTGTTCCGCCTGTAATTAAAAATTGCATCACTACTGCAAAAACAACGGCTAAAACGATTGAAGTCCAAAAAAACTTTGCCTGTTTAAAAATAGTCATCGTAGAAGCCTCCCCCTATACCTTTTCCCTGACATTTTTACCAAATAAGCCTGCTGGTTTGAAGATTAAAATTAAGATGAGGACAATGAATGCAACACCATCGCGCCATAAAGAATAGCCTGCCGCACTAACAAACGCTTCGATTGTACCTAAAACTAACCCGCCTGCCATCGCTCCAGGAATAATTCCGATTCCGCCTAGAACAGCAGCAACGAAAGCTTTCAGTCCCGGGATAATCCCCATTAATGGTTCAATCTTTGTATAATACATTCCAAAAATAACCCCAGCTGCACCTGCTAGAGCAGAACCGATAGCGAAGGTAGCAGAAATAGTGTTATTTACGTTAATCCCCATCAATCTTGCTGCATCCATATCATGAGAAACAGCACGCATCGCTTTTCCAATTTTCGTTTTATGAACAATGAATTGCAGTAGAATCATTAAGATTAAGGATGTTCCTAGAATAAGGATGGATTGTCCACTAATTTTTACACCAAACACATCTAAGCTCTTGATTGGGACCAAATTACTTGGATACGCTTCTGGCTGAGCACCACGAGCATAAATCGTTCCATATTCGATAAACAAGGACACCCCAATGGCTGTAATGAGAGCTGCTATCCTTGTTGCATTCCGCAACGGCTTGTACGCAATTCGTTCAATAAGGACCCCAAAGATCGCACAAGCTACCATGGAAATAACTAAAGCAGGGAAAAATCCTAAATCTAAAATAGTAATAGAATAAAAGCCTATAAATGCACCGACCATGAAGACATCCCCATGGGCAAAATTAATCAGTTTGACAATTCCATATACCATTGTGTATCCAAGGGCGATTAATGCATAAATGCTCCCCAGGGAAATTCCGTTGACTAATTGTTGTATAAATTGTTCCATGTCCAAACACTCCCTTAAAAGGACTTCAACTTGTCTCTAAAATGGGAATAGGGAGACATCCATTCTCCCTATTCATTTGCCCATTATAAAATTAGATTAAGGATTTACCTTTACCTTAAATTGTTGTTCGCCGTTTACATATTCAAGGATAACTGCTGCTTTGATCGGGTCATGATTTTTATCAAGCTTCATCTTTCCTGAAACAAGCTCAAGTCCATCTGTTTCAGCCAACGCCTTCTGAAGTTTCTTAGGATCGCTGCTTCCTGCACGCTTAATCGCATCAGCAATAAAGTACACTGTGTCATAACCTAAAGCATTGAAAGCATCTGGTGATTTGCCATCATATTTTGCTTTGAATGCATTAACAAAGTCTTGTACTTTCTTGTCACTATCACCTGATGAATAGTGGTTAGTAATAAAAGTATTCTTTAACGGATCAGCACCAGCAATTTTTACTAGAGTTGGAGAATCCCAACCATCGCCACCCATTAATGGTACATTAAGACCAATTTCACGAGCCTGCTTAATGATTAGACCTACTTCTTCATAGTATCCAGGAATGAATACATATTCTGGATTTGCTGCCTTGATATTTGTTAAAGTAGCATGGAAGTCTGTATCCTTTGCTACATATGCTTCTTCTTTGACGATTTTTCCGCCATTTTTCTTAAATGCCGTTTTGAACGCATCTGCAAGTCCTTTTGCATAGTCACTTGAGCTATCAATAAGGATCGCCGCAGTCTTCACCTTTAATTCTTTCGCTGCAAAGTTCGCTGCAACCGTACCTTGGAATGGGTCGATAAAGCATGTACGGAAAACAAAGTCACTTACTTTTCCATCTTTATTTGTGATTGTAGGGTTTGTACCAGTTGGCGTAATTAATGGGATCTTATTATCTTGAGCAATTTGTACCTGCGCAAGCGTATTAGTACTTGTTGCCGCACCAATAATTGCAGCGACTTTGTCTTGTGTCGCTAATTTAAGCGCACCGCTTGTTGCTTCAGATGCCTCTGACTTATTGTCAAATGTAACAAGTTTTAATTTCTTTCCATCAATGCCTTTTTTATTGATCTCTTCAATCGCAAGGTCGATCCCTTCTTTTTCTGATTGGCCGTAAGAAGCGACTCCACCAGACAATTCAAGGTTTGCCCCAATTTTAATCGTATCTCCTCCACCACCATCGCCGCTAGTTGTAGAGTTACATCCTGCCATCACGCCTGCAGCTACCATCATTGACATAAAAATACCAGCTAATTTTTTCTTTCTCATGGCTTTACCCCCCGTTTTTTTTAAAAATTTCCCAAGATAGTTGCGTTACTCTTCGCAATAAAGATAATATTCTGAAAACATTGTACATAATATTTAGGGGTTCGTCTAGTAGAAAAGTCCATTATTTTAAAATAATTTAGAAAATAACAAAAACTAACTTTTTCCTATCCTTAAAGGCTTTATTTCAGTAAAGTGAATAGAAATTTACTTTTACTTTAAAAGTAACGCAGCAAATGAATTATTTTGTCTAAATATGATTCTTTCGTCTGCTAATGTAAAAAAGAGATTCCTATAGGGGAATCTCTTTCCGTTAATTATTATACTAATTCTTTTCTTTTGGTTTCCTTTCCCAAAAAGAAAACAGCTAATGCACCAATAAGAATGGAGATACAGAAGATCGTAAAAATGGATGAAATAGCTACCTTTTGTGCAACAAGGTTACCCACTAATAATGGCCCTAGCACACCGCCAATTCGCCCAAATGATGCTGCCATACCAGTTCCCGTACCGCGAATGATCGTAGGATATTGTTCCGGAGAGTATGCATATAGGCCGCCCCATGCTCCGAGGTTAAAGAAAGATAATAGGATACCTGAAGTCATCAATAGGGCCGTTGACTCAGCTGTACCAAAGAAGTAAGCACTAACAGCCGTACCTAGTAAATAAACCACTAACACAAACTTCCGGCCGAACTTTTCAATAAACCATGCCGCCGTAAAATAACCTGGTAACTGAGCTAGTGTCATAATCAGAACATATTCAAAGCTTTTAATTAAGCTGAATCCTTTCATCACCATTACACTTGGAAGCCATAAGAACATTCCGTAGTAGGAGAAGACGACACAGAACCAAACAATCCAAAGCATAGACGTTTGGCGGATATGTTCTTTCGACCAAAGCTTTGCCAGGCCTTGCCATACAGATGGCTTCTCCTTACTCTTCACTGCTTCAAAACGAGGAGAGTCGGGGAGACCCATTCGTAAATAAAGCGCATAGAGTGCAGGAAGGGCACTAATTAATAGAGCGACTTGCCAGCCAAACTTTGGAATGACAAAATACGAAATGATGGCAGAAATCAACCAGCCGCCTGCCCAGAAGCTCTCTAACAGCACAACGATTCTGCCACGCTTATCCGCTGAGACACTTTCTGAGACGAGTGTTGAGGCAACAGGAAGTTCTCCCCCTAAACCCGCGCCAATTAAGAAACGAAACACTAAAAAGACAGCTAACGTGGAGGCAAGTGCGGAAGCCCCACTGCCTACTGAAAATAATAATAAGGTAATAATAAAAACATTTTTTCGGCCGATCCGATCAGCCATTAGACCAAAAATAAGCGCGCCGACAGCCATCCCGATTGAATTGATACTGCCGATCCAGCCCATCTGTTCAGGAGTGAGGTCCCATTCCACCTTTAGAGCAGCAATTATAAAGGAAAGCATCCCCACATCCATGGCATCAAACATCCAGCCCATCCCGGCAATGCCAAGTAACTTTCTCTCTGAAATTTCTTTTTGTATTTTCATCTTGTTCCCCCTATTAGGTTACCTGTACTTACATTATTCCCCAAAACCTATTTGTTTAGGTATAAAATGTAATCTTATAATCACCTGTATTTTATCAACTGTCTTTACACTTGTCACGATAAAATAGCCAAGAGAGAACAATTTTCTACAAAAAAAGAGAGAATGCTATATGCACTCTCTCTTACTCTAGTAAATTACTTAATCCAAGCTCCATCTGAACCTAGCTTATAGCCATCGATGACTGTGTCGGCAGCCATTACACCGTTGCTGTATAGGTAGTACCACTTATTAGATACTTTAACCCAGCCAGTAGCCATTACACCACTTGCTTTTAAGTAGTACCATTTGCCATCTACTTTTACCCAGCCAGTTAACATATCGCCGTTAGCAGACATGTAATACCAAACACCGCTTACTTTTGTCCAGCCTGTTGCCATTGCTGGATCTAGGTAATACCACTTATTAGCTGATTTTAACCAGCCAACTTTAGCAGAACTATTCACTAGGTAGTACCACTGATTATCAGCTTTAACCCAGCCGTTGCCTGTTACCCAAACACCGCTGTCATTAAGGATATATGTCTTTCCATTTTCCTTTAACACACCAGTTACCATAGTACCGGAGTTAGCTAAGTAGTACCACTTGCCGCCAACTTTTACCCAGCCAGTCTTCATTACACCTGAGTTATCAAGGTAGTACCATTTGCCGTCAACTTGCAACCAGCCAGTTTGCATTACGCCTGTGTCTTTATTTAGGAAGTACCACTTACCGCCGTCTTTGACCCAGCCAGTTAACATAGCACCAGTTTTACTGTGGAATAGGTACCAGTTACCGCTAATTTTATTCCAGCCTAATGCTTTTTCACCGTTTTTAAAAATGTAATACCAAACACCGTCAACTTGTACCCAGCCGTAATTTTGAATCGTTACTGAGAAAGGAGATTGGTTTCCATTGTCATCTGCAACTACACCATTTAATGTTGTAATACCCGCACTATTAAGTAGTGTATATAAGCCTAGAACCGGAAGAGATTTAGCCTCTTGTGGGATTTCTACACCTAGTCTTGCAGCCCAATTATCCACTTTTTCTTGGTCTAATGTTGCAACATGATTAACAAACTTAACATCTGATAAATCAGAGTAAAAAGCAGAATCTCTTGAGAAAATAGATACCGTTGTAGCTGTATCAGAAGTTAATGCTAATGATTGAAGTACATCCAAAGCATCAAAACCAGCTAAGTTTAAATCAAACTTGTTGATCCCATAATTTGATTTTGTTGCCGTCACTTTTTTTCCACCAGCCGTTAAAGAAAGGCTGCTAACATTAACCTGTGAACCTTTTGAAACATTTAATTGTTTAGTAGCGCTAAGCACTAAATTTAAATAGTATTTTGTAGAAGTACCTAAGTCAACTTCCATTAGTCCTGTAACCTTGTTGTTCACAGGGTACAAGAACTCACGAACTGTGCTAAGAGCAACGCCATCTTGCTGTGAGTCCAATTCACCTAATAGTTCCGCTACAACTAGTTCCACTTTTCCATTTTCAACCGGAAGAGCTTCATCAGGGAAAAGTAATGCGCCTGCACCTAATGCTTGAATTGACTTCGCACCACTTGGTGTTTCAATCGTGATTTTTTCAACCTTGTCTGTTTCTTTTAAATTATACTGTTTTTCAAGGTCATCGATATTAACAACGATTTCGTTATTATTACTGTTAACCTTGTAATCTTTCCCACTAATAGTAACAGTTGCACTATACGTAGATGCAGCTTGTACTGCATTCTGCGGAAGTACTGCTACCAAGAACAAGAAAAGAAGACTTGTAATGGCTAGAACTTTCTTCACTGTAATCCTCCTACAATTTATGTATTTTTTTAAAATCCACTAGCTTACTAGCATACTAAAGAAATAATACTATTATTTTACATAAAAATACCAACTATTACAATAAATTTAGACTTATTATCCTATTTTAAGAAAACATTACTTAACATTTGACATTGCTTGATTCATAATCGAGTTTCTTCTCTGTTTTTTCACACTTAAGTAATGGTTTTTAATCGGTTCTGCTGCTTTTATGCTATATCCTGAATTTTCCAATTCTTTTACAAGTGCATTATAAATATAGTAAAATGAAGAGTCAGTACTAGCTTCTAGACTCTTTGCAGCACCCGTATACTTTGAGTAGAAATAGAAGTAAGAAACATCTTCACCATTAGACTTCTTAGTTTGATATTCACTAATTGCATAAGATAGAAGACTACTTAGTTTTCCATTAGCCTGGCTTTCAAGATTTTGAAAAACAGGTTGATACTTACCAATAATTTCAGCAGATGTCAGTTTTTTTGGTTTCACAACAGTAGATGCTACCTGCTTACCACTTGTAGCCACGGCACTGGTATGGTTCCCACTAACTGCCGTTGCTGAATTTGCTGTTTCACCGGTTTGGCTGGAGCTTTGATTCTCCTGATTCGCCTTTGATTCAACCGGAGTCGAATCTCCCGCACTATTTTCATCAGGTAATTGGATGTCGTAATCGCTTTTAACGATCTTTTCTACTTTCGTATCAGCTGTTTTATATTCCTTTACATTTAGAAAATAATAAAGGGTGCCACCGCCCGCTGCTAAAACTAAAACGAAGATACTTAATATAATCTTCCACTTTTTCACTGTTGTTCCACCTTTTTTTCAATAAAATTTACCTACTTACATTATCATAATTTGGTATTTAAGCGACAAAATATTTATCAATTGGAAAAAATTGCGACAAATTTCACCCCTTTTTTCACTGTATTTTAAAATTTGATAGTCATTTTTATCTATTTAAATGAGTACTAGTGAGATAGAATAGTTTTGAAATGAAGAAATGAGGTTGATTATGAAAAGAATAACTATACATCTATTCAGTGCACTACTGACAGCCGCTCTAATCTCCCTATGGGTACCAGGACATTCTGTAAAAGCGGTTGAGCCGCCAAACCTGCAAATGGCCGTAATGAGTGATGTACACATTAACTCAAAGGACCTGAACAGTCATTTCAAGCAGGCACTAACAGACCTGTCAAGGATCGCTCCTAATTATGATACGATTGCCATTGTAGGGGACATGACTGATACCGGAGTAGAATCTGACTATCAATCTTTCAAACAAATTCTTAATGCCTATAAAAATCCATCTGCTGAGCAGATACTATCGATGGGCAATCATGAGTATTTCGAGTCCTATATTGATAAGAATTCTACAGTAACCGATGAAATGCTGCAGGCTAGATTCATGAACGATTCCGATGAATCACTTTCTAGTATTTATTATGATAAGTGGATTAAAGGTTATCATTTCATCTCCTTAGCCGGTGAACGTTCTCCAAGGTCCTTACTCAACTATGAAAGCATGTATCCAGGTGCAAAGGATTGGGCCTATATTTCAGACCAACAGTACCAATGGCTCGAACAAACGCTGGCGATTAATGCATCCAGCAATAAACCTATTTTTGTATTCTTGCATCAGCCCATTACCAATACCGTGTATGGCAGTATTAACTGGGGAGCAGGATTTGATAGTGAAAGATTGCTGGCTATTTTACAAAAGTACCCTCAAGTAATCCTGTTTTCAGGCCACTCTCATTATCTTTTAGATCATCCAAAAAGCATCTATCAAGATGGCTTTACGATGGTTAATACCAGTTCAGTGGATTACACCTGGTATGAAGGCGGGTGGGTACCTAACCATTCGCAAGGATTTTTAGTCAATGTGTATAATAATCGGGTGGAACTTAAGGGGCGCGAGTTCTCTAATGGTACGTGGATCCGAACTGCCACTATCCCTATTCCATATAGAGAACCTGCGAAAGATACAACTACACCATCCTATACGGGAAATTCGGGATTAGCTGTATCAGCAAGTTGTACTCTTTCGTGGAATCAAGCGGAGGATAATACAGTTGTTGACCGCTATGTCATCAAAGAGGCGGGCCAAGTGATTCGGACGATTTATTCGCCATTTTGGGAACCTGAGGAAAAAGTGTCTGTTACACTAAACAACTTAGCCCCAGATTCAACTCACCTGTACGAAGTGTATGCCATGGACGCTTATGAGAACCAAAGCACGACTCCTATTAAAATTACTGTTACCACCAAACCTCCAATAGGTTGGTACCAAAAGGACCATACTTGGTATTACTATACAACTGAAGGAATCAAACAGACCGGATGGCTGCCGGACAAGAATCACTGGTATTACTTTGATTCAACTGGTGCCATGAAAACAGGTTGGGTTTTCATTAACGGCCGCTGGTATGACTTTGACACAAACGGCGTAATGAAGACAGGTTGGGTAACAGAAAACAACGTGTGGTATTACCTAGAATCAAGCGGAGCCATGAAAACCGGGTGGCTCTTCACAGCCAACAAATGGTACTTCCTAGATACATCTGGTGCCATGAAAACAGGTTGGCTCTTCAATAAAAATTACTGGTACTACCTCGAAAGCAGTGGAGCCATGAAAATCGGGTGGCTTTCCCTTGGGAACCAATGGTATTATCTAAAAACAGATGGCACCATGGCGACCAACTGGAATTCAATAGCTGGAAATTGGTATTACTTTATGTCAAATGGAGTTTGGAAACCATAAAATAAAGGCCTCCGCTGGGCAAAACCCGCGGAGGCCTTTTAATTAGTCCAAAGCGCTCTCAATATTTTTAAATTGATTATCAAACATTTGATAGTATCTGCCTTGCGCCTGCAATAGCTTTTCATGACTGCCTTTTTCAATAATTTCACCATGGTCAATCACCATGATGGTATCCGCGTCACGAATCGTATTCAAACGGTGAGCAATGATAAAGCTGGTTCGGTTTTCCATCAGGGATAACAAGGCCGCTTGAATATGAAGCTCTGTTCTCGTATCAATACTGCTTGTCGCCTCATCTAAAATGAGTAAGGACGGCTTGGCTAAAATGACTCTGGCAATCGCTAATAATTGCCGCTGTCCTTGACTCAAATTCCCGCCATTTTCCGACAGAACCGTTTCATACTGATTTGGAAGGCGCTTGATGAAAGCATCTGCATTCGCCATTTTGGCTGCCTGCTCCACTTCTTCATCCGTTGCATCCGGCTTCCCATACTTAATATTCTCTTCAATCGTGCCAGAAAACAAATACGTATCCTGCAGCACAAACCCAAAGCATTTCCTTAGACTATCTCTTGTATATTCACGAATATCCCGGCCATCAAGGAGAATTCTCCCGCTCGTTACATCATAAAACCGGGTTAGCAGATTCACAATGGTTGTTTTACCTGCACCCGTTGGTCCCACCAAGGCCGTACTGCTGCCAATTTGGGCTTCAAAGCTGACATTTTTTAAAATAAGCAAATCAGGCCGGTACCCAAAGCTGACATTTTCAAAAACCACATGTCCCTTCGGATTCTCTAATGGCACCGCAGTTGGAAGATCTTCTGGTTCCTCCTGCTCATCCATAACCTCAAACACCCGTTCAGCTCCCGCCACACCTGACTGTAGGACATTAAAAATGTTTGCTAGATCATTGAGTGGTCGAACGAATTGCCTTGAATAGGTGATGAAGCTGGCAATTGCTCCAATCGTAATCAAACTTTTTACTGCGAGGATACCGCCAATCACGGCCACAATAGCAAACCCCAGGTTGTTGATGACGTTCATAATAGGCATAAGGAAGCCTGACCAAATCTGAGCTTTTAAGCCCACCGCACGGAGCTTCTCATTGACATCATCAAACTCCTCAATCACCTTTTCCTCATGGTTAAAGGCTTTGACAACTTCAATACCGGAAATCGTCTCTTCAATATGACCATTTAACTTTCCTAGCTGGATTTGTTGATTTTTAAATAAAACACTGGTTCTTTTGGCAATGGTCCTTGTTAGCAAGAACACAAGTGGTACCGTTAGCAAACTCGCTACTGTTAACAAGGGACTCAAAATTAACATCATAATCAAGGAGCCAATAATGACCATTAGGCCCGACATGAGCTGGGTTGTTGACTGGGAAATGGTATTACTCACATTATCAACATCATTGGAAAGTCTGCTCATGAGTTCGCCGTGCGTCCTTGAATCAAAGATGGAGACGGGCAGCTTTTGCAGCTTTTGAAACAGCGCGGCCCGCAAGCGTTTCACTACTCGTTGAGCCACCCCAGCCATCAGCCATCCTTGTGAAAAGGTGAGGATGGCATCGCCAACATACGCACAAGTAAGGACGATAATCAGTACTTCAAGCAGGCTAAAATCGACTCCTCCAGCCTTTAAGGTCATCGCATCCACTGCTTTCCCAATCAGAAAGGGAGCAAGGAGCATCAGGACCGAATCAATTAAGATAAAAGCAAAAATTAGGGCAAGCATCTTCCGTTCATTCCCAAAGTACTGCCAAAGCCGCTTCAAGGTTGCTTTGAAATTCTTCGGCTTTACTACAGGACCACCGCGGTGGTGGCCGCCGCCCACACCAGCTGGTCTAATCGGCGGCGGGGTAGGGGCGGTGTTCCTAGCTGGTATATTTCCTTGTGACATCCTACAACCCCTCCTTACCGATTTGTGACTGGTAGATTTCCTGATACACGCTGCACGTTTCGATTAGTTCCTGATGGGTCCCAACACCAACAAGCTCACCATGATCGAGCACGACAATTTTATCCGCATCAATAATCGATGTAATCCGCTGAGCAATGAGCAGACAGGTAAGCCCTTGGGCATATTTCTTCAGGGCGGCTTTGATTTTCGCCTCCGTAGCCACATCTACTGCACTTGTACTATCATCCAAAATTAAGATTTCCGGCTGCTTAATTAAGGCTCTGGCAATTGAAATCCGCTGTTTCTGCCCGCCGGAAAAATTAACCCCGCCCTGGCCAATTCGTGTTTGATAGCCTTCAGGGGAGGCTGCAATAAAGTCATGTGCTCCTGCCATTGTTGCTGCAGCTTCCATCTCTTCCTCGGAAGCATCCTCTTTACCCCAACGGAGGTTTTCTGCGACACTGCCTGAAAACAAGATATTTTTCTGAGGCACAATCGCAATTTTCTCTCTTAATGTTTTTGGACTCACTCGCTTTATATCTAGCCCATCAACTTTAATCATCCCACTAGTAACATCGTAAAAGCGGGGAATCAGGTTGACCAGGGTACTTTTTCCTGAACCGGTTGAACCAATGATACCAACCGTCTCACCAGGGAGAATAGTTAAGTTGATTCCTTTTAGAATCGGCACACCCGTAGTCCCTTCGTAGGTAAAGGTCACATCTTCAAAGTCAATTCTTCCTTTTTCTATTGTCCGTTGACTCGCTTCCTGATCCCATGTAAAGGATTCTTCTAGTAAAAAGACTTCATCAATTCTCCCTGCGGATGCTTTCGCCCGGACAAACATATTGAAAACCATCGAAATAATCATCAAAGAAAATAAGATTTGGGTCATATAGTTAGTGAATGCAATGATATGGCCTACTTGAATCTCACCGGAATCAACGCCTAATCCGCCGATCCAAAGGACAACCACAATCCCCAAATTGACAGTCAGCATAATAACCGGGCTAAAGGTCGCCATGAGGCGGCTTGCGGCGATGGATTGGTCTTTAAAATGGTCATTCGCCTTTGCAAATTTGCCAATTTCCACGTCAAAACGGTTAAACGCCTTTACTACGCGCACACCGGATAAGTACTCCCTCATAACCGAGTTCACCTTATCCAATGCTTGTTGAACCTTTGAAAAAAGCGGGAACCCCAATCGCAGGTTCAGAATAATTAACAGTGCCACAATCGGGACCACAACCGCTAGTACCACTGATAAATGCAGATTCAGCCGCGTTGCCATAATCAAGCCGCCAATCGCCAAGAGCGGGGCTTTAACAAATACTCGCATTAAACCATTCACAAATACCTGCACTTGCGTCACATCGTTTGTTAGACGGGTAATTAAGGACGCGCGGTCAAACTTATCGAGATTCTTAAACGCAAGGGTTTGAATTTTCTTAAACAGGTCGGACCGCAGTTCCGTTCCAAAGCTTTGCGAAACGATGCTCGCTAGCACACTTCTTGATGATGCGCTGACTGCACCTAGTGCGGTGATCAGCAGCATCACTCCGCCCATTTTTAATACATAATGAAGGTCGCGATTCGCTACCCCTTCATCAATAATTTTTGCCATAATCGTCGGCTGCATCAGGTCGCTGATCGCCTCAAAGGTGAGAAATAAAACCGCTAAGCAAAAGGTCTTCCAGTATTTCTTTACGTACTTTGACAGAAACTTCATGAATCCACCCCAACATGTCAGCCAACTTTAATAAAGCTATTATAATTTTGTTCTCCTCTAATTAACAAATATTTAGACTCTAGAAATATTGGGATAAAAAAAGAGACTGAAGTGTCAGTCTCTCGTTTCATTTAATCTTGAACTGGGCTGAATTCGTGGACCCAGACGCGCATTTGTGGCAGCCATGGCATTCCTGGGTGGATGCTTAGGATGCTTTGTTTGTATTCTTCCACATTGTTAAAGCCTTCACGGCGAGCATCATCGTCTGTTAATTCGCCTAAGCTCTGTGAGTACACCTTATCAACTACAAATTTGCGGCCTTCAAGGGTCATAATTTCACCTGGATCCGCGTATCTTCCATTCCGGCGTGTCGCTGTCTTTTCACCAGCTAACACCTTTTTCACGTCTTCTTCCATTGTCACTAAACGCTCAACGGAACAAGTCTTTGGCGGTAATGTTTGATTATCATTCTGTGTCATCAAGTTATCCTCCTTTTACCAATTCATTTTCTTATATTAACACTATTGATAAATTAATAAAAGGAAGGGGAGGCATTACCCATTTAAATCTCTCTTTTTATAAAAAATATACGTACTATACGTAAGGGCCACAGTGATAATGAGCGATAGGAAAACAGATACAATCTCCAGCCCGTTACCAACCATCATATGCTTTGCTTCAAAATATTTAAAAGGGGTCAAATATTTAAGAAGGTCCAGATTTTCATTTAAATCAATGACAATCGATAGAACAAACGTAAGCAAAAGAATGGCCGTTGCTAAGGAGGCCGCTGTTTTCGGCCGCTTTTTAACGGCAGAGATGGCACTGCCAATCACCATAAACAGAAGTTGTAATAAAAACATTCCCAGCATCGTTACAGCGATCTCCCCGTTTACCTTTTCTCCGTCGCTTACTTTCCCAACGATGATCACCGATGAAGCAAACGTAATAAGGTTAAATATAACGATATTCGTTAATGCTGCCAGCAGCTTAGCCGTGATAATTTTTCCCCTTGATACGGGTTTAACGAATAAAAACTCCGACGTTTTATCCCGTTCCTCTTTTGCAATAATAGTAGCGCCCAGCATTGCGGCATGAATGGTTGCCATCAAGACCAAATACATAAACAGCATGCCATAATAACCGCTTGCCTTAGATAAATCAAAGCTACCGACCCCCATAATCGCTTGAAGGGACTTAGGCATATCGGCCATCAAGTCATTCATCGATTGCCCCGACGAATACAAACTAGAGTATTTATTCATACCAGACGCAACCATGAGAATAACCCCAATGCACCAAAAGATGAGTGACTTTCGGTGAGATTTTAATTCTTTTATATAAATATTCATGAGTTACCCCCCCATTTACTCTTTACACAGCATGGATGTCCTTTTTGGTGTAAACGAAATAGCTTGCACCGATGGCGACTAACACAATGACCAATCCTGCTATGATAAATGGCGCTTCATAAGCAGAGTGTTTCAAAATATAAGCCGTATCAAAATATTTAAAGGGTGATAAAAATCGTTTCCCTTCCTCACTGGAAGTTGCACTGATCATCCCTAAAAAATAGAAGGCAAACACCGTGCTAAGCGATACGGTCAGCACCGATTTAATCTTAGGTACCACAACCGAAATAATGATTCCCAGCGCCAGAAAGATTAGTTGAATAAAAAAGACAGTGAGCGAAAGAAGAATCAACAGTTTGATGCTGAAATCCTCTGTTTTAACTTGTGAGGCGATTACACTTGCCGCTGCTAAATAAACCACATTCGTGATTACGAGTGAAACAAATGCCGCCAGCAGCTTAGAAGTGAGAATTGTTGTCCGCGTCACGGGCTTTGTTAATAAAAAATCTGCCGTCTTCTCACGGACCTCCTTGCTGACAATGGACGTTCCAAGATTCATAGCCTGAATCGCACCGCAAAGGGTGATAAACGATAACGCATAACAATAGAATCCGAGAATCGAAAACAAATTATCTAGGTTGAGACCAATTGCCTTCCGAACGCCTTCTGGATAGCCCTCCAAAAGCTTCTTGAATTCCTCGGCATCACGGGCAAAAGCAGGAAACATGGACATGAACAGCAAAGTGACCAGGATGAGCGAGATCGTCCAAATCAGCGTAGACTTCCGGTAAGCCTTTAACTCATGGAAAAAGATATTCATCGCCTTACTCCTCCTTCTCATAGTAATGCATAAAGATCTCCTCGAGGTCCGGCTCCTCAATCCATAGATTCACAATCTCAATCTCTGCTATTTTTTTCATAATGGTATTGATATTGCCTTTAAAAATAAAGCTCGTCACCTGATCCTTCACGGCTAAATTACTGACACCGCTAATATTAAAATAATCAGGGCTTTGAGGCGTTTTTGTTTCTACCTTGAACTTTTTGTAGGTATTTTCCTTTAAGGTACTAATCTTTTCAACAGTCACTATTTTTCCTTCTTTGATGATGGCCACTCGATTACAGAGCCGTTGAACCTCACTGAGGATATGCGAGGAAAATAGTATCGTCGCACCCTTTTTGTTTTCTTCCTCCAGCAATTCAAAGAATTTTTGCTGCATGAGGGGGTCCAGGCCGCTCGTCGGTTCATCTAAGATAATGAGCTTCGGCTCATGCAGCAGCCCCTGAACAATCCCTACCTTCTTTTTGTTTCCTAAAGAAAGGTCATCGATTTTTTTATTCAAATCCAGGTTCATAATCTCGGCTAATTCTTTGATTCTCTTACTGCAATCCTTTTTATAAAAACTAGCTGAATAGTTTAATAGATCTTTTACCTTCATATTGTCATAGTAAAAAACCTCTGATGGAAGATAGCCAATTTCCCGTTTTATTTCCGGGGCAAACTTAATACAATCCTTCCCGAAAATGGTTGCACTGCCGCTGGTTGGATAAATCAGCGACAGCAATGTCCGGATGGTGGTTGATTTTCCTGCACCATTCGGCCCAATGAAACCGAAGATTTCGCCCTCCTCTACATGAAAGCTAATATCGGTGATGCCCCGTGATTTTCCATACATCTTTGTAAGATTATTAATTTCAATCACATTCATCGTTACAACCCCCTATTTATAAAAACATGTAATGAGTATCTCGAAATAGTCTTCTGCTTCCTTCCGAATCTTTTGATAATCCATTTCGTATCCGGGAATCAGCTTCGCTTTATAAAGCTCTTCCTCACTCATCTTTTCAAATGTCCAGGTGATGATTTTGAGGATTTTTTGAATATCAACGTCTTCTCTAAACTTGGAAACATCTATTCCTTCATAAATTTTTCCGATATTGATTTCATTGAGCTCTTTGATTTTCTTTTGCATCTCTGCATGAATGTCAGCGGCATCATCCATATAAGCTTTTTCGACAAACTTGAAAATGTTAGGATATTGAGCTAATAGCTCCATTTTGATTAACACGGATTGCCGGATTCTTTGGAAAAAGTCCGTCTCCGATAAGTCAATTTTTTTATAAAAATCAACGGTAATCAGCTCCACACAATAATCAAATAAAAATAAGAACAGCTGCTTTTTATTTTGAAAATAGTGAAAGAGCAACCCTTTTGAAATACCTGCCTCCTTAACGATTTCATTGGTCGAAGCATTGCTATACCCCTTCTGAGCAAACTCTTGGATTGCGGCATTTATTATTCTGTTTTGTTTATCTGAATCGAGATTGAGAAATTTCGAGATCATTGATGTGTCCTCCTTGGGTAAACCATTGACCAATTGAGTCAATTTCATTGTACTCCTCGTTGACTGATGTGGTCAACAGTGGTCAACCCTAATTTTTTACAAAAATTTGTATTTATGTTGTTGTACATAGTATGGGTTGTCCAGAAGTGATACGATTTAGTGGTAAGTGTTATTTATTATGGAGGTGACGTTTATTTTTATGAAAAATAGAGATCACTCATTGACGTTAGAAGGGCTGGTTGCCGCTCAAAGCCGTTTATCTGCCGGCCATTCAATTCTCCCTGTACTGGCAGCTAAACATGGCGCCGTGGAAGCTGGAATTGGCGGGGAGGAACGAGTTGCTGAAGTTTTTCGCCAACACCCCTTTTCATTCACCAACCACTTATTCCACGATTTGTCTCCCACATCAGATGAAAGATTCCAAATGGACACGTTAGCTTTGACACCTTGGTTTGGTGTGCTTTTAGAGGTAAAAAACATTGGCGGGGTGCTGGAATTCAAGGATAATCCGCCACAGTTGATTCGGACCAAGGAAGATGGGCATAAGGATGGGTTCGAGAGCCCAGTTGTCCAGCTGGAACGTAATCATGATTTGTTGGGGTCGTGGCTGCGGTGTCGGAACATTCAGCTCCCCATTTACGGAGCGGTCGTCCTCGCGTACCCCAAACAAATCGTTGCTGTTCCTCCAGTGAAAACCAAACTGTTATTCCCCAGCTTGATTCCACCCTATATACGAAGTCTTCCACAGCAAGGAAAGAAGTTAGATCAAGATGCATTCAACTGGCTTTCGACTGAACTCCTCCACAGCCACCAACCCTTTATTCCAAAACCCATTTCTGAAGCGTATGGTATTCCGTTCAAAGATTTTAAACCAGGAGTTAGGTGCGGGATTTGTGGGAGGATCGGGATGGTAAAGCAGCCAAGAACCTGGTATTGCCCTTTCTGTGAGGCAACCGACCACCTGGCCCACGAGCGAAACTTGCGGGAGTGGTTTTTGATTTTTAAGAGGACGATCACGAATCGGGAGTGTCGGGAGTTTTTGGGGGTGGATATAGATGTGGCCAAACGGATTTTACAGAGCATGGATCTAACGCCTGAAGGAGAGTATAGGTACCGTTCATATAGGATGGATCTTCGTAAACTTATAAAAAAACCTTAGTTACCTTTTTTAGAAGGCCTTGCGCTGATTGATTGGCGTTATCCGCCAATTGGATCCTGTTATCCGCCAATTGCTGCGCGCCATCCGCCAATTAAATTGCTTTGCGCTGATTGATTGGCGTTATCCGCCAATTGGATCCTGCTATCCGCCAATTGCTGAGCGCTATCCGCCAATTACGACGCGCCATCCGCCAATTAAATTGCTTTGCACTGATTGATTGGCGTTATCCGCCAATTGGATCCTGCTATCCGCCAATTGCTGAGCACTATCCGCCAATTACGACGCGCCATCCGCCAATTAAATTGCTTTGCGCTGATTGATTGGCGTTATCCGCCAATTGGATCCTGTTATCCGCCAATTGCTGAGCACTATCCGCCAATTGCTGAGCACTATCCGCCAATTACGACGCGCCATCCGCCAATTAAAGCTCACCAAACAATTCTCGCACCACGCACCACACCACGCCCCTCACCCAAAATGATGTAACCCCTCCCAAATAGTGGTATGATATCCTTGAATCAACTAAAAAGGGGAGTGCAGTGAATTGAAAAATGAGCTTATTGAGAGATTTACTTCCTATGTTAGAGTAGACACACAATCGGATGAAAGCAGCGAGACCTGTCCGTCCACAGAGGGGCAGTGGACGTTAGCACGCATGCTTGTCGACGAGCTAAAATCAATCGGCATGCAGGACGTAACCATCGATGAGAATGCCTACGTGATGGCAACCTTGCCGTCCAATACCAACAAAGACGTACCGACGATCGGCTTCCTAGCCCACGTCGACACAGCTACCGACTTCACGGGGAAAAACGTCAATCCGCAAATCGTCGAAAACTACGATGGCTGCGACATCGTTTTAAACCAAGCACTAAAGATTGTCATGTCACCAAAGGACTTTCCAAACTTGCCGAACTATAAAGGCCATACATTAATCACCACAGACGGTACCACCCTTCTTGGAGCTGACAACAAAGCAGGAATCACCGAAATCATGACCGCCATGGCGTACCTCATAAAACACCCTGAAATTAAGCACGGTGCGGTCCGCGTTGCGTTCACACCTGATGAGGAGATTGGCAGAGGGCCACATAAGTTTGACGTTGCGGCGTTCAATGCCCATCATGCTTACACGGTCGACGGCGGGCCGCTAGGGGAATTAGAGTACGAAAGCTTTAACGCTGCGGGAGCGAAGATTACCATCAAGGGTAACAACATCCACCCAGGCTCAGCCAAAAACAAAATGGTCAACTCTATGAAAATCGCCATGGAATTACATAGCAAGCTTCCAGCAGGAGAGGCGCCGGAGCATACAGAAGGCTACGAAGGTTTCTTCCACCTGTTATCATTTAACGGCGATGTCGAGCTAACCAAGCTGAACTACATTATCCGTGATCATGACCGTGAAACCTTCAATGCAAGAAAGGCAACTCTAGAAGGCATCGTGAATGAGTTAAAAGAGAAATATGGTCAAGATACCATCTCACTTGAACTTAACGACCAATATTACAACATGAAAGAAAAGATTGAGCCTGTCATGGAGATCGTTGACATTGCCCACGAAGCGATGGTGAGCTTAGGCATCGAGCCAATTACCAAGCCAATTCGTGGCGGTACAGATGGCTCACAGCTTTCCTATATGGGACTTCCGACACCGAATATTTTTACCGGCGGCGAAAACTTCCACGGTAAATTCGAATTTATCTCTGTCGATAACATGATCAAAGCCACTCAGACGGTTATTGAAGTCATCAAACTAACCGAACAAAAAGCGTAAAACAAAGAAGAGGCTGACTCAACACAAACGAGTCAACCTCTTTTTTCTATGATAAAAGCGCCGCCGCACACTGCTCCAAACTAGAAATCGTCTCTATTACCTGTCGCTCCAATTGCTCCCTCGGCCACTTGGCATCCCCAGCACCCAAATCCTTTTGAATAAGAAGAAGCATCCAAATAGAAAATACAGAAGAAAATAAATAATACTCTTTCAAAAAAGAACCTTCGTCTATTTCAAGTTCCACTTGATTAACATAAGCTTTCAAAATCTGCTCACGTAACGGTTGCGTCACCCGCTTTGGAAAAAGAGGATGAGACATATCGATGACATGATATAAATCCCAGTGTGGTGTGTTTAGATGAGTATGCTCCCAGTCCAAAATCATTAATTGTTCTTTGACAACTGCAAAATTGCCCACATGCAAGTCTCCATGGGATAACACTACTCTCTTGGAAAACTCAAACCGTTCAAGCATACGGTATACGTGCTCTATCGGCGTATTACCTAATTCGGGCCACTGCCTGATAAAGTCATCCTTCCTAGCAAGTACATCCGTCAGAATATCTTCCATCCGCGGCTTCAACCCTGCCGCTGGAACATTGCCGAATCCTTCCGTCGGCAAAGAATGCCACCAGGCAACCCACTTAATCACCCCCAATGCAGTCTGATCATTAAAGCTGTGACTGAGTGTTCCTAAATCCTCAAGGATCATCCAATTTTGCTCTGGCCGCTTACTAATCGTATGCGAGATGATTTTTGGGAAAATTGCAGGGAATTTGGGGAGAACATTCTCATGTACCCACACCTCTTGCCCCAATTGGCCGTTGTTTGTCAGGGGTTTGAAAATAAAGCTATCTGTTGGGGACAGATAAAATCTCTCAACAAATCTCCCATTCATCCCTTTATAGAGTTTCTCGCTTCTTAAAATTAACTCTTCGTTCAACGTGCCGTCCGCACGGACAATATTAACAGGCAGCTCCATCGACCCACCACCCAGTTCTATAATAATAGTTTAATAGATTTATTTATGAAGAACGTTTTCACTATGAATATAATGTTAACCTTCATGCATAGCAAGTAAATTTGCTTGTCAGTAGAAAATCCCCATTATTTATAGATATGTGCGATGGGTAAATTTAACCCCAAATTTTTAAAAAATGAAAATGGAACCGAACTTCCAACTGATTACATAATTCTTCAGCATCTGGTCACACTAACTATGGTTCAATTTCCAAAAGGAGGGGTATGCAGATGGATAACAAAAGTACGCATGAATTTGTCGAGGATCTTCACGAAAAACAACAAAAAGATCAGAAGAACAAAGAACGTCAAAGCAGATCACATCAAAGCCAACAGCTGCCAAATAAACAGCATAGTAAACGAGGCTGACTTAAAAGTAAAAAGGTCAGACCCCAACATACCATTGGGGCCTGACCTCTTACGAATCAGCCTTATCACTTATTCATATTCGCCAAAAACCCGCCAAGCAGATCATCGACATCCATTTCTTCATCCAAATCTTCTTCTATGACAGGCGGCTCTTCCGCTGATTTTGCAGCAACCCAGTCAAATCCACTAAGGTCATCATCCATATCACTTAAATCGATAGGGGAGGGCACATCCTCCACAGCAGCGGCTGTTTCCTCAAAACCGCCAACCTCCAATGGAGAACTTGGTTGTTTCTCGGGAAATATTCTTTCCTGAAGGTATAATGCCTCCTCAATGTCCAGTGATTGGCTGTTTAAAGAAGCTAGTAATGACGTCGCGCGAACAGGATCCGATATAAGCTGAAAAAGGATGCTTCCAAGTAAGGCTTCCGAGTGCTCATGTTTCAACCAGTCCCGTTGTGCCTTCGTCAATTTATGGGGGAGGGGAATCGTAATCGTTTCCTTTTCTCTTGAATAAGAATGGCTCACACCCTGCATCACGAACTCCGCAATTTTACTAGAAAAATTTCTTCGCTCGGTCTCTTTTAATTTTTGCAAATGCTTCACAATATGTTCGGGTGTATCAGAGGGGACACGAAAAGAAATTGCTTGGCCCCTCTTAATTTCATTTCCGGCAGCTTTTTTCATACAATCACCTTATTAACTTTTTACTGGTGTTTTATCTGTGGCTGCTTTTTGTTTCTCCGTTTTTCTGACAAAATCCATAATCAGCTTGTAATATGCATTGGCCATCATCCAAATGCTTTCTTTCTCATCCTCAAAGAAATCGATGTTATATCCATCCAAGTTGTTGTTTAATGTTTTCAGATATTCCTTTAGGACATTGGCTCCGCCGCCAACAAAATAACAAATTTCCGTTTGGGAATTTCTCTGCCATACATTTCGCAGGAGACGATATTGCTTTTTGGCTAAATCTAGCAATATCCGGTCCGTGATATCATGAACGCTTGTCCGGCTCCCTTTAACCATAATATGGTTACGGTCATTTTTCTTTGTAATAATCTCAACGACATCGCGGCGGCTGTCGAGTTCCACACCATGCTTCGTGCGAATCTCCTCACGAATTGCCTCTAAAGACTCTGATACACCTAAGTTAAAGCCTTGCGCTTTATCATCATCCACATTTCGATTTTTAATCACAGCAATATCAGTAGACAACCCACCGATATCCTGGATTAAAATCCGCTTATCGAGCAGGTCCTTGTTAATAATCTTTCCGCTATTGTCCATAACAAGATTTATGTAGGCAGCAAAGCCTTCCGGATAGACCTTTACTTCTTCGAATTTAAGATTAACCTTTAGTCCTTGGTACTTTGGAGTGACGAGGAATTCAACTTGATGGACAGAACCAATTAATTTGGAGCGATAACCTGCATCTTTTCCTTCCTTCACTTCACGAAGGGGGAGACCGGTCCCTAATGTATAGTTTGCATCAATCACATTTTTTATTTTTGAAAAAGGGGATTCTTCCTTCACAGCATCAAGTGCTAATGTAGCAAACAACATGACAAGTGTTTGATCTTCTTCTGACTTGCTGCTTCCAGGATCTAATTCAGTAGCATTATTACTTTTAGTCGCCAGATGACCGATTCGGTAAATAGCATTGTTCTCTTTCAGGGCAGGGGAGTGCACCTTAATGTGAATCCCATCCAACGGGTTTTTGTTATCGAGTTCTTCAATCCCAATGACAGGTCGGTCTTCTGTGTCTCTCGCGATAATGTTAGGAATATTTAATTCATACTCTAACTCCCCGAAAATGGCTTTAATGGAGTCATTTCCTACGTCTACTGCAGCGATTCTGGACTTAGTCATAAACATCATTCCTTTTCATTTAATAGATTCATACTATAAATCTAGTTTCTTTCTTTAAGGCTAAAGGAGATTGATAGATTGTTCAATGACACTAACGGAAAAGACATATAAGTGTAAAGAAGTAAACAATATGTAAACTTTGGTAGACAAGTAAACTTTTTTGTAAACAGAAAAGACAAAATTGTATACATGCCGTGATAAAGGGATGTATACAGATTTGTATACATGTAAACGCATTTGTAAACATTCTGTTTACAGAACGTAAACGTGTAAACAAATTTGTAAACAAGGCTCAATTGTTACAAATATTACATCGGACATTAATAAAAAAACCTAAAGCCATAACTGCTTTAGGTAGTAGATTAGGATGTAAATATAGGAAGCAAATTATTGCTCTGTTCGTTGTTTTCCTGCATCTGTAACAGCAAAGCTCCGCTTCATCGTCTTAATCTTCTCGGGCTTACGAAACCTTAGTGCGGACCAGTCGTCGTCAATAGCAATTTGCCGAACAGGTTCATAACCTTCATCCGCGAGCAAATACATGACTGTGTCACGGCTACAATCTGAGCCTTTATAGGTCTTTGATGTTTTCTTTGGGTAACAGAGCCAAAAAAGACCATCTGGCTTGACGCTATTTTCTACGCTCTTAGCGAGTGCTTGGAGCTCTTCATTGCTAGTGCCAAAGACTTGAACAAAGTCATAGCCCTCAGGATTGATTGCCTCCGTATGGACTTCACCTTCAAACAGAGCCATTACTTCTTCGTATACCTTTGGCGGGTTGATGACTAATACAGCTTGTCCCTGATCCTTAAACTGCAGCTTTTTGATAACCGACACATTATTTCATTCCCTTCAAAATAGTTTATATTCATTTTATCATTTTGAATCACACAGATTCACCTTATCAAAAAAAGAAGGACACCTTGTTTGCAAGGTGCCCTTAACTTATTCAATTTTTATTTACTGCATTACCTTCCAGAACTCACCTGCTACTACTTGATATCCAGATAAGCTTAGGTGGATGTTTTGTGGGTTTGGCAGGTATTCTGCAAAACTAGCCGTATTGATGACCTGTGCAGTTGGAACAAAGGTATCACCGTGTTGAACTGCCTGCGCCTGGATTTGGCCATTAAAGGCAGTTAAGACTGGCAGTAATTGTGCTTGTTGTGCCTCAGGAAGATATGGGAATGGGTTATAGTAACCCATCACATATACTTTTACATTTGGATTTAGTCCATCAATCGTACTTAAAATAGCATTTAATTTTCCAGTAATCGTTGCGACCGCTGTTGGAGCATCTGCTGGGTTCTTTTGAATCACTGGAAGCAGATCATTTGCACCGATATCAATTGTAAGATGAGTAGCTTCTTTAATTTCCTTTTGCACTTCTGGTTTCGCTAAATCAGCGATAACATTATCTGTTGTATAACCTGAAACGCCAAAGTTTACGAAATCAAGTAATTGATAGGATTTTGCAAATCTCTCAGCAATATAGTTTGGATAACCCCAGTTTGGATCGACTCCATTTTCCGGTTTTTTATCTTCACCTAACGGAGTCATACCAGCTGCTAAGGAATCCCCTAGTGCTACATACTCCACTTGAATCCAAGCACCATCTGAGCCTAGTTTATATCCGTTAATGACTGTATTCGCAGCCATCAACCCATTGCCATCAAAATAGTACCATTTTCCTTCAAGTTCCTTCCAGCCTGTAATCATAGCGCCATCACTATTGAGGAAGTATTTTGAACCGGATAACTCTAACCAGCCTGTTTTCATCGCTCCACTTGGTTGTAGGAAATACCATTTTCCTTTATCAAGCATCCAGCCTGTTCTCATGGCACCACTATTCTGTAGGTAGTACCAAGAATCCCCATCTTTTAGCCAGCCTTTTTTCATTGCTCCTGATGATTCAAGGTAGTACCAACTACCCTTATCCTTCATCCAGCCCGTTTTCATTGCTCCAGATGAATCGAGATAGTACCACTTTCCACTATCTAATACCCAGCTTGTTTTCATCGCTCCATTTTTATCAAAGTAATACCACTGTCCGTTGGATGATACCCAACCTGTCTTCATGACACCGGAACCGTCAAAGTAATACCACGTGCTTCCTTGTAGGAACCAGCCTGTTTTAGCTGTTCCATTCACATAATAATACCATTTGCCGCCACTCTGTACCCAACCGGTTGTTGTAGTGGAGTAACCACTAGCTTTAGCAATGGCGTCAAAGCTGCTGCTTGAATAGGTGATGATGACCGTTGTATATAATTGAACCTGGTCATAAAGCCAACGAACTTCTTCGTTATGCATTCGTACACAGCCTGAGCTTACATATTTTCCGATTGAGCTTTCATTGTTATTACCATGGATACCATAGGTAGTTCCATATGTACCTCTGGCTTCAAGCCCCATCCAGCGGTCACCTAGCGGGTTCCGAGGATCTCCTCCAGGAATCCCTCCCGTGTAATAAGGGCGATTTTTAATTTTTGTTACAACCCGGAATGTCCCTTCAGGGGTTAAATCTCTTGACCGCCCTGTGGCGACGGCAAACGTTTTAACTAGTTTCCCATTGTTATAAAATGCCAGGGTGTTGGTTTTCTTGTTGATGATCAGTAATTGTGGACTTGCTGCCTCTGAATGCGGCAGGTTAAAGAAAAAGATACTAAATAAGAGAACAAAAATGACTGTTAATTTTTTCATATCTATCTCCTCACATATGTAATTACTAATAAATTAACATTTTAGAACTACTTTTTTTGTCATAATTTGGAGGGAATTCCGTAGTATTTTAGTATTTTTTTAAAAAAATAGTAAAATAGTCTTTAAATCATTCGACATGACCTTTTTTTTGGTAATCACCATAAAAAAGGTCTGTTGATTTCCGCTCCAGGAGCTTCGCTTTCCGTGGGTGTTTCGGCGAGCCTCCTCGGCACTAGCGCCTGCGGGGTCTCCCCTGAACCATACTCCCACAGGAGTCTTCGCTCCTTCCGCTCCAATCAACAGGTGTTCAAACCTATAAATGGCTTTAACATAGCCAATGGATAGAAAAAAGGCTAGCTCCTTGAAGCCAACCTCTTAAAATTAGTACAGTTTTTCTATGATGGTTTCTATTTCTTTGTTTGTTGGTGTTCTTGGATTAGTTGTTGTGCAGCCATCTTTCAGGGCTGCTTCACTTATGATTGCCAATGCCGCCTTAATCTGTTCTTTTGTCAGGCCGCAGGCGCGCAGATTAGCTGGCATGTGGAGCTCTCTTTTTAATTGATTAATATGCTGTATTAAGCTATTAATCCCCAATCGAACGTTAGCAGCCGGCAGTCCCATTATTCTCGCTAACTGGGCATATTTTTTGGCTGCAGGGCTAAAAGACCCGTTTCCCACACCTTGCAGCCCTGCATTATATTCAATCACCGCTGTGAGTAAAAGCGCATTCATCCTTCCATGTGGAATATGGAACTGCGCTCCGCAAACATGCGCCATACTGTGGTTAATTCCCAGTCCAACCATATTAAAAGCCAATCCTGCCAAACATGAGGCATGATGCACCTTCTCTCGTGCCACTACATCATTTCCATCTTTATAGCATCGTGGTAAATAATCAACGATCAGCTGGACTGCTTTTTCCGCAAAGGCATCCGAAAAGTCATTTGACTTTGTTGAGACATACGCCTCAATTGCATGGGTTAATACGTCCATCCCTGTATCAGCTGTAACCGCTGGAGGAACTGACGTAACAAGACTGCTATCTAAAATGGCCTCATCCGGTAATAAGGTATCAGATACGAGCGGGTGCTTGACATGGTTGACCTCATCCGTAATGACCGAAAATGAAGTGACCTCTGTCCCTGTTCCGCTCGTTGTTGGAATGGCAGTAAATTTCATATTCTTCTGCTGCGGAGATAATCGGATGGCAAAATCCTTCATCGCCTTGGCTGCATCAATAGCAGACCCTCCGCCAATCGCAATCAATACACTGGGATTGAACTCCTGAATAACTTTTACTCCTGCTGCCACAATTTCAATAGGAGGATCTGGTACGATATCACTAAAGATCTGAAACTCGTTTCCTTCCAATTGAAGACGATTAGTTACTACAGCCGTCATTCCAGACTTTTCAATAAACGGGTCTGTCACAATAAAAACCCGCTCTGCTGCTATTTGAGATAGGCGATCTAATGCATTTTCTCCAATAAATATCTTTGTTCGAAAAGAAATCTCTTCCATTCAAATTCTCCTTGGCATATAGTAAGAAAAGCGTAAGCGCCTTGATCAGCCCCGACAGGCAAATGTTCTTCTGCAAGAAAAGTCGCTCTTTGACTTTTATTGCAGAAGGTTATTTGACCCGAGGGGCTAGGCGCTGCAGCTGGACAATTCTCGAAGTCAAATTTTATACATTGTTATTATATTAAATAGGTACCATTACTTACTATGAATCTACTAATTTAACTATACTATCTGGCTTAACCTGGCACAAACGACAGTTTCGTGTCTAAAAGGGTGTCAGGCACCTCTGTAAGCTTGAAAATCCTATCCGTGTTCGATATTCTTAAATTTAGAATTCTCCACATTAAGGGTGTGTCGTATGAATGCGTATTAATAAATTTATCAGTGAATCCGGAAAATCCTCGAGGCGTGGGGCGGATAAATTAGTTAGTGAGGGCAGAGTCACTATTAATGGGAAAGTGGCTGAAATGGGAAGCCAGGTAGAGCCTGGAGATGATGTTCGAATTGACGGCAGTCCCGTTAAGGTCACGAACAATTACGTCTATATCGCTTTGAATAAACCCGTTGGAATTACCAGTACAACCGAACGCCATGTCAAAGGGAATATAGTCGATTTTGTTAATCATCCCTTACGTATTTTTCACATTGGACGGCTGGATAAAGAGTCGGAAGGGCTAATCCTGCTTACGAACGATGGGGATATCGTCAATGAGATTTTACGTGCAGAAAATAAACATGAAAAAGAATATATTGTTACTGTAGATAAGCCTATCACCCCTGAATTTGTAAAAAGAATGGAAGCAGGGGTCGAAATATTAAACACCAAAACACTTCCCTGTAAGGTCACACAGCTATCTAAGTATGTGTTTCAGATAATTTTAACGCAAGGTCTTAACCGTCAAATACGAAGGATGTGTTCCGCACTAGGTTATCAAGTTGTAAGACTGCAGCGGACCCGAATTATGAATATCCATTTAGGCAACATGCCAGTTGGGCAATGGCGCGACCTATCGAAAAAGGAACGCAATCAATTATTCCATGAGCTTAATTATGAACCAAAGGAATGGTAATGAGGGGGAGTGTTGACATGAATCAAACAAAAACAACCATGTCAAAAGTAGAATTAATGGATCAACACCTGGAGTCTTGTGGCAAAGACTTCGGTTATGAAGAAGTGCGTCAGATTGTCCATTCACTGTTTGATATTGATTTAGAGACGAAGATAGTTGTCTTTAAAGAATACTTAGCGCCACTCTTATGGGATGAAACAAATGAAGATATTCCAGTGGCTAGAGTAGCATTAGAATACTACCTTGATCAGTCTAAGGGCACACTAACAGGCAAGGAAGTTCGCACGATCATCAAAAATCTTTTCGGCATCAATTTAGACGGCATTTCATCCTTAGCTGGAGCAAAAATTTCGATCTATTCCAAAGAGCAATGGATTACCCAACATGATCATGACTTGTTTGTTGTTGATACACCTCTCGGAGATGCGGATGTAAGGATCTATCCTACCCCTCTTTTCACGAAAAAAACAGGATTAAATAGGGTGCCAACAGAGCTACAGCAAGCATTGGCAGTACTCGGCTATAGCTTTGATTCTGATAACAACTGGTGCTATTACTGTAACCCGACAGGGGAATCTGTAGGGCATGAGTTTAAAGTCGAAACAATAGAAACCATCCGTCAAATCATTTTAAACTCTTATAATTTCTAAATAAAAAAATCATATAGGCATGCACCTATATGATTTTTTTGTTATTTTCCAAACGATGATAAGAATTTCACTCGGTCACCCATCGGTGGAACATTGTTATCAGTTAATGCGACTTCAAGTACGGCAGGCCCCTTCAGATCTAATAAGCTGTTAATCACATTCTGATTTATATCTTCTAGAGCAGAAACTCTAAAACTAGGGATATTCATTGCCGCTGCCATTGCACTTATATTGATTGACTCCTGTTCAAAGGATGGGTGAGTCCGTTTGAACTGTAAGGAATGTCCATGATACACCATTCCCAATCGGGCATTATTCATTACGACAAACAATATCGGAAGGTTATATTCCTTAGCTGTTAAGATTTCCATTCCATGCATGAAAAAGCAGCCATCCCCTGTAATACATACAACAGGACGTTCCGGTTCAGCCAGTTTACTTCCTATTGCTGAACCAATTCCACTTCCCATAGCCCCAAAATGAACATTAATACTAAAACTATCAGAATCTACTACCTTCATATAGTGAATGACATAGGACATGAATTCCCCTATATCAATAGTATATCTCGTAGAAGAAGGAAGGCATTTTTGCAGTGACAGAAGGACATTTTGCGTGTTATACTCGTCCGCATTTCCAACCGCCCCTTTCGACTTTTCAACCACATACCCAGGTTCTTTTCTTACCACTCCAAGGTTCTGTAATTCCTCTATTAAAAATAATAAACTTAAATGAATATCCCCTAAAACAGGCAGATCAATAGGATATTTGCGATTAAAAACAGTCTGGTCGAAATCCAGTTG
This sequence comes from Bacillus sp. (in: firmicutes), assembly GCA_039832695.1. Classification (GTDB taxonomy): domain Bacteria; phylum Bacillota; class Bacilli; order Bacillales; family Cytobacillaceae; genus Neobacillus. Next base: position 79,415 of record JBDOMM010000016.1, read on the forward strand.
GATCGTAAATCGATTTTTCGTCAGGCTGTCATTAAAGTTATTCGTTGCTGTCTCTCCCAAGCTCGAGCCAACAATCAATAATGCTTCACCGTCACCATCCGTGATTAACTTGGAAGCCGCCTCATGACCGGCAAAACCGAATACTCCCACTAAAAGCGGGTGATTTTCCGGAATATATCCCTTTGCCTGTGGAGTAGTAACGATCGGCCACTCTAGCATTTCTGCTAATTCTACTAATTGTTCTACTGAATTTCTCACACCCTGACCTACAAAAATGTAGCCCTTTTTCCTTGACAAAAGCTCTTTAGCTGCCGTTTTGATTGTTTCAAGCTCTGGAACAATCGGATTTCTCTTAGGTGGGTTCGGAATTTCATGATGTTGCACTTGCTCGTGTTGAATATCAATTGGAATCGCAATATGAACCGGTCCAGGTACCCCGGATAAGGCAATCTCCGTCGCTGTCACAACCTGATTAAGTAATTCTCTTGCATCCTTGACTGTGACACTATACTTTGTAACCGAACGGAAGATAGGCTCTGCATCTAACTCCTGGGAGGCATTCAATCCTTCTGTGTTAACTGGAACGGCACCTGTAATAAATAATACAGGTAAATGCTCTCTCATCGCATTAGCTGCACCTGTGACTAAATTTGTTCCTCCAGGACCGCTGCAGCCAATGACAACACTCAGCTGGTCACTATATTTGGCATAGGCAGCCGCCATGTAAGATGCGGCCCCTTCATGCTTCGTGACAATTGGTGTAATTTCCGGCATATCATAAAGCTCATCAAACAATCCGTTGACTGAACCCGCTGGTATTCCAAAAATATGCTTTACTCCATACCCTTTTAAATATTCTAATACACTACGTGCTGCCTTCATGACATTCCCTCTTTTCACTTATTCTTTATCTACAGTAGAAAATAGTTACGTATGATTTCCTCAGCCGGTAATGGGCGGCTGAAAAAATAACCTTGCATTAAGTGACAATTACGAGCAGATAAGAAATCTGCTTGTTCCTTTGTCTCAACACCTTCTGCAATGACATCGAGGCTTAAATTCTGAGCTAGTGTAATAATCGTATTGGTGATGGCCGCGTCATCGATGGTCATATCGCGGACAAAGGACTTATCAATTTTCAATGTGTTAATCGGCAGGTTCTTCAAATAACCTAATGAAGAATATCCCGTACCAAAATCATCGATAGCGATGTTAATTCCAAGCCCCTTCAACTTTTTCATCGTTTTTAGAGTTAACTCGGTATTTTTGACAATTAGATTTTCTGTCAGTTCCAGGTGTAAATACTCAGGTTGTAATCCTACCTTTTTCAATACATTTTTTACCGTTTGGAATAAGTTGTTCTGTTCGAACTGGCGGACAGATAAATTCACAGACATACTAATCAATGGATATCCTTGATCATGCCATTCCTTTAACTGCCTGCACGCTTCCTTCAGCACCCATTCACCGATTGGTACAATTAAACCTGTTTCCTCCGCAATCGGAATAAACTTATCCGGTGCAATCATGCCATGCTCTGGGTGGTTCCAACGGAGCAAGGCTTCTACCCCTTCTAGCTTTTTTGTTTGATAATTGATTTGCGGCTGATAGTACAGTAACAATTCCTTATGTTCGAGTGCCTTATATAAGGCGTTTTCAAGCTTAATACTCTCAAACGTCCTGGTATCCATTCCGTCACTAAAGAAATGATAGCTATTACCCGAAATCTCTTTTGACTTATACATAGCTGTATCGGCATTTTTAATTAAAATTTCGGTCGTATCACCATTGTCTGGAAAAAGGCTGATCCCAATGCTTGTTTTAATATAAATTTCATTGTCTAATAAATGAAAAGGCTTAGAGAAAGAATCGATGACACGATTGACTACCTTTAACACGGTATTTTCATTTTTGATATTAGGTAAATAAATCGTAAATTCATCGCCTCCCTGTCTTGATACAGTGGCTGTTTTCGGAACACAGGCACTCAGACGGGCGGCCACCTCGCGAAGCAATAAATCTCCAAAGCTATGTCCCAGCGTGTCATTCACAAACTTAAATCGATCTAAATCCAAGTAAAGAACCGCTAGTTTTTCTCCATTCATCTGTGCGTAGGTGATTCCCTGATTCAGCCTGTCCTTTAACAGAACTCTATTAGGCAACTCTGTTAAACTATCAAAATAGGCATGGTACTTAATCTCTTCCTCTAATTGTTTCCTTTGTGTGATATCTTTAAAGGTGACCACCTCTCCTACAATCTCAGCGCCTTCTTTAATAGGAGTGATCACGTATTCCACCGGAAAGCTGGAATGGTCTTTTCGGATAAATTTCTCATCCTTATAATAGTGGTCCCAATTTCCATCAAAGGTAGATAAAGCATTACTTTGTTTATCGATTCCATTGGAAAAAATACTCCATGCTGATTTTCCAATTAGCTCATTTTTTGATTCATAGCCTAACATAGAGGCGCCAGCTGGATTGCAGAAGGTGATATTTCGTTCAAGGTCCAAGCCAAAAATCCCATCCCCAGCAGAGTTAAGGATTAATTCTTTTTCACGGCTAAGGTGCTTTAACTCTGTCACTACCTTTTCAAGCTCTCGGTTCTTTACCGTTATTTCTGAGGTTCTTTCCTCAATAATGACTTCTTGTTTCTCCATATATAAAAGATTGGATAACGTAGAAGCAGTAGCATCAATAATGGATTGAGCAAGCTGTATTTCCGTTTCAGAAAAATTGAAACGGTCCTCTCCAAGATCGACTACAGAAATTTGACCTAATACCTCACCCATAGAAACGAGGGGCAGCATAAATAAGCCCTTCATCCCGAAATTACGGCAAACATCATGGTTCGGTCTTTCATCTGCATAAACGTCAGGAATTAGAATAGCTTTTTTCGTTTCAATAACCTCTTGCATGAGTAAATCGTTGCTTTGATCAATTTTTATTTTTTCATGCGTACGGAACCATTCTTCCTCTGTCCAATCACTGTCCTTGCTTAATTTGGCCGGTCGAATCCGCTTTTCCGCTAAAGGATCTAACAGATGCACGCCAATATTGTAATTATTTAAAACCTTCCCTATGTATGAAAAACAGATATCCAAGCTTTCTTGCATGGTGGAACACATAGATAAATCACGTGTTACATCGAGCAGCAATTGTTTTTCTGCAATAAGGTTTTCCTTGTGGGTTAAATTGTTGGCATTTTGGATGGCAACGGCCGCCATATTGACATAGGCTTCCACCGTTTGGATTTCATCCCCCGTTAAATTCATCGGAATTCCATAGTCAAATAAAAAAGCAAGGCCAAAAAGCTCTTCTTCAAAAGAGATGGGAAGAACTAATAGTGATTTAATCTGAAAGCCCTCAACAGCTCTAGGATCTGGCCGGTCATCCTTTGAAGTGTCAGGGATGTAAATAGCCTTGTTTGTTTCAATGACTTCCTTCGCTAACAAATCGTATTCTGTATCAATAATATGCATGTCCAGTGTCCAACCATTAATGACCTCTGGTTTCCCTACATATCCTCTGAATTTCCCATCCTCCTGTGGTAAATAAATCCCAACGGAATCACATTGGACAATTTCTTCAGAGATTGCAATGGTTACTTGCTCCAATACCTCGCGTAAATCAAGCTTGGTATTGATCATTTTAGTAATATTGGCTAGTCGTGAATATCTTGTTTGCTCTCTTAACATTCAAACACTCCCAGTCGTAATATTTCGACATATTCCCCTATATTTTTCATTCTACATCAGGTCACCTTCCATTTAATACAATGATTACATAATAATCATAAATTTTCCTCATTTCCATACTAAAGACCTATTTATTTTTTACTAAAAAAGCTTAAGACTAGTCTATTTAGACTATGTATATAGAAGTAGAAAAAACTGGTTAAAATCGTATTTTTTATCTCAAAATAAGTAAAAAGGAGTGGAAAGATGCAACCGTTAACTAGTAACCACCCCCCTATAGATTTAACCTCAACGGAGGTAGCTAATATTTGGTCAGCCTTTTTAAAAAATAGTATGGAATTACGTTTCTTTGAGTATTTCTTTGCAACAGCAGAAGATTCTCAAGTACAAACCATGGTCAAAAAAATGCTAAACCATACTCAGGATAATCTTAAAAAACTTGAATCTCTCTTTATTGCAGAGAAGCTGGAGGTTCCTGTTGGCTTTACTGATAAAGATGTCTTCATTGGAACACAAAAGGTATTCTCTGATTCCTACATTTTGTTTTTTGTTCATGACCTAACTCTCTTATCTCTTAGTTCTTATCCAAGTGCCATATCGGATATTACAAGAAAAGATGTACGAGCTCTTTTTCAAGACTTCATAGATTTTACAGTTATGATCCAAAATGAAATGACAGAGTTAATGCTAGCAAAGGGGATCTACTTAAGGCCTCCACAGTTAGCAATAGCTAGCGAATTAGAGATAGTGGATAGTATGAAGTACCTAAATGGATTCTTAGGTGAACCGAGACCATTAAATATGCCTGAAGTTGCTAATCTAACACGAATTCTTAATCGGGCACAGTTTTCAAAAATGGTCTTTGTCACGTTTCATCATTTAGCTGCAACGAAGGATATGAAACAACATTTTAAAAAGGGGAGGGATGAAATAGAAAAGGTGTTAAACTCTCTTCAAGAAGTTCTAGAGAATGAAAATATACCCATTGCCGCTTCAGGAGATTATAAAATAATGGAGGTTGGATTTTCTCCATTTTCCGAAAAGCTGATGCTATTTTTTGTGAACTCTTGCCTAGGGATGTTTTGTTTTACAATGGTTAACCAGGCTTTAATTACATGCTTACGATCGGATATCGTTTATAAACTGATGAAAATCTCAAGAGATATGAGAAAGTATTACGGTAAGGGCTTGTTATTAACCATATCAAACCAGTGGCTGGAGGAGCCTCCTAAAGCAGCCAATAACAAGCTCTAAAGTATGCTCCATTACATGGTAAATACAAAATAAAACGAACCTGTATTCCATTGATGGTCGCAGGTTCGTTTTATTTTTACTTATTTTCCTTACGTAGCAAGTAAATCCACATAGAGATATATGTAATAAACAACAATAGCAAAAATACAGGTACGGATAGGACATTCTGAATGAGCATAAGCACACCATCTCCTTTTATTTTAGGCTGTCCAAGGAAACCGGAAAGAATAAGTAAAAGACGATACAGATAGGAAGTGAAATCATAAATGCTCTGACTGGGCTCTTATAATGAATATAAAGGACACTAAATAAAATACCGTTTAAAACGATGTTCAGCCAGCCATTCCAGCCATTATCGTATACATACATTCCCTTATGTGCGAACAGTGTTTCAATAACTGAATAGAATAGAACCCAAATACTAATGTAAATCAATTGATCTCTTTTCTTTTGTGGAAACCGCTGCAGATAGATAATGAGACCCATCGGGCAAATAAAAAATGTAAAGGCCAGGTTAATAATGGAATGATTTAACCAATCTGCTGTGATCCCTCTGAACGCCCACAGCGTATGATTGTAATATAAATAGTTATATAAGAGGTTAACCACGATAAAAAACATAACTGTCGGGTATTGTTTTTTCCATTGTGTCCAGTCAATAAATTTATAAGCGAAAAAAATCCACACCAAAATGACTAATAATAAATACATGCTTCTTCACCCCAAAAGTCCCATAATAGTAGCATCCTTCACTTTTTTTCGCATGTTTATACTAAGGGAGGGGTATGCTTGGAGTCATCCGCTGCATTTTTTCAAGAAATGTTGGTTCTATACAGTATTGCCATTTTAGGTTTTTTTGTGAGAAAAAAAGGAGTCCTGAATGAAAACGCCATTGAGGTACTGACACAGCTCATATTAAATATCACTTTACCTGCTCTTATTTTATTTTCACTTGATACCTCTTTTCAATTTACTCTTGTCAAAGACTTTATTTGGCTGGTATCAATGTCCCTTTATGTACTCACATTATCCACTCTTTTAGCGTTTTGGATGAGAAGGAGGTCCCGACTGCCAGAGACCCAAAAAAGTGTGTATGAGGGGCTTACGATTTTTGGCAACCAGGGGTTTATCGGTTACGCCGTGAGTTATATTCTTTTAGGAGAACAAGGAATCCTTTACTCAACCATGTTTAATTTATGTTATTTAATTTTGATCTGGACATATGGATTATATTTATTTAGCAAAAGCAAAAACACAATCGACTATAAACTGATTTTTTTCAATCCAGGAATTATTTCTACCTTCATCGGATTAATCATGTTTTTCCTGCCAATAAGCTGGCCCGTTTTTTTGTCCAGTGGGCTTGAAACGGTTGGTAAAATGACTATTCCTCTATCTATGATGATGATTGGAATTCTTATTGCGAATGTCGAATGGAGGAAAATTTCGAACATGATCAAAAATAGCTACCTGTGGAAATCAGCCCTTGTAAAACTTCTAGTCATCCCTTTACTATTGCTTCCTTTTGCTGGCTTTGTTTCCTTCCCGTTACTTGTTATTGCTGTATTGGTTTCAGGAATGCCGTCTGCTCCAACCATTTCTCTCTACTCCCAGAGATACGGTGCTGATACCTACTTTGCCTCGCTGGGAGTACTTTTAACGACAGTGTTATGTATCCTTACGCTTCCTTTTCTTTATACAGTTGTTGTTTTTTTACAATAAAAAAAAGCGGAGCACTTATAGGCCCCGCTTTATCTATTTCAATTATACTCCTATTGGCTATCATCAGGTGAACCGGTCTCGGACAAATGCCCGTCTTGATCGAAAAAGTACTTTGTTCCTTCGATTTCCAACCAGCCAATTACCATGTCTCCACTATAAGTAAGATAATATTTCTTTCCTGCTATATCGAGCCAGCCTGTCGCCATTTCTCCAGAAGCATCAAAGTAATACCATTTTCCACTTATCATTGTCCAGCCGACACGCATATCACCGTTCGACTGCAGGTAATACCATTTTCCTTCAGATTGCAGCCAGCCTGTTTTCATTTCACCTGTAGGCAGGAGGTAATACCATTTACTATTCGATTTCATCCAGCCTGTTTTCATTGCTCCGGATGAATCTAAGTAATACCATGACCGGCCATTATATAGCCAGCCCGTCTTCATGGAACCATCCTTATTTAAGTAGTACCATGTATCTCCGTCGATTATCCAACCCGTTTTCATCACACCTGTTGAATCGAGAAAATACCATTTACCATTATTGTGCAGCCAGCCTGTAACTTTCTCGTTGTTTGAATAGAAGTACCATTTTCCACTAGTATACACCCAACCATTGGGAGCCAACTCATTCCACACAAGACTAGAAATTTTTTCGATGGTGTTAATTCCGTAATCAAGAGATGGATTATTTTTTGTTAAAACAGCAATCACATAATTTTTTCCTTGCCCATTTATGTAGCCCACACTATTCACATAGGATCCGGTAGTCACCCAGCCATTTTTCAGCGCTACACTAACACCTGCTGGAATCCCGCCACTCGATCCCCACCGTTGCTCTGAGATGACATTCCGCATCAAATTAAGACCATAAGCTCTTTGTGAATCGGTTAGTAAGGAATTAGGATAGGCGAAGTATTTCATGATGGTTAGTTGATCTGAAGCAGTAGTAGTTGTACGCCCCCACCAGCCGCCCGTACCTGCTACTGTATTATTCATGCCTACTTTTTTGAAAAAGGACTGAACACTTTGATCACTGCCAAGCTGCCGCCAAAGTGTACTTGCCGAACTATTATCACTTTGTTCTATCATTTTAGTTAATAATGTATTTTCAGAGGAAGTAATTGGAATCCCTTGATACAGTACATCTGCCATGATTGAAATTTTAACCACACTTTGCGTGTAATAAGTGGTTGAAGGATTGTATTTATAGGTTTTACCTGTATTCGCATCATACACACCAACAGAAACTGTGCCACTTCTTGAAGCAAGATACTTGGCTATATCTGATTCTAATATAGTGTCTGCATGTACTGGCATTTGTACAAATAATAGGATGGACATCCCAAATAGGAGAGAACTCAAAATTTTCTTTAATGTTTTCATCTTAAAATCCTTTCTATTAATCTATATATCTAAATATATACTACTTATATAAAAATTTCATATACATACAAAAAACGACAAAGTTTACGCCATTCGGTCTAGTAGAATAGTAGTTAATTTAAGAATAAGGTAAAATAGTGTTTATCTAATTCATTCAACTAGTTTAATAGTCGGAGGACGTATATAGCAGACTACGTGATAAACGGGGGATTCATTATGGAAAGTGCAGTAAAGGAATCAGTTCAGGAGTTGGGCCAAAGAAGGGCGAAATCGCCTAAGTGGCCAAAAAAGTGGAGGATTGTTACACCTAGTATCATCATTATAGTTGTCATCGGATTTGCGGCACTTAGCTATTATCAGGCAAACCACTTTAATCCACACATCAAAATAAATGGCATAAAAGTAGGTGGACTGACGGCTGAGCAGGCACTAAACAAATTGCAAACAGCGGATTTAAGAAATGTAGTCTATGTCGGTGAAAAGCAAATTTTAGATGGAAAAGATACAAAGATGGCTTTCACAAAAAAGGATTTAGCAGGGATCAAACAATTATTAAAGGAACAGTGGACATTTTTCCCTTCCACTAAGGCAAAAGATGATTCCTTACTACCTGCAAAACAAGATCAGTACCGCAGCCATGTGATGAAACAACAAGTGGAAGAAACTCTCGCTTCCATGAATAAAAATTTACTAGCACCTATCCATGCAAAGGCAAAGCTAGAACAAGGTAAGATTATTATTACAAAAAGTAATAATGGCCAGCAGTATGATGTCGCTAGTCTGTTAAAAGACTATGAGAAGCAGAGATATACAAGTGAGATTCATCTGAAGCCGGCCTTCAATCAGCCTATTAAAGAAGACAGTGCTATTGTCAAAAATGAACAGAAAAAACTTCAAGAACTCTTGCAACAAACGGTTGAATATAAAGTTCAAGATAAAGTTTATTCTCTAAAAGGCAGTGAATTAATCAAGAATGCCTCTGTGTCAGATGATATGAAGGTTACGATTGAAGCAAGTGATATTAAAAATAAAATTGCTGAAATTAACCAATCTCAATCAACATTAAATAAGAATTTCTCCTTTAAAACTCACTCAGGTTCAGTCGTTTCGGTAAAGGGACAAGGGTATGGCTGGGCTTTGGATGTGGATAAAGAGGCAACACAGCTTTTGGCTGCTTTTGAAAAAGGGGATAAAGCCATTTCTGCTTCTAATATTATTGGGCACGGTTGGAAGGGTGAAGGCTACGGTTATGAAACCACCGCGAACAACGGAATTGGTGATACATATGCTGAAGTATCCATTGCAGAACAGCGGATTTGGATTTATAAAAAGGGCAAATTAGTCGTCACAACAAATGTCGTAACTGGCAAACACAGCACCGGTAATGATACATCCAAAGGGGTTTGGTATGTCCTCTATAAACGGTCACCTTCCGTACTAACAGGGAGAGAACTTGGAGGCGCTAAAACTTACTCCGCAGAAGTGAATTATTGGGCTCCTTTTACAAATGACGGCCAAGGATTCCACGATGCCGGCTGGCGCTCCAACTGGTCAAGCAACGCTTATTTAAATGCAGGATCCCATGGTTGCGTCAATACACCGCCAAATCAAATGAAAATCGTGTATGAAAACCTAAGTACCTATGAACCGGTTGTAATTTATTAAAACAAAGAGGATGACTCAATTGAGTCATCCTCTTTATATGTCAAACTATTAACTATGAACCAATTCTCGATCGCCGAGTTCAAGTGTCTTAGCTGTGGAAGTATTAATTTTTTGGAAAAGCTCTGGGTTGTCTACTAGTGACATACCATAGGATGGGATCATTTCCACTATTTTCGATTCCCATTCTTCAAAGTGTTGCGGGAAGCATTTTTCTAATACCTCCAGCATAACGTGAACAGCAGTCGAAGCACCAGGGGAAGCTCCTAGCAAGGCCGCTACCGAGCCATCCGCCGCACTAACTACTTCCGTACCAAATTGCAGGGTTCCCATGCCTGCCTCAGTATCTTTGATCACCTGCACGCGTTGACCCGCTACGACAATATCCCAATCCTCACTTTTCGCATTCGGGATAAACTCTCGTAATTCTTCCATCCGCTTTTCGTTCGATAACAATACTTGCTGAATCAAATACTTCGTCAACGCCATTTCCTTAACGCCTGCAGCTAGCATGGTGAAAAGGTTATTTGGCTTAACAGAACCAATCAAATCCATATTTGAACCTGTTTTTAAGAACTTTGGTGAGAAACCGGCAAACGGTCCAAATAACAAGGTTTTTTTGTTATCAATGAATCTAGTATCAAGATGCGGAACAGACATTGGTGGAGCGCCAACCTTAGCTTTACCGTACACTTTTGCATGATGTTGCGCCGCTACCTCTGGATTGTTACATACCATAAATAGTCCACTTACTGGAAAACCACCGATATGTTTTGATTCCGGAATACCGGTTTTTTGTAATAAAGGTAAACTTCCGCCTCCACCACCGATAAAAACAAATTTTGCGGAGTGGCGCTCAATGTTACCTGTAGCCATATTCCACACCTTTAGTTCCCATAAACCATCGCTTGTACGTTTGATATCATCCACTTGATGATTGTATTTGATTTCAACATTTTGTTTCTTTAAGTGATCAAATAACATGCGTGTCAATGCACCGAAGTTAACGTCAGTTCCTGAATCAATTTTTGTGGCAGCGATTGGTTCATTTGAAGTACGGCCTTCCATAATAAGCGGAATCCATTCCTTCAGTTTTTTAGGATCATCTGAATATTCCATTCCTTGGAATAACGGATTGTTAGAAAGCGCTTTAAATCGGTTTTTCAAAAAGGAAACGTTCTTTTCACCTTGCACGAAACTCATATGCGGAATCGGCATAATAAAGTCCTGCGGATTATGAATTAGATTGCTGTTTACAAGATAAGACCAAAACTGTCTTGAAAGTTGAAACTGTTCGTTAATTTTTACCGCTTTGCTAATGTCTATAGAGCCGTCCGGCTTTTCGCTTGTGTAGTTAAGCTCGCACAGTGCAGCGTGACCAGTACCCGCATTATTCCATTCGTTAGAGCTTTCTTCTCCAGCGCTTTCGAGCTTCTCAAATACTTTGATTTCCCATTCAGGAGCTAACTCCTTCAATAAGGATCCCAAAGTCGCGCTCATGATTCCGGCACCAATTAAGATTACGTCTGTCTTTGTCTGTATGTTGCTCATAGTAGGAACACACCTTCTCTGTCTCATTTATAATCATTTATAACTTTATTATAATACTTATCTGATAATTATAAACTATTTAAAGCTTGTAAAAAAGGGAAAGAATAGAAGTTTATAGAGACAAGAATTGCAATTGATAGAATACACCTGAAAAAATTTTAAAAAATGCTGAAAACACCAGGCGAAATGATCAAAGATTCACATTGAACATAATCGTCTGGTGTTTTAATAATAATCCTAATCCATATTCTTAACAATAATTAGTGTGCATTTCGTTCTTTTATGATTGAAACACTAGCTGCACCAACAACAAGCAAAATACCCGAAACTAAAATCATAGCCGGCATGGAAGAACCAAGCGCTGGGAATAGGGCAAAACTTAAGCAAGAAGCAATAATTTGCGGTATACAAATACTGCCGTTAAAGAGCCCTAGATATGTCCCCATATTCTCACCTGACAATGCATTGGTAAGCATGGTGAATGGAAATGTCATCATAGCAGCCCATGCAATCCCAATTAAAATAAATGAAATCAGCAGCGCCCATTGGTTGTGAATGAAGAAGACAGAAGCAAAGCCAATCCCACCTAGCAATAAACTAACCGTATAACCAAGCTTGAGTTTAGAATTTGGTACACGTGTTAACACAAGTGACCATAATACAGCTGCGATTGCTTGTACAGCAGATAAAATACCAAACCAGTTCCCAGCTGCTTGATAAGCGTTGCTGGAAGGTTCAAAAGTATGCCAAACATTTTCAGCTACAGCCCCCGTACCATATGTCCACAGATATTGAAATCCCATCCAGCAGAATAATTGAACCAATGAAACAGTCCAAAATACTTTGGGAGCATTTCGAAGCAAGCGAATAAAACTAACCTTTTCCTTGCTAGCACTTTCCTTAATACCATGATAAGCAGCATACTCAGCCGGTGAGTATTCTTTAACCTTAAAAACCGTAAAAAGGCTGCAAATAATTAAAATAATGGCTCCTGCATAAAAAGAAATTACAACTGACTGCGGTACAACCCCTTTAGGCGCACTGTTTGATACACCGAGAAGGGTTAAAAGAAAGGGGAATATACAAGCTAACACAGAACCGCTGTTAGATAAGAAACTTTGAATAGAATAAGCAAATCCTTTTTGCTCTTCATTAACCATATCGCCAACCATCATCTTAAATGGCTGCATCGCTACATTCGAAGATACATCCATAAATAAGATAGTAACCGCACCAAAAGTGAGGGCGGCCATTGGACCAAATCCTAAACTTCCCGAGTTTGGAAGCAAGCACATAACAATTACAGCTACAATAGCACCAACCAGCAGATACGGGATACGCCTTCCTAGTCTTGGTATCCACGTGCGGTCAGAAAAATATCCCACTAAGGGCTGGACAATTAAACCTGCCAACGGCGGTAAGATGAAGAAGAAACCTAGTGTATTTGGATCGGCGCCAATCGTTTGGAAGATTCGCCCCATATTAGAACTTTGTAAAGAGAATGCCATTTGTACACCCAAGAAACCAAAACTAATTAACCAGATCATATTAACGGGGAGACTTGGCAATTGTTGTTTAGTACTTTTCTTACTAGTTTGATCAAGCTTTTCTGCTAACATAATATCCTCCTAAATTTCTATCATTACGTCATATTCATGAATACCAACAGCGTATTTTGCAACCGTTTGCGCAAACGTTTGCACCATTTTAGTTAAAAAAATAATTGCGTTATCTATGTAAAAGGTTACTGTTTTGGTTAATCTACCAACCAAATTAACATTATCTATTATAATAACAATTGCAAAGTTAATGCAATCGTTTGCACAAAATAATTCTAGGAAAATTATTACATGTACCAACTAAGTTATACCTATCCCTAATCCTAAATGAGTATAATTTCATACACTTAACACACATATGTATATTTAATAGATTAATTTCGGTATGGAAAAAGTAAAAGAGTGTTCTCATTGTGGAACACTCCTTTTCTTGTTACCTATTTATGCTATGGTTGATCAAAAACAATTTTTAGTGAGATAAATCACAATTCGCTAACATTATTAATGCTATCATTATTAATGAGATTAGATAATAATCACCTAAAAGTTGAGGATTTTTCTCACTAATATTTGTACAATTACTTTTCATAAAGAGATATTGCATAAAGGAGTGTTACTAATGTCTGAAAATAAATTATCAGAATTAATTAGTCCTGAAGCTATCATTAATTTTGAAACTGGTGCAATTAAAGCAAGCACTTTAGATTCAATTATCAATCTTTTACCATTTGAAATGGGTTTTTGCGATGCTAACGATATTTTCCGCTGGTATTCAAATAATCCAAACCGTGTTCATGGTCGTCGTAACGAAGCAATTGGTCGCCATGTGCTTGAGCTTCACCCAAAGGTGGCTCATCATGTTGAAAAATTGTTGAATGATTTTCGTTCAGGAGCACGCGACGAATGGGAATTTTGGTTTCCAAAACACACTGGTGAAACTGGTCAAATTTATCAAAAATTCATGGCAGTACGGGATAAAAACGGAAAATATCTTGGATGCATGGATGTGACCGTTAATATCAACCTTTTCCAAGGAAAAGAAGGTAAACATACCCCTGAAACTATTGACGAATTCATAGCTGTTAAGCCTGAGTAAAAAAACTTTTCCATTTGAGAAGTCGAAAAACACACTGAATCCCAATTTCAGTGTGTTTTTCTATATGTATAGAGGTTTGGCTGTTGGACCGACAAATTATTCTCCATCTGCTTTATGAAGGACAAAACCCTCTTGAGGAGCCGGCACAATGTCCTTCATCCACTTCATGAAGGACAAAATCCTGCCGAAGCAACAAATTGTTTTTCATCATGACACATACTAGGGTTTTTCCAAAAAAACTACCTCTATTTATGATAAGGTTCATTCCGATTAATCCGGAAAGCTCGATAGATCTGTTCAACTAAAATCAATCGCATCAGTTGGTGGGGGAAGGTCATCCGGGAAAAGGAGAGCTGCTCATTCGACCTTTTCAACACTTCCTCACTTAGCCCTAGCGAACCGCCAATTACAAAGGCAATCTTACTTTTCCCGTACGTAGCTAATTTATCTAACGTATCTGCCAGTTCTTCTGAGGATTGCAATTTTCCTTGAATAGCTAAGGCAATTACATATGTATCTGCACTGATTTTAGCAAGAATTCTTTCTCCCTCTTTTTGCTTCACCTGAACCATTTCTAACTCACTTAATTCTTCCGGAGCTTTTTCATCTGCGACTTCTACTATATCCATTTTTGCATACGCAGACAGTCGCTTAACGTATTCCTCAATCCCAAGTTTTAAATATTTTTCTTTTAATTTACCAACCGTAATGATCGAGATATTCACAATCCACAACCCTTTTATTTTTATTACAAACAGTTTACAAACAACATATCCACAGAAGTTATCCACATATCCACATTTTTTGTCCACATCTTGTATGGAATCACTTGTTCGCCACCATATATACAGCTGTATTTTGGCAGTATTCACAACTTGTTGATAAGTTATCCACATCGATTTTTGATAAAACAGGGAATGTTTCATACTCATCCACAACGGTATCCAATGCTACATCCACGTGTTCCTCACAGCAATAAATCATTTTGTTCACTCCCTACACAATTGAATTCTGTTATTCCTATTGTTTACTTTCTAATCAACGGTCATTCAGCCGCTTTAAGAACAAAATACATCATACCATACTAAAAGAAAAACCAGGCAAGTGATGATTCACTTGCCTGGTTTTTCTTATTGTAGTTTCTCTCCAGATAGCGTTAAGGTTGTCTCTTTTAACTGGCCCTCTCGATAGTATTTAATCTTCATTTTGTCGCCAATTTTCTTTTTCTGATACAGATGTTTACGAAGATCGATGACATCATTTATCTTTTGACCGTCCATTTCAACGATGACATCCAGCTCTTTTAATCCAGCAAGAGATGCAGGAGAATTTGGAACTACCTGACGTAAGGCTACACCGTAATTCACATCACGTGGAAGTTTCAATGCCTCCTGCTGATAATAAGCAGGAATTTCTGAAACTGATTTTAAGTCCACTCCCATGTATGGACGTTTGACTGAACCAAACTGTTCAAGATCACTGATAATTGGCTTTGCCGAGTTAATAGGGATCGATAACCCAATTCCTTCAACCGCTTCTTGAGATATTTTCATTGAATTAATCCCAATCACTTGACCAGCGATATTGATTAACGCACCACCGCTGTTTCCTGGATTAATTGCGGCATCCGTTTGCAGAACCTCTGACTGCCAGTCAATAATACCATCTTGATTGATATCCACTGGAATCGTCCGTTTAATTCCGGAGATAATCCCTTGTGTAACTGAACCTGAGAAGGTTGCTCCTAATGGATTCCCAATCGCAATAACTGGTTCACCCATTTTTAAGCTATCAGAATCACCAAACTCTGCCACTTTCTTTATTTTACTCGCATCAATTTCAAGTACGGCTAAATCGGTCCAAATATCACTTCCCAGCAGCTTGGCCGGAATTTTTGTTCCGTCTTGCATACTTACTTCTAACTTTGTCGCACCTTCCACTACATGGTGATTGGTCACGACGTACGCTTTATTACCTTCCTTTTTATAAATGACGCCTGAACCTGTTCCAGCAGCTTCCTCTGAGCTGTCACCATTATCTGACCAGAAGCTTGATGACTGGATGTTGTTGATGCCCACAACCGCATCTGCCGCTTTATCCACTGCTTTTGTGGTATTTGTATTCACGTCGTAGGAAACTTGCCTTTGAACGATCTTTTGCTGGTTATTATTCGTGGTGGTATTTTCTGTTCCTGCATCCTGAGCTGGATTTATCTCATAAGGCAGAACACCTTGGTTAGACAAGGCTGGAATGGCAATGATAACTAAAATTGCTCCGAGTATGGCTCCAACTAAACTAGCGAGAAAGATTCCACTTTTTTTACCCTTTTGTTCCCGATAGCGCCCTTGTGAATGATCATCATAATAACCCAATTTACACCATTCCTCTCTTTCGAAAAGATTGCTAATTACTATTTTGGCTTATAATAACAATTATACTCGTTCTACCTTAAATTTCTAAAAATTAGGCTAAAATTATGAAAAACTTACGAGTTTGTTCATAATTTTTTCATAAAGATTCTTTTAACAAGTCCTGTTGATTTCCGCACCAAAAAAGGCTCCCTGAATGGAAGCCTCTTTCGAAATAATTATTAAACTGCTGTTAAGATGGTTGGTGTTTTTGGGTCTGTGTCGTAGAGGTCAAATTGTTCTCCTACAATGAGACCGCGGCTTTGAAGTGTTTGGGCTACTGACATCTTTGCTAAGTCCTTCATGTTGTTATCGAGACTTAAGTGGGCAAGATACACACGTTTGGTCTTGTCGCCCACCACATCACTCATGGCAAGAGCGGCATCTTCATTAGATACATGACCGACATCGCTTAAAATTCTGCGTTTAATATTCCACGGATATCTTCCCATTCTAAGCATCTGCACGTCATGGTTAGATTCAAAAATATACACATCGGCATTGGAGATAATCCCCTTCATTCGGTCACTTACATAGCCTGTATCCGTAATCAACACCAGCTTTTTGCCTGAATGGTGGAATACATAAAACATTGGTTCAGCTGCGTCATGTGAAACGCCAAATGATTCGATATCGGTTCCCCCAAAGCTCTTTACTGTTTCCATATCAAAAGTGAACTTTTGTTCCGTTGGAATAGCCCCCACTGAGCTCTCCATAGCCCGCCAGGTTTTTTCATTGGCGAAAACAGGTAAATGATACTTACGAGCAAGAATGCCGATTCCTTTAATATGATCACTGTGTTCATGGGTAACAAAGATACCGGAGAGCTTACTAATATCACGGTCAATATTAGCAAACAGCGATTCCATTTGCTTCCCGCTGAATCCAGCATCGACAAGAAAGGAATGCTCATCCGACTCCACATAGAGAGCATTTCCCGTACTCCCGCTAGCCAGAATGCTATATCGTAAAGACATGATTTAATCACTCCACTTTACTATTTTCATCGTTGTTAAATTCAATAATCTGGCCTTCAAATGCGTTAACAAATAGGCTTTCTTTATCATCGACAACAAATCGCCAGGTTGGCGCTAACACTTGAGAAGCCGCCAACTGAACGAGTGTCGAATATCCAAGCTCAACCTTGGTAATTTTACTCTTTGGTTTTAAATTCCCTTTAGAATGAAGGGTTTCAAGTGCTTTTAATGGAGGAAGAATTTCTTCCTTTCCCATTAGCTTTTCAATTCCTTCGAGATAGGTTTGTTGATAGGAGACAATTTGATTATCCGCATTAATCGTGAATGTAATCATCCCATTCCTATTTTTAAATAGTGGGAAGTTATCATATTGTTGAAAATAGGTAATCGTATTTTTCTTGTCATTCTTCTCCCAAAATTGATAATGCTCACCAAACAGGATATTATCCTTTAAAAAAGTGGCCAGTTCTGCAGGTTCAAACTTAGAATTGAGCTGCACGGGCTTTTCAAGAGTAACCTGAAGAGTTGCCCCAGGCTCCTTTAAAGACACCGTCTGTCCTTTCAACTTGGCGATATCCCCTTTAGTAAAAGTCTTCGGCTTTGCGCTCAAATACTGACTTTTAATCGGTTCCTTTGGAAGTTCCACATACTTAATCTCGTCGGTCTTTAATCGTTCTTCGAAGGAAGCCTCTGTTTTGATTTCATACTTATTGGCATCCCGTATCTTCATGAATTGAAATAACAGATACACATCTAAAATCAAGAAGGTCAAGATAAAAATGGTCTTAATTTTACTCCAATCCATGCTTCGAGCCTCCTAGATCGTCCATCGTAATCTGTCCCCATGTTTTATCGTATCGATAAAACCAGGTCGGTTCTAAGAGAATCAATTTATTCTCCTCCGAATCCCTTTCCATTCGATAGCCTAACATCAGGTCCTCTAGCAGCTCTGGTTTAAAGTTTGGCTTCCTTTTTATGAACTCCAATACTTCATGACCGGAAGGCTGTGTCACCTTTTGCATTTCAGTTGTTAAAGGCAAGTTAAGGGCAATGTAGGAACGTACATATTTCTTTATTTCATCTCTTCCCCATTCTTCATAGATCTCGGAAAGTCCCCTATCGTTAAAGACAGGAAAACCATCCTCACTGTACAAACGGAAAGTAACGGAACGGTTATATTCTCTTTTCGAAACATACCGATAAGGGCCTGTCCACCCGCCGTGCTCATTCACGAAATCAATGCTGCGCTTAACTAAATCATATGAGCTATCAAGATAATTATCTTCCGGAATAGGGTTTACATATTGAAGCATATTTGTATCATAATTAATCGTCATCTTACTAGAATCATTTGCGTATTCTTCCCCGTGGGAGATAAAGCTTTTTTGCACATAACTTGGATCATTAAACAGCGCATCCTTGAATTCCTCTGAATTGACTGCGACCGGCAAATACTTATAGGATGTCATCTCCGTTTTTCCCTCTGGCAAATAAATCGTTTTTCTCTCAGAGGTTTCAAAGGCAAAAAACTCAGGATAACGAGCTGCATTTTTATAAAAATCATGATTAAACTCACTTAGGTTGGCGGAAGAAATCCGACTTAAATATACCTGTTGATTTTCAGAGGAAACAAAATAAACACTGCCGGTGTCCTTCTCTGAATTATCAACATCTATAATAATACGATTGAAATTAAAGGAGGGTACCTTTTTTCCTTCAATATTTAAGACGCTGCGATATAGCTCTATAGGGATTTCTCCTGAGAAAATAATTTCTGCATTTCCATCCTTACGTGCTAAATCGTTCATATTCCCCACTTTATCAGTCACATTTTTGACATCAAAAAAGGTCCACTTTCTAAGTTCTTTTACCATCTTATCTAATTCCACTGGATTGTTGGTGCCATAATGCTTGCCCTTCAAATGGAATAAAACCTGGTCTGGACTGACAAGACTTTGTACCTCTTGCTTTTCGCTAACCGTAACCTCTTTTACAGTATTACTGTTTTCCATGGTGTCATAATTGGGTTGATAGGTCCAAAGATTCCAGGTTAAAAGAATACTTACCAAGACTAATATAATTAAGATCCCTGATTTAATATTTTCGTATCTCATGACCATTCATCCTCTTCTGAACGCTCGTATGGAAGTGAAAACGAAATGGTTGTTCCTTTGCCTTCCTCACTTGTTGCCCAAATCGATCCCCCGTGTGCATTGACCATTTCCTTCGCAATCGCTAATCCTAAACCAGTGCCGCCCAGTTTACGAGTTCTTGCTTTATCAACGCGATAAAAACGGTCGAAGATCTTTTCGATGTTATCCTTAGGAATTCCTACGCCCTGGTCCTTGACACTAACAATAATTCTACTTTCTTCTTCTTTAATGGAGAATGTTACTTGTCCACCTTCAGGAGAATACTTTAAGGCATTAGAAATGATATTATATAAGACCTGTGTCATCTTATCTTCATCCACTTCTATAAAAATGGCATGGTTAGGAAGCTTTCGTTTAAAGGTAATCTTTTGCTCCTTGGTCATCTCGAACCGATCGATGATTCGGTGGTAGAAGTCCACAAAATTCACCCATTCAATCGTCAGTCGATAATCTGTACTATCCATTTTGGAAAGCTGTAACAGATCATTGACCAATCGGATCATTCGCTCCGTCTCTGTTCGGGTTACTTCTAGAAAGTTCGGAGCGATTTCTTCATCCTGCCATGCACCATCGGCCAAGGCCTCTAAATAACTTCTCATCGTTGTTAGAGGGGTCCTAAGCTCATGGGATACATTGGCCACAAATTCGCGTCTTTCCGCATCAATTTTCTCCTGGTCGGTAATATCATGCAGAACAGCAATCAGTCCGTTTACAAAGCCAGTTTCCTTTTGAATAACGGAGAAATTAGCACGAAGGAAGTAGCGCTCCTTTTTGGTGCTATAATCTAGAATTAACGATTCCTTTTCTTCGAGTAAGTCTTCAAATGTATTCGTATCATCTAATTTCAGAAGGGAGACGATCGGTTGCGATAGAACTGTTTCACGTGAAACATTCAGCAGTTTGGCTGCCGGTTCATTAATCAAAATGACTCGCCCTTTCCGATCTGTCGCAATAACCCCATCTGTCATATAAGAAAGAACAGAGGAAAGCTTTCTTCGTTCTCCTTCGGTCATTGCCTGTGCTTCTTGCAACTTTTTCGTCAAGTTGTTAAAAGTAATTGCGAGTGTCCCAATCTCATCATACCCGTACACCTTTACTTTCCTTGAAAAGTTCCCTTTCGCCATGGCTAATGCCTGCTTCTTCATATCAGCAATCGGTCGGGTGATGGTCTGGGCTAATAGAATTCCTAAAACAGCCGTGATCGATAAAGCAATCGCGGTTCCTGTCGCAAAAATACCATTGATGGTTTTCATTTGTTCAAACACATTTTCTATTTTTGCGACAAGATAGATGGCCCCGATGACCTTTTTCCCTGATTTAATAGGGGTAGCAAGTACCCAAATCCGGTCCCCTGTATGTGGGTCAATTTGAATGACACTCTGATCCTCTTCCATCACCATCGATTGTTTAATTCGAAGCTCTGTTGTCCGTTGTCCAACAAGACCCTGATTGTTGGTGTTGGATGTGCCGAGAATTTTGAGTGATCTATTTTCAATCACCCGAACCTCAGAAATATCCCCCGCATCAAAGTCTCGAAGGATTTTCTTAATATCTTCTTCGACTGTTGGATCCTCTGGAGTACGCTCTTTTTTCATTTCTTCCACAATATTATAGGCAAGCAAATTGACGCGCTCTTTTAGTGATGTTTGAAAGTTAGTCCTGAGTGTTTCTTCCAGCTGCTTGACAAAATACACGCCGATAATTTGCATAGCAACTAAAATAAGCAGGACATAGATGATGACAAATTTTACGTGTATCGAACGAAAGAATCCAACCTTTTTCATCAAAAAGACTACTCCTGTTCAGGATTCCGTAAATAATATCCGACACCACGGCGAGTCACAATCCATGTCGGATGGCTTGGGCTATCTTCAATTTTTTCACGCAGGCGTCTAACGGTTACGTCCACCGTTCTTACATCACCGTAATAGTCGTAACCCCAAACGGTTTGTAGAAGGTGTTCTCTCGTCATGACCTGGCCAATGTGCTGAGCTAAGTAATAAAGCAGTTCAAACTCACGGTGTGTTAGTTCAATCGTTTCCCCGCGCTTAGAAACCACATAGGCATCTGGATGTATAACAAGTGAGCCGATTTCAATTTCATTTGTCTCATTCTCTGCATCAGGCTGCGATAAGACCTGCTGATGTCTACGTAAATTTGCTTTCACTCGGGCAATTAATTCCCTTGTACTAAATGGCTTTGTTACGTAGTCATCTGCCCCTAACTCAAGGCCTAATACTTTATCGATTTCTGAATCCTTCGCAGTCAGCATAATAATCGGCATTTCATATTTTTTACGGACTTCGCGGCAGACTTCCATTCCGTCTTTTAATGGGAGCATAATATCTAAGAGAATTAAATCTGGCTGAACCTCTTCCACCAGTTCAAGTGCTTCATTTCCATCATAGGCGCAATAGACAACATATCCTTCTTTTTTCAGGTTAAACTGCAAAATATCTGCAATTGGCTTTTCATCGTCCACAACAAGAATTTTCTTTTCCATACCATTGCTCCTTTTATTATCATTTATCTATTCAATCAAAAGCTGTAAAAAGTCATAACTATACTATTTTACTTTACCATTTTATTAGTATTAATTCACCTATAACTAGCATTTGGTAAGATTGGAATAGAATATTTTTCCATTACTATTTCTAAAAAAGCAAAAGTCTCTAGCGGAGACTAGAGACCTTCAAACTATTTTATCTTAAATAAGAAAGTGGATTGACCAGACTTCCGTTTTTATATACTTCAAAATGGAGGTGTACTCCAGTTACGTTTCCTGTTGCACCCATGATTCCAATTGGCGTGTCTTTCGAAACCGTTTGACCTACACTTACCTTGATTGATGACATATGGGCATATAATGTACGGAACCCATTTTTATGGTCGATAATGACTTTATTCCCATAACCACCTGAATCCCATCCAGCGGAGACAACCACACCATTATCGGCAGCCTTGATTGTCTTATTACTTGGTCGGGCAATATCAATCCCTTTGTGCATTTTTCCCCAGCGGTGACCTTGTTTACTAGAAATATACCCACCTACTGTAGGCCAGGCAAAGGTTCCCTCTCCACGAGAAGGGATTACCTTGGTTCCTTTAATTAAAATATGATTGACGGGCTGCTGTATGATTTGTTCACTTGTTTGATCCTTCTTAAGGGTAACGCCATTTTGTTCAGATATCAAATAGTTTACTAGACGTGAACCATTTAGCCCTGCTTGTTTTTCTTTTGTTTCGCCCTTAGGCATAGACGAATCCTCAACCACTTCATTAGCAAAGGCGATATCTTCCTTCAAACTGGCTTCCTTATCAACAATGACAGCAACATACGGCTGGGGTACGGTAACATTTAATTCCTGTCCGATTTTTAACAGAGATTCAGCAGTCAGACCTGGATTAATTGCTAAGATGTCTGCTTGGCTTAAGCCGTGGTTCGCAGCAATTGTTTCAAGTACATCGCCTTCTTGAACCACATATTTCTGCTCTACTAACGTTCCCTTTTGTAAAAAGGTGACGGCTTCCTTAATAGACATGATATCCTTTGGAGCAACGTTCTCTGTGTGAATAGAAACATCTTTTGATAACCGGACGTCTAAAATACGTGTTTCATTTTCCTTTAATGCGGGTAAAGCAGTATTATCTGAGGCTTTTCGATCCTCTAGTTCCTTTAATTGCTCTTCTGTTACATATTGTAACTTTAAACTTTTAACGACATCTTCCGCCGCATCTTTGTTTTCAAGATATACAACTGGCTTTCCATCAATAACAATGGCTGATGCCTCTGCTTGCAGCTGGAATGAATTTTTTATTGTTTGCAGTGTTTCTTGATTGTTGGCTGTAGCATGTAGGACCTGTTCAGGTATATACTGCACTTGCGGTCCAAATTTTAGTGTGACATCCTTAAGCGTTTTCTTCGCTTCCTTAATTTCATGGTCAACTAATTGATCGACAAGACGTTTATCCGTCACATTCCCAATATATGTACCATTCAGATAGACTTGATAAATGGTGGTTACATTCGATGATGTAGCAAGTGCAACCGGTCCACTGCTGAAGGCAACAGCAGATGCTGCCATTACAGTAATAATGGTTGTTTTAAGTAGTAAAAACTTTTTTGTTTTCGCTATTTTTTTGAAAAGCATTTTTTCCTCCTAAACCACGGTAAAACCCTCTTACTCTAGTACTTTTGACTAACTAAGAATTTTCCAGAATTTTAGACCTTCTTTACTTTACCATAGATTAATTTAAAAAGATTAATAGTTGATATAATGTAACAAAAATGTATAATTGTTGACATTTTTCTACTTTCGTTTGGAAAATTATAGTCAAATAAGCTTGGATTTTGTCTGAAAATCTCTGGATATAGTAGGTTGTAATCCCTATCATATCAATGTTTTTTATAGTTCAAGAGTAATAGAAAAGGAGCGGTGAAATAGGAAAAGAGAATTATTCCTCTATTGGAAGAGAAATGGAGGTTTTATTACGCAGCTGTTACAAAAAGTGTGTTTTGAGGAAAAGGAAAAGGAGTTTGCTTCTGCAAACTCCTTTTTGGGATGGCTCAGGACGGAATCGAACCGCCGACACAAGGATTTTCAGTCCTTTGCTCTACCGACTGAGCTACTGAGCCATATTAAGATGATTCACTAATCCTTTATTGAGAATTAGCCCTTTGCTCAAAAGAACTCACGTTCTTTTTCGCAGATTGCCGCAGAAGCAAAATCAGGATGTGAGCAATCTGCTCTACCGACTGAGCTACTGAGCCATAATAAACTTTGTAATATGTATAATGGCGGTCCGGACGGGACTCGAACCCGCGACCTCCTGCGTGACAGGCAGGCATTCTAACCAACTGAACTACCGGACCATTATAAATTGATCATCAGCAAGGAAACCGTCCTTGCCAGTCACTTGCTGACAATCAAATGCCGATGACCCCTACGGGATTCGAACCCGTGTTACCGCCGTGAAAGGGCGGTGTCTTAACCGCTTGACCAAGGGGCCATATAAAATATTAAAATGGTGAGCCATGAAGGACTCGAACCTTCGACCCTCTGATTAAAAGTCAGATGCTCTACCAACTGAGCTAATGGCTCTCGAATGAAGTTATTTCACTAATCTTTTTGTAGCTACGGATGCCCACGCCTCAGAAAGCTTATTCAAGTAGCAGCTCGGCGTGTGCCCTGATGCTATTTCTATGAAGCTTACTCGATCGTGCTCTACCAACTGAGCTAATGGCTCTCATATGAAAATGGTTTGTGTTTTCTTGTCGTATCGTGGCGACGCTTTTTATAATAGCATGGTTAATACTATTTAGGCAATACTTTTTCAAAAAAACTTTTAAAATAATTGAAGCCCTCAAATTTGAGGGCTCCTCATTATGTTTTAAACTTGTCTCCAAGGGCTTCTTACAACGTTTGTTTGATTACGATCAGGGCCTACAGAGAAGGTAGTTAATGGGACACCTGTTAACTGTGTTACACGCTCTACATAGTGGCGTGCATTTGCAGGTAGCTCATCCAATGATTTCACGCCTGTAATATCCTCTGTCCAGCCTGGTAACTCCTCGTAAACCGGCTCACACTCTGCTAGAATGCGTAAATTCGCAGGATATTCGGTGATTAACTCATCCTTATGGCGATAAGCCGTACAAATTTTCAGTGTTTCAATGCCAGTTAATACATCGATTGAATTAAGTGAAAGATCCGTTAATCCACTCACACGACGCGCATGGCGGACAACAACACTGTCAAACCAGCCGACACGGCGAGGACGTCCTGTAGTTGTACCATATTCACGGCCAACTTCACGGATTTGGTGACCAATTTCATCATGTAATTCAGTCGGGAACGGTCCATCACCTACACGAGAAGTATAAGCTTTACATACTCCCACTACATGTGTGATTTTAGAAGGACCTACACCGGAACCAATTGTTACCCCACCTGCTACAGGATTAGAAGAAGTAACGAATGGATAGGTACCTTGGTCAATATCAAGCATGACACCTTGTGCACCTTCAAAAAGTACACGCTTGCCTTCATCTAAAGCATCATTTAATACAACAGATGTATCACAAACGTACTTTTTCACTTGTTGGCCATACTCATAGTACTCATCAAGAATTTCTTCTTTTGTAAAACCTGTTGTTTCATATATACGTTCGAATAATCGATTCTTCTCTGCTAGGTTATGCTCCAGCTTTTCTTCAAAAATTTCACGGTCTAATAAATCTGCCATACGAATACCGACACGAGCCGCTTTATCCATGTATGCAGGACCGATTCCTTTTTTCGTTGTACCAATTTTATTGGCACCTTTACGTTCTTCTTCCACTTCATCCAGCTTAAGATGATAAGGGAGAATGACATGGGCACGGTTACTAATACGTAGATTATCCGTTGTAATCCCTTTTTCGTGTAAATAAGCAAGTTCTTGAACAAGTGCCTTTGGATCGACCACCATACCATTTCCAATTACACATGCTTTTTCTTTATAGAAAATCCCAGATGGAATGAGGTGTAATTTGTAGGTTTCTCCATTAAACTTGATGGTGTGGCCTGCATTGTTTCCACCTTGATAACGTGCGATTACTTCTGCATTCTCAGAAAGGAAATCAGTAATTTTCCCTTTTCCTTCGTCTCCCCATTGCGTACCAACAACCACTACTGATGACATAAAAGGCACCTCCGAAATTTTTGCTTTCAGTAAATAATTATTATTCCCTCAGATAGTTTAACAATTTAGCGGACAAAAATCAATAAAACACGAACATTTTACATAAATGTTTATATTATGTTCGTAAAATATTAATTTGTTATTCTACTGAAATCACAACTTGTAAAATATGACCTTTTTCCATAAAATGAAAGTGTAGTTTTATTAAAATAATAAAAGGATGTGGAACATGATTATTAAGCATCGGCAAAAGACATTAGAATTAATACTACTAGAGTATTTACATGCCCGGATGGATTTTTCAACTAAAGAGTTGAAAAGATACTTAAACCTAAAAAAAGGTTATGAAGGGGAGCTAAAGAGTGATTTATGGTTAGATGGGCTTTCAGACGATTGGATTATTCTTCAAGGTCTATTACTTGAAATGAATCAATCTACATTTCAAATTGATACCCTACTTATTTCGCAAGAAACTATTTATAATTTAGACATAAAAAATTTTGAAGGTGACCATTACATCGAGGGCGAAAAATGGCTTATCACTCCTAAGCAAGACGTGAAAAATCCCCTACATCAACTTAACCGCTCTCAAATCCTATTAAGAGGACTACTCCACGAACTTGGATATCATTATCCGATTGAATCCTATCTCATTTTCATCAACCCTGAATTCCACTTATATCAACCCACTATTAATACTACTATCGTTTATCCAACGCAGCTCAACCGTTTTTTAAAGATGTTAAATACAAAGCCGGCAAACTTACAAAAAAATCATTACAAATTAGCGGAGAAACTAGTAGCTCTTCATAAAGTAGAATTACCTTACTCGCGATTACCTGGTTACAATTTTGATTCATTAAAAAAGGGGATTATCTGTCCACAAGGCGACGGCTTTTTTTCTGAGGTGTCGGGGCGGATGCTGGTATGTGCTAATTGTGGCTGTACAGAGGAGGTCGATGCCGCTGTCCTACGTACAGTAAATGAACTGATCCTTCTTTTTCCGGATATAAAAATTACCACAAATATTATCCAGGAGTGGTGCGATATTATAAAATCTAAGAAAACCCTTCGGAGAATTCTTTCTAGACACTATAATCGTGTAGGAAGCAGTAAGTCTACTAATTATATACCCCCTAAAGATTAACTAGATTATTTTAGTGCCCGTTGGAAAAATTTTTATTTTTCAACGGGCATTAGTTGTTTTGACTAGGTACCGTTTCTTTACTTTCACATCTGAGACGGGCACTAGTCCCGCTGACTAGTTACCGTCTTTCCAATTTTCACACCTTCACTGGCACTAGTCCCACCGACCAGTTACCGTTTACCCAATTTCCATCCCTTCACGGGCACTAGTCCCACCGACTAGTTACCGTTTACCCGATTTTCACCCCTCCACTGGCACTAGTCCCACCGACTAGTTACCATTCACACAATTTTCACCCCTTCTCGGGCACTAGTCCCACCGACTAGTTACCATTCACACAATTTTCACCCCATCTCGGGCACTAGTCCCACCGACTAGTTACCGTTTACCCGATTTTCACCCCTCCACTGGCACTAGTCCCACCGACTAGTTACCGTTTACCCGATTTTCACCCCTCCACGGGCACTAGTCCCACCGACTAGTTACCATTCACCCAATTTCCAACCCTTCACGGGCACGAGGCCTCCTCAAAAACAAAAAAAGGCTAGCCCCAAAAAGGCTAACCTTTATGCCCCCGGCGACTCATACCGCGTCTCGAGGTTCACGAACTTATTATATTCCTTAACAAACGCCAGCGAAACCGTTCCAGTTGGGCCGTTACGCTGTTTGGCAATAATAATCTCAATGATATTCTTATTCTCAGATTCTTTATCATAGTAATCATCACGATATAAGAAGGCAACGATATCGGCATCCTGCTCGATACTTCCTGATTCACGGATATCAGACATCATTGGGCGCTTATCTTGACGCTGCTCCACACCACGGGAAAGCTGCGAAAGGGCGATAACAGGGACCTTAAGCTCACGAGCTAACTGCTTTAAGGAACGGGAAATTTCCGAAACCTCCTGCTGACGGTTCTCACCCGCTCGGCCGCTTCCTAAAATAAGCTGCAAGTAATCAATTAAAATCATGCCAAGACCATGCTCTTGCTGTAAGCGACGGCATTTCGAACGGATTTCACTGATTCTAACCCCTGGCGTATCGTCGATAAAAATTCCAGAATTCGAAAGACTACCCATTGCCATTGTCAGCTTGCCCCAGTCCTCATCGGTCAGAGAGCCGGTACGAAGTCTTTGGGCATCAATATTCCCTTCAGAACAAAGCATACGCATAACCAGCTGTTCAGCACCCATCTCGAGACTGAAAATCGCTACATTTTCTCCTGTTTTAACCGCTACATTGGAAGCAATATTCAAGGCAAAGGCAGTTTTACCTACGGATGGACGGGCACCAACAATAATTAAGTCATTGCGTTGGAATCCAGCAGTCATTCGATCGAGCTCAGCAAATCCAGTAGAAATTCCAGTAATCTCTCCTACGCGATTGTGCATTTCCTCGATATTGTCATACGTACGGACAAGAACATCTTTAATATTATGGAACGCACCCGCATTCTTTCTTTGGGCCACTTCCATAATGCTTTTTTCCGCTTCACTTAAGAGAGCTTCTACCTCATCCTCACGCGAATACCCATCAGTAGCAATATTCGTCGCCGTACGAATCAGCCTTCTAAGCAAGGACTTTTCTTCTACGATTCTAGCATAATATTCAATGTTGGCGGCTGTAGGCACAGACCCGGCCAGTTCACTTAAATAACTAACACCGCCTGTATCTTCTAAAAGCTTGGCTGCTGCCAGCTCTTCCGTTACGGTAATCAAGTCAACCGCTTTCCCTTGATCATTCAAGTCGAGCATGACATTGAATATCTTTTGATGGGAAGCACGATAAAAATCCTCAGGAATAAGAATTTCTGAAGCGAGTGTTAAAGAAGAGGGTTCTAAAAAGATAGCCCCTAAAACAGCCTGTTCGGCCTCTATATTTTGTGGCGGCATACGATCCGCGAATAAATCATTCATCTATAAAAAACCTCCTATTCTAGTAGGATGATTTTAGCGTAATAGTATAAAAGTATTATAGCATATCCGAAAAAGAAAAATGTGACCAGCACATACCGATCACATCATTGATAACTTTTATATTCTAACATGGTTATACAGAATTTCGCACTGGGAATTTTTATCCCAGATTATTTTACCTCTTTAACAGAAACCGTCAAAGTTGCTGTAACTTCATGATGAAGCTTCACTGGAACCTTTGTATGGCCAAGTGTACGAATCGCATCAGCCAGTTCCATCTTGCGCTTATCAATTTTTATTCCGTGCTTCTTTTGTAATTCTTCTGCAACTTGCTTTGTAGTAATGGAGCCAAAGAGTCTTCCGCCTTCACCAGCTTTTGCTGTTAACTCAACTGTTGTTTGATCCAATACTTCTTTCAGCTTTTTCGCTTCAGCAAGCTCTTCTGCCGCTTCCTTTTCTTGTTTTTTCTTTTGGGCATCTAATGAGCTGACGTTGGCATTGTTTGCTTCCACCGCTAAACCTTGCTTTATTAAAAAGTTATGTGCATAGCCATCAGCTACATTTTTCACTTCACCTTTTTTTCCTTTTCCTTTAACATCTTTAAGAAAAATTACTTTCATTCTTTCTTCACTCCTTCAAAATATTCATCAATAGCCAGCTTTAATTTGTCCTCTGTTTCTTTTATCGTTAGACCGCTAAGCTGGGTCGCAGCATTCGTAAGGTGACCGCCGCCTTTCAGGCTCTCCATAATCACTTGGACATTGATGTTTCCTAGTGATCGGGCACTGATTCCAATGACGCCTTCACTCCGCTTAGAAATGACAAAAGAAGCAAGAACCCCATCCATGGTTAACAAAGTATCTGCTGCTTGAGCGATAATGACTTGATCATTTAACTCATTTTCATTTCCCTTTGCAATGGCTACACCCTCACGGTAAAAGGTAACAGATTCAATTAGCCTTGCCCGCTTGATATATGTATCTACATCTTCTTTTAGTAACTTTTGGACAAGAATGGTATCTGCCCCATGTGCCCGTAAGTAAGAGGCTGCATCAAACGTTCTAGAGCCTGTACGTAAGGAGAAACTTTTGGTATCGACAATGATCCCAGCCAATAATGCTGTGGCTTCAATCATCTCAATTTTACCGCGTTTCGGCTGATATTCCAAAAATTCCGTTACAAGCTCGGCAGTGGAGGAGGCATATGGCTCCATGTAGACAAGCAATGGGTTGGCAATAAAATCTTCCCCACGACGATGATGGTCAATAACTACCACATTGTCAATTTTATTTAACAGTCGTTCTTCCATAACCATGGCAGGCTTATGCGTATCAACAATCACCAAAAGGGTTTTGTCTGTCGCCATTTCTAAAGCCTGTTCTGGACCGATAAAATGCGAGTATAGCTGCTCATTTTGACGGATTTCATTCATTAGCCTTTTAACACCGCTGTCCATTTCCATGGTATTCACAACAATGTAGGCCTCTTTTTGATTCATTTGTGCTACTTTATAAATACCAATACTTGAACCGATAGAGTCCATGTCAGGGTTTTTATGGCCCATGACAATGACTTTATCACTGGCGGTAATTAGATCCCTCAGTGCGTGTGAAATTACTCGCGCTCTTACTCTTGTCCGCTTTTCTACTGGATTGGTTTTCCCACCAAAGAATTTCACTTTGCCATTTGGCAGTTTAATAGCAACTTGGTCGCCGCCTCTGCCTAGGGCTAAATCCAGACTGGATTGTGCTAGCGCTCCCAATTCAGGCAAGGAGGAAACACCTGTTCCAACACCAATACTTAAAGTAAAAGAGACATTTTGCTTAGATGTCATTTCTCTCACTTCATCCAGAATCGAGAACTTCCCTTTCTCAAGAGAGTGGAGAATGCCTTCACTAAATACCGCAATAAAACGTTCTGAAGAAATTCGCTTCAGGAAAATCCCATTATCCTGAGCCCATTTATTCAGGATAGAAGTCACGAGATTGTTAATACTCCCGCGCATTTGATCATCCATACCCTGCGTCAAATCATCATAATTATCTAAGAAAATAATAGCAATAACTGTGCGGTCATCCTGGTACTTCTTCTCAATTTCCTTTTGCTCGGTTACATCAAAAAAGTATAAAAGCCGCTCTTCACGTTTATGAATAACACGGAACTTCCGGTCATGAAGAGTGATAATTTCCGTTTCCACTTCCTGTTTTAACAACGGAATGAGCGTATCTGCTACATCATAAAGGGATCTTCCAACTAATGTCTCTTCATCAAAGCATGAGGCCAAAAAGGGATTTGTCCACTCGACAAAGTACTCCTCATTGATGAGCATAATCCCAATTGGCATTTCCATAAGGGCTTCTTCGCCAACCTTTTTAACTCGGTAGGAAAGCGTTGAAATGTACTCTTCCATTTCCTTTCTTTGACGGTGCTCAATCACAAACATATAGTAGAGAGGAAAAAACATTAATAATAGCCCGGCCACACTTAATATCCAGTTATATAAAAACAGGATAATGAGCAGTACCACTGTAACGCCAACTAACCCATAAAAGGGGTATCGTATTGACCGCTTTTCTAAAAATGCAGGCAAAGTTTTCAGCTCCTAGTCGTGAATCTTACTCTTTCTTTTCAAACTGCTTTCGAAAATCAAAGCCTAAATCAGTAATGCCCAATATCAATATTATATAACGGACTACTGGAATCATCAAAGTAAGAATTACAACAAGCACACCAAGTCCTTTTGCAACAGACCTTTGGTGGAAAATAAAAAATAAAAACGCAAGACCTTGTAAAACAATTAATGACTCTAAAATGACTTTAACATTAATGAATACGGTATATAGGTATGTTCCCTCATGTGGATGAAACAACATCATCAAACCTAATGCGATTAAATAATACCATAAAAGACTTTTTGGCAAGGATAAATGACGGAAACTCCCCCAAGGATGGACATTTACACCAAACCTTTTTACAACTGGAAAGCTAATCCACTGAATAATAAATGAGAAAGATACCGCAGTGAAAACCAAATAGAATGGCGCAAGGGTTGTTATTTGATTGACCATGTCATCAGCCTGCTTATGCAGTTTTTCAATTTGGTCCTCTTGTCCTTGAGCCCTTAATATCTCTTCAGATTGTTTCAATGATTCGTTTACAGAGGTCTTCAGCTCATGAATGATGTCCATTTGGAAAAAAGCAGCTGAAGCACTATAAAAAACAACGATCCCAATCGCAAGGATAAGCGTGCTAGTAAGTAAAATGAAACCTCTACTCTTATTTTTTTGTACCAAATAACCGATACCAACTCCAACTGAACCGTAGAACAACATGAGAGCCATTCCAATGAAAGAGCCTGCAAGGAAGGATATCAAGGTACTTGCCACAAAGAAAGCGGAGATGAGTTTTCCATTATTTTTCGCCGAAAATAAAATAAACGGTATTGGAATAGCTAAATTTACAATAGAACCCACGATGGGAACATAAACACTTATTGCGATGAGAGCTGCTATTGTAGCTAAAAGAATAGCACCCTCTGTTAGTTTATGTACATTTTTCACTTCTTCACCTCTAATTATGAAAGCTATCCTCTTATTTTAGACTAGAAAAGAGTTATCATTCAACTTTTATAGAAACGAAAAGGCAGTAAGGGTAATCCCTTACTGCCTTAAAAACGTATTATTCTCCAGCCACGAATGGTAATAATGCCATTTGACGTGCACGTTTGATTGCAACTGTTAGTTTACGTTGGTATTTAGCGCTAGTACCAGTTACACGACGTGGTAAAATCTTTCCACGCTCAGAGATGAATTTTTTTAGTAAATCTACATCTTTGTAATCGATGCGAGAGATGCCATTTGCTGTGAAATAGCAAACCTTACGACGCTTTGCGCGACCGCCTTTACGTCCTCCTGCCATGAAAATTCCCTCCTTTATAATTTTTTATTTATTCCCGTTCAATAAAGGTTGTTTAGAATGGAAGATCATCATCGGAAATGTCAATTTGTCCATTTCCTGCAAATGGATCTTCATCCATACGAGTAAAACCTTTATTTTGGTTTTGGTTTTGATTTTGGTACTGGCGTTGATTCTGATTGCCGCCTCCATATTGGTTTCCTTGCGGTTCCCGTGGTGGTGCACCGAAATAATCATTGTCGCCTCTTCCACCGCCGCCACCAGACGAGCTTTTAGGTTCTAAGAACTGAACGCTCTCTGCTTGAACCTCTGTAACGTAAACACGTTTACCATCTTGTCCTTCATAGTTGCGGGTTTGAATACGACCATCAACACCTGCAAGACTGCCCTTTTTCAAGAAGTTCGCTACATTTTCAGCCGGTTTACGCCAAACAACACAGTTAATAAAGTCTGCTTCACGTTCACCTGCTTGACTAGAAAATGGTCGATTAACTGCTAGAGTAAAGGTAGCAACAGGAACCCCATTTGGCGTATAGCGCAAATCAGGATCTTTTGTTAAACGGCCAACAAGCACGACACGATTCATCATCAGAATCAACTCCTTTTCTTCCAGGTACTGTTTCACATGAAACAGTACGCACCTGAAAAAATTTTATATTAATATTAAGCTTCTTCTTTAATTACGATATGGCGAATGATATCTTCGCTGATTTTTGCAAGACGAGAAAATTCTTGTACTGCATCAGCTGAAGATGTAGTTTTAGCGATTTGGTAGTATCCGTCACGGAAATCGTTGATTTCGTATGCAAGACGGCGCTTACCCCAATCTTTTGTTTCAGCAGTTTCCGCACCATTGTCAAGAAGAATTGTGTTAAAACGCTCAACTAGAGCTTTTTTCGCTTCCTCTTCAATGTTTGGGCGGATGATGTACATGATTTCGTACTTATTCATCACAGTCACCTCCTTTTGGTCTAAACGGCCCGATTGGGCAAGGAGCAATTATTCATTACTCACAAGTTAAGATTATAGCATAGAAAAACAGGAAAAGCAATGTTCTTTCCCTGTTCCCATTTTTACCTATTTACAATGATTTAAACATAGTACCTAGTCTGTTGATTTCCGCTCCAGGCACGAGCGGTTCGTGGGTGTTTCGGCGAGCCTCCTCGGCGCAAGCGCCTGCGGGGTCTCCCCTGAACCATACTCCCACAGGAGTCTTCATGCCTTCCGCTCCAATCAACAGGATGCCAGTTCAACAATATGCTATAAACTATACGTTGAAACGGAAGTGGATGACGTCGCCGTCTTTTACTTCGTATTCCTTTCCTTCTAGACGGACTTTTCCTGCTTCTTTGGCCGCGTTGTGGCTGCCTGCTGCTAGGAGGTCATCGTAGGAAACTGTTTCCGCACGGATAAATCCACGTTCGAAGTCAGAGTGAATAACACCCGCACACTGAGGAGCCTTCATTCCTTTTCTGAATGTCCATGCACGAACTTCCTGCACTCCAGCGGTGAAGTAAGTTGCTAAGCCAAGCAAATTATATGCCGCACGGATTAACTGGTCTAGACCGGATTCTTCAATACCTAGTTCAGAAAGGAACATCGCCTTTTCTTCGCCCTCAAGCTCGGCAATTTCTTCCTCGATTTTTGCACAGACAACAATCACTTCAGCATTATCAGCTGCAGCATATTCACGAACCTTTTGAACATATTCATTTTCAGATGGATCGGCAATATCATCTTCACTCACATTAGCCACATACAGAACAGGCTTAATCGTTAATAGGTGTAATCCTTTAACTAATTTCATTTGTTCTTCAGTGAAATCAACTGTACGAGCTGGTTTTTCTGCTTCAAACGCATCACGAAGCATCGCAAGGACTTCAAATTCTGCTGCTGCATCCTTATCTTTTTGCTTAGCCAATTTTTCCACACGGCTAATACGCTTTTCCACGGATTCCATGTCAGCAAGAATTAATTCAAGGTTAATGACTTCGATATCATCAATTGGATCGACTTTTCCAGAAACGTGTGTAATGTTCTCATCCGCAAAGCAACGAACCACTTGGCAAATCGCGTCTACTTGACGAATGTGTGAAAGAAACTTGTTTCCTAGCCCTTCACCTTTACTAGCACCTTTCACAATCCCTGCAATATCGGTAAATTCAAATGCTGTTGGAACAGTTTTCTTAGGTTGAACAAGTTCAGTTAGTTTTTGTAAACGGTGGTCAGGTACTTCTACAATTCCAACGTTTGGATCAATTGTACAGAAAGGATAGTTTGCAGATTCCGCTCCTGCCTGTGTAATTGCGTTAAATAAAGTAGACTTACCAACGTTCGGTAAACCTACGATACCAGCTGTTAAAGCCATTTCCTTCACTCCTCATATCAAAAATAAATCTATTTAAATAAAATTGAGTCCATCAAATCAATAGTCAAGCCTTTCACAATTATAGGTTTTTGTACAAAAAAAGACAAGAAAGAAAAAACTGCCACCCATAGGCAGCAGTTACATAATTTTTTCTAGGTTCACAAGACAATCATATAATGTACTTCCAAGGCCATTATCGGATTCCCTGCTGGAGGTTAGATTATTAACTGAACCACCAAACTCTTTCCATATGCCTTCATCGATATTGACCGTGTTTGGATGAGCGGTTGCTAATATCGAAATATTGCCTTTTACTTCACCACGTTCATTCCATACCCTGACTAAATCACCATTTTGTAGATTTTTCTGTTCAGCAATATTAGAAGCAATTTCTACTTTCAGCTTCGGCTTGGAAGGGAAGAGGTGATAGTTTTGCGAATGATTCGAGCGTAATGGATGAATCGTTAACAAACTATATGGATAGTTTTCTGCAAGCTGTGGATTTTTCCATTTCGATTCCTCTGGTACGGCTAGCTTTAAAGAACCACCTAGCAGAGATGTAAATTCAAACTTTCCTGTAGGCGTTTGGAAACGGTGGTCCTGCCAAGGAATTTTTTCAACGGGCAGTTCCACTGTATGCTTTTCTATTAATGCCTCAAGTGTCACACCTTTTTGTTCTAATGATTGGAATGTCATCTTCAGCCATTCTTCTCTAGAAAAATCAAAGTCCTCACCAAATCCTAAACGTCTCGCCAACTCTGTCCAGATCCATAAGTCAGACCTCGTTTCACCAGGAGAAGGGACCAGTTTAGGACCATAATTAACATAATGATGATACATGGAGGAATAATAAATATCTTCTTCCTCAAAAGCAGTGGTAGTTGGTAATACATAATCAGCCAGCTTAGCAGTGTCCGTCATAAACTGTTCTATGACTACAAGCGTTTCTACTGAAGAGAATGCCGCCTCCACAATAGTTGTATCTGGAACCTGTGTAATTGGGTTTCCACATGTGACAACGATCATCTTAATTTCCGGATCAACAGCTGCTAATACTTCTTCTGCCTGCTTCATAATAGAAAACTGCCGCTGACTCTGTTTGCGATGGGGAAGGGTCAACTCATCAAAAGCAAAACTTTGGCCTACTTGCAGATTTGCATAGTTGGCCCCACCGCCAGCAATTCCAATGTTACCGCTGATGGCAACGAGGGCATCAATGAAACGAATCGTATTCCCGCCGTTTTGATACCTTTGTAACCCTAAGCCCATATAAGTAGCAGTTGGTTTATCACTGTAGATTTGTGCTAACTGGGTAATTACTTCATGAGGTACTTCTGTCATTTCACTTAATTGTTCAATCGTGATTCCATCTAAAAGGTCTACTAAGTCAGAAAAACCATGGGTAGCCGCTTCAATAAAATCCCGGTCCTCAATTCCTAGTCGGAGCATTTCTTTAATAACCGCAGCAGCCAATAATCCATCCATCCCTGGCTTAATCGAAATGTATTGATCTGCTATTTTAGCCGTCGCATTGTACAGAGGGTCAATGACATAGATTTTAGCACCTTGCTTTTTTACTTCCAGCAGCTTTTCATAAAAGTGCATGTTGGTTCTTGCCACATTTCTTCCCCAAATAACGATGTGCCTGCTGCTCTTAATATCCTCAGGTCCATGGCTATATGCATTCCCAAAATCCCATTTTTGCGCTTCAATACCAGCACCCCAGCAAAGGGAGCCATACAGTTCTGTTACCCCGCCATAGCAGTTAAAAAAGCGCTGGTCTAAGTTTTTCAAGATGCCATTATTGGCATAATCATGGCTGTGCAAAACTGCTGTTGGTCCATACTGCTCTTTAACTTCCTTTAGTTTTGCAGCAATTTCATCAAGGGCCTGCTCCCAGGAAATCTGTTCAAATTGTCCGTTGACCTTCTTTAAGGGATGCAATAGCCTTTGGCTGGAGTTTGTTCTTGTTTCGAGCATCCTGCCTCGTCCACAAATTTTCCCCTTTGTTATGGGATGGGAGGGATCGCCTTCCACTTTCACTACTTTACCGTTTTCTACTGTTACGTTAAAACCGCAGCTGTCCCAACAATTTAAAGGACATGCTGCCTTTCGAATCTCCTTCAACCTCTCCACCCCCAACCATGACTTCTGTGTTTAAGAAAAGCGCAAGCGCCTTGGTCAGCCCCGACAGGCAAATGTTCTTCGGCAAGAAAAGTCGCTCTTTGACTTTACTTGCCGAAGGTTATTTGACCCGAGGGGCTAGGCGCTGGAGCTGGACAATTCTCAAAGTCGAATTATGCTTTCTTATTTTGTTAAAAAAGAAGCACAGGCTTACCCCTCATGCTTCACTAAGATCTTTTTCATTTTCCTTGAAAATTCTTTTCTTGGAATCAATACGCTGTGTCCGCAGCCTTCACATTTAATCCTAATGTCCATTCCGAGGCGAATGATCTTCCATCGGTTGGTTCCACAAGGATGTTGCTTTTTCATTTCAACCACATCATTTAAGGCAAATTCTTTTTCTTCCATCGAACTTCCCCTCCTTTAAACTCCAGGTTCTTTCGTCACTCCAGAATCCTTAGCATACATGACCATACGTGGATACGGTATTTCAATTCCATGTTCATCTAGGGTCAATTTAATATCTTTACGAATTTTCCTTGAAACCCCTGCATGCTGCATTGGCAATGTTTCAGCCACAATCCTGACGATTACCTCTGAAGGTCCAAAGTTTTGAATCCCTAGATAATCAGGTGTTTTCACTAGTTCCTCATATTTTTCCGGCATGGTTTCAAGTAATTCACGAATAACCTTCTCAGCCTTATCAATGTCTTCCTCATAGGCAATTCCCACGTCAATAATAGCAAGACTATTATTGAGCGAGAAATTAGTTACCTCCATTATACTACCATTAGGTAAAATATGGACCTCACCTGTCCAGCTTTTTATTTTAGTCGTTCTTAAACCAATGGTTTGGACATTCCCTTCGAACTGCCCCAAACGGACATGGTCACCAACAGAAAACTGATCTTCAAAAATGATAAAGAAGCCGGAAATCACATCTTTCACCAGGTTCTGTGCACCGAAACCAACGGCTAATCCCACTACCCCAGCTCCAGCTATAAGAGCTTTCACATCAATTCCTAAGACAGAAAGAATCATCATCAGGGCAATAAAGTAGATAACATATGACAGAATATTATCGAGAAGTTTGGAAAGAGTCTCTTCGCGCCTTACGGAAGTAGTAAGAGGGGAGAGATTTCTGATTTTAAAAATATTATGAATGGCTACTTTTCCAATCCGAATTAAGATATTAGAGATGACGATGATTGCAACAATTTTTAAAAGACCTTCACCCATAGTTAGCCACGTGTCTTCATTTTGAAATTTATCGATTATTTTTTGAATTCCCTTTTCAGTAATACTCATCTACACACCATCCTTAACCATTAATACCTCATCTATTTTAGCAATTTTTCAAGTTAGATAGTAGCATTGTGATTTTTCTTTTTCTTCCTTGTTATGTATAGAATCCCTGATTTTTCCGTATAATAGTAAAACTATTCAAAATTTAAGGAGTGGGCGAAGTGAATCTGAAACCAAGCCTTTTTGACAGACGGGCCAATACACGCATTAGTCACGAAGAAGTCCATGCTGCAGAACATTTAGCTGAAGATTTATTAGCTCATATCCCAAGAGTAACCAACCGCCCAATTGTTTTTATTTGTATCGGAACAGACCGCTCGACAGGAGACTCATTAGGTCCGCTTGTCGGTACATTGTTGGAAGAAAAGAAACTCACTTCCTTTCATGTGTATGGAACATTAGATGAGCCGATTCATGCGGTAAATCTGGCAGAAAAATTAAAAGAGATCCAATCCAAACATGTGGAACCATTTATCATCGGAATCGATGCATGCTTGGGAAGGATGAAGAATGTCGGTATCATACAAATAGGTACAGGACCTGTCAAGCCGGGTGCTGGTGTGAATAAGGACCTTCCGGCGGTGGGAGATATACATATCACTGGCATTGTGAATGTAAGTGGATTTATGGAGTTTTTTGTTTTGCAAAATACACGATTAAACTTAGTCATGAAAATGGCTAAAACGATTGCAAATGGCATTTACCAGGCCAACCTTCTTTATCCTAATAAAAACTGGACCGAATTAAATTGGGTAGAAGAAGAGAGGACGAATTAAAAGAGCAGCCGGTACGCACCGGTTGCTCTTTTAATTTTCATTTATTAGAAAAACTTATGGTAATAATAAATAACTGTCACACAGATACCCACTATGACTATCCCAGGCAGTAGATTAGCCACTTTAATTTTTGTCATCCCTGTTAGATTTAAGCCAATGGCAAAAATCATGATTCCGCCTGTAGCTGTCATTTCGACAATAAACTGATCCATTAGTGCCTGTGGAACGAAACGGTCAATTTGCGTAGCAAATAAGGCAATTATTCCTTCATACAGCACGACTGGAATAGCAGAGAAGATTACGCCAATTCCAAGAGTAGTCGTTAAGATGAGTGCGGTAAATCCGTCAATCAGTGCTTTCGTATACAAT
The DNA here is from genome assembly GCA_039832695.1 of Bacillus sp. (in: firmicutes). GTDB lineage: Bacteria > Bacillota > Bacilli > Bacillales > Cytobacillaceae > Neobacillus. Next base: position 119,484 of record JBDOMM010000016.1, read on the forward strand.
ACATCATGATCACCCCGAATTCCGCTATCAAGTGCGCCGAGGATTGCCATTGCCCCAATGACAAAGATTAGAGTTGCCGTAACGAACCCTTCGGAAATGCTTCCTTTTCCATTTGACCCGACCTTCGATTCAAGCCATTGTCCCAGATCATTTAACTTTTCTTCTAATTTTAGAAGTTCTCCGGCTACAGCTCCACCTACCAAGCTGATGATAACGATCAGGAAATTTTCACTTTTTAATCCCATCTGAAGCCCAAGTACCATCACAGACATACCGATGGCGTACATGACGGTTACTTTCATTCCTTCAGGGATTCGGTTTAGTGCTTTTCCAATAAGTGTACCAATAATGATTAAAAGTCCATTTACCAATGTTCCTAATAAAAACATGATTGTTTCCCCTTTTTTCGCCTCTCGAAATAATATTAGTATTAAACTATCACTTTTCTCCACGATTGAAAAGAAATTTTTCAAAAAAATAAACCATCCTGGAGATGGTTTATAAGGTTTCCTCGCGATCTAGCATTTCTAGGATTCGCTCGAGATCCTCTTGAGAGAAAAACTCAATTTCAATTTTCCCTTTATTTTTGTTCTGTTTAATGTTTACTGTGGTTCCAAAGCGCTCACGAAGAACATGCTCCCGTTCTTGGAGGAAGACATCCTTTTTCTTTTCCGGCTTCTTTGTTTCACGTGAAACATCTTCATTTAATTGCTGAATTAATTTTTCTAACTGACGAACATTTAGCCCCTCGTTCACAACCTTTTCCACGACGGTTGGCAATTTTGCTTTCTGTCTTAGTCCAAGTAAGGCACGGCCATGTCCCATCGTAATTTTCTCAGCCGAGATTAGCTCCTGGATTTTCTGCGGAAGCTGGAGCAGACGGATATGGTTAGCAATATGTGGACGGCTTTTCCCTAACCGCTTTGCTACTTCTTCCTGTGTCAGCTTAAGCTTCTCCATTAATGTTTGGTAGGCTTGTCCTTCTTCAATGGGATTTAAATCTTCCCGTTGCAAATTTTCCAGCACCGCCAATTCCATCATCTGCTGCTCAGACAATTCACGAACAACGGCCGGGACGGTCTCCAATTTTGCTTCTTTTGCTGCACGGAAACGGCGTTCACCTACGACAATTTCATAGCCCTTAATACTTTTTCTAACCACAAGAGGCTGCAGGATTCCATGTTCGATGATGGAATCTCTTAATTCTTCGATGGCTTCTTGGTGGAAGGTTTTTCGCGGCTGATAAGGATTTGGACGCAGTTCTTTCAGCTTAATTTCTTGGACTGCCTCTTCCTTCCCAGGTTCAACATTCGCAAAAAATGCATTCAGGCCTTTTCCTAAACCTTTAGCCATTCGATACCACTTCCTTTGCTAAATCCAAATATACTTCTGCTCCGCGGGATTTTGAATCATACGTAATGATGGGTTCCCCATGGCTTGGAGCCTCACTTAGACGCACATTTCTTGGAATGATGGTTTTATAGACTTTATCTTGAAAATATTTTTTTACTTCTTCAATAACTTGGATTCCGAGATTCGTCCTCGCATCTAGCATCGTTAGTAATACACCTTCAATTTTTAAATCCTGGTTCAAATGCTTTTGTACCAGTCTTACCGTATTTAATAATTGACTGAGTCCTTCTAACGCATAGTACTCACATTGTACAGGTATAATCACTGCATCAGAGGCAGTTAAGGCATTCAAAGTTAGTAATCCTAATGATGGAGGGCAATCAATAATAATATAATCAAATTGATCCTTCACTTCTCCAAGAGCACGTTTTAGGCGAACTTCTCTTGAAATAGTAGGTACCAATTCAATTTCAGCCCCTGCAAGTTGAATAGTTGCCGGAATGGCATATAAATTCTCAACGGATGTTGGTTTAATAACATCCTTTGCTTCCACATCATCTACTAAAACATCATAAATACATTGTTCAACTTCTGCCTTTTCAATTCCAACCCCGCTTGTTGCATTTCCCTGCGGGTCAATGTCTACCAATAAGACACGTTTCCCTATGTATGCTAAGCAGGCTCCTAGGTTGACGCTTGTAGTCGTTTTGCCGACTCCGCCTTTTTGATTTGCGATTGCAAGGATTTTGCCCACGTTGTCACCTACCTTAATTCTACAAAAATTTTAATCTTCCATTCTATTAAAAGTCATTATTATTAATTATCCAACATCTATAAAGGAATGTAAAATTCCATTCCTTTATTTTAACATGAAATGATTTCGTTGTTATTTATTTTCTAAAAATATTCCAATGTATAATATGGATATATTTACCATTAAATAAATAAAAGAGAAGGTTATATTCATAAAAAAAGAACCAAACTTGTCTGGTCTGGTTCTTAAAGTGAATGTTCAGTTATTTTTTCTTTGGAATACGAATGGTGAATTGATAGAATTCGTCGAATTCTTCTTCTTCTGCGTCCAGGTTGATTCCGCTGTCCGTTACCATTGATAATGATTGGCGAATCGTATTCACAGCTATTCTCATATCTTTACTAAAAGCCTTCCGTTTCGGTTTTGGCTTTTCATTTTTTTGTTCTAGCATCCTGACAACGCGTTCTTCTGTTTGCTTTACATTAAAATTTCTTTCAATCACTTCTGCTAAAAGCATGACTTGTTTTTCCGGATCTTTTAATGGTATAAGTGCACGAGCATGGCGCTCGGTAATCACTTTATTAAGCAAGGCTTCTTGAACAGGCTGTGGTAATTTAAGAAGACGCAGCTTATTGGCAACTGTTGATTGTCCTTTACCCAGTCGCTGTGCTAATGCCTCTTGTGTCAAATTGTGAAGCTCAAGCAGCTTTCCATAAGCAACCGCTTCTTCAATAGGCGATAATTCTTCACGCTGAAGGTTCTCAATAAGTGCAACAGAGGCCGTTTCAGTATCCGATAGATTTTTAACAATTGCAGGTGCTTCGGTCCAGCCAAGCTTTTTCATTGCACGCCAACGGCGCTCTCCTGCAATAATCTCAAATTTATCGGTCTCAAACTCTCTGACAACAATTGGTTGAATAATCCCATGTATATGAATAGTTCTTGATAGCTCTTCGATTTTCTCTTCATCAAATACCGTTCGAGGCTGGAACCGATTAGCCACAATCTGGTCGATTGGTATTTTTCTTATTTCCTCGTTGCGTTCGATATCGATCTCTTGCTCAAGCTCAACCGCTTGTTCTCCCTTATCGCCGAGGCCAAAAAAGCGTGTAAACGAATGCTTCATCCCCAACACCACCTTTACGAAACTCCCTATTACTTATTCTCTATACCAATAATCTCTTCCTGCTTAGGATACCATTTTTATAGAAAAATTGTTAGCTTGACAAAATAATTTTCCCAGCACAAGTCACATCAATGGGGAAATATTCCCCTTATTCTATCGGTGATTTTCCTGGTGTTCCCGGCTTCCGAGGGTATTTTTTTGGCGTTTGTTTTTGCTTTTTAATAATTAAAATATTCCGTTCACTCTCTTCTAATGGAAGGGTAAAGGTAAATACCTTTTCCAACTTTCCGCCTAGAGTGGTGATGGCCTTTTGACCCGCTTCTAACTCATCCTTCGCATGTGCTGCCTTCATGGCAATAAATGTTCCGCCTACTTTAGCTAAAGGCAAACAAAGCTCACTTAAAACAGACATTCTAGCGACAGCTCTAGCTGTCACCACATCAAAGGACTCCCGGTAAGTCGGATTCACTCCGAAGGTTTCCGCACGGTCATGGACAAAGTGCACATTTTCTAACTGTAAAACATTAGCTAGATGATTTAAGAATGAAATCCGCTTGTTCAACGAATCCACGATGGTGACCTCAATATGTGGATACACAATTTTTAATGGAATGCTTGGAAATCCTGCACCTGCACCTACATCACAAAGATGAAAGGGCTCCGTAAAGTCAAAATAAAACGAAGCAGCGATGGAATCGTAAAAGTGTTTTAAATACACCTCATGTTTTTCAGTTATTGCTGTTAAATTCATTTTTTCATTCCACTCGACAAGGGTTTCAAAATACGTTTGAAACTGATCAAGCTGCTTGTCCGTAAGGGTGATCCCCTTTTCCGCAAGGCTAGTTACAAATTGTTCAATATTCATAAACAAATTTCCTCACTAACTATTCAAGCCCCAGCAATGCATAGGCATGCTGGGAGCTCTTCATTATTATTCATGAACTTTGGCAATCCGGCCTTGCTCTAAATAGACAAGGAGGATCGAAATATCGGCAGGATTTACCCCAGAAATACGAGAGGCCTGAGCAATGGATAATGGTTTGATTTGCTTTAGCTTCTGTTTCGCTTCTGTCGCTAAGCTGTTAATTGCATCATAATCAATATTCTCAGGAATTTTCTTGTTCTCCATTTTCTTTAAGCGTTCTACCTGCTGTAGTGATTTTTCAATATAACCTTCATACTTAATTTGGATTTCTACTTGTTCCTTTACATCAGTATCTAATTCGATGTCACTCTTTGTCAGTTGTTCAACTAACTCATACGTCATTTCAGGTCTTTTCAGTAAATCGGCCGCATGAATACCATCCTTAAGCTCACTGCCGCCCACACTTCGAATAACAGCTTGGACTTCTGCAGATGGCTTTAGAATGATGGACTGTAGACGTTCCTTTTCTGCTTCAATGGCTGCCTTTTTGGCTAAAAATGCTTCATAGCGATTATCACCAATCAGACCAATTTTATGACCAATTTCCGTTAATCTTAAATCGGCATTATCATGACGTAATAATAGACGGTACTCTGCACGAGACGTTAACAAACGGTATGGTTCATTTGTCCCCTTCGTAATCAGATCGTCAATTAATACTCCAATATAAGCATCAGAACGGCTAAGCACTAATTCTCCCCGGTCTAGCGCTTTAAGCCCCGCATTGATTCCTGCCATGATTCCTTGGCCTGCCGCTTCTTCATAACCGGATGTTCCGTTAATTTGTCCTGCTGTATATAAATTTTTCACAACTTTTGTTTCTAGAGTCGGCCAAAGTTGCGTAGGAACAATTGCGTCATACTCAATGGCATATCCGGCTCTCATCATTTGAGATTCTTCTAACCCAGGTATTGTTTTAAGGATTCGATGCTGGACATCTTCCGGCAGAGAGGTAGATAACCCTTGAACATAGACTTCCTTCGTGTTTCTTCCTTCTGGCTCAAGGAAGATTTGATGACGAGGCTTATCATTGAAACGAACCACTTTATCCTCAATCGATGGACAATATCTTGGACCTGTCCCCTTAATCATTCCAGAGAACATTGGGGAACGGTGTAGATTGTCATCAATTAATTGATGTGTTCGATCATTTGTATAGGTCAACCAGCATGGCAACTGATCGGTAATAAATTTTGTTGTCTCGTACGAAAACGCTCTAGGCTCTTCATCACCCGGCTGTATTTCTGTTTTACTATAATCAATCGTATTTCCATCTACACGAGGTGGTGTACCTGTCTTGAAACGGACTAGCTCAAAACCAAGTTCCTCTAAATGCTCAGACAGCTTAATAGATGGCTGTTGATTATTCGGACCGCTGGAATACTTTAATTCACCAAGGATAATTTCCCCGCGAAGATAGGTTCCCGTTGTGATGACAACTGTTTTTGCAGAATAAGTGGCTCCAGTTTTGGTAACGACCCCTTTAACCATTCCATCTTCTACAATTAATTTTTCAACCATCCCTTGCAGTAATGTTAGGTTGGGTTCCTCTTCGAGTGTTTTCTTCATTTCATGTTGGTAGTCGAATTTGTCAGCCTGTGCTCTTAAAGCACGAACAGCTGGGCCTTTTCCAGTGTTAAGCATCCGCATTTGAATATAGGTTTTATCTATATTTCTCGCCATTTCACCGCCAAGAGCATCGATTTCACGCACCACAATTCCCTTTGCCGGTCCGCCGACAGATGGATTACAAGGCATAAAGGCAACCATATCTAAATTAATAGTAATCATTAATGTTTTTGCGCCAAGTCTTGCAGCGGCAAGGCCTGCTTCACAGCCTGCATGTCCAGCCCCAACGACAATGACATCATAACTTCCTGCTTCGTATTGCATGTTGTTCCTCCTTTTCCGTCATAACGGAAACATAGCTTATTTCCCCAAACAGAATTGTGAAAATAGCTGATCAATTAAACTTTCATGAACATTTTCACCCGTGATTTCCCCAAGTAGTTCCCATGTTCTTGTTAAATCAATTTGAACGATATCAATTGGAGTACCTGCTTCTACTCCTTCGATCGCTTCTTCAATGGCACGAAGACTTTGGTTTAGCAGTGCGATATGACGACTGTTGGAAACATAGGTGATATCGCCTGCTTCGATGGATCCTGCAAAGAACAATGAGGCAATGGCTTCCTCCAGCTCATCGACACCTCGTTCTTCCAACAACGATGTCGTTACAATTTTATGTCCTTCAGCCAGCTGCTGCACTCGTTCCATATCAATGTGTTGTGGGAGGTCAGTTTTGTTAATAATGACGATAACGTCCATTCCTTTAACAACCTCAAATAGGTTTTCATCCTCTACACTCAGCTGATCAGAGTAATTCAATACCAATAGAATTAAATCGGCTTCCTTTAATACCTGACGTGAACGTTCCACGCCGATCCGCTCCACGATATCTTCTGTTTCCCTGATCCCCGCCGTGTCTAGTAATCTTAATGGTACTCCACGGACATTCACATATTCCTCAATGACATCTCGTGTGGTCCCTGGAATATCTGTTACAATCGCTTTATTTTCATGAACCAGGCTATTGAGTAACGATGACTTTCCAACGTTCGGTCGTCCAACAATAACCGTAGATAAACCTTCTCGTAAAATTTTCCCTTGCTGCGATGTTTGGAGGATCTTTTGAATTTCTTCCTGAACAAACGTCGCCTTTTCGATCAACATGTGATGCGTCATTTCCTCTACATCGTCATATTCTGGATAATCTATATTTACTTCGACATGTGCAAGAATTTCTAAAATCTCCTGACGAAGTCGGCGAATTAAATTAGAAAGGCGCCCTTCCATTTGACCAAGAGCCACATTCATCGCTCGGTCGGTTTTTGCCCGAATTAAATCCATTACCGCTTCCGCTTGTGATAAATCAATCCGTCCATTTAAAAATGCTCTTTTTGTAAATTCACCCGGTTCGGCTAGCCTAGCCCCATTATTAAGTACATGCTGTAATACTCGATTAACAGACACCATCCCGCCGTGACAGTTAATTTCAACAACATCCTCTTTCGTAAAGGTTTTCGGCCCCTTCATGACTGAGACCATTACCTCTTCAATAACTTGATCGCTTTTTGGATCAAACAGATGTCCGTAATGAATGGTGTGAGATTGTCTTTCTAAAAGCCGTTTCCCACCAACACCTTTAAAAAGCTTATCTGCAATTTGAATGGCATCATCACCACTCAATCTGACAATCGCAATAGCACCCTCTCCCATCGGCGTCGAGATGGCTGCAATCGTATCAAATTCCATGTTCTTCACCTCACATAAAAAAATTTATCTATATATCAATCGGAAATTTTTTCTCAAATTATTAGAATACCACAGGAATCCCTGTTAAAAAAGCAAATGAATTATCCACAGTCAAAAAAATGTCTATTTATTATTTTAACTTATCCACATGTGAATAACAATAAAACGAAAATCCAAAGTTAATTATCAACATTAATTTGTATCTTAAAAAGGACATAAAAAAAGACACCCTATAAACTAGGATGTCTTTTACTAAAAATGATTATCTTCTGACAGGATTAATCACCACAAAACGATGTGGTTCCGCTCCATCAGAGGTTGTTTTAACACGTCTGTTTTCAGACAAAGCGGTATGAATGACTTTTCGCTCATAGGAAGGCATAGGTTCTAAGGAAACTTCTTTTCCAGTCTTCACTGCCTTCTGGGCTAGACGATGGGCAAGTTGAATCAATGTTTCATTTCTTCTGTTTCGATAATCTTCGGCATCTAAGATGACATTTAAATATTGTTTGGAAAAGCGATTAATCACTAACTGGGTCAAATATTGCAATGAATTTAATGTTTGACCTCTTTTTCCAATCAATAAAGCAATCTTTTCGCCAGTCATCACAAAAGTAACATTTTTACCCTCACGCTTCACTTCAATTTCTGCTGGTGCCCCCATTTGCTCACTTACTTGTGACAGAAATTTCTTAGCCTCTTCGATTGGGTCAATAATTACAGTTACTTTTACTACAGCTGGCCGTGAGCCAAAAATTCCGAAAAGGCCTTTTTTTCCCTCGTCAATAATGTCAACATCTGTGCGGTCTTTGGTGGTATTTAATTGAGCTAAAGCTGATTCTACTGCTTCTTCGACAGTTTGTCCTGTAGCAGTTACCTGTTTCACTTTTTTGCTCCTCCCACATTACCGGTGGCATTTGCCCTTAAATCCGGTCCTTTAATAAAATAGGTTTGGACAATCATAAAGATATTACCAACAACCCAGTACAATGAAAGAGCTGCTGGGAAACTAAATGCAAAGAAAACAATCATGATTGGCATCATCCATACCATCATAGCCATTTGCGGATTTTGCTCTTGACCTGCCATCATCATTTTTTGCTGAATAAAAGTGGTAATACCTGCAATAATCGGCAAAATGTAATATGGATCCTTTTCGCCTAAATCAAACCACAAGAAACTATCAGAAGCAATTTCTCTTGTTCTTGAAATAGCATGATAAAAACCAATGAGGATTGGCATTTGGACGATGAGCGGAAAACATCCTGCCATAGGATTTACACCATGCTTGGAAAATAACGCCATCGTTTCCTGCTGCAATTTTTGCTGTGTCTTCTGATCTTTAGAACTATATTTTTCACGAAGGGCCTTCATTTCTGGCTGAAGAGCCTGCATCGCTTTAGAGCTTCTCGTCTGCTTGATCATTAGTGGCAAAATAGCAAGTCGAATAAGAATTGTTACGACTATTAGCGCTAACCCATAGCTTCCGCCTAATAAATGGGCGCCTTCTTTAATCAACCAGGACAGTGGATAGACAATATATTCATTCCAAAACCCTGTACTTTCTGAAGTAATCGGCTTTTTAATTTCACTACATCCGGTTAAAAACACAAAGACAGAAAGCATACCGAACAAAAGAAATATTCGTTTTTTCAACCAAATTTTCCTCCTTGCCAAGATATTAAATTTTTTATGTATATTTACTTGGTATTTTATCATTTCCTAAGTACTTTTCCTACCTTTAGGACATGGGTTAAGCTTTTTTTCACTTCAAAAAAGTCCATTTCTGCTGTTGGCTTTCTTGCAATGATAACGTAATCATTTCCTGGAGCAAGCTGATCATTCATTTCAAAGATAGATTGTCTTACATACCGTTTAATTCTATTTCTCGTAACAGCATTTCCAATCTTTTTACTGACAGACAACCCAATACGGAAATGATCCTGGTCAGCCTTTTCAAGGGAGTAAACGACAAATTGCCGGTTGGCAAATGAACGTCCTTTTTGAAAGGCTGCTTGAAATTCTTTATTTTTTTTCACACGAAACTCTTTTTTCATCGATTTAACACCTACAGTCTCTAATTGGCTAAGGCTCGGTTCTTTAGTTTCTACTATAACCATTCCTGCTTTTCCTAATCTAAAGGGGAAGATCAACTAATGGCTGTCCTCCCCCCTGATTAGAAAAAAGACCACTGAGACGTTTCAGTGGTCTAAGCTGATAATACTTTTCTTCCTTTTTGACGACGACGAGCTAGAACCTTACGTCCATTTGCTGAGCTCATACGACTGCGGAAACCGTGAACTTTACTATGTTTACGCTTATTTGGTTGATATGTTCTTTTCATTATATGACACCTCCCTGAGGAATAGCTGACAATTCTAAACGACAGTCTTACTTATTATAAAGACGTCTACTCCAAATTGTCAACTCCTCTCCAATTATTGTTTCCTATTTCCAATTTTTTTCGAACATGAATTATGTGATTTCCAGAAATAATTAAGAAAGGAAACGTAAGCTAGACAAAAAGTGACTAGATCTCCCCTTAATTATAATGTGGATATTTTTTCGACAGTTTTTTCGTTATCCACACAACATATTGACAGGTTTTGCACAAATCATCTACTTGTGGACAATTTTTATGCACACGTTGTTGCGCTTGTGGATAAACCAGTAAAAGGCATTGCACCATAAGCAATTATTTGATATTATATTTGTGTTTTCACTCTGAATAACTTTATCCCCAAATTACGTTATCCACAAATTGTGGATAAGGTGTGGATAGTTTATCCAAGCACTATGTAGAAACTTGTCCACAAGGGGTGGATATTGTCGAAACTCCACATTTATTCCTTATTATATGTTTTTCCACAACCAGTGTTTCGTATATTTATAAATTAATAGGTTGTACAGCTTGTATAACCCTTGTTTTTTCTCACGGAACTTAGTCAATAGATTGCCCGGTTGCTAAGAAATACTCAGTAGTAACTATAATTTTTTGGAGTTAGACATCATTAAAAAAAATAATTAAGGAGGGATACTAGTTGGAAAATATTGCGGATCTTTGGAATGCTGCCCTGGCCAATATAGAGAAAAAGATAAGCAAGCCTAGCTTTGATACTTGGCTTAAGTCTACAAAGGCCCATTCCCTTCAAGGTAATTTGCTTATCATAACAGCACCCAATGAATTTGCGCGTGATTGGCTAGAAGAGCGATATTCTCAGTTAATCTCTGGGATTCTATATGAAATTACTGGAGAAGAACTATCTGTAAAATTTATTATTCCGCAAAACCAGAATGAAGCAGAAAATGATGTGCAATTACCGCCAAAAAAAGTGAAAAAAGAGGATGATCCTGGAGATTTTCCTCAAGGTATTTTAAATCAGAAGTATACATTTGATACATTCGTTATTGGTTCTGGCAACCGTTTTGCCCATGCAGCATCTCTTGCAGTTGCTGAGGCGCCAGCAAAAGCCTATAATCCTCTATTTATTTACGGAGGTGTAGGATTAGGAAAAACCCACTTAATGCACGCAATTGGCCATTATGTTTTAGATCATAACCCTCAAGCAAAAGTGGTGTATTTATCATCCGAAAAATTCACAAATGAGTTCATTAACTCGATTCGTGACAATAAAGCCGAAAATTTCCGCAATAAATATCGAAATGTCGATATTTTACTTATAGATGATATTCAATTCTTAGCCGGAAAAGAATCAACACAAGAAGAATTTTTCCATACATTTAATGCTTTGCATGAAGAAAGCAAACAAATTATTATCTCTAGTGACCGGCCGCCAAGAGAGATCCCAACATTAGAGGATCGTTTGCGCTCCCGCTTTGAATGGGGCTTAATTACAGATATTACTCCACCTGACTTAGAAACAAGGATTGCTATTCTTCGGAAGAAAGCAAAGGCAGAAGGATTAGATATTCCAAACGAGGTCATGCTCTACATCGCTAATCAAATCGATTCGAACATTCGTGAATTAGAAGGGGCTTTGATTCGAGTAGTTGCCTACTCATCCTTAATCAATAAGGATATTAATGCAGATCTTGCTGCAGAGGCATTAAAGGATATCATTCCAAGCTCTAAGCCTAAAGTGATTACCATTCATGAGATCCAACGGATTGTTGGAGAGCACTTTAGTATTAAGCTAGAGGACTTTAAAGCGAAAAAACGGACTAAATCCGTTGCATTTCCAAGACAAATTGCTATGTATTTATCTCGCGAATTAACGGACTACTCGCTGCCTAAAATAGGAGAAGAGTTCGGTGGCCGCGACCACACAACTGTCATTCATGCTCATGAAAAAATTTCAAAACTTCTTCAAACAGATGCGCAATTGCAAAAACAAATGAAAGAGTTAAATGATCTGTTAAAGGTCTAATAATTTTTTTATTTTTTTCTGTTGAAAATGTGAATAACTTCTTAGTTGTTTTACACAGTCTGTCCACATGTGGATAGGCTGTATTTCCGTTAAATTTACTAGTTATCCACATACTAACAGGGCCTACTAGTACTTCTACTAATTTTTTTAAAAAATAATATTATATGTTACAGCTAAAAAAATATGCCTATACGGAGGATTTTGATATGAAATTTATCATCCAACGCGACCGCCTTGTTCAAAGTGTTCAAGATGTTATGAAGGCAGTCACAACAAGAACAACAATTCCGATCTTAACGGGAATTAAGATTACTGCAGCTGCTGACGGAGTAACTTTAACTGGTAGTGACTCTGATATTTCTATTGAATCGTTTATCCCTAAAGAGGATGCTGGCGATGAAATTGTTGAAATTAAACAGCCGGGTTCTATTGTTCTTCAAGCTAAGTTTTTCAGTGAAATCGTTAAAAAACTTCCTACAGACACTGTGGAAATTGAAGTTCTTGGTTCCCTTCAAACGGTTATTCGCTCTGGAAAATCCGAGTTTAACTTAAACGGCTTGGATGCAGAAGAATATCCTCACTTACCGCAAATAGAGGAAAATAATAAATTTCATATTGCTACCGACCTTCTAAAAGCGATGATTCGTCAAACCCATTTTGCAGTGTCCACCTCAGAAACACGCCCCATCTTGACAGGTGTAAACTGGAAGATTGAAAATGGGGAATTAATCTGTATTGCAACAGATAGTCATCGTCTGGCATTAAGAAAAGCGAAGATCGAAACAGAAAATAATGAAAGCTATAATGTCGTTATTCCAGGAAAGAGTCTAAATGAATTAAGCAAAATCATTGATGACTCCAATGAACTAATCGATATTGTTATTACCGAAAATCAAATCCTATTTAAAGCTAAGCACTTACTATTCTTTTCAAGATTGTTAGAAGGCAATTATCCTGATACTTCTAGGTTAATTCCAAATGAAAGTAAGACTGATGTAACGGTTAATACAAAGGAATTCCTTCAAGCGATTGACCGTGCTTCCCTATTAGCACGAGAAGGAAGAAATAATGTCGTAAAATTTTCAACGATTGAGGATGGAATTATCGAGGTTTCTTCTAATACTCCTGAAATTGGAAAGGTAGTGGAAGAGATTCAAAGCTCATCCATTGAGGGAGAAGATTTGAAGATTTCTTTTAGTGCAAAATATATGATGGATGCCCTAAAGGCCCTTGAGGGAACCGATATTAAGGTGAGCTTCACGGGAGCGATGCGCCCATTCTTAATTCGCCCGCTTCATGACGAAAGCATTTTACAGCTGATCTTACCTGTAAGAACATACTAGACATATATACAAATTTATAAGATGCCGCCATTTAATTTTGGCGGCTTTCTTTACTTATAAATTTCTTTTTTTGGTTTTCTTTGTATCCTGATGATTTTTTTAGTAAAATAAAGTATTGAGACCATTTTTAGAAATGAGGGTGAGAACATGCCTGAAAAAGTAAAGCTAGACACAGAATTTATTACGTTAGGTCAATTTTTAAAAGCGGCTGATGTAATTCAAACGGGTGGAATGGCAAAATGGTTTTTGAGCGAACATGAAGTATTTATCAATGGTGAACAAGATCAAAGAAGAGGTAGAAAGCTTCGCGCAGGTGACAAAGTCCAAATTGCTGGCTTTGGGGAGTTTGTGATTACCGACTAGCTTAAAGGGATGCGTTGCCATGTATATAGAAAAATTAGCCTTAAATAACTATCGAAACTATGAAGAGTTATTCGTAGAATTTGAAAATAAAGTTAATGTCATTCTGGGTGAAAATGCCCAGGGGAAAACGAATGTAATGGAGTCTATTTATGTACTTGCGATGGCAAAATCTCATCGTACCTCTAATGACAAAGAACTTATTCGTTGGGACCAAGAATATGCTAAAATAGAAGGACGGGTTCAAAAACAGCACAGCTCTTTGCCGCTGGAATTAATTATTTCCAAAAAAGGAAAAAAGGCGAAGTGCAACCATATTGAACAGCAAAAATTAAGTCAATATGTGGGAAATCTGAATGTGGTGATGTTTGCTCCTGAAGACCTTAATATTGTAAAAGGCAGCCCACAGGTGCGAAGACGGTTTATAGATATGGAAATCGGGCAGGTTTCGCCAATTTATTTACATGATATGAGTCAATATCAAAAAATACTTCAGCAGCGTAATCATTATTTAAAAATGATGCAAATAAAGAAACAATCGGATCAAACAATGCTTGAGATTTTAACAGAGCAATTCATTCAAATGGCCGTTAAAATTGTCACCAAGCGGTTTGAATTCTTGCGTTTGCTAGAGAATTGGGCAAAACCAATTCATCAAGGAATTTCAAGGGGATTAGAAACGTTAGAAATTACCTATAAGCCTTCAGTTGAGGTATTAGAAGAACAAGATTTGTCGAAGATGATAGCAAGCTTTGAAGAAAAATTTGCGAAGGTCAGGTCAAGAGAAATTGAACGAGGTACGACCCTTTTTGGGCCTCATCGTGATGATTTATTATTTTTGGTGAACGGAAGAGATGTTCAAACCTTTGGCTCACAGGGACAGCAGCGGACAACGGCCCTTTCTGTAAAACTTGCGGAAATCGAGCTAATCTATTCGGAGATTGGTGAGTACCCTATTTTACTGCTTGATGACGTGTTATCTGAATTAGATGATTACAGACAATCCCATTTACTGAATACCATTCAAGGGAAGGTTCAAACATTTGTGACAACCACAAGTGTGGAAGGGATTGACCATCAAACATTAAAGGAAGCTTCAACTTATGTTGTTGAGGCTGGTGTAATTAGGAAAGAAAACTGAGGTGTACCATGTATATCCACATAGGAGAAGATTTAAATATTAGGGCGAAAGATATTATTTCTATTTTGGATAAAGAGAGTGCAAAGCACTCTTCGCTTGTGGAGGAATTCCTAAAGCATCACCAAGAGAAGGTAATCAATTTATCTAAAAACCCTTATAAATCAGTCATTATTACCCATGACCAAGTATACCTATCTCCAATTGCCTCTGGAACTTTAAAAAAACGTTCCAGTCAAATGAATATACATGAATTTTAATATAAACATTCTTTTCTCGTTTTAAACAACGAAAATATAGATATATTTTTGTCAGAAGGTGCAGGTGAACTAGTATGACTATCGAACAAAATGCAGTACAGGAACAATCATACGGTGCAGATCAAATACAAGTCCTTGAGGGCCTTGAAGCGGTTAGAAAAAGACCGGGTATGTATATTGGCTCAACTAGTGGCAAGGGTCTTCATCACCTTGTATGGGAAATTGTCGATAACAGTATTGACGAAGCACTCGCTGGTTACTGTGATGAAATTAATGTCGTAATAGAAGAAGATAACAGTATTACTGTTAAGGATAATGGCCGCGGAATCCCGGTTGATATCCAAGAAAAGATGGGTAGACCTGCCGTAGAGGTTATCATGACCGTCCTTCACGCCGGTGGGAAATTTGGCGGCGGAGGATATAAGGTCTCTGGTGGTCTACATGGTGTAGGAGCCTCTGTAGTTAATGCTCTTTCTACGGATCTAGAGGTCTTTGTCCATCGTGACGGTAAAATCCACTCGATTAAATTCGAGCGTGGTGCAGTTGTACAAGAGTTAGAGGTAATTGGAACAACCGATAGAACGGGAACTACTACACACTTTAAACCCGATGGGGAAATTTTCACTGAAACACTAGTATATGAATATGACATACTCGCTACTCGTCTTCGTGAATTAGCCTTCCTAAACAAAGGAATTAAGATCACGATTGAAGATAAACGCGTTGAAAATAAACAGAATGAATACTACTACGAAGGCGGAATTAAATCGTATGTTGAACATTTAAACCGTTCAAAAGAAGTCATTCATGAAGAACCGATATATATTGGCGGGGAACGCGATGGTATTAGTGTGGAAGTTGCCCTTCAGTATAATGAGGGCTACACTGATAGCATTTATTCTTTTGCCAATAATATTCACACCTATGAAGGTGGTACACATGAATCTGGATTTAAAACAGCCTTAACAAGAGTCATCAATGATTATGCAAGGAAAAACGGCCTAATCAAAGAGAATGATACGAACCTATCAGGGGAAGATGTCCGTGAAGGGTTAACAGCGATTGTTTCCATCAAACATCCTGACCCACAATTTGAGGGACAAACAAAGACGAAACTCGGTAATTCAGAGGTTAGAGCTATCACAGATACGGTCTTTGCTGGCCATTTTGAAAAATTCCTCTTAGAAAATCCAACGGTAGCGAAAAAAATCGTTGAAAAAGGATTGATGGCGGCACGAGCAAGACTTGCAGCTAAGAAAGCCAGGGAGTTAACGCGTCGGAAAAGTGCGTTAGAAGTTTCAAGTTTACCAGGTAAGCTAGCTGATTGTTCTTCGAAAGATCCTTCTGAGAGTGAAATATACATCGTTGAGGGTGATTCTGCGGGAGGTTCAGCGAAGCAAGGACGTGACCGACACTTCCAGGCAATTTTACCGCTAAGAGGTAAAATCCTGAATGTTGAAAAAGCACGTCTTGATAAAATTTTGTCTAACAACGAAGTAAGAGCAATGATTACTGCAATCGGAACCGGTATTGGTGAGGATTTCGATATTTCAAAAGCTCGTTATCATAAAGTCGTTATTATGACAGATGCTGACGTCGATGGTGCGCATATTCGGACACTTATCTTAACCTTCTTCTATCGTTATATGAGAAAAATACTAGAAGCAGGCTATATCTATATTGCGCAGCCGCCTCTCTATAAGGTTCAACAAGGGAAGCGGGTAGAGTACGCATACAATGACAAAGAACTTGATAAGATTTTTGCTGAGCTACCTGCAACACCAAAACCAAATATTCAACGATACAAAGGTTTGGGAGAGATGAATCCTGAACAATTATGGGAAACAACGATGGATCCATCTACTAGAACCATGCTGCAGGTGAGCTTAGAAGATGCAATAGAAGCTGACGAGACGTTTGAAATGTTAATGGGCGATAAAGTAGAACCTCGCCGTAACTTCATAGAAGCAAATGCACAGTATGTAAAAAATCTGGATATATAACTAGATATAGATTAAGGGGTAGAGGTTTGACCACTATCCTCCTTTTTCTTTTGGCTATGTTAAAGAACAGTGTTGATTTTTACACCCTATTGATTGGAGCGGAAGGCACGAAGACTCCTGTGGGAGTATGGTTCAGGTGAGACCCCGCAGGCGCGAGCGCCGAGGAGGCTCACCGAAACACCCACGAACCGCTCGTGCCTGGAGCGGAAATCAATAGGAAAGTTTAACAGAGCCTATCTTTTACATAGACCTTAGGGTGATCCAATAGGAGGTACCAATTATGGCTGAAACACCAAGTTCTCAAATAAAAGAGATTAATATTAGTCAGGAGATGAAATCTTCTTTCCTTGACTATGCGATGAGTGTTATTGTTTCTCGTGCCCTTCCAGATGTTCGTGATGGGTTAAAACCTGTTCATCGCCGTATTCTTTATGCGATGCATGATTTAGGCATGCATTCGGACAAACCATATAAAAAATCCGCACGTATTGTTGGTGACGTAATCGGTAAGTATCACCCCCACGGTGATTCAGCTGTTTATGAAACAATGGTACGTATGGCACAGGATTTCAACTATCGATACATGCTCGTTGATGGGCATGGAAATTTCGGTTCTGTAGACGGGGACGCAGCGGCAGCAATGCGTTATACAGAATCAAGAATGTCCAAAATATCAATGGAATTATTAAGAGATATAAACAAAGATACCATTGATTATCAAGATAACTATGACGGTGAGGAAAAAGAGCCGGTTGTTTTACCAGCAAGATTCCCAAATCTGTTGGTTAATGGAACGACTGGTATTGCGGTAGGTATGGCTACAAATATACCGCCACATCAACTTGGAGAAGTGATTGATGGAGTATTAGCACTCAGTCATGACCCTGAAATTACTACCCAGGAATTAATGGAAATTATTCCTGGTCCTGATTTCCCAACAGGCGGAATGATTCTTGGCCGAAGCGGTATTCGTAAGGCTTACGAAACTGGCAGAGGCTCCATAACAATCCGTGCTAAAGTTGAAATTGAACAAAAGTCTAACGGTAAGGAAGTTATCATTGTAAATGAGCTTCCATATCAGGTAAATAAGGCAAAGTTAATCGAAAAAATTGCCGAATTAGCTCGTGATAAAAAAATTGAAGGCATCACCGATCTGCGAGATGAATCTGACCGCAGAGGAATGCGAATCGTTATTGAAGTTCGTAAGGATGCGAATGCAAATGTCCTTTTAAATAATTTATATAAACAAACGGCACTTCAAACCAGCTTCGGAATTAACACTTTAGCACTTGTTGGTGGACAGCCGAAGGTATTGAGCCTAAAACAATGCTTAGTTCATTATCTGGATCATCAAAGAGTAGTCATTCGCAGAAGAACTGAATTTGAATTGCGAAAAGCAGAAGCACGGGCCCATATTTTAGATGGTTTAAGAATTGCTTTAGACAATCTTGATGCTGTTATTAGTTTAATTCGCAGTTCACAAACAACAGATATTGCGAGAGAAGGATTAATGACTACATTCAATCTTTCTGAAAAGCAGGCACAAGCGATCCTTGATATGCGTCTACAACGCTTAACAGGATTAGAAAGAGAAAAGATTGAAGAAGAGTACCAAAGCTTAATGAAGTTAATTGCAGAATTAAAAGCTATTTTAGCTGATGAAGAAAAGGTACTTGAGATTATTCGTGAGGAATTAACTGAGATTAAAGAGCGTTTTAATGATACACGCCGTACAGAAATTGTAACTGGTGGTATTGAGAATATTGAGGATGAGGATCTAATCCCTCGTGAAAATATTGTCATTTCATTAACCCATAATGGTTATATCAAACGCCTTCCGGTTTCTACATACCGCGCCCAAAGACGTGGCGGCCGAGGTATCCAAGGTATGGGAACAAATGAGGATGATTTCGTAGAACATTTAATCACCACTTCAACGCATGATACCATCCTTTTCTTTACCAACAAAGGGAAGGTATATCGTTCTAAAGGATACGAAATTCCAGAATACAGCCGTACAGCTAAAGGAATTCCAATCATCAACCTTCTTGGAATTGAAAAAGGTGAGTGGGTAAATGCAATTATCCCTGTTGAAGAATTTGTGGATGACTGGTTCCTATTCTTTACAACAAAAGAGGGAGTTTCTAAACGTTCTCCGTTAACATCTTTTGCGAATATCCGAAACAATGGACTTATTGCTCTAAGCTTGCGTGAAGGGGATGAACTAATTTCAGCTCGTCTTACTGATGGAAATAAGCATATGATTATTGGAACGAAAAAAGGTATGTTAATCCACTTCCCTGAAACGGATGTAAGGTCCATGGGAAGAACAGCAACAGGAGTTAAGGGAATCACCCTTGATGCCGACGATGAAGTGGTTGGAATGGAAGTTCTAGAAGAGAACAATGATGTTCTTATTGTAACCAAGAATGGTTACGGTAAACGCACTCCTGCATCAGAATATCGCGTCCAGGGAAGAGGCGGTAAAGGGATTAAGACTTGCCAAGTGACCGATAAAAACGGTCCGCTGGTTTCAATGAGAGCAGTGACAGGTGAAGAAGACCTTATGCTAATTACAACTGGCGGGGTTCTGATCAGAATTGATGTAGCTGGAATTTCTAAAATGGGCCGTAGCACGCAAGGTGTCAAACTCATTAGTATGAAAGAGAGCGAAAACGAGTTTGTTGCGACAGTAGCTAAAGTAGAGAAAGAAGAAGCATCGCAAGAAGAAAACAATGATGACGTTGAAGACAACGGTGTCGAGGAAACGCAGGAAGTGAATACTTCTGACAGTGAAGAATAAGTAGATTATGGCTAGGGCTAACTCATGTGAGTTGGCCTTTTTTCTTTTTTTATTTTAAAAAAGAAAAAGTGTTGACTTTAATTTTGGTGCATGATATATTTATTGAGTCGCTTACGAGACATACAAGCGATTGGGAAACTTGTTCTTTGAAAACTAAACAAACAAAAACGTCAACAAACAATAACATTTAACTTCTTAATGAAGTTAAGCCAACGTAACAAAATGAGCTAATCAACTTTCTTGGAGAGTTTGATCCTGGCTCAGGA
>JBDOMM010000025.1:0-133191 GCA_039832695.1 Bacillus sp. (in: firmicutes)
TCCCTCTGCTTTAGAACATTATCTAAAAGTACACACTGTAATATAAATTGAACCGCCGTATACGGAACCGTACGTACGGTGGTGTGAGAGGGGCGAAAATAATCCTATTTTCCCTCTACTCGATTTTTTCTCAAAATTTGTAAGGAAAAAAAGTCCAATATAGTAGAATTTTGTTGAACCAAAGAAAAGATTACCATAATTTCATGAATTCTTCTTGATATGCTGAAATGATTATGATAATCTTTTAACAGAATTACGTTATTGTGCTGAAACCCTTTATTTTATAGGGTTTTTCTGTGAAAATAGATTGAAGTTACTAAATTGGTCAATTTGTATTATTTTAGTAATAAAACCTAATAAAACCGCGCTATGACGTATAGAAATTAGAAAAATTGTTTAGAAATGTAGATAAGTAATCTTATTTACGAATCTTAATAATTTCTTTGGGAGGAGGTGAAAGGCATGAACAAGACAGAACTTATTAATGCAGTTGCTGAAGCTAGCGAGCTTTCTAAAAAGGACGCTACTAAAGCAGTTGATGCTGTTTTTGATGCGATTTTAGATGCTTTGAAAAACGGTGATAAAGTGCAATTAATCGGCTTTGGAAACTTTGAAGTACGTGAGCGTGCAGCACGTAAAGGTCGTAACCCACAAACTGGTGAAGAGATCGAAATCGGTGCAAGCAAAGTTCCAGCTTTTAAACCAGGTAAAGCGCTTAAAGATGCAGTAAAATAATTACATAATTGTATTGCTTTAAGCGAACGCTAAAGCAAAAAGGTCATGGTAAACACCATGGCCTTTTTTCTTTTCTTACAGTATGACTTGGAATACTTTTTTTTGCTTGAACTGAAAATTGTGCTAATATGTATTTGTCATATATACTTAACAGATATACATATAGGAGGAATTCATAATGTCACAAGTAAATCGTGCCCAGATTGAAGAGGCGGTACGTTTAATATTAGAAGCAATTGGCGATAACCCAAACCGAGAGGGTGTTTTAGATACACCTAAACGTGTTGCTAAAATGTATGAAGAGGTTTTTAGCGGAATAAATGAAGATCCAAAACAGCATTTTGAGACAATTTTTAGTGAGGACCACGAGGAATTGGTATTAGTAAAAGATATCCCATTTTATTCAATGTGTGAACACCATCTCGTTCCTTTCTATGGAAAAGCCCATGTTGCTTATATTCCAAAAAATGGCCGGGTCACTGGATTAAGTAAATTAGCTAGAGCCGTAGAAGCGGTTGCTAAAAGACCTCAATTACAAGAACGAATTACTTCAACAGTTGCCGATAGTATGATGGAAAAGCTAGAACCCCATGGTGTTATGGTCGTAGTTGAGGCGGAGCACATGTGTATGACTATGAGAGGTGTGAAAAAACCCGGTTCGAAAACTGTTACCACTGCGGTTCGTGGAACTCTTGCTGATGATGCAGTCGCTCGAGCTGAAGTGCTTTCCTTAATAAAATATTAATAAGAATTTCAATTTGGAGTGAAGAACGTGGAAAAGCGCAACTCGCAAAATAATGAGTATGTGGTTATAAAAGCGATTGATGATGGGGTAAATGTCATTGGCTTAACTAGAGGAACCGATACTAGATTTCATCATTCTGAAAAGCTGGACAAGGGAGAAGTCCTTATTGCTCAATTTACGGAGCATACATCAGCTATAAAGATTAGAGGCAATGCTCAAATACTTACACAATATGGTGAAGTTGAAAGTGAAATGAAGAAATAAATGATCTACTATTAATAATCGTTTAAATGATTATTTTGTGAATTTCTGCCCATAAGATACCTTTTATGATATAATGGTGTCTGCCTTGTTTTTTAAAGATATTGTTATGATTTTCTTTATTTTATGGGCATGAATTTTCCTTCTCAAATAGGAAATAAGAATACATAAATACATTACTTCGGGGAAACAAGGGTGATTAGTTTGCACGACATTCGACAAAAATTTACGGGTATTATAGAGCGGGTCGAAAAAAAGGTTTTTGACTCTTACTTGCTCGAATATATTGAAACGCCCATCATTGATGAAGATAAGCTTCTCATTCTTATTTCCATCATGGAGCGAATCGAGTTATCTTTTAGTCAAATGCAAAATTATGCAATGTCAACCATGCTAATTCAAATTGCCCTTGACACTCATGAACACATTTCAAATGCATCCAAGGATGAAAAAAGCCGTCAATTAACGGTTTTGGCTGGAGATTATTTTAGCGGACTATATTATAAGCTTCTTGCTGATTCGGATGATATACAGTTGATTAAGGTCCTTTCTGAAGGAATCAAGGAAATAAATGAACAGAAAATCTTGGTATATCAAAGAGAATCCGATGGTATTGAGAAATTAATGACAAGTGTGAAAATGATTGAAAGTGCCCTTCTTGTTAAACTCTCAGAATTCTTTAAAATAGAGTTATGGAATGATTTCTTATCGCACTTATTCTTGTTTAAACGATTATTAAAAGAAAAAAACCAATATATTCAAACGAGAAATTCAGTATTATTTGACGCATTAAAAAAAATTGTCTTTCCAGTTAACGAATCTAGAGCAAAAGAAATTTCTAGTGAACAGCAGAATCATTTGTTGATTATTTGTGATCAATACATTGAATTATCTATACAGATTATTGAAAAAGGATTAAAACAATTACCATATTTGAACGATTTCCTAGAGAACAGGATTTATTCGTTATTAAAACAATATAAACCATATGCAAAAACTTTTGTGGAAGAAGGGTAAAAACATGCAGCAATCGAAAGAACAGCGAGTTCATCATGTGTTTGAGAAAATTTCTGATAACTACGATAAAATGAACTCTGTCATTAGTTTTCAGCAACATATCAAGTGGCGAAAAGACACCATGAAAAGAATGAATGTACAACCCGGTTCAAAAGCTCTGGATGTTTGTTGTGGAACAGCTGATTGGACGATTGCCTTAGCAGATGCTGTTGGCCCGAATGGTAAAGTTGTAGGCCTGGATTTTAGTAAAAATATGCTTAAAGTAGCCGTTGAAAAGGTTAAAGAACTAGGATTAAAACAGGTGGAACTAATTCATGGTAATGCAATGGAGTTGCCTTTCCCAGATAATACCTTTGATTATGTGACTATTGGTTTTGGTTTAAGGAATGTACCTGATTATCTGCAAGTTTTAAAGGAAATGCAAAGAGTAGTAAAGCCTGGTGGTATCGTAGTTTGCCTAGAGACCTCACAGCCAACTTTGTTTGGATATAAACAGCTCTACTATTTTTACTTCCGTTTCATAATGCCGATGTTTGGTAAACTGCTGGCTAAGAGCTATAACGAATATGCTTGGCTTCATGAGTCTGCACGTGATTTTCCGGGGATGAAAGAGCTTGGCCGTATGTTTGAACAAGCAGGCTTAACTGAGGTGAAATATAAACCTTATAGTGGTGGAGCAGCAGCAGTTCATATTGGCAAAAAAAAATAACTGATTGTAATTGAAGACAGGATGAAAAGCAGGGTGAATACAATGAAATTAAAAATGATGTATTCATTTTTGAATTCGGATATTAACTTAATTGAAAAAAAGCTTGAAGAGACCATTCAAACAGAGTCTCGTTTACTTAAACAAGCTTCTATGCATACACTACAAGCCGGAGGAAAAAGGATTCGTCCTGTTTTTGTTTTGCTTGCAGGTAAATTTGGAAATTATGATATTCATGTAATGAAAAATGTTGCTGTTGCCTTAGAACTTATTCATATGGCATCACTTGTTCATGATGATGTGATTGACGATGCTGACCTCAGGCGTGGTCAACCAACTGTCAAATCCAAATGGGATAATAAAATCGCTATGTATACGGGTGATTTTGTTTTTGCACTCGCTTTAGAATTAATGACTCATATTAATAAACCTGTTGCCCATAAGATATTAGCTAATACGATTGTAGAAGTGACTGTAGGGGAAATACAGCAAATTAAGGATAAATATCGTTTTAATCAAAATCTTAGAGATTATCTTCGTAGAATTAAGAGAAAGACGGCCTTGTTAATAGCTGTCAGCTGTCAATTGGGTGCAATTGCTGCAGATGTAGAAGAATCGGTTCATAAAAAACTCTACCGCTTTGGGTACTATGTAGGGATGTCGTTCCAGATTACGGATGATATTTTGGATTTTACGGGAACTGAAAAGGAGCTTGGTAAGCCGGCAGGAAGCGATCTACTTCAGGGAAACATCACTGCACCAGTCCTTTATGCTATGGAAAATGATGCAATTCGCCATGAAATCTTAAAGGTTCATGCTGAAATGGATTCAGTAGAAATTGCTAAAATAATAACATTAATAAAACAATCAGGAGCCATTGAGAAATCTGTGGCACTTAGCGATTTTTATTTAGATAAAGCTTTAGCTGTCCTTGAAGAGCTACCTGCAAACAAAACACAAAAAACATTACGTGACATTGCGAAATTTATTGGCAGAAGGAAGTTTTAATTGCACGATGGTTTCAAAAGTAACTTGCGAAATATTCGAATAAATGGTACCATTTTTCATGGATTGTTTACGACTAACAATCAATATACATAATTATTTTAGGAGTGGAATTCATGGAAAAAACATTTTTAATGGTAAAGCCTGATGGAGTACAACGTAATTTAATTGGGGAAATCGTTGCACGATTTGAAAGAAAGGGCTTCCAATTGGTTGGAGCAAAATTAATGACTATCCCAACTGAGCTTGCAGAGGAGCATTATGGCGAGCACAAGGAACGTCCTTTCTTTGGCGAATTAGTAGATTTTATTACTTCTGGTCCTGTTTTCGCAATGGTATGGCAAGGTGAAAATGTAATCGCTACCGCTCGTCAAATGATGGGATCTACTAATCCAAAGGATGCTGCACCAGGAACAATCCGTGGTGATTTTGGATTAACTGTTGGTAAAAATGTTATTCATGGTTCTGATTCCCCTGCTAGTGCAGAACGCGAGATTGGCCTATTCTTTAAGGATGCTGGAGTAGAAGAGTACACTAAATTAGTAAACGAATGGATCTACTAATATAAATAAATTAGGGGCACTTGTATAGTCATTATACGAGTGCTTTTTTTTGTATACGATTACAAATTTTTTGCTTATTTTCTGAATAGTTATACTAGGTTTATTGCGCACGATATGGTATATTGATACATAATTCTTTAATGAGTTGAAGGGGGAAAGAGAATGGGAATTCGATACTTAACAGCTGGAGAGTCTCACGGCCCTCAGCTAACGACTATTTTGGAAGGCTTTCCTGCTGGGATGCCATTAGTAGCTGAAGATATAAATGAGGGGTTGGCAAGACGTCAAAAAGGCCATGGACGTGGTAGAAGAATGCAGATTGAAAAGGATACAGCAGAGATTGTATCAGGTGTTCGCCATGGTCAAACTCTTGGCTCTCCAATTGCCCTTGTTGTTAAAAATAATGACTTTAAGCATTGGACCAATATTATGGGTGCCGATCCATTAAGTGAAGGTCAGGAAGACGAAATTAAACGTAAAATAACACGTGCACGACCAGGCCATGCAGATTTAAATGGAGCTATAAAATATGGTCATCGTGATATGAGAAATGTCCTTGAACGTTCATCCGCTCGCGAAACTACTGTAAGAGTTGCAGCAGGTGCTGTTGCAAAAATATTGTTATCCTTGGTTGGTATAGAGGTTGTTGCACATGTTGTAGAAATTGGGGGTGTAAGAGCCCAGGTTGACCCAGCATTGTCCATTGATTCTTTAAAGGAAAGAGCTGAAAATTCACCAGTTCGTGTGGCAGATCCAAATGTCGAATTAGAAATGATGGCAGCCATTGATGATGCAAAGAAAAATGGAGATTCTATAGGTGGAATAGTAGAAGTTATTGCTACAGGTATGCCTGCTGGAATAGGAAGCTATGTTCACTATGACAGAAAATTAGACGCAAAGCTAGCTGCTGCAATGGTAAGTATCAATGCCTTTAAAGGTGTTGAATTTGGAATCGGTTTTGAGGCTGCGAGAAAGCCTGGGAGTGAAGTACATGATGAAATAGCTTGGGAGAAAGAAGTAGGTTATTACCGAAAGACCAACCGCCTCGGAGGCTTTGAAGGTGGTATGACAACCGGAATGCCGATTGTTGTTAGAGGTGTAATGAAGCCAATACCGACATTATATAAGCCACTAATGAGTGTTGATATAGAAACGAAAGAGCCTTTTGCTGCAAGTATTGAACGGTCAGATAGCTGTGCAGTTCCTGCTGCTGCCGTTGTGGCAGAACATGTAGTTGCTTGGGAACTTGCAAATTCACTAGTTGAACAATTTTATAGTGACCGTTTTGATACATTTGCGGATGAAATTAAGAGGCAACGAGAATATGCGAGGGAATTTTAATGGAAACCATTCAAATCCAAACAGAGTCGAAAAGTTACCCGGTCTTTGTTGGGGAAGGTGTAAGAAATGAGTTGAATGATTTTTTAACGAATCATCTTCCAGGACTTACAAGAATATTAATTATTACAGATGAAACAGTTGGCAAGCTACATCTTCAAGAATTGCAAAATGTTATTACGTCGTGGGACCCTATTATTTTTACTGCACCAAGTGGTGAAGCAGCAAAAACCTTCGAAGTTTTTTACAACGCTCTCACAACTGCACTAGAATTTGGATTAGATCGAAAATCAGTTATCCTTTCATTTGGTGGTGGAGCTGTAGGAGATTTAGCAGGTTTTGTAGCGGCCTCCTATATGAGGGGGATTCCATTTATCCAAATCCCTACTACCATATTAGCCCATGATAGTGCAGTTGGTGGAAAGGTAGCGATCAATCACCCTATCGGAAAAAATATGATTGGGGCATTTTATCAGCCAGAAGCAGTTTTCTACGATCTGGAATGGTTAAAAACGCTGCCGATACAGGAAATTCGCTCCGGGTTTGCTGAAGTAATTAAACATGCACTTATTTCTGACCCTGATTTCTATAAGTGGCTTTTAGAAAATATTCATGACCTTCAAAGGATGGAACCAGAACTTTTAGCTGATTCCTTAATTAAGGGGGTTCAAATAAAGAATAGTTTTGTATCTCAGGATGAAAGAGAGACAGGGGTACGTGCCTATTTAAATTTTGGCCATACATTAGGACATGCAATAGAATCAGAATTAGGGTATGGGAAATTCACCCATGGTGAAGCAGTAATGATAGGAATGGTATATGCATTAAGACTTAGTAACCAGCTGCTGGGTCTCTCGTTTAATGTTAACGAATTTATTCAATGGGTGTCATCACTTGGGTATGAGACAAATCTACCAAATCAATTATCCTTTGACCGTTTACTTAGTAAAATGAAGCAGGATAAGAAGGCTTTTGGTAATTCCTATCGATTTGTTTTATTACAAAAAATCGGGCAGCCCAAATTACTAGAAGTTTCAGAGAATGTTTTATTAGAAGAATTAAAAAGGATATAAAAAGGGGGATACTTCATGATCAGAGGGGTAAGAGGAGCTACAACTGTTACAGAAAATACAGAAGAAGTAATTGTTTCTGCCACGGAAGAGCTTCTTGCTAAAATGATAGAAATGAATGAAATTCATCCCGATACCGTTGCATCCATTTTCATTTCCACAACAGAAGATTTAAATGCAGCATTCCCCGCAAAGGCTTTGCGGAGATTTGATGGATGGACATTCGTTCCTGTTATGTGTATGCGCGAAATTCCAGTCATCAAATCCTTAAGTATGTGTGTCAGGGTTATGATGCATTGGAATACAACACAAGCTCAGGCAGAAATACAACACGTTTATTTGAAAGAAGCGAAATCGTTAAGACCTGACCTTGACAGGTAGTTTTCTTTTATTAGAGAATCTAATTGATAGAAAGTTACAAAACAAAGACGATTGGAGTGGGGAACGATGAGATGGAAAGAACAGTTATTAACACTGACTCCCTATCAACCAGGAAAATCAATAGAGGCTGTAAAAAAAGAATTTAAGTTAGACCGAATTGTTAAATTGGCTTCAAATGAAAATCCATTTGGATGCTCTAAACTTGCCATAGAAGCAATTCAAGGCTATCAAACAAGCTTAGCCATCTATCCAGACGGTTATGCGACTTATTTAAGAGAGACACTTGCTTCTTTTTTAAATGTTGATGAGGAAGAACTAATTTTAGGAAATGGTTCAGATAACCTGATCCAAATCATTTCAAGAGCACTTTTACATCCTAATGCTAGTACAATTATGGCAACACCTACCTTTTCACAATACAAACATAATGCTGTCATTGAAGGAGCTGTTATCAAAGAAATTCCGCTTGTTGAAGGGGAGCATGATTTAGATTCGATGCTTGAAGCTATTGATGAGCAGACGAATGTAATATGGGTGTGCAGTCCAAATAACCCTACAGGTACATATATACCAGAGCATAAATTAATCCCATTCCTTGACAAAGTACCCCCACATATTCTTGTCGTTCTTGATGAAGCATACTATGAATATGTAGTGGCCGATGATTACTATAATTCCATTAATTTAACACGGAAGTATGAAAATCTGATTGTCCTTAGAACCTTTTCAAAGGTATATGGACTAGCTGCCTTAAGGGTAGGCTATGGAGTTGCAAATCGTGCAATTATCAAAGCGCTAGAACCTGCTAGAGAACCGTTTAATCTAAATACCTTAGGTCAATTAGCAGCTTCAGCGGCTATAAAGGACCAGGAATTTGTTGAAGAATGTAAAAATAAAAATAGGCAAGGCCTTGAACTGTTTTATACATTTTGTGAAAAGAATAAACTCAGCTATTATCCAACTCAGACTAATTTCATATTAATAGATTGTAAAACAGACGGAGATAAGGTTTTTCAATATTTACAAACAAAAGGATATATTGTGCGTTCTGGTAAGCCTCTTGGCTTTCCAACGGCTGTTAGAATTACTGTCGGTTCGGTTGAACAAAACGAAGGTGTTTTAAACGCATTAAGCGAATTTTTAGCTGAAAAGTAAACTGTAATTGCGTTTTTCATTATAGGGGGATAAATCATTGGAAGGCCGGGTTTTTGTTATTGGTTTAGGATTGATTGGTGGATCTTTGGCTTTATGTATTCAAAAAGAGCATAAAGCCACGATTATAGGATTTGATATTAATAGTGAACAAGCCCGTCTTGCTAAGA
Source organism: Bacillus sp. (in: firmicutes) (assembly GCA_039832695.1). Taxonomy (GTDB): domain Bacteria; phylum Bacillota; class Bacilli; order Bacillales; family Cytobacillaceae; genus Neobacillus. The sequence continues at coordinate 9,144 of JBDOMM010000025.1, forward strand.
TGCTAGGTGTTATCGATGAAGTAGCTGAAAGTATTACTGAGGGTGCTGAGAATGCAGATTTAATCATCATTGCAGCACCTGTAAATGAGACAAAGTTGATAATTCAACAGCTTGCTGAGCTTCCGTTAAATCCAAACGTGATCGTAACAGATACAGGTAGTACAAAAAGGAAAATAGTAGATAGTGCCTTAAGCTTAAAGGAACAGGGGCTCAATTTTATCGGAGGCCATCCAATGGCTGGCTCACATAAAAGCGGTGTTTCTGCTGCCAAAGAAATTCTATTTGAAAATGCATTTTACCTATTAACTCCTGAAACGCATATAGAAGAAAAAAAAGTAGAACAATTAAAGCAATGGTTAAAAGGGACAAATGCAAAATTTTTAATGATTACTCCGGATACCCATGATTATTTGACCGGAATTGTTAGCCATTTTCCACATATTATCGCAGCATCGATTGTTCGCCAAACAGAAAAATTAGCAGAGTCAGAGAGTCTAATTCCAAGGTTGACGGCTGGAGGTTTTAGGGATATTACCCGTATTGCATCAAGTAGCCCTCAGATGTGGAAAGATATTTTACTGAACAATCGAGAAATAATTATTGATTTGCTTGACCATTGGCAGGAAGAAATGAATGGAATAAAAGCGTTGTTAGAATCTGAAGATAGCACGGGCATTTTACATTATTTCAAATCTGCAAAGGATTTCCGCGATGGCTTGCCACAGAAAGAAAAAGGAGCAATTCCTGCCTTTTATGATTTATTTGTTGATGTACCAGATTACCCAGGTGTCATTTCTGAAATAACAGGGTATTTGGCAAAAGAAAATATCAGTATTACAAACATTAGAATCCTAGAAACAAGAGAAGATATAAATGGAGTTTTAGTTATTAGTTTTCAGTCCGAAGAGGACCGGCAAAAGGCAGAACGGTGTATCGGTATCTACTCAAGCTATGCAACCTCCATTGGTTCCTAACAAAAAATGATTGAAAAAAAGGTGATTTTATGACGGCATTAACACTAAAGTCTAATATTGGCCGTTTGATTGGTGAGGTTACTATCCCTGGAGATAAATCTATCTCCCATCGATCAGTTATGTTCGGTTCGATTGCTCATGGTGAGACGACAGTGTCTAATTTTCTAAAAGGTGATGATTGTTTAAGTACCATCTCATGCTTTAGAAAACTGGGTGTAAAAATCGAGGAAAATGGAGAACAACTACGCATATTCGGAAATGGTTTTGAAGGAATAGCAGAACCGAGAGAACTATTGGATGTAGGTAACTCTGGTACCACGATCAGGTTATTAATGGGTATCTTGGCGGGAAGACCCTTTTTTTCATCATTAATTGGTGATGAGTCAATTGCTAAGAGACCAATGACAAGAGTAACGAACCCATTATCACAGATGGGAGCAAGTATTGATGGAAGATCTAATGGCTCCTTTACCCCCCTTTCCATTCGAGGTGGAGCATTAAAGCCAATTAGTTATACACTTCCTGTAGCGAGTGCACAGGTTAAATCTGCGCTTATTCTCGCAGGTTTACAAGCCGATGGGGAAAGTGTCATCATAGAGCCAGCTGAAACTCGAGACCATACTGAGAGAATGATTCGAAGATTTGGCGGCGAAATTCAAAAGGAAAACAAAGCAATCACTGTGAGGGGTGGACAGCAACTAACAGCCGCTTCCATCCATGTTCCTGGTGATATTTCTTCAGCAGCCTTTTTCTTAGTCGCAGGAGCGATTATGGAAGAAAGCGAAATCCATCTTAAAAATGTGGGTCTAAACCCAACTAGAACGGGAATTATTGAGGTTTTACAAAGAATGGGTGCAAACCTTGAAATAATTGAAAATCACGAAAATAAGTTTGAACCTACTGGAGACCTTATTATTAAATCGTCTAATCTGAAAGGGACAGTGATTGAAGGCGATTTAATCCCAAAATTAATAGATGAGATTCCAATTATTGCTCTAATGGCTACCCAAGCTGAAGGGAAAACAATTATTAAAGATGCCGAAGAGCTAAAAGTTAAAGAGACCAATCGGATTGATACAGTTGTGGAAGAGCTAAAAAAATTAGGTGCTTCAATTGAAGCGACAGAAGATGGGATGGTCATCCACGGTCAATCCACACTCCGTGGTGGAACCGTTTCAAGCCATGGGGATCATCGTATTGGTATGATGCTAGCAGTAGCTGCGCTCCTAAGTACGGAAGAGGTACTATTAGAAAAACCAGAAGCAATTTCAGTTTCATATCCGAACTTCTTCGACCATCTAAATAGTCTTATTCAATAAAGCTGCATATCGTTGCAGCTTTTTTTTGCAGTGAAATTCTAAAAAGGCATGAAAATCGAATTTTGTGCATAGCTTGTCTTAAAGAGGAAAGCAGGTGGATTCTTTTTGTATATCATTGAAAATGCCAATATCCTTAAAGATGAGCGTGTTATTAACCAATCAATAATGGTCTCAGAGGACCGTATTACAACTATCCAAACTAGTCTATCTCAAAATCGTCTAATGAAAATGAATATAGAACCATTTATTATGACCCCTACTTTCGTCCTTTTAAATTCAACACTTCCAAAAATAAGGTCATTCAAAGATATGAAAAATTCTATAACAGAACATTTCCTGTTAAAGGGTTGTACTATCTTATTTACCTACGCAAATGTTTCATTTGAAGCGGAATTAGCGGAAAAAATAAATGAAGTGAAAACCTCGTTAATAAGTAGTCCACTTGATTTTCTAATTGGGGTGAGGATCCCCACCCGGCTTTTAACACCAAATTTTATGAGGAATTGTAAGAAATATAAGGTTCCTGCCATTTTCGTTGAACTAACTAATCAAGATGAATTAGAAGAAATTCCTTGGGGATGGATTCGGGAGGCCTTGTTTCCATTCAACTGCCCACTAATCCCAATAATTTCTCCCTCAATAAAGAAGGAACAAAAGACGGTTTTGTCGAAATGGAAAGGTATCATGTTAAAAGAGAGAATTCCTGCAATTTTTGAGGAAGTAGCTGAAAATCAACCGTTATCTGTGCCATTATTAAATAAAGTTGGACTATACCCGCATAAAGCAAGCTTGATGAGCGGAACTGAGCTAAGCTATAACTTATATTTAAAGGGTAAGGAAATCAATAAGGTTGATGAAGTGGGATTATTTCATTATCATGGTGATAGACTTGTAGTTACAGTCCACAAAGGAAAGGTGATCCGTTCAGCTGGGAATGTTTTATTTAAACCTGGAAATGGAGAGCATGTTAAGGTGCGAACCCCATCTTATTTTTCTTTGTAATATTCAAGGGGGAGAAGAGGTAATTATCCAATGGACAGAGTAAATAAAATTATTAGCTTGTTAGAAAATGGCCAACATAAAGAGGCCTTAAGTGAATATAATGTTGTATTAAACAGCGGATTGCCTGAAGAGAAATATTTGCTTGGAGAGGAATTGTACCAATATGGTTTCCTGGATGAAGCTAAGGCCTTAATTGAAGATTTATTGAAAATTTACCCCGAAGAGGGGGAACTTCTTGTATTATTAGGCGAAATACTAGTGGAGGCTGGGGAAGAAGAAGAAGCAATTCTTGTTCTAGAACAAATTTCTGAACAAGATGCAAATTATGGACAGTCATTACTTTTGTTGGCTGACCTTTATCAAATCCAAGGACTTTATGAGGTATGTGAAAGAAAGCTGTTAAAAGCGAAAGAAATTTTACCGAATGAAGTAATTATTGACTTTGCATTAGGTGAACTCTTTAGTGAACAAGGTGAAATAACAAAGGCTATGAAAGCTTATGAAGTGGTTTTAAAGGAAGAACACGAAATTGCTGGTGTTAATATACACCAACGACTGGCTGATCTATTAAGCTCTTCTGGAGCCTTTGAGGATGCCTTGATTTATTATGACAAAGCACTTGATGAAAAGTTAGAAATTAACACATTATTTGGGTATGCATTTACTGCTCTACAAGCGGGATACAATCGCACTGCAATTGAGAAATTTAATGAACTAAAAGGACTTGATTCTGAGTACCATCCACTTTATTTACACCTTGCGAAGGCCTATGAAAGAGAAGAGGAATTAGAAAATAGTCTTGAGGCTGTAAAAGAAGGAATTAAACAAGACGAATTTAATAAAGAATTATTTTTCTACGGTGGAAAGATAGCACTCAAGCTTGGAATGGTAGAAGAAGCAGAGCACTATATTCGTGAGTCTCTTGCCCTTGACCCTGGATTTACAGAAGCGGCACTTACATTAAATAAACTTTTCTTCCAACAAGAGCGGTATGAAGATGTTGTAGAGCTGATTTCACAACTTGAGTTTATTGAAGATGAAGAACCTCAGCTTTTATGGGATGCAGCCCTTGCATTTGATAAGCTTGAAGAATATTCATACGCATTAGACAAATATGAAAGTGCATATAATTTCTTTAAGAATAATGAAGCCTTTTTACTTGATTTTGGATATTTTCTAATTGAGGAAGGAAAAAACGATCGAGCCGCCGAAATTTTTAAACAACTACTAAAAGCAGATCCAACAAATGAGGAATACCTTGATTTACTCGAGCGTTTAACCGAAGTACAAAATTAAGAATGCTGACTATGCAGAGGAGGGAAACTATCATGGCAACCCCTGTTTCTGTCAACGAGAAGAAGGACTTTATTCGCTGGTTTTTAAATCATTATCAATTAAAGAGAAGAGAATGTGTCTGGATATTAAACTATTTAATGAGCCACGATCAGTTAATGGAAAAGGTTCATTTTGTTGAGCAGGCACAGTATTGCCCAAGAGGATTGATTATGTCTACACACTGTGTGGATAAGGTGCCATTTCGATTCTATAAAGAAAATGTAATGACTACTGATGCTGAAAAATCCTTTCATGATATCAGACTTAATCGGGATGAGGATATTTTTATTCAGTTAAACTTTCATGCTTCCAATCAAGCACATCAGTATGCTGCAGTTTTAGAAGAAAACCCATTTGTTCCTAAGCATTTACAAGTGAATGAAAAGGATGGAATGATTGCGGAACAACTCTTACAAAGTAGTATTCAACGTTTTCAACGTGAGAAGTTGCTACAAATGATTGATGAAGCACTCGATAAACAAGACCGTAAGGCTTTTGAAATGTTAACGGAAAAGTTAAATAAACTAATGGTGACTGAACAAAAAGGAAGTTTGCGTTAAGCAGCTTCTTTTTTTTATTTTGCTTTTGTCCTAGTGAAAAATAATGATATGATAGGACTAGTGAATCAAAAAGGTTGGTGCAAAAGAGATGAAATGGGTCCCAAAAGATATTGAAACTTACATAACTGCAAAGGAATACGTAGATACTGCTATTATACCGCTTTATTCTGTTTCAGTAGGAGAGGATATGAAGCAATCAGCAGCTGCTGCTGAGTTTATTACTTTATTAACAAATCATTTAGAAAGACAGTTTACAGGAAGAGTATTGTTATTTCCTCCTTTTACGTATCTTAAAAAGGAAGAAGGGGAGAACAGTTTAACAGCTTTACAGGAGTGGGAGAAAAGCATTTTTCAAGGCTCAATAAAATATGTGTTTTATATAACATCAGACTTTGAATGGCGATCAAGAGAAGGGGAGTTAAATGGATCCATGATTTGGCTGCCGACTCTGCCCCTTGAACACATGACTGATTCTCAAAAAATGGAAATGATTGATAGCCAAGCAAAGCAACTTTTTGTTCTTTTTACGCAAAAATGGCATGAAAATGAGTAAAACTATTCATATTATATGTTTTTAAAATAGTATGATATTGACCTTGCTTGCAGATTGATATATCATTGTTATGTCCTAGTTTTATATGTGTTTAATTTATTGTCCGCTGGACTTAACTTCGTGAATAGAGGGGGGATAATCATGAGTAAAGAGCGCGTTTCAAGACGTCAATTTTTAAGCTACACATTAACTGGTGTAGGCGGTTTCATGGCAGCCGGAATGTTAATGCCAATGGTTCGTTTTGCAGTAGATCCTGTATTAAAGGCTGAAGAAGGCGGAGACTTTATTGCAACAAAACAAAAAGTTTCCGAAATTACTGATGAACCAGTTCGTGTGGACTTTACCTTCAAGCAGAAGGATGCTTGGTACGAGTCTGAAGTAACAAATACTGCGTGGGTTTACAAGGATGATAATGGTAAAATAGTTGCTTTATCACCTACTTGTAAGCATCTAGGCTGTACGGTAGGCTGGAATACTGATAAGAAATATCCAAACCAATTCTTCTGTCCATGCCATTATGGTCGATATGAGAAAAACGGTAAAAACATACCAGGCACACCACCGTTAGCACCACTTGATCTTTATCCGTACAAGGAAAAAGACGGTTACCTTTATTTAGGAAAAGCTCAACCGCGGAAGGAGGCGTAATCATTGTTAAACAAAATTTACGATTGGGTAGATGAACGTTTAGATATTACGCCTTTGTGGCGCGATATCGCAGACCATGAAGTACCAGAGCATGTGAATCCAGCGCATCATTTTTCAGCGTTTGTTTATTGCTTTGGCGGTCTAACATTCTTCGTAACAGTTATTCAAATTTTATCTGGTATGTTCTTAACAATGTACTATGTACCAGATATTAAAAATGCTTGGGAATCTGTATATTATCTTCAAAATGAAGTAGCTTTTGGACAAATCGTTCGTGGAATGCATCACTGGGGTGCAAGTTTAGTACTTGTCATGATGTTTTTACATACACTTCGCGTATTTTTCCAAGGTGCTTATAAAAAACCTCGGGAATTGAACTGGATTGTCGGAGTTCTTATTTTCTTCGTCATGCTTGGTTTAGGCTTTACAGGTTATTTATTACCTTGGGATATGAAAGCGTTATTTGCAACAAAAGTAGGTCTACAAATTGCTGAGGCTACTCCATTCATTGGAAGTTATGTGAAGGTTTTACTTGCAGGTCATGAACACATTGTTGGTGCACAAACATTAACTCGATTCTTTGCGATCCACGTATTCTTCTTACCGGGAGTATTACTTGGCTTAATGGGAGCGCACTTTATCATGATTCGTAAACAAGGTATTTCTGGCCCACTATAAAATTAATATGACATAGTATATTTTTCTATCTCTACGGAAAAAGGAGGGGATTTCTCGATGCATAAAGGTAAAGGTATGAAGTTCGTTGGTGATTCTCGTGTGTTAGCACCTGAAGCACGTAAACAGATGCTTCCTAAAGATTATTCAGAATACCCTGGTAAAACAGAAGCTTTCTGGCCGAACTTCCTTTTGAAAGAATGGATGGTAGGGGCTGTATTTCTTGTGGGGTATTTATGTTTAACAATTGCACATCCAGCTCCACTTGAAAGGATTGCTGACCCAACTGATACAGGATATATTCCATTACCTGACTGGTATTTCTTGTTCTTGTACCAATTATTAAAATATTCATTTGCATCTGGTCCATATACTGTTATCGGTGCAATGATTATTCCTGGACTTGCTTTTGGAGGTTTATTATTGGCTCCGTTCCTAGATCGCGGACCTGAACGCCGTCCAACGAAACGTCCGCTTGCTACAGGATTTATGCTATTAGCATTAGCTGCAATCGTATTTTTAACTTGGGAATCTGTTGCTACACATGACTGGGCTGCTGCAGAACGTCAAGGTAAAATTGTTCCAAAAGTTGAAATTGATAAGTCAAGTGAAGGCTATCAAATAGCTAGTAAGAATACTTGTATAACTTGTCACGGTGAAAATCTGCAAGGTGGTGCTGGTGCTCCGAGCCTTATCGGAACTGGCTTATCAGCAGAAGAAGTTGCTAAGATTGCTAAGCAAGGTAAAGGTGGAAAAATGCCACCAGGTATCTTTAAAGGTTCTGATGAAGAGTTGAAGAAACTATCAGAATTTATTTCTGGTTTAGGTAAAGAATAAAGTAAAAAAAGCTGACGGGTATCGTCAGCTTTTTTATTCATATTCAATAATAACAAGAATTTGAAATGGGGAGTTATTTTGCGTTGGGTTTATCCACTCTTGGGTAATCGGTCGATTCTTAAAATCCTGCTTATCATAAATATAGCAGGAACTATTTACGGATATTATTGGTATGGTTGGCAACTGAAGGAAACACCGGCAATTTTCTTATTATTTGTCCCAGATAGTCCAACTGCTAGCTTATTTTTTGTATTTGTCCTTCTTGCTTTTTTGTTTAAAAAAAATTGGCCTTTAATAGAAGCTCTTGCCATTGTAACGCTCTTTAAATATGGGATTTGGGCTGTTGTAATGAATATTCTAGTGTATTTTGTACAAGGGGAACTAGATTGGATTGGATACATGCTCATATTTTCCCATTTTGCCATGGCTGTTCAAGGAATATTGTTTGCCCCTTTTTACCGGTTTAAATGGTGGCATCTTATTGTTACAGCTATTTGGACTTTACATAATGATGTCATTGATTACGTGTTTTTTATGCTTCCTAGCTATCATATGCTTGACCAGTATATTCCGCAAATTGGTTATTTTACCTTTTGGCTCTCTATCCTATCAATAGGATTAGCCTATTATTTTGGTATTCGTCCGGGAAGATACAAACTTGAAATAAAATAATCATAGATGGTCTAACCTTGTCCCCCCATTCATACATTTTAATAGTAATGAAAGGGGGGACAAGGTTTGAAAATGAAATGGTTACTTATAGTTGCAATTGTCATGATGCTCACTCCCATAACTGTAAATGCTAAACAGCAATCGCCCATGGAGAAGCTTGATGATATATCTGATGAAGCTCTCCAAATGGTGAAGTTTCATAGATATGAAGATGCAAAAAAATTACTCGATTACTTTTCTGATCAGTTTATAAGCATTACTGGAAATGAAAAGCCCTTAACGATGGATGAGGTTAGAATTGTTCACACCTCCCATGATGAAGCGATGGAAGCTGCTGTTAGTCCAAATATGAAATATGAGGAAAGAATAAATAAACTAACAAAGTTCCGTCTGGTCATTGATGCGATTGCTACTAGTCACCAACCCTTGTGGACAGAAATGGAAGACCAAATTATGACGGCTTTTCATCAAGCAAGGGATGCAGCCTTAAATGGAGAAACTGCACAATTTCATTCGAATTTTAATACTTTTTTGTCATTATATAATGTCATCTATCCAAGTATGAAAATTGATGTACCAGTAGAAAATATACAGAGATTAGATGCACGGATTAATTTTATTAATGAATATCGTTCCCAGGTTCTAACTAATTCAGATAGTCAGCAAGAACTTAGTTCCCTTGATACAGATTTAAAAAATCTTTTTACTAACATGGAAGAGGATGAGGCTGATCCATCACTATGGTGGGTTATCATTTCAACTGGCAGCATCATAATCATGACCTTATCATATGTAGGCTGGCGCAAATATCAAGGTGACAAAGGTTTGAAGAAAAACCGCTCGAGAGATCAAAAAGATTGACGCGTCTAATCGGCTTTACTAAAATGAAAAGCATCAAGAGCTGATTGGGAGGATCTATATGTTTTACCTAGTTTACTTTGCTTTTATTATTCTCATTCCACTTTGGGCACAAATGAAAGTGAAAAATACATTCTCAAAGTATTCTCGGGTACCCTCATCCACCTATGTTAGGGGGGCGGAGGTAGCCAGACAAATTTTAAACGCCAACGGTCTCTTCAATGTAGCTGTCGAAGAAGGAAGAGGTTTTTTAAGTGACCACTATGATCCGAGGACAAAGACAGTCCGTTTGTCACCTGAAAATTATCATGGCCATTCGATAGCGGCAGCTGCAGTTGCTGCACATGAATGTGGACATGCGATCCAAGACTCAGAAGGCTATGCTTTCTTACGGTTCAGACATGCATTAGTCCCAGTTGCCAATTTAGGTTCAAATGTCTCTTGGATTTTAATTATGATTGGGGTTTTTGCCCACTTGAGTGGAATGTTACTACTTGGAATTATTTTTATGGCAGCTGCTGTTCTTTTTCAAATCATTACTTTGCCAGTTGAATTCAATGCTTCAAGCAGAGCTATGGATCAAGTGGTTTCTCTTGGTTTAGTAGGGAATAGAGAAGAACGAGAGGCAAGAAAAGTATTAAATGCAGCTGCTTTAACTTATGTAGCCGCAGCAGCAGTCGCTGTTCTTGAACTTTTAAGATTGGTACTCATTTTTACAGGAATGAACAGAAGTGAGGATTAATCCAATAGAAAAGGCTGACTCGTGTCAGCCTTTTTTTAATCTCCAATAGGCATTTTATTTTCATCTAAGGTAAATCCTTCTCCATGTACATCATGTACAACAGAAATGGAAATAAAAGCGTGTGGGTCAACCGATGTAATTATATTTTTTAAACGAATTAATTCATTTTTTGCCACGACACAGTATAAAACATCACGTTCATTTTTTGTGTAGGAACCATACCCTTTTAGAGCGGTAACTCCGCGGTCCATTCCTTCCATAATTTTATTGGCAATTTCATCATTTTTCTCAGAAATGATCATTGCACCCCGTGCAGAATACGCACCTTCCTGCATAAAGTCAATCACTCGTGCTCCTACAAAAACAGCCACTAACGTATACATCGCTTCTTTATAATTTAAATAGGTTATTAATGAAAGAGTAATGACACAAGCATCAAATAGAAACATCGTTTTGCCCATACCCCATCCAAAAAACTTTTGGGCAAGTCGAGCAATAATATCAACTCCTCCAGTTGTACCACCAAAGCGAAAAATAATTCCCAAACCAATTCCGGCAAAGACACCAGCAAATAATGCAGCTAGTGTTAGATCGCTTTGAAGAGGCATATTTACTGGATGTCGCTGAAGAACCCAAAGAAAAATGGATACGCCAACTGTTCCGATGATTGTATATATGAAAGAATTGCGGCCAAGCAATTTCCATCCTACAAAAAACAATGGGATATTAAGTAATAGGTTCGTATAGGATGGATTCCATTTAAACAAGAAGTAAAGCAACAAGGTGATTCCAGTAAAGCCACCTTCTGCGAGTTTATTCTGCATATTAAAATTAACTAATCCAAATGAAAAAATGGCCGTTCCTAATAGAATGAACAAAATATTTTTTATTTTAAGACCAAAAATCATTAACATTCCTCCTCTTCCATATATTTCTCTCTTATGGCGGTTCTTATTATAGCGAATTAATATTGTAAGAGCAATGAGTAGGGGAAAAGTCACCGTTTGAAACGAAAACATTTGTAAAACAGCCTCAATTTAGCTAACATAAAAAAAGATATATATAGTAATAAAGAGGTTTGTTGGATCTTGAAAAGAGGTGAAAGAAAATGGCTGCAAAAACCATGAAGGAACTTCAGCAAGAAGTTGATACATATATTGGGCAATTTAAGGAAGGATATTTTAGTCCCTTAGCAATGCTTGCTAGATTGACTGAAGAACTCGGGGAGTTAGCAAGAGAAATTAATCATTATTATGGTGAGAAACCTAAGAAATCTAGTGAAACGGAAAAGGCGATTGAGGAAGAACTGGGAGATCTTCTATTTGTGATTATTTGTTTAGCTAATTCCTTAAATATTAACTTGGAAGAGGCTCATGATATGGTCATGAATAAATTTAACACAAGGGATAAGGATCGATGGACAAGAATTAATCAAGATAATATGGAGTGAAAATAATGAGTATGATTAAAATTATCATTGCTGGTCCGCGTGGACGTATGGGTAGCGAGGCAGTAAAATTAGTAACAAATACAAATCAATTTGAATTAGTAGCAGTCTTAGACCATAAATTTGATGGCATGATGCTTAGTGATATTGAGGGGTTTCAATGGACTTCTAATGTGCCCGTTTATACTGATATTGTAAAATGTCTAGAAAGTGTAGAAGCAGATGTGTTAATTGATTTAACTACACCAGAGGTTGGTATGTATCATGCTAAGACCGCATTGGAATTTAAAGTTCGTCCTGTCGTTGGAACAACTGGTTTTACAAAGGAAAACCTAGCAGAATTACAACGAATTTGTGAAGAAAAGAATTTAGGATGTATTATTGCACCAAATTTTGCGATCGGAGCCGTTTTAATGATGAAGTTTTCACAAATGGCTGCCAAATACTTTAGTGATGTAGAGATTATTGAAATGCATCATGATCAAAAGCTAGATGCTCCTTCTGGTACCGCTGTAAAGACTGCTGAAATGATCTCTGTTGTTAGAGAAGCGAAGCGGCAGGGCCACCCAAATGAAAAAGAAACATTAGCTGGTGCCCGTGGTGCTGAGTATGATGGCATGCATATCCATTCGGTCCGTTTACCCGGATTGGTTGCGCATCAACAGGTTTTATTTGGTTCCGATGGACAGACATTAACCATACGTCATGATTCTTATAATCGCAGCTCTTTTATGTCAGGTGTAAAAGTAGCAGTAGAAACTGTAATGAATCATCCAAAATTTGTATACGGTCTTGAAAATATCTTGGACTAGAGGTGACTTATGAACATTGCATTGATAGCACATGATAATAAAAAGAATGATTTAGTACAATTTGTCACAGCATACCAAGTGATTTTTGAAAAGCACTCTTTATTTGCTACAGGAACCACCGGCTCAAGGATTAGTGAAGCAACAGGCTTAACTGTGACACGCTTTCAATCTGGACCTCTAGGCGGTGATCAAGAAATTGGAGCAATGATTGCAAAAAATAAAATGGATGCAATTTTCTTTTTTCGTGATCCACTAACTGCACAGCCGCATGAACCAGATGTAACTGCTCTCGTTAGGTTATGTGATGTCTATTCTATCCCTCTAGCTACGAATATGGGTACGGCTGAATTGCTGATAAGAGGTTTAGAAGAAGGGTTAATGGATTGGAGAAATATAGTAAAAAAGAATGGTGACAAAAATGAACGGTAATAATTTACATATCCTTGCTTTTGGAGCCCATGCCGATGATGTTGAAATTGGCATGGGTGGTACAATTGCAAAACTTTCCTCTGAAGGAAGTCGGATTGGTATTTGTGATTTAACAGATGCTGACCTTTCTTCTAATGGAAATGTTGTATTAAGAAAAGAAGAAGCAGCACATGCGGCTGACATTCTAGGGGTTTCATACAGAACCTCACTTTCTTTACCTGATAGAGGTTTATATTTAAATGAGGAGTACATAAAAAAGATTGTAAATGTAATCAGAACACATAGGCCCAAGATTGTGTTTGCTCCCTATTTTGAAGATCGCCATCCTGATCATGGTAATTGTGCCCGTCTAGTTGAAGAGGCGGTTTTTTCTGCAGGTATTAAAAAATATCAAACAGGTGAAGAAATCGAACCACATAGAGTAGAGAAAGTATATTTTTATATGATTAACGGGTTCCATAAACCGGATTTTGCTATTGATATAACTCTCTACATTAATAAAAAACTCTCTGCCTTACGTGCCTATCGAAGTCAGTTTGAACAAACGGATGAAAGCATTGATACACCACTTGTCAATGGCTATATTGAAACAGTTGAAGCAAGGGAAAGAATGTTTGGGAAAATGGTGGGGGTAAGCTTTGCGGAAGGATTTAAAACAAAAGTTCCAGTACTATTGGATCGTGATTTGATAGGAGACTTACAATAATGAAACTTAAGATAGGAATTACATGCTACCCAACTGTTGGGGGTTCAGGAGTTGTTGCAACAGAGTTGGGTAAGATGTTAGCTGAAAGGGGACATGAAATTCATTTCATTTCTTCCAGTATGCCATTCAGGCTAAACAAAATGTATCACAATATTTATTATCATCAGGTTGAAGTTAATCAATACTCAGTTTTTCAGTATCCTCCTTATGATATTGCTTTAGCCAGTAAAATGGCGGAGGTTGCTAATCGGGAGAAACTGGATATCCTTCATGTCCATTATGCGATTCCACATGCTGTTTGTGCTATTCTAGCAAAACAAATGTGTAATAGAGACATAAAGATTGTCACAACCTTACACGGTACAGATATTACGGTGTTAGGGTATGATCCATCTTTAACGGATGCGATAAAATTTGGAATCGAGAAATCTGATATTGTAACGGCTGTTTCAAACGCATTAGTCAAACAAACGTATGAACTTATTCATCCAGATAAACAAATTGAAACAGTCTATAACTGTATAGATGAACGAGTCTACAAAAAAACAGATTCCTCCTCGCTAAAGACTGAATTTGAAATAAAAGAGGATGAAAAGGTCGTCATCCATGTTTCAAATTTTCGTTCTGTAAAGCGCGTACAGGATGTGGTTAAAACTTTTGCAAAAATATCTTCAGTAATGCCTGCTAAACTCTTATTAGTAGGTGATGGGCCTGAAATATCCATCGTCTGTAAGCTTGTAAAACAGTTAGCACTTGAAGACCAAGTTATTCTTCTTGGTAAACAAGAAAATCTTGAGGAATTATATTCAATTAGTGACTTGAAATTATTATTGTCTGAAAAGGAAAGCTTTGGTCTCGTGGCTTTAGAGGCAATGGCTTGCGGGGTTCCTTGTATTGGGACAAATGTTGGTGGTATTCCTGAGGTCATTCAACATGGGCAAAATGGTTATATTTGTGAAGTAGGAGATATTGAGGATATTTCCTCTAAAGCAATTGAATTATTGAGTGACAGCAAGCTTCATCATGAATTATCCAGTAACGCTATGGAAACGGTGAAAACAAAATTTAGGGCAGATACGATTGTTAAACAATACGAACAAATATATTTTAAATTAATGAATTAAGGTGAAGTTTATGATAGAGCCTTTTTTATCTGCTATTCCTGTATTAAATAAGCTGGAGATTGCGGGCTTTGAAGCTTATTTTGTTGGCGGTTCGGTAAGGGATTATCTTTTAAATAAAGAAATCAGTGACGTGGATATTGCTACTTCTGCAACACCCGAAGAAGTAAAAAAAATCTTCACAAAAACTGTTGATGTTGGAATTGAACATGGAACTGTTCTTGTCCTGTTTAATGGTGGTTCATATGAGATTACCACATTTCGATCGGAAGCAGAGTATCAGGATTTTCGAAGACCTTCCGAGGTTTCTTTTATCCGCAATTTAAAAGAAGACCTTCAGCGAAGAGATTTCACGATGAATGCTATTGCGATGGATCGAGATGGAAGTTTAATTGACCCCTTTGGCGGGCAATCTGATATACAGAAAAAAGTAATACAGACAGTGGGAAAAGCAGAGGAGCGGTTCCGTGAAGACGCATTAAGGATGATGAGAGCAGTTCGCTTTGTTAGTCAGCTTTCATTTACTATTGAACATACAACATTGAACGCATTAAAAATACATACTCATTTGCTTGAACACATCGCTGTGGAACGAAAAAGAGTAGAGTTTGAAAAATTATTAATGGGAAATAATAGAAAATTTGCTCTTCGTCTTATGCTTGAGACCGAATTGTACAAATACTTACCAGAAATGAATAAACATCAAAAGAATCTTGAAGACTTACTAAAATATCCAATGGAACAATTGGATAGAAAAGAGATGTGGGTACTTCTAATTTATTGTTTGAAACTTGAGGGGAAAGGAATCGAGTCTTATTTAAGAAATTGGAGACTTCCCCTAAAAGAAATTAAGGAAATCCAACTCATCTTACAATTTACCAGATTAAGATTGGTACAGGAATGGACCCTACCTCAGTTATTTACAGCAGGAAAAGACGTTATTATTTCTGTTGAAAAACTATACCAAACAATATCTCACTTAAAGAGAGATGAGACAATAAATCACTGGGTAGACAGGTATGAAAGACTCCCCATAAAAGAAAAGTCAGAAGTTGACGTCACGGGAAGTGACATTATGGACTGGTTTAATAAGAGTGGTGGACCTTGGTTAAAAGAAACATTAACCAAGATTGAGAATGCCATTTTAGAAGAAATTGTGCCCAATGATAAACAGGAGATTAAGGAGTGGCTAATGAAGTGCAGTCAGAAATAAGAAAAGAATTACTTGATGCCTTTACGAATGCAGGGGAAGATTTTTTGTCTGGTCAACAGTTAGCTGAATTAATTGGCTGCTCTAGAACTGCTGTATGGAAACATATAGAGGAGTTAAGAAAAGAAGGGTTCGAATTAGAAGCAGTTAGAAAGAAAGGCTATCGGATTATTAAAACACCCGAAAAAATTACAGCAGATGAAATAAGATTGGGGTTAACCACAGAATTCATTGGCCGGAACATCCATTATGAAGAGAGTGTTGAGTCAACTCAAAAGATTGCTCATCGCTTGGCCGCAGATGATTTGCCAGAAGGAACAGTAATTATTGCGGAAGAGCAACAAGCGGGGAAAGGTCGAATGAATAGAAAATGGCATTCCCCTAAATATACTGGTGTGTGGATGAGTCTCATTCTTCGACCTAATATTCCGCTGACAAAAGCCCCACAATTAACGCTCTTAACAGCGGTTGCCGTAGTTCAGGCTATTGAAGAAATAACGGGACTTAATCCGGAAATTAAATGGCCAAATGATATCCTTCTAAATGGAAAAAAAATCACGGGAATATTAACTGAATTACAGGCAGAAGCAGATAGAATTCATTCCATCATCATTGGTATTGGAATAAATGTGAATCAAAAGAAAGAAGACTTCCCAGAAGATTTACGAGAAACTGCCAGTTCCCTGTTTATTGAGAATGGGGAGGTCGTCTCTAGAGCAAGCTTGATTAGAAGCTTCTTTAAACACTTCGAAAAACTATACCTGCTCTACTTAGAACAGGGATTTTTTCCTATTAAGGTCCTATGGGAAAGTTATGCTATTAGTATTGGACGGATCCTTAGGGCACGGACATTAACCACAACTATTGAGGGAAGAGCTCTTGGGATTACAGATGAAGGGGTATTAAAATTGGAGGATGAGGCAGGTATCGTCCACCATATTTATTCTGCAGATATTGAACTATAATAGCTGCAAGATAATACTTGCGCTAATTTTTGTCTTTTTGTATGATAAATTTATTGGGCAGTATCCATGTGAACTGCACCGAGATTGTCTTATGACTAACAATTAAAAAGGTTTCTGCCTAGATCCGTGTAACGGACCGGGACAGAGGGATGGAACATGAAAAGAGTAACGGGATCCTCTGCCTACAGAAGGGTCTTTTTATTTGCTCTTCAAACTCGTTTTATCGCCTCTCCCATATTTAAAAGGAGGGAATAATGATGAAGCAAACAACAGATTTCTTAAAAATGAAGGAAAACAACGAGAAAATTGTCATGCTTACCGCTTATGATTTTCCATCTGCTAAACAAGCGGAACAAGGGGGAGTGGACGTTATATTAGTCGGCGATTCTCTAGGAATGGTTGTACTAGGTTATGATTCTACGATTCCGGTGACGATTGAAGACATGATCCATCATACGAAAGCTGTGAAAAGAGGAGCTAAAGACACATTTATCGTGACAGATATGCCGTTTTTAACCTATCATTTATCTGTAAAAGATACTTTGCTGAATGCTGGAAGACTTATGCAAGAAGCAGGTGCACATGCCGTTAAGCTAGAAGGGGCAGATGAGGTAATAGAAAAAATTTCTGCACTAACACGAGCAGGTATACCGGTTTGTGGACATTTAGGCCTTACACCGCAATCGGTTGGTGTGTTAGGCGGGTATAAAGTTCAAGGAAAAGATGCACAAGCTGCAAGAAAGTTAATCGAAGATGCTAAAAAAGTAGAAGAGGCAGGTGCCTTTGCTCTAGTACTTGAATGTGTACCTAAACAACTTGCCGAAGAAGTCTCAAAATCAATTACGATTCCGGTTATAGGGATAGGAGCAGGAATGAACGTCGATGGTCAAGTACTTGTTTACCATGATATTTTAGGATATGGTGTAGACCGTGTACCTAAATTTGTGAAACAATACCATTCCGTCAATCCATTTATCATTGAATCTATTCAAGCGTATGTGTCAGATGTGAAGAATATACAGTTTCCTGAAGATAAACACTCATTTACTATGAAAGAACATGAACTTAAGGTTCTCTATGGAGGTAAGGAATGAAGGTCATTACAACCATTAAGGACATGCAGGCCGAAATATTGAATCAGAAAAGTCTAGGAAAAACAGTAGGCTTTGTTCCGACTATGGGGTTCCTGCATGAAGGGCATTTAACACTAATCAGACAAGCAAGAGAAGAAAATGAAGTGGTCGTCGTAAGTATTTTTGTCAACCCATTACAGTTTGGACCTAAAGAGGATTTTTCAACCTATCCAAGAGATTTTGAGCGTGACCGTGCTTTAGCAGAAGGAGAACTAGCTGATTATATTTTTTACCCATCTGTAGACGAAATGTACCCGCATTCCCTTTCTGTAAAAGTAGTTGTTCAAGAACGAACGGATGTGTTATGTGGAAAAACCCGTCCAGGTCATTTTGATGGAGTAGCAACAGTGCTAACAAAACTGTTTACTATTGTGATGCCAACAAGGGCCTATTTTGGGATTAAGGATGCTCAGCAAGTAGCAGTCGTTGAGGGGTTAATTGCTGATTTTAATTTTCCAATTGAATTAATTCCTGTAGACATTGTCCGCGAGGATGACGGGCTTGCGAAAAGTTCTAGAAATGTAAACTTATTACCAGATGAAAGAAAACAAGCAACAGTTTTAAATAAAAGTCTGTTGGCTGCGAAAAAAGCGATAACAGAAGGCGAACGTAATCCAGTTAAATTGATTAATGAAATCTCTGAAATGATTACCAGTGAGTCTAAAGGACAGATTGATTATGTTGAGATTTATTCTTATCCACAGTTAAAGCCATTGGAAAAAATAGAGGGTACCATAATTATTGCACTTGCAGTAAAATTCTCTAAGGTTCGCTTAATAGATAATTCCATCATTCACTTATTAGATTAGACCTTATAAACGAATCCATAGGAGGAATAACATGTTTCGTACCATGATGAGTGGCAAAATCCATCGAGCAACAGTGACGGAAGCAAATTTGAATTATGTAGGAAGTATAACTATAGATGAAGATATTCTAGATGCTGCAGGAATGACAGCAAATGAAAAAGTACAAATTGTTAATAATAATAATGGTGCGCGACTTGAAACATATATCATTCCTGGAGAAAGAGGAAGTGGCGTTATTTGTTTAAATGGCGCTGCAGCGCGCCTTGTCCAGGTGGGCGATATTGTTATTATTATATCATATGCTATTGTACCGGAAGAAAAAGTTAAGACTCATACTCCAAGAGTTGTAATTATGGATGAAAACAATCGCATTAAAGAACTAATTCATGCAGAACCTGCTCTAACAGTCATGTAAATCCCCGTTTTGGGGATTTTTCTATTTAAAAAAAGAATACTAAAATTAAGAATATAGATGTGTAGTATAAAGTAGAATTGTTTATTTTTTAGTATTTTTGTGATACCGTTTAATGAACGAAGGTTTGGGGTGTTTAGTACATGTTAAATAAATTCGTCGTTATTGATTTGGAGACTACAGGAAATCTTCCAAAAAAAGGCGATAAAATTATACAATTTGCTGCAGTAGTCATTGAGGACGGAACTATCACAGAGCAATTCTCATCACTTGTTAATCCAGAAAGATCCATACCTGCTTTTATAGAAGAATTAACGGGGATCAATGATGACATGGTCAAGGATGCTCCCTTATTTAATGAAATAACGGAAAAAGTTCTTCGACTATTAGATGGTGCGTATTTTGTAGCTCATAATGTTTTATTTGATTTATCATTCCTACAAGAAGAACTCATTCAAGCTGGCCATGAGGGGTTTTATGGGCCGGTTCTTGATACTGTTGAAATGGCAAGATTCCTCTATCCAACGGCTGATGGGTACAAGCTGTCTGATTTAGCAGAAAAAGAGAACTTAACTCATGACCGCCCACATCAAGCAGACAGTGATGCTCAGGTTACCGCAGAGTTATTTCTTATTCTATTGAATCGTTTGGTATCTTTGCCATCGCTTACACTAAGACAGATTACTCATCTCTCAGGTGGATTAAAAAGTGATCTACAACAGCTTTTGGATGACCTTTTAATACAAAAAGATAAGAGTAAAGAACAATTACCAGAATCGATAGAAATTTTTCATGATCTTGCGTTGAGGAAAATTCATATAGAAGAACAAAAGGAATCAGATATTAAGGGGAACTCCTTTCCTTTTAGCGAAGAGGAAAAGACTAAAATAGTGAAACTGGGTTTTGAAAACTTTGAAAAAAGATCAGGCCAGTTTCAAATGATGGATACTGTGTACCAAGCATTTCAAACACGAAGGCATGCCTTGATTGAAGCGGGAACGGGTGTTGGAAAATCTCTTGGTTACCTTTTACCGATGGCTTATTTTTCAAAATTACATAAACTTCCTATCGTTGTTAGTACTCATACGGTTCAACTTCAGGAACAAATACTTAAAAAGGAAATTCCACTTTTGTCTTCAATTCTTCCATTTAAGTTTCGTTCTGTGCTTTTAAAAGGTAGGAATCATTATCTAAGTTTGGAAAAGTTTTATCTAACCTTAATGGATGAAAACGATAATTATGATACGACCTTAACTAAGATGCAAATTCTTGTATGGCTGACTGAAACAGAAACTGGTGACAAAGATGAATTAAATCTTTCTAGTGGTGGTCTTATATACTGGAATAAGGTGAAAAATGAAGCAACGGCTTATACTAGTAATGATAAATGGAAAGAAAAGGATTTTTATTTAAAAGCAAAAAATACAGCACATGAAGCTGATCTTATCATTACCAATCATTCTTTATTATTGAGTGATATTAAAGGGAAAGGTTCAATATTACCTAAGTTTGAGTATGCTGTAATTGATGAAGGGCATCACCTTGAAAAGGTCGCTGGACAATTTTTGGGGCATTCGTTGGATTATTTTTCCACAAGGCTGCTTTTGGGGCAATTTGGAGTGTATGAACAAAAACAGCTGTTCTATGAGATGGAGAAATTACTCCCTGAATTGGATGTAAAGAAATTAAATTTCCAAACATCTGATTTAAATCAACTCATTATCGATACTACCTATGAAATGGATGAGTTTTTCAAAATGATTGCTTTGTTTGCAAAAACTAAGCTTTCAAACAAAAAAGGGTTCAATAGGGCAAAGGTTCGATTTGCTAATTCAGAAGGCGGAAAAGAAAGCAAGGCGTTACTACATAGTGCGGAAAGAGTTTCTTTCTTACTGAAAGATTTAGAAAAAAGAATTAGCGATCGCCTTGAAGTAATTAATAAGAGTAATGCCCCTATAACAACGAAACAAGAAAATAAATTAGAAGAAATACATGTATTCCTAACAGAATTAATTGAACTTAGAGATACTATTATGAACTGTTTTATAAAAGATTCAAAGGATGTCAAGTGGATCGAAATTGATACGCGTTCGCCGCAAAACGTTACAACTTTTATTGCACAACCTGCCACAGTGGCTTCATCACTTAATAAGTATCTATTTAAAGAGAAAAAGGCAGTGATCATTACATCTGCAACCTTAACTGTTAACGATTCTTTTGATTATATAATGAAGGAAATTGGCTTGGATAGCGCTTCACCCATTCAAGTAACCATTCCATCGCCGTTTGAATATAAAAAACAGGTTCAACTATTTATTCCAGATGACCTGCCTGAAGTCAATACCGTACCGTTAGAAGATTATGTGATAGCAATAACCGAGCACATTATTACCATTGCAGAGGCAACAAAAGGGAGAATGCTCATCCTTTTCACAGCGTATGATATGCTAAAGAAAACATATGAATTAATTAAGGAAAGTGGCTTTTTAGACGAATTTGTTATAATTGCTCAAGGGATTACGAGCGGCAGTCGAACCCGATTAACAAGGAACTTTCAACGATATGATAAGGCGATTTTGTTAGGGACGAGTAGTTTTTGGGAAGGAGTAGATATTCCTGGCGAGGATTTATCTTGCCTTGTCATTGTAAGACTACCGTTTAGCCCACCTGACGAACCGTTAACAGAAGCGAAATGTCAGTTAATTAAACAAGAGGGGGGCAACCCATTTTCAGAGTATTCTCTTCCTGAAGCCATATTAAGGTTTAAACAGGGATTTGGCCGCTTGATTCGAACCGAGAATGACCGTGGTATCATATTTGTTTTTGACAGAAGAATTATCACGACAATGTATGGTAAATCGTTTTTACAATCTGTACCTTCGGTTCCTATAAGGAAAGGGTCAATTGATGAGTTAATTCAAAAAATACAACCCTGGTTAAATTGAAATAAAAGCACATTTAGCGGTTATACAGCATAAATTTTGGAAATTTACACATCCTATCCATAATGGGAGGAATGTGTATGAGAACACTACTCATTTTAGTAATCCTTTTTATTCCATTTTCTTTAATCTCTAAGGCTGAAAATGTGATTGACAGTCAAGTGGAAAATATCGATTTACACTTAAAAGAAAATGAAGCTGCTCTCACATTTTTTGACCTTTCTGAAGGTGAAGCGATTCTGCTTCAAGCAGCTAATGGTAAAAATATATTGTTTAATATGGGTGGAAAGGGAACAAAGGCAGAACTAGAAAGATGGCTTAAACTTTACGATGTAAAAGAAATTTCGACTCTTTTTCTAACAAATTTGGAAGTGACATCTTTAGAAAAGCTCGAAAAGCTGGTTACTGCCCATAATATAAAAGAAATCATCACTACTTCTGATATTTCAGCACAAATAATCAATGAAGGAACATTGAATCATATACGGATCCTTACGTGGAGAACTGGGGTAAAGGATGAAATCCTCCCTGAGTTAACAGCAGAAGTAGAATTTGTCGGGAATGGGTTAAATGAAGGTATGGACTTGAAATTACAATTTTTTAACCATACTATTTTCTTGATGAACTCCAATAGTTCCCGTGCAGTACAAATACTTATGCAGAAGAATCTAAAAAATATTAATGTCTTTAAAATACCAAATACCAATATGAATGATTCCTTATCGGAGCAACTAATACAATACCTAAATCCTGAAATATCAATTTTATTAGAAGGTGAGGATTCGCCGGATTCAAAAATTCTTCGTGATTTAAATGAGACTTGGTCAGAAGTCTATTTCACAAAAAAACACGGAACAGTTACAGTGAAACTTACAGAAAAAAATTATGAAGTTATTACAATTCCAATAATGAAAGATGAATAACCGGCTTAATGAAAAAATTCGATGATTTTAATTACTAATCATAACACGGGTTCAATTTATCCTGTTATAATAGTTAGAAAGATTCTTCACAAACATAGCTTTAATGGAAAAAGGAGAAATTTGGATGGAAAGCAAAATAGAAGTATTATCAACAGTAAAGGTGCAGTACAGCTCTGATTTATACAAAATAGTTGATGCCTTAAACCGAACCTTAAAACAAAAAGATCTTATGTTTGGACTGGCACTTGATCAAGAGGATCAAAATAAAGCGATTTTTACAATATACCGTACATAAAGAAGTGATATAAAATGAAAAAATGGATTCTTTCACTAGTAATATTTTTTGTAGTTCTAATTGGAATTTCGATAAAGGTGTATTTGACTTCTGTTAATCCAGTGAACGCTGCTGAAGAAAAAGCACTGTCACTTGCGAGTAAAAAGGTACAATTGAGTGAAGTAAATGATTTTCATCTATACAATGGCTTAGAAACCATCAATGTCATTGAGGGGAAAAATAAAAAGGGCGAAAAGATTATTGTTTGGATTCCTGAAAAAAGTAAAAAGGTTTTTGTGAAAAAAGCTAAAAATGGATTATCTAAGGAAGAGGCTGTACAAAAACTGTTACAGGAAAAGGATCCTAAGAAAATCATTTCCGTTCGTTTAGGAATGGAAAAAAATATTCCTTTATGGGAAATTTATTATCGTTCTGAAAATAATTTAATAAATTATTATTATGTTCACTTTGAAACTGGTGAGTGGTTAAAGAAAATTGAAAACCTATAAAAAGGGATGGGATTGGAGGAAGTATTGATAATGAAATTAGCACAACGGGTTTTAGCTCTTACTCCTTCTACAACATTAGCGATTACAGCTAAGGCTAAGGAGTTAAAGGAAAAAGGTGAAGATGTCATCGGATTAGGAGCGGGGGAGCCTGATTTTAATACTCCACAGCATATTTTAGATGCAGCACTATCTTCAATGAATGAAGGGTTTACGAAATACACACCTTCAGCAGGTTTGCCGGCATTAAAACAAGCAATCATTAAAAAGTTTGAAAAAGACCAAGGTTTAACTTATAAACCGAATGAAATCATTGTAGGGAACGGAGCTAAACATGCCCTATATACGTTATTTCAAGTTCTTTTAAATGATGGGGATGAGGTTATTATCCCAACACCATATTGGGTAAGCTACCCTGAACAGGTAAAGTTGGCAGGTGGGGTACCTGTTTATATTGATGGTTTAGAACAAAATCAATTTAAAATTACCCCAGAGCAATTGAAAAACAGTATTACGAGCAGAACAAAAGCAGTAATTATCAATTCCCCAAGCAATCCTACAGGTATGTTGTATACAGCTGAGGAACTCCTAGAATTGGGTAAGGTCTGCATTGAAAAAGACATTCTAATTGTCTCTGATGAAATTTATGAAAAGCTAGTTTACGGAAATCATAAGCATGTTTCTATTGCAGAACTTTCTCCAGAACTTAAAGAGCAAACAATTATTATTAATGGTGTGTCTAAATCGCACTCAATGACAGGGTGGAGAATTGGCTATGCGGCTGGTAATAAGGAGATCATTGAAGCTATGACTAACCTGGCTAGTCACAGTACTTCTAATCCCACTACAACTGCCCAATATGCAGCCATTGCAGCGTATAATGGACCACAAGAACCGGTTGAAGAAATGCGAAAAGCCTTTGAAGAGAGATTGGAAATTATTTTTGATAAGCTCACTGCAATACCTGGTTTCACTTGTGTAAAACCACAAGGTGCCTTTTACCTATATCCAAATGTCAGAAAGGCCGCAGAAATGACTGGATTTAGTCATGTGGATGACTTTGTAGAAGCATTACTAGTAGATGCAAAAGTTGCCGTGATCCCAGGGTCAGGTTTTGGAACGCCTGATAATATTCGATTATCTTATGCCACTTCACTAGAGCAATTAGAAAAAGCAGTTAATAGAATGAAGCAGTTTGTTGAAGCAAATATTCAAGTGAAATAATGAGCTACTAGTAAAATATTTTATATAAAAGTCTGCTATTTGCAGGCTTTTTGCTTGTCCTTTCCAAAGCTGGATACCTAATACTCTTACTAGGAAAGAACGTTCGTGGTATACTATTCAGGAGGTGTCCAAAGATGAAAACAAATATTTTAGCATGGCTTCAAGAAGGGACATTAACAGTTCCGCATTTATTATTTTCTGAATATCGAAATCTTAATCTTAGTGAAACAGAACTTGTTCTTTTATTAAATATTCTCACCTTTATAGAAAAAGGAAATGAATTTCCCACCCCAGAAGAACTTTCCGCTCGTATGACTATCACCATTGCTGAATGTAATGAAATGCTTAGGAGATTGATTCAACGTGGGTTTATAGAAATTATTGACTCCATTTCAACTGAGGGCATTCGGTTTGAAAAATACTCTGTGAATCCATTGTGGGAAAAGCTTGTTGAGCAGTTTTTATTGAATAAAACAATGGTCAACAAAGTGGAGAAAAAAGCGGAGGAAACCGATTTGTATACCTGCTTTGAGAAGGAATTTGGACGTCCGTTATCACCGTTCGAATGTGAATCTCTTGGAATGTGGATGGATGATGATCACCATGATCCTGTCATAATTAAAGCAGCACTTAGGGAAGCAGTAATGTCTGGGAAATTAAACTTTCGCTATATAGATAGAATCCTATTTGAGTGGAAGAAAAACGGAATAAGAACCATTGACCAAGCGAAAAACCACGGACAAAAATTTAGACAAAAGCAAGCACAAAAAAGTAGCCTAAATGAAGAACCACATCAGCCGTCCGTACCATTTTATAACTGGTTAGAACAATAATCATAAACGAGGGAACCTTCTCTCGTTTTTATTTCATTATTTTAAAAATACAAGTTAGGTGATTTCTTTGCTAAATAATACACAGATTCGTTTTTGTTTAGACCAAATGGGAGCAATGTTTCCCGATGCACATTGTGAATTAAACCACTCCAATCCCTTTGAACTGGTTATTGCAGTTGCGCTTTCCGCACAATGTACAGATGCCCTTGTAAACAAAGTGACAAGAGAATTGTTTAAGAAATACAAAACACCAGAAGATTATTTAAGTGTTCCACTTGAAGAATTGCAGAATGACATCCGTTCAATTGGACTATACAGAAATAAGGCAAAAAATATTCAAAGTCTTTGCCGGATGGTTTTAAACGAATACGGTGGACAAATACCTATGGATAGAGATGAGTTAACCAAGCTTCCAGGAGTAGGAAGAAAAACGGCAAATGTAGTTGTCTCAGTCGCTTTTAACATACCTGCGATTGCGGTTGATACTCATGTAGAAAGAGTAAGTAAACGTTTAGGAATCTGTCGTTGGAAAGATTCTGTTTTGGAAGTGGAAAAAACGCTGATGAAAAAAATTCCAAAAGAGGAATGGGGAGTTACACATCATCGTTTAATCTTTTTTGGCCGCTATCATTGCAAAGCCCAAAATCCACAATGTCCTAGCTGCCCGTTGTTAGAGCTCTGCAGAGAAGGAAGGAAGAGGATGAAGGGGAAAGTCGAAAATTATGGATAACCAAAGCGATGTAGTCACTACCATTCGGTATGAATGGGAACAAATAGAAAGACAGCTTGAAAAACTATTTTCTGAACGTGACCCTAAAAGCACTAAAGAATGGATGGAAAAAGGGATTATCTTATTTCTTCAATTCTTAATGGTCTCAAATGATTCTGTCTATATTAACCAAGGGTCAATTCCCTATCAACAATTACAGTATAAGCCGGTAAATGTTGTAGAAAGGTTGGAGTTTATCCAATCAAAGCCAACTTTATTTCATTCATACCGTCAGTTGTCTGAACTAATGGTAGAACAACAAAAGCTTTATGCCAAGAAACTAATAAAAAATCGTCTAGGCCATTAGCCTAGACGATTTTTTTAGATTCATATTTATGGTTGACGGGATCCAGAACCTTGGCCACTTGAAGGGGTACCAGGGAGTGTAGCTGGAGGAGTGGTTCCTCCTTGGTCTCCACCATCTCCACCTTCATTTCCGTTGTTTCCTCCATTATTGTTGCCATTCCCGTTGCCATTACCATCCCCGTTTCCATCATTTCCGTTGCCATTTCCTTCACCATTATTCCCATTTCCATTTCCTTGGTCAATTTCAGGATTAGGAACTTCAATCGTCGTAGATGCAGGATCACTCTTTTTATCTTCTACAATTGCGATAATTGAGAAGGAATATTTAGCACCTGGAGTTGCTGGTATCATTAATGTTGTTTCTGCTTGTTTGTATTTCTTTTGAGCAGAACCATCATTGACAGTAATTTCGAATGTTACTGGCAAGTTTTTAGGATTGCTGTAATTCCAGGATAATGTAATATTTTTTGTCGTTTCATCATATTTTGCAGTCGCATTTGTTGGTGCCTCAAGTTTGGTATATTTTTGAGATACCTTTTTTGGTGCATGCCCTTTTACAGCATATTCTGTAGTAATTTCACTATCTGGTGTGAATTCACTAGCAAGTACTGGCGGCATAGATCCTTTTTCAATTCTAACCTTTTGTACACTATTAGGCATACTGAAATCAGGTGTTTCAATATCTTTTGAGACGTAAGACATTAGATTCTTAAAGATGAGCTGTGCGATCCTTTGATTATCTCCGACGGCTTTAATTGGTGTTGAGCGATCCTTGTATCCTGTCCAAATCGATGCAGTGTAATTAGTCGTATATCCAGTAAACCAGGCATCTGGGACGGAGCTGCTACTTTTAATATTCCAACGTTTCATCTCTTCATCTGTATAATTCGTTGTTCCTGTTTTACCGGCGATCGGGAGTCCTGGTACTTTCGCTCTTGTTCCTGTTCCAGGTGAAACGAGAACACTTTTTAACATGTCTGTAATCATAAAAGCGGTTGAATCCTTCATGACTAGTTTTGGTTTAGGTTCTGAGCTAATCATTGTACCATCACGTAATTTTATCTTCTTAATAGCATGTGGTTTAGTGTACATACCATTATTTCCAAATGCACTATAGGCACCAGCCATTTCAAGAGGAGAGACACCTACAGTCTTTCCACCAAATCCTCCAATGGCATAGGATTCATAAATTTCTTTTAAAGGTATACCAAGGCCTAATGCAAAGTCCATTGCTTTATCTAATCCCACTTGTTGCAGTGCCTGGACGGCTGGGGTATTTCTTGATAATTGCAGGGCAGTTCTGATGGTCATTGGGCCTTTATACTTTTGGTCCCAGTTTCCAAACTTTTTACCAGTAGAATACGTTATTGGTTTATCCTCAATCATTTCATAGGTTCCCCAATTTAAATATTCAATCGCAGGACCGTAATCAAGGACAGGCTTTATTGTCGAACCTGGCTGACGCTTAGTATCGATTGCGTAGTTAAATCCGCGTTTTACTTGTTGGTTCCGTCCGCCTCCAATCGCACGAATTTCTCCTGTTTTTGTATCCAAAAGGGAAATACCAGCTTGGAAATCCTCATCTGGGTATTTAATAATCCCTTCTTTTGAATTGAGTATTTTTTCTACATAATCTTGGGCATTCGTATCTAAAGTTGTATAAATAGTAAGACCATCAGTAAAAATATCAAAATCGGTCGTTTCTTTTACTTCGTCAATAACTGCATCGACAAATGAATCATATGGATCTTTATCCACATTACGTTTTTCTGGTGGTAAAACGGTTGATGCCACAGAAACCTTTTTAGTCTCTTCCATTTGCTGCTTAGTAATATATCCATGCTGATGCATCAAGGTTAAGACAATGTCCCGTCTCTCCTGTGCTAAGTCAGGATGGTTAAATGGATTATAGTTATTAGGACTTTGTGGCATACCTGCAATTTGTGCAGCTTCAGATAATGTTAAATCTTTTAATTCTTTGCCATAGTAAATTTTTGCAGCGGTAGCAATACCGTGACTGTTTTCAGAAACAAACACCTTATTTACATACATTTCAAAAATTTGGTGTTTTGTGTATTGCTGTTCAAGCTTATAAGATAGCCATGCTTCCTGGACTTTCCTCTTTAAAGTTTTTTCATGTGTTAAAAATGAGTTTTTAACTACCTGTTGGGTAATGGTACTACCACCTTCGGCACCAAACCCGTGTTGTAAGTTTGCTAAAACGGCTCCTGCAAGGCGAATAGGGTCAATACCGTGATGCTTGTAAAAGCGATAATCTTCAGTAGCTAAAATAGCATTTTCAACTTGCTTAGGTATGTCTTTATAGTTAACATACTCTCGTTTTACAGCACCAACTTCAGTAATCTGCTTTCCATCTTTATCTAAAATCTTAGAAGGGATTGGATCTTTTAATAGTTTTGGATCAAGTTCGGGAGCATCTTTTACCAAATAAGCGAAAGTTCCCACTCCAGCAATAATACCTACGATGCCAAGTACAACAAGACTTAAAAATATTTTTTTGAAAAGTCCGCCTGACTTCTTCTTGGCTTTTGGTTTACCTTTGGATTGGAGTTGCTTTCGGCGCTCCTCTCTTGATTGATATTTTTCAGACATGTTTTGATTCCTTCCTTTCTAACTTGCACTTTTCCACTTCTAGAAACTACAGTCTTTCTATTACTTTAATATAGTCAATTCTAGGTTGAAATCCAAGTGGAATGCGATGACCTTTTTCTTCAATTTCTTCTTTCGTAATGGACTTTCTTCCACCGCTCATCATTCGTTCCCAATACATTAACAAATGTTTAGCCTCTAGCAGGTACACTTGTTCAAATTTGGTGAAACGAAGAATAACGAAACATATACCTCCATGTTCAATTACCTCTTCCATGTGCTGTATTTGGTGCTGGTGGAAGTTTTTTAGTGGAAATGAGGTAGGGTTTTGGGTTTCTTTTGCTTCAAAATCAATATATTTCCCTTTATATACCCCATTATAGTCGGTTGTTGACGCAATCTTAAAATATGCTTCCTTAATAACAGCAGCACTTCGAGATGGATAATCAACTTGTACGATTTGAACAGGTGTAGGTTTTTTATGAATCACTGCAATTTTTCTAGCACGATAAAATTCATTCGTTTCGTTTAAATCTTCCTCTAGAGTCATTCCTCGATTACTGTAGGAACTATTTTTCATATTCTTAGTTTTTGATCCCGGTTGTTGTTCCGTAGGTTTGTACCTTTTTCCATTAGGATAGTTAAAATTCATATATATGCACCTCTCAAGCTATTCCCTATCATACCAAATCTTAGAGTAATTGAGGTGTATAAAATATTGTTGTTAACACACTCTAATAACAATTGTACCGTGAAAGTTATACATAATCATGATTCATTTTTCTTAGAAGAAGTAAATCCACAGAACTCTAACTCTATTAAAAATAAAAAGGAAGATGAACAATGAATATGAATCACCTAACGATACAGGAACAAACAATCATTCGTCAAATTCTAACTGAAACAAATAAAAAAAACATCGATAATATTTCGAGAACAGATGCTTATTTTGCGTATTTTAAAAAAAATCCAGATATTATTTGGTCGTTTCTTGCAAGTATGGTATCAAGAAACGGAGGCTGGAATATGTGTGACCTAGAAGGTACGATATTCCCACATCTTTTAGCGGATCATGTAAAAAAACAGCTTTTCCTAACATACGAGCGAGCAAATTGGCTTATCTTCCATGATGTTTACCCTCAATTATTGCTCTATCAATATTCGACGAAATTAAGTCGACCAATGTTTCATTTACTACCTTATTTTCATGTTTCTTCCTTTATACAAAAGGAGTGGCAAAAATACTGGATAGATAATGATAAGGAAAGGCTAACTAGGGCTTTAATTATTAATGAGCAAAATGTGATCCATACCCCAGTTATTGAGCATCCTGTGTATAAGAAAAAGGTCTTCCAATCGATGGTATTTTCCTTTCAAGACTGGCTTCATTTTAGTTGTGTCCTTTTTCCAACCTGCGGGGGAGAGGTCTATGGTGCCAGTGTAAATGGGTTTAAGTCACTTTCCAAACGAATCAATTTAGGCAAGAGATTAGCCAATATTCTTTTTCATCCTAGATTGTTTCCATATTTTTTTGAGTTTGCGGAGAAAACGCCACATACAGGGTCAAGATATGACTATGAACAATATTTTAAAAGCAAGGCAGTTAGAAGGACACCCATACTTCGAGCTACTTTTCCGGTTATTAACCATTATCAGCGGACATACTCTGACTGGAGTTTAGAACGACGAATTTCACCTGTTTGGTTATACTTTTCAGCCCGACATCGTCATCCTATTCATCTAACGGATTGGTATTTTAAAAAATCTCACCAACTTCAATTAATGCTTTCACTACACCAAGTATTACAATTAAATAAATGGGAGTAGAAAAAGCAAGGGTTCCCTTGCTTTTTTCATTTACCTATTCTGCTGGTTGATTAGGGCCTTCTAGCTTTTTATCACCATAGCCTGTTCTTTTTGCTTCTTGAGATTGTGGTTGTTTATTTGTTTGGTTTTTCTTTTTTGCCACTTTAAAAACACCTCCTGTATTAGCTTGTGCGGTTTTTTATTTTTCATTCGAATTTAAAAGTTGTCGAAATGAATAGACTAGGGTGCTGGATTGCCACTTTCTTTGACGAATTGCTTCTAGTTTTGTCATGAGGGAAGGAAGCTAAAAAAAGAAGGAGAATTATACCAAGAAGAATAACGCGAGGAGGAATTTATTTATGAATAAGCCACAGTCCGAAAAGGAAAAATTGCTTACTATGCTGACAGAAATATACGATCAATTAGAAGAATTGGAATCTGTTCTTGAGGCATCATTCTCCGACCTTCGCTTCAATTTAAACCGGCAAGAACAGGAAAAATTAACTAAACCTAAGCAAAAACTTACAGTGGTAGAAAATAAATTAGAAGTTCAAAATGGTTTACAGCTGGGGACAGATGAGTACGGGGAAAAGAACAACCCTGTAGCAAATTCTTTAAAACTTGAATTGGGGTTCTAAATACAGCTAAAAATGATCATTTATGCTAAAGTAGCAATAGGAATCTGCTACTTTTTTATTTTGTTGTAGAAAGGAATAACAATGTTAGAAGAAATAGGACATTTAACAGAACAACTCTTAAAATATAACCAATTATTCATGAAATACTATCAAGAAGGAAGGGAAACAGGAGTTAATTATGATTTTCACGATGTAATTAAACCATTCTCAGACCAAGTAAGATCTATTAATGGTGAATGGAAGAAGGGAATGAAAAACTGGCTAGCCCTTTCTAATCATAAGCATCTCCATTTAAAGCGGATCGATACAACTTCAGAACATATTGAACAATTATCCATTCAAGCCTTTTTTCCTGAATCTAGTAGAACTAGATTTTTAAATGCTCATCGAACGGTAGAATTTTTCTTACAAGAAGTATTGAAGGAAGTAAATAAAGAGAAAAGAGATGCTTAGGCATCTCTTTGATTGGTATTATGAATTTTCGATGAGGGAGTTTTCGCTTTCAGTCTCAGGTATTTCCGCACCTTGATTTTCAAGTTCACGGACAAGAAGGCGATATTCTTTAATGGTAATTTCGTTATGAATATACGCTTTCTTAGCAAAATCCATTAATGCATTAACGTCATCTGTTTGATAGTCCCGACTTTGATTAAATCTGCTTTTTAATTCATGAATGTCCATATTAGCTCCTCCTTCATCCTTTTTCTTATCGTAACACGAAAAGAAAGGATTCCTAGTTTTTAAAATATTTAAACTTTAGACAAAATTCCTCTTAATTTGACAATGTCCCTTCCAATAAAATAATCACCTTTCCATCATATCTTCATAAACTGTGTAATAGAGAAAGTCACAGAGGAGATGTTTGCCCATGATTGGTGGAAATAGACCAAATCAACTCTTTAATTATGGATACTCGGGGCAAATGATGCACCAAGGTCCGTTAAGTACTCAATTGCATCAACCAACTATGCATCGAAATCAGCCATATCCTTACCAAACCCAACTTCAAAATTATGAATGGAATCCTTATCAACAACAAAATTCATACTATCCACAGGCTTATCAGCCATATAATCAAAACTATCAACCAGGCTATGTGCAACAAAATGCGCCATACCAGAATCAACCAAATTCTCAAAAGGATTCGCAATTTCTTTTCCAGAATCCGTTGCAGCCAAAGGAGGAACCGAATCTTCCCCAATCTTACATGCCGATGACAGGTTATCCAATGATGAATCCTTATCCAAAATCAAATATGATTCCTAAACAACCTGGAGGAGTGCAATCATTATTAAATTCGTTTAAGTCACAAGATGGATCAGTAGATTTTACGAAGATGGTTAACACGGCAGGACAAATGATGAATGCGGTGAATCAAGTATCATCGCTTGTAAAAGGATTTGGCGGTATATTT
Organism: Bacillus sp. (in: firmicutes); assembly: GCA_039832695.1. Taxonomy (GTDB): domain Bacteria; phylum Bacillota; class Bacilli; order Bacillales; family Cytobacillaceae; genus Neobacillus. Next base: position 42,608 of record JBDOMM010000025.1, read on the forward strand.
AAAGTATAAGAGAAGAGGCTGACTCAATGTAAGTGAGTCAGCCTCATTTTGTTTTTATGTTATTAATCTTCTATGTCAATTAATTTTCCTTTTTCCTGAGGAATTCTAATTTGAAGTAAGCCGTCCCTATAGGAGGCTTTTACCATTTTTTCGTTGATTGCATGGGGGAGTGTTATGGTCCGTGACGATTGATGTCGAGTAAATCTTTGGCGGAATGTTTTATTTATATCGTCTTCCTCTGTTTCTAGTTCTTTATTCTCAACTGAAATGGTTACATAATTCCCCGAAATATTCAAATGGATTTGCTCCTTTTTTACCCCAGGAAGTTCAGCTGTAATAAGATAATCATTTCCCGTCTCAACTGTTTCTACATGAAAACCAGATCCAACTGGAAAAGGAGTTTTAAAGAAATCATCGATCGATTGTAAAAATCCCCTTACTGGTTTTTCAGTGAAGAAATCATTCATTGATTTAAATAATTCACGAAATGGCTCTGGCAATGGTTTCTTCCCGTTATTATGATCTTCCGGCGGCATAGATGTCATGATGGTTCCTCCTCTTTCCAATAATTCACTTCCTATAATATGCAGTTAAAACTAGGGAGGTGCCGCCATAATATTGTTATAAAAATTTGAACGATTTTTTACAACCTAAATTTCTGTGATATATATCACATTAATAATGTGTGATTGTTTGTATGCTAAGCAGTAGTTTAAGGAAAGTGAGGAAATGTTCATGTTCTGTTATCAATGTGAGCAAACCCCAACAGGTGGGTGTAAGGTCATTGGAGTATGCGGGAAAGATGAAACGATTTCAAGTTTACAAGATACGATTATTTTTGGATTGAAGGGAATTGCAGCCTATCGCACACATGCTAATCAACTAGGATATACAGATGCCTTTGTAGATGCAACAACACACGAAGCATTATATCTTACATTAACGAATTCTAACTTTAATGTGCAGGAACATATCGATATGGCGATGAAAGTAGGGCAGGCAGCTGTTCGAGTAATGGGGATGCTTGATGAAGCACATACAAAACGTTTAGGTATACCTGAACCAATCCGAGTCAGCCAAAATAAAATAGAAGGCAAGTGTATTGTTGTTACTGGACATAATCTTTTTGCATTAGAAGAATTACTTAAACAAACGGAAGGAAAGGGGATTAATATTTATACTCACTCTGAAATGCTGCCTGCACATGGTTATCCGGCATTAAAGAAATATGCTCATTTAAAAGGGAATATTGGTAAAGCTTGGTATGATCAGCGTCGTCTGTTTGAAACCTTTCCAGGCGCAATTTTAGCAACGACTAACTGTGTAATGCCCATTAAAGGATCCTACGCTGATAGAATGTTTACATACGAAGTGGCAGGTCTAGAAAACGTAGAAAAAATTGTGAACGATGATTTTACTCCATTAATTGAAAGAGCTTTAGAGCTTCCTGAAGCAGCAATTGAATCTAGTGAAACACTATTAACCGGCTTTCATCATGAAACGGTTCTTGGCTTAGCACCCGAAGTAATAGAGGCAGTAAAAGCTGGTAAAATTAAGCGTTTCTTTGTCATTGCTGGCTGTGATGCACCAGGACATAGTGGGGATTATTACCGCGAACTTGCAACTTCATTGCCATCGGAAACAGTTATTTTAACCACTTCTTGTGGAAAATTCCGCTTTAATGACGTAGACTATGGCGTTGTTCCTGGGACAAATATTCCACGATACATCGATCTCGGACAATGTAACAATTCTGGCTCTACCGTAAAGATTGCGATGGCATTGGCTGATGCATTTGAATGTGAAATTAATGAACTTCCAGTAAGCATTGTCTTATCTTGGTTTGAGCAAAAAGCAGTTGCCATTTTGTTAGGGCTCTTTAGTTTAGGTATCAAAGATATACGTATTGGACCTAAACCGCCTGAATTTATTTCTGAAGGAGTTTTACAAGTTCTCCAAGAAACATTTAATTTAAAATTGATTAATACAGCAAAAGAAGATATGGAAGAAATGCTTCAGCTTTCAGTGAAATAACAAAAAACCCGTCAGAAATGGCGGGTTTTTACTAATTAAATTAAGTGTATTTCTTCCATAAGAATTTCTATATCAACGATCATATTACCTTCGTCATCTACTTCGATTAATTCATCCTTTTTCATCTTTGTAAGGGTGCGGCTGATTGTTTCACGTGTGGTTCCAATCATATTAGCCAAATCTTTGTTAGTGAACTCTGATTTTAACAGAATTGTTCCATTTCCTTGGTCTTGACCATGCTTTTGTGCAAGTCTAATGATTAACTTGATGATCTGTTCATATGTGTTATTAAGGATTTGTTCTTCTAACCGATTCTGTAAATCTACAATTTTTTCACCCAGCACTTTAAATACTTTAATACACAGCTCAGGATTTTCAATAAGTACTGCTTCAAATTTTGAAATAGGGACCGCAATCAGCGTAGACGGCTCAAGAACTTCCGCATACGCAGGATAATCTCCTTTTCTGAAAAAGCCTACATGCGGAAACATCTCACCTTTTTTGGCTATTGCAACAATTTGTTCTTTCCCATTAACATCACTTTTGTAAATTTTAATTCTACCATCATAAATAAAATAGACATTTTCAAGTGGGTCCCCTTGAAGGAAAACATGACTCTGTTTTTTCCAATCCCGGGCAATGGCGATATCAGTTATCTTGGTTAATTCCATATCATTTAATTCTTTAAAGAGGGAGAATTCAGAAAGAACCTTCTTAATGGCTTCTATTTTCATACAATCACCTACATATTTTTTTCAGATACCTTCTATTGTAACAAAAATTCCATCAATAGTTTATTTTTATGATATACTTTTTTTACGAACGTTCATTCGCTGTAATAGAAATAACGAGGTGAATAGCATGTATAGTAAGAAAAACCTTCAAGAAATGTTAGTAGAATTGAAGCTAAAGGAAGATTTTAAAGAAAATATTGTTACATGGCATACTATTCCGGAAAAGCAAGCACAGTCTGTTCCACTACCAGATGAATTGCATCCGGTGTTAATACAATCACTTAAAACGAAAGGGATCGAGCAGCTATATACTCATCAAAAGTCAGCCTATGAAAAAACAATGACAGGGAACAGTATTGTCGCCGTTACTCCAACTGCATCTGGTAAAACTCTATGCTATAACCTGCCTGTCTTGCAAACGATCCTACAAAACTCCAATTCAAGAGCATTATATATTTTCCCTACTAAAGCACTCGCTCAGGACCAAAAAAGTGAAATTAATGAAATTATTCAAGCAGCCGGTGTAGATATAAATAGTTATACGTATGATGGCGATACACCTGCTAATATTCGTCAAAGAGTGAGACAGGCTGGACATGTAGTAATTACAAATCCTGATATGCTTCACTCTGCCATACTTCCACATCATACAAAATGGGTTTCGCTTTTCGAAAACTTGAAATATATCGTCATTGATGAACTCCACACGTATCGGGGGGTGTTTGGAAGCCATGTGGCCAATGTAATTAGAAGGCTGAAGAGAATTTGCCGATATTATGGAAGTAGTCCGGTGTTTATTTGTACCTCTGCAACTATTGCAAACCCTTTAGAACTTGCGGAAAAATTGACAGAAGAAAAAATGTACCTAATTGACAATAATGGCGCTCCAAGTGGAAGAAAGCATTTTGTCTTTTATAATCCACCAATTGTCAATAAGCCATTAAATATTCGACGAAGCGCAACTCTTGAGGTTAGGAAAATAGCAGGGGAGCTATTAAAAAATAGAATACAAACGATTGTTTTTGCAAGAAGTAGAGTAAGAGTTGAAATTATCCTAACCTATCTGCAGGAGCTTGTGAAAAATCAGTTGGGGGACAAATCCATTATGGGCTATCGGGGAGGATATCTCCCCACAGAGAGAAGAAAAATAGAGAAGGGTCTACGTTCTGGGGATATATACGGTGTTGTTAGCACAAATGCTCTTGAATTAGGGGTCGATATTGGCCAGCTCCAGGTTTGCATAATGACCGGATATCCAGGGACGATCTCGAGCGCATGGCAGCAGGCGGGAAGAGCCGGGAGGCGTCATGGAGAGGCACTTGTTATTATGGTGGCAAGCTCTAGTCCTCTCGATCAGTATATCATTCAAAACCCAGAATATTTTTTAACAAAGAGCCCTGAAACAGCAAGAATTAATCCGGACAACCTAATCATTTTGATTGACCATATGAAATGTGCCGCCTATGAACTCCCATTTAAAGCAGGAGAGCAATTTGGATCTATGGGAACAGAAGAGTTATTGGAATATTTAACAGAGGAAAGAGTCCTATATCGGAATGGAGATAAGTGGTTCTGGATGAATGATTCATTCCCAGCACATAACATCAGCTTGCGTTCAGCTTCACAAGAGAATGTCATTATTGTTGATCAATCGGATGTTGCGAATGTTAGAGTAATTGGTGAAATGGATCGCTTCTCTGCAATGACGCTTCTCCATGATGAGGCGATTTATTTACATCAGGGTACCCAATATCAAGTGGAAAAATTGGACTGGGATGAAAAGAAGGCGTTTGTCAGGGAAGTAGACGTTGATTATTTTACAGATGCGAATTTAGCTGTCCAATTAAAAGTATTAGAAGTAGACAAACTTCAGCCTCTAGAAGATGCGGAAATTGGTTTTGGTGATGTAAGTGTAAGAGCGATGGCCACAATCTTTAAAAAAATCAAATTTGAAACACACGAAAATATTGGATCAGGGCCTATCCATCTCCCTGAAGAGGAACTTCATACAAACGCTTCCTGGATTTCATTAAATAACCCAATTGCCGAAATGGGCCACGAACGGCTAGAACAAGGACTGATTGGTACTGCTCATGCGCTAAGGTCTATCGCTCCATTATTTGTGATGGCTGATCCGCAAGACATTCATGTTATTCCACAAGTAAAGGCAGATCATAATGAAAAACCCACTATTTTTTTCTATGATCGGTATCCCGGTGGTATTGGTTTAAGCGAAAAGCTATATACAGGCATGACACAGGTTTTCTTAGAAACAAAAAACATGATCAATCGCTGTCAATGTGAATCTGGATGTCCCTCATGTATTGGAACGGATACGGTAAGTGAAACAGCTAAAAAGGATACATTGAACATTCTTGAAGCGTTTCTTCAAGTTTCAGTTACAGACAAGGGTGTGGAATCATGTCTTTAAAGGCAAAATTGAATCGACTTAAACCCCACATTTCTTCAGTGGGATTAACGGAAGAGGATAAAGAGCATCAACTTGCAGAAGTTTCAACGAAAGAAATACCGCATCAGGATCGATGGAAGCAAGAAGGAGTATTCCCCTATTTTATGGACCAGGATTATTGTCTAATTAGAGAAGTGAAATACCCACTTTCCCAGCGACATGGACAATACCGTTTCAGCGATTTCCTTACCGCCGTTGAGGTTTGGAGCAGCCATTCAATAATGCATCCGTTGTCAGCAAAAGGGCACAAGGCTGAAGAGTTATTTTTCTTTGACACGGAAACAACAGGACTTGGCGGCGGAGTGGGCAATACCATCTTTTTACTTGGATATGCAAGTGTTGCTGGAGATGAGCTCATTTTGAGGCAGCATATACTTCCGCATCCTGGAGCTGAAGTACCTTTATATCAAAGCTTTCTAGAAAGAGTAAATTATAAAACATTGGTTACCTACAATGGTAAATCGTTCGATTGGCCCCAAGTAAAAACAAGGCACATGCTTGTTAGGGAACATGTGCCAAAGCTGCCTAAGTTTGGTCATTTTGATTTATTCCATGCAGCAAGGAGGCTTTGGAAGCACAAGTTAGAGAGATTGAAGTTGTCTATTGTGGAAAAAGAAGTGCTAGGTGTTGAAAGAATTGATGATATTCCGGGATATTTAGCACCGATGATCTATTTTGATTTTATCGAAAGTAAACAACCCGAGGGTATGCTGGGTATTTTAAAACATAATGAAATCGATATCCTGTCGCTAATTACTTTGTACACGCATTTAACCTTTCAATTATGTGGAATAGATCAAAGACAATCAAGGAAAGAGTCATTTGAGGTGGGGCGTTGGTTTTCTACTTTAGGCGAGAATTATGAGGCTGAAAAAGTATTGACAAAGCTTACAACAGAACGAGATGCTACATCCTTTCAGGCAATGTTTACCCTTGCGTTTCAAAAGAAAAAAGAAGGTAATTGGGAATATGCTCAGAATTTGTTTGAGGATGTTGTCGAATCAGGTGATGATATGATGATGATATCTGCAGCTGTTGAGCTAGCAAAAATTTTTGAACATAAAAAAAGAGAGTATCGGTGTGCAATAAGTTATTGCCAAAAAGCAATCGGAGTATTAACCCAGTCAGAAAGCAATACTGTTGGGAAGGGGCAATTATCGTTGGAGGAGCTTGAAAATAGGTTAAAAAGATTAGAGCGTAAAATTGCGAAATTTCCCAGGTAAGCGCAAAATTCGTCAAATAAACTGAATAAGTGGAGATTTTCGGCATTTCTCGAATTATTTCCACAAAATCTTAACGAATTTATTAAAAAAACCAGCATTTCCGTATTGTCTAATGTACTTGAAAAGAGTAAAATGTGAAATTGGATTGAGAAAAAAAAACGACTATAATCATACGGAGCTGGTAATATGTATAAAGCGATTTTATTCTTATTTTTTATTGTCGTTTGTTTGACTGCTGTTGTTTTTACAAGCTTGAAAGACAGCTTTTATTCAATGCTATAGATTGCTTGTCCACGAAATATAATGAAATGATTACTTCAAGGTCATTCTATTTTGTAAAAAAATAGGTGTTTTCCTTAGTACAAGAGTAATCCCTTCAACATAGGCTGTTAATGTAAACAGAATATTTGAAGGGAGATCTTAATATATGTATTTAGGAACTAATTTTGCGCCGCCAGTCATTCATCCGACACAACAAATTGTGAACCACACATTCTCAACAACGGTGGTGCCACATATTCATCCAGTACACACTACCACGGTAAATCACCATATGTACCAACATAAACACTTCTGCCCACAAACAGCATCATGTTGCGAAGAGGAATGTAATCAGCATATTAACTGCTGTAATCCTTGTGCACCGGTTATGCCAGCAGCAATGCCTGCACCAAATGCAGTGCCAAATATGATGCCTGGTATGGGTGCTCCAGGATTTGCGCCAGGAGGACCTGGATTTGCGCCAGGAGGACCTGGATTTGCACCAGGTGGACCAGGTTTTGGCCCAGGTGCCCCAGGCTTTGGCCCAGGACCATTTATGGGACCTCGTCCGTAAGAAAAAAGTGGCAATTGCAAGGGCTTTTAGCCCTTGTTTTTTTATTTATTGTTACTTTATTATATGCTGTCCTTTTAAAAATGTTTGTCCTATTTTTTTAAAATTTTATTTTGAGGAGAACGTTCTTTGATTAAAGTCCTTGCGATTTCAGGATATAAACCATTTGAATTAGGAATTTTTAAGAAGGATCATCCATCTGTTCAATTTATTAAAGAGGCTTTTAAGAAAGCGCTAATGCCCTTGATAGAAGGAGGATTGGAATGGGTAATAATTAGTGGACAATTGGGAGCTGAATTATGGGCTGCCGAAGTTCTCTTTGAGTTACAGTTGGATAATCCAGAGCTGAAACTTGCAGTTATTACGCCATTCCTTGATCAGCAAGTAACATGGAATGAAAATAATAAGGTATGGTATGAGTCAGTTCTTGCCCAGGCAGACTTTATTGACTCTGTTACGAAAAAAGGTTATGAAAAGCCATGGCAATTTAGGCTTAAGAATCAATTTTTTATTGAAAAAAGTGATGGATTACTACTTTTCTTTGATCAGGAGAAAGAAGGAAGCCCTAAATACTTATATGAAATGGCTATGGAATATCAAAAAAATCATGATTATCCAGTAGAATTAATAACATTTTACGATCTGCAAATGATTGTGGAGGAAGAACAATTAAAAGAAATTGACAAAAGTACTTATTTTTGAAAAAATAATAGGTAATGATTGGCGAATACTGAGGTGATTTAAATGCTTTCCGATAAAGTTAAGTTAACAGCTAAGGATATTTTAGAAAAAGAATTTAAAACTGGTGTACGTGGTTATAAACAAGAAGATGTTGATAAATTTTTAGATTTAATTATTAAGGATTACGAAACCTTTCATCAGGAAATCGAAGATTTACAGCAAGAAAATCTTAGACTGCGTAAACAATTAGATGAAAGCTCGAAGAGACAGCCAGTAGCACAACCAGCTGGTACAACAAATTTTGATATCTTAAAGCGATTATCTAACTTAGAAAAACATGTTTTTGGAAATAAACTCTACGAATAACAGATTGTATTGTGATTTCCTAATAATAACCATTGAATAACCAGCATGAATTACATATAATAATAAATGTCTTCATTAATGACGTTCGGGTAATCGCTGCAGGTGCTTATGCAACTGTAGAGGAAAGTCCATGCTCGCACGAGCTGAGATGCTCGTAGTGTTCGTGCCTAGCGAATTCATAAGCTAGGGCAGCTGGATCTAGCATCCAGTTGACGGCCGGGAAAATACCTAAGTCCTTTGGGATATGGTATGAATACCTATAAAAGTGCCACAGTGACGTAGCCTTTCCAGAAATGGAAAGGGTGGAACGGGTAAACCCCACGAGCGAGAAACCCAAATTATGGTAGGGGCGCTTTCTCTGAGGAATTGAACGAGGAGAAGGACAGATTCTAATTGAATCTGTAGATAGATGATTACCACCTAAGTACGAGACTAACAGTCGTTTGCAGTACACTGGTACAGAACATGGCTTACAGAACGTTATTAATGGGAAAGTATGCTGGATATAACGGCTCTCCTGATATGGGGAGCTTTTTTATTATTTAATTAGGGGATTGCATTCCTTTTGTAGTTTTTGTCAATAATGATAGCGAATAATAGGTCAATCCTGTAAAGTAAATAGTACATATATGTAATTAGTTAAGGGTGAAAAAATGGGAAAATATCAAATAATCGCCACAGCGGCGATGGGACTTGAAGCACTAGTCGCAAAAGAGGTTAGATCACTAGGGTACGACTGTGTGGTTGAAAATGGAAAGGTAACTTATACCGGAGACGAATCTGCTATTGTAAGGAGTAATTTATGGCTTAGAACAGCGGATAGAATAAAAATTAAAGTCGGGGAATTTAAAGCATTTACCTTTGATGAACTATTTGAGAAGACAAAGGCACTTCCTTGGGAAAAATTCCTACCAGAAGACGCTGAATTCCCTGTTATTGGTAAATCTGTGAAATCCAAGTTGTTCAGCGTTTCGGACTGCCAAGCTATTGTCAAAAAAGCAGTTGTTGAACGACTAAAGAAGCATTATAAACGAAGCACTTGGTTTGAAGAGAATGGGGCTCTGTACCGTATTGAAGTCGCCTTGCTGAAGGATATTGCTACCATAACAATAGATGCAAGCGGTCAAGGTCTTCATAAACGTGGGTATCGAATAGATCAAGGGGAAGCACCATTAAAGGAAACCCTTGCTGCGGCTCTTGTTATGCTTACAAATTGGAAGGCTGACCGACCATTCATGGACCCATTCTGCGGTTCGGGAACGATTCCGATCGAAGCGGCTATGATTGGTCAAAATATTGCACCAGGTTTCAATAGAGAATTTGTTTCTGAAGGCTGGAATTTGATTCCCCAAAAGGTATGGGATGAGGCGCGACTTGAAGCTGAGGACTTGGCGAATTACGATCAACCTCTTGATATTTTAGGTACCGATATTGACCATCGCATGGTAAAAATCGCACAAGAAAACTCCTTTGAGGCGGGTTTTGGGGACCTGATCTCATATAAGCAAATGCAAGTAAAAGATATTTCAACATCGAAGGAATATGGTGTAATAGTTGGAAATCCTCCTTATGGTGAAAGACTAGGAGAGAAGAAGGCTGTTGAACATATGTATATGGAAATGGGTCAAGCATTCAGTAAGTTAGATACGTGGTCAATTTACATTATGACTTCAAATGAAGAGTTTGAACAATTTTACGGAAAACCAGCAACAAAGAAAAGAAAGCTATTTAATGGTTTTATTAGAACTGATTTATATCAGTACTGGGGAAAACGTCCACCAAGACAAGAAGACTAGAAAAATAGGCTATTACAAATAAAATATATTGATGTTTAAGACGAGAGTGTCTAAATGGAGGCGCTCTTCTTTTTTTGGAGGGTTATTATGCAAAATCGGATGCCGTTTGAAATATCCAAGACTGAATCTTTTTATGACAAATTAAGTGAATGGATTGGCGATTTGTTCTATGATATCCTGCCCGAAGCAGGTTTTGAATTAAGGGATGAACAAATTTTTATGGCTTTCCAGCTTGAAAAAGCATTTAAAGACAAAAAAGTCATGTTTGCTGAAGCTGGTGTTGGAACAGGAAAAACAATTGTTTATTTACTTTACTCCATTATGTATGCACGCTACACAAATAGACCTGCAATCATTGCTTGCGCAGATGAAACGTTAATTGAGCAGCTTGTAAAAAAAGAAGGCGACATTGCAAAACTTGAAAAAGTACTTGGATTAAACATCGATGTTCGATTGGCAAAATCAAGGGATCAATACTTGTGTTTAAAGAAACTTGATCAGGTGAGAAATACTGACTTTTCAGATGATATTTCTGAAATCTATAATAAATTACCTGATTTTGTTCACTCGGGAAGTTCGATGCAAGCGTTCGAGAAATATGGTGACAGAAGGGATTTTCCCAACCTGTCGGATGAAAAATGGAGCAATGTAAATTGGGACTCCCTTCAGGATTGTTTTTCCTGTGAAAAACGCCATCGCTGTGGTCTGACATTACACCGTGAATTTTATCGTCATTCAACAGACCTAATAATTTGTTCTCATGATTTTTATATGGAACATGTTTGGACAAAAGAATCTCGAAAGCGGGAAGGGCAGCTCCCGCTATTACCTGAACATTCCTCTGTTGTTTTTGATGAGGGGCATTTACTTGAATATGCTGCACAAAAGGCATTGAGTTATCGTTTTACTGATTACACTTTAGAGACGTTGTTAACAAGATTAATGGAAAACGAAGTACGTGAAAAGACTTTGTATACAATCGATGAAGCTTTATTAGAGAATGAAGCATTTTTTAACACAATTGAACAATTTTCCTCTCAATCAACTGGCTCTGAAAAACATATGATCACTAAACATCCCTTAGTAATGAAATCTTGTAGAAAACTACTATCGACTCTTCAATCCCTAGAGGAAGAACTTGTTTTTGAAAGTGAATTATATGTGATAAATGAATATGATTTAAGAATTGTCGAAGAGTATTTAGAACAAATAACGTATTCATTATCCCTTTTTCTACAAGAGTTAAATGGAATTACCTGGTTTGAAGAAAACAGGGGAGAACGGACACTTGTGATCATGCCAAAAATGGTGGAAGAAGTGATGAGAGAAGAAGTGTTTTCTCAGAAGAAACCGTTTATTTTCTCATCAGCAACATTGGCTAATCAGAAGGCGTTCGACTATATTGCCAAAAGTATAGGCGTGGAGGAGTATCTATCTTTTTCTGTATCTTCTCCATTCGATTATGATGATAAGATGGAAATACATCTTCCAAGGTTCTCAAAGGAAAACCTAGCTGAAAAAACAGAGTATCTAATTAAAATGATTAATAAGACAGAGGGCAGAGCACTAATCCTATTAAATAATAAAAATGAAATGTCCTACTTAAAAAGTAAACTACTAAAGGCGGTTCCGTTTCCTATTTATTTCGAAGGGGATGAAGAAATAAGTACCCTAGTATCCAAATTCCAAAATGAAGAGCACTCTAGTCTATGTTCTATTCATCTTTGGGAAGGCTTGGATATTCCTGGTAACTCACTTGAAAACGTGTTTATTTTTTCACTGCCATACCCTCCTAATGATCCGGTTTTTACTGCAAAAAAAGAAGGGGTAGCAGATCCGTTCGAAGAAGTGGATTTACCTTATATGCTGCTTCGCCTGCGTCAAGGAGTAGGCCGCTTAATCAGAAGCGAAATGGATGAGGGATTGGTTCACATTCTATTAGATGATGACATCGACTCTGAGGTTTTAAAGAAAGTTAAAGCGGCGTTACCAACCGAGGTTAAAGAACAATAAAAAACAACGGAAGCTGCCAAGAGGCGCTTCCGTTATTTTATCTACCTAATAGTTTCAATGCTTCTGGTGTCATTTTTTCCGGGGACCAGGCGGGTTCCCAAACTAGATTCACCTCTACATTTTTTGTTTCCTCAATTCCTTGGACACAATAGCGAACGCCTGTTGTTATGCTATCGTGTAATGGGCATCCCGGTGTGGTTAGAGTCATAGTAATTGTCACATCAGATTGTTCAGAAACGTCTATATTGTAAATTAACCCAAGGTCAACCACATTGATATTTAATTCAGGATCATAAACACTTTTTAATGCCTCTAGGATTTTTTCTTTTAAGATCATGATTTACACCTCGCTATTTTTTTAAAACGTTTAAAATGTTACCAGCCATCAGGATGAATATCACTGATAAAAGTAATTGGCCGATATTAAAAAGAATGGTCACTTTCAATACTAATGACACAAAGACAGTAAGGGCAGAAAGAATGAATGATAAAAAGAGCGGAACAACTACCTTTTCATTCATCATTTCTTTTAAGGTTGGTACAGCATTTTTCCCAATTTCCTTGCTATATTTATAAGTCCACCATAAAAAAGGAACTATTTTATAAAGATAACCTGTAATACTTAGGACAACCCATAAGAATATATAGAGATAAATGAGTGGTCCTGCCAAAGAAGTGATGTCTTTTGTCCATAATACGATAAACACTGCTAAATGAATGATATTTCCAAGCCCAACAGCAACGAGTCCGAATGTAAATGGCTTATCAAGCTTCTTTTTCAACCTTTTTTTTATGATAATGCTTATATGCCAGCTAAAAACAGAAAATCCTGCAAGTAGCAAAAAGAAACCGACCTTTAAAAGGATGCTATTATCCATAAAGAAAGAAAATAACACAGTGACAAGCCCCATAGTGTAAAGACCATAAACAAATCTAGCATGTACCATTGGAAAACCATGTGAAAGGGAGAACATGGGTACCATTTTATAAGAAAACCCAAAAATTAATAACGTAAACCAACCTGTTACTCCCATTAATAAATGGCTTTTAAAAATAGATTGGTAATATCCCGCACCAAACCCTGTTTTTAAGCTATAAATCATTGTGATGCCTAAAATGATCGTACTAAATAAACAGAATAGTGCAGTACCAACAAAAGCAGTTAATATATTGGGTTTTGCCTGTTTTTTAAGTGTCATTACCATTTGAACTAAGAACATGACAATCCCCAGTAAAGTTAGACAGCCAGGAATGAAGGCCTTCTGTGGGGCCCAATACAGCATACTAGAAAAGGATAATATACCAGTTGCTGTAATAAAAAACTGAATAAAACCGAATTTTTCATTCCAAATCTTCGTTAGAAAAGCTACAGGTACTAACTGATACATAGCTCCCATTGCGGCCATCAATGCCCATCCTAACACTAATAAATGAGCGGATGACCAAATGGCTGGTATCCTAAAGATTCCAGAAGTAAACAATTGTCCATTTATTAAAAGCAGTATTTGTGAAAGCACTAATGCAATCAAACTAAAAATGATAAAGGAAAAAGGAAGCTTTATATTCGTTTCACTTCCCATTGTTTGAGGAAGCATACTTATTCACCTTCTTACCGGAATATTTCAATTTTGAAACTTCCATCTTGTTGTGGTTCTGTTCGTTGTTTGTATCCTAATTCTTCAAGTTGTTCATAAAGAAACATAGGTCTTCTATCATTAATAATGGTTAAAACCTCATTTTCACCTATTGTTTCTAAGGCAGCGAGTGTTCTCATCATTGGCTGAGGAGGTTCTAATCCCCGATTGTCTAATATCACTCAAATTCACCTTCCTATTTTTACTCCATCAAGGTTATCGTTATCTTGTTTTTATAAAGGTTACTTTCCAATGCTTTTTATCAATTTCTTCTTCTTTATGAGTAAAACCTTTTGCCTTTAATACACCGAAAAGAGGAACAGGTTTAAATGGGGCATGTAGAATAAAGACGTCATTTGTTTTACATTCCTTAACTGCCTCCATAATTTTTTGAAAAGGTTCAATTTTATTTTTTAAATCTTCACGTACATCAAGTTCAATAATTCTTTTTTCCATATATGACAACTCCTTTTTATCTAGTAAACAATTTGGTTAATAGAATAATTCCTGTTGAAGTGCCTCTCGGTCGATTAGGTAATATCCATCTTCATCCTGGAGTACGTATTCTTTCTTTTTCACTTGATTAATTGTCCTGCTTACAGTTTCTCTTGAAGTACCGATCATGTTGGCTAATTCACGATTTGTAAACTGAGTGGTAAGCCGATATCGGTCTCCCATTTTTTCCCCGTTAGATTTACATAGTCTGATAAGTAATAAGATGATTTGTTCATACGTATTATGAAGGACTTGTGCTTCTAATCTTCCTTGAAGGTCTACAATTTTCTCTCCTAACACTTTAAAAAGTTTAATGCAAAGTTCAGGATATGAGATTAAAATCTCTTCAAACTTATCTATAGGTATGACCACTAAATGGGCATCTTCCATGACCTCGGCATGTGCAGGGAAATTTCCTTTCCTAAAAAATCCTGCATGTGGAAACATTTCACCTGGTTCTAGAACAGAAATGATTTGTTCTTTACCTGATTGATCTGTTTTATAAATTTTTATTTTCCCGCTATGAATAAAGAAGACTCTATCAAGAGGATCCTCTTGCATGAAGACATACATTTTGTGTTTATAAAAACGGGTCTGAGCAATTTGAACAATTGGATCAAGTTCTACTGTCGATAACTCTTTAAAGATCGGTACCGCTGAAAGTCTTTTGATAATATCCGCTTGCTTCATTTAACATCACCTTCATATTATTAATTCAACTTAGCTACATTGTAGCAATGATTTCACACTGAATATGTGACCTCCATCATAGCTGGAGTCCTTTTTGAAAATAATTCTCGATTGCGTGATAAATATCACAGGGGTAGGATGAGGCGCTTCACTTTGTGAGGTTGCTATCAAAGTTACAATACGAGTGTAAAGAAACATGAGAGGATGAAAGGGTATGGAAATTCAGCGGGGAACACCCACAAAAAAAGTGGTTAAGGCAAACAGAAATGCTTTGTTAAAATCTACTTTAATCATTACCATTTTACTAAGCTTCACTGTCTTATTAGCTGGTGGCTATTGGATATTTAAGGAACAAGCTCCTCGACCATTAGAGGTGACTAATGAAAAAGGAGAGGTATTATTCACTAAAGACTCTATCATGGGAGGTCAGGCAGTTTTCCAAAAGTATGGGTTAATGGATTATGGTACTGTTTTAGGGCACGGATCTTACATGGGTCCAGATTATACAGCAGAAGCATTAAAGATCTATACAGAAGGTATGCAGGATTTTAAAGCGAATGAGGAATATGGAAAAGACTATTCTAAACTAACTGCCGATGAAAAAGTTATCATCAAAAATAAAGTAATTAAGGAAATGCGGAAAAATAGATATGATAGCAGCAAAGACACAATGCAGCTTACAAATGCACAGGGTTTTGGCCTTGAGAAAGTAAGAGCATATTATAAAGATATCTTTACAAAAGGTGACGGCTGGGGATTAAAGGCAAACCTGATAAAAGAAAAGGATATGCCTGCTAAGGATCGAGCCTATGTTGCAAAAGGGGACCAGATTACACAGATTTCAGATTTCTTCTTCTGGACAGCTTGGCTGTCAAGTACAGTACGTGAAGGTGATAAAATCACCTATACAAATAACTGGCCATACTATGAAGACGCGGGAAATCAATTATCCTTCTCTGCGATTTGGTGGAGCGGTGCAAGTATTACCATTCTTATCTTAATGATTGGCGTAATTCTTTACTTCTTCTATCGTTATCAGTTCGGAATGCAAGAAGCATATAAGGAAGGCAAGTTTCCACATATTGATTTACGGAAAATGCCAGTGACAAATTCACAAGTAAAATCAGGTAAGTATTTTACGATTGTATCTGTACTATTCTTTGTTCAGTGTATGTTTGGTGCATTACTTGCTCACTATTATATTGAGCCAGATAGTTTCTTTGGAATTAAGTGGATACATGACATCCTTCCATTTAATATTTCAAAGGGTTATCACTTACAGCTTGCTATTTTCTGGATCGCAACAGCATGGCTAGGAATGGGAATTTATGTAGCTCCATTAGTAGGCGGTTATGAGCCAAAGAAACAAGGCTTATTGGTAGACATATTATTCTGGGCATTAGTGGTTCTAGTAGGCGGAAGTATGGTTGGCGAATGGCTTGGAGCAAATGGATACTTAGGAAATCAATGGTTCTTATTCGGTCACACTGGCTGGGAATATATTGAACTTGGGCGCGTATGGCAGCTCATATTAATTGTTGGTATGTTGATTTGGTTGTTCATTGTATTTAGAGGCGTTAAAGCAGGTCTAAAGCGTGAGACAGATCGAGGCGGACTTATCCACCTATTATTCTACTCAGCAATAGCTGTACCGGCATTCTATATCTTTGCATTATTTATCAACCCTGGTACTAGTTTCACATTCGCTGATTATTGGCGCTGGTGGATCATCCATTTATGGGTAGAAGGTATTTTTGAAGTTTTTGCAGTAGTTGTCATTGGTTTCTTAATGGTTCAATTAGGTCTTGTAACCAAGAAATCAACAGTAAGACAATTATACTTCCAATTAATCCTGCTATTAGGCAGCGGTGTAATCGGAATTGGTCACCACTATTACTATAACGGTTCTGCAGAAGTATGGTTAGGACTTGGTGCTGTTTTCTCAGCGTTAGAAGTTATCCCATTAACCTTGTTAATCCTTGAAGCATATGAGCAATACAAAATGATGCGTGAGGGTGGAGTTAATTTCCCTTACAAAGGCACATTCTGGTTCTTAATCTCTGTAGCAATTTGGAACTTAGTCGGTGCTGGTGTACTTGGATTCTTAATCAACTTACCTGCAGTAAGCTATTTCGAACACGGACAATTCTTAACACCAACACACGGCCATGCTTCAATGATGGGCGTATACGGAATGTTTGCAGTCGCTGTTCTACTTTATTCATTAAGAAATATTGTAAAACCAGAGGCATGGAATGATAAATGGATTAAAATTAGTTGTATTTTGTTAAATATCGGTCTTGCAGGAATGGTGTTCCTTTCATTACTACCAGTTGGTTTCATGCAAATTAAAGAAGCATTCTATCATGGTTATGCAGCAAGCCGTTCCGCTTCATTCCTTCAAAAGGATATGGTGCAAACATTATTAACCTGGCGTGCAGTGCCTGACACCATTTTCCTAATTGGGGTATTAATACTAGTATTATTCTGTATAAAAGCACTCTTCAACTTACGTAAACCAACTCACAAGGAAGAAGAAAAGCTTCCTGTGAAAGACCTTGCTATCGATGAAGAGTAATGAAAAAATCCGTGAGGTTTAACCTTGCGGATTTTCATTTTTGGTCAGTATGGTTTCGAAACAGTCAAAGCAGTATATTTCATTCTCTTCTGTATGGACTCCATTAAAAAAGCCTTCCAAACAGTAGATATTCTTACTGCAGCATTTACAAGTACCTACTAATTCTTTCAATTTCTTCTCCTCCTTTCTAGATAAAAAGTATTAAGAAAATCATTTCTCAGGTGTGATAAGCCGCACAAATAGTGAGAAGAAGATTTCTTATAATAAAGTAGAAAGTAAACGAAATAAAAGGAGTGATAATATTGCAAACTTATGCAAAAGTAATCCATGTACCTGATTATCCACCACGTGAAAAACATCCAACCATTTTCAACGGGTTTGATGAATTAGAATCAGGAGAAACAATGATGATTGTGAATGACCATGATCCAAGGCCGCTTTTATACCAGTTTATGATGGAACGACCTGAGCAATTCTCTTGGGAGTATCTTGAAGAAGGTCCTGAAACCTGGAAGGTTGCAATCAGTAAAAAGTAGTTTTTAATAAGCGATTTTTAAAATGTCAGGCTACTGACTCTTTCTAAACATTTTACGTGAATATTGTTTTCCGATTTTTCCCTATATTAATATTTTACAACAGAAAATTTCTTTTCTGTTGTTTTTTTTATCATTATTAATCTTAAAATACCTACTTTTCAGAATAATATGGTAAAATTTATACGTTATGAAAGGGGGCATTGCCTTGAGTACAAAGGCTGTTCAATTAGAAAATGAGTTTATGGATTATGTGAAAAAAATGACTGCTTATCATGAGGCACTTGGTGTTTTGTATTGGGACTTAAGAACAGGGGCTCCTAAGCATGGGATAGAACAAAGATCAGAAGTAATCGGCATGCTATCTTCCGAAGTATTTAAAATGTCTACATCTGAGGAAATGGCTGCATACATAGCAAATTTATCTAAGATGGAACTAGATGAAACGACAGGAAAAGTTCTTGAAGAATGTAAAAAGGAATATGAACGAAACAAGAAAATACCAGCAGAGGAATATAAAAAGTTTGTAATCCTTCAATCAAAGGCTGAGAGTATTTGGGAGGAAGCAAAGGAAAATGCTGATTTTTCCATGTTTAGTCCCTACTTAGAAAAGTTAGTAGAGACAACAAGACGGTTCATTGGTTACTGGGGTGCTGGAGAAAAGAAATATGATGTCTTATTAGATATGTATGAACCAGGAATGACAACAACGGTACTAGATGATGTATTTGCAAAGTTAAGAGAAAGAATCGTTCCTTTAGTCAAACAAATTACTGAAGCAACGAATAAGCCAAATACAGACTTTTTATTTAAGACCTTTAAAAAGGAAAATCAACGAGGATTCAGTTTAGATATACTGGGAAAAATGGGGTATAACTTTCAAGCTGGCAGATTGGATGAAACGGTCCATCCCTTTGCGATTGGGTTAAATCCTGGTGATGTACGTGTAACAACTAAATATGATGAAAATGATTTCAGGACGGCCGTTTTTGGAACCATCCATGAAGGGGGCCATGCCTTATACGAACAAAATTTTTCAAAAGAATTGGTTGGTACACCTTTGTGTTCTGCTTCCTCTATGGGAATTCATGAATCCCAATCTCTTTTTTATGAAAATATTGTTGGCAGGAGCCTTCCATTTTGGAAAAATAATTTTGAACACCTAAAGAAATATGCAAATGGTCAATTTGATAATGTAGATATTGAAAGCTTTTACCGGGCAATTAATGAATCAAAACCATCTTTTATTAGAATAGAGGCCGATGAATTAACCTATCCGCTTCATATAATGATTCGCTACGAAATTGAAAAAGGCTTATTTGATGGTTCCATGCAGGTAAAGGATCTTCCTATGATTTGGAATGAAATGTATGAACAATTTCTGGGAATTAGACCGACCAATGATGCGGAAGGTATCCTACAGGATGTTCACTGGGCGGGAGGAAGCTTTGGTTATTTTCCATCTTACGCACTAGGTTATATGTATGCGGCACAATTCAAGCATCAGATGCTGAAGGAATTGCCTCATTTCGATCAATTGCTAGAAGAAGGAAATTTACTTCCGATTAAAGAGTGGTTGACAAATCATATTCATCAATACGGGAAATTAAAGAAACCGCTTGAAATCTTAAAAGATGTGACAGGCGAGGGCTTAAATGCTGATTACTTAATTGAGTATCTAGTAGATAAATATCAAAAGGTTTATCAATTACAGTGAAAAAGATTATTCCTATTCTATTAATTTCTAGCAGTGCAGCGTTGTGGGGAATTATTGCCATATTCGTTAGGAAGTTAAGTGATTTAGGTTTTTCTCCAATGGAAATTGTAACAGTAAGGGTGGTTACTGCTGCCGTATTGCTTGGAATCCTTGGAATGAGTAAATACTCTTCTCAAATGAAAATAAAACCGCTTGATATTAGACTGTTTATTGGAACGGGTATATGTAGTATTGTGCTATTTAATTGGTGTTATTTTTCTGCAATCAATCAAATGAGTTTATCAATTGCCGTTATTTTATTATATACGGCCCCTGTTTTTGTCACTGCGTTATCCTTTTTCCTTTTAAAAGAAAAAATGGATAAGGTGAAAGTATTATCAGTCCTAGGTACGATTATAGGGTGTGTATTGGTTGTAGGAGTAAATTTTAATGCTGCTACAAGTATTAGTTTTCTTGGCATCCTAACGGGGCTTGGTGCTGGTTTTGGCTATGCCTTATATACTATCTTTGGGAAGTTTGCATTAAAAAAATACCAACCATTTACGGTTACCTTTTATACATTTGTAATCGCGTCTTTTACCTTACTGCCTTTAACAGGTTTATGGAAAAAGGGTCACTTGCTTCTTAATAGCGAGGTACTAATATACGGAATAGGGTTGGGACTTTTTCCAACAGTTATGGCTTATTTATTTTATACGAAAGGTCTTGAAAAAATAGATAGCAGCAAAGCGGCTATAATTGCAACAGTTGAACCTGTAGTAGCAACTATATTAAGTGTTTTTCTATATCGAGAAGAATTTGGAGTTACACAAGGAATAGGTACACTCTTTATCCTAATGTCAGTCTTGTTAATCAGTCGACCAAAAAACAGTTTTAATGAAAAATATGCAGAAAAGGCTTCAATCAATTGATTGAAGCCTTTTACTTTAAAAAATAGAATGTATAAAATTCGACTTCGAGAATTGTCCAGCTCCAGCGCCTAGACCCTCGGGTCAAATAACCTTCTGCAAGTAAAGTCAAAGAGCGACTTTTCTTGCAGAAGAACATTTGCCTGTCGGGGCTGACCAAGGCGCTTGCGCTTTTCTTACTACCATTTACTCCAAGTTTGGAATCCTTTTGATCCAGGTGGTGCATTTTGTATAATATCAATAAATGGTATTGTATATGCGAAAAGAATAAGTGCAGCGGTAATACCAAGCCATAACTTCCAGTTTTCAAATACCATTGGTGCTTTTTCTTCTGGACGTTCTGCTTCACCAACTGGGAATTCTTCTTCACCCTTTGGAGCAAAGAAAGCTAGATTGATAAAAATAATGAGCACTAAGATAATACCTAAGAATAGGATGGAGCCTCCAACTGCTTGCGCTATTTGGTAAGGGATCCATTCTGCCGCTTGCTTCGCACCACCATAGGTTGAGAAGGAAGAGCGTCGTGGGCCACCAAGTAAACCTTGTGCATGCATGGAAGTTGACATGAAGGCCATTCCAATTGTCCATACCCAGCCTTGAATAATACCTAGTTTATTCATTGCTTTTGTTAATTTTCTACCTGTTAAATGTGGTACCAGCCAATAAGAAATACCGAAGAATGTTAACGCAACAGATGTTGCTACCGTTAGATGGAAATGGCCTGTTACCCATATAGTATTATGAACTACCTGGTCCATCTGGTTTGAAGCGTTAATAATACCACCAGCACCAGCTGGGATAAAAACGGCCATACCGATAAATGGAACGATAAAACGAGCATCACCCCATGGTAGAACTCTGAACCAGCCAAAAAGACCAGTTGCGCCTTTTGAACGGCCATATCTCTCAAAGGTTGCAAATAAAGAGAAGGCTGTCATTAATGAAGGAATGATAACCATGAAAGTCAAGATAACCTGTAAGAACTTCCATGCTGGATCAATTCCAGGTTCAGTTAATTGGTGGTGAAACCCTACCGGAATAGAGAAAAGCAAGAACAAAATAAAAGATAAACGAGCTAATGAATCTGAGAAAATTTTGCCGCCGATGATTTTTGGGATAATAGCATACCAACACATATAAGCTGGTAATAACCAAAAATAAACCAATGGGTGACCAAAATACCAGAACAATGTTCGGCTGACAAGTACATCCACAGTATCTACTAACCCAAGTGACCAAGGCAGTAATTGGAATAATACGGTTGCAGCAACACCCAATGTAGCGACGATCCAAAGTACAGTATTAATTACAGCCATAAAGCTTAATAGAGGGCTTGGCTGTCCAGGGTTATTCTTACGCCATTTAGCGTAGGTCAAAATCTGAGCAGAGCCGTCAATCCAACTTCCCACAACTACAAAGGTTAAACCCAAATAAAAAATCCAGTGTGCCTTCAGTGGAGCATAGAATGTATAAAGAACAGATGCTTCTTTAAGCAAGACCATTGTTGCAGCCATTATTGTACCGGCCAACATAACCCAAAAGCCAACCCAGCCGGTACGTCTTGCTCCGGCGGAATGTCCACCAGTTGTTCTACTTACAGCTGCATATTGAAATCCCATGATAAAGAAAGTGGTTAAAACAAGTCCCATTAATACTCCGTGAACTGTTAAAACTTGATAATAATCGATTCCCCAAGGAAGTTCCCATTTACCAGAACGAACGAGGGTTTGGAGAAGTCCCATTAAGCCACCAAGAGCAAGAGCGGAGAAGGCGACAAAAAAGTGTGCCATCGAAAGCTTTGCATCACGTGGGTCAACTTTTACTTTTATAGCTGTATTGTTAACCATTATTTTACCACCTCAATCTTTGAACTCATTAGATGGTGTCCAGCACCACAATATTCATTACACACAATTAGATATTCGCCAGCCTTATCAAAGGTTGTCGTATATTCACTGACATAACCAGGTTCAAGCATCATATTAATATTAGTTCCAGCTACTTCGAATCCATGAACAACATCTGTTGTTGTTGCAATGACCTTTACTTTAGCACCTAGTGGCACTTTTACTTGCACAGGATTAAATGAGAAGGCTGAAGCCACATACACTAATTCATAGTCCCATTCTTTCCCTTCAACTTTATGAAGGCCTGGCTCTGTAAATGGTTTTGTTTGATTGACCTTCTCAGGATTAATAGTAGTTAAACAACTAGGTGGTTTGTTACCTAGATAAAAAGCACTGACTCCAATGGTGACCAAGAAAACAACAAGGGCACCTACTCCAAAAGCAAGCCAAATTTTTTCGAATTTATGCATATGCATACCTTTTTCCCCCTTCAATCATTAAAAACGTTCTACAAATAGGTAATAGACACCTACCCATGTGACCACAATGAAAAGTCCCAAAAAGAAAACGGACGCTAATGTTCCTTTGAGAGAAGAGCTATCTTCGATCTCTGTTTTTTGTTTTGTTTTTAATTCCGTTTTTGCCATCCCTTTGCACTCCCTTCAGAAAAGTAAAATTTAATAATAAGTTCTCTTTCATAATACAAAACAATTGTGAAAGTAAAATATAAAATTTGGAAGTTCACAAATTGTTCATTCCTTAGTTATCTACTATGTTAATGTTAAAAACTTGATGTAACAGTGATTTATGTCACATTACCCCACAGGTAATTGTGACATAAATGTGAATCATCACACTTTGACTGTGATAAAAGTAATTGAATAATGTTTCACAAATAAAATTCTAGGTTCACCTCATCAAAGTCACACACTCCTGAAAATGGAAAATAAGATAAATTATCACGAGTTATTTTATTAGGAAGTGAGGGTATTACTTTGGAAAAATATTATTGTGAACAGTGTCGAATTCTATATAACGCAGAACAGCCTTGTGGGATTTGCGGATCAATGGCTAATAAAAAAATAAAGATTGAAGTTCAGTCTCAACCCGAAAAACAGTAAGCTATTTAAATTGGAAAAGATTATGTAATGATGAGAATTCGAAATCGCGCTATAATTTAAGTGCACAACAACAACCTTCAAAACGTTTGCTTCCCTATCGCAGGGAGGCGTTTTTTTTGCCCATTTTTAGGCTGAAACTACGGAATAATTTTCTTTTTGATTGGAAAAAATACCCGTACTAGGATGAAGGAGAATGTATATGCCTGCGATTCTTTCTGTATCTGAGGTTATTCCACCTCATGAAATATCACAACAACAAGCAGTCGAGTTCGCTCGGGATCTTTTTGCCGAATCATTTAAGGATATTGAAAGACTCCTTAAAGCGTTTCAAAACGGACAAATTGAAAAGCGACATTTTGTAAAAGGGATAGAGTGGTTTAAGTCTCACCATACGTTTGAAGAAAAAAATGATGCTTATATTGAAGCGGCAGTAAAACTGGGCAGCGAGGCAATTGTTAAATGTTTAAGTAATACAATCTTTCTTGAAAAACAACTTCCTTTTGAGGAGATAGACGCAATTTTTTTTATATCCACCACTGGTGTTGCAACTCCTAGTATTGATGCTAGGATAATGAATTGTTTGCCATTTCATTCCCACACAAAACGGATTCCAATTTGGGGACTTGGCTGTGCAGGTGGAGCCGTAGGGTTATCAAGAGCATTTGAATACTGCTTGGCCTTTCCTGAAGCTAAGGTTCTTGTTCTATCTGTTGAGCTTTGCAGTCTAACTTTTCAGCATAATGATTTATCTAAGAGTAATTTAATCGGGGTCTCTCTTTTTGCAGATGGAATCGCCTGTGCATTGGTTTGCGGAGACTTATCTGATACAAAGAGATATCGAAAAAAGATGACCTATCCATCAATTGTTGGTACACAATCTACACTAATGCCAGACTCATTGGATGTTATGGGATGGGATATAAAAAATACGGGTTTATTTGTTGTGTTCTCTCGAGATATCCCACGTATTATTGAAGACTGGCTAAAACCGAATGTCAAAGAATTTCTAGATCAATATCAAATGAACCTTAGTCAGATTGACTATTTTATAGCACATCCGGGAGGAAAAAAGGTTTTGGATGCCTATATTAAATCATTAGATATTTCTGCCTCAATGACAGATGTTTCTCTAGAAGTTTTAAAGCAATTCGGTAATATGTCCTCTGTTACTATTCTTTATGTACTAAGACGAATGATGGAAAGGGACATTCCTAAGGATACATTTGGTCTAGGTACTGCACTTGGTCCTGGCTTTAGCTCAGAGCTTCTACTGATGAGGTGGACCTAATGAATAATCTTTTTCCCTTTCTTGTTTTATTTTGTTTCATCACTTTACAAAGAATGGTTGAGCTTTTTATTGCTAAAAGAAATGAAAGATGGATGAAGCAAAAGGGGGCCATTGAGTTTGGTGAAAAGCATTATAAATATATGGTAAGCATGCACGTCCTATTTTTTATTTCTTTTTTTGTCGAAAAAATTGGGTTGAATCGTTTAATATCACCAATGTGGTTACTTTTACTTCTTGTGTTTATCGTGGCACAAATAGTGCGTATTTGGGTAATAGCTTCTTTAGGAGAATATTGGAATACAAAGATTCTAGTCCTAGCGAATTCGAAGGTGATAAAAAAGGGACCGTATCGCTATATAAAACATCCCAATTATTTTGTTGTAGCAACAGAGTTACTAGTTGTCCCATTACTGTTTTCCTGCTATATTACGGCTGTGTTATTTACACTATTAAACGCCCTGATTATTTCCATTCGCATTTCTGAGGAAGAGAGAGCCCTTCAGAATTTAACAGAATATATTACTGCTTTTGAAAATTGTAACCGTTTTCTCCCTAGGGTTGTTAAATAATTGTGACAGTTTGAAAAGGTTATTGAAAATGATTATCAGCTATGTTAAACTGACGTTAACGATGAAAATCATTCTCATTGAGGTGGATAAGGAAGGTGTTACATATGGCTTTTGCTTTTGTAGGAGGAACAATTGTAGTATATGCATTTGTCATGAAGCACGTCTTACGTAATGTAACTCAGTAATAATTAGAAGAAAAATTAACTATTATCAAAAAGCCAAGGATTATCCTTGGCTTTTTTTCTGCATGATACCGAAAAATTTAAATTTTGTTTTATAAAAGTTGTGTCAAGATAGGAAATGTTTGAATTATCGTATAAAATAAATAATATTACTAAGTAGTTAAGGGGAATATGAGATGGTTAAAACTGCCAGCCAGAATGAAACAATTGAAACACTAAAACATAAAATGGTATCTTTATATAATTTCTTAAAAGAAGAAAAAGATATTGAACAGGCAGAAAAAGTAAAGCAGCTTGCTCGGAAATTATCGAATAGAGAGTTTCTAATTGCCTTTTGCGGACATTTTTCTGCAGGAAAATCGACGATGATCAATCAAGTGGTGGGGGAAAATTTACTGCCTTCAAGTCCGATTCCTACAAGTGCAAACCTTGTAAGAGTTAAAGCAGGAGAAGAATACGCAAAGGTATTTTTCAAAAATGAAAAACCAAGATTGTATCTAGCTCCATACGACTACCGATTAGTCAAAAATTATTGTAAAGATGGAGATCAAATTGAAGAGATCGAAATCAGCCATAGTGAATCTCGTTTACCAGAGAATACGGTGATTATGGATACACCAGGAATTGATTCAGCAGATGATGCCCACCGGATAGCCACTGAGTCAGCCCTGCATCTTGCAGATCTTATTTTTTATGTTATGGATTATAACCATGTTCAAGCTGAATTAAATTTCCTATTCACTAAAGAATTAACGGAAGCTGGTAAAGAAATTTATTTAGTCATTAATCAAATTGATAAGCATAAAAGTGACGAGTTGAGTTTTTCGGATTTTCAGAAAAGTGTTGTTGACTCATTTGCATCTTGGGGAGTAAGACCTGAAAGGATTTTTTATACTTCATTAAAGGTTGAAGATCATCCTTTCAATGAGTTTAAAGAACTCCAGCAGTTTATTCAATCAAAGTTAAATGAAAAAGATCAATTATTGGTGCCATCTGTTTCTCATTCATTAAGAAAGATTGCTCAAGATCATATCGAACAGTCTCATAAGACAACAGATGAAGCCCTCGCACCCGTCCTAGACGTATTAAATGAGCTATCAGAGAAGGAGAAACAAGACTTAGAAACCTCTTTTAATAAAATCACTTCAGACCTCAAAAAGATAAATGAAGGGACTAAAGAAAAGGAAATAAGTTTTGAAAATGAGCTTTCAAAGATCTTAAAAAATGCATATCTTATGCCTTTTCAAACAAGATCATTAGCGGAGAGTTATTTAGAAGCATCCCAGCCTGAATTTAAAGTAGGTTTCTTGTTCTCTAAGCAAAAAACAGTGGAAGAGAAAAATAAGAGATTAGAAAATTTTTATCAAGATTTACTAGATAAAATAAAATCGCAATTGGAGTGGCATATACGAGAGTTTTTATTGCGTTGTTTAAAGGACGAAAAAATTGAAGATATTGAACTGCAGGGCTTAGCCCAATCTTTTACCATCCAGGTTCCTATTAAATTATTAGTGGATACTGTTAAATCAGGAGCACGTGTAACGGGGGATTATGTACTTCGTTATACCGAAGATGTTGTTAATGAGATAAAAAGATTGACTAGAAATATACTTTCAGAATTTAAATATAAGTACTTAGATTGTCTATCAATCCAAACGGCAAAATTACAGAAACAATACGAAGCAGAGTTCAGTAGAATGGAAAGGTATGTAAAAGCCTTTACAACACTGAAAGAGTCAGAACAAAATATATTCAATAAAGAAAATATGGTTGATCAATTGTTTAAGCAACATGAAAAACTTCAAGAGGAAGCTCCTCTTTTTATTCAGGAGGAAGAAGAATACGAAGTAATTAAAACTCAAGCAGAAACCAAAGCCGTAATCACTGAGGAAAGGTCATCTGTACACACGGAAAATAAAGAAAAAAATTCTCAGAATGAAGAGGAGCAGTTTAAACGGTCAGACAATCATTTGAAGAAAACAGTTGAACGACTGCATCTCACTTCCAATTTGATTGAAGATTTACCTGGTTTCAAAAAGCTGTCAAAAGAACTTGAAGATAAGGCAACTAGATTAGAAAATAAAGGTTTCACTGTTGCATTATTTGGTGCATTTAGCGCAGGGAAGTCCTCGTTTGCTAATGCATTAATGGGTGAAAGAATTTTACCAGTTTCGCCTAACCCAACTACTGCTGCCATCAATAAAATAAAGCCGGTAACATCTGAATTTCCACACGGAACAGTACTGGTGAAGTTTAAAGATCACGCAACGATGCTTGAGGATATTAATCGATCTTTAAAGGTTTTTGATTTACATGTAATGGATCTAACTGGAGCGGTAAAAGTAATTGATCAAATTATGCTTGAAAAGGGGCAGGAAGGGGTAGTAGAGAAAACTCATTTTGCTTTTTTACAGGCATTTAAAAAAGGTTTTAACTCTTTAGTATCTCTCCTTGGAACTACAAAAGTAACAGAACTCAGTGATTTTAATGATTTTGTGGCAAAAGAGGAAAAATCATGTTATGTAGAATGGATCGAGCTATATTATGATTGTGAGTTAACTAGAAAAGGGATTACGCTTGTTGATACACCAGGGGCTGACAGTATTAATGCCCGTCACACAGGGGTTGCATTTGATTATATTAAGAACTCTGACGCTATTTTATTTGTTACGTACTATAACCATGCTTTTTCAAAGGCAGACAGGGAATTTCTAATTCAGCTGGGGCGTGTAAAGGACTCCTTCCAAATGGATAAGATGTTCTTTGTTATTAACGCAATTGACCTTGCTGAAAATGATGAGGAAAAGGATCTTGTCGCCGAATATGTTGGAGAACAATTACTAAAATATGGCATTCGGAATCCGCATCTCTATTCTTTATCAAGCTTGCTTGCGTTAAATGAGAAGCAAAATAGAAGCCAAATCCCATTATCAGGGATGAACCATTTTGAACAGGCATTTTATCAATTTATTTCCAATGATTTAACGGAAATGGCCATATCTTCTGCAGAGAACGAATTACAACGTATTTTGGATTTAGTAAACAAATTAATACAAAGTTCACAGGAAGACGAAAGTATTAAAGAGAAGAAAAAAGTGGAATACGAAAAAGAAAAGGCTGAGATTAAGAAATTACTAGAAAAACAAACAGGGGAAAACCTACAAAACCGATTACTCCAAGAAGCAGAAGAATTAATTTACTACATTAAGCAAAGGGTATTTCTTCGATATGGTGATTTCTTTAAGGAGGCATTTAATCCATCAACCCTTAGAGACGATGGTCGTAATTTAAAAAAAGCGTTGCAGTCAGGGCTTGATGAATTTTTAGAAAGCTTTGGTTTTGATTTTGCACAGGAATTAAGAGCAACTACCGTAAGAATAGATCGATTTATAGAAAAGCTTCTTACAGACTATCATGCACAAATTATCAGAAATCTTCTTGAATTCAATCGTGATCTTTCTTTTTCAGCCTATGAAAAATCGAGCTTTGAAGAAATTGATTTCCCGATAGCATTTAAGGAATTAGATTACCAGCTATTTACTAAGGCTATGGGTCACTTTAAAACGCCAAAATCCTTTTTTGAAAAGAACGAGAAACAATATATGATGGAAGAATTGAATCAAATTGTAAGTGGGTTAGCTGATGATTATTTAAAACATGAAGGTGAGCGTTTGTGCTTCCATTATGGAAAACAATTAATGAAAGAAACGGAAGATTTAGTATCGAAATTGAATGAACAAGCAGATGATTATTACTTAAGTATTCTTTCGACATTAGATGGTGGTGTATCTATTAATGAATTAATGGAGCTTCAACAAAAGCTTCCAAAATAGATGGGCTTAAATAGGGGGAGAACTTGGATGAAGTATGTAAGAGACAGAGAATGGCTTGTCAAAAATTTTGATGATAGTACTTTGAGAATTGTCGACTGCCGCTTTTCCTTAATGGACCCCACTAAAGGGAAAACGGATTATCTTAAAAGTCATATTCCAGGTGCAGTCTTTTTTGACTTGGAACTGGATCTGTCAGGACCAGTTAAAGAACATGGAGGAAGGCATCCATTGCCAGATATCGATGAACTGGTTAGGAAGCTCGAAAATTCTGGGATAACCAACGATACAACAATTATTGCTTATGACTTTGGAGAAGGAGCATATGCTGCTCGGTTTTGGTGGCTTCTTAAGTACCTTGGCCACAAAAATGTCTATGTCCTTGATGGTGGGTTTAAAGGCTGGCTGGAAGCTACTGGTCCAGTAACAGCAGATATTCCAGCGTTCGAAGCTGCAAAAATGCATGTAGAATTAAACCCGGATATTCTTGCTACTACAGAGGAAGTTAAACAAATAGTGGAAAATAAGTCAAAAGATAGTATATTAATTGATTCAAGAGAAGCGAGACGATATCTTGGATTAGAAGAACCAATCGATAAAAAAGCAGGACATATTCCTGGTGCGCTAAATAAGCCTTGGATGGAAGGCTTATGTGAATGTCGATATAAAACAGTTGATGAACAAAGGCAAAGGTTTACCAATATCGATTTAGAGAAACAGATTATTGTATACTGCGGCTCTGGTGTAACAGCTGTCCCCAATTTTTTAGCATTAAAGGAAGCTGGATATGAAAGGGTAAAGCTGTATGTTGGAAGCTTCAGTGATTGGATTTCGTACGTTGGAAATAATATCGTATAATTGACTAATCAAACCTATGGTATAATGGGGAGCAAGTGAATTAAAATACCAGGATTAGCGTTTCAGCACCTTAATGGTGCTGTCGCTTATATATAGGGGGATTAGAAATTGAATAGTCAAAAGCCTTCATTAATGCTTGTCGATGGGATGGCATTATTATTCCGTGCTTTTTATGCAACTGCAGTAACTGGACAATTTATGATTAATTCAAAGGGTATTCCTACTAATGGAATTCATGGTTTTGTCAAACACTTGTTTACAGCTGTTTCTTCATTCAAACCAACTCATCTCGCAGTATGTTGGGATATGGGGAGCAAAACCTTTAGGACAGAGTTATTCCCAGAATACAAGGGGAATAGAGGGGAAGCACCGATTGAGCTTATACCTCAATTTGACTTAGTCAAGGAAGTAGTGGCTGCTTTTGATATTCCTAATATAGGATTAGAAGGTTTTGAAGCAGATGATTGTATCGGTACAGTTGCTAGGCATGCAAAGGAATTTGCGCATGTTTCAATACTAACGGGAGATCAAGATATTCTTCAATTACTCGATGATAGTATCTCCGTCATTCTGATGAAAAAAGGATACGGGAACTACCTTGTTCACACTCCTCAAACCTTTTTTGAAGATAAAGGAATCACTCCAAAGCAAATGATTGATTTAAAAGCACTTATGGGGGACCCGAGTGATAATTATCCAGGTGTTAAAGGGATTGGTGAGAAAACAGCGTTAAAGCTTCTACAAGAGTATCACCATATTGAGGGAATCATTTCTAACCTTAATCGTTTATCAAAATCGAATAAAACAAAGATTGAACAGGATTTAGAAATGTTGCATCTATCTAGAATGCTTGCGGAAATTAAATGCGATGTCCCTGTGACATATAACTTTGAAGAAACAGGTCTTCAAATCGAAAAAGAAAAAGCGTTAAATAAATTATTGGAAGTCGAGCTTCGTGGCTTACAGCGACTGCTGCCACTGAATGAAGCTATTATCTCTTAAATAAAGCTGTTCAAAAAACTGGCTGTCACCTTTAAGTACAGCCAGTTTTTTATTGGCCAATTACTACTTAGTATTATTCTTTTTCGCAGCATTTTCAAGTTTGCTTTTAGGTTCTTCCGCGAATTCTGCGTCTTGTCCATATCCTTGAGGATTTACTCCAGGTGCTTTAACCCCGCGGTTAGCATTATGTTTTTTGCTCATTAATGTTCACCTCCCATTTAGTTAGTATTTCCACAGAGAATAAAAAAATTTGGATTTCTAACAATAATGGTAGAGGTGATTTAATGAATAAAGGTGTTTATTTAGCACTTTTTAGCATTGGACTAGCCCAAGGGATGAAAATTCCTATCCATTTTTTTAAAAAGAATGAATGGCGTCCTGAGCTTTTTTTTGGAACAGGCGGCATGCCGAGTTCACATTCGGCAGGGGTTTCTACACTTACCACATATATTGCTTTACAAAGGGGATTACCGACGTTCGATTTTGCACTTTCACTCGTCTATGGACTAATTGTTATGTACGATGCACAAGGTGTCCGAAGACAAACAGGTGAGCTAACATTAAAGGTAAACTCAATGAACGATTTGATAGAAAAAATCCATAAAGATGAAAGTGTTGAGTTTGAACAAGAATCACCGAAAAGACTGAAAGAAATGTTAGGGCACCAACCAGAAGAAGTAATTGGTGGAGCAATCCTCGGTGTTTTAGTAGGCGTTATCGGGCATTTGTGTACAAAAAAGAATAGAAAATCATCCATTTTTAGGGTAAGATTTTAAAGGGATGTTTAAAGATTTTCGGAGAGGATTGGTTAAGTCAGTGCGAACAGTGGAAGAGTATTTGCACTACTTGAAAGGTAAAGGCTTTCATTTTCAAGAAGATGCAATTGGATTTATTTTCTTCGGAAAACACTATACAAATGCTTCCGATGAGATGATCAATACTGCGATAGAACTAACATTAAAAGCGCAAAAATGCTTTGATGGCAGTTTTTATGTATCCTTATTGGAAACACTTGTTTCGAACGGGATAGGAAGTAGGAATGACGCCATCAGGTTCATAAAAGAAAAAGATCTAATAGCAATATAAAAAATAAAAGAGGTTGACTTTGTCAACCTCTTTTCATCCTTCAAAGCTTTTATTTTTTTTTAGTAGAGGAATTTTTTTCATTGGAACTTCAGCAAATATCATCCCCATAAAAATTAAAATACATCCTAAGAGAGCACTGGTGGATAATCTTTCATTTGCCCATGCATAACCAGCAATGGCAGCGAAGACTGGCTCCATTGCGAAAATTAAAGCAACTCTAGTTGCGGAAGTGTACTTTTGGAAATTTGTTTGGATAAAGAATGCCACAGCAGTTGCAAAGATACTAGTAACAACAAGGGCAAATATAACATCCTGTGACAAAAGAATGTCCAGTTGAAATGACTTTTTCCAATCCTCAAAAATGAAAGAGGATACCATTGATAATACAGCAACAGTCGAAATTTGTATAACCGTTAATAATAATGTGGGATATTTGCTGCTGAATTTTCCTGTTAATATAATATGAAGTGCAAAACTAATTGCACAAACAAGCACAAAACCATCACCAATATTTAAGGAAGTCACATCTGTCATAGTGAGTAAGAACAGGCCGATAGTAGCAGTTAACACGCCAACAACCGCATTCTTACTTGGGTACTGCTTTAGTAAGAACATCGAAAATAAAGGGACTAAAACAACACTTAAGCCCGTAATAAACCCGGCTTTGGATGTAGTAGTATAGAGAAGACCGATGGTTTGGGTTACATACCCTAGATAAAGCCAAAAGCCAATAAAGATACCTGAAGCTAGCAATTTTAAGTTTAGTTTTTGTAATTGTTTCCTTTCAAAGGAAACGAGACAAATCATCAATAATAGAGCCGCAATTGCAAAACGAATGCCGTTAAAAGCAAAAGGCTCTAGAAAATCAATAGCATTTTGAACAATAACAAAAGTAGTTCCCCAAATCAACGTAACAAGAAGTAAACTCAAATCTGCAAATAACGGTCTTTTCATGTTAAACGAACTAGGCTCCTTCACTAGAGTTTTTTTGAATGGCAAGTCTTGCTAATTTATCCGCTACTTTGTTCTCGGCACTAGGAATCCATTTCATAAAGAATAAATCCATTTTCCTTGATAAGGTTAAAGCTTCTTCAAGTAATGGGAGATATTGTTTATTTTTTATAAATTCTTTTTCCATCGCCCTATTAATTAGTTCAGAATCAGTACGAAACGACACAACTGAGTGGATGTATCCTTTATCTAAACATATTTTTAATGCGTGGATAAAAGCATGAAATTCAGCTTCATGATTCGTCATTGAACCAAGGGGTATAGAATATTCTTCAGCTGCGCCGTTAGCCTTAATGAAAATCCCAGCTCCGCTTAGTCCAGGATTACCAGCACTAGCTCCATCAATATAGACTTCGATCATGCTTTTTCCTCCAATTAATTAATTATTCAAGTTTATCATATTTCAACACAGTAATGCAGGAAAATATTTTCTTTTGCTTAAGTGGGTATGATAATCATATAAATAAGCAGAAGCAGGTTTTTTAAAATCAATTAATACTTGAAATCATTCATGAGAGGCTGAATAAAATGAATTATAAATTAGAGTGGAAATATAAATTGAAAAGTAACGAAAAAGTGCAATTTTCGTCAGAGTACGTTTCTGGAGAAGTCGCCATACAGATTGGTGAGGAGCTTGAAGCTACAGGAAAAGTATCTGAATTGTATTTTTATGATGAAAAAGGGACATCTTGGATTTTAAAAGAAATGAAAAAACTGCTCACTGAAATTGAGGAAGAGCCTCATGATATCACTGTATATTTTGATGGAGGGTATCAAAAGGAATCAAATTTAGCAGGATTAGGAGCTGTAATATTTTTTAAACAGGGCAAAAAGAAATACCGTATTAGGGCTAATGAGCGTCTAGAACAATTGGAGAACAACAATGAAGCAGAATATGCAGCTTTTTACTATGCTCTGAATATTTTAGAGGATCTAGGTGTTCAGCATTTATCCTGTGAGTTCAAGGGCGACTCACAAGGAGTATTAAAACAACTTGAAGGGGAATGGCCATCCTATGAAGAAACATTAAACCGCTGGCTTGATCGGATTGAGGAAAAACTTAAAGCACTCGGTCTGGTACCTAAGTATACGGTCATTTCTAGAAAAGAAAACAAAGAGGCAGATCGGTTAGCCACCCAAGCTTTAGAAGGTAAGGAAATATTCGCAAAAACATTAATTCTATAATCGAAGGGTGCGTTTACTTAATGGAACAAATATGTAGAAAGGAATTATTAAGTCATGTGGAAAACTTAATGATTCATTACTGTGAGGGCTGTTTTTTACACCAGCATCTAAAAAAAGAAAGCGGGCGAAGAGCAGCTCATCGATTTTGTATAAGCAAATGTACAGTTGGAGAAAAATTGCAGGAATATGGGGAAAAACTAAAGTAAGGATGGAAACGTATAAAAAGGCTGACGAGAATCGTCAGCCTTTGATTGGTTATTATTATAAGATTAAAGTTTTACTACGTTAGCAGCTTGTGGTCCGCGGTTTCCTTCAACGATTTCGAAAGAAACTTCTTGGCCTTCTTCTAATGATTTGAAGCCTTCACCTGTGATAGCGCTGAAGTGTACGAATACATCGTCTCCGCCTTCAACTTCGATAAAACCGAAACCTTTTTCATTGTTAAACCATTTAACTTTACCGTTTTGCATGTACTTCTTCCTCCTAAGCCTTTCAAGACACCCCTGGTGTCAAAGATAAATATTATCATGTAATAAAAAAACAGCAACTTTGTGTGCATTTAATTGGTACATGATGCTTTAAATATACAATAATGAAATAAGACAGTCAAGAATTGCAAACGTTTTTTTGGTTAATTTATCAACATTCCTCCAAATTTAACATAATAGAATTTTAACGTGGGTATAACATAAAATTCCTCCGGCCTCATATGTTAAATTAAAAATATTTTGTTTTAGAGGCGGGGATATCATGTTTCGATTTTCAATTGCAGGGGAGGATTGGATCTTACGATTCTCACCACAAGTTTTTATTGATGCGGCAGAAAAACAGGCCATCTTGATGTCGTTGCTTCATATTGGTGAGGAATTAGCTGATTTTTCACATGGAAATGCATTCATTATGTTTGCAAAGAAAATTGGTGCCATAGTTTTTGATGTCGAGAGGATTCCCTCACTTATTTTAACTGTTTCCAATATTATTCCTGAAGAAAACTGGTATTTACAGGATACACCTTTAAATAAATTAAAGTAAAAATCCTCAAATATTTTTAGGGTCGCCTATCACAGGCGACCTCTTTTAGTTTTTTTGTTATAATAATTTCTCTAGATTTTTCAAACTTTACGGTTCATGAATTTAATGGGAAAATGGAATCATGGATGCTTTGTAAAAAGGGAGCAATTGAAATGAAATTAATTATTGCCGAGAAACCTGACCAAGGATCAACATTAGCGTCAATTTTTAAGCATAAAAAGCAAAATGGATTTATTGAAATTTTCCCCAATGATATTTTTCAAAAAGGTGCTTATGTGACATGGGCTATTGGGCACATTTGCCAATTGGTAGCTCCAGAGAAGTATCAGTCTGGATGGAAAAAATGGTCATTAGAAAATCTGCCAATTATACCTGAGCAATTTGAGTATGAAGTAACAAAAGATAAAGCTAAACAATATCAGGTTATCCAAAAACTAATAGAGAATCCGGCAGTAACAGAAATTATCCATGCTGGAGATGCAGGGCGTGAAGGCGAACTCATCATTCGTAATATTCTTAGATTAACTAAATGTAGGAAACCGATGAAAAGACTATGGATTTCTTCGTTAACTGCAAATGCTATTAGAGACGGTTTTAAAAAACTGCTAGAAGAAGAAGATACAAGAAACCTATATTTTGAAGCGTATACAAGAGCATGTGCTGATTGGGTAGTTGGAATGAATGCATCAAGACTGTACAGTTTGTTACTTCAAAAACAGGGATTTTCTGATGTTTTTTCCGTTGGAAGAGTGCAAACCCCAACTTTGGCCTTAATAGTGAAGAGAGAATTAGAAATAGAGAATTTTAACTCTGAGCCATTTTGGGAGGTTCTTGCTCACTTTAAAATAAATGGTAAGAAATATAGTGGCAAATGGCAAAATGACGGCGAAACACGAGTGAAAACAAAAGAATTAGCTGAAAAAGTAGCCGCATTTTGTCGAGAAAAACCTGCAGAGGTTAGTGAGGTACAATCAGAGAGAAAGGAATTTCTGCCGCCTTTACTCTATAATTTGTCAGCACTTCAAGCAGAAGCAAATAAGCGTTTTAAATTTTCGCCTAAAAAAACACTAGATATCATGCAAAAGCTCTACCAAAAAGGAAATGTTTCCTATCCACGCTCTGACTCTCGGTATGTAACCAAAGAAGAAGCCATTACTTTCCCGGATATACTGAAAAAATTAAGTCATATTAAAGACTATGATGCTTTTTTTCCATTACCCAATCAATCCATAATTGAAAATAAGCGATATGTAAATGAAAAAAAGGTTACAGATCACTACGCAATTATTCCAACAGAACAAATACCCAATGTAGAAAAACTTAGCCCAGATGAGCGGAAGATCTATGATTTAGTGGTATCCAGCTTAATTGCCGCACACTATAATAAATCAATAGCTGAATATACGACGGTGACCACTTTAGTAGATGGAAGGGCAACTTTTATTTCAAAAGGGAAAGTTCAAATAGAAGAAGGTTGGAAAAAGGTAATAAAATCAAAAGAGCGAGAAGATGAACCTGCACTCCCCTCTTTGATAAAAGGAGAACAAGGAATAACTGAGAAGGTAGAAGTGAAAGAAAGTCAAACACAGCCACCAAAGAGATATACGGAAGGGCAACTGATTACGTTAATGAAAACGGCCGGTAGGCATATAGATGATAAGGAGCTTGAGAAAGTATTATCAAAAACGGAAGGCCTTGGAACAGAGGCCACTAGAGCAGGCATCATTACTATGCTAAAGGATCGTTTATACATTGAAGTAAAAAAGAATGTAGTGTACGCCACTGCAAAGGCAAAAATATTAATTGATGCTATTGGTTCAGAAATCCTTGCATCACCGGAAATGACTGCTAAATGGGAGCAGAAGTTAAAAGAAATCTCTGAAGGATCGGCTGTACCGAAGCAATTTATGGAGCAAACAAAGAAGATGGTTATTCATTTAATTTCATCTAGTTTAGAACAGGAACAAAAGTGGTCTTTTTCGGATGAAATACGTGATCAATTTACACCTGGAAAACAAAAAAACAAAAGGCAATCTTATACGAAACTTGGACCATGTAAAAAATGTGATGGCTCTTTAGTTGATAAGGGAAGCTTTTACGGATGTTCTAATTATCAAAAAAACCAATGTCATTTTACTATCTCGAAGAAGATTCTAGGGAAAACGATTACTCAAAAAAATATTAAACTTCTCCTATCCGAAGGGAAAACTGAGCTGATAGAAGGATTTAAAAATAAAGAAAAAACCTTTAACGCTAGGCTTTATCTTGATGAGAAGGAGAGTAAAATAAGATTTTTGTTTAACGAACCAGTTCCAAAATAATACAAGATTGTTTTATTTCAGTGATAAAGAACCTTGTCACTCAATTTTTTCTATAGTAAACTTTTAATGATTCTTATCAATGGAGGGTACGGGATGCCAACACCTAGTATGGAAGATTATATCGAACAAATATATATATTAATTGAAGAAAAAGGATACGCTCGGGTATCGGATATTGCCGAAGCGCTGTCTGTACATCCCTCCTCAGTAACAAAAATGGTACAGAAATTGGATAAAGATGAATATTTAGTGTATGAAAAGTATCGAGGTCTCAGGTTGACCACTAAAGGCAATAAAATAGGCAAGCGCCTCGTTTTTAGACATGAATTGCTTGAACAATTCTTAAAAATTATAGGTGTTAAAGACGAGAATATATATGTGGATGTTGAAGGAATTGAACACCATTTGAGTTGGGATTCTATTGATCGAATCGGGGATTTGGTTCAATTTTTTGAGGAAGACCAGTGCAGAGTGGAAGCATTAAAAGAAATCCAAAAGCAAAATGAACAAGCGGATTAAAGAAGAGGTTGACTCATAGGGTCAACCTCTTCTTAGAATAGATCTGGATAATGGTCAAAGGACTGATCGTTATCGGGTAGCAAGGAAAGTTTTCCTTCCGAATCCTCGATGGCTTGTATCCCTTGTATTAAACCATTTTCAGCTTCCACCAAAGCTTTTCGATAGGAAATAATACGTCCTTCAGATGTTACAAAACTGATGATCTCGCCTAAATGATTTCTGTGAAGTGCAACAATTGATTCCACAAGAATTCCCCCCCTTCCGCACTATTGTTTCTAAATAATAGGAATAATAAACACTTATCAAGGATAAATGCAAAAAACAAGCACTGGATATTCTCCAGTGCTTGTTTAATATTTGGCTTTTACTCCCATGAATAAGGAGTTTCTTGATATACATAATAATTAAGCCAATTCGAGAAAAATAAATGACCATGTGACCTCCAGCGGTTGATTGGCGGCTGTGTCGGATCGTTGTTAGGAAAATAGTTTTCTGGCATATGAATCTCAAGCCCTTTGTTAAGATCTCTAGAATATTCCTGTGCTAAAGAATCAGATTCATATTCTAAATGACCAGTAATCATTACTTGCTTTCTATCACGTGATGCGATTAATAATGCCCCAGCAGCTTCTGAAGCAGCCAGTAACTTTAATTTAGGATTATTTTTAATTGCTTCAATTGATACATCTGTGTACCGAGAATGGGGAGCATAAAAAAGATCATCGAAGCCACGTAATAAAATGTCATTTTGTTCGAAAATTTGATGTGCATAAATGCCTGAGCATTTTCGTTCCAGTTCAAATTTACCAATTTCATAATGATAATAAAGTGCTGCCTGTGCTCCCCAACAAATATGTAGGGTAGAAGTGACATTTTTGTTGGTCCATTCCATGATTTCCTTTAGTTCAGGCCAGTATTTTACTTGATCAAATTCTAAAAGTTCCACAGGGGCACCTGTAATGATCATCCCATCAAACTTTTGATTTTTTATTTGAGAGAAAGTAGTATAAAACTGTTCTAAATGTTGTTTACTGGTGTGGGTTGATTCATAAGAAATTGTTTTTAAAAAATTTACGTTAATCTGTAAAGGAGTATTTCCAAGTAATCGTAAAAGCTGTGTCTCCGCTCTTTCTTTTTCAGGCATCAGATTTAATATGAGAATATTTAATGGCCGGATGTCCTGAGTGGTTGCACGTTCGCTATCCATGATGAAGATATTCTCTTGCTCGAGGACCTCTCGTGCAGGTAAGAGCTTCGGAATGTTAATAGGCAAGTGACCATCTCCTTTTTATTATAGTCCAATTGTACTTTTATACGTTAATCCATTAATACAACGGTATGTAACACATGTCAATGAATATTTGAAAAATTCGATATTTACATTATAAACATTATTATAATTTCAGAAAAGATAATATTTTGTTCATAAAATCATATCGGAATGAAACACCTTATTTGATACAATGAGAGGGTAGTCTTAAACAATTTGTTGAATGCGGGGGATTAATTTGGTTATGACAAAAGTAAAGTCAGACATTGAAATTGCACAAGAATCAAAAATGAAGCCGATTGTTGAAATCGCTGAAAAAATTGGTTTAGTAGAAGATGATCTTGAACTATACGGAAAATATAAAGCAAAAATCTCCAACGAAGCACTATCCAAACTAAAAACGAAAGAAAACGGTAAAATCATTCTTGTCACTTCGATTAATCCAACGCCTGCTGGAGAAGGAAAATCGACAGTTACTGTGGGATTAGGGGATGCTTTCAACCGCATTGGAAAAAAAGCAATGATTGCGATGCGAGAGCCTTCATTAGGACCTACCATGGGAATTAAAGGCGGAGCAACGGGTGGAGGATATTCTCAAGTTCTTCCGATGGAAGATATAAACCTTCATTTTACAGGAGATTTACATGCGATTACGACTGCAAACAATGCCCTCGCAGCATTAATCGATAATCATATTCAACAAGGGAATGAATTAAAAATTGACCAGCGTCGTATTGTTTGGAAACGAGCTGTTGATTTAAATGATCGTGCCTTAAGGAAAGTAATTATTGGACTAGGGGGCCCGCTTCAAGGTGTACCTCGTGAAGATGGTTTTGATATTACTGTAGCCTCTGAGATAATGGCAGTATTATGTTTAGCAACTGATTTAAAGGACTTAAAATTACGATTATCACGGATGGTCGTTGCCTATAATTATAATAAGGAACCTGTTACAGTGGGCGACATAGGGGTTGAAGGTGCATTAACTTTGTTATTAAAAGAGGCGATTAAGCCCAATTTAGTTCAAACGATTGAACATACCCCAGCGTTGATTCATGGCGGGCCGTTTGCTAATATTGCACACGGATGTAACAGTGTGATTGCTACTACTGCAGCAGCTAAGTTAGCTGACTATGTCATCACAGAAGGCGGCTTTGGGGCTGATTTAGGAGCAGAAAAATTCCTACATATTAAATCAAGAAGTGCTGGAATTAAACCAGAGGCTGTTGTTATCGTTGCAACTATTCGTGCTCTGAAAATGCACGGAGGAGTTGTGAGAACGGAATTAGCAAAAGAGAATTTGGCTTCATTAACTCTTGGATTTTCTAATCTTCAAAAGCATATTGAGACTATAAAAAGCTTTGGATTACCAGTTGTCGTTGCCATTAATAAATTTATCACCGATACCGAGTTAGAGGTAAAAACATTATTAGAATGGTGTGAAAGAGAAAATGTTGCGGTAGCATTAACTGAAGTTTGGGAAAAGGGTGGAGAAGGAGGTGTAGAGCTTGCTAAGAAGCTTCTGTCCGTCATTGATCACGAAGAGAACAATTTCCATCCTTTATATGATTTGTCTGATCCTCTTGAACAAAAGGTAAGAACTATTGTTCAAAAAGTTTACGGTGGCAAGGACGTAGAGTTTTCGCCAAAAGCCAAAAAACAGTTGCTGGATTTTGATAAGTTTGGTTGGTCCAACCTTGCTATTTGTATGGCTAAATCACAATATTCATTATCTGATGATCCTACAAAGCTTGGAAGACCAACAGACTTTACCGTTACGGTAAGAGAATTTAAACCATCTATTGGGGCTGGATTTATTGTTGCGTTGACAGGTGAGGTAATGACCATGCCTGGACTGCCTAAAAAACCAGCTGCATTAAATATGGATGTTGATGAAAATGGAAAGGCACTAGGGCTTTTCTAAAAGGAGTCGAAACATAGATGTTTGATCCAACAGCCTTTGATAATATGAAGGTTATTATTGAAGGCGCATTATATGATAGGGACCTTGATGGTGAAATCATTATTACTGATCGTAATGACATTATAAACATGGCCAAAATGTCCCGTCATTTTAATATTTGCTTTTCCTTTCCTCATGTAAAGGGAAAAGAGGTCTCAGCTAAAATGGAATTGGAATCAATGCTTGTTCATTTAGCATCAGAACTTCTTCCAGGCTCAAAAACGAAACACCTTACCGGATGTTTCATAAAGCCTTATTTTACTTTTGAAGTAGAGGAGACTGAACTAGATTACTTGAAACTCCATACTATTCTCAATGAATTATGGGGCACTTCTCGGAAAATTACTCTTTCCATTCAACACGAGCCACTCAACCCTAATAATAAGAAAACGGGGAGTATCACAGTGGACTTTGAGAGATTAATAACAGAGGATCAGATGGATGATTTAGTTGAAATGACAGATGTAATGATTACCACACTACAAAAAATAACTGATTATCTATCTAAATAATAGAAGTAAATTCAAGATAAGGCTGTCTCATTTGAGAACAGCCTTATCTGAGTTTTAAATATTTACAATATTCAAATTTAAAGGTACGATATCATTACCTAGATAATATGACCTCATACTAATTATAAGGGGAGATCACATTGGTCAAAACGGCTTGGGTAACTGATAGTACCGCATTTTTAGATGAAGAATGTAAAAATCATCCAGATTTATATACAATCCCGCTAAATATAATGCTAGACGGGGAGGAATATTCAGATGGCATTGATTTATCTTCATCTGAATTGTTTGAAAGATTAAAGCATTTGAATTCTCCACCTAAAACATCACAGCCTTCTGTTGGTGCGTTTCAAGAATTATATGAGCGGCTTGCAAAAGACTACGACCAAATCGTAACGGTTCTTTTATCTGGAAAACTTAGTGGTACGGTTTCTTCGAGTGAGCAGGCAGCAAAGCTTGTTGATATCCCTGTAATCACTTTTGATTCAAAAATACTGACCTATCCTATGACAGCCATATTAAAAGAGGGGATGAAACTTCTTAATAGCGGCAACAACCTAGAAGCAGTTCTTGATCGAATGGAAAAGATAAGGGATACCAATGAGACTTATGTCCTTGTTGGTAGTTTAGAACAACTCCACCGCGGCGGCAGGATGAATGGAGTGCAATTTTTCTTAGGTAGTTTGCTAAATGTTAAACCCATCATCTCAATTGAAGATGGAGTACTTCTTGTTAAGGAAAAAGTACGAAGTGAAAAAAAAGCTAAAGAAAAAATCCTTGATTATTTTAGGTCTTCTTACGAAAAGTATCATTTTAAGGAAGTTTATATATTATACGGATTACATGAAGAACAGGCAATTAGTTGGAAGGCTGAGTTAGAGCAACAGTTTCCGGCATTAACAGTAATTTGCTGTCCATTAGGTGCTGTTATAGGCGTGCATGCCGGAGAAAATACACTTGGAATAAGCTGGCATAATGCATTGATATAAAATGAAAGAATAGCGTTGAAAATTAACTCCTAACCCTAGGGGTTATTTTTTCGTCGTTTTTCATGGTAAAATAGCTAGGGTGAAAGTAGGTGCACAATTGTGAGAAATCAAATCATAGAAAAAACAGAAGCATTTGTTCGAAACGAACTGGGTGAGGATGCTACAGGGCATGATTGGTTTCATGTAGATCGTGTTCGAAAGAATGCTATACATATTTGCAAGAATGAAAAGCAGGGAGATCCATTTATTATTGAAATGGCTGCCCTTCTTCATGATATCCCAGATGAAAAAATAAATGAAAGTGTTGATAAAGGAAAAGCGAAACTGAATTCATTCTTACAAACCATCACGCTTTCAAATGAGGAACAAGCACACATTATCCAAATAATTGAATCCATTTCCTATAAAGGTGGTAAAAAAACAGAACTTGAGTCTGTTGAAGCAAAAATCGTCCAAGATGCGGACCGCCTAGATGCCATTGGTGCAATCGGCATAGCAAGGGTATTTGCATACGGAGGCAAAAAAGGTCAGCTAATCTATGACCCAAACATTCAAGTCAGGAAAGAAATGACCGAGGAAGAATATCGTAAAGGAAAATCGACCAGCATTCATCATTTTTATGAAAAACTGTTAATATTAAAGGATTTGTTAAATACTGATGTTGCTAAAAGGATGGCAGAATCCCGTCACCAATCGATGGTCCTGTTTTTAGAGCAATTTTACCGTGAATGGGAGGGACAAGTATGAAAATGCTCACAGTAGAAAATGTTTCGAAAACCTATGGGGAGAAACAACTCTTTAATAATATTTCTTTCACTATTAGTGAAAAAGAGCGTGTAGGTTTAATCGGCATCAATGGAACAGGTAAATCCTCATTATTAAAAATTATCTCTGGCGTGGACCAAGCTGATTCAGGGAAAATTGTTTCCGGTAAAGACTATTCGATCTCCTTTTTATGTCAACAACCGGACTTGAATTTAAACAAAACTGTCCTTGAACAAGTTTTTCATGGTGAAGCGCCCATATTGAAGCTCATGCGTGAATACGAAAGCACTCTTTTGTTGCTTGATACTGACCCAAATAATACGTCTGTACAAGAAGAACTATTTCGATTACAGAAGCAAATGGATGCACTAGATGCATGGGATGCCAGTACGAATGCGAAGTCCATCCTAACGAAATTAGGAATTGCAGATTTCACAAAGAAAGTTGGGGAGCTGTCCGGCGGTCAAAAAAAGCGTGTTGCGTTAGCTCAAGTATTAATCGAAGAGCCAGATTTATTAATATTAGACGAACCAACTAACCATCTCGATTTTGACTCAGTAAAATGGCTTGAAGATTATTTAAGTAGATATAACGGTTCTATCTTACTTGTTACCCATGATCGTTACTTTCTAGACCGTGTAGCTAATAGAATGTTTGAATTAGATGGTGGAAATCTTTTTAGCTACAAGGGGAACTATGCTGCATTTTTAGAAGCGAAGGCTATTCGGGAAGAAAATGAAGCGGCAACCTTTGAGAAAAGAAAGAATCTTTTTAGGCGAGAACTAGAATGGATGAGACGAGGTGCAAAGGCTAGGACCACTAAACAAAAGGCTAGAATTCAACGTTTTGAGGAACTTGATGATAAGCTTGCTGGTGGAAAGCCTTCCGCA
Organism: Bacillus sp. (in: firmicutes); assembly: GCA_039832695.1. Taxonomy (GTDB): domain Bacteria; phylum Bacillota; class Bacilli; order Bacillales; family Cytobacillaceae; genus Neobacillus. Next base: position 87,552 of record JBDOMM010000025.1, read on the forward strand.
GAAAAGCTCGATATCTCCTTACATGGAAGCAGACTGGGGAAACAAGTGTTTGAACTAAAAGACGCTTCCAAGCGATATTCGGACAAAACAATCTTGAATCACTTTGACTTTCTGGTTAAACCGGGCGACAGAATAGGAATTATCGGCCAAAATGGTGCTGGGAAATCTACATTGTTAAATATTCTAGCTAAAAGAATTCCGCTTGATGAAGGTGATTTCATCATGGGTCAAACTGTTAAAATAGCTTATTACACACAAGAAAGCGAAGATATGGATGAAAACAAGCGGATGATAGAATATATCAAAGAAACGGCAGAAATTGTTGAAACTTCTGATGGAAAGACGATATCTGCAGCCCAAATGCTCGAACGTTTCCTATTTGCTCCATATTCTCATGGAACCCTAATCCGAAAGTTATCTGGTGGAGAAAAGCGCCGCCTATACCTTTTGAAGTTATTAATGACAGCACCCAATGTTCTCTTACTTGATGAGCCGACTAATGATTTGGACACTCAAACATTAACAGTATTAGAAGATTATTTAGAAGAATTTCCGGGAGTGGTTATTACCGTTTCGCATGATCGTTACTTCCTCGATAAGGTGGCTGAACAGCTTCTTGTTTTACGTGGTGAAGGTATAATTGATTCTTTTTACGGAAATTACACTGATTATATTGAAAAAGAAAATGCCCTAGAAGCAAAAAAAACGGGTACGGTAACAAACCAGCCGTCTAAAACACAAGAAAAAGAAAAAAAGAAAAAAATGACTTACATGGAGAAAAAAGAGTGGGAAGAAATTGATGTGGTCATTGCAAAAACAGAAGCCCGTTTAGAAGAGGTAGCTGATCAAATGGCGAATATTGGCAGTGATTTTACAAAAGCACAAGAATTAATGAAGTTGGAAGCAGAAATAAACGAAAAGCTAGAAGAATTAATTGAGCGCTGGTCGTACCTCTCTGATCTTGCAGAAAATGAATGAGGTGATTGTGTTGAAAATAAAGGCGATTGAACCGACGCCAAGTCCAAATACTATGAAGATAATTTTAGACCAAGAACTCCCAATGGGGAAAAGCCATAATTATAAAAAAGATAGTGTACAAGATGCACCGTTCATCATCCAAGATATCTTAAAGATTGAGGGGATTAAGGGTGTCTATCATGTGGCAGATTTCCTTGCGGTTGAAAGGAATGCAAGATTTGATTGGAAGGAATTGTTGCCTAAGGTTCGCAGCGCATTTGGGGAGCAGGAAGTAGAGACGACTGAAAAGAGAAAATTAGATGAACATTTTGGTGAGATTAAGGTTGAGATCCAAATATTTAAGGACATTCCTCTTCAAGTGAAACTTACAGATGGTTCTACTGAAAGAAGATTCGGTATGCCAGATTATTTCTTAAAAGCAAGAGAACGCGCCCAGCTTCCTGAAGATAATTATATTTTGTTGCGAAAATGGAAAAACCAGGGTGTTCGATATGGTGACTTCGAGCATATTGGACAAGATGTTGTCGAAGAGTTAATTGCAGCCTATCCAATGGAAAGATTAGAAGAATTAGTTGAGAAAGCTCAAGAAAATGAATCTTCAATCAATCAAAAGACTAGACTTCTTAGAAAGAAAGTAACATTGGATGATTTATGTAATCCTGATTGGCAGGTTCGTTATAAGGCTCTCGAACAAATGGACGATCCAGAATTGAATGATCTGCCAATTCTAGAAAAAGCCTTATCAGATGAGAAGCCATCTATCCGCAGGTTAGCAACAGTATACCTTGGGATGATAAAAGAGAAAGACGTTTTACCGCTTCTCTACAAGGCTCTAAAAGATAAAACCGTAACAGTTAGACGAACAGCGGGTGACTGTTTGTCTGATTTGGGCTTCTCTGAGGCACAAGATGAGATGGTAGAGGCATTGAGAGACCAAAGTAAATTAGTTCGCTGGCGTGCTGCAATGTTTTTATTCGAAGTTGGGGATGAAAAGGCACTTTCTGGCTTAAAGGCTGCGGAAAATGATCCGGAATTTGAAGTGAGTATGCAAGTCAAAATGGCGATTGAACGAATTGAGGGTGGAGAAAAAGCGAAAGGTTCTGTTTGGAAACAAATGACAGAAGCGAGAAAAACAGAGGAATAGTTATATTAAATTGCAAACTCTCGATTGAGTATAGTATTCTAATATCGATAATGAGAAACGGAGTGATTCATTGTGACAAATGCATATGAAGAATATATGAAGCAAATGGTACTACCAATGCGCCAAGAGTTAACACGAGCAGGCTTTGAAGAACTTCAATCAGCTGAAGACGTAGAGAATTTCATGGAAAATGTAGAAGGCACTACGCTTGTAGTAGTTAATTCAGTTTGTGGATGTGCAGCTGGATTAGCTCGACCTGCAGCAACTCAAGCTGTTCTAAATAGTGAAAAGAAACCAGCCCATCTTGTAACTGTTTTTGCGGGACAGGATAAGGAAGCTACGGCTAAAATGCGCGAGTACTTTGAAGGAATTGAGCCTTCTTCTCCATCTATGGCTCTTCTAAAAGATAAAAAAGTCGTTCATTTTATTCCAAGACATGATATTGAAGGAATGCCAATGGAAATGGTTATGCAAAATTTAATGGGTGCATTAGAGGCTCATTGCTAATTTGAGGATGTCATATGACGTCCTTTTCTTTTTGAAGGAGTAATTTAGTGGACAATATATTCGTAACTACTGCGGGTAGAACTAGTCAGAACATGATTGATCAGGCAATTATGATCGCAAAAAAGCTAGAAGTTCCATATGTGCAAAGAAATAAAAAATCCATTTCGCACTTACAGCAAAAATGGGACAGTTCTTGCATTGTTGTAGGGAAAGAAAGGTTAGAGCTTTTTGAACATGGAGGAACCCACCCTTTCTTTTTCCATCCAAATTCAGCTATGTTTAGGATTAAGCGACTGCTTCGGGGAGAGCATGATCCATTTGCCGATATGTCCCAGCTGTCTAAAGGGATGTCCATTCTTGATTGTACGCTTGGACTTTCTTCCGATGCTATTGTTGCAAGCTTTCTGGTAGGAAAAGAAGGGAAAGTAATAGGTTTAGAGGGTCAAAAATACTTAGCCTTTGTTGTAAAAAATGGGCTTCAAACATGGAATTCCGGTCTCGAAATAATGAATAAGGCAATGAAAAGAATTGATGTGATTCATACCCATGCCCTTGAATATTTAAGAAAACAGCCAAATGCATCTGTAGATTGTGTTTATTTCGATCCCATGTTTGAAGAGAGTGTCCTTGAATCAGATGGAATAAAAGCGCTTGGCAAGTTTGCAGTGTATGATGATTTAACCGAAGAAACACTACAAGAAGCAAGAAGAGTGGCAAAATCTAAAGTTATTTTAAAGGATCATTATAAAAGCAATCGGTTTGAAAAATATGGTTTTGATGTAGTTAAGAGAAAAACATCCAAATTTCATTTTGGTGTAATAATTAAGTAGAAACTAAAGGCATTTGAGCTTTTAGTTTTTTTTATGAATATAAGAACTGATTTTTCCATTTTTCTAAAAAAAGAAGTATAATAACTTTTAAGATAGTAAAAATTCTAGCAAAACCAACTTCGATAGAATAAGGTGTGAACTAGTGATGAGCAAGTGGCTTCGTAAACCGTTATTTGTATTGATTTCTATTTTAACCTTTGGCCTGGTAACGCCGACTCAGTTAATGAACTCCGTCAATGCCGATAATTTTAAAGATAGAGATGCTTTTGAAGCGACTGCAGAAAGAAACTTTACACAGTCAAATGGATTTTTTCAAGAATCAGAGTTTAACCGGGAAGAATTTATGGAAGAATTAATAAAACAGGCAGAAATACAGTCCTATCAAAAGTTTGGTGCAAAAATTAAGCCTGTAATTGAAGATGAATTTCGTGAAATTATTCTACCTAAAATTGAAATGGCCATTGCACAAACGGCTAATCAATTTCCCGAAGAGGATTTAAAAAACCTTACAATCACGGAGCAACCAGGATCAGGTCTTTCAGAAAAAATATTTAATATTAAAGATAGTGTAACTGGTAAAGATATTCTACGTTTTCATGTGAGACGTGATAATCCACCAAAAGCTGGTTACTGGTTTAATTTTCATTATCATACCATTTATGACGAGTACCAAAGTCATCATGAATTAGGCACTATTTTTTGGGCTAAAAACACGCCGCCTAAGTGGATGAGTTAAGTTATGAAATGGGATAGAAAAATTTATTATAATAAATGAAACCTTTTTAAGAGAAACTCGTAAATAGACTATTACTTAAAATGGAGGAATGAAAAATGGCAGTAAGTTTATCAAAAGGTCAAAAAGTTGATTTAACAAAAACAAATCCTGGGTTAACAAATGTAGTAGTAGGACTTGGATGGGATACAAACAAGTATGACGGAGGAAATGATTTCGATTTAGATTCATCTGTTTTTCTTTTGGGGGAAAACGGTAAGGTGACTAATGAAACGGATTTCGTTTTCTATAACAATCCTCAAGGAGCAAATGGCGCTGTAGTACATACTGGTGACAATCGTACAGGTGCTGGTGATGGTGATGATGAACAGGTGAAAATTAATCTAACAACGATTCCTGCAAATATTCAACGTATTGCCTTTACAATTACAATTCATGATGCTGACAGCAGAAATCAAAACTTCGGCCAAGTTTCTAATTCCTATGCTCGCATTTTTAATGAGGCAACAGGGGAAGAGTTGATTCGTTATGACTTAGGTGAAGATTTCTCAATTGAGACAGCGATTGTTGTCGGTGAATTATATCGTCATAATGGTGAATGGAAATTTAGTGCAATTGGAAGCGGGTATCAAGGTGGATTAGCTGCCCTTGCTACTGACTTTGGTCTATCCGTAGGTTAATAATACGAGTAGAAGACCCAGGAATGATTGGGTCTTTTTACAAAATGTAAGTTTTATTAAAAAGCTGAGCTAAAGCGCCTAAGACCATTTGATCCAAGGCGCTTGTGCTTTTCAACTTTGGGAGGAATTTTTTTAATGTCAGTGTTAAATCATATCTTAGACACGTATTCCCAATTTTTTAATTGGAGTATGTGGGCAGAAGTATTAACAAATCCTGTAAGCTGGGGTTTGATTGGTACACTAGTTATCTTAGAGGGGTTACTATCTGCTGATAATGCGCTTGTTCTAGCAGTAATGGTAAAGCACCTGCCGCCTGAAAAACGAAAGAAAGCTTTATTCTATGGATTATTAGGGGCGTATGCTTTCCGTTTCATTGCAATTGGAATTGGTGTTTTCCTTATCAAACTTTGGTGGGTAAAAATATTGGGTGCAGGATACCTTGCATGGTTATCAATCAAGTACTTTATTGATAAACGTAAAGGATCTGAAGAGGGCGATGAAGAGGCAGAAGGCTTGAACCAAAGCGGCTTACTTATCCGCTTATTCGGAACATTCTGGGGAACAGTCGTAGCTGTAGAATTAATGGATATCGCCTTCTCTGTTGACAGTGTTCTTGCTGCATTCGGTGTGAGTGAGCAGGTTTGGGTCTTATTAGTTGGAGGTATGCTTGGGGTCTTGATGATGCGGGGAGTGGCAGGCGTGTTCTTAACATTGATTGACCGCGTTCCTGAACTTGAAACTACAGCATATATTTTAATTCTAATTATTGCCTTAAAAATGCTTCTTGCTGTTTTCCATATAGATATGGGACATTTAACATTCTTCATTATTCTATTAGTGACTTTCGGAGCTACCTTCGTTGTTCACTTTATGAATAAAAAGAAAGAAGAGAGTAAAGGGAATTAATAATTTTATAATTATATTTAAAGGGGAGCAGACGAAAGTCCGTTTCCTTTATTTTTTACCTTGAACAAGGAGAAATAGTTATGAATTTTTTTACTTATTTTTATGGAGAAGAACTGGATCGATTCTTTTATAAAAAACCTATGGCATTTAATAAATACTCTGATCGTGAGCTCTTGTCCTATGGTTTAGGGGCAACCCTTTACATGCCTGCCACACGTCCAAATATCCATCAAGAAATTCTCTCGAAGAAGCATGAGGGATTGACCTCGCTTGTGATCGATCTAGAGGATGCTGTGGGTGACAATGAAGTGGATGAAGCAGAAACTATGCTCATTATGGAATTGCTTAAATTACATGGTGAAGTGAATAAAGGTTTTTTAAGCTTTACAGATTTACCGTTAATGTTCATTAGGATTCGAGATGTTGAGCAATTAAGAAGAGTAAATGAACAATTGGGTGGTGCCACCAAGCTATTAACAGGTGTGGTTCTACCAAAGTTCACTGCAGAAAGCGGTATAGAATTATTAGAAGAGGTTTTACAAATTCATTCAACAGAGCATCCTTTTTATGCTATGCCAATCCTTGAGTCCCCAAAAGTAATTCAAAAGGAAACTAGAATGAAAGAATTAATGAACATTAAGGAATTGCTAGATAGATTCCGGGAAAATATTCTGAATGTTCGGATTGGTGCAACTGATTTTTGTGGGCTTTATGGAATCAGAAGGAACGCGGACACCACTGTATATGAAATTGCAGTATTAAGAGACTGTATTTCAGATATTATCAACGTGTTTCAGCGGTTTGATTGTCCTTATGTTGTGTCAGGTCCTGTTTGGGAATATTTTTCATCAAAGCAAAGAATGTTAAAGCCGCAGCTTAGACAAACCCCATTCCGTGAAAGGTATGGTGACGAAGGGCTGAAGTGGAGAGCTAAATTAATTGATGAAAATACAGATGGATTCATTCGGGAGATTCTTATGGATATTGCAAACGGTTTAACAGGAAAAACAATTATTCATCCATCTCACATAAAAATTGTCCAATCTCTTAATGTTGTTTCCTATGAGGAATATATTGATGCGAAGAATATCATTGAGGCGGCAACCGGCGATATTGGTGTTATGAAAAGTGACTTTGCTAACAAAATGAATGAAATAAAGCCTCATTATTATTGGGCAAAGAAAATCATATTAAAATCACAGCTTTACGGGGTGTTACATGAAGAATTCACAAACATTGACCTTATCAAAAAAGAAGTTTACGTTTAATATCCTTGGTGCCATTGAAACGAAAATAGAAGTAGTTGAAAATATATATAATCTACCTATTAATGATCTTTTCACGATGGCTGCTCGTATTAATAAAAAGCGCTCATTCTTATTTGTCAGTAAGGTTTTAGGTAAACACTTACCTATTCTTCCGGAAAAGGGGATGTTGACTGCCGCATTATTAGCAGCAAAATACATGGAATCAGTCCATGGACTACCGTGTGTGGAAAAAGAAAAGCTAATATCCTTATTTACAAGTATGGGAGATTCTTTTCAACACTCTCCCTTTGTGCCCAAGGAAATTAACCCTATAATAATTGGTTTTGCTGAAACAGCGACTGCTCTTGGTCATGCTTTTTTTGATTGTTTTCATTCTGCCGATTTCTTCCATACTACAAGAGAAGAAATGGTAGAGAAAGAGCCAAACATTACATTTGAAGAAGAGCACTCTCATGCAACTGCTCACCGCTGTTACATTCCAAGTGAAATGATTAATAACAACAAGGAAATCATTCTTGTTGATGATGAAATAACAACAGGAAAAACCGCATTAAATATTATCCAATCCATTCACTCCTATTATCCTAGAAGGGAATATACGGTTGTTTCAATATTAGATTGGCGTTCACAAGAAAATAAAGATAACTTCGAACAGCTCGAGAACAAACTTGGAATAAAGATTCATGTGGTAAGTCTTGTGTCTGGACAGGTACAAGTAACTCAACATAAGGATGTAATCAGTCACTATTATGGAAATGAAGCAGGTAATTTGGAAGAAATGCAGGAAGTTGAGGTAGTTCAGTTGTCCTCATTATTCACACCTGTCTCGTATTCTTCTAAGGCAAATGGGAACAAGACACCATATATCAAAGAAACGGGACGTTTTGGACTCCAAAGTCAAAGAAACTCTTTTCAAGAAAAAGTAAAAGAAGCAGCAAGCTTACTTATTCAAAAAAGGACAGGTAGGAGAACGCTTTGTTTAGGAACTGGAGAGTTCATGTATCTTCCAATGAAACTGGCTTCCAAAATGGGAGAGGAAGTATATTACCAATCTACTACAAGAAGTCCCATACATATTGAAAATGAAGTAGGATATGGTGCTAGATTTGGTGTAAGATTTCCGAATCCTGATGATGAATCAGTTACCAATTATGTTTATAATATCTCACCAAGGTTTTATGATGACCTATTTATTTTTTTCGAAAGAGAAGTAGAGGTAGATAAACTGCAACCATTACTGGAGGAACTTAAAAAGACAGGAATTCAGTCGATAAAAATTGTCTTTTTTTCAAAATGTTAGAGGTGAAAGTAATGCAAAGAATGATAAATAAACCGGCAAAAATGGGGACTTACCAAGAAGATGATGTGCAATTCCTATTAAAGGATTTAAGTGAGGTGAACCTTGAGGACACAACTGCCAATCGCGAAAAAAAGGTTCAATCAGGAATTCATTATAGTGAGTCATTGCCGATTGAGTACCAGCCTCCTGAAGAATATGTGAATTTATTTTGGAAAACGCTGAATGAATATAAGCAGAAAGTAGCCATGTGTGTAGGAATTGTGGCAGAACAAATCTACCTAGCAAAAGGTCATAAAACGGTGATCGTCTCTTTAGCACGAGCCGGTACCCCCGTAGGAATCTTAATTAAAAGATATCTAAAAATGCGCTACAATGTGTCGTTACCTCATTACAGCATCTCTATTATTAGAGATCGCGGGATTGACGAAAATGCCATTCAATATATTATGAATGAACATCCAGAAGGTGTGATTCAATTTGTTGATGGTTGGACAGGAAAAGGGGCTATTTCCATAGAATTAACAAAGGCCTGTCAAGAATACGAGCGGAAATATGGCACTTGTCTTGATGATACACTAGCAGTTATTGCAGATCCTGGCTATTGTACAACTCTTTTTGGCACGAGAGAAGACTTCCTAATTCCAAGTGCATGTTTAAATTCCACTGTTTCTGGTCTTGTGAGTCGGACCGTATTAAATGAAAAATATATTGGCAAAAATGATTTTCACGGAGCGAAATTTTACCGTGAGTTGCTTCCTGTTGATTTGTCAAATGAATTTATCCAACTCATTTCTAATGAATTTTCGTTGATATACAATGAAGCTGCTGCACTAGCAGCACAAAAAGTACAGGAAGAGATTGAAACTGGATTTTTAGGGATGAAGGATGTAAAAAAGATTCAAGCAGAATTTTCCATTGAGAGTACACACTATATTAAGCCCGGAGTAGGAGAAACAACTAGGGTTCTTCTGCGCAGGGTGCCATGGAAAATTCTTATGCGAGACGCTTCCAGCCCATTTGTTAAGCACATCCTCATGCTTGCAGAAGAAAAAGGGGTTGAAGTGGTGGAATATCCTAACCTTCGATATTTATGCTGCGGTTTAATTAAATCGCTGAAGGAGTATAAAAAATGATTTTTGCCTCTGATCTTGACCGCACGCTCATTTATTCAAAAAGAGCAATGGATGACCTAGAGAAAGTACCAAAAGAGAGGCTCATGCCAGTTGAAATAAAGGATGGCAAGTGGGTTGCCTATATGACAGAAGCAGCCTATTTCACCTTAAAAAAGCTTTCACAGCAGAGTTTGTTTATTCCTGTTACAACGAGGACAACAGACCAGTTTAAGCGAGTATTCATCTTTGAAAATGAAATTGACATTCAATATGCGATTACTACTAATGGAGCCGTTATTTTACATCATGGGAATCCAGTTGAGGAATGGTCGAATTATGTGCAAAACCGTCTGCTGCTAGAATCTGCTGTAGAAGAGGAAGTGCAATCCTTATTTTTAAAAGAGGGGATTCGTTTTGATGGTCAAAAGAAGCAAGCAGGGAAGCTATTTTTTTATTTTATCTTAAATAGTCTTCCATCTGAAGCAGAGCTGTTATTGATCAGTGACCTGGTAAATAAGGTGGGCTGGAGAATTTCCTTACAGGGAAGAAAACTATACTTCATTCCATTAGCAATTAATAAAGGTAGTGCACTAGAATATATCTGTCAAAAAGAAGGAGGCAAAGCTATGGCGGGTGCGGGGGACTCCATTTTAGACTGGGATTTTCTCCGTGATTGTCAATACCGCTTCGTTCCTAACCACGGTGAACTTGTAAAGATGACAGATACTGGTAACATTAGTTATACAAAAAATCGCGGTATATGTGCTGGTGAAGAAATTCTCCAACAGTTTTTAAAACTGCTGCCGATTAAAGCTTAATTTTTTTTCATGATTCTATTAAATACTAAGAAGTAAAGGCTAACAAAAAGACTATAGAATACAATAAATAATAGAATGGATAGGCCGATCGATTGTATAACTGGGGATAATAGCAGGGTGAAAATGATACTGAATATGAATAAATCCATACAAATAAATACGTCAGACACCATTACTTCCATAACGGTATTTAATTCATCTTGTATTTGTTCCATCCTTGGGCGTTTATAAATGAATCTCATTCGAGTCACCTACTTTAGTATGAGTACTCAAATAGTATGTAGGGACAAGGAAAAAGGTGAAAAATGAGGAGATTAGCTAATTAGCGAAACATTTTTAAGTGTCATTCGTATAAACAAATGAACCAATTAAATAACTGTGATATGATGATAAGGAAACCTTACATAATTTTCTAATATTATGGCGGAAGTGCTTTCGTCCTAAAGATGGACAAAATATATAGATTTTTTTAGAAAATAAGCTTTCGCTTTTAGAGGGAAGGGATTATGAATGTATCCACCATTAAATCAATTGAACGTCCATCCTGTATCCCTATCATATGAAAATTGGCTAAATCTGTTAAATAAACCCTTACCAGAACGACCTAATTATTCCATAGACAATGGAACCATCCATATCGGTCAAGTACTAGGGGTATTTTTGGGGATTCCAGTTGACACAGATGAATATTACAACCGGTTATTTGATTATGTAAACACGGAGGAATGGGGCATACAGTTGTTAAGTGAAGATTCACTTGACAAGACGATTAATAATTCGCATTTTCAGTCCATTCAAAAAGTGATTAATCTTAATCAGGAGCAGAAACTTTCTATTAACCGATTTACAGCTTTTCTTGATGGTGAGCAGCTCTTGTTAAAGTCCAATGTCCCAGTTATTCACCGGAAGTTAAGGGAAGCGATGATCTCAACCCTTGAATTATTCGCAACCATTGAGAAGGATGGTTTAAATAATCACGAACTTCGCAGGGTTCTCGTTGATATGGTAAAGTGGTCAATTAATCACCTACAGCCGCAATTAGAAGATGCAGACCCTCAGAGGTCTATGCCTAAGTTTTTGTGGTATGGCAATTTTAAGAAAAGTCATCAATATTTCTTATATTATTTAATTAAACTCGGATGTGATGTGGTTGTATTTCACCCAGAGGCTAAAGATATTTTAGCTGAGTTCATCCCTGAGGCAGTTTTTACACATCACTTTCCAAATCAGCTTCCTACTGAGCCTTTTCCAAAGGAAAAACGCAACAGGAAATCAACCATTGCCTATCGAGCTTCAAAAGAGATTGAAACCATCTTAAATCAAGAAGGGTCTGGACTTTATAAACCTTGGCAATTAAGAGAATATACTCCGTCATCTATTACGTTAAAAACTACATATGATGAGCTATTTATCCTTTGCAAGGAAATAGCAATGATACGACCTGATTTTGAGGTGGGTGGTGGGCAAGTTAAAATACCCTCTATATTTGCAAAAGTGCAGGGGGTAAGTAAGAATCGTAAAGAATATTGGGACCGTCTTCAATCACTTAGTCAATTGGAGCACAGTTATCTTATACGCAATTTGCCATTTACCATGCAAAGTAACAGTGATTTCCGATTCCATTATCGAAATGCCCTGGGTAGAGATGGTTTGCTAGACCCTGAAAAAATGATGCAGGCACACTATTGGCCCTATTCCTTTTTAGCATCTGGTCTTCAAAAAGGAATTGCTCATGCTATTCGAAAAATTTGTGAGAATCCGGGCTTAAAACCATTACACATGGAAAGTTTAGAAGATGTAAAAATGTATTTATTTACTCAGGCGTTGTTTATGCCAAAGAGAATCACCCAATTGCTTGAGAGATTTGACTATTCCCAGCAGGTTCCTAAATTGATTATTTATAATAATGAGTTATCCGGTATGCTTTCAAGAGCGGATGCAGCATTACTTTTGCTTTTAAATCAATTTGGGATTGATATCATCCTTTATAATCCACCAGGCCATAATGACATAGAAAATTATATTGATGAACGATTATTTGATAAACATTGGCTTGAAGAGATGGTGTTTGATTTGGAATACAAGGAACCATCTGTATTTAAAAAGGGGCTATTGCAAGGAATATTAAAAAACTTAAGGGGAGATTAAGAAGTGAATGTACCTTCCAATCAATCTAGCGGCATGATGCCAATTAGCGACAATGACAAGCTATCAGAAACAAAAGCTTCTGATATTAAGCTTGCACTCCGTAAAGAACCAGAAGTACAAAATTTAGTACGTACGATTGATGAACGTGATCAAATTCAGGTCTTAGAATTTGGGAAAGAACCTGCTGTACAAATTTCACGTTTTTCTGATCAGATCTTAAGCAATATGCGAACAACCAAGGTAGAGGATTCTGGAGAATTACTAAAACAGCTGGGACGCATCATGGATAAATTTGATGCGAAGGATTTCCAAAAAACATCCGGTGGTATCTTTGGAAAGCTTTTTAAAAAGGGCGAAAAAATGGTAGAGAAGCTTTTTGGAAAATATCAGACGATGGGTTCTGAGATAGATAAAATTTATGTGGAAATATCGAAATACCAGCATGAGATGGTTGAATCAACGAATATGCTTGAACAAATGTATGAGCAAAACTACCAATATTATTTGACACTTGAAAAGTACGTTGTTGCTGGAGAGATGAAAGTAGAGGACCTAAAGAACAATCAGCTTCCACAGCTAGAATCACGGGTTGCTTCTGGTGACCAACTTGCTTCAATGCAGTTAGATTCATTAAAAAATGCGATTGAGCTATTAGAGCAAAGAATCTATGACTTAGAAATGGCGAAAATGGTAGCGTTACAAACAGCACCGCAAATCCGTCTATTACAAAGAGGGAACACAAAGCTGATTGGTAAAATTAACTCCGCCTTTGTTACGACAATCCCAATCTTTAAAAATGGATTAATTCAGGCAGTTGCTGTGAAGCGCCAAAAGCTTGTTGCGGATTCCATGAGTGAACTTGATCGTAGAACCAATGAAATGCTTCTTAAAAATGCTCAAAATATTTCACAGCAAAGTACGGATATTGCTAGGCTTGCAGGTGGTCCAAGTATAAAAATTGAGACAATTGAAGAAAGCTGGAATATTATCATCAAGGGCATGCAGGAAACAAAAGCAATTGAAGAAGAAAATAAGCGCTTACGTGTTGAAGGGACAAAACGTTTAGAACAGCTACAGGAAAACTTTAAGAAAATAAAACAAGCTTAAATATTATTGAAATATCTAAATTTTAATAGGGGTGAATGAAATGGCTATTAACTTACAAAAAGGTCAACGAGTAGATTTAACGAAAGGGAACCCTGGACTTACAAAGGTCTTGGTAGGATTAGGCTGGGATCCTGTTCAAAGTGGAGGCGGTGGCGGTCTCTTTGGTGGTCTATTCGGTGGAGGTGGGGCTCCTAACGTTGACTGCGATGCATCTGTAATAATGCTTGGCGCCAATGATAAGCTTCAAAATAATAAAGATGTGATCTATTTTGGAAATTTAAAAAGTAATGATGGCAGCGTACAGCACTCTGGAGATAACCTGACAGGAGACGGTGACGGCGATGACGAACAAATTATGATTGATCTGAGCAGAGTCCCTGCAAATATTCAGAAGCTAGTATTTGTTGTCAATATTTATGACTGTGTAAAGAGAAAACAACACTTTGGTATGATTCGAAACGCATTCATCAGAGTGGTTAATCCAACTAACAATCAGGAGTTAATCCACTACAATCTTACTGACAATTATAGTGGTTTAACTTGTCTAGTGACTGGTGAAATCTATCGCCATGGAAACGACTGGAAGTTCGCCGCGATCGGAAGCGGTACAACAGCTGCTAGCTTAAGCGAAGTAGTTCGATCTTATAGTTAACGAAGATAAAAATGCTCTTAAGAGGTGATTGAATTGGGTATTAATTTATCAAAGGGCCAAAGAATTGATTTAACCAAAACCAATCCAGGTTTAACTAAAGTAATTATTGGACTAGGGTGGGATACTAACCGCTACCATGGGGGTCATGATTTTGACCTCGATGCGTCAGCTTTTTTGACAGACGAAAATAGTAGAGTCATCCATGATACCGACTTTATTTTTTACAATAACCTTGTTCATACTTCTGGTGCGGTTGAGCATACCGGAGATAATCGGACGGGGGAAGGAGATGGGGATGATGAACAAATCAAAATTGATTTTAGTAAAGTTCCACCCCATGTACACCGGATTGCGATTACAGTAACGATTCATGACGCAGAAGCGAGAAACCAAAATTTTGGGCAAGTTTCTAATGCGTTTGCCAGGGTTGTGGATGAAGAAAGTAATCGTGAAATCTTGCGTTTTGATCTTGGTGAAGACTTTTCAGTTGAAACAGCCGTAGTCATTTGCGAGCTTTACCGACACAATGGTGATTGGAAATTCAACGCTGTAGGTAGTGGCTTTGCTGGTGGGTTGGCTGCTCTCTGCAAAAATTTTGGATTAGAAGTTTAACTATAGAAACTAGAGGCTGCCCATGGGCTAGCCTCTTTTTCTTAGGATATGTTAAACTTCTTGCGAATTTTTATGTTAAAATGAAAAAATATGAAATGGCAGTTAGGAGAGTGGACAAAGTGAAGCAATATTTAGCGCTATGTGAACACGTACTAAAAAATGGCACCGTAAAAGGCGACAGAACAGGAACTGGAACGATCAGTACCTTTGGTTATCAAATGAGATTTAATTTAGAGGAAGGATTTCCACTAGTAACTACAAAAAAACTACATCTAAAATCTATAATTTATGAATTGCTTTGGTTTTTAAAAGGTGAAACCAATGTGCGCTATTTGCAGGAAAATGGAGTACGGATTTGGAACGAATGGGCAGATGAAAATGGAGAGTTAGGTCCTGTATATGGTCATCAGTGGCGTTCGTGGACTGGTGCAGACGGGCAGATAGTTGACCAAATTAGTGAGCTTATTACTCAAATAAAAACGAATCCAAACTCTAGAAGATTATTGGTTAACGCCTGGAATGTAGCCGAAATTGATCAGATGGCACTGCCACCGTGTCATTGTATGTTTCAATTTTATGTGGCTGATGGAAAATTATCTTGTCAGTTATACCAGCGTTCAGCAGATGTATTTCTTGGGGTCCCATTTAATATTGCTTCCTATGCACTTTTGACATTAATGATTGCTCAAGTGTGTGAGTTACAGCCTGGCGAATTTGTTCACACATTTGGAGATGTTCATATCTATCAAAACCATCTAGAACAAGTTAAGCTTCAATTAGAAAGAGAACCCAAGAAGCTGCCAACAATGAAAATTAATCCAAATGTCAAAGATATTTTCTCATTTGAATATGAAGATTTTACATTAGAAGGGTATGAAGCTCATCCACACATCAAGGGAGTTGTCAGTGTATGATTTCCTTTATAGTAGCGATGGACGAGAATAGAACGATTGGGAAAGAAAATCAATTACCCTGGCATTTGCCTGAGGACTTAAAATTTTTTAAGAAAGTGACCATGGGACATCCAATTGCAATGGGTAGAAAAACACATGAATCCATAGGACGTGTATTACCAGGCAGGGAGAACATAGTGATTACCCGACAGGAAGGGTATCAAAGTGATGGATGCACAGTGTATTACTCGGTTGATGATTTTGTAAAATATAGCAAAGAGGTAAACGATGAAGTATTCGTAATAGGAGGCGCAGAAATTTTTCGCGAGGCATTCCCCTATGCAGACTGTTTGTACCTTACACTAATACATGAAACATTTGTTGGAGACACATACTTTCCTGAATTTGACTTAAGTCAATGGGAGCTTACAGCGTGTGAAAAAGGACCGCGAAATGAAAAAAATCCTTATGACTATGAATTTAGGGTTTATAAAAGGAAGGTATATTGAAAATTAGGATTCCAGCAATAATTAGGTTTATATTAAATGGTTAGAGATCCCTTTATTTATTCCAATAAAATAAGCACCAGCAAAATTTTTTGCTGGTGCTTTCTATTCTCTATTAAAATTAGAAGCCATTTATTTCGTATTCATCTAATTTAGCAAGCATACCTCTAAATTCATGTGGATGGCAAAATTCTTCTTCATTAAAATGAGTTTTCACCCAAGCAATTAGCTCGTTTGGACTATTAAAATATTCGCCACTCCGATCACTTTTACGAATGGTGTATCTTCCATTATCATCGTCAATCGTTACTTCAACTGGGAGAGCTCCATCAAAGCTGCATAGTGAAAATTCCATCCTCATCACATCCAATCCATATAATTTCCATAAGTATATGTCCTTATGCTTCAAATTATATGCAAAAAAAGTATAGTTGTCAAAATATTTTAAAAATTCTATTATAAAAATGGTCATTGACTTAAATAGTGGTAATTGTTAAATTGTCTATAGTGTTACTAAACAAGATGCAAATGCTAAAAGCATTTTGCTGTTTTTTTCTCGATTTTGTGAATTTACTATGAATTATTTTGGATAATTAACGCAAATCGGTTTTTCAATACTATAATCATAGTAGAAATATACAACACTTGAAGGGGATGTAAATCCATGTTTTCAAATATCGGAGTACCTGGACTTATTTTGATCTTAACTCTTGCACTTATTATTTTCGGACCGAAGAAGCTTCCTGAAATAGGGAAAGCATTTGGTCAAACATTAAAGGAATTTAAAAAATCGACTCGCGAACTTACTGACGATGTAATGAAGGATATTGACGAAGAAAAGAAAAACTTGACAAAATAAGGTGTAAGATTTCGTGTCTTGCACCTTTTCTTCTCGGATATTAAACTAGATTGATGCGTGAAATCTTATACTTATTAATTACAGTAGGGGAAATACATGGAAGATAAAGAATTAAATTTAGTTGATCACTTAGAAGAATTACGTAAGCGGATTATTATTTCCGTACTCGCTTTTATCGTCTTTTTTGCCATCGGGTTTATTTATGTGGATGATATTTATAAATGGTTCGTTCGCGATCTTGAAGTGAAATTAATGGTACTTGGACCAAGTGACATTATTTGGATTTATTTTATGTTAGCAACTGTTGTAGCAGTTGCTGGGACGATACCCGTTCTCGCATTGCAAATATGGTTATTTGTAAAACCAGCTTTAAGACCAGTAGAAAGAAGAATCACGCTTTCATACGTACCAGCCTTATTCTTTTTGTTTTTAATTGGTCTATCATTTGGTTATTTTGTCATTTTTCCAATGGTCCTTAAATTTTTGGTGAATATTGGTGGCGATATGTTTGTTACCAATTTTACCGCCGACCGCTATTTTAGTTTTATTATGAATATGACACTTCCATTTGGGGTGTTGTTTGAACTTCCGGTTGTGGTTATGTTTTTAACCTCACTCGGAATTATTAATCCGTTTGTATTGGCTAAAATTCGGAAGTATGCCTACTTTGTTCTTATTATTATAGCTGTAGTAATTACACCGCCAGACTTTATGTCTGACTTTGTTGTTACCCTGCCATTGCTGTTATTATATGAAATCAGTATTAATCTTTCTAAGTTCGTTTACAGAAAACGGTTGAAGAAACAACAAGAAGATGAATTAATAGAAGCATAGGAAAATGTGAAGACCTTAAGGGATGAATTCTCTTAAGGTTTTTTTGTTTGGTAAGGTGACTAAAACAAGACATCAAAGAGTCCTTTTTTTATGAAAACATTCACAAATATTTTTTATCTAGTAAGCAGAATTAGACACTTTTCGAGTTGGAAAAGGTGTATAATATAATCAAACGGGTGAAAAAGAGGATTGATATTTTGTTATTCAAAAGCCTAGAGTTCAAAAATGTTGTTGGACAGAAGGTTAAAGTCATGGAAATTCCTGTATTGGAGGAAGATAGTACTTATAAATTTATGATCCAAGTCCGTTTACAGACGTTTTTAACGTCTATTAATCAGGAAAGCAACCCGAAAAGATGCTACTCCTTTAAAGATTATCTGAAAAAGGTCATGAAGTGGCCCGATTATGAACAGCTTTTTAAAGTTGGAGAATTAAAGAACAATGCATAGTTCCATTCGAGCATCGATAACGATGCTCTTTTATTTTGAAAAAACATTGAATCATAGAAGAAAAGGTCTGGATATTATTCCTTTCAATAATAGAAACCTGTATAATACTAACCAGTAAGTGTAGGGATGTGATTCAATGAGCAAGATTAAAGTTGTAACAGATTCAACCTTAGATATTTCACAAGATATGGCTAAACACCTAGGCATTATTGTTGTTCCGTTATCAGTAACAATAAACGGTGAAACTTATTTAGACCGGGTGGATATTGAACCAGATGAATTTATTCAAAAGATGACTAAGTCAAGTGAATTGCCTAAAAGCTCTCAACCTGCCGTTGGTTCCTTTTTGGAAGTTTATGACCAGCTAGGGAAGGAAGGCTATGAAGTATTATCTATACATATGACTGGGAAAATGAGTGGAACTGTGCGTTCAGCAGAAAGCGCAGCTCAAATGACAGAGACGAAGGTTACTGTGATAGATTCAATGTTTATTTCAAAGGCGTTGGCATTTCAGGTGAAAGAGGCTGCCAAAATGGCTAATCAGGGGATCGGTATGGAAGAAATCCTACATCGGTTAGAAACAATTCGTGAGAATTCAAAGCTTTATATAATGGTTGATACTTTAGAAAATCTGGTTAAGGGCGGAAGGATAGGAAAAGGGAAGGCATTAATTGGGTCGCTGTTAAATATAAAACCAATTGCTTCCCTAGAAGTGGCAGAATATACCCCGGTCACAAAGGTCCGCAGTCATTCTCAGGTTGTAAAATTTATGGCCAAGCAGTTTTTGGAGGATGTAGAAGGGAAAACCATTAAAGCTGTTGGGATTGCTCATGCTGAAGCTTTTGAGCTTGCAACAAGGATTAAAGATAGTATCTATGAATTAACTGGTTTCCAAGATGTTGAGATTGATTATACAAGTCCAATAGTTAGTACTCACACAGGTCCAGGTGCTTTTGCGTTAATGTATTATTATGAATAACAATATTAAATACAGGGTGGTTCCTAAAACCACCCTGTTATTTTTTCGTAACTAAATCAATAGACGAATCTTCAATGGTATAGCCTAGGCGGTCCAAATGCTTCCGAATTCCTCCACGTTCCCAAGTTTTAAGTATAGAGTTTTGAAGCAATTTCTTTGGATAAAAGATCCCGATATTTGTCAGTTCCTCAAAATTCATCCCTTGTTTAGCATAGTAGTCAATCTCTTGGTCTCTTCGATCGATAATAGCAAGGAATGTTTCCATTGCTTGATGAAATTCCTTTTTATTAAAGATTCCTTTTTGATGACCGGTTATATACGTATCAGCATCAAGTGAAAGTAAGCGTTGACCAGAGGTAATAAAATCCTCTATATTTCCATCACTTCCGTTATACCATGGACCAAAAGATGTCATGTCGTAGTCACTTGCAAAGACTACACCTAGTTCGGGAAAGTATGGGCAAGCTAGCCCACGGGTGTGACCGGGAGTATGTAGGAACTGTACCTTGACATCCCCAAGAGTGTAGTTTGACTCATATTCATAAGTTCCAGAAATCTCCCCTAAGTTTTTGACCCACTCCTCTGGAAGAGTCTTTTTCCATTGCTCAACGCCTTCTGGGCCCCATTCCTGATAGACTCCATTGACACTTGCTACCCCTTCAATTGTTAATGAGGTTTCATATTCAATGGGATTAATAAGTTTTGTAGCATCCCTAAACAAATGATTATGGAGAGTGTGATCAGGGTGGTAATGGGTATTAATGACCAACTCTACTCCGTACTCACGGTCAAGTTCAAGAAGCTGAGTAGCATCCGCTCCGCTATCAATGAGAACTCTTTCAGAACAATCGATAAAAAGACTTCTTGAAAAAGGAACCTTACTATAGTTTGGACCCTCCAAAATCATAATTGGACCTATTCGCTCCATTATAATCACCTCTCAAAATTAGTAATTGGTATGAAAATTCGATGTAAATAATGAATGAATACTCATTCATGATACCATATTGGCCTTTGTAAAGAAACCACTATGCAAATACTGGTTTTCTATTTGTCTTGGGTAAAAATAGAATTTTTGGTAAACCTATAAAAAATAGTTCGATTAAAGGTGCTGCCAATGTTTAAGCGTAAATCAAAAAATCAACAGTCAGACGAATTAAAAGCGCATAGTTTAGATGTAGATGAACTAAAAGAACAGTTAAATAGTAAACTGGGAGCTTGCTCGGATATTAACTTTCGTACCATAAAAAAAGATGGAAAGAGAATTCTTTTTTGCTTCCTAAGTAGCTTAATTGATAAAACAAGCATGGATCAGTTTATTTTATCACCCGTTCAACAGCAAAATAATTCTATGGAATGGACGACAGAAAATTTAGCACTGATCTTACCCATTGCTGAGCTCCATGCAGCCAATCAATTGAAAGAAGTCATCTCTTCCTTAATTGAGGGCAACGCTTATATCTATATTGAAGGGGAGCCATTCGGGATCCTTGCAAATATTGGTAAAACAGTAGAGAGATCGTTAGAAAAAGCGGAAACGGAATCATTAGTCTATGGTCCGAAGATTTCTTTTACAGAGTCATTAATTGGAAATCTAAATATCATAAGGAGTAATCTTAAAGACACTGAGCTCTGTATGGAGGACATAACCATTGGTAGCAGGATAAAGACACCTGGAAAGATTGTTTATGTCAGAGATATTGCTGAGGAAGATAATGTTAATACATTTAAGCAGAGAATTAATGATTTAGAGTTTGATTATATACCAGACACAACTGTTCTTGGGCAGTTGATTGAGGATAATAGCTGGACTGTTTTTCCACAGATTATGTCCTCTGAGCTTCCAGATCGTGTCTCTCTTTCATTGATGAGAGGAAAGGTAGCTATATTGATGGACCGGTCACCTGCAGCCATTTATGGTCCAACACCGTTTTTTAGTTTTTTTGAATCCACTGAAGACATATATATGCGGTGGAATATGGGGCTTTTTTTAAGGATGCTGCGGATTGTAGCAATATTTTTATCGGTTTTACTCACACCGGCCTATGTGGCAGTTTTGACCTACCATTATGAAGTTATTCCTTCTGCCTTGCTTGTATCATTAGGGCAATCAAGAGCAAATGTCCCGTTCCCTCCTGTATTTGAAGCGTTACTGCTTGAATTTGTAATTGAGCTTTTAAGAGAAGCAGGTGCAAGATTGCCAACGAAGGTTGGTCAAACCATGGGTATCGTTGGTGGTATCGTTATTGGACAGGCAGCAGTTCAAGCAGGTTTTACGAGTAATATCTTAATTATTATTATTGCCCTTAGTGCACTAGGATCGTTTACATCCCCTAGTTACATTATGGGTACAGCCATTCGAATGATTCGGTTCCCTATTATCTTGTTAGCAGGAATATGGGGGGGGATTGGAATCATGCTTTCCTTTTGCTTTTTTCTGATCCATTTATTGAAATTGACATCCTTAGGGAGACCGTATTTTAGTCCTTTGTATCCGTTTAGGTGGAGAGACTTAGGGTACAGTATTATTAAATTTCCTGTTCAGTATCTACCCTTTAGGCCCGTAGCTAATCACCCAGTAGATAGTACTCGATTTAACGAGAAAAAAGCAATGGAAAAGAAGGATGTAGACGAATAGGAGCGATCAAGATGAAAGTGAATTTACAGCCCAAAAAAGGACTCTTATTTGACGCATTTCTTGTCTTATTCATTGTACATGCGGTTCAAACAGGAGTAGGTTTAGTGGGACTTCCACGAGTTGTTTACATGGAAGCGAAACATGATGCCTGGATTTCTGTTATTTTGGGAGGCATATTTACTGCGTTTGTTCTATTCATGATGGTACATATGCTTGGGAAATATGAGAGTGCAGATTTATATGGAATTCATATGGATGTGTTTGGTAAATGGGTAGGAAATGCACTAAGTATTTTTTATATGTGTTATCTAAGCTTAAGTTATTTTATCATTCTAATGAATTATATTGAAATTATTCAGGTTTGGATTTTTCCTGACCTTCCTACCTGGCAAATCTCTTTAGTTTTAATCCTATTAACAATTTATGCTGTCACAGGAGGTATACGTGTAATAATAGGGGTTGCTTTCCTATCTGTGTTAGGGACCTTTTGGCTTAATTTTTTTATCATAGTTCCTATGAAATATTCTGACTATAAACATCTTCTTCCTATCATGAATATAGATTTTATGCATTTGGTGAGGGGCATGTACAAAACCACTCTTTCACTTATGGGCTTTGAATTAATTATGTTTGTTTATCCCTACGTGAACAACAAAAAGAAAATTCTGTTGTATTCGCAAATTGGAAACCTTTATACAACCTTTATCTTTACATTAGTCACACTTGTATGTATTGCTTTTTTTTCTGAGAACGGTTTAGCCCGGACGATTTGGCCTGTTTTATCTATGTTTAAAATTGTTAAATTACCTAATTTGGAGCGCTTTGAATTTATTGCTGTCTCCTTTTGGATGTTAATTGTTTTGCCTAACATGTGCGGTTATTTATGGGCAGCATCCAAAGGTATGAATCGATTGTTTGAATTTAAACAGAAGAAAGGAATCTGGTTTTTAGCATTATGTATTTGGATTGGGACCTTTTTTATTAAAGCAAGATACCAAATGAATGTGGTAACAGATTACACAGCAAAGATTGGATTTGTTGCTGCGTTTTGTTATCCAATACTCCTTTCCGTGATTGTTTCGGTAAAAAAGTGGTTCCAAAGGAGGAAAAAGTCCAATGCAGAAGTATCGCAAAAGTAAATGCATTGTATTGCTAGCTTGTTGCATGGTGATGATTACAGGGTGCGTTGAGCAAAAACAACTTGAAAAGTTAGGAATCATAACCACAGCTGGGTATGACTTAGTAGGGGAGGATAAAATTAAAGGAATTGTAGTCGTCCAAAAATTTGACCCAATGGCCCAATCTGCTACAAAAGTGATTAGTGCCATTGCAAAAACAAGTAAAGGGTTAAGACAAGCGGAAAATCTAAAGTCAAACCAAAAGTTAGTATCCGGACAGCTTCGCTCGGTAGTATATAGTAGAGAGCTCGCTAAAAAAGGCATTATCCAATTAGTTGATACCTTAAATCGTGATGCTGCAATTGGAAATATGGTGTATTTAACCATTGCAGATCAATCTGCAGAAGAGATCATGAAGGTTGAACAAAGTAAAACAAACATTAACCTTGGCACATATATTTATACTTTAATTAAACAGAATGTGGAAGGTGAGCAAATTATTTCACCTACTCTACAGGAATTTAATCATAATTATTATGATATTGGGAAAGATCCCGTTCTTCCCATATTAGAAATGCAAGGCGGAGATGTAGTTATTTCAGGGGTGGGACTTTTTAGAGAAGACCGCCTGGTGGATGAACTTAAACAAGCGAAGCTTTTCTTTCTTAAAATCTTGGTTGATAAATATAAAGCAGGGACGCTCGAAATGGGGTTTAATAAGAAGGAATTAGAAGGTCTTATTTTAAAAAACGTAGTGCCAAACCCTTTTTATCATAAAATCTATCTCACAATTGATAACATAAGAAGCAAATCTAAAATTAAACTGATTGATAAAAAAAACCTTCGTTTCAAAGTGGAAATAAACTTAGATTCAAGGTTGTTAGAAATGACAGAGCCGCTGGATTTAACAAAACCAGACACAGTAAAATTATTAGAGGGAAAAATGAATAAATCAATGGAGAAGGAAGTAGAAGAATTACTCTATCATTTAAGAGACCTTGACATTGACCCAATAGGTATTGGAAACGAGTATGAGGTTCACAATAGGGGCAAACAAATTTCCAAAGAGAAGTGGAGAGAATTATACAAAAAGGCAGATTTTGAAGTGCATGTAAAAAATAGGATTGAAAAAACAGGAGTTATTGATTAAAAGAGTTTTTCTTTTCACTTGTCCATTTCTTTGTTAAACTATTCACGAATGAAAAGAAAAGGTTGCAGGTGATTAAATGAAAACTCGAATGATGTTGTTTGGAATCTTTGTAAGTATGCTCCTTATCGCTGGATGTGGAAAAAAAGAAATAGAAAATGCCGTTAATTGGCCAATGAAAGATTTCACTGCAACTAGTCAGGAAAATGAGACGATTGGTTTAAAGGATTTGAAAGGAAAGGTTTGGATTTCAGATTTTATTTTTACTAGCTGTGCGGATGTATGTCCACCAATGACGGCTAATATGGCAAAACTACAAAAGAAAGTAAAAGATGAAGGGTTAACCAATGTTGAATTTGTTTCCTTCAGCGTCGATCCAAAAGTAGATACGCCAGAAGCATTAAAAAACTATGCAACACAGTTTGGAGCGGACCTCAAAAACTGGACTTTACTTACTGGGTATTCCCAGGAATTTATCGAGCAATACGCGTTGAAGAACTATAAGGCACTCGTAAAGAAACCGCAAGAAGGAAATCAAGTGATTCATGGTACTTCTCTTTATTTAGTTGATCAAAAAGGAAATATTAAAAAGTCATATAACGGCTTTAAAAATGTCCCATATGAGGAAATTATTTCTGATATAAAATCGTTACAATAGACCAATGAAATGGTCTATTTTTTTCGTCAAGAATAGGATATAGTGTATATTTGTTTTGAATGATTTTGGTCGTGGTATAATAAAATTAGTTTAGAAAGCAGGTGAATAAAGATGAAAAAGTTTTTCACCGCTCTAATTCTCTCGTCATTATTTTTATGCTCATGCAGTCAATCAAATCCTTTGGAATTACATCAGGAAAAGAAAGTAGCAGCACAAGTGTTTGAACAAATTCCTGCAGATTTTTTTCCACGGAAACTAACCGTTGTTTCGGTAGGGGATTCATTAACAAAAGGTGTTGGTGACAGCACTGGTAATGGTGGATATCTACCTTATTTAAAATCTATGCTTGAAGAGGAAAAAGGGATACAAGAAGTAAATTTTCTTAATTATGGTGTGAAAGGGAATCGAACCACTCAACTATTAAAGAGACTTCAATCACCAGAACTGAAAATGGCCATTCAGAAAGCAGATTTGGTTATTCTTACGATTGGCGGCAATGACATTATGAAAGTAGTAAAGGATAACTTCTACAATCTGCAGGTTTCAGATTTTGTAAAGGAAAAAGAAAATTATAAAGAACATATATCTCAAATAATGGAGGCTATTGTTCGAGAAAATCCAAATGCATCCATTGTCTTGGTTGGACTATACAATCCATTCTCAAAATGGTTTTCTGATATTAAAGAGATGGATCAAATTGTTACAGATTGGAATCAAGCAGGTCAAAGGGTCATTGCAAATTATCCTAATGCGTATTTTGTTTCTATTGAGGATTTATTTTTAAATACGACTGAAGATCTTTTGTATAAAGATAATTTTCATCCAAATGACAAAGGATATGAACTGATCGCTGAAAGATTAAATCAGACAATGGGAGAGAGTGTTTTACCTGATTTGGAGAAAAAATCTTACACAGTCACTACAGAGGAGAATTAGAAATTTATGAAAAACAAGTGGAAGTTAGGGTTCCTTCTCTTGTTGGGAATCAACTTATTAGTCGTAATCATTATGATATCACTAATAATGATGCCTGCGAGTAATAAGGAAAGTATGAATCAAAAAAATCCTTCGGGGGATCATGTATCCTTTCATGTTAAATCAAATAAGTATGATCTTAATAAGCTGATCAATCATTATCTAAAGGAGGAAGCGGCAGACTCGCCTATAGATTATCAAGTAGTGCTGGGGGAAGAAGTGGAGCTATATGGGACATTACCTATTTTTAGTGAAGAGTTAAACCTGAAGCTTACGTTTGTTCCGGAAGCATTGAAAAATGGAGATTTAGTACTCAAACAAAAAACAATGTCAATTGGTCGCTTACATCTACCTATTTCATACGTATTATCTTTCATAAGTGACAATTATAAGCTCCCAAAAGGAGTCGATATTCGTCCGAATGACCACTTGGTTTATGTCCATATGCAACAATTAAAACTGAAAAGTGATTTGAAAATTAAAGCAGACAAATTTGATTTAAAGAAAGATGATATAGCATTTACTATATTAGTTCCTGTGAAATAGGCTGACGTTAAGTCAGCCTCTATTTTTATTCTTTAATACTTATGAATTGAAAACTCGGTTCACCGTTTATTAATCCTAGAAAAACGATTGTATAGCTTTCATTTGGTTGGAAGGTGACTTTTGGCATAGGCAAAATCACTTCTTTACTGCCAGCCTCTCTAGCTTCAAGGTCCACTGTCATGGGTGTTAACCCTAAATATTCTGTTGCTTGTTTATAAGATACTTTTGGAAATACTACATCCCTATCTTTTACTGCTATATCCAGCGTTGGGGCATTTGGTGCTAGATGAATAAAGCGAACCTTAGCTTCATTTAATGGGGGAGTTGGTTCGTTTTGAAAGACTAGCAATCGTAATTTTTTGACAGAGTCAATAGCTGCTAAGGTATAGGACTTCCCAGGTGCAACTGTAATTTTTTTATTCAAGACACTATCTACCATATTTCCTGCTGGATAAATATCTACATGGTATTTCCCTGGTTTTAATGAAAGCTCATTACTTACCTGTTTAAATGACAAATCTCGTATGACTCGTTTGCCGTTAATGTAGATATCTACGTTAGGTGCGTCTGGAGAGGTATGAAGTATACGGACTTTAGCTTCTGCTTGAGATGTAGGCTGGTGGGTGCGCATGCTCTGCATAGCCCTATTCATGTATTTTAGATGTTTGACATAATAGTGCATGTGGAGGTTTGGGAGTGAATATTTATAGTATTGTGCTAACAAATCATACATTGCCGCTCTTTGGAGATATTCGGTATGGGTTCTTTCTTCAGACATTCGATTCAACTCCTATCTAGTGGTTTACATGATAATTTATTCATGCATAATTAGGTAGGTGTCTACCTTCTTATCATGAATATTGGAATATTTTCTTTTTTTTGTTTACAAATGGATAAATGCAACATATACTTAAAATAATTACGATTTGAAAGTGGGTGAGTGCAATGTTAATTGAGAAGATTATAGAAATTATAAATCTGAATATTGTTTGCACAGCCCAGAGAGGTATATCTTAAGGGGATTTATATCCTTTTATTCCACTACGTGAGTAAACCATGGGTTGTGTATGCCTATGGTTTTTTATTATGAAAAAAATACTCATGCTGGAGGAAAAAAGGTGAATTTAATTACATTAGGTATGACCGACAAGCTAAAAAATGATTTCGAAGATTTAAACACAAATGAAGATTTGGTTATTGGCCGAGTAGCACTTGAACATAAACATATTTATCGCGTATGGACTGAGCAAGGAGAGTTACTTTGTGAAGTTTCAGGGAAATTTAGTTATCAGGCTCAAAATCGGGAAGATTTCCCGGCTGTAGGCGATTGGGTGTCTATCAAACCAAGATACGCTGAAGAAAAGGGGACAATTATGACAGTAATGCCCCGAAAAAGTAAATTCTCTAGAAAATCAGCAGGTGAAACTGCTGAAGAACAAATTGTTGCAACAAATGTAGACACAGTATTTTTAGTTAATTCGTTAAATGACGATTTGAATTTAAGGAGAATCGAACGGTATTTGTTGCTTGCTTGGGAAAGTGGAGCAACACCTGTAATTGTCTTAAGTAAAGCAGATCTTTGCTCAGACATGAATGGAAAACTTAAAGAAGTGGAAGCTATTACATTTGGAGCAGTTCCTGTTATTCCTATCAGCTCAGAAACCATGAGTGGTTTGGATAATTTACAACCTTATTTATTGCCTGGTAAGACGATTGCCTTGCTGGGGTCATCAGGTGTAGGGAAATCGACCTTAACTAATAGGTTACTTGGGATAGAAAAGCAGCTTGTACAGGAGATTAGGCTTAGCGATGATAAAGGACGACATACAACTACCCATAGAGAGATGATTCTCTTACCAAATGGCAGTATATTAATTGATACTCCAGGAATGCGAGAGTTACAGCTTTGGGACAGTTCAGAAGGATTAACAGAAACCTTCACGGAAATTGAAAAATTGGCTGCAGAATGCCGTTTCCGTGATTGTCAGCATAAGGATGAACCAGGTTGTGCTGTAGTAAAGGCCATTGAAGAGGGATTAGTTTCGATTGAAAGATTAACAAGCTATAAAAAGCTGCAAAAAGAGTTGGCATATATTGAAAGAAAAACGGATAAACGAGCTCAGGCAGAAGTACGAAAACAATGGAAAAACATTAATAAACAAATCAAACAACGAAAGAACAGATAGAAACGAAGAGGCTGAGAATCAGCCTCTTTTTGTATACTTAGAAAGGATATAAATCTTTGGGAATTGTCCAGCTCCAACGCCTAGCCCCTCGGGTCAAATAACCTTCAGCAATAAAAGTCAAAAGGCGGACTTTTCTTGCCGAAGAACATTTGCCTGTCGGGGCTGACCAAGGCGCTTGCGCTTTTCTTGTATCAAACAGCAAATTTTATTTTTGCATTTACTTTCTATATACTTGAAATACAACTAACAAGCGATTAAGGGGTGGGATGAATGGAAGCTAGATACGAACTTGCCACATTTGCTGGAGGCTGTTTTTGGTGTATGGTCAAACCCTTTGATGAACAGCCTGGAATTAATAGCGTTATTTCCGGCTATACAGGAGGAACAGTTGAAAATCCTACGTATCAGCAGGTATGCACGGATACCACAGGTCATTTTGAAGCTGTACAAATTTCCTATGATCCTGAGGTTTTTCTATATGAAAAATTGCTTGAATTATTTTGGCAGCAAATTGATCCAACAGATCCAGGTGGCCAATTCTATGACCGTGGCCAATCCTATCAAACAGCAATTTTTTACCATAACGATACACAAAAAAGACTAGCAGAAGAATCCAAGAAGTCATTGCAGGAAAGTGGCAGATTCAATAAACCAATTGTTACCCCCATTTTACCTGCAAAACCTTTTTATCCAGCTGAAGATTACCATCAACAATATTATAAGAAAAACCGTGTTCATTATGAGTCTTATCAAATAGGCTCAGGGAGGGCAGGTTTTATCCAAAAGCATTGGAGAGATCAAGTTGAAAAATAAGGATCAGCTAAAACAGGAACTAACACCAATTCAATATGAAGTAACTCAAAATAATGGGACAGAGCCACCATTTAGAAATGAATTTTGGAACGAAACTAGAGATGGAATTTATGTGGATATTATCTCAGGTGAACCTTTATTTAGCTCAATAGATAAATTTGACGCCGGGTGCGGCTGGCCAAGTTTTACAAAACCCATTCAAGAGGAAGAAGTCATTGAAAAGGCTGACTTCAGCCATTTCATGGTTCGGACGGAAGTAAGAAGTAAAACAGCTGATTCCCATTTAGGACATGTATTTGATGATGGCCCTAATCCTACAGGATTGCGGTATTGTATTAATTCAGCCGCATTACGCTTTATTCCAAAGGAACAATTGGAAGAGAGTGGATACGGGGAATTCGCAAAACTATTTGATGCTAAATAAAAAGCCGCTTAGAGCGGCTTTTTTTGTTTAGAAGGGGTTGAGGTCATTCCCCCTGAAAGGATAAATTTCATTGCATCCTCAGGCTTTACATCAATAATCTCCACTTGTTCCTTTGGTATTAAAAAGGTAAAACCTGCAACCTGAAAAGTTTGCGGGATATAAATGGCTACATGGTCTTTCAGTGGACTGTAAAAATCTTCTACTTGTTCAGAAGTAATAAACCCCATACTCCGCATCTCAGTTCCAGGAATGTTTACAAGAGCAACTTTGGAAAAAGATTTCTTATCACCAAGAAAGGATTGTACCGTGTCCTTAATAACTGAATAAATGGTCTTAACAATCGGGATTCTTTCAAGGAGAAGATCAATTAGTTTGATAATTTTACTTGTAATAAATTTTGTAGACAGCCATCCTAGAAGGGTAATTAAGATAATGGTGGTTAGTAAACCGAAACCTGGAATATAATCCTCTTTTAAATAGGGTTTCAAGCTGTTGCCAAGCAGACCATCTAAAAAAATAAAGGTTTTATAAATGACATAGAAAACGAGAATAATTGGGACTATTGTTAAAATCCCATTAATAAAGCTTTTTATAATGGTTTTCAAATTTTCACCTTCTATTTTTATCATTGTCTTTCATAATATAGGCGAATGCACATACAGGTCAAGTATCTAGTTCATAAAGTAACAGAGAAAAGAAACAAATTATCGAGGAGTGAATGTTTATGTATCATGGATACGGATTTGATGGTTGCTGTGGTTATCCGGCATATCCTGCAGCTGGGTGTGGAGTTGGCTTTGGTTTTGGAGGATTTGCTTTAATCGTAGTATTGTTTATCTTATTAATCATCATTGGTGCAAGCTGGAACTTCTGCTAAATAAAAAATAGGTGCTGACTCACGGTTCATGCGTGAGTCAGTTTTTTTATTGTTTATTTTCTGAAAAAGAAGTAAAATACGAACATTGAATTTAAAATGTAATAAATAGTTCGTCTTTAATGTTGACGGAGCCTTCTGTGTCTGATATATTTACCTGTGGATATGTAAAAAGACTTTGGAGGTATTGGACAATGAATACGAAATATGATGTGATTGTAGTGGGTGCTGGCCCTGCAGGGATTTTTACCTGCTATGAACTTACGCTAAAAATGCCGAACGCAAAGGTGCTATTAGTGGATAAAGGACATGATATTTATCGAAGAAATTGCCCAATCTTACAGAAAAAAATAGAAAAATGCCCTCCTGCTGCTGGAAGAAAAGAATTTGCAGGCTGTTTACCCGCCTGTTCGATTACCAATGGATTTGGTGGTGCCGGTGCGTACTCTGATGGGAAGTTTAATATTACCAGTGAATTTGGTGGTTGGATGACTGATTATCTTTCAGATTCCCAAGTAGTGGAATTAATTCGTTATGTTGATGAGATTAACTTAAAGCATGGAGCAACTGAAAGTATTACTGATCCATTAACGGACGAAGTAAGGGATATTGAAAGACGTGGCTATGCTGCGGGGCTTAAATTGTTACGTGCCCAAGTACGTCACCTCGGAACGGAGCAAAATCTAGAAATCTTAAAAAGTATTTTTGAATATTTAGCAACAAAAATTGATATGTCCTTCAAAACGGAAGTAGAGGATTTAATTACTGAAAAAACAGCTCATGGACATGTGGTTAAAGGAATTAAACTGAAGGCTGATCAGAATATTTATGCAGATAAAATTGTAATTACCCCAGGAAGAGATGGGTCTAAGTGGCTTTCTGATCTTTTAAAATCACGTAGATTACGGATGAGTAGTAACCAAGTGGACATTGGTGTACGAGTGGAAACCTCCAATATTGTTATGCAGGAAATAAACGAGCATTTATATGAAGGGAAATTTGTGTTTAACACGTCAGTGGGAACTAGAGTGCGAACTTTTTGTAGTAATCCTTCTGGACATGTGGTCGTGGAAAATCATTCGGGGATCATGCTGGCTAACGGCCATGCCTACAAAGATCCTAAGTTGGGAAGCTCGAATACAAATTTTGCTTTACTGGTTTCGCATACTTTTTCAGAGCCCTTTGATAAACCGAATGAATATGCACATGAAATTTCCCGTCTCGCCAATACACTTTCGAACGGGGGCTTGATTGTTCAAAAGTACGGGGATATTTTAAAAGGCAGAAGATCAACAGAAAAAAGGATTAAAGAAGGATTCCTTGAGCCGACGTTAAAGGAAGCAGTACCTGGTGATCTTGGCTTAGTCCTACCTTATAACACTTTAAAAAGCTTAATCGAGATGACAGAAGCTCTTAATAAAGTGACTCCTGGACTTGCATCAGAGCACACTTTATTCTACGGTGTGGAGGCTAAATTTTATTCTGCTAGACCAAAGTTAAATGATCGGTTTGAATCTGAAATTAGCGGTCTTTATGTAGGCGGAGATGGAGCAGGAATTACCCGGGGGTTAGCTCAAGCTAGTGCCTGTGGAGTTTGGATCGCAAGGGATATTATCGAAAAAACAGCAACGGAACAAAAACGAGCAACAATTATGGCTTAGCCTTAACAAATCTATAAATAGAAAAGAGGAGGTGTTCATGCCCTCCTCTTTTTGTATAAAGTCTAGCCAATCGTAACCTTTTCCTTCGGATAGTTGAACTTTTCCTTGCTTCCTTTTCCTCGTAAAATAAGCAAACATGTAACAATTCCAACTCTTCCTACAAACATTAATATGATGATTAAGATCTCACCAAATGTAGACAATCGCGGTGTTAACCCCATAGATAAACCGTTTGTACCAAAGGCTGAAGAGACTTCAAAAATGACCTCCATAACGGTGCCTTGTTCTGTAATGGTAAGAATTAAAATTGAAAATAAACATAGCAGAGCACCTGTTGTAATTACAATAAATGATTTCAGTATATCCTCGCTATGTAATTCCCTTCTGAATATTTTAACTGAACTTTTTCCTTGAGCATAAAAAATAATGGCTAATATAACTATAGCAAAGGTTGTTGTTCGTATTCCCCCACTGGCACTACTTGGTGAACCGCCAATAAACATTAAGATAGACAAGAAAAGCTGATTACTCGGGGTAAATTCATTGATATTCAAGGTAGCCAAACCTGCACTTTTGGTTGTCGTTGAATGGAACAGGGAGTTAAAAAAAACTTGATGCCATTCTTTACCCATAAAGAAGTTTCGACTATCAAATAGGTAGATGAACAAGGCTCCTACGATGGTAAGAATGATAAATGTTACCGTTGTTAACTTGGTGAAAAGAGTAAAATGAAACTTTTTTTTCTCTTTACGAGATAAAAAGAATTCCAAAACTTCAACGATAACTGGAAAACCGATTGCTCCAACAATCATTAAAAGAATAATGGTTGTCTGAATAAAGTAGTCATGATTAAAAGGATTAAGTGATTCACCAGTGATATCAAATCCAGCATTGGTTGTTGCGCTAATGGAAGCGAAGAATCCATGTTTAAATGAAGATAGCGGGCTATCAAAATACTTTAAAAACCGGATACCCAAAATAATTCCACCAATAAATTCAAAAGAAACAATAATAATAAATATCCTTTTTGCCAACTGAACTAATCCTGACAAGTTCGATTGGTTTTGATCAATCATTATTAGTTGTCTTTCTTTAAGGCCCACTTTTTTCCCCAGCATGATCCATAGGAAGGTACTTAATGACATGACACCTAATCCCCCTAATTGGAGAATTACGCAAAGGATAAATATTCCAAAGTTATTAAAGGTCTCTTTAATTGAAATGACACTTAGTCCTGTCACACTTATTGCACTTGCAGATGTAAACATCGCATCAATAAAACTTAAGGAAACATTCTCTCTGTGAGCAAAAGGAATTTTTAATAATAAGGTAGACACAATCAACGCCGATAAATAAAAAATGACGATTAATTGAATAGTGGAAATTTCTTTGGATTTTAATTTAATTTTTTTTATTGTATTCATTTTAATCAATTCCTTAAAGCAGTCTAAGTGTAATTCTATAATATTACCATAAAAAAGTAAAAAACAGGCTTCAAAGCTTGTTTTTTGTTTGAGTGAATTTAACACATGGAGATAGAATGAAAAATCACTTCATACAATTATATAAGTAGTTAACTTATTTCGATAAGGAAAGTGGTGTCATGGTGAAAAATTCATTTCTTATCAAACCAATGATGGGTGAAATATACCCTGTCATTAATTATGGCAAGGGCGTTTATCTATTTGATATGGAAGGAAAAAAATATTTGGATGCCGCTTCAGGGGCAGTAACTGCCAATATTGGTCATGGAACGGAAGAAATCATTGAAGCGATGCAGGAGCAAGCCAAGAAAGTTTCTTTTGTCTATCGTTCTCAATTTACAAGCGAACCAGCAGAAAAGTTGGCAAGAAAAATAGCCGAATTAATACCAGGTGACTTGAACTGGAGTTTTTTTGTAAATAGTGGCTCTGAGGCTACTGAAACAGCAATGAAAATGGCAATTCAATACTGGCAGGAAAAAGGGGTACAAACAAAAACGAAGGTGATTTCAAGATGGGTTAGCTATCATGGGATTACATTAGGAGCACTATCCATGTCTGGACATACAGGGCGAAGAGCAAGATTTGTACCTCTATTGGAGGAATTTCCTATTATCAATCCCCCTTATTGTTATCGCTGCCCTTATAATCTTGAGGCACCAACGTGTAATTATATGTGTGCCGAAGAGCTAGAAACTGCCATAAAGAGAATAGGGGCTGAACAAATCGCTGCATTCATAGCGGAACCAGTAATAGGTGCAGCAGGGGGAGCCATTGCACCTCCAAAGGACTATTTTAAAACGATTAAAAAAATATGCGATAAATATGAAATCCTATTTATTGCTGATGAAGTGATGACCGGTTTTGGACGTACAGGAACCATGTTGGCATGTGAACATTGGGATGTGATTCCTGATATTGTCGCTTTTGGAAAAGGAATGGGAGCGGGTTACGCCCCCATTGCTGCAGCTGTAGCGAGTGAAAAGGTGATGGAACCTATAATGGCTGGATCGAAATCTGTGATGAGCGGACATACATTAAGTGCAAACCCTCAATCATGTGCTGTTTCATTATCGGTTCTTGAATATCTGGAAAAATATAAGATTATTAGCGAAGTGGAAAATAAGGGTATTTACTTGAAAAACCAGCTTGAAAAACTAAAAAATCAATATCCATTTATCGGGGATGTGCGCGGCAAAGGGCTGCTTCTAGGTATAGAATTTGTCATGAATCAAAGAGACAAAACACCATTTCCAAGAAATGAACTAGTCACTCAAAAAATGATTGCTCTTGCTAAGGAAAGAGGATTAATTGTATATCCTGCTGGGGCAGGAATTGATGGGATGAATGGAGACTCGATTATTATTTCACCGCCATTAATCATTTCAAAAAGAGAGATTGAAGAGATAGTTTCAATACTTAAGGATACGTTTCAAGCTTTTTTAAATGAAAGAGATGCGGAAATGGCGGGTGATGTTTAGGTGGAGAATCCATTTGGAAAAGTGACAACATTAGAAGCGGTTATGCGATTTTTTCATGATGGGATGACCATTATGTTTGGTGGATTTGGTGGTGTAGGCACCCCGCCAACACTAATTGATGGAATCCTAGAAAAGGAGATTCGTGAACTCACCTTGATTGGTAACGATACGGGTTTCCCTCATATTGGAATAGGAAAAATTGTTAGCCGTGGTAGAGCTAAGAAGGTTATAGCTTCCCATATAGGTTCTAACCCTATAGCCGGAGAGCTCATGCAAGATGGTAGGCTTGAAGTGGAGTTTTCCCCACAAGGTATTTTGGCAGAAAGGATCCGGGCTGGGGGTGTGGGTTTAGCAGCTTTTTTATCTGATATAGGGATGGATAATGAAATGGTCTCTAAAAACAAACCCCGGATTCATCTAAACGGTAAAGACTATTTATTAGAGTCTGCATTAACCGCAGAGGTTTCTATCATTTATGCCAAGAAATCCGATGAATATGGAAATTTAATTTATGACAAAAGTGCACGAAATACAAACCCTATGGTTGCAATGGCAGGAGATCTAACGATTGCCGAGGTAGAGGAAATTGTCCCAATGGGAAATCTTAATCCTGATGAAATTATAACCCCGGGAGTGTTTGTAGATTATGTGATTCAAACCAAGGGGGTGAATTGGAAATGGGCATGGGAATAGATATAAGGAATAAACTTGCTAAAAGAGCGGCGGAGGAAATCCAAAATGGGATGGTCGTTAATCTAGGTATCGGTATCCCATCGTTGGTCCCAAACCATTTATCAAAGGAAACAATGGTCATGTTTCATGCAGAAAATGGGATTACTGGAATGGGACCAAGCCCGAATAAAGGGGATGAAGATGAAAATCTATGTAACGCTGGAGGGTTTCCCGTTACTTTAAACAAGGGTGGCTCGTATTGTGATAG
This sequence comes from Bacillus sp. (in: firmicutes), assembly GCA_039832695.1. GTDB lineage: Bacteria > Bacillota > Bacilli > Bacillales > Cytobacillaceae > Neobacillus. The sequence continues at coordinate 123,809 of JBDOMM010000025.1, forward strand.
TACCATTGCTTTTGGAATGATTCGAAGAGGTAGAGTGGATATTACTATTCTTGGATCTCTTCAAGTAAGTCAAACTGGAGACCTAGCAAACTGGATTGTGCCTGGTAAGAAGGTACCGGGGATGGGCGGTGCAATGGAACTTGCACAAAAAGCCAGAAAAGTCATTGTAGTTATGAATCATTGTGATAAAAATGGAAAACCAAAAATTGTTGATGCATGCTCCTTACCACTAACTTCATCGCGATGTGTAGACCTAATTATCACAGAACTAGCGGTATTCATGGTGAATGAAGAGGGGTTGCTTTTGACAGAGCTTTTTGAACCATACAGTTTAGCGGATGTGAAAAACAGAACCGGATGTCATTTTAAAATACAAGAACAAATTCGTAAAATCCCGTATTAATCCGGAACAGGTCTGAAGGAGTGAATTTATGAAAAACTATGAAGGGCGTATTAAGCAGTGGTTAAAGGAAAATCGAGCAAGAGGGGCCAGGCTTTTACAAATTTTAGTACAAGAAAATAGCACTAGGGGAAATGAAAGCGGTGCACAGGCAATTGTAATTGAAAAATGCCGACAGATGGGTTTAGTCCTTGATATATGGGAAATTGGAGGTGCAGAATTAAAAAAACATCCAGCCTACTGTTGTGATCGTCAAAGCTTCGATGGAAATCCCAATCTAGTTGCCATTTTAAAAGGGTCTGGTGGTGGGAAATCAATTATATTGAACGGTCATATCGATGTAGTACCTGTTGGTGATGAATCAAACTGGGAACTTGATCCATTTAGTGGGATGATTAAGTGCGGCAAGCTTTATGGTAGAGGATCAACAGATATGAAAGGAGGAAATGTGGCACTTTTAATGGCTATGGAATCACTTATTGCTAATGGAATTAAATTAAAAGGAGACGTTATTTTTCAAAGTGTCATTGAAGAAGAAAGTGGCGGAGCAGGCACACTAGCTGCCGTCTTAAGAGGATACAGTGCAGATGGAGCAATAATACCAGAACCTACAAATATGAAATTTTTTCCAAAACAACAAGGCTCCATGTGGTTTAGAATAACGGTTAAAGGCCGGGCGGCGCATGGTGGAACAAGATATGAAGGAGTTAGTGCGATTGAAAAATCATTGCTTGTCATTCAAAGATTACAACAATTAGAGAAAGATAGAAACGCAAAAATCAATGATCCTCTCTTTGAAAATATCCCCATCCCTATTCCAATTAATATAGGAAAGATAAATAGTGGTGAATGGCCATCGTCGGTGCCTGATACGGCTATTATTGAGGGAAGAATGGGGGTTTCCCCAGAAGAAACAATCCAATCTGCCAAGTTAGAGATGGAGGCATGCTTACAGGAATTGAATGAACAGGATGAATGGTTCCATGGTAATCCTCTTCAAATTGAGTGGTTCGGAGGCAGGTGGCTTCCGGGAAGCTTAGAAAGTGATCACCCCTTAATGAATGCACTTAAACAGAGTTTTATAGATGTGAAACGGGAAAACCCAATTGTTGAAGCGAGTCCTTGGGGAACGGATGGGGGTATTCTCTCGGCTGTTGGTGATACGCCAGTTATTGTTTTTGGGCCAGGAATTACAGAAACGGCTCACGACGCGAATGAGCATATTGACTTGGAAGATTTATTTGCCTCTAGCGAGATTATTGCCCTAACCTTACTGAGATGGTGTGAAGTAAGCGAATAAGAGAGGAGGTATGCAAATGGGATCTATTAAACTAAGAACAAAAATTCCTGGTCCTAAAGCGATTGAGTTGCTAGCTAGAAAAGCAATGAATGTTCCGAAAGGCCCGTTTAATACCATTCATACGTTTGCTAGTAAGGGGGAGGGGGCGTTACTAACAGATGTTGATGATAATACATTTATTGATTTCGCAGGAGCAATTGGTTCATTAAATGTGGGACACTGCCCACCAGGTGTAGTTGCAGCACTGCATCAACAAATTGATTCCTATCTTCATCCTTGTTTCCATGTCATGATGTATGAACCATATATTGAGTTAGCAGAAACCCTTAATCGAATTTCACCGGGAAACCATAAAAAGAAAACTTTCTTCCTAAACAGTGGTGCAGAGGCTGTTGAGAATGCAGTGAAAATTGCACGCAAATATACAGGACGAAAAGCGGTTATCTCTTTTGAAAGAGGTTTTCATGGTCGTACCTATATGGCAATGTCTTTGACAAGTAAAGTGAAACCTTATAAATATGAATTTGGTCCTTTTGTACCGGAAACATATAAATGGGCATATCCGTATTATTACCGCTCTGAATTCGACACAATTGAGAAGACGGATATAAATCTGTTACAACGTTTTGAAACCTTTTTTCAAAGTGAAGTTCCCCCTGAAGAAATTGCAGCGGTGATTATGGAACCTGTTCAAGGTGAAGGAGGTTTTGTTATTCCCTCCAAACAATTTGTAAGAGGGGTTAAAGAATTATGTGAAAAACATGGAATCTTATTTATCGCCGATGAGGTCCAGACAGGTTTTGGCAGAACAGGAAAAATATTTGCTATAGAACATTTCGATGTTGTTCCTGATTTAATGACGATGTCGAAATCAATGGGTGCAGGTCTACCAATAAGTGCAGTAACAGGAAGAGCAGAAATTATGGACTCACCAAATGTAGGAGAAATTGGCGGTACCTATGGTGGCAGTCCACTTGGTTGTGTTGCAGCACTTGAAGTAATAAAAGCGATCGAAACCGGGAATTTATTGCCTCGTGCGGAAATAATAGGTGAAGTATTTCATGAACGGTTTTTACCATTAAAAGACCAATATCAACAAATTGGTGAAGTACGGCATCTTGGAGCAATGTGTGCAATTGAGTTTGTCACTGACTCAAGTTCGAAAAAACCAAATAAGGAATTAGTACAACAGATTATTCAAATGGCACACCAAAATGGCCTACTGATCATGACGGCGGGACTTTACGGCAACATCATTCGACTACTAACACCACTAGTCATCACAGATGACCAATTGAAGGAAGGACTTGACGTATTGGAACATGCCATCCATGAATGCTGTCGAGGATAAAAGGCAAATGATACCCTTATTCCTGATTGAATTGATATAATTGTTTTAATTGTAAAGGATTGGAGGACTTTTTTTGAAACAATCATTATGGATTGGCGGTGAATATCGACCAACCCCTTCCTATAATAAATTAAAAAATCCATATAACTTGGAACACATAGCTGACATAGCTGTTGCAGAGCAGGAAGATGTTAAAGCAGCAATTACAGCTGCGCAATCCGCAACGGTTGAAATGCGAGAAATGCCTGCTTATAAACGTGCAGAGATATTAGAAAAAGTAGCAGGATATCTAAAAAATGAAAGAGAAGAATGTGCAAAGTTAATTTCTCAGGAAGCAGCAAAGCCACTAAAAGCCGCCAGGGCGGAAGTAGACCGTACCATCATGACTTATACTTTTGCTTCACACGAGGCCAGGAGAATTCATGGAGAAACAGTACCTATGGATGCAGCACCAGGTGGGGAGGGAAGGCTTGCATTTACTATTAGAGAACCACTAGGAGTTATTGCAGCTATTACACCTTTTAACTTTCCTATGAACCTTGTGGCTCATAAAGTAGGTCCGGCCATTGCTGCAGGGAATACGGTAATCCTAAAACCAGCTACACAAACTCCATTATCTGCCTATAAAATTGCAGAATATTTTCACCGGGCCGGCTTGCCTTCGGGTGCATTAAATGTGGTTACAGGAAGCGGTCAAATGGTTGGAGATTTATTGATGAAAGACGAAAGAATTAAGATGATTACTTTTACCGGCAGCCCCGAAGTAGGTAAATATATACGTGAAAATTCTGGCCTTAAAAGAGTCACACTCGAATTAGGGTCCAACTCCGCAGTTATTGTTGATGACGGTGTAAATTTAGAAAATCTCATTCCAAGAATTGTTACAGGCGCATTTTCTTATCAAGGTCAAGTTTGTATAAGCATCCAGCGAATCTATGTACATGAGAGGATTAAAGAGCAATTTGTTGAACAGTTTATTAAAGAGACAAAAAAATTAAAAGTGGGGAATCCACTTGTTGAAGATACAGATGTATCGGCACTTATTAGCCGTGCAGATGTTCGCCGGACTAAAGAGTGGGTTGATGAGGCTATTACTAGTGGAGCAAATCTAAAAACAGGGGGAAGTTATATTGATGGGATTTTTCAGCCTACTGTTCTGGTGGATGTTCCAGTAGGTGAGAAAGTTTCTTGTGAAGAAATATTTGCTCCTGTTGTTCATATTAATGGGTTTGAATCAATGGAGGACGCAATTAACCTTGTGAATGAATCTAAATACGGTCTTCAAGCAGGAATTTTTACACGTGATATTCACCATGGATTAAATGCAGCAAAAAAACTAGAGGTAGGAGGGGTTATGATTAATGAAATCCCAACCTTCCGAGTGGACCAAATGCCTTATGGCGGTGTGAAGCTAAGTGGTATGGGACGTGAAGGAATAAAGTATGCAGTGGAAGAAATGACTGAAATAAAACTAATAAGCTTTAAAATGGAGTAAATATTCTGTCTGGCTACTTCCTCAGCCAGACATTTTTTTAAATGGCTTTTTGGGAACTATGAAGAGATATTTGTGGTGAAGGGGAGAGGCGCTATGAATCAAACAGCATCCACTATTTATCTTGAGGAAAGGAGCTATTTTATCGATGTTTTTCTGGATCCTTTTAATAAAAGGATTCGGGTTGATGATTATCGGGGGAATGTACAACAAATTCTTAAAAGAATAGAAAGTTTAGTTGAGCAGCAACAAGCTGAAAAGCTTATTATAAAAGGCAGAAGAAATGACTTTTTGGCTTTAATGGAAAATGGACTCCAGCCAGAGGCCATTGTAGAACGTTATTTTTTAGGGTCGGATGCATTTTTCTTTTCAAAATATTTCACAATTGATCGAAAAAAAAATGAGCACTGGATAACTGAGGATAGGATGATTCATAGTATTTACCAGTTAGAACCTAGTATTGAAAAAAATTTACCCCCTAAGGAATATGAGTTAAAGAAAGCAGATGAGAATTGTGCAGCTGAACTATCAGCAATGTATCGCCAAGTCTTTCAAGTATATCCCACACCATTGCATGACCCCGCCTATGTAAAAAAGACGATGGAAGATGGGACATTATACTACGTATACTTTTATCAAGGGAAAATTGTCAGTGCTGCTTCTGCAGAGATTAATTCATTTTATAAGAATGCAGAATTAACTGATTGTGCTACCTTAACTGAACACAGAAAGTATGGATTAATGAAGATTATTCTGAAAGAGCTGGAAAGAGAGTTGAAAAATAGGGGAATCTTTTGTTCATATTCAATTGCGAGATCGTTGTCATTCGGCATGAATGCCGTTTTATTTCAGCTTGGTTATTCCTATCGTGGAAGATTAATGAATAATTGTTATATTTATGATAAGTTAGAAAATATGAATATGTGGGTGAAAAATCTGGCAACTTGCTAAAAATTCGGCTGCATATGCCGAATTTTTGGCACCTTAACATTGGCAGTAAAGAAGGTGATGGAATGGTTCAACTGACGGCTTTAACACAGGAAGTTTTATCAGCGATTCTTAAAAGTATAGATGAAGGTATTCATGTTGTTAATACGGAAGGAAAAACAATTTATTATAATGAAGTGGCTGCCAAACATGATGGAATGGAAGTAAAAGAGGTACAGGGAAAGCACTTAATTGATGCATTTCCCTCTCTGACTGAAGAATCTAGTACATTATTAAAAGTGATTAAAACGGGTAAGCCAATATATAATCAAGCACAGGTGTATCTAAATGTCCATGGGACAAGTATAGATACGATTAATACTACCCTGCCCATTTTTTTAGGGGAAGAAATTATTGGTGCTGTTGAGATTGCTAAAGACTATTCGCGGATGAAACTCCTTGCTGAAAGACTTTTAGATTTACAAAAAGGGGTTAATAAGAATCCTAAGAAAAAAGTCATGAAGCAGGTAAATTATACATTGAGAGATCTAATAACGGTAAATCCCATCTTTAATAGTACAAAGGATGAGGCAAAGAAACTGGCAAAATCAGATTCTCCTATCCTTGTATATGGTGAATCTGGAACGGGAAAAGAATTATTTGTTCAAGGTATTCATCATGAATCTCTCCGCTCGGGAGGAGCATTTATAGCACAAAACTGTGCTGCTATACCCGAAACTTTGTTAGAAAGTATTCTATTTGGTACAGCAAAAGGAAGTTATACAGGTGCGGTAGAGCGTAAAGGGCTATTTGAGCTGGCGGATGGTGGAACTCTATTTCTTGATGAATTACATACGATGCCTATTGAACTCCAAGCAAAACTGTTAAGGGTTTTAGAGGATGGTATTGTTAGGCGTGTTGGAAGTTCGCAAAACATTTCTGTGAATGTACGTGTAATTGCGGCCATGAATGTACATCCCACTCAAGCACTTCAAGATCAAAAGCTTCGGTCAGATCTCTACTATCGTTTGAATGTATTTACTTTTTCCCTTCTTCCATTAAGGGAGCGCAAAGATGATATATTATTTTTAACAGACTTTTTCATAGAGGGTTTCAATCGTAAACTTGGAAAAAAGGTTCAAGGTATGGAGGAAAGGCTGAGGGTATTTTTTAAGGAATATCCATGGCCTGGAAATGTACGTGAGCTGAAACATACACTTGAATACATGATGAATGTTTGTGAAGGAAATCAGCTTCAAGTTGAAGATTTACCTATGATAATAAGACATCATGTCACTCAGTTACAATGTAACAGTACTCATCAATTTGAGAATTTATCTTTAAGAAAAAACATTGAAGAATTAGAAAAAAACTTGATAATAAACGCGCTTAATTTAAGTAATGGAAATGTGAACCAAGCTGCGAAGCTTTTAGAGATTCCTAGACAAACATTGCAATACAAGATGAAAAAGTGGATAGATGATTGATAAGTGGTGCCGATTTTTCGGCACTTTTTCTTGCGTTAAAGACTGAAATTTATGAAATTTTAGAAAAAATCATACCCCCTATGCTGTTTAATGGCGTTGGCACAAATCTTGCATATGATTAAGTAAAGCCAGAATGGGGGAATGGAAATGAAGCAATACTTATATAAACCAAACAGGCATTGGAAGGATATAGAACTTTGGAAAGATGTAACAGAAGAGCAATGGAACGATTGGCTATGGCAATTAACAAATACGATTCGTACGTTAGATGATTTAAAGAAGGTAATCAATTTAACACCTGACGAAGAAGAAGGTGTTCGGATCTCAACGAAAACGATTCCTTTAAATATTACACCATATTATGCGTCCTTAATGAATCCAGATGACCCACGTTGTCCAATCAGAATGCAATCTGTACCGATCTCAAAAGAAATCTATAAAACAAAATATGACCTTGAAGATCCATTGCATGAAGATGAGGATTCTCCTGTACCAGGATTGACTCACCGCTATCCTGATCGGGTTCTTTTCCTTGTTACCAACCAATGTTCTATGTATTGCCGATACTGTACAAGAAGACGCTTCTCCGGCCAAATTGGGATGGGTGTTCCAAAAAAGCAGTTAGATGCAGCCATTCATTATATTAGGCAAACACCAGAGGTTCGTGATGTACTAATTTCCGGCGGTGATGGACTACTAATAAATGATAATATTTTAGAATATATTCTAAAAAATTTACGGGAAATTGATCACGTAGAAATAATTAGAATTGGAACTCGTGCACCTGTTGTATTCCCACAACGTATTACTGAAAACCTTTGCAATATTCTAAAGAAGTATCACCCAATCTGGTTAAATACCCATTTTAATACATCTATTGAAATTACAGAAGATTCAAAAAGAGCTTGTGAAATGCTCGCTAATGCGGGTGTGCCTGTAGGGAACCAATCCGTCATTTTAGCGGGTATTAATGACAGTGTTCCAATTATGAAAAGGCTGATGCATGATCTTGTTAAGATTCGTGTGCGGCCATACTATATTTATCAATGTGACCTTTCTGAAGGGATTGGGCACTTCAGAGCCCCAGTCTCTAAAGGCCTAGAAATTATTGAGGGACTGCGTGGTCATACTTCGGGTTACGCTGTACCAACCTTTGTGGTTGATGCACCTGGTGGAGGCGGAAAAATTGCCTTACAACCTAATTATTTGATTTCTCAAAGCCCTGATAAAGTTGTTCTGCGTAATTTCGAAGGAGTTATAACTTCTTATCCGGAACCTGAAAACTATACACCAGGAAGAGCAGAAGGCTATTTTAATAAAATTTATCCTGACATGGAAGAGAAAAGGTCTGTAGCGGGAATTGCAGGAATTATGAATGACAAGCATTTTAATCTCGTTCCAAAAGACTTAACAAGGCTAAATCGTCGGGAAAATTACAATCAGGATCCTGCCCATTCGTCTCTAAAAGATAAGCGGAGTAAACGAGATGAATTAAAAGAGAAAAAATTTAAAGCCATCACCGAAAAAGAAAGCCATGAAACAAAAGCAAGTGTAGATGCTATTAAGGAATAAAGAGGTGTATTTATGAATATCCAATGTGAATGGTGCTTTAGCCCAAACGTGGACAGAATTGTAGACTCTGTATATTGGGAATTACCTGATGGGACCAGAGCAATTGAAATTTCAGAAACACCTACCTATTTTTGCCGCGATTGTTCCATGACTTACCAAAGTGAACTAATTGTTAAGGAAATAGAAGATCAATTGTTTTTAATTGATTGTAAGCAGGTAACTAAGGTGATCTCCTTTGAAGACTTGATGAAAATACCAAGGTTATTAAAGAAAAATTACTTTGATTTTTCCTCTTAATACTAAGGCTGGCTCCTTTATATCGGGGCTAGTCCTTATTTGTGCTGGACGATATGAATGGTATTCGATATCATAGACGCTATAAGTGATTCATGAAGGAAGGCGTTTATTGTATGAGTAAATCCTTTTATCATTTTTTAATGAAATACAGACATCCAGCACCAAAGGATTCTATTAGTTTATTTGCTAACCATGCTTATATGGATCATAGCTTTCCTAAAACATCAAAGGATTACGACGAATTGAGCTCTTACTTAGAATTAAATGGGCAATATTTAGATTCGATGTCCATTTTTGATGAGGCATGGCAGCAATATATTAATGCAGAAAGTAAAAGTTAGAAAATGAAAAAACGCCTTTTTGGACAAAGAGGCGTTTTTTTCATTTTCTAAATGTTATGCGCGATATCCATATCGATGCATATACTATTGTAATCAAAATTCACGACTTAACATTTGAGGGGATGGGAGGACATGGCAAAAAGGAGAAAACCGAAGTATAAGATCGGTGATACGGTCGTGATTACTATATATGGGACTGTTGGAAGGGTAACAGAT
>JBDOMM010000030.1:0-132685 GCA_039832695.1 Bacillus sp. (in: firmicutes)
ATGCCTCTATTGAGTATACAAACAAGTTGAAAAATGCAAACATAGTCATCAGTATGAGCAGAAAAGGCAACTGTTACGACAATGCCTGTATTGAGTCTTTCCATAGTGTATTAAAGAAGGAATTGATTTATCAAAGAAAATATAAGACGCGTGATGAAGCAATGATGAGTATATTTGAATATTTAGTTGGATTCTACAATTCTAGAAGAATACATTCCAGCTTGGGCTATGTATCACCAAATACGTTTGAAAAAGAGTACTTTTTAAACGTGGCAAAGAGCTAAATTTTACCCATTTTTCTGGATGAATAGTGATACTTTGAAAAAGTGCCACTATTCATCCAGGTCAGCAAGCGAAGCGCGGTAGGGTTTTTGAAAAGAAAAACTCAATTTAATTTGTCCGTTTTCTTGACGTAGTATCAATGAAAGACATTTTCGAGGCCTCTGGGCAGAATTTTGTCCTTCATGAAGGGGATGAAAGACATTTTTGAGGCCTCCTGGCAGATTTTTGTCCTTCATGAAGAATTAAAAAAATAATTAACTGCAAGTTTGCTAGTTACGTTGAACTAAGAAAAAAGCTGACAGGGAATTTAACCCTTGTCAGCCTTTTTACGTTAAAACATAAACCTTGATACCTGTTCATCCCCAATAATTAACCCATCAACTTCGTTGAAACCAGCTTTTTCATAAACGCGTTTGGCGTGTTCATTCATTGGGACATAAGACAATGTGACCGTTTGATGGCGATCCTCTTTCATACTCTTAATATCTTCAATCACGAGTTTAATCGCCTTTACTGCATAGCCTTTCCCTTGATGCTTTTGATCAATCATCATGCGATAGATCCAGTACTCATGGTCGTCTTCGTCAATTCCATAGAGTGTGAAGCCAATCATTTCCTCGCCAAGATAGATTCCTTTTGCATGGAAATTCTCAAGAAAGTTTAACTGCGCAAGTGATACAGCATTGGATGCTACAAGCTTTACCTGATCTTCGCGTACACGGAGTGAAATTGCCTCCCACCAATTGTCTTTTGTAATTGATTTTAAATGCAGCATGCTTGTTCTTTCCCTTCAAAAATATTCAAATGAAAAGGAGTCTGGCTTTCGTAAAATCATGCCACGGCTCCTATATAAATGTTTTATTCTTCTTTATAAAAACGCTCTCCGGTTTCCGGGTTGAAGTAGACTACTAATCTTTTATTGGTAGAGGGATCGATGGATACCTCATTAGTTCGGACGAAGCCTTTAGGAACTTGTTGACCATGTTTTGATTTGAAGCGGCGGTCCCAAATGAGCCACGATCCAATGATTAGAACAATCACAACTAGCAGTTGAATCCCGTAGAAGCCAATTACCCATTTCATAAATTATGCCTTTTCTGCTATAACAGCTGTTCCATAAGCCACAATTTCACTCATGTTCTGGCCAATTTCACCAGAGTCAAAGCGCATCATAACAATCGCGTTTGCCCCCATTGCCGTAGCGTTTTTCACCATACGATCCATTGCCTGTTTTCTAGCATCTTCAAGCATTTCTGTATACTGATTGACTTCTCCGCCGATCAGTCCCTTAAAAGAAGCCATGATATCTTTCCCAATGCCTCTTGCCCTAACGGTTAATCCGAAAACTGGACCTAATACTTCAGTTATTTTATGATTAGCAATATTTTCAGTTGTTACGATAATCATAGGAATCCGCCCCTTAAAAAATAATAACTACTAGTTTATTTTACTTTGACGTGGATATAATTACCACATTTATTGAACATACTAGTATAAACATTTTTGGAACTGAGGATTATCGGATATGCCAAATTATTTTTTTTACTTAGTTCTTATTCTTATTAGTATTATGCTCTTTATTTTCTCATGGAAAAAAGCAGAAAACAAAAAGATGATTATTTTCTATCTATGTATGGCTGGCTCCATTTACTATTTTGAATTTCTCATCCTTGTTGTATTTAAAGGGTATGAGTATATACCGGGAGTATTTAAAGAGCCCTATTTTGATAATATTTTTGGAGCAAATGTCTCAGACGGATTCATTGTTCCGTTAGCTACCGTCTTTATTGCCATATTTGATTTAGGTATTGGTTGGATTGCAATGATTGTCTTAATCTTTTTAGGAATTGAGGAGCTATTTTTATTCTTGAAAGTGTATAAACAGTTTTGGTGGAAAACGCTCTATACAGCTCTTAGCTTACCCATTCAATTTGCATTAGGAAAATGGGTTTGGTATTTAATCCGATTCCATTCTAAACGGTTTATTGTTCGTTTAGGAACTCTTTACTTTGCTAATATAACGATTCAAGCTACTTTCTTGTATTATTTTTCAGCTGTTTTTGAAGTAATCTACTACAAAGTAAATTGGTTTGAAGAACAGACAAGAGGGCATATTGCATTTGCGGCTATGTTTGCCTTTATAGCTTCCCTGTTTTTCTCGTTAGTAGTTGTAACTAAAGCAGGTCGCGTCTGGAAAACAATATTAATAATTTGTAGTGCAGCCCTTAACGTGATGCTTTACAAAATGGATATACTGCAAGCCCCGGGATATTGGCCAATTGCTATATTAACAATAGCTCAGACATGCTATCTTTTTATATTGAAATACTTACAAGAAATTCTAGAAATGTAAGACTACCGGGCAATTTCCTTTGAAGACTTAACTGAATACGAATTTAACACGAAAATTGAAGAGGTTATCCAATTTGCAACGGTTTCTGGAGGTTTAGCCACTACCAAAAAAGGAACTATGACGGGGCTCCCAACATTGAAAGAAATGAAAGAAAGATTAAAAATATAAGATTTTCTTTAAAGCAGTCTTTATGGCTGCTTTTTTGTTCTTTTTAGGGATTCAAAATAAAACTCAATAGTAAACGTTAAGAAAATCTTAAGAAATGTATCCATAAATTCATAAGATATTTTGGTTAATATAAACCTTATCAGCATAAAGGTGGGCATGGAAAGTAGAAGGTGCAACTTTTTTAGAAAGGAAAAAATCATCTTAAATTGAATAATAAAGGGGAGATAGGACTTCACATGCAGATAGAGGAGCGAACGTTATGAACATATTGGTTTGTGATGATGACCAAGCAATTGTTGATGCAATAGGAATTTACTTAGAAAATGAAGGTTACCGAGTATTCAAAGCCGCTGATGGTATAGAGGCAATTGAAATTATTGATCTTCAAGAGATTCACCTAATCATTATGGATGTTATGATGCCAAAGATGGATGGAATAAGAGCGACCATGAAGATTAGAGAAGAGAATAACATACCGTTGATTATGCTTTCAGCTAAATCAGAGGATTACGACAAAATTTTAGGATTAAATATAGGTGCAGATGACTACATGACCAAACCTTTTAATCCCTTGGAGCTGATTGCGAGAGTTAAATCACAGCTGAGAAGATATACAACATTAGGGAGTCTTGAAGCCAAGAGCCATGTCTATCGGACGGGGGGACTCGTAATCGATGATGAGAGTAAACACATCACTGTCGATGGAGAGACGGTCCATCTTACACCGGTCCAATATAAGATATTAAAACTTCTGACTGCTAGCACAGGAAGAGTATTTTCCATCGAAGAAATTTATGAGAAGGTATGGAATGAACCATCCTTTAGTCCGGAAAATACCGTAACTGTTCATATAAGAAAAATTAGAGAAAAAATAGAAATCAATCCGAAAGAGCCAAAATATTTAAAGGTGGTATGGGGAATTGGATATAAGGTTGAAAAAATTTAGTCACTCATTGGCAACAAAAGTGATCGTTTTTTTTCTGATGATTGCTTGTTTTTCAGGTGCTGTAAAAGCATTTGTGGATTTGATTGTAGTTAATGATGGTGACGTAAATATTATTTTTGAGGATAACTACTTTCTTAGCAGGTCCTATGTACGGGAAAGTGAGAATCTTGTAAGTGATCTAACCAACTTGTTGGGTAAATATAAGAATGAGGAACATATAGTAAAGGGCGGAACAATTAGTGAGGAAGAATTAAGGATTGAAGAACAGAACCTATATTCAGAGTATATGGACTCAAAAAGTTTTAACCCCAATTTAAGTGAAAAGGAAAACTATGAAAACTTTCAAAAAGAGTATGCAGATAAAATTACCCAATTAAAGGATAGATTGATAAAGAATGAACTAAGAGAATTCCATTTGTTATTGCAAAGGATAAATGGGGTTGAAAATCCGTTATATTATGCAAACTATGGGGAAAATATTTATACGAACAGTACGCATTCGGAAAAGGACCGCCTTAAAACATATCCATCCTACATGGTGTTTGATGGGTACAAACAGGAAGTATATCCAAAGGAAATAGAAGAGAATGAGTATCTGGATCGGATTACGGAGCAAATACATGAAATGGACCCGAATAGCCATGCAATCTATATTGCTTTTACGGACGAGTTTCTAAATTCTAAAACCAAAGAGTGGAAGGAAAATAAAGCACAGGCCAAAAAAAGCTTTTATAGTTTACTAGTATTTTTAGCAGGATTTATACTTTCTTTTATCTATATGATATTTGTGAGCGGTAGAAAATCATTTGAAGATAAAGATCTGCACCTGCATACAATCGATAAATTATATGTGGATTTGAACATTCTACTGGGTTTGGGATTTACAGTACTTTGGGTCGCTCTGTTGGCTGAAGTGGTTGATCCATACATTACCAAATGGGTGATTCCAATCACAATCCTGATTTCTTCAGCTGTGTTTGTGCTTGTTTTTTCATTAGTGAAGCATTTGAAGAATAGATCGTTCTTCAAGCATATGTTAATCTATCAAATCATTTATAGGATTGTTCAATTCGTAAGAAATGTCTATGATACCGGAAGTGTTGGAATAAAGACCGTACTCTTAGTGATTGGGTATCCGCTATTGATTGCTCTAACGTTCTTTATGTTCCCAATCACCATTGGGATTGCAGCTTGGTTTACCTTGAATAAAGTAAAGTCATTTAAAGCGATAAGAGATGGGGTAAATAGAATAAAAGATGGAGACCTTACTCACAGTATTGATGTCGGTGGGAAGGGAGAGTTTGCAAGGCTTGCTGCGGATATTAACAGTATCACCGATGGGTTGAAAAAGGCGGTGGATAATGAGTTGAAAAGTGAGCGGTTAAAATCGGAGCTGATCACCAATGTATCCCATGACATACGAACACCTTTAACATCCATTATCACGTATGTGGATTTATTGAAGAGGGAAAAGGAGCCCTCAAAGATAGAAGAATTTATCGGAGTATTAGATCAAAAATCTCAAAGACTAAAAATCCTGACAGATGATTTATTTGAAGCAGCAAAGGCTAGCAATGGAGCAATTCCGGTTGAGTTGGAGCGAATAGATATTGGTTCGTTAATCACTCAGGGGCTAGGGGAAGTAAGTGAGAAGATTGAAGAGCTGGATTTACAATTTAAATTCAATCAAACTGAGGAAAGGATTTATATTGCCGCCGATGGAAAACTTTTGTGGAGATCAATCGAGAACGTGTTATCCAATATCTTCAAATATGCACTTAAAGGTTCAAGAGTCTACATCGATATTGAAGATGTAGGGAATGAGGCCCTTCTTACCTTCAAGAACATTTCTGCATATGAGTTAAATATTTCAGCAGATGAACTAATGGAGCGCTTTACAAGAGGCGATGAATCAAGATCCAGCCAAGGGAGCGGGTTGGGACTATCTATTGCAAAAAGTCTGATTGAGGCACAAAAAGGGAAATTTATCATTCAAATTGATGGAGATCTATTTAAGTCGATGATTGTTATGCCTAAAGATAGTAATAGATAAATGAGTTTTAAAAAAGGCGATTCCTAAAAATAATTGGAATCGCCTTTTCTATATTTTTTCGGAAAAGAATTCGATTCATTCCTAGTTAGAATGAATCTTTTTGTTTTATTTGAAAATAAATCTTGATACATAGAAAAACTATGCATATAATATCAATACATAGAATTATTAGGTATATAAATAAAGGTGAACGGGTGAAATCAAAATGTTAAGGACAGAGCGATGTGAGTTAAATCCTATTTCTGAACAAGACTATGAATCCATATTGATGTTGTATATGGACGAAGATGTACGTAAGTTTCTTGATGGGACAGTTGATGAGATATCGTTTAGTATAAGATTTCAAATGATGTTGGAGTCTAATCATTATTGGACAGTTAGATTGAAAGAGACGAATGAATTCATTGGATTAGTGTGCTTAGATACAGGCCATGACCGAATCAACACAGAGATTGGCTATCAATTTTTACCTGCTTTCTGGGGAAAAGGGTATGCGAAAGAAGTCATCAAGAAGGTCATCGAATATGGCTTTCATTGCCTGGAGTTAACAACGATCGTTGCTGAAACGCCAACACTTAATGAACGGGCCTGCAGACTATTAAAAAGAGTGGGGATGAAATTTGAAAAGACACTAAAGAGGTTTGGCAGCGATCAATCTATGTTTAGTATTCATAAGGGTGCCTGGCACCGGGTGAACAGATTTGTATATAAGTAATATTATTTTTGCGAATCAATCGGAGTGAACCTTATCATAAAAAGAAGCAGTTTTTTTGAAACTATTAGAAGAATACTAATGTGTGTCATGATGAAAGACAATTTGGTAGTAAGCTAAGAAGATTTTGTCCTTCATGAAGCGAATGAAGGACAATTTGGTAGTAAGCTAAGAGGATTTTGTCCTTCATGAAGCAGATGAAGGACAATTTGGTAGTAATCTAAGAGAATTTTGTCCTTCATAAAGCGGATGAAGGACAATTTGGTGGAAAACTAAGAGAATTTTGTCCTTCATAAAGCGGATAAAGGATAATTTGGTGGAAAACTAAGAGGATTTTGTCCTTCATGAAGCGGATGAAAGACAATTTGGTGGTAATCTAAGAGGATTTTGTCCTTCATGAAGTGGATGAAGGACAATTTGCCGGTTCCCAAAGAGAAATTTGTTCTTCCATTGGTTCAAAAAAGAAAAAACTGCCAATTTAGTTGGTGCGGGGAACCTTTTCATAAATAGAGGCTGTAGCTATAGATTGAGGTGATACAAATTTTTGTATCACCTTTTTTGGTTGATTAACTTTGAAGGGAAAATAATGTATGCCAAGGGGGCTCTTTCTAATTTTGTGATACATCATAGTATTTTTTCATATTCAATACTCAATATAGCGGATATTTGATAAAATAAGTATTTTCATAGAACAATATTCAATTGAGGTGAATTGTTTGAATAAATTAACTAGTAAAGAAATCCTGTTAATTGGCTTAATGTTATTTTCAATGTTATTTGGTGCAGGAAATTTAATTTTTCCAGCCTATTTGGGACAGGCAGCTGGAGAAAATGTATGGCAAGCAGTTATTGGGTTTATTATTTCTGATGTGGGTCTTACAGTATTAGCTTTTATAGCAATTGCAAGATCAGGAACCTTCGATGCGTTAACTAATAGAGTTCATCCTATTTTTGCTTTACTATTCCCCATGGCGATTTATTTATCAATAGGACCTGGACTTGCAATTCCGCGTGCAGGCAGTCTTGCCTATGAAATGGGAGTTAAACCCTTTTTACCAAATGCAATCGAGTCTTCACCGATCGCACTTTTGGTTTATACAACTGTATTTTTTAGTATTGTCTTTTGGTTTGCAAAATCGCCATCTAAATTAGTAGACAGATTTGGAAAGATTTTAACGCCTTCTTTATTAGTTTTAATTATGATCGTTTTTATCAAGGCTGTATTTACTGATTTATCTAGCTTTAAAGAAGCTACATTATCTTATAAAGAGAATCCCATCTCTCAAGGATTTTTAGATGGATATCAAACGATGGATTCCATCGGTGCGTTAATTTACGGAATTATATTTACCAATATTTTTAAGAGTAAAAAAATAACCAAGCAATCATTACAAGTAAAATATTTAGCGATATTTGGACTTATTTGTGGCCTGCTTTTATCTATTTGTTATTTTATTATTGGATACTTAGGAGCTTCCGCTTCACTACCAGGAGAAGTTGATAATGGAGCAATTGTTTTAAGTACGGTATTACAGCAATTGTTCGGACAGAGTGGAACAATTGTTTTAGGATTAATTTTTACACTTGCATGTTTATGTGTTTGTATAGGATTAATAACATCATGTGCTCAATATTTTTCGAATATTATCCTGAAATTATCCTATATAAAATGGGCAATCTTTTTATGTGTAATCAGTGGTTTTGTCGCAAATCTTGGTCTCTCTCAAATATTAAAAGTATCTGTACCAGTGCTCGGCTTAGTGTATCCAATGGCAATTACATTAATCATTTTAGGTCTAGTACATGAGAGATTACCTTTTAATAACCGCCCCGTATATTTCATGACAATCGGCCTTGTCGGTCTATTTAGCTTAATTGAAATATTCAATTCCACATTTTTAAATGGTTTATATTCAGATTTATTATCAAATGTTCCTTTGCAAAATGAGGGATTCGGCTGGGTGATTCCTGGTTTACTTGGTTTAATAATAGGAAGCATTTTTGAAAAATTAATGGGTAATGAGGAACCGACTGTTAAGAAAGCAGCATAAATACGAATTAAATAGATGTACGTTTATGTACACAAGGTATTAAACAAGAAAGCTAGGTTAGTCTTGTGTGTGACCTACCTAGCTTTTTATACAAATCTACTTTCAATATCTCTCTCTAAAACCTACCAGTCACTTCCTATGAATTAATTCGTAGGACCATTGTCAACATTGCCTTCGATGGTACTTTGGATGTTTGTTGATACCGAGGAAAGGAAGTTATAACCAGTCAAAGACTCAATCGTATCTACACTTACTCGGTAGTAGCCCCAAGGTTGACTGGAAGCTGTTTGGTCATTCGGCATCAACACAGCTATTACTCTAGTAGAAGTTGTTACACGGCTAACATCATTATTCCCATTAGGCAGTACGACGATCACCTTCCATGTTTTAGCTGGCACGACAACTCCATTTCCTACAGTCGTCATATATCCATTTGAACCGGTACCCCCACTTCCGTAACCTCCGGAAATAATATATAATTCGTTTCCGGCTGAAACCAGTTTTCGAGAATAGGATTCTAGACTTGCCCAAGTAACCTCGTTGTTGTTAGGTGCTTGAGGAATCATATTGGTCATCAGAAACGTTGCAGAATTGTCATCAACAGAAGCTGTTCGGTCTTCTGACGGGCACATGTGTCCCCTGTCGAATCCGCTGCCTGAAAATTCAGTGGATGTTACTCGATACCATCCTGTCGGAAGTGCTGTATCCGCACGGAAGTTATCTTGACGCGGGGTGCTTCCAAGATCAGTTGAACCTAAATGCCAGCTAACCCAATTCGGCTCGTGTTTGCTATTATTGTATGAAAGAGTATATTGCGGCTTCGTCATTAAATAATTATTAGAATTGGATACATCAGCTGTAGCACCACTTGGATTCCCTAACCCCATATTATCATTATCAACGCCTATTGCTGGTTCAGCAGGAGAAGATGAATTTTGAGGAACCAAGTTGCTTGTGATTACCAAGTCATTGGTATTATTGTTTGTATCCCAACCATTACCTTGACCTTGAACTGTGCCACTGTTGTTGTCTTTGCGTTCTGCACTTGTCGTATTGGAAAGAGTCCCAACTGGAGTAGTTTCTGAATCATTGGCAGAACCAAAGCCTACAAAATCCACAACATTTGAATCTGTTGAACCTGAAACCGAGGTAGTGACCTTAGCCAGAGCAACTTTTCCACTACTTGCACTTAAGTTTATGGTACCTGTTACATCAGCAGTCGGTAAATCAACCGTTCCTCCACCGCCGCTTGCCTCTTTAATTAAATAGTATTGATGTGCACCAATGCTTCCTGTTAAATTTGTAATGCTACTGAATGTACCCGTTCCAGAGGCATATTGGACCGTCCACCCGGATAAGTTAACACTGGAATTAGTAGGATTATAGAGTTCAATATAATCATTTTTGTAGGAAGCACCACTATTTCCGCCTCCACCATAAATCTCACTAATCACAATATTTGTTCCTACGGCTGCTTGCGTACGTGGAATAAATACATTCCCTAAAGCAATTACAAACACCAAACACATGCATACAAGGAAGGCTAACTTTCTCTTACCTCTCTTCGATAAAATGGCTTTTTGTACCGATTCGCTTTCTAACATATAGCAATAACCTCCTACTGGATTTAAGGAAACATATAGATAGAAAAACTAGAAAGTCAAGACATGATGGATAGAATAATCGTGATACTAAGAAGAGGTATCTTGCTGAAAAGGTATATTGCACAAGGTAAGAGTAAAAAAATAATAGCCAGTGTACATTTTATGAATATGAGCAAAAAAAATATAATTACATTCATTTAAAATAAAATGGATTTACACGAAGGATTTCAACTAGAGGTCTATCTTAAGTGTAAAAGCCTTACAAGAATTCTGAGCACCTCCTAAAATTATTTTTAAACTTGAATCCATTCGCTGAAAGAACATAAACCATCCCCTCGACACTACGAATGAATCCAAAAGTTATTCAATCGGCTATTACCCTTCCCTTTTTTCACACCACACTCCACATGGTTTGGATACGAGCCACAGGTATGTATTGTGTTCACCTTGCTTAATTTGACAATAGCATAAATTGCACCAAATAGATTTAATTTTCGACAAATTAAATCTATTTCTAATAATAAGTGTAAAATTATGTAATAATTGTCAGGTATCTAATTCCGCAATTGCATGACATATTTCTTTTTTATTCATATAGAAAAAGCAAAAAAAAGCAAATAGACACTTCGTAAAAAGAATGAAGTGTCTATTTGCTTTTTAATTAATCAAAATAATGAGTTACTGTTAAAGTTGTCATTTAATGAATGGTAAAATCTCCGTTATCAAAGGTTCTTTTTGGAGTGAAATGGCCAAAGCCCTTTCATTCATAGTTAATACACATCACGTTGATAACGTCCTTGCTTCTGCATATCTTTAAGATACGCTTCGGCTGCTTCACGCTCCATTGTACCTTCCTGTTCAATAATGGTAATAAGCGTGTCGTTGACGTCTTTCGCCATATGTTCCTTATCCCCACAAACGTAGAATATAGCTCCTTTTTCAATCCAAGCAAATAATTCTTTGCTATGTTCGATCAATTTATGCTGGACATAAACTTTTTGAACCGCATCGCGGGAAAATGCCGTATCAATTCTTGTTAATACCCCATCTTGTTGGTATTGTTCCAACTCGTTTTGATAAAGAAAATCCGAGGCAGCATGCTGATCCCCAAAAAACAGCCATGAACGGCCGGTTGCTTTATTAACTGCACGTTCCTGTATAAAAGAACGGAATGGTGCAATGCCCGTCCCAGGACCAACCATGATAATATCTGTATCTTGGGAATCTGGCAAATTGAAGTGTTTATTAGCTTGAACAAAGACTGGAAGCGTATCCCCTTCCTGAAGACGTTCAGCACATAAAACAGAACAAACGCCTTTTCGGTCACGTCCATGCGCCGTGTAGCGTACGGCACCTATCGTTAGATGAACTTCATCAGGATTTGCTGTAAGGCTGCTTGCAATTGAATAGAGACGCGGCGTCATTTTTCTTAATATAGAAACGATGTCCTGAGCAGAAGCCTTCCATGGACCAAAATCACGTAACATATCAAGCAAATCACGCCCATAGCAATATTCCTTTAGTTGGGTTGAATTCTCAACTAACACAAGGTTTTGAAGCAATTCATTTTCTGTAAATGCTGCGGCTTGTTGTAAGATTTTCTTAGTCAGAAGTGTAATTTCAAAGTAAGAAGTCAGTGCTTCCTTTAACGGGAGGGTCTCACCTAGCTTACTAACAGTTACAACCGATTCTTCATCCCAGCCCATTACTTCAAGAAGAGAAGCCACAAGTTCCGGATCATTTGCCGGCACAACGCCAAGTGCATCACCCGGGTTGTAAGAAAGACCTGAATCTTTTAATGATAACTCAATGTGCCTAGTTTCCTTGCTAGAGCCAGTTCCATTTAAATTACTATTTTTTAGAACCTTTGCTCGAAATGGATTAGTCCGTGAAAATGGTTTATCACTTTTGGTGCTTTTCGGATTTTCCATTGTAAGTTGCATATTATAACCTCCAAAAGTAGTCTATAGCTAGAATACCACAGAGTTGGGAAATCAGATGTGGAGTTTGACACACAAGGGACAATCATTTTAATCCGGCTTTAAATAATAAGAATCATTAGGGTGCCTGGCGCCGGGTGAACAGTATCGTATATAGGTAATGGTTTACCAAATGCTTTTTTGTAAATAATAGGATGGTTAAACAATATAAAGGGGGACTTGTATGCCACAGGATCGAAAAGCAGAAGTTCAAAACGAAGGAAACGGGGGCATGCCAGATAATCCACAATGTCTACCGCATCACGTGCAAAGGGAGCTGCCTCACGAGTTTTCTGTGAATCCTCTGTTTGCCCGCGAAGGAGAATTAGCTGTTCCGCGCTTTCAAATCCCTGATGAAGGTATGTTACCTGAAACAGCGTATCAAATTGTCCATGATGAAATTGCTCTGGATGGCAATGCCCGCCTGAATCTTGCAACATTCGTTAGCACATGGATGGAGCCTGCAGCAAAAGACTTATACGCCAAATCATTCGACAAGAACATGATTGACAAGGATGAATATCCGCAGACAGCCGCAATTGAGGAGCGATGTGTCCGCATTCTAGCCAACCTCTGGCATTCGCCCAACCCCCTTACGACGATGGGCGTTTCAACAACAGGATCGTCAGAAGCATGTATGCTCGGCGGGCTTGCGTTAAAGAGACGCTGGCAAAAAGCACGCAAAAGCGAAGGGAAGCCGGCGGATCGGCCCAATATTGTGTTCAGTTCCGCTGTTCAAGTAGTTTGGGAAAAATTCGCGAACTATTGGGATGTCGAGCCGCGTTATGTGAAGATCAGCCCGGAGCATCCCCATTTGGATCCCCAGGGGGTCATTGCTGCGGTGGATGAAAATACGATTGGTGTGGTACCGATTCTTGGTGAAACTTATACCGGGATTTATGAACCGGTTGCCGCCATTGCGAAAGCGTTGGACGATTTACAGGAGAAGACCGGCCTCAATATTCCCATCCATGTGGACGCGGCTTCTGGAGGATTTATCGCACCGTTTCTTCAACCAGACTTGGTATGGGATTTTCAATTACCGAGGGTGAAGTCCATCAATGTATCTGGACATAAATATGGACTAGTGTATCCTGGGGTGGGTTGGATTATTTGGCGGGAAGCTGAAGATCTTCCTGAGGACCTCATCTTCCGCGTCTCATATTTGGGCGGGAACATGCCGACTATTGCCCTGAATTTCTCTCGTCCTGGAGCGCAAGTGCTCCTGCAATATTACAATTACCTGCGTTTAGGAAAAAGTGGATACCATGATGTGCAAAAGGCTTCTCAGAAAGTCGCTCTTTTTCTTAGTAAGGAGATTCAGGAGATGGCACCGTTCGAAATTTTGTCCGATGGTTCGGATATTCCGGTTTTCGCTTGGCGAATGAAAGATGGGTACACATCAAACTGGAATCTTTATGATTTGTCTCGACAATTGCGTGTGTTCGGTTGGCAAGTGCCTGCCTATCCATTACCACCAGATATGGAAGAGGTGACGATTATGCGTGTGGTGGTTCGAAATGGATTTTCCATGGATCTCGCGCATTTGTTCTTGATGAACCTGAAACAAGCCGTCGCCTTTCTGGACTCCCTGGACGGGCCAATGCCGCTTGATACAAAATGTGATAATGGGTTCCATCATTGAAGTAGGGCAACAGAGGAGGTCTCAGTAGAGGCCTCCTTTCTTTTATTGACAACCGTTTATTGTATCATATGGAACTACCGACAATTACTCTGTTAAAACTGAATATGAAGCATCCTTTTTATTGGAAATTCCCCGCCTATGGATTCCACCTTTGATGAAAAAGTGGCCATCCTCAAAAAGTTAAATATTAATAAAATTCTAAAAATAATTCGCACCTTATGTATACACTTTGTATAATGATAATATAAATAAGTCATACAAACATTAAACGGAGGGGGTTGTAGATGAAAACTTTAAATGTTTTTGCCTTAGTGTTGGTTATTATTGGTGGATTAAATTGGTTACTGGTGGGATTGTTTAAATGGGATTTAGTCGGAGGCTTATTTGGTGGGATGGACAGTATTATTGCAAGAATTGTCTATATCCTCGTAGGCCTTGCAGCTATCTATAGTTTGAAGTTATTATCCATAGTTTCAAAATAAAGAATTTTAGTAGCTGTTATTTATGTTACAGCTACTGTTTTTTTTATTTTTGATGATAAATCTACTGACTCGTTTATATAAATAATTAAGTTAGACACCAATTCCTTCCTATCATAAATAGGCTAGTCTTATATTCATTGCGCGAGGAGTGTTTAGATGAAATCAATGATTCATGTCGAGAATCTGGTTAAAACATTTAAAGGAAATTTGCAAGCTGTAAAAGGTGTCTCATTTGATGTTGAAGAGGGTGAGTTTTTTTCTTTTCTTGGTCCAAATGGCGCCGGTAAATCAACCACGATCCAAATGATTACCACTTTATTAAAACCTACATCTGGCAGAGCTGAAATCGCGGGGTTTGATGTTATGAATGAGCCTGAACACATACGTCGTGTGATTGGAGTGGCTCTACAAGAAACGGGAATTGACCCTCAGTTGACGGGCCGTGAGCTTTTGGAGATTCAGGGGAAGTTATTTGGTTTTCCGTCGGGTACGGCGCGGAAAAGGGCCGATGAATTATTAGAACTTGTAGGTTTAACAGAAGATGCGAATAGAAAATGTGGTAAGTATTCAGGTGGGATGCGTAGACGCTTAGACTTAGCATTAACGCTTGTTCAACGCCCAAAGGTTCTATTTTTAGATGAGCCTACCACAGGCCTTGACCCATATAACCGAAAACTTATTTGGGAAGAAATTCGTTATTTAAATAAAGACCAAGGCACAACCATCTTTTTGACAACCCAATATCTAGAGGAAGCGGATGAATTGGCAGATCGTATTTCGATTATTAACGAGGGGAAGATTGTTGCATCTGGTACCCAAGAGACCTTAAAAGCGTCTATTGGTAGAGATGTCATTGATTTAGTCTTTACATCAGAAGATGAAGCAACACGGGCATCTATATTACTCGCCCGTTTAGCAGGTGATGAGAAACGTTCAGGTGCAGGTCTCCGCTTGTTTGTAGAGAAGGGGAGACATCCAAATTGCCAGAAATGATTCGTCTATTAGATCAAGAGTCGATTACACCTATTACGTTGAACGTTTCACCTCCATCTCTAGATGATGTCTTTTTAAACTTGACCGGTCATTCCATTCAAGCGGACAAATTAAAGAGGGAGGAGTCTTTTTCATGAAAATATTTATAAGTCACACATGGCTATTTACTAAAAGGAGTCTATTGAATACCATTCGTAATCCTTTCGCTTTCATTCCAAATATGATTATTAGTCTCTTCTTTTTATTTGTCTATCAAGCTGGACTAAGTGGGATTTCAAAACTTCCTGCATTTGGTGGTGCTAGTTATTTAGCGTTTATTTTGCCTGTATCTATTGTTTCTGGTGCGATTGGAGGGGCAGGCAGTGCAGGACAGTCTCTAATCTCAGATTTGGAAAACGGCTATTTCTCCAGACTGATGTTAACACCAGCGTCACGTCTTGCTATAGTGTTGGGGCCAATTATTGCAGGAATGCTTCAACTTCTTGTTCAAACGATTCTCATAATGCTCATTGGATTTATCATGGGTCTAAAAGTGGTAACAGGCTTCGGCGGAGTTGTCGTTGTCCTTCTCCTAGCAGTGGGGTGGGGGTTAGCTTTTGCGGGTTATTCCGTTGGTTTTGCTCTAAGAACGAAAAATGCTCAAGCTGCACAGGCAGGTACATTTATCTTCTTCCCCCTTTTATTCCTGAGCACGACCTTTGTCCCGAATGATCTGATCGAAGCAGGTTGGCTTAAAGTAGCCGCATTAATTAATCCGACCACCTATGTCTTTGAAGGCATGCGTGCAGTGATGATCCATGGCTGGGGTGGAAGTGATATTTGGAAGGCTTTTCTTGTCATTATTTTGTTCTGTGTCGCGACCATTAGCTTTGCCGCCTTTAGTGTTCGCCAGGCTGTGAGCAGGGGGTAGGGTTTATGAGTGTAACTATAACTCATGTAGATTTCTAACGGTGAAACGGTAAATGATGGTTTTAACAATAGCCTCTCCTTAAAGTTGGGGAGGCTAGATTTTAATATGTTTTCTTAAAGGAAATAGAAATGGTATTGTCGAAATATAATAGATTTACAAATTTAAGTAGTCTATTAAACTAAGATTAGTTTTATCCTCAAATTTTCTTGTAATATAAAATACTCCGCAAGTCTTTATTTTGTCCAACTTAAGCACATTAACTTCTTTTTTTCACTCACATTAGCACTCATTAATTTTAATGAAATTTCCGAAGTTCAAATGAATAATTCATTCGTGGTTCATGAAAAAGACATGACCATTAGATAGGAGAAGGGATGCTATGGGATTTGCAGAAGAATACGAGGCCTTTATGAATGCTCACTTGCAAGCAAGAACCGGAGAACGGTTGCGGCGCTTACAAGAAGGTCACAAACATGCTGAAATGTTGTTTTTGAAACAAGTTTGGTGGCCCTTATTTAACCACTTTCGGTATCTGCATCCAGAATATGAAGTCGATGATTTCAAGGATGGCAAAAGGTATTTGGATTTTGCTTATATTCGTCCTGCCATACGGATGTGTCTTGAAATCGACGGGTACGGCCCTCACTTAAAGGAGATAAGCAGATGGCAATTTTCCGACAGCCTGGAACGCCAAAACCAGTTGGTGATTGACGGATGGACCGTGATCCGTTTTTCCTATGACCAAGTTAAGGAGAAGCCTCGTCGATGCCAACAAATTGTTCAGCAAGTAATTGGCCGGTGGCTGGGGGATGAACTGGACCAGACCACACTGTCCTTAGTCGAAAAGGAAGTGCTGCGGCTAGCAATTCGAAAAGGAAAAGCCATATCCCCTATAGAAGTTGAGAAGCATTTGAAGCTAAGTGATAAGACGGTAAAAAAAGTATTTTCTCAACTAGTCAATAAAAAGATGCTGATTCCCGAATCTGGGATCGTAAGGGTCCGCTCCTATCGGTTGAGTGATCAGGTTAAGCATCCAATCCGAGCTGATAAATAGACGGAGAAATTCCGCTTATTTATTATTTATTATTAAAAAGAGCTAAAATAGACGGAGAAATTCCGCCTATTCACTCAAAAAATCGGAAAATGTGAGATTTTGGTTTGGATAACCGGAAAAATTCCGCTTATTTAACCCGAAAACGAGCTCCATTCTACAAATAACCGGAAAAATTCCGCTTATTTTACTATCTCTGGTTTAAACTTTGCAATAAATAAAACAGCACCCTCAATTTTTAATGGAGAGGTGCTGTTGTTGCTTAAGTTAATATTCTCCTTTAATGACAAAGTACGAGCCCCGAATGGTTCCAGCTAGTTTAGACTTCTGCCTAGCAAACTTAAACTTCCCTTCTAACTCCTTTGGTACTTCCATTCCTTCAGAAAGCTTAAAACCAACGGCCCGCTTCGGCTTAGGACCATCAATCGTATACAAGACGTTGACTGAAAGACCATCCTCATAAAAAACGTAGGTCCAATTGATATTTTCTACTTGAAAACGCGATGTTTCTAAAGGTTTGGCCGCAAACTCAATATCACGTTCTTCTTTCAAAATCCGGTTCACATAATCAAGGGTCTCTTGACTTTCGCTAGCTGGTACAACCGTAAATTCATGCTTGTATTTGTTCATAAAGTAACGGGCTTCATTCGCACGTAAACCAGCAAGCGCTTCTGCAACAGGTGAAGACTCTAAACCAACCGTAGAAACATTTTTAAAATCAACGGTATAGGACAAAATTCCATCGCTCCTTTTATTTCCTAACAACAGGAATCCACATTTCCCCAAATACTAAGCCGTTGCGTTGCCCCATTATAACCGCTGTATTTGGACCTCCAACATAGGCAACATTCTTTGCTTCCGGCAATACTTGACCAAAGGCAATACCAGTAACCATATTACTTAACTCTTCAGCTGTCGCTGCTTCTCCTTTTACAACCAGGTATTCTCCCTTTGGAAATTGGATCATTCTAGTTGCTTCTGGTATTGATTCCTCTGTCATGACGCCAGCATAATGCATCATCTTGTTATTCACCGCTTCATTCACGACAAAAATGTAATTATTTGTGGCTAAGGATTTTAATTTATCAAGCGTACCATCTTCTTTGACGGTCGACCAAAAGTCTGCCTTTTCCTTGTTTATGCCAGCATAGTCTGTGTAGTGGCTCTTAAGCTCTGTTCCAATACCTAAAACGGTGAAGCTGTCTTTTTCTTCTAGGGTATAATCTGCCATATTCAAAACCTTCCTCTTTTTAAAATAAATCAAATGATTGTTTTTTCATCTGATGAGATTATAATAGTCTTTAATCGTGTCAAAAAATGATACTGTTTAGGAGAGCCCGATGAAAAAAGTGGAACGGATTAATACCATCATGCGGTATATCAACAACCGCGCCAACTTTACCATTTCTGAAATCATGCTAGAATTTAACATCTCTCGGTCGACAGCAATTCGAGATATCAGAGAAATTGAATCCATGGGGATGCCACTTGTCGCGGAGGTTGGAAGGGATGGGGGTTATTTTGTCATGAACAACTCTGTCCTTCCAACAGTCCGCTTTACCGATAATGAGATTAAAGCTCTATTTATTGCCTTTATGGCCACAAGAAATCAACAACTCCCATATCTAAAGAGTCGTCAGTCCTTAGCTGAAAAATTACTAGGCCTCATCTCAGAAAATCAGCAAGAGGACCTTGTTCATTTAAATCAAATCTTGCTTTTTGAAGGGACCAATCCGAATAATCCTGACCTACTTGATCTGTCTGACCTGCCCCATCCTATGTTGGAAAAACTCATTCAAATCCTTCTTCTAGATAGCTATTTATTGATTACCATCAACGAAGAGAAGGGAATAAAGTCTTATCCCATTTATCTCTTGCACCTTTATCGTGAAAAAAGCGTTTGGATGATTGAAGGCTTCAACTTAGAGGAAGAAAAGAAACAGATTATTCCTGTCGACAATCTTACCAATGTCGAACCATTCCCTACGAAAAAAAGATTAAGTAAGAAAAGGATTCTAGAAAAACTAAGTAGGCAGGAAGAAGAGATTAACCTTGTTCTTGAACTTGGTCCAAAGGCAATTGCCCAGTTCAAAAAATACCATCCTTTAAAATTTTCAATCTCCTATATGGACCCTTACCAAACCACAGCCATTCTAAAGACTTTTATTAATGTTGCTATTCCCGAAGAATTGGTCGAAATAACAAATTGGCTACTTTTTCTAGGTGGGGATATCAAAGTCAAGAAAGTGCCAGAAGAGGTTTTAGAAGGTTTACAAGAGAGATTATCTTTATTCTGCCCATAAGCAGTGCCAGTTAAAACCTTGGACAGTTATCCTTTTCGGGTGGTGGTTTTTTTTATTATCTGTCGAGAATCACAATAAAAAGCATGAGACCGGCACAATTAATGCGCCAGTCTTCATGCTTTGATTAATGCTGCTCATCACTTATCTTCCTAGCCATCCACCATCGACAGCTAATAAATGCCCATGTACATAATTGGAGGCATCTGATGCAAGATACACAACAGTCCCATTAAAATCTTCAGGATTTCCCCAACGTCCTGAGGGGATTCGCTCGAGAATTTGTCGATTACGTGTCTCATCATTTATAAGTGCAGTATTCATGTCTGTTGCAATATAGCCAGGGACAATCGCATTGACATTCACATTATGCTTGGCCCATTCATTCGATAATGCTTTCGTTAACTGGGCCACGCCACCTTTGGCTGCAGCATAAGCTGGAACCGTTAATCCGCCTTGAAAGGAGAGAAGGGATGCCATATTAATGATTTTTCCTTTTCCATTTGGAACCATATAGCGGCCAGCCTGCTGACATAGGATCCAAACTGTCTTTAAATTGACATTGATCACATCATCCCAATCCTGTTCTGAGAAATCTACTGAAGGTGAACGGCGTTGGATGCCTGCATTATTAACTAAAATATCAATTTTGCCAAAATGTGAAACCACATGAGGAATGGCAGCATTTACTTGTTCGACATTTTCCAAATCACAAGGAACAATCAAGCATTTTCTACCTAATGCTTCGATTTCTTCCTTAACATCAGATTGTTCAGGGGAACGTTGAAGGAGGGCAATATCTGCACCTGCTTCCGCTAAAGAGAGAGCGATTGAACGTCCAATTCCTCTAGTAGCTCCCGTGATAGCTGCAACTTTTCCGTCTAGTTTAAATAATTCGAGTACCATCTTTGCTCCTCCTTCATCAATTAGGCTGAAATAATATTTTTAAAGAAACATCTGGATTCTCCATTAACTTAAAGCCTTCCTCAATTTGTTCTAGCGGTAACTCATGAGAAATAAATGGAGAAACATCAATCTTTCCACTTGCCATTAGTTGAATAGCTGTTTTAAAATCACTGCCACTGTAACATCTTGTAGTGGCGATGGATATTTCTTTAAAGTGCATACCTGCTAGATTAATAGCCGGTGCTTGTTTATATACGCTAACGACCATAATTTGTCCTTGAATTCTACACACATCAACCATTTGCTGAGCTGTAATCTGTGTACCAGCTACTTCAAAAACAATATCTGCCCCAATTCCATTTGTAAGAGATAAAACTTCTTTCGGTACATCTACTTCTTTAGCATCTAATGCGGTAAAACCAAGTTCTCTTGCTTTTTCCAATCGGTAAGGACTAATATCGGAAACAATGATTTGATTCGCACCCGCTTGTCTTGCCATTAGTCCAATCAGCAAACCAATTGGTCCTGCCCCTAAAATGACAACATCATCGCCTACCTTCAGATTGGAGCGTCTTACGGTATGAACAGCAACTGCCACTGGTTCTGCTAAGGCCGCATGGGCATCTGATAATCCCTCAGGAATCATATGAAGTCGATGGAGGGGGACAGCCGCGTATTCCGCAAATCCACCATGCATATCGATCCCAATCAGCTTTAATGTTTTACAGACATGAGATTGTCCAGACTTACATGCTTCACATGTTCCGCAGCTAAGGGTTGGTTCAAT
The DNA here is from genome assembly GCA_039832695.1 of Bacillus sp. (in: firmicutes). Taxonomy (GTDB): domain Bacteria; phylum Bacillota; class Bacilli; order Bacillales; family Cytobacillaceae; genus Neobacillus. The sequence continues at coordinate 21,223 of JBDOMM010000030.1, forward strand.
AACCACTCTGTCACCAACTAAAAAAGATGATTCCCCATTCAATTCTTCAATGACACCGCTAAACTCATGTCCCATTGCTAAGGGGGCTTTTGCACGAGGGTGTTTTCCTGAATAAATCATCATATCCGTTCCACAAATTCCAGCGTAGGAGACTCGAATAAGAGCTTCCCCTTGATTTAATGTTGGTTTAACAAGCTCACCAACCATTACCTTTTTTTCAGAAAGATATAAACCCGCTTCCATAACTGCCATTCTTTTAACCTCCAATTTTTATATTGTCGACTTGTCGACAAGTTAATTAAAAAGGATCATCTCTTTTTATAAAAAGATGTTAACCTTCAATTATTAATCATGGTTCCTTTTTAACAGTGTTTCACTAACAGTTTTACGAGTATCTTTAAAATGTTCATGAATTAGTTCTTCAATAAGATGAAAATCTTTTGAGACTAGCGCTTTGACAATTAATCGATGTTTTTCAATGAGAGGTTCTATTTCATGCGTTTTTCCTACAAATCGTTCTCCGGTTGCTACTAGTAGAGCGGTTAAGACGATTTCCCGTATACTGTTCCATAAATGTGAAATTCTTGTATGGTTAATCCCCAAAATCATTTCTTCATGGAAACATAGGTCTTGATAAGAAAATTCAATAAAGTCTTGGTGCTTCCCGGCCAGTTCCATCTTGTCGATAATTTTAGTAAGGGTTTCTACTAATGGCTTATTATCATTCTCAGCCAGACGTTGCAATACAAAGCTTTCAATCATAAAACGAACATCGTTTAGTTCATCGATATCCTTTGATGTTAAGCCTAATACCACAGCACCCATCCTTTCTAAACGGATTAACCCCTCTCCCGCGAGCGTTCTCAAGGCTTCTCTGACTGGTGATCGACTAGTCCCGAATTCAGATGCTATCTGATTCTCAGATAATAGTGCTCCAGGAGGAATGGTGCCATTAATAATTTTTAATCTTAACTCACTTACGATTTTTTCTCCAAGTGAGGCTCTTTGTAGCCATGATGCTGGATACTGCATTCTTTTCAACTCTCCCTATAAGTTTACGCGAAAAAGATTTTCTTCATATCAGTTAGGAAAAAATCCAAAAAGGAAATTAAACCTCAAGATACATATGAAAAGGCAGTCCGTCGTGTACTTGTATACAAGCATAAGTTTAGGGAAAGTTGATAATTCTGTCAATAAAAATGTAAGCGTTATACTTCAAAGGTAAGCATAGGGGGAATGAGGGTTCTTATATAAATCTAAAATAATATAAAAGCGCTTGCATTTTGAATAATCTGCATTATAATACTTGTATACATGTATGTTACTTTTCAAAAAGGAGGTAAATTCTTGCCAGAATCTAAGAAATTGCTATATCCCACAAAATGGCTATCAAAGGCTTCTACTGGTGAGCGTGTGACTTGCGAGCTTAGAATGCAAATTATTTCAGGTTTAATTGAAAGCGGTACCATCTTATCGGAAAATAAATTAGCAGAAGAATATAATGTAAGTCGTTCACCCATACGTGAAGCATTAAAAATACTAGCCTCTGAAAATATGATTCGATTAGAAAGAATGGGAGCAGTTGTCATTGGTCTAACCAAGAAAGAAATAGAAGAGATCTATGATGTTCGTTTACTAATCGAAACCTTTGTTTTTGAACGGCTTGTAAAAATAGAAACTACAGGGTTAGTGAAAGAACTTAGTAAAATACTTGAAATGATGAAAATTGCCATTAAATACAAAGATGCCGATGAGTTTTCATTTCAAGATGTCTTATTCCATGAAACGATTATTCGTTCGATTGATCATTCCTACATTTCGCTGATATGGAATAATGCAAAACCTGTTATGGAAAGTTTAATTCTATTATCGATGCGAGCACGTCTCGAAGAAAAATATGATGATTTTGAACGAATTGTGGAAAATCATCAGCTTTATATCGATGCGATCAATACAAAAAATAGAGACCTAATGATCAAGTCATTGCATCAAAATTTTGACGATGTTCAAGGTAAAGTAGAAGACCTTTGGATGTCACAGCAAATGTTAGCTAGAGAATAAAAACTTAATTTTAGGGGGAAAGAGGATGCCATTAGTAATAGTAGCAATTGGTATTATAGCTTTACTTATTTTAATTATGGGTTTAAGATTAAACACTTTCGTTTCACTGATCATTGTCTCATTCGGTGTGGCCATCGCACTTGGAATGAAATTAGATGAAATTATCGCAACCATTGAAGCAGGATTAGGTGGAACACTTGGACATATAGCCTTGATCTTCGGTCTGGGTGCCATGCTAGGTAAATTAATTGCTGATTCAGGTGGCGCGCAGCGCATTGCGATGACTCTCGTTAATAAATTTGGCGAAAAGAATATTCAGTGGGCTGTTGTAGCTGCTTCATTCATTATCGGTATTGCTTTATTCTTTGAAGTAGGATTAGTTTTATTGATCCCAATCGTATTTGCCATTTCAAAACAATTAAGAGTTTCTATTTTATATCTTGGTATTCCAATGGGAGCCGCTTTATCTGTAACACACGGATTTTTACCGCCGCATCCAGGACCAACTACCATTGCAGGTGAATTTGGTGCGGATCTTGGCCAAGTATTACTTTACGGTTTTATTATTTCTGTTCCAACTGTTATTATCGCTGGACCTTTATTTACAAAGATAGCTAAAAAATTGGTTCCTGCATCATTTTCAAAGACTGGTAACATTGCCTCTTTAGGGGAAATCAAAACATTTAAACTTGAAGACACACCTGGATTTGGAATTAGTGTATTTACCGCAATGCTTCCTGTTATTTTAATGTCGATTGCTACTATTATTACGTTACTTCAAAAAACAATGGGGTTTGCAGATAATACGTTACTAGCTATTATCCGTTTTGTTGGTGGCGCTTCCCCAGCAATGGTAATCTCTTTATTAGTTGCTATCTATACAATGGGATTGGCAAGAAAGATTCCAATCAAAAAGGTAATGGACTCTTGTTCAGAAGCGATTTCACACATTGGCATGATGCTTTTAATCATTGGGGGCGGTGGTGCCTTCAAACAAGTATTAATCAATGGTCACGTAGGTGATTATGTAGCTGAATTATTTAAAGGAACAAATATTTCACCGATTCTACTAGCATGGATCATTGCAGCAATCCTACGTATTTCATTAGGTTCTGCAACTGTTGCAGCCTTAACCACTGCTGGTTTAGTTATTCCTATGTTAGGTCAAACCGATGTAAACCTAGCTTTAGTTGTACTAGCAACCGGAGCAGGAAGCTTGATTGCCTCACACGTAAACGATGCTGGTTTCTGGATGTTTAAAGAGTATTTTGGTTTAAGTATGAAAGAAACATTTGCTACTTGGACATTACTTGAGACGATCATTTCGGTAGCTGGATTAGGATTTGTTCTATTACTGAGCTTATTTGTATAAACTTACGGGCATTGACTCCTACTTCTTTGAAGTGGGGGTTTTTTGTTGAACAAGGTGAATAGTGTTTAAGGGTAAAACAGAAGGGAGGTTCTCAGCTAGTATGAGGACCTCCCCTTTGTGTTATTGGCACAAGAATTTCATCAACAGTGGGCTTGTCATTCATCTGACTTCACAGAAGTGAAAGCCTACATTTTATTAGCAATCATCGCATAATCCTTGTGCGAACGCACTAATACTTGCTAGATTTCCTTGGTTTACAATGACACTCTGTGCACCAAGAAGATCAGTCGTAGGTGTTGATTTTACTTGAACAAAATACTGACAACAACCAGAACAATCCTGAGAGAAACAGTCGGTAATTGTAAATGGTTCGAAATCTACCTTCAGTAGTAACTATTTGAGGTTCATACTTTCCTTCAACAGTTTCTATTACTAAAGCTGCAGCCGATTCAGTGAGCGTTTCTTCTTCGGAGTTTGGAATCGACTGAACATGGATTTTACTTCTTACATCCATTGATGAAGTAAAATTTAGAAAGTCTTAGCTGAATGTCGCCGGATAAATTTTTCTTTAGTAGTTATGATAGCCCAGTAGGATGACTACTGGGCCTAAATCTTTTTATTGTTTATAAAACTTATATAGTAAAGTGACATTGATAGGAATAGGGCTGGAAAATCTTTATTTGCCTTTTTCATAGATTGCTTTTTTTATAGATTTCCTACCTAGAGAACTACGTATCTGTGTTTTTCTATCCTTTTTATGATTGCAGGGCAGGTGGAGCCGCCACTTATAGCGAATAGCAGACATGCGTAAAGCTATAACAATAAGGACAATCAGGGTCAACTGAATGGGGGTGCTCCAACCCAGCCAAATACATATAGCACATAATATCGTTAAAATTGCATGAATTTCTTCCTTTAAAGCAAGGGGTTTTCTAGCCGCGATGATGTCACGAATCATCCCCCCTCCAATGCCGGTAAACATCGACGCCAAGACCATTACGCCCAAATCATTAGTAAAAACCTCTTGGGCTGACATTGCTCCTTGAAGAGCGAAGGAAGCAAGCCCAATGGAATCAGAAAATAAACTCCATCGCTTCCAATGATTAATCCATTTTAGCGGTAACAATACGATGAATGTCAGCGTCAATAAAACCGTTAAAATGATGGAATGGTCCCAAAGCTCTGCAACAGGGACACCGATAATCAAATTTCGAACGATCCCTCCCCCAAAGGCTGTGGTTAATCCTAATGCGTAAACCCCAACAAAGGAATATTCTGCTTCAAGAGCAACAAAAGCTCCGCTTGCTGCATATGAAATAATTCCGATAAAATGAAGGACGATCCAAGACATTCCTTTATTAAACCTCCTGATATAAATAATTTATTTTCCTAATCTCTTCAGATGCAAATTCAATCGTTGGAATAAACTTCGCAAGAATGAATGAGTTTATTTTCCATATAAAACAAAAAACTCCACCACAAGATATCGTCTCATAAGACGACATTTCGTGGTGGAGTAATCAATTAGCATTGCCTACTAATAAATCATTCCATTGGTAATAATAAATAGAGTTCTAACAAAAAGTTTTATTAGGGCTCCATCAATAAATTTGTCTGAATTTTGTCCAACTGCATTGATTATACTCCTCTCAAGCAGAAAAACAAGACAAATTTAGGACTGGTTGAATTTTTTGTAGACTTTGTTGTATAGTATCGAGTTGTTAGGAGGAGAGAGCATGGGGAAAAAGGAGACAGCGTTTAATGATATTGTACGGAAAATGAGGAAAGAGATTTATGGAAAGGGACCGGAGCGAATTTTTACTCACTTCGTGGATAATATGGCTATCACAACCATGTATGGCATTCTAACTCCGACTGAAAAATTTATTGCACAATCCCAAGAGGGTAAAAAAGTAATTCATAGTGCCCGAACCGAAATGATTCGGGATATATATAAGCAAAAAATGCCTGAAGGAATAGAGGAGATCATAGGTTCAAAGCTGCTTCATTTATTTTCAGATGCAAAGATTGAAGAGGATATGGCCGTATCTGTATTTATTTTTGAAAAAAAGATTGATTAATAATCAAGGGGATATTTTGTACATATACAGAGCAACATTCAAAACGCCGAGAAACAATTATTTTAGATGATAATCTTTGTTATAGGTATGTATTCTATTAATTAGAAAAACCTCATTTAGATACATCACGGTGGACCGTACCATAAGTTCTGCTAATGACACTTTTAACTTCCAATAATTATTTATGGCAAGATCCTCTACTCAATAAGTAAATAGAGGATCTTTTTATTTACCCCCAGATATTGTACAATTTCCTCATATCCAATAAATAACAATATCAATAATCATATCAGACATATAGTCAGGGGAAATCCAATGGAAGCGGTAGAAAAGAAACTAATCGTGAATTCAGACAAGGGGAATCTATTAAGAGAATTAGTAAAGTCGATGAGTGAGTGTGAACGGTTTTACTTTAGTGTGGCCTTTATTAATTTTAGTGGGCTGCAGCTTCTTCTTGACCCATTGAAGGAAGCTGAAAAGAAGGGGATCAAGGGTAAGATTATCACTTCCACTTATCTCAATTTTACAGATGCAAAAGCATTAGAAAAAATAAGAGAATTTAATAATGTTGATCTAAAGGTTTTTGTTACGGATAAAGAGATTGGTTTCCATACAAAGGCATACATATTCGAGTACAAAGATAGCTATAAGGTAATTATTGGTTCATCGAATATCACTCAAAGTGCGCTAAAAAGCAATATTGAGTGGAATGTTGAAATCATTACAAAAGAGAATAGTCGGTTTATACAAGATGTTTTGCAGGAATACGATTATCTATGGAATATGAGTGAGGATGCAGATCCTGATTTTATTAGTAGATATGAAGAATTTCTTAAGAGCTTTAAGAGTACGCAAATGACACACCAAATGATATATGAGAATAAACAATATATCGTTCCAAATAGAATGCAAAAGCGTGCTACAGAGAATTTAGATCGTCTTAGAAGTTTTGGTGAGAAAAAAGCACTTGTTATTGCGGCTACCGGAACAGGTAAGACGTATATGTCTGCGTTTGATGTGAAGAACGTGAAACCGAAGAAGCTTTTATTCATTGTGCATAGGGAAGAGATTTTGAAAAAAGCAAAGGATACATTTGAAATGCTCTTACCTAATGGTGGTCTTTCATTTGGGCTTCTTACAGGTAATCATAAGCAAAAACATGTGGATTACGTGTTTGCTACGATCCAAACGATTTCTAAATGCTTTCATGAATTTGAAAAAGATGAATTTGAATATCTGATTATCGATGAAGCCCATCATGCGACAAGTTCCACTTATCAAACTGTTTTAAATTATTTCGAGCCCAAGTTTACTTTAGGAATGACGGCTACTCCAGAACGTAGTGACGGATATAATGTTTTTGATCTTTTTGATAATAATGTGGCATTAGAAGTCCGATTGCATGAGGCGTTAGAGGACGAGTTGGTTATTCCATTCCACTACTTCGGGATCACAGATATAGAAGGCATTGATTTAAGTGATGTGGATATTGATGATATTGGTGAGATCACAAAACGATTAATGGTTAATGAGCGGGTCGATTTTATTATTGAAAAAATGGACTTCTATGGACATGATGGTGAGAAAAGGAAAGGCCTTGGATTCTGTGTGAGTATAGAACATGCACAGTATATGGCCAGTGAATTTAATAAAAGAGGTTATAAAAGTGTTTGCTTATATGGAGCCGATTCACCAGAAACACGGGAACGATATATTCATCGCTTAGAGAGTGATCAGGACGAATTAGAGTTTATTTTTACAGTAGATATCTTTAATGAAGGTGTAGATATACCTTCTGTTAACACTGTTCTCATGTTAAGACCAACCAACTCTCCAATTGTGTTTATTCAACAACTCGGACGGGGATTACGTAAGCATGCCAACAAAAGCTTCTTAACGGTCCTTGATTTTATCGGTAACCATAATAAAACCTTTCTTATTGCCTTGGCACTTAACGGAAGTCGTTATTATGATAAAGAAAGTTTGAAGGTTGCCATTGCTACCGGCTTTGCCAATATTCCTGGGTGTACTCATATCCAAATGGATAAAATATCGCAGGAAAGAATCTTGGCTCAGATTGATAACGAAAATTTCAACTCGATGAAGTATTTAAAGGAAGAGTACTTTGAGTTTAAAAAGCTCAACCAGGGGCGAATTCCATATTTATTATTAGATTATCTGAAGTATGATGGAGCACCTGATCCCGTGAAATTTATTGATCGTGAAAAAACATATTTATCCTTTGTAGCGAAAGTTGAAAAAGATGACTATTTAAAGGGACTTATACAGAACGAACAATTCGAGGCAACCTTGAAAGAGTTATCCAGTAAGCTGCCACTTAAAAGGATTTATGAGTTTGTTATTATTCGCTATTTGTTAGATCACGAAGAAATGAAGCTAGAAGTAGCCAAGCATCAAATCTTAAAGATGGTTACTCAAGTTGATGACGATAGTGTGCTACATGCTTTTGAGTGCTTGAATCAGAACTACTATGACAGTGGCCAGCTTAAAAATAAGCCTAAACTTTTTAAATACACTGATGGAAAATTAGTTAAGACTCCAATTTTTATAGAGCTTTTAAATGATGAAGAGTATAGAAGATATATTGAGGATATCATCACATATGGGATTTTCCGTTATGAAAAAGAGTTTAAGTCTGAATATTATGGTGTTCCACATTTTAAATTGTATGAACAATATCCAATGATCGATGCAGCATTACTCTCTAATTATCGTAAAATCCATAGTTCATTTAGAGGTTCAGGGTTGCTTGCTAATGGAAAAGAATACTTTCTATTTATAGATTTACATAAGGAAGAGGATGTAAAGGAAAGTATTAATTACAAAGATAAGTTTATAAACGAGCGGTACTTCCAGTGGCAGTCACAAAATAGTACGACACAGCAATCTGAAAGAGGACAAAATATTATCCATAATAAGGTGCGTGGAGTCAATCTTCATTTATTTGTGAGGAAGTACAGAGAAATAGATGGGAAAAATGAGCCTTTTATTTATATTGGAAAAGGAGACACAGTCCAATACGAAGGTGAGAAACCGATTACGGTAAAAATCAAACTAGAGCATGAAATACCTGCCACATTATATACCGAGTTTACTAAAAAAGTGTAGTCTTCTCATTTCGAGAAGACTATTTTTCGTTAATTAGTTGTTCTACTGCAGGAATGTCTGCAGGTGCCCACTTCAATGAGTCAAGATTTTCTCTTTTTAGCCAAATAAGCTTGGAGTGTTCACTAGGTGTTGGCGTCCTTTCAATAACCCTACATTTGATGGAGATTAAATTAATTATAAATGTTTCGTATTCATGAGTGTTGTCGTTAAACACTTCTTTAAATGTCTCGATTTTGCAATCTAACTCTTCTTGGATTTCTCTTTCTAGAGCTGAATATATATCCTCATTAGCTTCCACTTTTCCACCTGGAAATTCCCACATGTTTGGAATAGCCATTGCTGGGGACCTAAGTGCACAAAGGATTTCGTTTTGTTCATTTTCAATGATTGCTGCTACTACTTTTACGAGCTTTTTCAAGATAATCCTCCTAAGAAGTAATTTACTAGTCACTATAATAACACTTTTATGAATTAGGGATAAACAGGAAGTCCCATTTTCAGATATTGAAAGCTAAAAAACTAATCAAACGTTTGATTAAAAGTTGCCTATACAAGTGGGGATTTTTAAAGAAAACTAATCAAACGTTTGATTAAATTGCTAGAACCCTTGATATATAAAGGGTGGAAACATCCCAATGTAAGTATATAAGAAAGCAACCTTAAATGGAGCCGATCACCAAGGCTGTTTAAGGTTGCTTTTATTCATCACTAATACGGTTTAGGTTGATAAAAATAGTTAGGTTTTACAATCTCGTTATCATAATGGTTGTGGAAAATGTGGGTAGCAGCAGGTGCTAAAGGTGGAATGAGCCACGTCCAGTCCCCGGTTACGTCCCGACCGTTTTCCATTTCTTTTTCCTCGAATAATTTAAACTGTTGTGCAGCGGTATGGTGGTCGACGATGCTAACCCCGTCCTCCTTATAGGAGTATAAGACAGCCGTATTCAACTCTAAGAGTGCCCGGTCCTTCCACAATGAGATATTACTTCTAATATCTAGTCCCATTAATGACCCGATTTGAGGCAGCAGGTTATAACGGAACTCATCAGCTAAGTTTCGTGCACCTATTTCCGTGCCCATGTACCATCCGTTAAAGGGAGCAGCGGTATAAGTAATGCCGCCGATTTCAAGGCACATCTCAGAAATCATAGGGACTGCATACCATTTCAATTGCAAGTCCTCGAACCACTCGTACTGTGGATGACGAATAGGAACTTCAAGTATTAGGTGTTTTGGAATATCAAATATTTGCGGAGTGTGTTCGTTCACTTGAATGACCAATGGTAAAACATCAAATTTTCCATACTTCGGTTTCCAACCAAGATTAATACAAATCTCTGTAAAGTCTATGGAACCTGGGTCTCCTATGACGCCTTGATCGGTCCTATATCCAGCATAACGAATTAATTGGTGATTCCAAATGCGAAACTTTTTATTTGGGAGTACTTGTGGAAAAATAGTGATCGTTGGCCGAATACGGCCTTCATTCGTTGCGTATTCCATATGCTCAAATAGGGCATCCCGAATTTCTACTTCAGTATGTAAATGCCTTTTATCAATGACGGTTAAATGATTCCAAAATAATCTACCTATACATCGGTTACTATTGCGCCAAGCTACTTTTGCTCCGTATTCGAGTTCCTCTGTGGTATGTTCATAGAACCCATGGTTCTCTATCTGCTGGGTAATCTCATTTAGGCGATCTTCTAGCTCCTGGCCCGATTTATTTCTTTCCTTGTAAAAAGAACGAATAAACTCTGTTGCTTCCTTAAGTAATTCCGTGTTCAAGGTGAATCCTCCTAGGATGATGATTTCCTTATCATATCACAATGCCGTTTTTGTAATTGTGAACATATGGTGAAAAACTAATCAAACGTTTGATTAAAACCTTGGAAACCTTGGTAAGTAAGGGTGTTCCTGGCGCCTGCTTTTTTTGAGAATTTGAGACCGTTGGAAAAGGGCTTTTTTGACGAAAAGTTTTATTGACAAACGACGCTATTCGGTAATACTATATACTAGTAATAAGTAATACTGAATATAAGTAACACAAAATACCTGTGTTACAGAGTACTGAAAAAATATAAGTAAAATATAAATGGAGGAAAAGAATTGGAAAATATCACGGAAATGCTGAAAGGGGTGCTTGAGGGTTGTGTGCTTGAAATCATTAGCCGTGGCGAAACTTACGGCTATGAAATCACGCAACAGCTGCGAGAACTTGGCTTCACTGATGTAGTTGAAGGCACAGTTTACACGATTACCATGAGGCTTGAGAAAAACAATCTGGTGGACATCGAGAAAAAACCATCCACTATGGGACCGCCGAGAAAATTTTACACACTCAACGCAGAAGGGCAAGAACATCTTGAGCTTTTTTGGAGAAAATGGGATTTCGTCTCAAGTAAAATTAACGAACTTAAAACTAATAAAATCAAAAGGAGAGAAGTAAAATGAATATTTTTGAAAAAATTATCGGGAGTCTGGATGACAAGCGGGAATGGAGGGAGATGGAGGCGCGTGCGAAGGCACTTCCAAGTGAGTACCACAACGCTTACAAAGCTATCCAAAAATATATGTGGACTGCTGGTGGTGGTCCCACAGACTGGAAGGACAGTAGCCGTATCTTTAACGGCATTCTCGATCTCTTCGAGGAAGGTGCAGCGGAAGGCAAGAAAGTCACTGACCTTACAGGCAAGGACGTGGCTGCTTTCTGCGACGACCTAGTGAAGGATGAGCAAACTTGGAAGGATAAGTATCGCAAGAAATTGAACGATACGATTGGTCGTGACTAACCGCAAAATCCTGCCTAGCATCGACACTAACGACACGAACCGTTACTGGGGACGACTTGGCTTCCCTTGCCGACGAACTAGTGGCAAACGCTAAAACCTATGTCGACACGTATCATGAAGATTTTAATCAGAGATCTTGAATCAATTGGGAAAAAAGTAAATTCAATAAATCATTCCTACTGAATAGTGGTAAAAATGTAATGTCACCTTCACTATTCAGTTATATTTTTAACCTGGTAGTAAGTAATACTGAATATCAGTCACACTAAGTAGATATGTATAGAAAATCTAGCGCCTTGCTACGCATTTTATAAGGAGGAAAAAAGTATGAACAATGCAGCGATTTCTGTAAAAGGGTTAAAAAAATCCTTTAAAGACAAGGAAGTCTTAAAGGGGGTGGATTTTGAGGTGCGCCGTGGCGAAATTTTCGCACTGCTGGGCTCAAATGGAGCGGGCAAGACGACGACGGTCAACATCCTCTCGACGCTGATGAAGCCCGATGGTGGCGAAGTAGGTATTTGCGGCTTTGACATCCAGCGTCAACCAGATCATGTTCGCCAGAGTATCAGCCTCACAGGGCAGTTCGCAGCTTTAGACGGCTTGCTCACAGGAAGGGAAAACCTGATGATGATTGCCAAGTTGCGGGGAGTTTCTAATCCCGCTCAAGTCTCCGACAATCTGCTTGCAAGGTTCAGTCTGACCGATGCGGCCAACCGCCGGGCAGACCAGTATTCCGGCGGGATGAAGCGCCGGCTTGACATCGCCATGAGCCTGATTGGCACGCCAGCAGTCATTTTTCTCGACGAACCGACCACAGGGCTTGACCCCGAAGCACGGATTGAAGTCTGGAATACTGTCAAGGAGCTTGCCGGTGGCGGCACGACCATCTTGCTGACGACCCAGTACCTGGAGGAAGCGGAACAACTGGCGGATCGTATCGCCATCCTGCATGGCGGAAAAATCATCAAAACCGGTACCCTTACCGAACTCAAAGAGATGTTCCCGTCGGCGAAAGTGGAGTATATCGAGAGGAAGCCGAAATTGGAGGAAATCTTCCTCGCGATTATCGGTAAAAAGGAGGAGATGTAGATGGAAAGCAAAACAGGGGTATTACTAGGACGTCTAATTCGCAACATCATGCGAAGCCCGGATACGATTATCACGGTGGCGATTACCCCAATTATGATGCTGCTGCTATTTGTCTACGTATTTGGCGGCGCCATAGAGACGGGCACGGACAACTACGTCAATTATTTATTGCCGGGAATCTTGCTGATGGCTATCGCTTCCGGGGTAGCATACACTTCCTTGCGGCTGTTTAACGATGTAAAGAGCGGGCTGATGGCGCGTTTCATTACCATGCCCATCAAGCGATCATCTATATTGTGGGCGCACGTGTTGACTTCGCTTGTTTCCAATGCGCTTACTGTTGTGGTGGTTATTCTAGTCGCGCTCTTGATGGGCTTCCGTTCCAGCGCTGATATCCTGGAATGGTTCGCAGTAGCCGGGATACTTGGGCTGTTTACGATGGCGCTCACATGGCTGGCGGTCATTCCCGGATTGAGAGCGAGGTCTATGGAAGGGGCGACAGCCTACTCGTACCCGCTGATTTTCCTGCCGTTTATCAGTTCGGCCTTTGTCCCCACCGAAACCATGCCTAAAATTGTCCGTGCGTTCGCTGAAAACCAGCCCGTGACTTCAATCGTAAATGCAATTCGTGCCCTCTTGTATGAAGGGGCTGTTGGTAACGGTATCTGGATTGCTCTTTCCTGGTGTGTCGGCATTATGGTCATCGCTTACTTCATCGCCTGTAAAGAATTTAAACGCCAGTTAGGGTAAGTACACCATTATGGAATTAGCCAAATCAATAGTCCAGCCGCAATGGAAGGCAGCTTAAATACGGTGCAACCATTGATGAAATCAAGGAAAACCTCAAATATGGGATTAAATAAATGAGCCCCTTAATCATAAGGGGCTTGACTTGTAATTATAGAAAATTATTTTAGACTGTTAAATCCATACTTTTCAAAAGTCTTCATCGATTTTTCATTCTGCAAATAATCATAGAATAATTGCGCTTCTTTAGAATGCGCAGATTTCTTTATTACACCTAACGGATAAACAATAGGAGCGTGAGTGTTTTCCGCTGCTGTTGCGACGATTTTAACCTTTTTTGAAATCAGTGCGTCCGTTTTATACACAATTCCTGCATCCACATTGCTCGTCTCTACATATGTAAGCACTTGGCGAACATCTTTAGCAAAGACCACTTTCCCCTCAACATTTTTCCAAACACGTAGATTTCCTAAAGTATCCTTTGCATATTGACCTGCAGGCACAGCTTCGGGGGTGCCGATGGAAATTCGATTAGCTTTTGGTAAATCTTCGAATGCTTGGATTTTTTTATTGGAATCCTTAGGGATGACTAACACCAATTCATTGCCGACTAGATCGAGTCCTTTGCTTTTTTCAATCAGTCCATCGTTTACGAGTTTATCAAATTTGTCTTCTGCAGCAGAGAAGAATAGATCAACTGGCGCGCCTTGAGAGATTTGCTGTTGGAGGGCTCCTGAACCTCCAAAGTTATAGTTTACGACGATATTGGGGTGGTCCTTTTTAAATGCTGCATTAATTTCAGTTAAGGCATCTTGTAAACTAGCCGCTGCCGAAACCGTTATTTCTACTTTCTGATCTTCTGACTTTTTGGTTTGTTCATTACTCGAGCACCCACCCACGGCAAGTAAAAGCAGTACCATTAAGAAAAATAAGATATATCGTTTGTTCATCATCCGTCTCCTAGTAAATTATTTATAACTAATTATTATTAGTTATAACAAAAAAGGACTATAAGGAACATCACATATTCATCCTTCTAATGCTAAATGCAAAGTCGAACGACTTTCTTCTACTAGTTCTTTATCCATGAGGTCTTCTCCGTATAAAAGTAGCACAAGAAGCGAGTAAACAGCCTTAAACCTAGCGACCTTTTTTACCTCAGGGTGAACATCACCATATAAACGGAAAAATAGTTCTCTGCCTTCTGCCGGTAGAAAGCTATAAACAATCGATAAATCTACCGCAGGGTGGCCGATGTGGGTATCGCCCCAATCAATCACTGCAGAAATTTGACCAGTATTATCTACTAGCATATTGCGGATATGTAAATCCCCGTGAACGAGTATCTTCGTGGTATCCTCTAATGGGTTTTCGATGGTGGAAAGGAAGGATTTCAACAGCTCCACAGTAGTTTGTTCGATTAAGGCCATGCTCCGTGCCTTTTCGATATTCGACTTAAGCATGGGCTTTCTTTTAATAATATTCATCCGTTCAATCTGATCATAAGGAACCTGTAGCTTTTCAGCTTCATTCACTGGAAAATCATGCAGTGTTCTTAAAAAGTGTGCCAAAGGTTCCACTGACAACATCCGCTGTTCCTTTGTCAGCTTGGCAGGCGTTTTACCAGGTAAGATTTCGTAGCCGCCGAAAGGCCATGGATAATCTCCTGCTGGTGTGCCTTGATACTGAGGGTTCGGAATGGGGATTGGCAGTAATGGCTCGATTAAAGGAAGAAGCCGGTTTTCGGTTTGAATCAAACTGGCTGCTAGGTCCTTTCGAGGAAAACGAAAGACATATTGTTGGTTTACAAGAAAGACCGTATTATCAAAGCCTTCACCTAATACCTTTAGGGTTGCAGGTTTCAGCTGGGGGAATTGTTTTTCAATCAATTCAATAGCTTCTTGTTCTGAAATAACTCTCTCTGGAGACCACGGCTGGCTCATTTAAATCAACTCCAGTATTTAATATTGTCATTATTATACAGTAGCTGCACTTTACTAAGCCAATACGAAACGCAGCTATCCTCTTAAGATTGCTGCGTCATGTTGTGGTCTCGATATAAATCTATATAAAGGTTTCCTTGTGTCCCGACCACTGCATATTGGATATCAGGAACCTTAATGTTCCTTTTTTGGAGTTCACACTGTAACCAGTCTTCTGTATAAGACGAGTTGGTAAGGTTGTCGAACAGAATTTTACCATTGATAACTAGCTCAACAGGTATCTTATTGAGGGTTGGGGGTAATTGTAAATCTTTCCGTGTTACATATTGATACTCAGCTTTTTTTAATACAGACAAAGAGCCGCTTACCTCCAAGATCGCCCACTCGACTTCTTCTATGTTAAAGATATCTTTACTGCGCAATTCCTGCTTCAGAAGATCTAATGGATAACCAATCTTCTTTAACGAACTCTCCATGATTTTCCCTTCATAAATCAATGTTGTGGGTTGCCCTGAAATCAATGCCCGTAAGTGATGGTTTTTCACAGATAGGATATTCAATGTAAAAATAACAGTACCCATAATAGCAAAGGAAAGGATAAAGTATATGAACCTAATATGATTATTAAAGGCTAGGTTCCCGGCAATGGTGCCCATTGTAATCGTTGCGATAAACAGATGGTATGTCTTTTGAAAAATGGTCTGTTTCCCGAGCAAATGGACGAATATCCATAAAATAATAAAGGCTGTAAAGGTTCTAAAAATGATTTCTAATGGCCCTGACATCACTTTCTCCTTGCAACTGACGGTGGTTAATTTGTCTCTTAGTATGTACTTTTTTAGCTGATTTATGATAATAAAAGAGGGATGGCAGCTGCATCCCCATTCAATATATTGCTATTATAGATTTCCATTCCGCAATTGGCGGATAAGCCCAACCAATCAGCGCATGGCCGCTTCTAATTGGCGGATAAGCCCAGCCAATCAGCGCATGGCCGCTTCTAATTGGCGGATAACCATAATCAATCAGCGGAAGGCATTCCAATTGGCGGATAACTCTAGCCAATCAGCGCATGGCCGCTTCCAATTGGCGGATAACCACAACCAATCAGCGCAAGCCCCTTCTCAATGACCAAAGTGTCTATTCAGGCTTCTTGATACGCAAATGTTTCTTTCATTAAATTTTGATACTGTTCAAATAGGTTCATAGCGGTCTGATAATCATCGCTGTCTGCATTTCCATCTGCTTCAAGCTTTTCTTTTAACTGAAGGCATGAACCTTCCCATTCCTTTAAGCTTTCCATATCAAAGAGTTTTGAAAATCTAGGTTTCATATTTTCCCAATTGGAATACATGTTCAGACACCAAGTTAACAACTCATCCCGATATCGATGGCTCTCTTCAAATTCCACATGATGATCAGATTCTAGCTCCGTATCAAATGAATTTTCATGGGGTGAGTGACTCCCTACATTCAAACCGGATTCCATCTCCTCAGGAGAATCATCCTTTTCCAAAGACTCATCATGCGAGTGGGACACTTCTATTTCCATATCGTGATCAGCATCCACCTCGGTTTCCACATGTTCTACCATGGCGTGATCGTCCATTTCCGAACGGTTTTCAACATCTTCATAAGCATTCAATACGCTGGACATTCTTTCCCACTGTTCAAATAAGTTTATCGCTGACTGATACTCATCAATGCCCGCCTCTTGATCTGTTTGTAACATTTCTTGTAATTTGTGGCAAGAACCTTCCCATTCCTCTAAGCTTTCCAGATCAAAGATTTGTGATAACCTTGGTTTCGTCGTTTCCCAATTCGCATATAGGTTATGACACCATTCCAACAAATCGTAGCGGTATTGTCTTTGTTCTTCCATTTAAAAACATTCTCCTCACTCATGCAATTTAATTATTTTTCATTTTTTTAATGATTTTCCTAACGAACACAATTTCATACTATGTAGAATGATTGTCCTAGGTTTAGACATTTACCTATTTAAAAAATAACCTCCTTCAATGATAAAAGTGGTTAAGCCTACTGTAGAAATGGCCACACAAGAATAAAAGAAGCTGTCTGATGACAATACCGTCAATCCTGCTAAAACAATGAGACCATCGATGAAGATAATGACAAGGGCTAGGTTTAAGGAAAATGATCTTGAA
This sequence comes from Bacillus sp. (in: firmicutes), assembly GCA_039832695.1. Lineage (GTDB taxonomy): Bacteria > Bacillota > Bacilli > Bacillales > Cytobacillaceae > Neobacillus. Next base: position 38,605 of record JBDOMM010000030.1, read on the forward strand.
ATGATTTTAGCGAGTAAATCTGTCCCTCCAGTGCTCGACTTATATTTGAGCATTAGCCCAACACCCGTTCCAATAATGATTCCTCCGATTACTGCTCCTGTAAAGGGAGAGACAACAAATTGAGTACGCAAGGGAGCAAGTATATCAATGAAAATAGAAGAGACCAACAGCCCTTGTAAACTACTAAAAAAATATCCTCTTTCGTTCATTGATGCGAATAAACAGATAGGAAGGCTTAACGCCACCATGGTAATTCCTGTTCTGAAATGAAAGAAGTAATGAAGAATTAATGCAATACCCAGGATTCCGCCATCAATTAAATAATTAGGCACGAGGAATCCGTTCACCCCAATTCCTATTAACAGACTGCCGATCATCATAGCGATAAATTTCTGAATAACCATCACCTTGTCCTGTCTTTTTACTCTATGAATATGTCATTTACTTGAAATTAAGAATTTTTTATATAGTGAATGAAAAAAATTAAATTTTTTTTACAAATGAGGTTTATTCATCCAAAATGAGGGTATACACCATGTGTTATTTATGTGAAGTGTACATAAGGGGGAGCCAGCTTTGGAAAAGTTCTATGATACTGCAAATATTTCGGAATATATTAATAAGCATAAGGAAGAGTTTCAGCAGAAGCTCTTATCAGAGGCAGTCAATGTTGCTTCTAATATTGAGGGGATTTTAAGAGATGGAAATATTGATTTATTGAAAAATGCACAAAGACTTGTTCAATACGTTGTAGAAGATCGAAAAGATGAACTCATTTCTTTTGCCAATGAAGAAGGTATTGCTTGGGCGAAGTTTTCATTAACTCTTGCGTTCAAATTAGAATGGGTACATGCAATCCGACGCACTTTATGGCATTTTATTAAACTCTATGACAGAATCAATGAAAATACTTGTTTTGAAGATGATTTTTTTGATTTAGAACAGAAGGTTAATGACGGGATTGATGAGTTTTTAAATACATTTTTCATCAGCTATTCTCATTTTAAAGATGAATTACTTCTTACTCAAAGAAAATTAGTGGAACATCTATCGGTTCCAATTATCCCTGTTAGCGAGACTGTTGCCGTATTGCCGTTGATTGGCACGTTTGATTCCTATCGCATGGACATTATTGAAGAGAAGGTATTAACGGATATTGCAAGACTACGTGTTCTCACATTGATTATTGATCTATCTGGAATTTCAGACATGGATGAGATTACTATTTCCCATTTTCAAAAAGTGTTGGTTGGCATCACCTTGATGGGAGCGAAATCCATCATCACTGGATTACGCCCGGAACTTGTGAGACGAATGGTTCATTTAGGAGTTGATCTTTCGAAGTTTACAGAAACAAAAGCAACGCTTCAGCAAACATTAAATAAATACTTAGTTTAATTGGCCAAAAGAAAATCCGCCTTCACTGGGAAGGCGGATTATTTTGTTAACGATTTATGATGTAGTTGTGGGGTTTTGCCCGTTTTTTGCAAATTTAACTTCTAGCCGTTCACTTATAAAAGTGGAGCCGAGGATGAGGACGCCGCCCAGCATTTGCATCCATGTCATACTTTCACTTAAGAAAATCGCTGCAATGATCACGGCAGAAATGGGATCAATATAACTGAGAACCGCAATGGTTTGCCCTTTTAATTGTTGGATTGCCGTAAAGTATAGGAAGTAAGCCAAACCGGTATGTACAATCCCGAGTATGAGAATAAAAATGATAGAGGTGGAATCTAGCCCGGCAAAATGAAGGTCCCCCTGCCACAAAATATAAGGAAGCAGCACAATTGCGCCTGCCATTAATTGCACTAAGGTAAGTTCAAAACCTGACAGGTTTTTGATAAATTTGTTCATTAAGATTACGCTGGCATAGAACGCAGCCGCTAACAGGCCGTATAAAATACCAACTGCATGGTTCTCTGCACCACTTGTGCTTCCCGACCCGGTGTAAACCACCAAGAATAGACCGATCATGGCTGTTGCGATGCAAGCAACCTTCAAACTTGTCAGCTTTTCTTTTAAAATCCATGGAGCTAAAATCATCACAAAGATGGGGGCAAAGTAATAGCTGATCGTTGCATTGGATATGGTGGTATACCGATAAGATTCAAATAAAAAGATCCAATTCAGGCCAATTGCTGCCCCTGAAAGCAGGAGTAGCAGGGCATTTTGTTTTAATGCCTTAAATGACGGCTTATGTTTGAATAGGAAACTAGCAGCAAGAAGGAATAGGCTGCCGATTACCCCTCTTAAAAAAGCAATTTCACTTGAAGTCAGGTGAATCTTTTTGACAAACACGCCGATGCTTCCAAAAATGAGCATGGTGATGATGAGTCTCATCTTTCCGTTCATGTTGAACCCCCTCCTAATTATTTCTAATAAAATCACAATTTTTGTCATTGTACAACTGTTTTTTTACAAAAAAGATATGCCTTACATTTTGGTCATATTTTTCCCGGAAGACTATAAACTGATAAAAATAGTAGATAAAGGTGAGTGGCCCATGAAGAAGATTTACCGGGACTTCTTTTTGCATTTTGATATTCTCATCCTGTTTTTGCTTGTGCTCTCTGGCTCCATTTACGTGCTTAGTGTGGGAATAGAGATGAAATTTGGATTGTATTTCATAATCGGTCTTTTGACTTTTGCTCTCAGTGAATATTTGACGCACCGCTTTTTGTTCCATTTAAAAGCCCCTAAGAATCCACTCTTCTTGAAGTTCCTCAAGAGAATTCATTATGACCATCATACGTATCCTGATGATTTAAAGCTTTTGTTTCTACCGATTTGGTACAGTTTGCCGAACTTTCTAGTGATTTGTGCGATTTTCTATTATATTTCTGGCGATTTAGCGGGAACGGTCGCGTTTGGAATCGGGTTAATGGTCATGCTATTAATCTATGAATGGAAGCATTATGTAGCCCACCGACCGCTAAAGCCTAAGTCGAAATTCGGCAGATGGATAAAAAAGGTGCACATTTTACACCATTATAAAAATGAAAACTATTGGTATGGCGTCAGTACGCCGTTTGCTGACTTCTTGTTTGGGACGTTTAGAGATGAAAAAGAAGTAGAGACGAGCAAGACAGCGAAGAGTTTGGAAAAGAGGTAATCTTGTAAGATTAGAAACAGATTAAATTTGCGGTACCTTCGATTCGTTGAAGGTATTTTTTTGTGGATATGAAATATATAAAGTAACACAGCAAAGAAATTTTCATCCTATTGACCAATCAAGTAAAAGGGAGAGCGATTCGTATGTTCATCGATAGTATTTGTCCAAAATGCGGGGAAATCAATCTAGTCGAACATAAAGGGGAAAAGATTCTTTTAGTCACTTGTAAGAACAAGCATATGTATGATCATATAGTGATCCCCTATTCTCGTACCCAGCCGATAAAGGATGAAAAACGGGCGAAACTAGAGGAAATGATTGTGGAAAAGAAGTTTCATCGGATGAGTGAGAAATCCACGATTTGTCTATTAATATTTAATAATGGCTATGAAATAGAAGGGCGTTCCACTGTTCGAGACGTAGCCGATTTCCGCAATATTGTGGGGAAGGATAAGGCTTACGAGCAAGCCTTGAAGAAGGCGATGGTGGCGTTAGGGGCGTTTTTAGTATAGAAGATTGACGATCCTTGGTTCAGGGGTCGTCATTTTTTATGTGCACTAACATACTGCATTCTATATTGGGAATAATAGACAGAATGAATGTACCTGGAAGAGGGGTCAGAAAATGGAAAGAAATTATGCAATCGATTTTATTAAATTTTTTGCAATAGTAGCTGTTGTGGTCATCCATACCTTCCCTAGCGATGACAAAATAGGATTCTTTTTACTTGATAACTTTTCAAGGTTTGCTGTACCTTTCTTCTTTGTTGCTTCGGGGTACTTGTTCGGGCTCAAAGTGAAAAATAATCCCCAACCTGCAGGCCATTTTAAAAGATATGTAATAAAAATACAAAAAATATATGTTAGCTGGCTTTTGTTTTATATTGGTTATGATATTCTACGGATTGCCTTGAGTGGAGGAGATGTTAAGCACGAACTGACCAAGTATATTAATGAATTGACCCCTCTCAATCTCTTTTATTATGGGCATGGAACAAGTGGGTATCAATTATGGTTTGTGATTTCTCTAGCTTGGAGCATGTCCGTTGTATACCTATTTTTAAGGTTGAGAAAAATAACGTTGCTGTTAATTCTTAGCCTTTGTTTGAATATAGCGGGTCTTTTTGGACAGTCGTATTCTATGTTCGCTGATCTATCCGTAACTTCCACAAGAGATGCTCTATTTATCGGTTTATTTTATACAACCCTGGGGTGTTGGTTTGCCTACAGGTTACCTTTTATACAGACTTGGAATTTTGAAAAAAAGACTTACTTATCGTTGATAGGGTTCTTCTTTATCCTACAGGCAGCTGAGGGGTATTTTTTGACAAAGGTGCTATTGGCGAAGCAGGGAGAATACTTTTTATCGACGATATTTCTTACTGTTATTTTGTTTTTGTTTATTGCTAATCACCCGCAGCTTGGAAAGGGTGTATGGATTACAAAAATAGGTGGCAATGCCTTGGGGATCTATGCGGTTCATGTGTTATTGATAGACATTGTAGATATGGTGTTTAACACTTTCGGCTTAGAGAATTTTTCCCATTATTTATTATGGAATTTGCTAGATGCCTTTCTTGTTTTTACATTATCCTATCTAATTTACCGCTTCCTTCAGCAAATTAAGCCCCGTCAGCTTTTTGGGCGGTGAGGTGGGCAATTACCGTAGCATGTATAAACAATTAACGATCCTTCGTTATGGGGGTCGTTATTTTTTGTATCATGAAACTTTTACCAATTTAGTTTCGTATTACACTATCATGGGGGAAGGATGGTGATTCATGTGGTTATTGGTGTTGTGATGGGGGCTCTTGTGCTTGCAGGAATCGTTACAGGAGTAGCGGTATCGGCGAGTAAGGGCCAATCTAAATTAAAGAAAGAAAATATACCAGAGCAATTAGGGGTGCTGACTGATATTCCAGTGGCACCATTGCTAGAAAAATTAGAATCTGCTTTGAATGCAGATTATATTGAACAGGTAAAGTACCGTTTTTTACAGGAATATCCGAAGCGGACCGAAGATGAATTTGAGTGGCGGATGTTTGAGTTAAAGCGGTATTTCTTGCTTTCGAATATGTTGAAGGAGACACCGATGTTTAGTGCAGAGGTAGACGAAGTTTGGCATACGATGCTGCTTTTTACTCAAAAATATCAGACGTTCTCCAATCGCTTTGTTGGTAGAATGCTCCACCATACACCTAACACGAACCCAACGCCTGCACCGCAGGAACGAGCATTTTTTGATTGGGTGTTCTCTCATTTATTTTCGATTACCGAGTATAGCTGGAAGTCGTGGGGTAGTTTTTTTAGATACCCTTTAGATCAACAGATTTTACAAGAGTTTAGGGAAGAAAGTAATGAATGGTTGATTAATCGCTATTTTAAAGTGAACGATGAAAACAGGGGTACCGTTGAGTATCTTGTGATGAGAATGAAGCAGCAAGTGAATGAAGTGGAAATGATGTATCAAGTGGACGAAAAAGGTCAATTCACGAAGCAGCGTCATTATGGGGAAATGACGAATCTAGGGCTTGCAATGGTATTTTATTCTTCTTTTTACTTTGATGATTATTGGACTTACGCAAGTGAATATACCTATGCGAAAGCGGCGAATTACACAAGTGGCTGCTCTACGGCGACATTTTGTGGGACGGCATCGTATGATCATAAAGGCGGTGGTGGCCATCATGACGGAGGTCACGGGGGGCATCACGGTGGCGGTCATGATGGAGGTTCCAGCTGCTCGAGTTGTTCAGGTGGGTCTAGTTGTTCTAGCTGCGGTAGCGGATGTTCCTCTTAACGGAGGAACTTTTTTTGTTTTAAAAAACTAATCAAACGTTTGATTGAATTCTTTTGAACCCTTGGTACATAAGGGATATGCGAACTAATCAAACGTTTGATTAGGAAAAAAATGGTCATTTTTTAATTGATGTAAAATTAAAAAAACTATATGATGAAGGTAACTAATTAGCAGGAGGATGAGGCTATTGCGTACGATAAACGGTTTTTCTAAGAGTAATGAGGTGGAAAATAAAACTAATTAAAGGAGATTCAAATGACCATTATCAATTCAAAACTTTTTTACGGTGAACGCGTAAAGCTAACTGCAACAAGAGAAGAAGACGTAGAGATTATGATGAAGTGGGGCGAAGACGCAGAATATCTACGTAATGTGGATACAGATATGGCCCTTCCAAAAACCAAGGAACAGTGGGAGGAAGAAGGAAGCTCTGGATCCAATAGTGCCTATTTCAGACTTCGAACTATTGATGAGGACGAATTAATCGGATTCGCTGTCATTCATGGCATTGAATGGAATAATCGTGCAGGCATGTTGGCAATTGGCATTGGCCAGGCGGTTCATCGTAACAAAGGGTATGGATCAGATGCCTTGAGGCTGATCCTTCGTTATGCTTTCCACGAATTAAATCTGGACCGAGTGGGTTTAGAAGTAATTGAATATAACAAAGGTGGAATTAGGGCATACGAAAAGGTTGGATTTCAATTAGAAGGCCGTAAGCGCTCCATGGTCTATCGGGACGGAAAGCGATATGACGTGCTTGTGATGGGCGTTTTACGACATGAGTGGGAGAACCTTCAAAAGGTGTAAGAAGAAAGAGCTGCATATTTATTTGCAGCTCTTTTTAGTGTAAATCTAAGAAATCACTTACGTTCTTTACATGATCACTCTTCGGATAGGTCTGGTACAGAGTACTAGACAACCGAATCGGATCGCCAAAAAAGTACCTTTCATAGTGGGTTTGTCGCGTTCCAAATGAGCTCATCGTCAAATCCCAAGCTAATCGGAATATCTTTACCCTATCTATAGCCGTCTTACTAGCCCCTTGAACATATTGATCAAGGTCCGGACGAATAACCGATTCAAAGGCATTTTCACTAGGTAGGGATACCATCCCGCTAGCCCCGATTAATTGGATGATTTCACTGAAACGAGGATAAAATCGTGGAAAGAAGTTAGTAGCCACTTGAAGAGGACGAAGGCTAGGACGCATAAATCCCCATTCATCCAGTTGTGCATCCTGTTCTGATTTCTCCAATAAGGCTTTCATTGTTTCAAGTCCAATGATGATTTCAGATAGTTTTTCCTGAATATGCTGGTATTCACGAACATTTATGGTCTCTACCAAAAGTTCCGCAATGCCTAAGACAAATTCAGTTTTTACGATTTGCCTAGTGAGCACTTGGTGTGTGGCGAAATGGTGGAAAGAGCTATGGAGCATGAAATCAGAGGCTGCTTCGACATTATCATAAAAGAACACTCGGTCCCAAGGCACTAACACATTATCAAACACCACGATGGAGTCCATCTCTTCATAACGAGAGCTTAAGGGATAGTTAAAAGGAGAGTCCCCTCCTACAAATGATTCCCTACAGATAAACTTTAGACCCGCCGTATCCGAAGGGATAGAACAGGCAAACGCTTCGGCTGGGTCCATGAAATTACGTGGAGCTGAATAAACTAATACTTCATCTGTTAAACCACCTTGTGTCGCTAGGAGCCTGGCCCCTTTAATGACGATTCCTTTTTCATTTTTATCAACGACTTTTGCGGAAATAGGTTCTGTGGAGCAGTCGAAATTGTATTGGGTTCGATTGATTTGGGGTGTAATGAATGTATGTGTAAAACAAAGGTCGTTTTCTTTCGCATTTTCATAGACAGATAATATGTTTTCGGGGAAGCAGTTTTCTTTCCCCTTTATGAGGGCAGCCGAAGAAGAGGCAAAGCTCATGATGATCGTATTCATGTAGTCAGGACTTCTCCCCATCATCCCATGAGTGTGTCGTGCCCATATTTCGATCATCTCGCGTCTTTTCCTTAAATCCTCTTTGGTTTTCGGCTGCAAGAACGAAAGCCCTATACGGTTATTCGTTTCTGGTGAGAAGTAAGTCATTTTTTCCAACAACTCACTATCGTTCTGCAAATCATAAAGCGATGCTTTTGTTTGCATAATGCCTTTAAAGACAGGATGTTCAGAAAGCATTCCCTTAATTTTTTCACCGTTATACCAAATTTCAATGTTCATTTTATTTAATCGGTCTAAAAAATAATTCCCCGTAATAATTCCCATATGCCCACTCCCAATTTTGTAAAAATCGTACATGTCAGCTAGTTCTATTTTATTGGATAACCTGTTGGCCTGTTCCAATAGGATAAGCCTTGTTTTAAATTGGGATTTTATCATATTAAGAGTTACGTATTTTTTATGGAATAAGGGAATGTTTTCTTGTTTAACTCAGTACTGGCTCCGCCTTCGCCATATACCATGATAGCCACACGCGCTATCCCCACTATTGCTTACTATACCCACATTTTATTAATAAACTATGTCATTTTTGTTAGAAACATATTAATCATTTGTTACAACAAAAGAAAACAAGCAACCTTCTATTGGCTGCTTGTCTAGTCGTTTGGGGTCTGTGTGTTTGTGGAATGATCAATGAACTCAGTCAAATCCTCTTTCATTTGGTCAAAATTTTCCTCTGTTTTGGTATCCCAAATGCTATATCTGATTTCGTTAGGTTGATTTTCCTTTTTCTTCATGTTGTGGATTCACCTCCATATTAGGGTTTCTATTAGTAGTAGAACTATACGTATTTGTTTATACTAAATGCTTAGGAATGGAGGAGAGATTTTGATGGCAAGAGAGATTGTTCTATTTATTGCAGCTAGCTTAGATGGTTTTATCGCGAAAGATGGGGATGATTTAGATTGGCTACATGAAACCGAGGGTGAAGGGGATAACGGTTTTTCCGAAATGTACGAATCAATTGATACCATCATCATGGGGAAAAAAACGTATGATTATGTGGTAAATGTGACAGATACGTTCCCGCACTCCGATCGGAAGTGTTATGTGTTCTCGAGATCAGAGCATGGCTCCAATGGAGATGTAGAGTTTGTAAATGAAGACGTTATTGAATTTACTAAAAGATTAAAGCAACAAGAAGGCGCGAAAATATGGATGGTCGGCGGCGCTAACTTGCTCGATGCTTTTATGAAAGAGAAGTTAATCGATGAAATCATAATAACTTTTTCGCCACATATACTTGGTTCGGGCATTCCTTTATTTAAAGCGCCCAATCCGGAGTTTTCGTTAACGCTGCTTGAGGTGAAGCGATATAACCAATTTGCGCAAATGCATTATAAAGTGAAACATTAGACCTTTTCGATTTTTTGGAAGGTCTTTTTTGTGGGGAGATTTTTGGATTCGCTGATAAACCTCGGAAATTCGCTGATAAAATTTAATATTCGCTGATAAACCTCGGAAATTCGCTGATAAATTTTGTTTTACATTGTTGTAGTGTAATTTTACATCAGTTAGCACCTTCTACGAGCCCGAATGCTCAAGTTTAGAGGATGATTTGGTCGCGTAGGTAGCGTCTACGAGCCCGAAATTGTCTTTCAGAGGAAGATTTGGTCGCGTAGGTTACGTCTACGAGCCCGAAATGGTCTTTCAGAAGAGGAAAAGGTCGCGTAGCCTGGGTCTACGAGCCCGGAGTTGTCTTTCAGAGGAGGAAAAGGTCGCGTAGCCTGGGTCTACGAGCCCGGAGTTGTCAATCAGAGGAGGAAAAGGTCGCGTAGACTGGGTCTACGAGCCCGGAGTTGTCAATCAGAGGAGGAAAAGGTCGCGTAGCCTGGGTCTACGAGCCCGGAGTTGTCAATCAGAGGAGGAAAAGGTCGCGTAGCCTGGGTCTACGAGCCCGGAGTTGTCAATCAGAGGAGGAAAAGGTCGCGTAGCCTGGGTCTACGAGCCCAAAATCACTCAAGCAGAGGAAGAAAAGGTCGCGTAGCCTGCGTCTACGAGCCCGAAATCACCGAGCAGAGGAAGAAAAGGTCGCGTAGCCTGCGTCTACGAGCCCGAAATCACCAAGCAGAGGAAGAAAAGGTCGCATAGGCTACGTCTACGAACCCAAAATCACCAAACAGAGGAAGAAAAGGTCGCGTAGCCTACGTCTACGAACCCGAAATCACCAAGCAGAGGAAGAAAAGGTCGCGTAGCCTGCCTCTCTATCTGACCCACCAACCCACCCCAACCCACCAAACCTAGCCCAAATGGTTCACATAGATTCCCCTCGTTCTCAAAATCAAATCCCTTTCACAAAAATAAATCCCCTTTTTCACAATTTAAGGACATATGTCCTTCCCTAAACAGCTCAAAATACATTTTAATAAAGATAAATCAACGATGGAGAGTGAAAAGGATGAAGGGTATCTTTTTTGCGTTTTTAGCAGGGGCGTTTATTACCCTGCAGGGAGTAGCAAATACAAGAATAAGTAATGATATAGGCACGTGGCAAGCTGCCACAATCACTCAATTAACCGGCTTTATAGTGTCCCTGATTATACTAATGATCACCCGTGAAGGAAAATGGCAAGGATTTAAGCAGGTCAAAACTTTATATTTAGCGGGTGGAACCTTTGGGGCTGTCGTTGTGTTCAGTAATGTCACAGCAATTCAACATATCGGTGTCACGTTTACCGTTGCCGTAATCCTGATTGCCCAACTTTGTCTAACCTTTATAATAGACAGTAACGGATGGTTCGGGTTAACAAAGCAGAAAATGAAGCTGCCGCAGTTTATTGGGATCGCAATGATGATTGCAGGGGTATTCATCCTTAGGTTTTAAACGTACGCAGGTGAAAGGTGGGGCAAAGCAATTGAAAGAGATAAAGGATCGTGGGCAATTACAATCATATATAGAGACATTTCAACTTGAGCCCATTTTAAATCAACAGCTATTCCCATATTTGTCTCTTTACAGCTTTGAAGAAGGTGAATTTATTTGTACACAGGGGGAACCCTCCGAGTATTTGTACATCCTTGTGAAAGGAAAAGTTAAAATCTATACCAATTCTCCAGAGGGCAAAACGTTGATCCTATCGTTTAAGACGCCGCTTGAAGTCATTGGCGATCTCGAATACGTACAGGAGATTGATTTTCTTAACACAGCGGAGGCAGTTTCACCGGTATGTATGATTGGTATTCATCATCGCTGGTTGAAAAAATATGCGAAAGACCATGCACCGTTCCTGCAATTTTTATTAGGAATTATTACGAAAAAGTTCCATGTCAAATCCAAATCGATGAGTCTTACCATCATGTATCCTGTCGAAGTGCGTTTGGCTAGTTATCTCATGTCAGTCTCTCTAGACGAATCGGTAGCACTTAACAAAAGCCAAATAAGCATTAGCATAAAGGATACGGCTAATTTGATTGGAACGAGTTATCGCCATCTAAATCGTGTAATCAGCCAATTGTGCGAAGATGGTCTGATTGAGCGGAAAAAGGGAGTTATCCTCATCAAGGATCGGGAAGGATTGAGGATGATGGCTGGGGATAATATTTACGAATAGATTAGGGGTGTAGATTATGATACTTGGACTATTATTCTCGCTGGTGGCTGGAGCGCTGCTCAGCGTACAAAATATTTTTAACAGTAAGGTCAATGAACGCGCCGGATCATGGGCCACAACCACCTTAGTATTAGGGTTAGGTTTCCTGGCTTCCATGGTTTTCGGTCTGCTTTTTGAAGGGAAAGAATTATTTCATCTACAAAATATGAAGCTTTGGTATTGGTTCAGTGGCTTACTGGGGATAGGAGTTGTTACTTTTATCGTTCAAGGGATGAAGCACTTGGGACCAAGCTATGCTATTTCAATCGTATTTGCTTCACAGCTAGCTTTTGCTTTGGTGTGGGACTCTCTCGGGTTATTAGGGTTAGAAAAAGTTCCATTTACTTTTAAGCAGTTAATTGGTGTGCTCATTATTGTCGGTGGGGTTGTTGTTTTTAAATTTGGGGGTAGACGGGAAAGGAAAGTACAGGCTAATAAAATGGTAGAGTTAACGAATGAAGTTTGAATCCAAGTACCTTCCCTTCACAAGTGCATAGGATAATTTTATAAACTGTGAAGGGATTGAGAAAAATGTACTATGTTCCCTATACGTATCCTTATCAATATTATCATAATGTTCCAATGTCAAACTATGGAAGACAGTCTGTTTATTGGAATTATCCATATGGGATAGATCACTCTAACAGAGCTGATTCATTTCGATCTTCCAACGGTGATGGGAGTGTTCTTTTAACAGATTATGGACCAAACCCTTTTGTCGTTAACATCAATGAAGCATCGAAGCAAAACAATACGTATCGTACGGCTTTATGGACAGGGCAACATTTACAAGTTACTTTGATGAGTCTAAATGTTGGCGAAGATATCGGTTTGGAAATACATCCGAATGTTGATCAATTCTTACGGATTGAACAAGGCCAGGGAATTGTTCAAATGGGTAATAGTAAAGAGAATCTAACCTTTGCAAGAAATGTCTATGATGATTCTGCCATCATGATACCTGCCGGAACATGGCACAATCTAACCAATACAGGTAATACTCCGTTAAAACTTTATTCGATCTATGCTCCTCCTAACCATCCATTTGGTACTGTGCATGCTACCAAAGCAGATGCAATGGCTGCGGAAGAAAGCAACAGTCATGGTAATGGAAATACAGATGTTTTTGGAAAAACTCCAGATGAATGGATACAGCACACTGAATTTTTAGTAAAAGAAGGATTAGAGGATGTTAAAAGAGGAATAAATGCTACACATATTCTTCAAGAATTTATTCTAATGGGAGTTCTTGTAGGAAAAGGGTATTCTCCTGAAAAAGCATATGAAACAGTAGAAGAATGGGAACGATCAGGGAAATCCAAACTTCTTGTGCAGAGTAAAAATATGTAGTAGTAAATTAAAATTATATTAGAGATAACTATTTCGAATAACCAATAATATTAAACAATTAGTATCTTAAAAAGAGAACGGCTTACTGCTTAGTAAGCCGCTTTTTCTTTAGAGGGGTTTCTTAAAATACTTTGGTTTGTGTTAACTGTGAATAAAGTTCTAGCGCTTCCTTCACATTTAACCCCTTGTGGACGATTCCGTTAATAGCACGAATCATGGCTTCTGGGTACTCAGACTGCCAAATATTACGGCCCATATCTACACCCGCAGCGCCCTGATTCATCGCGTTATAGGTTAAATCCAGCGCATCTTTAATCGTTTCTAATTTAGGACCTCCGGCAATAACGATTGGAACGGGGCACGTACTTGTTACTTTTTCAAAGTCTTCACAGTAATAGGTTTTTACAATATCTGCTCCCATTTCAGCACCGATCCGAGATGCGAGGCCTAGGAATCTAGCATCACGCTTTTCAAGTTCCTTACCTACAGCAGTAATGGCGAGAACGGGAATCCCATAATCGTGTGCTTCCGTAACAACATTCGCTAAGTTAGTCACTGTTTGCGTCTCATAAGCAGAACCAACAAAAATGGATACACCGACACCGACCACATTATGTCTAATGGCTTCTTTTACTGGGGTAACGATATGTTCGTTCGCCAAATCATTCAATACACTTGCGCCGCCAGAAACTCGTAAAAGGACAGGCTTTTTTACATCTGCTGATATGCATGCATCCAATGTCCCTCGTGTGACAAACAAAGAGTCGGTATGTGGCAAAAGGTCCTTGACGGTTTCTCCAGGCTTTTCAAGGCCGTGGACGGGCCCAAGGAAATAACCGTGGTCAATTGCCAACATAACGGCTTTCCCGCCTGGTAAAATTTGATTCATTCTATTTTTAAATCCCCAATTCATTTACCATTCACTCCTTCATTTTTGGGTTATCAACGATAACGGAATCTCTTTCACTGATATGTGGCGATTTTATAAATACGGCTTTAAAATCGACGGAATTCGTATTTTTTAAATAGTGTGCTTCCATCGGACGTACTTGTAGCATGTCACCTGGCTTTACATGAACAGGTTCACCGTTTATATAAATATCAATTTCACCTTCAAGGATATAGAAGATTTCCTCACAGGTTGTATGATAGTGGTTATCATGATCATCGCCAGGTTTTAAAAGAACCACTCCAATATCCACGTTGGGTCCTTTAGATAAGTATTTGGGGCCATGGGTTCCATAACGATATTCATTGTTTTCCTCACTTGTATGAAACATTCGTTTCACCCCCTTTCATTTAAATGGTTACTCCAGGTGCAATCCACATATGGTTCGTCATGCCGGAATCTGCTAATTTAAGCTGTTCGGCATAAACTTTACGCCAATGTTCATAAATGGCTTGATACTTTTGGTGGTTTTCTAGATTAGGAGAATGAACTCTTTCCCATTTCACTATGTCGGTAATGGCAGATTCTAAATTGGGGTATAGACCGGCACCGAGTCCTGCCATAATGGCTGTACCAAGTGCAGCAGCTTCTTTTTCAACGGGAACCTTTACAGGAATCCCTAGGACATCTGCCAAGGTCTGGCTCCATAGTGTCCCTTTTGAGGCACCGCCAGCAAAAATCGCTTCTTTAGGGAATTGTCCCGTCACTTCTTCTACAATTTTTAAATTGCCATAGGTAACTAGAGCGGCATTTTCTTGTATGGATTTAAAGATTTCTTTTTTACCAGTTTTGTTGGGATCTAGGCTGAGGTTAAGGAAGGATGGTGCTGCATGTCGCCAAGAGATATAATCCATGACATCAGAAAAAATAGGAATGATACCATTTGAGCCGATAGGGACATCTTTTGCCTTTTCTTCAAGAATTTCATAGGCATCACGTCCTGTTTGCTCTGCTTCCAGTTTTTCTATTTCACAAAAGGCATCTCTAAACCATCGCATGACAAGGCCGGGGAAGAAGGCGATAGTCTCAATTTGCCATAAATCAGGAACAGCATGACAATTAACACGAATACGGTTGTGAGGGTCAACCTTTAAGGCCTTGATGTTAATTTCTTGTTGCCAAAAGCTGCCCCCGCAAATAAAGGTTTGGGCATCTTTAATGGCGCCAACACCAACGGATGCTAGCTGAGCATCACCACCCCCACTGAAGACGGGGGTTCCTGTTGCAAGACCTGTATATGAAGCAATAGACTCTGGGATTGTTCCTAGTAATTCACCTGCTTCGTTAACGGGAGGGAAGATGTTACTTTTAATTTCACAGGCATCAGCGATTGCTGGTGTCCATGAACGATTTTTAATATCGAAAATTCCTGTGGTACAGCCATTAGATGGGTCGACTTGAAGTTTGTTAGTGAGTTTGTAGAGGATCCAATCGTTGATCATAGTCAAGTAGGCAATTTTTTCATAGATTTCAGGCTGGTTGTTTTTGATCCAAAGGAGTCGGGGGAGGGCGCCTAGTGCAAAGGTTTGGCCGCTTAAATCATACAGCTGTTTTTCAAGTTCAGGATCGCTGTTTTTAAGCTCTCGTGCTTCTTTTTCAGCCCGGGCATCCACGTTGGCACATGCCCAGATTTCTCTGCCATTTTCGTCATAAAGGACAAATCCTTCACGCATGCTAGTTGCACTAATGGCCTTGATATCTTGAGGAGCCACACTAGACTGGATGAGTACCTGTTTCACACAGGTCTGGATAATCTCCCAATTCTTGATTACATCAAAGTCCATCGAACCAGGGTAGCGCGGGTCTTCAATATGAGTCCATTCAACTTGAGATACGGCAATCTGCCTGCCGGCTCTGTCAAAGAGCGCGGCTCGAACACTGCCAGTCCCAGCATCAAAGACTAGGATGAACTCCATTCAAAGCAACCTCCTTTATTAAACGTGTACTTCCGCTTTTTTTATTAATGCAACAGCCGTTTCTTCGTCGGTAATAAGTGTGTCGATGTAACATCCTTTTAAAGCACCAAAAATCGCATCTACCTTTTGAGGACCTCCGGCAACACCAATTACATTGTTAAGCTTTTTCAATGTGTTGAGGTGTGTACCGATTAAGCGATGATGGTGCGGTAAATCAAGAATATTCCCCTCAGCATCATAGAATTGACCTAAAATATCACCCACTGCATTCTGATTTTTAATATAAATCAATTCGTTAAGGGTCATCTTTTCTTCTTTGATAATGGTTGAAGCGGTGGAGATACCGCCAATTCCAACAACAACATGATTGGACAGGCTAGCCAAATCAAGAATATTTCTAACAGATGGTTCAGTAAGCATGTTTTTAGCCATATCTTCAGTGGATGCTAGAAAGGGAGCGGGTATGACATGAATGCCTCCTTTAAATTTATCCACGCCTCCCTCTAGTGAATAATCACGTTTATGGAAGTAGTAATTAACTCCACCTGTAAGTGTGACCATGGATACTTCGATGGAAGGGTCAATAGTGAGCGATTCAATGGTACGTGAAACCGCCTCGCCCCAGCCGAACCCTAATAGTTCATTATTACTAATATTATTTTCAATATACTGTGCCGCCGCCTTTGATAGGGAACGGCTGAGTTCATCTTTAGGTGTAGGAATGACAAATGCACGAGGTAGGTTAAACGCATTGATGAGCTTGTGTTCGATTTCTAAACAATTAACCCCATGGCCTTTGATATGAAATTGAACAATATTTTCCGCACGTGCCCGGTCAAGTAAACGAACAACTTTGTTCCTTGATAAATTTAGCATTTCAGAGATTTCTGTTTGGGTTAAATTATCCTTGTAATAGTACCAGGCGACTTTAACTAGGAGATTTTCGGTAAATGCATCATTGTTCGACAATGTCCTCAACCTTTCAACAAATAATCATTGGGTAAACAAATGTTCAACTCTAATACCGAGTATAGGGCTCGAAAAACGAAAAGTCAACCATTTCAAAATATTTAGATAATTTACTTTGAACGTATTGACTATGGGTAGAATGTCATTTAATATTTTGCTTGTAAGCGCTTTATTAGAAAAATCAAAATTTTTTTCAGGTTTAAACAAAAGTTAATTCTACTAGAAAATGTTCATGAATAATAGTTTATAAACTAGCAAGGCAGGTGAACCAAATGCAAGACCAGCTGATTCATATTCGGCAAATCTATAAACAATTTGCAGGGAACCCTGTGTTAAAAGGAGTGGATCTCACTCTTAATAAGGGAGAAGTTTTTGCCATCGTTGGTGGAAATGGAGCTGGTAAATCTACCTTAATGAAAATCATTACAGGATTATATCGTCCTGATGAGGGAGAGATTGTCGTTGAGGGTGAAGTCGTTTCGTTCCATCAACCGGCGGATGCTCATAAGCATGGTATCTATTTAGTGCCGCAGGAACCTCTTATTTTTCCAAATATGACTATCAGAGAAAACGTGACAATCGGTTTTCATGAGAATAAGACTGAGTGTGAGAAAAGGATAAAGCATTATCTCTCCGTGTTAGGCTGGAACTTGGATCTAAACCGCAAAGGGTTTAGTTTATCCATTGCTGAGCAGCAGCTGGTAGAGCTCCTAAGAGGGCTAATAAGGAATGCAAAGATTCTTATCTTAGATGAACCGACTTCCACCTTAACTTTTAGTGAAATCGATTCACTCTTTGCTACTATTAAAAAGCTGACTACTGATGGGTTAGGAGTGTTCTATATTACCCACCGCCTGACAGAAATATTTGAGCTAGCTAATTCTGTCGCTGTTCTAAGGGATGGTGTAATCTCAGCCAAAGGGGCAGTAAAGGATTTCACCTATGAAAAATTGTTAGAAGGTTTAATGCCTGAACAAAGTAATAAAATCTCTGTTAGTCATGTAGATGATTCTAGTAAAGATAAAACTGCTAAAGTAAAAGATTTTAACGCCCCCTCAAGTAAATCAAATATTCCTGTTCTGTCTGTTAGGGACTTATCCGGTCATCGTTTTCAAGATGTCACCTTTGAACTTTATCCAGGTGAAATCTTAGGAATTGCCGGAGTCGTCGGTGCGGGCCGTACGGAGCTTGCCTCCGCCATTTTTGGTTTAGAACCTTGGGATTCTGGTGAGGTTTTCTTACTTCAAGAGAATATAAAAGCTTTCTCTTTAAGAGAAAGAATTAATCGGGGGCTAGTTTATGTCCCTGAAGATCGACATCAACACGGTATTTTCTCCATTGCCTCTATAAAAATGAACATCACATCAACGATTCTGCATAGATTCAAACACTTATTCCTCCCATTTAAACAAGAAAAAGACATCTCAACAAAAGCAATTGATAACCTAAAGGTGGTTACAACCGGACAAAATCAATTAATCGGTAACCTATCTGGTGGGAACCAACAGAAGGTAGTTCTTTCAAAATATCTTGAAACAGGGCCAAAGGTCATCATTTTAGATGAACCGACACGGGGAATCGATGCCGGTGCACGCGGGGATATCTATAAAATGATTGATGAACTGAAAGAAAAGGGGTTAGCAGTCATCTTGATTTCATCTGATACGGAAGAAATCGTTCAATTGAGTGACCGTGTCCTCGTTATGCATGAAGGTAGAATGACTTCTTCGATTTCAAAGGATAATTTAACGATCGATTCTATAACCTCAGCTGCATTTGGGATTAAAAAGGAGTTGAAGGCTCTATGAATCTCCTATCAAAGCTTTTAAAAGAAAGAGAAGTCTCGATTGTTATTCTCATCCTTGCCTTTATCGGTATTGTTGGCTCCATTAATAGTAAGTTTGTTACGGGTAACAGTCTGCTTCTGCTTGTAAGTAGCAGCATTATTTTACTTATATTAGCTGTGGGACAGTCATTTGTCCTGTTAACGGCTGAAATAGATGTATCCGTCGGATCAATCATGGGAATATCGGCAGCCGTTTGCGGTCTTCTCTTAACGAACGGTGTTTCCGGATGGGTCGCAGCACTTGTGGTTCTCCTTGTCGGATTGGTTGCAGGACTGTTCAATGGGGTCGGAGTGGCACTCTTAAAACTCCCAGCCATCATTATGACTTTAGGTACCCTAGGTATTTTAAGAGGTCTAATGATTATCTTAACAGGTGGAAAATGGATTGAGGATATTCCAAACTATTTTAAAAAGTTATCAGGAACTGATTTCATCGGTCTTCCTCTGCCTATTTGGATTGGGATGATCATCCTTATTGCTGCGTTTCTGGTTCTAAAGCTTACGAAAATTGGCCGCTATTTTTATGCAGTAGGAGATAATGCAGATGGTGCCCGCCTAATTGGAATTCCCGTTTCAAAAATACGAATTCTGGCCTTTGTCCTCTCCGGAATGTCAGCTTCAATAGCAGGGATGATTTTTGTTATGAACATTGGGTTTGTACCTAATCAAACGGGTAGTGGAATTGAGTTGCAGGTCATTGCTGCTGCCGTATTGGGTGGAGTAAGTCTAAACGGTGGATTAGGTACAGTATTTGGTGCAGGACTCGGTGCCATCTTTTTAACAGCTATTAACAGCTCGTTAATTTACTTAAAAATTCCCGCTTACTGGAACAACGCCATTTCTGGCTTTTTACTCCTTCTCATCGTCATTAGTGATTCTAGATTCCAAAGTTATTTAGTTAATAGTCAGTTTAATAGAGGAAAGAGGCTTAAACAGCAGTCAATTGAAGGAAAAGGGGGGATTCACAACGATGAAAAAACAGATCAGGCCACTCTTTAGATGGGAAAGTGCACTTGTAATATTCTTATTCCTTGAACTGATTTTCTTTGGTGTGATGAATCCGGACTTCTTGAACTTTACTAATCTCGTTTTTAGTATGAATGACTATGTTTACATCGGACTAGCCGCAATTCCGATGACTTACGTTATTATTACGGGTGGAATCGATGTATCTATTGGCTCAACCATTGGATTATCGTCCATTTCTATAGGTGTTTTGTGGATGAATGGGGTAAACATTTGGCTTGCCGTTTTAATTGCCTTAATAATAAGCGCCTGTGCGGGTGCTGTGAATGGTGTGATTGTTGCTACAACCAATGTGCAGCCGTTAGTTGTTACGTTAGGAAGTATGTTTCTTTTCTCAGGAATCGCTTTAGTAATTTCTGGTGGAAGTGAAGCTTCAGGATATGAGGGTATCAGCGGCTTTCCCGATTCATTTGTACAGGTTGCGAATGGTCAAACCTTTGGTTTACCTAATCCTATATTGTTTTTACTCTTTTTTATGATTATTTTTGCTGTGATTCTAAACCTTACTCGCTTTGGCAGACAGGTTTTTCTTATAGGAATCAATATTAAGTCAGCAAGGTACAGCGGAATTCGTACAAAATCTATTTTAATTTGGTCTTACATTATTGCCGGTATAGGGGGTGGTATCAGTGGAATCGTCTTAACCTCCTACTTCAGTTCTGCTAGATCAGACCTTGGAGCAGAAGCAGTATTGCCTGTTATAACCGCTGTTGTCCTTGGTGGAACTAGCATCACGGGTGGGAAGGGAACGGTTATTGGTACAGGGATTGCGAGTATTGTCATCGGTATGATGCAGTATGGGTTGCAAATGATGAGTATGACAAATGAGGAAACAAGCGTAGTGATTGGATTTTTGTTAATCTTGGCAGTTTTACTCCGTTTAGCTAATTGGAGCCATCTCCAATTAGTTATTAAAAAGTTTAATAATAAAAAGGCCATTGTAAAAGGGCCGCAAAAGGGAGTGTAGATTAATGAAGAAATCTGGACTGTTAAAGCTGTTCACGGTGGTACTATCAGCATTCCTTCTGCTAGCTGCTTGTAGCAGTGGAGGGGAAAAAGCATCAGGTGGGGAAAGCAAGAGCAAGAAAGATGTTAAATTAGCCTTTATCCCTAAATTAACTGGTGTTGGTTTTTTCACCTCTGGGGGAGAAGGCGCTAAGGAAATGGCAAAAGAGCTTGGAGTGGGCTTGACGTATGATGGACCAAGTGAAGCATCTGTTGCTGGTCAGGTTAAGTATATTAATAACTTTGTTAACCAAGGGTATAAAGCACTCATGATTTCCTCAACATCAGTTGACGGTTTAAACCAAGCTTTGGATCGCGCAAAGAAACGCGGCGTAAAAATCCTTACATGGGATTCTGACGTCAATCCAAAACATCGTTCTTTCTATATTAACCAAGGAACCCCTGAACAATTAGGCGGCTTGTTGATTGAAATGACAGCTAAACAAATTCCAGATAAAGCTAAGGTTGCTTTCTTCTACTCCAGTCCAACAGTAACAGACCAAAACCAATGGGTCGAAGCTGCAAAAGCTAAAATAAAAGCGGAACACCCTGGTTGGGAAATTGTTACGACACAATTTGGTGAAAATGATGCTCAAAAATCTTTAACAGTCGGTCAAAATATTATTAAAACTTACCCTGATATTGATGCTGTTATTTGTCCAGATGCTACGGCTCTACCAGCAATGGCTCAAGCAGCGGAGAACCTTAAGGTAGCAGGAAAGATTGCCATCACTGGCTTCTCCACTCCAAATGTAATGAGAGATTTTGTTAAACGGGATACCGTAAAGCAATTCGGACTTTGGGATGTTAAAAAGCAGGGGGCTCTTGCAGCCTATGTAGCTTATCTCATGACGGTCAAAGGGAAGGACTTAAAAGTGGGCGATGAGTTTGACGTACCAAATGTAGGTCACGTTAAAATTGAGCCGAATACGATTCAAGGATATGATTATACGGATGATCGCAGCGGAATCATCTTATTGCCGGAACGAGTAGTGTTTACGAAAGAGAACATTGATAACTACGATTTCTAAATTGTGCGGAAAGACTGCCTATAGTGGCAGTTTTTCTTTTTTAAATCTGTGTGGGTAAAGGTGAAAGAGGTGAATATTATTGTGGCTTATTTAGAGGTCTTTTCGAAAATATTACCGGTTGTGTTGTTATTTTTAGTTGGTACAGTGTTTAGAAGATTTAGGTTTATAAAGGCCGATACCATAGAGGATTTAAAGAAACTTATCATCAATGTGTCACTACCAGCATTACTATTTCTTTCTTTTTCTAAAACTGAATTTGAAGCCAAACATCTGCTTATTATCATTTCCGTTTTTGCAGCAGTTCTTGTTGCATTACTATTAGGTAAAGGGATTCAATCTTTCACAAAAATCCAATCAGTTTATTTTCCATTACTTTTAACAAACTTTGAAGCAGGAATGTTGGGTTACTCTATTTACAGCGTCTTATTCGGAGAAGAGAATGTTTATATATTTGCTATTATCGATTTGGGCCAAGTCACATTTTTTTATTTAGTCATAGCAGGTATATTAACAAACCTAAGAGATGGTCATTCAACAAAGAAAGAGCAATTCACTTCCTTTATAAAAAATCCAATTTTGTTAGCTGTCATTTTAGGCGTTATTGTTCAAAAGACGGGGTTAATTAATATTTTATCAAGTAATCCTCTATCCAATTCAATTCTACAAACTGCCGCACTTATAGCAACTATTACTACACCGTTGATTTGTTTAGTCATAGGCTATGAAATCCAAATTGAAAGATCTAGTATTGGAAAAGTTGTAAAGGTAGTCGTTATTCGTATGATGATGCTATTTGCTTTTGGTTTGTTAATTAGCAACTTCATTATTAATCATATTCTTCATCTAGATCATTTATTTATGGCAGCAGTAATGACAATGTTTATGTTACCACCGCCATTTGTTATCCCTCTATTTATTAAAGGAGAAGATAGGGAAAATAAAACCTTTATAAACAATGTTTTATCTGTTCATACAGTCGTAACGATCGTTGGAATAATGTTTGTTGGGGCATATTTTATTAAGTAAATTTGTGATCAGTTTTAAAGATTAAAGAATTTTTCCCATCCCAACAGGGAAAAGTAAGCTGAAAAGGGGGGCAATAAATCCATGCCTATGCTCATTAGGATTCTTCAGCTTACTTTACCGTGGATTTCCATCATATTTCTCCCAAAGAGGTCTTTTAAGCAATATTTACCCGTTTCTATTTTCGCTTCGGTCCTTGTATGCGTCATGTGCTTATTGGCGGGTCCATTAAAATGGTGGAATAGTAAAGGTGGGTGGAAGGTAAGACTGCTAAACGATTGCAGCTTTACTTTTGGCCCGTTCTTTGTGGGAACATTATGGATTTTTCACTTTACCTTTGGGAATTTAAAACGATATTTTCTGGCTAACTTATTAATGGACTCCATCTTTGCATTTCCATTAACGTATCTTTATCAAAAGGCAAAACTATTTAAATTAATTAAATTCAAGCCATTGCACATATTCTTAACTTTTATCAGCTATTCTTTTATCATTTACGGATTTCAGTTGTTAGTACAGAGGAAAGTAGAAAAATGGAGATGACACTGCCGGGTTAGGCGGTGTTTTTTATTTGGCGAAACAATATATGGAATCAAACGTCTATTTTTATAAAGAGGAGAAGGAGTTGGTAAGGTTGAAGGAGAATAAGTGTCCGAAATGTAATTGTGAAGAGGTACTTTCGATACGAATTGAAAATCCTATGAAGTTCAAAGAGTAGTTTATTAGAAAGAGGATACATGTTATGGGAAGGTGGAGAAGTGGTGTGAAAGTCATTACGTTGTGTGGTTCTACTAAATTTAAGGAGCAGTTCGAAAAAGCAAATGCATTTCTGACGTTGCAAGGGAATGCCGTCATTAGTCTTGGTTTCTTTGAACAAAGTGAAGGAATAGAAATAACTAAGGAACAAGAAGAGCTATTTGCAAGAATTCATCTAAAGAAAATTGATCTGGCGGATGAGATTTTTATCATTGATGTTGGTGGCTATATCGGAAGCAGCACCAGAAATGAAATTGAATATGCAACAAAGGCAGGCAAACCTGTCCGTTATTTTTCTCAAACTGAATTGGAATCGCTTAGCCACAAAAACTAATCAAACGTTTGATTAAAACGTTGGATACCTTGGTACGTAAAGGTTTGTGAAACTAATCAAACGTTTGATTAAAAAAGTAACCCCTTGATTAAAGGGGTTTTTGTAGCTGGTTAAGCACTTCTGGAATGAATTCACCATAGCTGTCTATATGAAAATCAGCTTCGATGTCGCGGTTTTGAAAGGCGACGGTTTTAATATTTATTTTCCTAGCCGGAATTAAATCCAACTCACGGTCACCCACTACCAAATCAATATGGTGATTTTTTAGTACATATTCATATGAAGCACTGTGTGGTTTTCGAGTGAAGCCTTGTTCTTCCACTGAGACAACTTCCTTAAAGTACTTAATTAAATTGTATTTTTCAAGGAGAAATATGGTTGATTCCTTGTCCCGATGAGTAACTATAATATTATTTTCAACAGATGCGAGGACCTCTTCTAACTGCTCGAAAGGTTGGCTTTCATTTTTTGAATAATAGTTATGTAATCGTGTGTATTCTTCACGTTGACTCTCATCGATTCCATAGTGTTTAAAAGCAGTCTTGGAATCTTTTTTCAGCCATCTCAAAACTTCCGTGCGATCTAGGTCCTGTTTGCTTAAGTTGATGAATCCCTCGACTAGTGCCGGATAGGTATCAAAAAGAGTCCCGTCGAAATCCCAAAGTATGTTCATAAATATCCCTCTTTTATTTAATGTTTTGTTTTTTAAAGACAGTACCATAGAATGAAAGAAAAAGAAATGAGTATGGTTGCCGGAAAACTAATCAAACGTTTGATTAAATCGCTGGAACCATTGGTATATAAGGGCTGAAAAAATTAACCAAACGTTTGATTAAAAAAGAGGTGGAGTGCCATGAAAACGAGAAATAACTATCCATACATCTATTTTTTCACAGAACCGAATATTGTCTTTGTTTATGAAGTTCAAGGAGATAGCTATTTGACTGTGTCACAGTTGTCTGAACAAGGTGGATGGGACACATATGAAATCGCGGAGGGGTTCGAAGAATTTAATCATGAAGAACATATTCCGTTAGAAGGCCGAGGTTATTCGATTAGGTTGGATGATGTTAACTTCATGGTAGGTAAAATAAATGAACTGATACGAACACAAAGAAAACGTTCAACTTCTATAGAGAAAAATGGCCCCATACATCTTGTGTCTTCAGAATCGGCAGCGGGTGCTTTAAAGTTTGGATTAAAGCGGCCAAAGACGGTCATTACATTCCAAGGATTATTTTCAATCGGCCCGTTATGGAAACTTGATGATAAAGTGGGACAAGCTGAACGGTATAAATGGTTAAATGAGAATATTAATCTTGAACAGGATGATTACGAGCTAGAAAATCATTTTACTAAGACTCTACTAGAAATAGAGGATCTCCCTGAGGATGTACCTATATACATTTGGACGGCTAATAATGGGAATGAACAAACCGGGCTTCGATTTATGCTGCATTTATTTAGGGAAAAAGAGAATGAAGTAGTTGAAATTAATACGACAGAACTTTATAAGAAATGGATCGGCTCTATGGACGAGATAAGTTACTCGAATTCCCTGCATCCGGATGAGTTAAGGCTCCTATTCGAAAAAAGCCAATTGAGCAAGCCGTTAACCCGAGAGGCCCGATTACAGTTATTAGATGAATGGAAATTACTTTCGCAAACGGAAGAGAATTTACGTCTATGGAAAAATGGTAAGGTTACCAGCGTGTCAGGAGATTATTTTGATGAACTTATATTAGAAACCATCAGCAATCTGCATAAAAAGCAAGAAGCAAAAGATTTTATTCGGGCAGGGAGAGTAATTGGAGAAACCCTTCATCAAATGGTTGAAATAGTGGGTGATTCTTATCTAGAGTATCGAATTAGATATTTAATCTATACTGGATCCCTGGAGCTAAAAGGAATTCCAAGATCAATGCGGCATTATAGTGTGAAATTGCCAGGTTAATAATAAATAAATAGAAGGTTAAAGGCGGGGGAGCGGCATGAAACAAGAGGGGAAATTTAAAGGTGTTAATGGAGTGGAGTTATATTATCAAGCACTGCATCCAGAGGTAACTGCTCCAAAAGCGGCTGTTATTTTAGTACATGGTCATGGTGACCACAGTGGTGGATTGCAAAACCTTAGCAAGAGTTTGGTAAATCGTGATTTTTTAGTGTATGCCTTTGATTTGCGTGGACACGGAAAAAGCTTAGGAAAAAGGGGATTCATACGAGAATGGGATGAATATCGAAATGATTTACATGCGTTTCGACGGCTAGTTGCCTCCGAAGTTCCCGGACTGCCACTTTATATTGTGGGGCATAGCGTAGGTGGTGTCATTGTTCTTGAATATGCATTAGATTATAGTGAAGGACTTGCAGGACTCGTTGCCATATCACCGGCTATTTCCTATGAGGTTACACCTTCAGAAAGAATTCTTATATCGTTAATGGGTAAGCTTAAACCAGATTACAGTATTGTAAAGACTGGTAACCCACAAATACTAACAAAGGATCCTGAGGAACTTGCGCGACTAAGTTCGGATGAGTTACGTCATGATGTAGTAACACCTGGGTTGGGACGGGGATTAATGCGGGCAGTTCAACGGATATCAAAGGAGACAAAATCAATTAAACTACCATTTTTATTACAGTATGGATTAGAGGATGAACTAACGCCACCAGCTAAGCTGCAACACTTCTTTAATACCCTTTCTTCACCAGACAAACAGAAATATGAATACCCTCTTGTGAGACACCGGCCATTTGATGATCTTGAGCGGGAACAATTTTTTGAAGATATGACTAATTGGTTAAATAAGCAAGTTGACAATCTATAACGGGTCGTTGACACAAAAATTCGTAAAAATATAGCCTGTAATTTTCAAACTTTCACGGGTATAGTGACTGTATTGAAACTGTAAGGAGTGGGCTAATATGTTTTTTAAATTAACTAAAGAGCAGCAACAGGTAATGATCTCTGATATACAATCTTTCTTTACTGAAGAAAGAGACGAAGAACTTTCTGAATTTGCGGCAGAAAGAGTGTTAGATTTTGTGAAGGAGACACTTGCACCACATTTTTATAATGCGGCGGTTTTAGATGTAAAGCGTGTGGTGGAAGAGCGATATGCCGCTATTGAAGATGAGATTTTAACGCTGGAGAGACCAATAAAGAGATAGTTAACTGAACGTAAGCATGGCGAAAAAGCCATGCTTTTAATTTTTTACAGAAAAAATGCAACCTAAATGGGTTCATCGTCGCCTAAAAGGTACAAACAAAGAAACAAAGAAGGGGGTGCTTCTATCATGGATCAGAAAAAGCTGATCGAGCGGATTCGGAATGGAGAGGATTCAGCATTTGCTGAACTCATTCATCCGTTGATTGAAAAAGGATATCGTGCCAGTTATTCGATTCTTCGATCGAAGGAACAGGCGGAAGAGGTCGTTCAAAACGCAATGATTGAAGTGTACAGAAACATTATGAGTGGGAAGGAAATCCATTTTTTCAGTACATGGTTTTATAAACTAGTGTCACACCGCTCCATTGATGTATTAAGAAAGAACGGAAGATTAAGAGAATCCGTACTTGAAATAAAATCCCTAAGTGATGAGCAGGGTGTGGTGGATAGCGTGATAAAAGAGGAAACGGAAAATGAAATAAGAAGGGGCATATGGTCCCTTGAGAACAGGGATTACCGAAATGTCCTTCTTCTCTATTATTATCAAGAGCTAACCATTCAGGAAGTGTCTGATTTACTTGGAATCAAGAGTTCCACGGTAAAATCTCAACTGCGGCGGGCGCGGAACGCTTTGAAAAAAAGATTGCTTGAAAAACAGATGATAGGGGTGAATTCACAATGAAGATGGATGAGTTTGTAAAGAAAGAAATTGAGGAAGATATGGAAAAAATTCAGGTTCCTTCTTCTCTGTACGATTTTGCTAGGAATATTAAGGAGGAATCAAAAGTGAAAGATATTCAAGATGCCCCAGTTGTGAAAACGAGAAGAAATAGAAAATTCCAGTTTGCTGCAGCAGTAGTCATTGGTCTAGGTATCCTGACAGGTTCCGCCTTCCTCAGTCCATCGATAGCCGAAATGGCTTCGAAGATTCCTTATTTAGGGCAGGTGTTCCAAACCAAACCGGTTTTCGAACTAATCCATGATGCTTTAGAGAAGGAAGGATACAAGAATCTCGCTTTGGGTATGACCCCTGGAGAAAAGGTATTGTTTGAGATTCGAGTGGAGGGTTCTGAAAAGGATGCGGACCGGGAGAGAGGAAAAATCACAGGGATCGTAGAGGACATCCTGAAAAGTAAGGGGTATGATTCGTACGAAGTCAAGGTGACATCCTTTATTCCAGAAATTGTGGAAGAGACTGAAGAAGAAAAACAAATGAGGCAGCTTGGTTTGAAATTAGAAGAAGGACTGAGGAACTCCGGTTATGAAATTATGACCGTTAACCCGTATAACTCGAAAATAGAGGTAAGTATTCCGTTAACAGAAAAGCGCGTTGATGAAATCCAAAAGGCCACACTTGAGCTTGCAAAAGCGAATGGTTCCGATAAAGAAGTAGTGATGGATGTGGTAGATGTAGAGAACAACAAGCGTGAGGGTTTGTGGACGGATTATTTGAGAAGTATTCACGAAGGGTTAGCACTGAAGAAGGAGTATAAAGTTTCCGGGTATGGTTATTCATATAGACCGGAAAAAATGAAAATTTTTATTAAAACTAGTATGACTGCATCGGATGATGGAACGAAAGAGACGGTTGGGAAAATTCGTGACGAGATTAAGGCGTTCCTTGATAGTGAAGACGTGAAGGCAAAGGTAGGAAACCAGCCGTATGAGGTTATTGTACGTGATAAAAGTGGGAAGGATTTTCCGTTCTAGGTATAAGTTGAATTATCTTTTGTTGCAGCAGCCCCCCTTCTAATTGAAGGGGGTTTTAGTCTCAAATAAGATACAAGAGTGAATTAAAAACATGAATAACAAAATCTAATCAAACGTTTGATTAGTAATTGTCTTGTGAATGGCCACTTCTCCGCTTTTTAAGAATAAAGCAGCTCCCATCCTCAGCAAAATAAAGAGATTCTCCATGGGCAAGATTAAAATCTACATTCGTTTTATCATAAATTAATTTGTCCACCGTTGCATATTGCTCCAGTAGTTCAGGGGGAGGATTAAATATAATAGATTGACTGTTATCTGTTGTAACAAAGCCTTTAGGGTTCGATATTCTCTCGGGCTTTAATTCAGCTTTCCAATGGCCATCCAGAAGTAAGGAACTTGCTGTGGACCTGGTCTTTCTGTTTTGGACGGACCAAACCTTTCTGCAATTGCATCGATGGATTTTGTGCTTCATTGCCAGATACCTACTTTCATAGATAGAGGATTAATATGGGTCATAGTCATTTTATTCAGTAGGTGGGGGAAATATTTATGGACAAAAAGTCCGATTTCATTAAACCCGAAAACTCATAATTTACGTTTTTAAAAAATAAATGAATAAAAAGCCGCTAACCTATCGTCTAATATATCAGGACAGAAAGTATAGAACGGGGGGACCCGATGAAGGTCAATAAACCTAAGCAGCCAGTGCCCATTGATGTATCGAGTATTAACAAAGAAGCGATGCTTGAGGAACTAGTGGAAACATTGGGAAGCAAGATACTAAAGCTTGCGTTTACATATGTGAAGGATCAAAAAATAGCAGAGGATCTTACGCAGGAAGCATTCTTGAAATGTTATAAGAACTGGGATCATTTTCGTGGAGAATCTTCAGTGAAAACGTGGGTTTATTCGATAACCATTAACCTTTGTAAAGATTATTTGAAAAGTTGGTCCTTTAAAAATTTGCTATATTTGGATTTTTCGCCAAAGCAAACCACTGTGAAGGACAGCGTATTAGATCAGGTTTTAGAAAGATCACAGAAAAATGAATTAGCATCAGCAGTGCTTAATTTGCCTGTAAAGTACAGGGAAGTTATTATTCTCTTTTATTATGAAAATTATCGGGTTGATGAAATATCAACTCTTTTACAACAAAGTGAAAACACAATCAGGACTCGGTTAAGAAGAGGCAAAGAGCTTTTACAAAAGAAGGTTAGAAATGAAACGAGGGATGATGATGGAAGATGAACTTCGTTTATTAAAGGAAAGTCTTGATGATACTTATTTTAAGGAGCTAGAGCTTTCAAAGAATATTAAAAAAAAGATAATCAAGCAATCTAAAAAATCTTCCCGAAGATCTCAACACATTCAGAGGTTTAAATATGCAGCAAGTTTGGTCATAGCGGTGTGCTGTCTTCTGCTTTTGGTACAAAACTTTATCCAAGTACCAAAAAACAGGCAAGCGAGTCTTTCGACCGTTCGGCAGCAGCAGGTGGCGTTAATCCATTTTCAAAATGATATTATTAGGCTTGTTAGCAAACAAAAAAAATCCGAAACCGCCTTTTTAACAGCGATTGTAGCAGGTAAGTCTAAAGAGGAAATTGAGTTGAATCGAACAGAAAGTATGAAGCAAGGGGAGGAGATTATCTTAGCACTCAAAAGTATGGTCATCCCTTCAGAGCTTTCCCCTTATCAAGACATAATTAGAAAAAGCTTAAAGGAATTAGAAACGGGCTATGAGCTGAAGAATGAATATTTCAGGGACTTAACCCCGGAAACCTACCAAGGACTTTCGGTGCATAATGAGTATGTAGATAAATTATTTCAGTTTGACCAGATGATGATCCCCGTTTATAAAGCAGTAGAATTTAGACCGGTAAGTTATGTTGGTTATTTTAATTTAAGAGATTACCGAGAAGAGTGAGCAAGAGAAAGGGACAGTCCCCCGGCGCTTTAGCGCAACGGGGGACTGTCCCTTTCCCTAGTTTGTGTTACAATCTTACTATTAAATCTGATCCTCATGAGGAGGGGAAAGCACGTGAACATACCGATAAACCATAAACTCATCAAAGAAATGTGTGGCACTGTCTCCTTCAAACGAGGGGATTATTTTTACCGAACGGACAGAGTGACCTTTGAACTCTATGAACCTGATCGTTGCCAAGCGACGGTTACAGCTGATGAAGCTTTTCATGTGCTGATTGAAGCGAATGCAGATGGGAAATTGAGGACGGAATGCAGTTGCCCGAAGCTTGCGTCCTTTAATAAGGATTGTCAGCATATTGCAGCTGTTTTATTGGCCATTTACGAGCATCAACAACATGGAACTAGCCCAAACATATCTAGCGATCCGGGTCTAACTGAAGGCTTATTTAATCTTTTCTCGGATCGACCTGTTCGCTCTAGTGGTCACCAGAACCATTTCGAAACGAGGGAGGTTCTTGAGGTGGAGCTTACCTGCCGCCCAGTGGACCTCGGTGATGGGAGCTACCTTTTTGGTATTGAAATGGCGGTTGAGTCAACAAATGTGACGGATATTCGTGCCTTTTTAGAACAAGTAGGTACAAGCAGATCAGCTACCCTTTCACGACACTTTACGTATGACCCAAGTCAGCATTGTTTTCCAAAGGAAACCGATGCCGTCCTTCAACAGCTCATTCAAGTACAGCGTGATGAAAAGATTTATATGAAAAAGGTGCCTGACACCAATGAACATCAAATATTGCCAATCCCTTCTTCCTCCTGGGAACAACTGCAACCGTTACTTGTAAAGGTCCCTCAGGTAAAGCTTGTGTATGACGGGCAGACTTTTAAAGGAATTCATGTCTCTCATGAATTGCCGCCATTGCAGTTTCAGTTTAAAGAAGCAGATGGAAATGGATATCAATTGCATGTGAAAGGCTTTGAGCAGGTGCTGGTCTTGGATGCGTATCGGTCTGTTTTGTATGAAGGGAAAATCAAACAGTTAGACGCGCAAGACTGCAAGCGTCTCGCCGAGCTAAAACAAATGCTGTCTCAAACAGGAACGAATCGTATCCCAATTCCGGAAGACAAGATTTCGTTTTTCTTAGAAAAAGTCGCTCCAGGATTAAAAAAGCTCGGACAAGTGACCATCGCTGAATCGATTCGGAAACAAGTAATGGGTACGCCGTTGGTAGCTAAACTCTATCTAGACCGAGTAAGTAATCGCCTTCTAGCCGGCCTTGAGTTTCATTATGAACATATGATGATTAATCCATTGGAAAAGAGAGAGCTGCCAGCTGACAGTCTAATTGTAAGAGAGTTAGAGAAGGAAGAAGAAATTCTGCAGCTCATGAAGGATAGCGAGTTCGCCACGACGGACGGAGGCTACTTTTTGCATAATGAGGAGCTCGAATATGAGTTTCTAGTTCATATGGTTCCAAAACTTCAAAAGCTGGTGCGAATTTATGCAACAACAGCAGTAAGAAACCGGATTTTTAGAGGGACCACCCATCCGCAGATAAGAGTGAAGGTCAAAAAAGAACGGACGAACTGGCTTGAATTCAAATTTGAGATGGACGGGATTTCAGACCATCAGATTCGCGGAGTATTAGCCGCATTGGAGGAAAAACGTAAATATTACCGCCTGCCGAATGGCTCTCTTTTTTCATTAGAATCGAGAGAAATGAATGAAATCCAACGGTTTTTGTTGTCTCCTCAAATGAAGGATAAAGACTTAGCTGCTGGATTAGAGCTACCGATCGAGCAGAGTTTGCAGCTCCTTGATACGGTGGAGGTTAGTGATGCGTTTAAGCTGGAGGAATCCTTCCGCCAGTTCCTTGACCACCTCATGAACCCTGGACAGCTTGAGTTTGAGGTGCCGACCAGTTTAGCGCACATCTTGAAAGAGTATCAAAAGGTGGGCTACAAATGGATGAAAACACTAGCACACTACGGATTTGGCGGGATCTTAGCAGATGATATGGGGCTTGGAAAGACCATTCAAAGCCTAGCGTATATTGTGTCCGAGCTACCTGAGATTCGTAAGAAGAAGGAGCCGGTTTTGATTGTTTGTCCTGCTTCTTTAACCTATAACTGGTTGAGCGAGATTCGCAAATTTGCACCTGAATTAGATGCTATTGTGATTGATGGGGACAAATCGGAGAGGGCTGAGCTTCTAAAAAAGGTTTATGATGTGGATGTAATGATTATCTCCTACCCGTTATTACGGCGTGAGATTAGCTGGTTAGAGAAACAGAGCTTTTATGCGTTGTTCTTTGATGAGGCACAAGCCTTTAAAAATCCCTTAACACAGACAGCTCGAGCGGCTAAGAAGCTGCCGTCACGTCATCGCTTTGCACTAACGGGTACACCCGTTGAGAATTCACTCGAAGAGTTGTGGTCGATATTTCACGTGGTCTTTCCGGAGTTGTTCTTAGGATTAAAAGAATATAGTAAGCTTTCTCGAAAAACAATCGCGCGAAGAATTCGGCCATTTCTCCTGCGGCGCCTGAAAGAGGATGTTCTCGCAGAGCTTCCTGAAAAAATGGAGTCGCGGGAATCGGTGGAACTGTATCCTGAACAGAAGAAGTTGTACGCTGCTTATCTAGCGAAATTAAGGCATGATACGTTGAAGCATCTGGATCGGGACACGATTCGAAAAAACCGGATTAAAATATTGGCAGGATTAACGCGGCTACGTCAGCTTTGTTGTCACCCGGCCTTATTTGTAGATGGGTATAAAGAAGGATCTGCCAAGCTTGATCAGCTGATAAGGATTGTGGATGAGTCGAAGTTTTCAGGTAGAAGGGTGCTCATCTTTTCCCAGTTTACTAAAATGCTTGAGTTGATTGGCAGAAGGTTGCAGGCGAAAGGGTTACCGTTCTTTTATCTGGATGGTCAAACGCCGGCAGAAGAACGTGTGGAAATCTGTGATCGCTTTAATCGCGGCGAGCGGGATTTATTTTTGATCTCCTTGAAAGCAGGGGGCACAGGGCTCAACCTTATGAGCGCAGATACGGTGATTTTATATGACACATGGTGGAACCCTGCTGTCGAGGAGCAAGCAGCGGACCGCGCTCATCGGATGGGTCAGAAAAATGTCGTTCAGGTCATCAAGCTCGTGGCGCGCGGCACCATCGAGGAAAAAATGAATGAGCTGCAGGATAAGAAGAGAGATTTAATCGATGAAGTGATTGATTCGGATGAAAAAGTGCTGGCTAGCCTTACGGAAGAGGATATTAGAGAGATTTTGATGATATAAAGTGGGGGCAGATTGCTTCGGATTGGGGCTTACTGTCGTATAGGTGGCGGTTACTGTCGGATGAGGGTGGTTTACTGTCGTATAGGCGCAGATTAATGTCTGATAAGGATGATTTACTGTCGCATAAGCTACTAACTGTCGTATAAGCTCTGATTACTGTCGCATAAGACGATTTTACTATCGCATAAGCAGAACTCTCCCCGAGACATATTTGTACAAGCCGCTCCGCTAAAAAAGAACCTTGCTCCCAAGGTTCTTTTTACTATGCATGCTTCTCTAACGCCTCTTCTAAAAACGAAGTTAAATAGTCAACACTTGTGATCTTTTTATTACATTCAGCACTGTCTAAGCAGATATAGTTTCCAATAGCTTTATAGTAATCAGGATTATTAGATTTTTTGGCTTTGGTCACCGTAGTAATAAAGGCCACTTTCCCAAAACGGTTACAGAATGAACAAATATTATCTTTATTTAAAATGGAATATTTGCATTCGATCCCCATCAACTTTTCATTAAGATTGTAAATAATAAACTTTTTATTGGAGCTAATATCCGTCCAGCTTAGATAGGTCATTTTTTCAAAATCGAGATCTGATAAATTAGGTACCTTTAGCTTTTTCACCTTAGGGAACATTTTTTTCACTTGCTGCTCGGTCAGCTTGGGAAAGGGGATTAAGAAGCTAGCTAACTCTTGAACATAGTGGTCCAACTCCGCTTCCGTTTTCCATTTCAATAGATCCAAGATGTCTGCCTGTTCATTTGTTGTTTCCGGGAAAAGCTCAAGAATTTGAGCATTCGCCAGTTCCCTAACCGCCTTAATCACATTTGGGTCAGAATTCTTCCTATAACTATCCTTTATCAAAGCCACTTGCCGTTTAATAAAATTATATTGGTCGTTTTTTATAAAATTTTCGTTCATTGTTCCTCACCTCATTAACTTTATTTTAAAAAAAGTATCCAGTAATTAAAAGGTAGAGGATGATTTAGAAACAAATCATACATACGATTGGATATTTTCAGCCACACTTAATAGGGCGTATAGTTTAAAAATGAAATGGAAAGGGATGTTAAGGTGAAAAAGCCAATAATAACCCCAAGGCACTTAGTATTTAATCTTGCTATTATAATCATTCCCTGGCTATCATTGTTATTTATCGGAAAGCGGAGTTTCAAACGGTATTCTATTTCAGGGGTTTTTATTGTGATCTTTGAGATTATCAATCATTTGTATGGACACAGGAGAAATTGGTGGAAGTTTTACGATAAAAGAAAGTCATTTATTAAAGATGAACTTCCTTTTAGTGTGGGGCCATATATGCCTTTTTCCATGTGGCTACTAAAAATCTCTTATGGAAACTTTAAAAAATTTGTGTTGTTAAATGTCATTTCAGATGGCCTCTTTGCGTTTTTTTTCATTGACGTCCTAAAAAGATTAAAGATTATAAGTCTTAATGGAATCAATCATATTCAATTTTTTCTCTACTTACACTATAAGGCCTATCTATTATACGGAGTGCAGTATTTAGTTGAGAAAACAAAAAGATTTAGCTAAGTGAAAAACGCTCAGAGATGAGCGTTTTTTAGTGTTTCTTATGTGAATAAACTATTTTCTTAATCGTTTCGATGGATAAGAAATACTCATCGGCCAAATTAGGAATACTTTTTCCGTTCGTAAAAGCATGTTTGATGGAGGCATTTCGCTCATCAATCGACTTTCTTGCCCCGGAACAACTTCCCCACTTCCGATAAGTTTTTTCCGGCTTCGGAATATAAAGGGTTTCCCCTTGAACGTATTTTTGAATTTCTGCAATCAGCTTTTCAGGTAAGATATTGGTTGCGTTTACATATTTCATACATTGCCAGCCCCTTATTTTATTTAGAGAAATAAGGTGCAAAGCCGCATATTAAAAAAGCTTACCTGGGCGATTTGTTAAATTAGTGTCCGCCCCATGCAAAGTATCGCCTTTCCAATACTTGGCTTTGCATGAGTTGCTGGAGTCCCTGGTAATCTAGTTAGATTTCCCAAGACTCATCACCTCCTGAAAATGTAAGGTGTATTCTTACCTTATTTTGTAAGTGAGTATCCTTTAATTATAATTGACTGTTTACTCGAAGGGAATAGATTTTGATAGGTGGATTTTTTTACAAGTATCGGCATATTCCAATCCATTGCTGCTAAAACTATCCTCGTTTGTATGAAATTTTTTCAAAAGGAGGTTTATGGATTGATTAAGACACTTACCATCATTCTAGTTTCATTGCTAGTGGTCATTGGACAGTTTTCGCCTTTCCGTGCATTTGCACAAAAGCCAGACAGTTCTGTCCAGCTTCGATTACTTGGTACGACCGATATTCATGTTTTTTTAGCTAATTATGATTATTATCAGACAAAGCAGGATGACAAAGTAGGTTTGGTGAAAACCGCTACCTTAATCAAACAAGCACGTAACGAAGTGAAAAACTCAATGCTTTTTGATAATGGGGACGAAATTCAAGGCAATCCTTTAGGTGACTATGTGGCAAAGGTAAAGGGATTAAAGAAGGGTGAGGTGCACCCGGTCTATCGCCTGTTTAATCTGTTAGGCTATGACGCTACAACGGT
Source organism: Bacillus sp. (in: firmicutes) (assembly GCA_039832695.1). Classification (GTDB taxonomy): domain Bacteria; phylum Bacillota; class Bacilli; order Bacillales; family Cytobacillaceae; genus Neobacillus. Next base: position 75,046 of record JBDOMM010000030.1, read on the forward strand.
AGGTAACCATGAGTTCAACTATGGATTGGACTATCTTAACGAAGTATTAAATGATGCCAAAATGCCACTTGTTAACGCTAATGTAGTGAAAGCTGGGACAGACCAACCATATTTTGAACCCTATGTTTTCCTTAATAAAACCATTGTGGATACACAAGGGAAAAAGCAAACGATTAAGGTTGGGGTCATCGGCTTTGTCCCACCGCAGATTATGGAATGGGATAAAGCGAATTTAGAAGGAAAAGTCGAAGTGAAATCCATTGTGGAGACGGCTAAGAAATATGTTCCGATGATGAAAAAGAAGGGAGCAGACGTAATTATCGCCCTTGCTCATACAGGAATTAGCGGTGAATCCTATCAGCCTGGAATGGAGAATGCTGCTTATTATTTAACCGACATCAAGGATATTGATGCGATTTTTACCGGTCATCAACATAATGTTTTCCCCGGACCTCTTTATAAGGATTTACAGAATGTAAATCTGGAGAAAGGAACGATTAACGGGAAACCCGTGGTAATGCCGGGAGCTTTCGGCAGTCACCTTGGCGTCATCGACCTACAACTACAAAAGGTTCAAGGTAAGTGGAAGGTAGTTGACAGTCAAGGTAGTGTTCGTCCGATTGTGGATGCAACGGGGAAATCGATTGTAGAAACAGACGGCGAGTTAATGAAAGCTATATTACCAGAACACGAGGGTACCATTAAATATGTGAATCAGCCTGTCGGGGAAACAACCGCTCCGATCTATAGTTATTTTGCGCTCGTTCAGGATGATCCTTCTGTTCAAATCGTGAATATTGCACAAACAGAATACTTAACCGAGAAATTAAAAGATCCAGCTTATAGTAAGTATGCAGGTATCCCTATTCTTTCCGCAGCTGCTCCGTTTAAGGCAGGTGGGCGTAACGGTCCGCAGTATTATACAGACATTCCAGCGGGAACATTAGCAATAAAGAATGTCGCTGATTTGTATTTGTACCCGAATACGCTTCAAGCGAAGTTAGTAAATGGGGCTCAGCTTAAAGAATGGCTGGAAATGAGCGCTGGACAATTCAATCAAATCGATCCATCCAAGGCGGGGGAACAGCCGTTAATTAATTCGAACTTCCAGTCTTTTAATTTTGATGTGATTGATGGAGTGCAGTATCAAATCGATGTGACGAAGCCGGCTAAATACGATCCGAATGGGAATGTGATCAATGCTAGTTCCAGCCGAATTGTAAACCTGACTTATCAAGGAAAGCCTGTTGCGGCAGAGCATAAGTTTATTGTGGCAACGAATAATTATCGTGCAACAAGTGTGACCTTCCCTGGAGTAAGTCAAGGTGAGATTGTTTTAAAATCACCTGATGAAAACAGACAAATTATCACGAATTATATTCAAGAAAAGAAAACGATTAATCCGACGGCAGATCAAAACTGGTCTTTTGCTAAATTCAAAGGCACAGTGGTACCGGTATTTGATAGCTCGCCGAATGCACAGAAATTCATCGGGCAGTTCCCAAATATAAAATATATTGGGCCGTCGGCTGGTGGGTTTGCGAAGTATTCGATTGATTTAACTGAATAAGCGTTGTTGCCGTATGACTCGGCAGGAAAAAGCTGTCTCTGGATAAGGGACAGCTTTTTCGTTGGAGGGACTATGAATTTAAGGGAAAAGTGATAATGTCGGTATCAATTGTCCATTCTAAACGTCTAATCCATTCTTCCTGAACTTCTTTAGGAGATTTTTCGACCTTATGCAAAACTTTCCATACTTTATATACACAATAAGCTTTTAAGGTTTCAGGAGAAATGTGAACAGGCTTATATTTCCTATATTCCTCAATAAACAAGGAAATTAATGAATCAGCATCCTCAGGATAATGAAGTTTTGTAAACCAACAGACCCAGCCTATATCGGTTTGGGGATTTGCCCACTCAGCCCATTCCCAATCTAAGATGGTGAGTGTATTAGAATCAGTGTATAAAACATTGTGAATCTCATAATCACCGTGCGTTAAAACCCATTCATCCTTTGTATCATTTATATTTTTTAATAAAATCTTGGAATTTGTAATGAGATTTTCAGGGACAAAATCTAAATGAAAGTTCAATTCATTTAGATTACACTCATATATTCCTGAAGTTTTGTTATATAGATTGGAGTGGATACTTTTTGCAAGAGATTCTCCTAAACTTTTATATAATTCTTTTGTTTTTTCTAGTTCATTGTTATCTAAAATCGTTTGTCCATTTATTCCTTTTTTGTATTCCATAACAATTATTTGAATATCATTTGTTTTTATTAAGTCATAGATTTTAGGTGTTATCCCTGTTTTATGAGTTATTTTTAAACAGTTTATTTCATTTTCAATGTCTGCATTTATTGTTTTTGCCACTTTAATAACTAATGGAGGATGAGAACCAGTTAACAAAAAGGTTTCGTTTGTATAACCTCCAGTTAATCTAACAAGTTTAAAATCACCATATTTTTCTTTTAAAAGTTCTTCAATCAATTTTTTAACCAAAGTAGGATTTTCCTCCTCATATACAAAAATCTCTCTATAACATATCTACTATTACACAAATTTATTTTTTTATCATCTTATAAAAAGAACTAAGTAGATTGGCTTTCAGAGAATCTTAGCTATCTTATAATATATAATTTTCCTTATTTATCCAAGAATTGTTATAATAGATTCTGATAAAAAAGGAGGAGGATGAACTTGAAAATCGCAATTGTATGTTTTGATAACTTTACTGATATAGATGTTTTTTTACCGTGGGATTTATTAAACCGGGTTCGACTTGTCGGTGGGATCTCGAATTGGGATGTTCAACTCTTAGGAACTGAAGAAACTCATATTTCAGTATCTGGGTTACGTATCCCAATGACAGGAAGTATTTCCGAAATACCTTTTGCTGATGCAGTCATTTTCACAAGTGGTAAAGGTGTTCAAGATTTATATAAAGATCAAGAATATCTATCAAAAATTAACCTAGATACCAAAAGGCAACTAATTGGTTCCATGTGCTCAGGTGCACTTTTATTAGGTGCAAAAGGATTATTAACTGGCAAAAAAGCAACAACCTATCCAACAGCAGTAGAACAGCTAAAACAATTTAATGTTGATGTTATTGAACAGAGTTTTGTTAACAATGGAAATATTTCTACTGCGGCGGGATGTTATGCAACGCAAGATTTATCAGCTTGGATTATTAGGACACTAATAAACGAAGACATAGTGAATAAAGTAATCGAATCTGTTCAACCTGTTGGGAAAGGGTTACATTTTTAATGATTGCGTTAAAGTCAGGTTTTTTTACCTGGCTTGTTTCTATTATAGTCCTTAAAACAACTAAGGCAGGGATTTACTTCAAATGTGTCGAAGTGAAAAGAATTTATGGTAAATATTAGATATGTAAAAAAGGGGTACTAAGTATGAGAAATCTCGTCCTGTTAAGCAATATTTCAAACAATATGAATCTACATTTAGAGGAAAGAATTAAAAGAATTATAGGAGAAGGCCAGTTTAAACTAGGATACATTCCCGCCCAATCGGACCCACAGAGAAGATACTTTAACTATATTAAGGAGTATTTCCAATCCTTAGGGGTTAGCGATGTTTTATATTTTGATGCAGATGAAGAGTATGATGAGAGCTTGCTAGAACAATTGAAAGAGTGCGACGGGCTCTTCTTATCAGGAGGGAACACCTTCTACTTTTTGAAAAATCTCCAGAAAAGAAACCTGATCCCGACCATCCAAGCCATGGTGGAAAAAGGCAAACTACTGATCGGCTTGAGTGCTGGCAGCATCATGATGTCTAAAACCATTAAGATTGCCGACTACATAGACGAAAATATCGTTGAATTAGAAACATTAGAGGCATTGGATCTCGTAAACTTTGAGTTCATGCCACATTGGGAAGTACAGCAGCCTCGTCTAGAGGAACTAGTAGAGTATTCTTTAACGAACAAAAACACGATTTACACCTGTTATGACGGTGATGGTATTGTTTTACAAGGAGATACGATTGAGTTTTTTGGAAAGGTAAATGAAATCCGAAATGGTATTTGGGTTGAATCGACTAGAGGTGAAGAAATTGAGTAATTGGGAAAATGCTCTATCAAAAATATGTGAGATCTATGTTAACACTGAATCAAGAATGGATTGGGTTTTAGTAGGCTCTGTTGGTTCAGTGCTTCAAGGCTGTGACATGACTCCTGGAGACATCGACATTTATGTGAAGGATAAAGAAAGTGTTGGCCATTTTGCGGAGTTACTACAACCATTCGCCCCTCATAAAAAACATGGAGAAAAACATGATGAAAATTGGCTTTCCTCAATTGAAGAGCCAACCTTTACCCAAACCTTTCCATCCAGTTTTACCTGGACAAAAGGACGGTGGAAAATAGAAGGCGTGGACGTAGAAGTCGTGAACATTTCCAATTCAGCAGGTATCCCTGATTCGCAAACAGGAAATGGAATTTGGGAAGGCGGAAAATATATTTGGGACTTATATAAAAATGTCCCGTTTGGCCCGTACACCATCCGTACTGTCCCACTAGAAATACAACTAGAATCCAACTATAGAAGACAGAGACAAGAAAGAATAGATGCCATTATCAAGGCGATGCAAACTTACGGATACAATGAAGAATTATTGAATAAAGCTCTTTCTAGCAAACACCTTCTTGAGTTTTACGCAGCTATGAGTAAAGTGAGTCCTATTTCGTGAAAAGAGGGGTCAGTAGTGAATGAAAAAATCTTTATGGCTGGGTTTAATTACGATTGTGTTTGTTCTTTTATCGGCTTGTCAAAGTGAAGAGGATTCTACTCACAAACCTTATGAACCGACCGCTAATGAAGTGGTACAGTCACATGGAGGGATTGAACATCTTGAAAGATTGGACCAGTTTGTTAAAAATGTGAATGGTGGTAAGAAGGATAAGATACGTCTGATTCAATATACAATAGAGGGTGACCCAATCTATAATGATTTAACTTTTGATGGTTACAAATTGACCATTAAAGAAGACACAAGAGAAGACAAGTTTGGCCAAGGAAAAGTAAATACTTTTCTATGTAAAGGTATTCAAAAACAAGAATCAACTACTAGTACAAAATATATTGTAGAGGAATGCCCAAATCTAGGGGAGTTACTGACCATTTCCCATGATGTAGACCAACAGGACACATTTGATTTTGAATTTAAATATGGAGTAGGGTTAAAAAATAAAATCGACACAAAAAAACAAGAACTAATCAAGGACCTGCAAAATGGTGAGGAAGTGAGTGTCAGCGATTTCCAGTTCTCAAAGGATGAGATGAACCAAATTTATAAACTCATGATTCTTTCAAACTATCTTGAGGACAAAAAGCTATCAACTCAATGTAATAAGAAACCATTTGTCAGTTATGAACTTACCGTTTGGATAAATGATGCACAGCGCTATTTTGCATGGTCTGAATGTGATAAGAGTAAAGATGGTAAACAAATGTCAGAACTGGTTGCTGATATTAAAACCGTTTTAAAACAAAACCCTGTCTACCAATCGCTACCAGAGGTAAAAGGAGCCTATGAATAACAAAAGGTGGTTCAACTGAAAAATGATAGATGAGCAAGGAATTATCTCGATTATACAAAGTGATCCATGGATGATGGAAATATTAAAAGCAGTATATTCAATGGATTTGCCTGACTGGTGGATTTGTGCAGGATTTGTTCGTTCGAAAATATGGGATCACCTTCATGACTTTAGTGAGAGGACACTAATTCCAGATATCGACGTCATTTATTTTGATCAAACAACGATTGATGAAGTAGTGGAAAAAAAACTTGAAGCAGAACTTAGTGCCCTTATGCCGAATGTTCCGTGGTCCGTGAAAAATGAAGCCCGAATGCACATTCGAAATCATATGTCACCCTATGCATCATCTGTGGATGCCATATCGAAATTTCCAGAAACCGTTACAGCACTGGGTGTTAAATTAGATGGAGATAACAATGTTATTTTAACAGCTCCTTGGGGGATTAGCGATGTAGTCCAATTTGAGGTTAGGCCGACTCCATTTTTTACCGAAACGGAAGAGCGGATGAAATTGTATAAAGAGCGTATAGCAAAAAAGAACTGGAACTCAACTTGGAACAGGATAAAAGTGTATAACACTAGTGTATTGTGACTAAGAGTTCTTGCCTCAATGTTAAAAAGAAGGTAAGCTTTAGAAAAATAGAAATGAGGGATCTGCATGGCATTTGATACATCAACTTTAGGTTTACCTTACTACAGCCTGGATGCGGCAGCGGTCGACAAAAGTCCAAGTGAAGTGGTTATTACAAACGATAATGGAGAAACCTATTACATAGTAACAAGAGATGTATATGAAGACGGTCCACTGCAAGAAGGGTATAAAATCGTTGTGAACGAAGGAGAGTAATTTTGCTCTCCTTTTATTGATGCTTCATGACTAAATATTGTACAGGAGCCATTGCAATGAAAAAACTTATTGTATTCCTTTTACGATTTCTAGGATTTATCGCCATCATCCTTTTGACTATAGGCATATTTGTCTTAATCGCATTCCTCCAACAAGCATTTTTTGTTCCAAAAGAGTATGTCATCTGGATTTTCAGATCACCTTATTCAGGGTTGGTTTTCATTTTTGAGATCTATCTTTTTGTGGGATACTTTTACCTCTTTAATAAGGACTTTAGAGATACATTACGATATGGTAAGTTTTTCAGCAGGAATAGAAAAATCATTATTTCTGCTGTTATAACTGGTACCCTTGTACTGTTATACACGGTCATCACACCAGTTACAGTAGTTAAAGCAAAAAGAATCGTTAATTATTCTTTTTTCACTCCGCAGGGAAAGGAATATAGCTACAATGACATATCTAAAATCCAAACAGGTGTGTATGGGAAGGGTCGCTCCTCATTATTCGGGCACTCCAAAGGTGAATTTTTTTACATTATTGAATTGAAAAATGGGACAAGAATTGATCTAGCTGAGGTGGGCGGGACGCCACAGGATGAAGACGAGCGATTTATCATTGAAAAGCTTGATAGACAATTTGTGGACATGAACATTCCGAAAGAAGCCAGCATGAAAAACTTTGAGTACACGAAAAAGAACTTAGCTAAGATATATACAGATAAGATTCGCAACATTTTGGAAAATACAAAATAACTTTTTAAAACACACTTGACAGGTAGGTAAAGTCAGAATAAAATGAAAATAATCTAACTGAACTATTTAAGCTGATTGGAAAACCAAAGGCTTATACTCATTTTTATGGGTATAAGCCTTTTATTTTTTTGAAGGGAGAATTTGATCATGACTTATCCGATTAGTAAGTGTAGTCCACATTGTTGTCTGTCTACTAGGTTCTTATTTTTTTATACCAAAAACCAAGTAAACACATAGGAAATATTATATATAAGGAGGATGAATAAATGGCGATTGTAGATCAAGCCAAGGCAAACTTTATTCTTTCAACACTTAAAGGGATGGAGTATGGCTCAGTTATTATTACGGTCCATGACGGAGCGATCACTCAAATTGACAAAACCGAGAAAACACGGTTTGGACAAAAGAAACATGCATCAAAAGATAAACAATAAAATAAGTGCTGCACTTACTAATCTATTATATTTTTTGCCGATCAGACTTACTGAAGGCTGCTACTTTTTAATACTGTTTTAGAGCTGTTTTTCGGAGCTTTTTATGTGCCGAAATTCTCTTTAATAGATATTAAAAATGAAGCAGCCTTTTTTATTTACAAATAAGGGGGCGTTTTACCATGTTACGTATACAAAAAGGACCATTTAAATTTACACTGCTGTTTCTTACTCTTGCACTTCTTTTAGCCGGATGCGGCAGTAATCAAACAAGCAGTCAATCTAGTCAAAAGAAGGAAGAGAAAACAACAGAAAAAACGACCGAAAAGAAGCCGCCCGTGGAGTTATTGAATGTTTCGTACGATCCAACTAGTGAGCTTTATGAAGAGTTCAATAAGGAATTCGCTGGCTATTGGAAAAATAAAACTGGTCAAGAGGTAACGATTCAGCAATCACACGGCGGGTCAGGAAAACAGGGCCGCGCCGTAATTGATGGACTCGAAGCAGATGTGGTTACACTTGCTTTGGCTTATGATATCGATGAAATTGCAAACTTAGCTGGTTCAATTTCAAAAGATTGGCAAAAGAAATTGAAAGATAACTCCACACCTTATACATCTACGATTGTGTTTTTAGTTAGGAAGGGAAATCCAAAAGGCATTAAAGATTGGGATGATTTAACGAAGAAAGGCGTTTCAGTCATCACACCGAACCCTAAAACATCCGGTGGAGCTCGCTGGAATTACTTAGCTGCTTGGGCTTATGCACAGGAAAAATACAAAGGCGATGAAAAGAAGATCAAAAGCTTTATGGGCCAATTATATGGCAACGTAGAGGTATTAGATTCTGGGGCCCGTGGTGCGACAACTACATTTGTTGAACGGGGAATTGGAGACGTATTAATTGCTTGGGAGAATGAAGCGTTTTTAACCTTAAACGAGCTCGGGAAAGACAAATTTGAAATTGTAGCACCGTCCATAAGTATCCTGGCCGAGCCACCTGTTGCAGTTGTGGATAAAGTGGTCGATAAAAAGGGTACCAGAGAAGTGGCTGAAGCCTACTTAAATTACTTATACACAGAAAAAGGACAGGAAATTGTAGCGAAAAATTATTACCGACCAAGAAATGAAAAAGTTCTTGCGAAGTATGCGGATACTTTTCCAAAGTTGAATTTAGTAACGATCGATGATTATTTCGGAGGCTGGAAAAAAGCACAGGAAACTCATTTCAATGACGGCGGTACATTCGATCAAATATATCAGCCGAAGTAAGAAAAAATGTATAGGCGTTCTCAACTCTTATTAGGTTGAGAACGCCTATCTAACTTTAGCGGAAGGGGTCAACCTCATGGCTCATATACAAATTCTAAAAAGGAAACGAAACAGTGTACTTCCAGGCTTCGGCCTGTCACTTGGATTCACCATGTTTTATATCAGCCTTCTAGTCATTTTGCCCTTATCCATGATTTTTCTCCAAACGGCGGCGGCCCCGTGGGAAAAAATATGGCAGACCATATCTGATCCGAGAGTAGTAGCATCCTATAAACTCAGCATCGGTGCTTCGCTGCTAGCAGCAACAATAAATGTCATCTTTGGGGTTTTAATTGCGTGGGTGTTGGTTCGTTACCGGTTTCCTGGAGCGAAGATAATCGATGGACTTGTCGATCTGCCGTTTGCCCTACCAACAGCGATTGCCGGCATCGCCTTAACCACCTTGTATACAAAGACAGGCTGGATTGGACAATTTTTGAGCTTTAAGGTGGCGTTTACCCCTCTTGGCATTACGCTGGCTCTTACCTTTATTGGCTTACCCTTTGTGGTCCGAACGGTTCAGCCTGTCCTCCAAAACTTTGAAAAAGAACTCGAAGAAGCTTCTGCTAGTTTAGGAGCCAACCGTCTCCAAACCTTTGGAAAAGTCATCTTCCCTGAATTACTGCCCGCGGCACTAACCGGTTTTGCTCTAGCATTCGCAAGAGCGCTTGGGGAATATGGATCAGTGGTGTTTATTGCAGGAAACATGCCCATGAGAACAGAAATTACGCCTCTGTTAATTATGACAAAGCTTGAGCAATATGATTATTCGGGGACGACTGCCATTGCTGCAGTGATGCTGATTTTTTCATTTATTCTCTTATTATTAATTAATCTGTTGCAATGGTGGACAAATAGAAAATTCATATGAAAAATAGGAGGTCACTATGGCTGGAAATGTTTCTCTGACATATGCAAGTAACACATCACTACGGACTATTTCAAATAATTCTGAGCCTCGATGGGTGCGCTGGCTTTTGATTTCGGTAGCATTAGGATTTCTAAGTTTATTTCTAGTTTTACCATTAGTTGCGATATTTGTGAAAGCCTTTGAAAAAGGAGGAGAGGTGTTTTGGGCAGCCATTACTAGTCCGGATGCTTTATCCGCTATAAAGTTAACCTTCCTTATTGCGCTTATCACGGTTCCTCTTAATGCGATTTTTGGAGTGGCGGCTGCTTGGACCGTGACTAAGTTCAATTTTAAGGGGAAAAGCTTTTTGATTACGATTATTGATCTGCCCTTTGCGGTCTCCCCAGTTATTGCCGGATTGGTGTTTGTTTTATTATTCAGTGCACATGGTTTATTCGGCCCTTGGTTAATGTCACATGATATTAAGATTATTTTTGCTGTTCCAGGAATTGTTCTAGCAACTCTGCTAGTCACTCTTCCTTTTGTGGCTAGAGAATTGATTCCATTGATGCAGACACAAGGCACAGCAGATGAGGAAGCTTCGTTAACCTTAGGTGCAAGCGGCTGGAAAACATTTTGGCTGGTCACGCTTCCGAATATCAAATGGGGGTTATTATATGGTGTCATTCTCTGCAGTGCTCGGGCAATTGGAGAATTTGGAGCGGTTTCGGTGGTTTCTGGCCATATCCGCGGATTGACTAATACGATGCCGTTGCATATTGAAATTTTATATAATGAGTACCAATTTTCAGCAGCGTTTGCGGTTGCATCGTTAATGTCCTTTCTCGCCATCATTACTTTGGTCGTGAAAAACCTGATTGAGTGGAAAGCGAAAAAATCAGTGATATCTGAAGAAGGAGCTGTCTAAGAGGATGAGCATACAAATTAATAATATCTCTAAATCGTTCGGTCAATTTAAAGCCTTAGATAATATTTCAATCAATATCCAAACCGGAGAACTCGTTGCTCTTCTTGGCCCATCTGGTTCAGGGAAAACCTCTCTTTTAAGAATTATTGCTGGATTAGAATCAGCCAATCAGGGAGCTATTCTGTTCGGGGAAGAGGATATGACGTACATTAGTACCAAAGAGCGGGAGGTGGGCTTTGTTTTTCAACATTATGCACTTTTTCGGCATATGACAGTTTTTGATAATATTGCATACGGGTTAAGGGTACGCCCTCGGAAAACCCGGCCTTCTAAACAGGAAATCAAGGAGAAGGTGGAGGAGTTATTAAGACTAGTTAAACTGGAATTTTTTGCTGACCGCTATCCTGCACAATTGTCTGGCGGACAACGGCAGCGAGTCGCATTAGCAAGAGCATTAGCTGTAGAGCCTAAGGTCCTTTTGTTAGATGAACCATTTGGTGCCCTGGATGCAAAGGTACGTAAGGATTTACGACGCTGGCTGAGAAAGCTTCATGATGATTACCAGATTACGAGTATTTTTGTGACCCATGACCAGGAGGAAGCGCTGGATGTCGCTGACCGAATTGTGGTAATGAACGAAGGGAAGATTGAACAGATTGGTACACCCGAAGAAGTATATGAAAATCCCAAAACTCCATTTGTTTATCATTTTTTAGGGAATGTGAATTTGTTTAAAGGGCGTCTACACAAAGGGAAGTTACGGCACGGGAATTTTGAGGTGGCGGTGAATGCCCCTGAATATGAGGGAACCGTGAATACCGATGCGGTGGGGTATGTCCGGCCGCATGATATTAGTATTGAACGCGAGCCTAGTGCCGATTCAGTAAGCGCCGAGATTAGTTATATTCATTCAGTCGGTGCAGTGGTTCAGCTGGAGTTGATTCGTAAGGATACAGGGGAGTTTTTAGAGGCGGAATTAACAAAGGATCGGTTTCGCAGCCTAGGTTTGGTAACGGGGGATGAGGTGTTTGTAAAGCCGAAGCAGTTACGGGTGTTTATTCCGGAGGATTATACGATATAGCAATGGTTTAAATGAGTATTTTAACAAAGCATTTAGAAGGGAAAAAGAAGCTGCGGTCGTGTAGAAGAGTCTATGCGACCGTTATGGGGTGTCAAAAATGAAACCGGTAACGTAGGGGGATTCTACGAGCCCGGAATGGGTAGAAAAACGGGAACCCGGTAACGTAGAAGGGATCTACGTGCCCGAAATTGATGGAAAAAACCAAAATGGGTAACGTAGAAGGAATCTACGTGCCCGAAACTGGTAGAAGAAACCAAAACGGGTAACGTAGAAGGGTTCTACGAGCCCGGACCGGGTAGAAAAACCCAAAACGGGTAACGTAGAAGGGATCTACGTGCCCGGAGCCGGTAGAAAAAAACCAAACGGGTAACGTAGAAAGGTTCTACGTGCCCGAAACCAGTAATAAAACCCCCACCTCGGTAAAGCAGAGGGATTCTACGTACTTGAAACGGGCTTCGCAAATTAAAACGGTCGTGTAGAAATAATACGCGACCAAATACCTCACTATCTTCGAACTTCCTCGAAAACAAACACAACTCATTGACCCCAAAACTCATTACAAACAATTAAAACGGATAAACCAAATAAGTCAAATACCCCACAATAATCCCTGTAATTGCTCCAAAAAACACCTCCGCCGGCTGGTGGCCGAGCAGTTCCTTAAGTTTATCGCGGGATTCTGTTTTCTTTAAACTTGGATGCTTTAAGGTTTCGATGAGTAGATTGAAATCAGCCAGCAATGCATTTAACACTTCTGCATGGTAACCGGCATGTCTTCGAACACCCATCGCATCATGCATCACAATAAGGGAGACAATTACCGCTATCGCAAACTCATTTGACTGAACTCCGGATGTAATACCGATCGCTGTAGTCAAAGAAATAATGGTGGCTGTATGGGAACTAGGCATTCCGCCCGTACTAAACATTAAGCTCCATTTTAATTCTCTTGAGGCTAAGAAATGTATCGGGATTTTTACGAACTGAGCAATCAACATTCCTAAAAGGGCAGCGCAAATGGGAAAGGATAAGAACATGGAAATCCTCCTAAATTTTGGCTTATATAATGCTTATTATTATCTTAACAGAAAAAGAAATCAAAGTAATATCTTGGAGACTTTAGCGGTAGGTATGAATAGATTTAATAATGGGTAATTCATAATTAGGTCTCCCACGGGGAGCTTTTTTTTCCTAAATAGGAGGGTATCCTTTGAAATTCTCAAGTCGAAATAGAAATAAAATATTAGAGGAAATGGCTTCACATGAGCATGATATCCTTGTCGTTGGCGGAGGAATTACAGGCTGCGGTATTGCACTAGACGCTGTCTCAAGAGGCCTGACCGCCGCATTGGTGGAAATGCAGGATTTTGCCGCCGGCACATCTAGCCGTTCTACTAAACTCGTCCATGGCGGCCTTCGCTATTTAAAACAATTTGAGGTAAAAATGGTTGCGGAAGTGGGAAAGGAACGCGCGATTGTATACGAGAATGGTCCCCACGTGACTACACCAGAGTGGATGCTTTTGCCGATTCACAAAGGTGGAACCTTTGGCAGAATTAGTACCTCTCTTGGTCTTAGAGTCTATGATTTTTTAGCAGGTGTAAAAAAGGCCGAGCGGCGCTCGATGCTGTCAATTGAACAGACCGTTGAAAAAGAACCGCTTATTAAACAAGAAGGCTTAAGGGGCGGGGGGCTTTACGTAGAATACCGTACTGATGATGCTCGTTTGACGATTGAAGTGGTGAAGGAAGCGGTCGCTAGAGGTGTGAGGGCAGTCAATTACACAAAAGCAACTGAACTACTTTACCGGGACGGAAAAGTAGTAGGTGTACGGGTCATTAATCAGTTAAATGGAGAGGCATATGATATTTATGCGAAAAAAATCATAAACGCTACTGGGCCGTGGGTGGACACACTACGTGACAAAGACCACTCAATGTCCGGGAAAAAACTGAGGCTGACAAAAGGGGTTCACTTAGTCATTGACCAGTCCAAGTTTCCTTTGAAACAGGCCGTCTATTTTGATACCCCTGATGGCAGAATGGTATTTGCCATTCCTCGGGATGGAAAAACGTATGTAGGAACTACAGATACATTTTTCGATAAAGAGCTAACTCATCCCAAAATGACTTCTGAGGACCGGGCCTATCTTATTGAGACCATTCATTACATGTTCCCAACGGTTCAGATTAAAGAAGAGGATATTGAGTCCAGCTGGGCAGGGGTAAGGCCGTTAATTTATGAGGAGGGAAAGGATCCTTCAGAAATATCCCGTAAGGATGAAATTTGGGTTTCCGATTCAGGTTTAGTCACGATTGCAGGAGGGAAGTTGACCGGTTACCGCAAAATGGCGGAAACAGTGGTTGATTTGGTTGCGAAGCAGTTGGAGGAGGAATGGGGGCTCCGGTTTAAAGTATGTCAAACCAAGCATATGCCTATTTCCGGCGGTCATTTTGGCGGATCCAGTAAGTTTCAAGCTTTTATTGATAAAAATATAGAGGAAGCCATTGCGAGTGGGTTTACGAAGGAACAGTACTTACAACTAGTCCATCGATACGGCTCCAATATTCATCGGATTTTTGAGCTGGCCAAGGGTTACGATACTGATAACACGTATGGTTTACCATTGGATGTATATGTGAAATTGGTGTATAGCTTGGAGGAGGAAATGACGGTTAAACCTGTGGATTTTTTTATCCGGCGGACGGGCGCTTTATATTTTAATATTCAATGGGTACAGAAGTGGAAACAAGCTTTAATGGACTTGATGGCGGAGTATCTCGAATGGACAGGAGAACAAAAAGCCAATTACCAGGACGAACTAGAAATGGAGTTAAATGATGCAGTGAATCCCACGGAAACCATATAATAACTACCATTAATTACAAACATAAACGGCAGTCCAAAAAGGCTGCCGTTTACCCCAAATTATTTCAATGGAATCCAAATTTCAGAGTAATAATCGGGTCCCCACGGATCTCCGGCAGGATAGACCTCTAATTCCGGCCCTCCTGCGTGCTCATACTGACTGGACGGGAACCATTCTGAGAAGATCTGTTTCCAAGCGTTCTGCATGGCATCGGGCATTGGGCCATGAACTTCAAAAACACCCCATTTTGCAGCAGGGATATCTAGCTGTAACACCCCTTCAGGAATGTCCCCCTCATATTCCGTACCAATCCAATAATCCAATTTTTCCGGCGTTAACCCTTCCCGTTTATCCACACAAACACCGAGGACTCCTTTGATCTGGCCATTGTTCAGTTGAACTAGTCGATCATTGGTTCCATCTGCATGAACATCACCCCACATTTTGGGAATGCCTTTTAAATTTTCGTCGTTGACACATGAAAACTCACTCTTCACTCCAACAACTTTGAAACCGTCTCTTTCGATAATCTTATAATTCATCGGCTCTGCTCCTTTCAAAGTGACCTGGATAGCCAGGCGGTTATACGATGTTAGTTTTCCAGTATGATTTCGTGCTTGGCTGGGAGTTAATCCATGCTGCCTGCGAAATGCTTTTGAAAAAGCTTCCGGAGTGTCGTAACCATATTTCAGGGCGATATCAATGATTTTGCTGTTTGTTGCTGAAATTCCTGTGCAGCTAGCGTTAAACGTCTGCGACGAAGATATTCCCCTACAGAAATATCCGTTAAAATCGTAAACGTTCGTTGAAAATGAAACTCTGAAACATGTGCTTGTTTTGCGATGTCCTCAATTGAAATGTCATCAAGCAAATGCTCCTCCATATAATCAATTGCCCGCTGCAGTGATTCAACCCATCCCATATATCTCACTCCTTAATAACATGCTAACAGCCGAAGAATCTTAAATCCTGTCAATTTATGCTCTGGTATAGCAGGTTTATCTTTATTTATCTATTAAACAGCATGTATGTTCATAAAAACTAGTCAAACATTACATATAACGGTGTCAAATTGTTAAAAATAGCATGATATTAATAAGAAAGGAACATACGAAGAGATGTTATCGTTTCGAGGAGACGCGCATAAGTTTTACATTCACCTAAAAAAAGTGATACACAATGGTGAGTCTATAAAAAACTTGAAGGAAATAAAAGAAATTGAATCTATTCAAAAGTTTTATTCTTCGCTTGATAGTGAAAAGTTGCAACAAATTTATTATCGAATGATTAAGGAAAAAAATGGATCAGGAATCATACCTATTTTTGTTTCTTCCGTTCCGTGGCTTTTATTTTTATTTTCCAAGCCCTTAATGGATTTCCTTTTTAAAGAGGGAAGTATGCTATGGGCACTATTTGGATGTGGGTATTTGCTCATTTTAATAGGGAGTGTCATCCTTCATTTTCGTGAAAAAGCATGGGCTGCTTTTCATAT
This sequence comes from Bacillus sp. (in: firmicutes), assembly GCA_039832695.1. Lineage (GTDB taxonomy): Bacteria > Bacillota > Bacilli > Bacillales > Cytobacillaceae > Neobacillus. The sequence goes on from JBDOMM010000030.1 coordinate 91,186, forward strand.
GGAAATCATTCAGGATATTTTAAAAGAAAGAAATCAAAGGGATTAGAAATGACAAAGTGAGTCTGTCATTAGGTTGCTAGTTCCAAAAAATTCAACTGTTATTACTTCCATAATCAACCATTAAACAGTTAAAATGAGGTTAACTTAAAATGGAAGGGTGAATAAAGATGTCCCCAAGTGAGCTGCAATCTAATAACGAAAAGAAAGTGACGAATCAGGAGATTTCATCGGATGGTGCATTTAAACGTCAGAAGAATAGGTTTACGACTCCATTTGGAAATAAGGTTGGGGAGCTTCCAGTTGAGGCAGGAAGGTACCGGTTACTATGGTCTGCTGTTTGCCCGTGGGCACATCGGTCTGTAATTGTTCGGAGAATACTAGGTTTAGAAGAGGTTATTAGTCTAGGAACGGCAAGCCCTATGCGGCCTAAGCTCCCCCATGTAGACTGGGAGTTCTCATTAGATCCAAACGGTGTAGACCCAGTATTAGGTGTGCGTTATATGAGTGAATTGTACCTTAATACAGACCCTGACTACACGGGAAGGCCAACAGTTCCAGTGATGATAGATATTAAGGAGCAAAGAGTCGTCAACAATGATTATTTTAAACTTACAAACTATCTAGAAACTGTGTGGAAGCCATTTCACAAGGAAAAGGCGCCTGACTTATACCCTGAGCACTTACGGGAGGAAATAGATGCCCTGAACGATGTGATCTTTCATGAGGTGAATAACGGGGTGTATAAGTGTGGTTTCGCTCAATCACAAGAAGCGTATGAAGAAGCTTATGACATCTTATTTCATAGATTAGATGAATTGGAAGAACGGCTAGCTACCAATCGCTTTTTATTTGGTGACTATATTACAGATGCAGATGTGCGGCTTTACGCGACATTAATTCGTTTTGATGTAGCTTACTATTCAGCCTTTAAAGCCAATCGGAATCGTATTGTTGATTTTCCGAATCTATGGGGTTACTTAAGAGATCTCTACCAAACTCCTGGTTTCGGAGATACGACCGATTTTGATGCAATAAAAAGGCATTATCATTTATCACACCATATTGCCTCCAATGATCAGAAAGGGCAAACAATCCTCCCAAAGGGGCCGGACCTCTCCGGACTTCACTCGGAGCATGATCGTCAATTATTAAGAAATAATACGGAAAAATTCCTCGTTCATTGAGTGCAAAACAATTGAAAGAAGGTGTAAAAGTGAAGATTCGTGATGCAAAAGAGGAGGAAGGTACGTTCATCCGCGAACAAAGAGTTTACTCCTACAAAGAACATGCAGATTGTATTCCGGAAGGGCATTGGGAAGCACTAAAGCGATCAATTTCTTCAGAAGCTGATTTGCAGCCAGGAGTTGAAAGAATTGTAGCAGAATCAGATGGGGAAATCTTAGGTAGTGTGGCATTGTTCCCGGCTAAAACGGATGCATACAACGGGTATATTGATGCCCTGGATTATCCCGAAATTCGTATGCTTGCTGTTACACCGGAAGCAAGGGGAAAGGGAGTGGCCACTGCATTAATTACAGAGTGCATTCGAAGGTCAAAAGAGAAAGGGTATTCATCGATTGGACTGCATACCGGACAATTTATGGAGAGTGCTATGAGATTGTATGAGAGCCTCGGGTTTGAACGTTTGCCACAATTTGACTTTGAACCAGCAGGTGACGGGATTATCGTGAAGGCTTATCGGCTAACATTCGATTGAATTTTTTTACTGGGGATTTTGGACAGAGATGATGGATAAAAGAGAAAGATAGTCAGAAGGCAGGGCAACATCTACTTTTTTTCAGAAAAAAGAAGGAAAAGTAGAAGTAGAGGTGAGCTACATCTACTTTTTCCTAGAAAGAAGAAGGAAAAGCAGAAGTAGAAGGGAGCTATTTCGGACAGAAATTAATCAAGTCAAAAGATGTAAGACTTCACTATATAAGCTAAGTATGAAAACCAATAATTTTCCGAAAACAGCATATAAGAAAGAGGAACCCAATGAGAAAAATAACATTATCAAACGGAACTACAGTAGAAGTAGAATGCCTGAGTTGTGCCCTAACGAGCGGATTAATTGAACCTGATGGAGGAGTGGTCATTGAAACAGAACATTTCCATGCACATCAGGATGTGGCCTACCCGATCAAAGGATTAATCATCTTAGCATCCAAGCGCCATATCAAATGTTTTGATGAACTAACAGAGGAAGAAAAATTAGATTACATCAATATCCTTACAAAAATTAGAAAAGCACAGCGAGAAGTACTTGGCATTGATTATGTTTATTATTTTTACAACGAAGATACGACCCACCATTTTCATACCTGGATGGTTCCGCGCTATGAGTGGATGTACGAATTTGGCCGTTCAGTAGAATCAGTTCGCCCGGTTCTGCTTCAAGCGAGAAACGAAATGAATGATGTGGAAAATGTGAAAGAAGTAATGGAAGCAATTAAGCTACTAACTGTTGAGTTAAATAGATAAATCTTTTTATAGGGAAGCCGCCAACTATACGATTGGCGGCTTAATTTTTGGGATAAACAGGGGATTATTTGTTTGAAACAGAATAATAGTAAGTAATATAGGGGGGCCACCATGAAAAGAATAATATTTTCGTTTTTGCTGTTGATAAGCATATGCTTTACTTTGGTGGGATGTAACGTGGGCGATGTGGAGAAAGGTAAAGTTGATCTAAAAGGCATAATTAAAGAAGTGAATCAAGAGAGTAATCGAATTTTATTAAATGATAAAAATGTTGGCTTTGTCTGGGTCACCTTGCCCGACCATGGAGATATTACTAAATATGAAAAAGGACAAGAGGTGGTGGTGTGGGTTAATGGTGGAATCAGGGAATCTTCACCAGCCCAAGCAGATGCATTGAATATTGAGTTTGCAAACCCAAATAATGAATAGAAAGAAGTGATTGCTGTGGATGTCATTGAAAAAGCATTGAAAACTGCTGCCAAGGCCCATGAAAAACAGTATAGGAAAGGGACTGACATTCCATATGTCACCCACCCCATTGCGGTAGGGATGATTTTAATGAAGGCGGGCTACAGTGATGAACTGGTTGCCGCTGGAATATTACATGACACCGTAGAGGACACACATCTATCTTTACAAGACATCGAGCAATTATTTGGAAAGAGAATTGCTGATATTGTAGAGGGATGTTCAGAACCTGATAAATCACTTACTTGGGAAGAGCGGAAGGCTCATACAATTGAGTACTTAAAGACGGCTCCTGAAAAAATACGTGTCGTTGCCTGTGCGGATAAACTCCATAACATTCGATCGATTGCCAGCGATATCGAACAATTCGGCGACGAGGTTTGGAGGAAGTTTAAACGAGGAAAAGAGCAACAAGAGTGGTACTACACTCATGTAATCGAAAGTTTAAGGTATCTGTCCAGTTTTCCTTTACTTGAAGAATTAAAAAATGAGGTAGAAAGGCTTTTTAAAGGTCATTAATACCTGATATCCATCATGCTTTTAAACAAATAATTTGCGGTAGGCCTGAATAAGGTCTGCCGCTTTTTCGTTACAATTACATGACAGAATTTTTTACAAAGTGCTCTAATTGGTTAGTTTTTCCTGTATTTCAACCAATTATTGAAGATAGAACTGCATCCTTTTAACCAATAATCTCCCTTTTCTTTCTGCACATTACAATTTCTCGTTCAATAGTCCCGTCAATCATTACAATCCGGTTAGTTAGGACCATTTTATAAAAAAATCGAATCGTTTCCATTACTGAAAAGCAATCGTTTCCATCCTTGACGGTATTACTTTACTAGGCTAAAGAACCACTCTCTGAAACTAGTATATACAAGTATTGACGATACCCCGGACAGTAGCTAAAGTCAGGAGGTGAAAAAAATAGAAATGGAGAGTTGTAAACATGTTACCAATGAAACGCAGGCTTAAAGTAATCGTCACGATCTTTACCGTCATGATCATGGCGTTATCAGCAAATTTAACATCAGCCTTCGCAGCCGTAACACAGCCGGAAGCAGATACTCCTTTAAATAAGGAAAATTTACAAAAGCTGCAGGCGAAAAGTGTGAAGAAGCTGAATAACGGAGTTCAATTTGATCTAGGCGAATATGATGCGTTTATTCGTATTTATTCAAAAGATCTCGTGAAAGTATCCGTTTTAAAAGATGGACAGCAAGAGAAGGATTCCCGTGGAATACAGAAAAAGAATTGGACTACCCCAAGATTTACAACTGTAGATGACAAAAATGAATATACGATTTCTACAGATGAGCTAACAATTAAAATTAATAAGGCTCCATTTGGAGTGAAATTTTTAGATAAAAAAGGGAACGTCATCAACGAAGATTACCTAAATAATGGTGCTTCTTCTGGGTATGAAGATGGAAAGCCCTACGTGTTTAAGAAAACCGCTAAAGGTGAAAACTTCTACGGTTTTGGTGAACAGGCTGGATTGAACTTAAACCAACGCGGAGAAAAAATCGGTATGTGGAATACAGATGCGTACTCTTATACAAAAGATACTAAGTATCTGTACACGACCATTCCATTCTTCATGGGATTGAAGGATAAAAAGGCATACGGAATTCTTTTTGATAACTCTTATCGCTCTTACTATGACATGGCAAGTGAGTCAGATGATTTTTACTATTTCTATGCTAATGGCGGACCATTAACGTATTACTTCATGTACGGTCCTGAAATTTCTGATGTGTTAGATGATTATACCCAACTAACAGGTAAAATGGACCTTCCAGCTGAGTGGACATTAGGGCTTCACCAAAGTAAATGGGAATACACGGCAGACGAAATCGTCAACGTAGCAAAAACGTACCGTGAGAAAAAGATTCCTTTAGATACGATGCATTTTGACATCGACTATATGGATGGGTACCGCGTGTTTACATGGGACCAAAAGTATAAGGATGCCCTTAAAAAGCTAAAAGCAATGCCTGGTTTCCATGCCATTGCCATCAATGACCCGGCAGTGAAGCAAGATGAAAACTCCGCTGTTTACCAAGAAGGAGTAAAGAAGGATTACTTTGCGAAAAATCCAGATGGAACCAACTTTATTGGACCTGTTTGGCCTGGTGATTCCGCATTCCCTGACTTCTCGAAAAAAGAAGTACGTGACTGGTGGTCTAAAAACCACAAGACACTATTTGATGCAGGGATTGACGGAATTTGGAATGATATGAATGAGCCAGCTGTATTTATGGATGGCGGAAAATATAACCATACTATGCCATTAGATACGTATTTTGGTTATGATAATGAAAAATTAATGCAAACGGAATACCATAATTTATATGGACATGATGAAGCAGAAGCGACATACAATGCATGGAGTATGAACAAACCAAATCAGCGTCCATTTGTATTAACTCGAGATATGTTTGCTGGAACCCAGCGCTATGCTGCCCTTTGGACAGGTGATAGCGTAAGTAATTGGGAACACCTGCAAATGTCTCTTCCTATGAACATGAATATCGGTTTATCTGGTGTATCTTTTGTAGGTAATGATATCGGCGGGTTTGCAAAACGACCTGATGCCGAGTTATTTGCCCGCTGGATGGAAGTAGGAGCGTTCCTTCCATTCTCACGTATCCATTATGATTCAGATGCAAAATCAGAAGTAAAACAAGGTCAAGAACCTTGGGCGTTTGGACCTGAGGTTGAAGGAATCTCTAAGAAGTACATTGAAATGCGCTATCAGTTATTACCTTACTTATATAATGCATTTAAAGATGCTTCAGAAACAGGTAAGCCGGTTCAACAGCCACTAGTTTACCACTATCAAAATGATGAAAATACGTACAATATAAATGATCAATATATGTTCGGTGATTCTATGATGCTTGCACCGGTAGTTAACCAAGGCCAAACAAGCCGCAGTGTATATCTTCCTAAAGATGAAACATGGGTAGATTTCTGGACGAAGAAAGAATATAATGGTGGACAAACTATTACTGTGAATGCACCGCTTGAGAGCCTGCCTATTTTTGTGAAAAAGGACTCTATCATTCCTACTCGTGATGTTCAACAGTACACAGGTGAAAAGGATCTTACGAATCTTGTATTAGATACCTATTTAAATAAGGAAGCAGCGTACAGCTTCTACGAAGATGATGGTGAATCTCTAGACCACCGTAAAGGTGAATACGACGTAACAGACTTCAACCTTACGAGAAAAGGCAACAAAATTGAGTTCTCTAAGTCTATGTCTACAGACAACTATGATTCTAAGATTCAACAGTTTACACTTAAGTTAAACAATGAAAAAGCTCCAAAACACATCCAAGCAACGGGCAATCGTTATAAAGCTGTTGCAACTATGGATGATATGACTACTACAAAGCGTTCATTCTACTATGATGTGAAGGCAAAGACCTTATATGTAAACATCCCAGTGGAAGAAGGCAAAAAGGTTCAAATCAAATTTTAAAAAGAGTGGAAGGGACTAGTCAGTGATGATTAGTCCCTTCTATTGATTCAAAGTGGGTGGAAATTCATGAAGTGGAGAATATGGCTACTTGTCGCCTTGCTCTTGGTTGATGGGGGACTGCTGCTGATGAAGTTTAACGATAGGCCAGCAGAAAAGGTTTCTTCTGTTAAGCACTCAAAACCTGTTAAAACTAATACGGAAGCCACTGACCTGTTTGGTGATTTACAAACAGACCAATCCAGATACAACCCGGGCGAACCGGTTACGCTTACCTTAAAAAGACACGTCCCATCGGGCAAATTAAACGTCACGTATTATCATTTAAATGAGAAGCTAAAAGAGGAAACACTTTCTAATCAATCAACATGGTCCTGGCAGCCACCGAGCGAAGATTATAAAGGATATTTGGTAGAGGTGAAAATGAGTGATGATGATCAAACCCAAACAGAGACTATCGCCGTGGATGTTTCTAGTGATTGGGATAGGTTTCCACGATACGGATTTCTGTCTGAGTTTTCTCAAACCTCAAAAATGAATTTGGAGAGAGTCATCTCTTCTCTTAACCGATTTCATTTAAACGGGCTGCAATTTTACGATTGGCAATATGAGCATCAACAGCCTCTTAAAATGGATGGCAGCAATCCGGCTTCTTCTTGGCAGGATGTCGCCAATCGAGAGGTATCTTTTGGTACACTCCAACAATATATTGATTTAGCACATACGCGAAATATGAAAACAATGGCCTATAATTTACTATATGGGTCGTATACAAATAGTGGTTTACCTTTGGAATGGCAACTATTCAAAGATCCTAACAAGCATCAACCAGACAGACATCCATTACCGAAGGAATGGAAAAGCGATATTAACATTATGAATCCAACAAACCCATGGTGGCAGGAATACATTATTGAACAACAACGAAAGGTATATGAACAACTCCCTTTTGACGGCTGGCATATTGATCAATTGGGAGATCGAGGAGAAGTGTTCAATGAATGGGGCGGCCGTATTTCAATCCCAGACAGCTTTTCTCCCTTTTTAAAAAAAATAAAAGAAAAACTGCCAGATAAAAATATTGTGATGAATGCGGTGAATCAGTATGGCCAAGCTTCCATTGCTCAAGCAGAACCTGACTTTCTTTATACAGAGGTTTGGGATGAAAATAAGTCCTATGGGGACCTAAAAAAAATACTAGATGAAAATGCCTCCCTGTCAGGAAAAAATGCAAGCTCTGTTTTGGCAGCCTACATGGATTATCAAGCATCAGACCAACCTGGGACTTTTAACGAACCTGGTGTGCTAATGACCAATTCTGTTATTTTTGCAAATGGAGGAGCACATCTCGAGCTTGGTGAACACATGCTGTCAAAGGAATATTTTCCTCACCATCAATTAGAGGTGTCATCGCATTTGCAGAATCAATTGGTTCATTATTATGACTTCCTTACTGCCTATGAAAACCTGTTGAGGGAGAATGTCACCAGTTCAGAGGTAACAATACATTCGAAAGACGGTATACCGTTATCTTTTGATACAGCTAAGCAAGGGCATTTATGGGTTATTCCGAAACGAAAAGATGATCATGAAGAAGTATTACATTTTATTAATTTTCTTGATGCCAATACGATGGAGTGGCGGGATACGGATGGACGACAGAAAAGGCCTTTGGAGCTCAAAGATCTCTCATTTACTTTAAAAAATAGTAAAAAAGTAAAAGCCATGTGGCTGGCTTCTCCTGATTATAAAAGTGGGAAACCTGTGCCTGTCAACTTCAAACAAAATGTGCAACAGATAATGTTTACCCTACCGTCCTTAACCTATTGGGATATGTTAGTAATAGAATATGATGAATAAAGAAATCCCTCTAGTTGTGTTTTAACTAGAGGGGTTTTTTGTTTCATCCGATAATCTTAAAATGGCCGCCTACACCTTTATCAATTACCTTCAATTGAAGAGGTTGATTGAATTTTTTAGATAATCCTTTGATAATTCCATAATTGAAGGCAGAAGAATAATGCGGTGTATGACAAAATAATTGAATCTCATTCTTGATATCCAAATAAGGAAGGTACTCACCGATATATGAAGAGCTTTTATGGTTTAGATGGAAGATGTGATTGAGATGCTCTAACGACTGCTGGAAGCTTTGAACGGTCTCCGGGAAAATACAGTGTTCAGGTACCGCCTCTCCTATGACCTCCATTACTTCAGCCCCATGGCGTTCAGAAATGGCCTGTAAAATGGTATGGCCAAAATCCATTGTAAACCATTCATTGACAGTGAGGATTTTTTCGTTTATTTCAAATGGTAATTCAATTTTTTCTTTTGAGGCAACATCTAAGATATTATGAATGAAATTGTTATGGACCATTGCATGATTGTTGCTTTTGTGTGCCTCGGGTTGATGAACCTTCGTGTGGAAGTTCATTAATTTTTCTAGCTCCTGGCTGACCTTAAGTGTTTCGTCAGAAGACAGTCCGACAAGACCAATGGTTTGATATAGTTGTTGTCTCTTATATTCAATGATATCTTTTATCATTATTATCTTCCTTTGAGTGAGCTGTCTAAAAATTCTTTACCTTTATTATACTTTAAAATTTTTATAAAAGACAGGCAACAGGCATAGGAAGAAATCCTTAATAGGGTAATAAAGGGCATCGACATTGGTTCCCATTTTGGCCTAGCCAATCCAATCATGAGTTTCTGGGTCATTTATATCCATATGACGTGGTATTTTGTGCTTGGGAACTTCGCCTTCATGGTCAAGATAATAATGTCTAATTGGATGTAAATCGTTATCTAGTTCATAGACGAGCGGAATGCTATTCGGAATATTGAGACTCACGACCCCATCGTCGGGAATGTTGTCGAGATATTTCACGAGTGCTCTTAATGTATTCCCATGGGCAGAAATGATGACTCGCTGGTTGTTTTGCAAGTTCGGAACAATTTGACTATGCCAATATACCAAGGTGCGTTTTTCTGTATCAAGGAGACTCTCTGTTAGAGGAATATTCTCCATACCAATTTGAGCATATTTAGGGTCTTTTTGGTCCCAAATATGGCCCTCAGGATGAATTTCAGGAGGTCGGATACTAGCAGAACGTCTCCATTCATTAACCTGCTCGTCACCATAACGCTTAATCACTTCCGCTTTATTCAGGCCTTGTAAGGCTCCGTAATGTCTTTCATTTAATCTCCAGGTTTTATACACCGGAATCCACACTAGATCCATTTCATGGAGCAGAATCCATAATGTTCGAATAGCTCTTTTCAATATGGAAGTATGGGCTACGTCAAAGATAAAGCCATGTTTCTTTAAGATAGCACCGGCATCTCTCGCCTCACTATAGCCCTCATCAGTAAGATCAACATCTGTCCATCCTGTAAAACGGTTCTCTAAATTATAAAGACTTTGGCCATGTCTAATAAAAACAATTTGTTTCAACTTATTCACCTCTAAATTCTCAACCTATATTCTAGTAGTTTGCCCATTTTCAACGAAAACCGTGCAGGAATGATGGAACACATTAGGGAATTTATATGCTTTAGGTTTATTTTTTTAGAAGAGATTAGTAATGAGGTGAGTGTATGAATATAAGAAAAGCTGTTCTCTCCGATGTGAAAGGAATAGCCCAAGTCCATGAGCGTGAGGAAATGTGGGTTAGGAGCATCCCAAACGGTTGTGTGTATGTTGCAGTAGATGAAGAAGGGACCATCGTTGGTTTTTCGTCTGGGGGAAAAGAAAGAACAGGAGAGTACCCTAATTATGCAGGTGAATTATATGCGATTTATATTTTAAAAGAGTATCAGGGTAATGGCCTAGGGAAAGCGTTAGTGAAACCAATCGTCAAGGAGTTGCAGGATCAGCAAATTGATTCCATGGTGGTATGTGTACTAGAAGAAAATGACTCCCGCCTTTTTTATGAAGCTCTAGGCGGCAAAAAAATAGACACTATCGAGGTTGAAATAGGCGGAATGATGCTCAATGAACTTGTATATGGCTGGGAGCAAATTGGTGCTTTACTTGCAGAATGAAAGAGGTAACCATGGATATTCAAAGAATCATAGAAGAATTAAATAGTAAAAGTATTGTTCCTTCTAGTGCCGTTAAATTTGAACCCCTAAAGGGCGGGACAGTAAGTCAGCTGTATTTGCTTAAAAACAGTTATGGGGAAAAATATGTGGTTAAATGTAACGCTCCCCAAATCCTTCAAGCGGAGGCTAACTTTTTAGATTTTTATAAGGACAAGAAGCTGCTCCCTAATCTTCTGTATGTAGAGGATTCATATCAGTACATCGTATATGAATTTATATCAGGTTCTACTAATTACAATAGAGTTTGTAATAAAAGGAAATTATTAATAACACTAGTAAACGGTTTGTTGAATCATTATAAGCAGGTACCTGAGCCGATTGGCTGGGGTTGGGTGGATGAACCAACCGAATCATGGCAGACGTTTCTTTTACAGAGAGTAACAGAAGCTACTAAAATAGTAGATTCATATTTAGAAAAGACGGACATAGATCTTGTCGTAGCTTTAGTAAATAGCCTAAACAGAAAGAGTACCTCCAGTACCCCTTTCTTATTGCATGGAGATTTTGGTGTACACAATTTTGTGTGGTCCGAGGGACAGCTGACGGGTGTTATTGACCCAGCTCCAGTCTATGGTGAGCCTCTCTATGATTTAATTTATGCCTTTTGTTCTTCTCCGGAAGACCTAACCGCAGAGGTTATTGAATCTGCAGCGAGTCATTTAAGTAATAATGGGAAGAGGTCCACTCATATTTTATATGAAGAGGTTCTTATAGGTTTATATCTCAGGATAGCTTCATGTATAAAACATCATCCACAAGATCTAGATGATTATTTAAATGCGTGGAAATATTGGAAGAATTTAATAAAATAACAGCTTTCCAGCAGTAATCTATTAGGTTTGGTTTTTTCAATATGATTAGGATTTTTAGAAAGGGGTAAAAAATGCAAACACTATTCCGATACAATTGGCAGGTCAGAGAAGAGTGGTTCCGTTGGTGTGAAGATGTTCCATTGGAGGAGTTGCTTCGTGTCCGCACCGGAGGCGTAGGTGGGATCTTACATACACTTTTCCATATTATCGATGTGGAGTGGAGTTGGATTCGTCTATTACAGGGGCAACCCGATTTCCAAGAGAATTTTCAGGAATATCAAAGTCTAGAGAAGATCCGCGAACTGAACGAAGTATTTCGTAAAGACGTCGAGGGATTTGTGAACTCTTGGGATGAGAGTATGGAGGGAAGAATTCTTACTCTTCATGAACCTGATGGAAGTGTAGAGGCTTTTACTTGGGGTGAGGTCATCCGCCATGCGCTTGTCCATGAAATCCATCATATTGGACAAATATCCATCTGGGCGAGAGAAGTGGGGAAAAAGCCAATTTCCGCGAACCTCATTGGAAGAGGTTTCGGGGACAGTCCCCCGGCGCTTTAACGCAGCGGGGGACTGTCCCCGAGAGAAGTTGGTTGTTATTAATTTTGACTAAGTCCTCTTTTGAATGCAGCCAAATGATTTTGGGATGCGCTACCCAATTGTTGCATCACTGCTTTGACATCTTGGGGAATACCCGCTGCTGATGCCAGTTTGTTATACATAGCGATATTATCTATTTCTCCATCTACCCCTGCTTGAAATGCTTCCTTTAAGGTGTTAGGTGTTATTGTGTATTGTTTCGCATTATTTTCTGGAAGTTTAATATTATACTTTTGAAATAAAGGAAGAAGGGCGGAAATATGCCGCTGCTCGGCTGCCTTGATTTGAGTGAAAGGTCGTATTGCACCGAATTTGGCAATAATGGCGTCATACCTCGCTTGTGCTAGGTACTCATCCTGAATGGCATAAGTTAAAGCTTCTTCCAAGGTAATCGCCGAATCCTGAAGTGCTCCTTTAGCACCATAATTCTGTGGTGGTTGTAATTCTGCATTCGCATTCTGAACTGTGAGAAAAACAAACAATATACTTATAGTTATTAATCCAAAAAGTTTTATTCTCATTTTATCGCTCCTTTATCTTTATGACATGCGAGAATATTATTACCAGAAAGAATTTTTTCATCCTCAAATTCTCATTTATTGTGGCATGCAGGAACTTAAAAAGGCTCAGGAAAAGACTTTTAAAAATGAAATTTACTTTAAAAGGGGAAGTTATGGGATTAATTAATCGTGTGAAGGAATTTATTGATAGTCAATATAGTAATCCTCGAGGGCTAATAGGTACCTATTTCGGTGAAAAGATGGTTCGTCAGCATAAGCCTGAAACGTTATGGACACTTGAGTTATTAGAAATTGGTGAGAGAGAAAGTGTATTAGAACTGGGCTGCGGTGCCGGTTATGCCATGAAACTAATTTTAGATCAAACAATAGCTGTTCAAGTAGTAGGCTTAGATCTTTCACCCACTGTGATACGGTCCGCGGCCATAAGAAATAAAAAGGAAATAGCAGAAGGACGAGCCGAACTAGTTCAAGGCAATGTAACAAAGCTTCCTTTACAAAATGAGCACTTTGACAAAGTATTTAGCATACATACCATTTATTTTTGGGACAACATAGCTGAGACGTTATCAGAAATTTACCGGGTATTAAAACCGGGAGGATTTTTTGTTCTTACCCTATGTGATGGCAAAAATGGTGAGATATGGGATGGGGTAAAAAGTATGGTTGATGAACAATTAATTCCTAGTGTTAAGAAAATTGGTTTTCAAGAGGTAGCTTTACTAGATGGACCGAATTCAAGACAATTTCATACGGTTGCAGTTATTGGACGGAAGAGCTCTATAAAATAAATTCTAAAAGTTTGCAGCCTAGGTTTTAACCTCCCTACAATGGCAACTATGGTAGAGAGGTGATTTTTTATGAAGTTCATATTAATTATTGGAAGTATTCTTGCACCTGTTCTAATGCTTTTTTTGCAGAAAACAAAGCCAAAACTCCGTTTGTTATTTAATCTAGCCGCTCTCATATCGGCACTCGTATTTGGTAATATCTCTTCAATTGCTATTTACGAAATCATAAAGGACAATACCGTATTTATGACCAGTATCCATGGGATTTTCTTGAATCCACTATTCTTACTAACCGGAGCCTATTTAGGGATCTATTCTATGTACCGAATTGTGATATGGACACTGGAGGAAAAATAATTAAGCCTTGTCACGATGAAATGAGACAAGGTTTTTTACTTCTACATAGTCTAATAACTTTTGGTTATGAAGGTATGACTTTCCTGTATTACCATTCCTTCTTTTTCTCCAATATGCTTAATGTGAAGTAATTGTTGGAGGAGTGTTGAATGAAGTGTAATCTTTCTTTGTTTAAAAATAAATCCTTTCTTTTCTTCTTCTTTGCTGCTTTGTTTGGGGTGTTAGGGGAGGGAATATACGGATTAATTGTTATCGTTATGGTCCTTGAAAAGACGGAATCAGTTATCGAAATCGGAAAAATGCTCGTGCTGACTTTATTGCCATCTGTATTTCTTGCACCATTTCTAGGTGTGTTCATCGACAGATTTAACAAAAATAAACTGGCACTCCTATGTAATCTTTTGCGGTTTGCTACGATTGCTATCATCCCGGTTAGCGTTGCTTTCGGATTTTTTTATGTCACTATTTTTTATGCTTCGATTCTTTTAAGCTATATGATCTGGTTCGTTATAGAACCCCTAAAGGAAAGTATTTTAAAGGAAATCCTGAGTTCGGAAGATTACAAGCAGGGCATTTCCCTAGTGCAGGGGGCTTGGCAGTTAGGGCTGCTGTCATCTGCCATTATTGCTGGAATGTTGATAGATAGACTAGGCACGAGCGAAGCGATTTTCGCAGCTAGTTTAGTTTATATTTTGGCAGGATTCTTATTTGTTGGTATCCACAACAAGGGGGACAAAGAGGCAAGCGATCGAAAAGGAAAATCCAGCCTCAAGCAATATAGAGTAGAGTTGGTACAGGGCTGGATCTATATTTTTCAAAACAAAAAGGTCCTGTATGTCTCCTTAGCGACCAGCATGGTACTACCATTCTTTTATTCTATAAATACGCTGATTGCTCCGTTTAATTACCAAACTCTTAATGGTGATGGGATTTCACTTGGGATTATTGATAGTGGCGCAGGTATCGGGAGTCTTGTTTCTGCCATCGTTTGTACTCTTTGGGTAAGAAATCATACGATTTCAAAGGTCGTCCTTGCAGCCATTCTCCTGACGGCTGTTTCAACTACCCTTTTTAGCTTCACAATCAGCGTGCCTTCTGCCTTTTTCTTATATCTGCTAATTGGAATGTTCATAGGGATGGTCAAGGTCCTAACAAGACTGCTTCTTTTTGAACAAGTGGAGGAGCAGTTTATCGGCAGAGTTATGACATCTGTTTCGTTTATAAGTTTGGCAGGCTCCATTATTCTGTCACTTTTGATTGCTTTTATTGGAGAAGTGAGCCTTCGATATGGATATTTGGCTATAAGCATGATACTGCTCATCCCATTTGTTCTTACCTGGAAAGGGACAAAATCAATGATTGTTGGAGCTCCTTCTATAAAAATTATTCAAGAAAAAGAGAAAGAATCTGAAAAGGGGAGTGAGGTTTTTGATGCATAAACAAGTAGATTTTCATGCGATCAAAGAGGCACGTGGCCGAATTCAACCATATATTCGTCATACTCCGTTGGAATACAATGGTGAATTAAGTAGTAAGTATGCTTCATCCATTTATTTAAAGCTGGAAAATCTCCAGGTAACCGGAAGCTTTAAGCCGCGTGGGTCTTTTAATAAGCTATTAACCTTAAATCAAGAGGAACGTGAACGGGGAGTGATTGCTCCTTCTGCTGGTAATCATGGAATTGGCTTGGCCTATGCAGCTAGTCAGTTAAAGATTCCTGCACATGTGTATTTACCAAAGGATGCAGACTCTAGTAAAGTAAAAGCATTGGAACAATTTGGTGCATGCGTTACATTTTTTGAAACCATTGAGGAGTCAAGGCTGGCAGCAATAGAGGCATCGAAGGAAAGAGGGTATACCTTTCTGTCTGCCTATAACAATCCAGCAATGATAGCAGCAGGTGGGACAATCGGATTGGAGATCATAGAAGACCTATGTGATGTAGATGTTGTGATTAGTTGCTTGGGTGGAGGAGGATTAACAGCAGGTCTATGCCTGGCAATTAAAGCGGTAAATCCTAAAGTGGATGTTTGGGGCGTCCAGACAGAAAATAGTCCGACGTTTGCGGTTTGGAATAAAAGTGGCAAAGCCCTTCCTGTGGAGTTACAGCCGTCTATTGCTGAAGGGCTCAGTGGACCTATCGAACTAGATACTATTACTTTTCCGATTATTCATAGTTTGATTGATCGAATTTTAACAGTATCCGAGAAAGAGTTGATTGTAGCCATGAAACAGTTGCTTAACTTAGGATATATCATTGAACCATCCGGAGCGGCAGGTGTTGCTTGTCTGCAACGAGTAGAAAGTGAATTGCATGGGCTGAAGGTAGCATTCGTCATAACCGGCCGAAATATATCTTGGTCAAGGTTTGATTCGCTGATAAAAACTGAAATCCGCTGATATGTCATAATAACTCTATTGGAATGTAATTTTTTACTGGAACCTATGGTTACAGGTGATTGCATGTAGCTAGATGAAATATTTTTATAAGAGTATTGCTTTTAAAAGGAGAATATAAGATGAAAATAAGTAAAAACAATGCAGAGCATTACACATGGGGAAATCAGTGTGATGGCTGGCATCTAGTTAATCAAAAGGAACTAAGTGTGATTCATGAACGAATGCCCCCTCAGACATCAGAGATACGGCATTATCATCAACAGTCACGGCAATTTTTCTTTGTATTATCAGGAAGTCCGACTCTAGAAGTTAATGGGGAACGATTCACCTTAACATCTCAAGAAGGAATAGAAGTCCCGCCACATATCCCCCATCAAATGTTTAATGAATCAGAAAGCGCTGCGGAATTTTTGGTTATATCTCAGCCAACTAGTAAAGGTGATCGCGTTTCCTTTGAGTGACTGTGTGAATGCAAAAAGAAGAGGGTAGTTCGCAGAGAGATGGTTCTATGCGACCGAAGTTGAAGAAAAAAATCGAAAAAAGGTCGCGTAGAGAGGTTCTATGAGCCCGAAGTGAAAGGAAAAAACAACAAAAGGTCGCGTAGAGTGGTTCTATGAGCCTGAAGTGAGAGGAAAAAGAAGCAAAAGGGCTCGTAGAGAGGTTCTATGAGCCCGAAGGCAAAGGAAAGAACAGCAAAAGGTCGCATAGAGAGGTTCTATGAGCCCGAAGTGAAAGGAAAAATCAGCAAAAGGTCGCGTAGAGAGGTTCTATGAGCCCGAAGGCAAAGGAAAGAACAGCAAAAGGTCGCATAGAGGAGTTCTATGAGCCCGAAGCGAAAGGAAAGAACAACAAAAGGTCTCGTAGAATCGTGTTTTAATAGAATAAGGAAATTTTTACGCGTCCAAAAAACTACTTTAAAGAAGGAGTGTCAATAATGGCTTTGGAAATGAGAAAAATATGTGAGAAATGTAATAAACCCGTACAGGACGATGGAGTCGCATATATTTGTACTTACGAATGTACTTTTTGCCATGATTGTACCGAAAAGATGGAATCTGTCTGCCCTAATTGTGGCGGAGAGCTTGTAAGAAGACCACGCAAGATGAAAAAGTAAGAAATTTGAGGAGAGTACCAATGGATCAACTAGAAACGGCAGCAGAAGATTTCAGAGACCAAATAAGAGGGTCACGAGCATAAGTTGTGTGTTTTTTCCTGTGGAAAGAAAGGATTGAGATATATGAAGGCAATCGTTTTTGGAGGAACCGGATTTATTGGAAGCCATGTGGTTGAGCAACTACAATTGGGTGGTCACACGGTGACAGCAGCGGTTAGGAATACAAGCAACATTGACTTTCTTGAGAGGCTTGGAGTGGAGATCCTACGGATTGATTTTTCAAATAAAGAGGAAATTAGCAATGTAATAAAGGGGCATTCTGTTGTTTACAACTGTACGGCAGACACTCATTTGGGAACGGCAACAGAGAACCAGGAGGAACCTGAAATTCAGCTCGCTAGAACATTGATTACCCTAGCTGCAGAAGAGGGAGTATCAAGGTTCATTCAGCTAAGTACGATCGTAGTTTATGATTTTCAAACCTCTGAGCCCATTGCTGAAACCTATGTCACAAAACCTGAATACCCTATTCAAAGAATCAAGCTAGAAAAAGATAAAATTGTTAAGGAGATCGGCGTTCGTGAAGGAATTTCAACGATTATTGTTCGGCCTGCAAGTGCAATTGGTCTTAGGGATGTAACGTCTTTTTTTTCTAGATTACTTACCGCACACGAACATGACCAATTCCCATTGGCTCGGGATGGTGAAGCTAGTGTGTCGTTAGTCAATACAAGGGATATTGGCCGTGCAATGGTTTTATTAGGGGAGATCTCTGAACAAAACAGCGATAATGGCATCTATTTAGTAAAGGGTTTTGATACCACCTGGGGACAACTAAAAGAAGAGATTGATCGTGTGGTAGGAAGGAAAGCTATGGTTACTGAAGTACCAAAGACCGATACATCCTTTGCTGGAAAAACTCTACAGGTTAATCGAATTTGGGATGACAGTAAGATACGAGCTTTAGGCTTCAAGCCAGAGTTTTCTTTGCAAGAAACGGTTGTTGAAGCTATTAATGACATTAAGAAATAGAAATTAAAACGCACCATGTGACCAATGTTCTTTTTGAACGGGATTGGTTACAAAGGGGCGTTTTTTTAATTTATAAAAATTTACCAAATTATGTTGCATTTGGAATATAGAGTAATTATAATAAAAATGACAGTGATGTCACTGTTATTTTAACGGAGGGGATCTACCTTGACACCTAAAATTTCTGACAGTGAAAAAGAAAAACGTAAAAAGCATATCATCGATTCAGCGGTTGTAGTATTTACAAGAAAGGGATATGTTAACTCAACGATGCAGGATATCGTCGATGAAACAGGAATGAGTCGTGGTTGGGTGTATTTGTATTTTTCAAATAAAGAAGACATTATGCTAGCGATACTCGCGGAAAATGATAAAGAAACAGAAGCGCAAATCAATAACCTACTAACGAGCGGGCTTTCCGTTTGGCAAGGGCTGAGCGGCTTAATCGATATGATGGACCAGCAATTTAACCATGCTTCAGACGACCTGCCTATTGTTATATATGAATACTTCATCAGCGGATGGAAGAAGCCAGACCGACGTGAATATCTCGAAGCCCACTACAAAAAACAGCACGAATATTTATCACTTTATTTACAACAGGGAGTCGCGAACGGAGAGTTCAGACCAAGTGTGGATCTAGATGTAATTATTAAAATGGTAACTTCTTATTTTGAAGGTCTTTTACTTCACTCAAAAGCAGCTGGAAGCAATAACGTGCGAGTGAGTGAACAATTAAAACTCTTCAAGGCTATGTTAAAGTCAGTTTTACAAGTTGATGAAACGGAAGGTGGTTTGTAATGTCTATTTTTAAAAATAGGGTCTTCACCAAATTATTTGTAGCGGCCTTTGCATCACAGCTTGGAACAACAATTGGGAATGTTGCCTTTGCTTTCTACCTCTTAGATCACTTTAGCAAGCAGCCGTTTTATGCAACCATAGCGGAATTAATGTATTCCCTACCTATTTTGCTTGTTTTCTTTCTCGTGGGAGTGGCTGCCGACAGGCTTGACAGAAAGAAAATCGCGGTTAATACGGACTGGATTCGAGCTATCCTCACGGGCTTTTTATTAATCGCTGTTTACTTTCATATCCTTTGGTTAGTATTTGTGATCCTGTTTCTTCGAAGCGCCGTTTCAAAGTTTTTTGCCCCAGCAGAAATGAGTATTTTGCAGGGCGTGCTAAACAAAGAGCAATATATGCAAGCCTCGGGTTTAAACCAAACCGTTCTCGGATTGTTCATGCTGTTTGGTATGGGTATGGGGGCCATCTCCTTTCACTATATTGGGTTAATGGGGACGGTCATCATTGACGGGGTTAGTTTTATCATATCTGGGCTCCTCATAAGCAGTTGTTCCATTCCATTAGAAGCGCGGCTTCCGAATGGAAAAACACATATAAAGGATATTCATCTTTCTACCGTGCTCACTGATTTTAGAGAAGGATTAAAATATATTCTTAATTTCAAGCTGTTAAAATCCATTGTTTCTGGCTTTCTGGTATTTGGTCTCATTAACGGTGCCTTTGCCGTTCTACCGCTTTTTACAATGAAATATAAGCTTGCCCCAGAGCATTTTGCGCAGTATGCTTCTTTATTTTCCATCTTTTTAGGGGTCGGTTTTGTACTTGGGAGTGGAATTGGGAGCCCGCTGATTAAGGTACTCAAAGTTCATCGAGTCATCATTGGTGGCATTATCTTAAGTGGCATTTTCACTCTAATTATGGGAACTGTGGACAATGTATGGCTCTATCTTTCCATTGTATTTATTATGGGTGTCCTGATTGCCCCAGTGAATGTGGCACTGTCAGGCTGGATGACTGAGCTCGTGGACCCTAAATTTATGGGGAGAGTCTCAGGTTGGGTTGACCCGCTAATGATGCTGGCTCATTCCGTATCCTTGGGGATTATCGCGGTGATTTTCCCTGCATTCGTAAAAGTAGACACCATTTATTGGGCTGTTGGTTTCCTACTAATGCTTGTAGGAACCTATTATCTATTTGCTATACCAAAGTTGGTTACAAAAGAAGTGAAAGGATCAGACATCCAAACACTTCCTACTCCAGCAGAATAGACATGAAGTTTTTTTGTGAAAAATTGCAGGAAAGTGAAACTATTTTTTATTGAGCCTCGACTAACTAGATAACCCCCCCTAGGGTTGTGTGAATAGGGCCCGGCATTAGTTGCTGGGCTTCATTTTTTTAGGCACTTTTTCTGGAACCTTGCTGTTTGTTTAGCAGGGTTCTTTTTTAATTTTATGGGAATTTTATCCTTTTTTTCACTTTGAAAATTCATGTTATTTAGTGATACGAAAGGGGTATTACATTGAATAATTATAAAATCACTAGGTATAAGTCATTATTATCTAGAGAAAGAAAGCGGGTGCAAGTTTGGGAACTAGAAAAAAAGGTCTAATTATTGCTGGGTTTACAGGGATGTTTGTCATAGTGGTCCTTTTTTACTTTTTTTTAACCTCTGTAGGAGAAAAGGAGAAGGTCGGTGGGAAGAATGCAGCTAATGAAAATCCGCCTGCAGCAAAAGTGGAAGTAAAAGACCCTACTCTTCCAGCATTTACAAGTAAGCAACTGACATCCTTACCAAAGGATAACTGGGTAACAAATGGTGGGAATACATTCAATCAGCGTTATTCTACCCTGGATAAAATCAGTACATCCAACATAAAAAAACTAAAAGGAAAATGGGTTACCCACCTAGGTTCAGGGAAAGAGTTTAAATATTCGGGAGAGGCATCACCTGTCGTTTATAACGGGGTCATGTATATCATTACTGGCGCAGACCAAGTATCTGCTATTGATGTGAAAAAAGGCCAGACGTTATGGACGTATAAACCGAACATAAGTGAGTTAACAACCGTGTGCTGCGGTTGGACAAGTCGAGGTGTAGCACTCGGGGATGGGCTAGTTTACGTAGCTTTATTAGATGCTAGGTTAGTCGCTCTCGACCAGAAGACAGGTAAAGAGGTATGGTCTACTGTGGTCGATGATTGGAAAAAAGGCTATACGATTACCAGCGCACCTCTATACTATAATGGGAAAATTTATACAGGTATTTCTGGTGGTGAATACGGAATTCGAGGCAGGGTTACAGCCTTTAATGCCAAAAACGGGAAGGAACTTTGGCGCTTCTACACTATACCTGGCCCTGGAGAAACTGGGCATGAAACCTGGCCAAGTGACAATGATTCATGGAAGCGAGGTGGAGCACCGGTTTGGCAAACACCGGCGGTTGATCCTGATTTAGGGCTTCTATATTTTTCAACAGGGAATGCTGCTCCTGATTTAGATGGAAGTGTGAGAAAAGGAAATAACTTATTTTCTTCTTCCATAGTGGCAATCGATGCTGAAACAGGAAAATATAAGTGGCACTTTCAAGAAGTCCATCACGATATTTGGGATTTAGATGCACCGAATCCAGTCATATTATTTGATGTTAAAAAGGATGGGAAGAAGCGAAAGGCGCTAGCACAGGCAGGTAAAACAGGTTGGCTTTATATCCTTGACAGAACAAACGGGAAGCCGCTGTTAGGAATTGAGGAGAAGCCAGTTCCGCAGGAAGAACGTCAAAAAACATCGCCCACTCAACCAATTCCAAAGGGCGAGGCATTCGTTCCACAGGTTGTAACGGAAGAAGATCTTCAGAAAGAGGTAAAAGGATATAAAGGAAATACAGGTAAGATTTTTGATCCATATTGGGAAGAACCGATGCTTGTGAAACCATCGACGTTCGGAGGAGCCAACTGGCCGCCTTCAGCGTACAACCCGGATACAGAATATTTCTATGTATTAGGAACGGACCAATATTCTACTTTTACCAGAAGTGAAGAAGAGTATAAAGAAGGTAGTGTCTACTTAGGAAGTATTATCCAGCCAGTGCAAGATGCACCCGTAAGAGGGACCATAACAGCTATTGATGTGAAAACGAATAAAATTGCCTGGCAGAACAAGTGGGATGCCAATGCCTATAGTGGCGTGTTAACAACAAAGGGTGGACTTGTTTTCGTAGGACATAATGATGGAAGACTTATTGCCTTTGATGCAAAGACGGGTAAGCAAGTATGGGAATTTAAAACCGATGCAGGTGTGAATGCGGCTCCTATTGCCTACGAAGTGGATGGAAAGGAATATATTACCGTGCTCGCGGCAGGTAACGCATTAGCTGGATCGAAGCATGGTGACTCCTTATGGACCTTCTCTTTAGATGGGACCATTGAATCAGGTACCACACCTGTCGAAACCAAAAAACAAGATGACAAGGATAATGGGGATACCGAGGCTAATGTGGACGATGGACAAAAGGTGTTTGAAGGAAATTGCTTAGCCTGTCATGGCAGGGAAGGAACTGGCGGACATAATGGGCCAGACCTGCAACAAAGTCAGGTAGCTAAAGATCCGGAAAAAGTAATGGCAAGGGTCAAAAAAGGTGGAAAGACCATGCCGGCATTTGGTGAGCTTTTAACTGAAAAGCAAATCAAAGATGTAACAAAATATATTACGGAAATTGTGGCAAATAAACAAAAATAGGGGAACATAGGGCTGACCAGTATCTTTCTGGTTAGCCTTCTTTTTAGAGGAATAAATTCCTAGTCGAATTTATCTATTTATCTTTTGTAATGAACATGTTATGCTGAAAAAATGAATATACTAATAAAGAGTTTCATTAATCTGACAATAACCGTTGGTAATTAACGGTTTCCGGTACAGGGATGTTGCTAACTTTATTTTTAGAAGTTATTCTAATTATTGTGTGTTTCAATTTAATAAAACAGGGAATTGAATTAGTTGATTATTGTAAGTAATCAACTTTTTATATATAAAATAAGGGGAGATGAAGATGAAAAAAATTAGCTTAGCATGGCAGATCTTTATTGGACTTGCACTAGGTATTGCTGTGGGTGCTATATTTTATGGTAACCCGCATGTTGAAGCATACTTACAGCCAATTGGTACAATATTTATTCGATTAATCAAAATGATTGTTGTTCCGATTGTTGTAGCTAGTCTTATTGTTGGTGTTGCAGGCGTTGGTGATATGAAGTCACTAGGTAAACTGGGTGGAAAAACGCTTTTATATTTTGAAATCATTACCACGATTGCTATCCTTGTAGGTTTACTTGCTGCGAACGTGTTTCAACCGGGAGCTGGTGTGGACCGATCACACTTAACGAAAACAGATATTAATTCATATGTAGACACTGCTGCACAAACTGAGTCTCACTCGATGGCCGATACGTTTGTAAATATCGTGCCTACCAATATCATTCAGTCATTAGCAAATGGAGATATGTTGGCAATCATCTTTTTCTCTGTCATGTTTGGTCTTGGAGTAGCAGCCATTGGAGAAAAAGGTCAACCGATTATTAACTTCTTCAGAGGTACAGCGGATGCCATGTTCTATGTTACCAACCAAATCATGAAATTGGCTCCACTTGGTGTATTTGCTTTAATTGGTGTTACCGTATCGAAATTTGGAATTACATCATTAATCCCATTAGGGAAATTAGTACTAGTTGTTTACGGATCGATGATTTTCTTTATTTTAGTTGTTCTGGGTGTAGTTGCAAAAATTGCAGGCTTTAATATCTTTAATCTAATCCGTTACTTAAAAGATGAATTAATCCTGGGTTACACAACAGCAAGTTCGGAAACGGTTCTTCCTAAAATTATGGAAAAGATGGAGAAGATCGGGTGTCCGAAGGCTATTACTTCTTTCGTTATTCCAACAGGATATTCATTTAACCTTGATGGATCGACCTTGTATCAAGCAATAGCAGCGTTGTTCATCGCTCAAATGTATGGAATTCACATGAGTATTACACATCAAATAACTTTAGTTCTTGTGTTGATGCTTACTTCTAAAGGGATTGCAGGCGTTCCAGGTGTATCGTTTGTCGTGTTGCTTGCGACTCTTGGCAGCGTAGGTATCCCAGTTGAAGGACTAGCATTTATCGCCGGTATTGACCGTATTCTTGATATGGCACGTACATGTGTAAATATTGTGGGTAACTCTTTAGCAGCCATTGTTATTACAAAATGGGAAGGCCACAAGATAGAAAATGATGCGGTAGAGAAAGCAGCATAATAACTCTAATAAAAAACACTTCGCGTATCCTGCGAAGTGTTTTTTTTATTGTTATTTTTCAGCTAATACATTTTTGCGAATCAGACTTTTATTCGGACAGACTAGAGCTTGAGAAGGAGAAGATAGTCAGAAAGCGCTGATGATTTGGACAGACTAGAATTTGGGGATAAGAAAATTGTTAGAAACTAAAGAATAGAACACAAGGTAGTTTTTAATAAAAAAGTAATAAAGGATATCGTGGAACACTTGCTAAAATAAAAAAGGCATCGACAAAAAATCGATGCATTTTTTTGTATTTTATTGTACATTCCCAGGTCCGTCGCCACCACCGGTAATGAAAGTAAACTCCCTCATAGCTAAAGCTTTGGTCATCTGATAACTTTCAGCGTCTAATTTAGGGTCACTTGCCCCTTTTCTTCGATCAAAATAAATCGCAATGGGAGCTAATATAATGATTGGAGACAGAAGTAGTAACCAAATCATATAAAAACCTCCTTTTAAGAAAGTCTATATTTATTAGACTATGTTTACACAAAACGAATGGTGCAAGAAAAGATAATTACAATTTAAGGAAGGTATGTTAGGCGCCCTTGGCGAATCTAAATTCGATAGTAGGAGGTTGGTATTATGTTTATTAGACTTGTTCCCAATGATGATTTATTAACCACTGAGGAATCTTTTGTTAGTGATGAAGTCCAATATAATCTAATTCACCGGATCAGTGAAAGCAGTAATGCATTAGGGATTAAGACACCTGATAATAAGATGATTTTGGCGCAAACGCCTGGCCATAATGCTTGGTTATGGTTATCAAAGGAGACTCCACCAGAGGAACAAAAAGCATTGATTAACAATCTAGTAAACTACTTAAACAGTGAACAGCTTCCTGGGGTATCTGGGGATCCTCAAACCGCGGAAATGTTTGCGGACGTTTTTTCAAAAAAACGGGGTATCGGCTACCAAACAGATATGACCATGGAATCATACCATTGTCCTAAGGTCTTAAAACCAGTAAATGTACCAGGAGAAATTCAGAAAGCCACATTAGAAGACATAGAAACCGTAGCAGCGTATCTTGCAGGGTTTTTAAAGGATGCGTTTGGTACTTCTGTAGAGGTAGGTACTCAGATGTCAAAGGCACAAACAATGATTGGGACTGGAACCTTATATCTTTGGCTTGTTGATGGTAAGCCGGCATCAATGGCGAACATTTCACATCGTTCTCCTAGGCATGCCCGAATTAATGCCGTTTTTACTCCAGTTGAGCACCGAAAAAATGGCTATGCAAGTGCATTAGTAGCGGAATTGTGTGTGATTATCCATTCAGAGGGGCTTATACCGATGTTGTATGCGGATATCAATAATCCTGATTCCAATAAGGTGTACAAAAATATTGGTTTTATAGAAAGTGGTAAGATAGCAGAGATTAAATTTGTAAGATAGATAGGATAATGAGGTGAGTAGAATGTACAAATTTTTCGAAGATGCAGTAGTTAGAAATGAATATTCAACCATACCATATACGTGGATCCGCAGCGAACAACCGAATAAAACTATATGTATCATGCTGCCTGGGCTGGGTTACTCAACTCAGCGCCCGCTATTTCATTATGCAACAGGGGTATGTTTAAACAATAATGTGGATGTTCTAAATATCAATTACAACTTTGTAAAGAATGAAAAATTTAGAGTGCTTCCTAAGGAAGAACAAGAGCAATGGATGTATGAAGATGTAAAAGCTGTGGTCGAGACTGCTGTAAAAGATGCCGGATATGAGCAGAGCATTTTATTGAGTAAGTCCATTGGAACGATTCCGATGGCGATGGAATGGACTGAGGAAACCTTCCTGCAAAATTCAGTAGGCATTTGGTTAACCCCACTTCTAAAGGAAGATAGGGTGTATCATGCCCTAGTGGAAACGGAGTTACCGTCTCTTTGCGTTATTGGTGATGAAGACCATCATTTCATTAAAGAACGGTTAGCTGCAGTCGAGAATAATCCGCTTGTTAGTACAGTTGTGATACCAAAAGCGGAACATGGTTTAGAAATTCAAGGAAATACATCAGCATCCATTGAAGCGATGAAGGAAATAATGCTACATGTTGAAGCGTTTATAAAGAAAAATAAAGTGGGTTAAGACTGCTATCACTGGCAGTCTTTTTTAACAATCTTTATATTAGTAATAAGGCTAGAAAATAAGATGGGTTTACAGGATGTGATGATCATGTTTAAAGCAGCGATTTTATTTATACTTGCAGGATTGGCAGAAATAGGCGGGGGTTACCTTATTTGGTTATGGTTAAGAGAAGGTAAGCCACTTTCGTGGGGACTCCTCGGTGGGATTACTCTTGTGCTCTATGGAATCATAGCCACTTTTCAAGCGTTTCCTTCGTTTGGCAGGGTGTATGCCGCATATGGTGGTGTCTTTATCTTGTTATCGGTGTTATGGGGATGGCTAGTCGATAAAAAGACACCAGATCTGTATGATTGGCTCGGAGCAGCTATCTGTTTACTGGGTGCTTCAATTATTCTTTGGGCACCAAGACATTAATATAAGGTTCATTAATGGAGGGGAATCATATGAATATCAGAGAAGCAGGAGTTACTGATGCAGAAAACTTGGTAGCGCTGATTAAGCAGGTCGAAAATGAATCTGAGTTTATGCTGATGGAGCAAGATGAACGACAGGTTACACCTGAACAACTCAGAAATAGGATCACCTCTTTCCAAAAAAGCGGGAACTCTACTCTCTTTGTAGCAGAAGTGGAAAATCGATTAATAGGTTACATGTTTGCTTTGGGCGGTACGGCAAGAAGAAATCAGCATGCTGTGTATATTGTAATTGGTATTTTAAAAGATTATAGAGGAAAAGGTGTAGGGACGTTGCTATTTAAGAATCTCGAAGAATGGGCAAGTGAACGAAACATTCGTCGATTAGAGTTAACGGCAGTTACCCGTAATACAGCCGGTGTGGCTCTGTATCAGAAAATGGGCTTTAAAGTGGAAGGGACAAAGAAAGATTCCTTACTTATAGCAGGAGAATATGTCGATGAATATTATATGGCAAAGATTTTGGGAGAGGGGAATGGGAGATGCACATCAGATTACTAACTCCTGCGGATGCAGAAAGGTATTGGGCATTGAGATTAGAAGCATTAAAGGAAAATCCAGAGGCCTTTTTAACAAGTTATGAAGATGCGGTCAAACGAGAAAATCCTATTGAACAAGTAGCCCGCAATTTCACTTCAGAAGGTAATTATACATTTGGTGCTTTTGAGGGAGAAGAGCTAATTGGAGTTGTTACGTTGCTTCAGGAAAGAGCGGAAAAAGTTGAGCACAGGGCCAATATTTTTGCCATGTATGTCACTCCAAGAAAACAGCGTTCAGGAGTGGGGAAGGCTTTGCTTGCAGAAGCGATTAACAAGGCAAAAACAATAGAGGTAATTGAAAAAATCAACTTATCTGTCACCGCAAGTAATGAAAAAGCGAAGAGACTCTATTCCAAAATAGGATTTACGACGTTTGGATTGGAGGAAAAGGCTTTAAAAATAAATGGTGAATATTTTAACGATGAACATATGGTGTTACATTTGAAATAGTCAGTAAGGAGTGAATCGAGAACATGTTAAAAAGTGAATCTATTTATATTAGACCTTTTATTACGAGTGATGCTGCCGCATTGCTTGAACTACAGCTTGCAAATCGTGATTTTTTTCAAAAGTTTTCTATGGAAAGAGATGATAATTTCTATACACTTGAAGCGCAGCTTGAGAGAATTCCTCAAT
Source organism: Bacillus sp. (in: firmicutes) (assembly GCA_039832695.1). GTDB lineage: Bacteria > Bacillota > Bacilli > Bacillales > Cytobacillaceae > Neobacillus. Next base: position 119,231 of record JBDOMM010000030.1, read on the forward strand.
ACCAAGAGCTTAGTCAAAATGACCAGTCCTATAACTTTGGAATTTTCACTTATGATGATACTTTAATTGGGACGATCAATCTATTTCATGTCATGAGAGGCTCACTTCAAAGTGCGTTTATTGGTTATTTTTTAGATAAAAACCATAATGGAAAAGGATATACAACAGAAGCAGCTAAGTTGATCGTCGATTATGGTTTCAACGAATTGGATTTACATAGAATAGAGGCAGGCGTTATGCCTCATAATATCGGGTCGATCCGCGTGCTAGAGAAGGCAGGCTTTCATAAGGAAGGTATTGCTGTGAAAAATGTAAAAATCAATGGCAAATGGGAAGATCATCAGGTGCTTGCGATTATTAATCCCCGTGATTAACAGGCAAGAAATGTTTCGTCTCCAATTGTTCTGGGTATACAGAGATTAATCGATAAATAGGTCGATTAATAAGGAATCAAGGAGAGGAGCATCAGTATGAAGGCTAAAGCACTTGTTTCTGAGAATATGCCATTTACAGATATCCATTCAATGATGACAGAACAAGGTTTTTCAATGATGGGTATAGGTGAATCGGTAAAATATAGAGCATCATTGCGGGATTCATCTACTGAATCCATTTACTATTTAGAGATTCCGGTTGAACGATATCTAGAAGATCCTGATCAGGCGAAGTTAGGAAAGCCATTCTTATTTGGAGATGAAGAACGAATTCCTATTCCTGTTAGGGAGGCGGCAGATAGTAAGTTAAAGGAAATGGCTGATTACTTGAAAAACAATGTAGTAAATATAGATGATTATCGATCAGACATGTCTGAGCCAAATGGTTCAATGGCATCCGATGAGGACGAGGTAAAACAACTTGGAAAAGAAATGGAATCGCTGAAAACGAATAAGGAAGTATCAGAGGAAGGCGAAGTTCCAGACCCTGTACAATTCGAAGTAGAAACAAAATAATACTGGTAACGCGAAACCGGCAAAAATCTGTCACGATTTTTCCGGTTTTTCTTTTGATGGGATGAACACAACTTGGTCACGCTTATGGTAAAATGGTAGCATGTAAGGTATTGGAGGTTGAAGCACCAATGATTACTCTTTACAAAGTAATTGTGTTCATTCATATCTTTTCAGCTATTTTGGGAATGGGACCTGGGTTTATTTTAACTACTGTTGTTAAATCAGGGAAAAACATGACCGAATTAAGGCATTCATATAGGGTTAGACATAAGCTTCATATTTTTGTAATGGTTGGCGGCACCCTTTTACTGATTACAGGTATAGCGATGGGACTATTAAATCCAAGCTTGTTCCGGATGGGCTGGTATGTAACGAGCCTTATCCTCTTTTTGGCAGCACTTGCGATTGGACCGATTGTCCTGTCACCAAGATCAAGACCGGTGAAGGCGTTATTAGAATCACATAAAGGGGATGACATACCAGAAGAGTATTGGCGGTTAGCTAAGGTTCTTTTTCGATATGAATACCTTGAGAATTTAATATTTATTATTATCATAGCTTTAATGATATTAAAACCATTTTAAGAAGAACGGTATGGCTAAAAAATTGCCTACCGTTCTTTTTTGGGCGTGTAAAATGATCAATTTGAAAATAAATAAGAAAGAAAATCAGGTACTCTTTTCTTAAAGGAGGTATAGTTATGCTGACCTTTTTCAATTAATTGAAAGTGAAGGTTCTCTACCTTATCTTTTAAAATCTCATACACGCGGTCTGTTAAATTAAGGAAAACCTGAGTCATCTTTTCGTCATCGCCCAATTCTTTTGTCCCAATGTCCATGTAGAATTTTTCAATAGCGGATAAATCGGATTCCTTTAATAGATTTTCAATATCTTCTTGGTTTCTATAAAATCCTGGAGAAATGGCTGCTATTCTCTTAAAAATATGTGGATACTTACAGGCAGCATAAGTGGCTAATTGGCCACCTAACGAAATCCCTGCCATAGCAGTCTGATCCACTTGAGTTCTATATTTACTGTCAATTAGTGGCTTAAGCTCTTTTACTATGAAATCCAGATACTCGCCACCCTTACCACCAGACGAACTGGCATAACCTAATATTTCTTTGCTGATTTCACCATGTGCCCATGGGCAGTACTCGTTAATCCGGCCTTCTCCTTCGGTATTTAAGTCAATACCTACAACGATAATCGGTAAGCCACTTTCATCTAAGTAATCCTTCATTCCTAAAGATATCCCTTTAATGGCCCCTTCATCCTCAAAAACATTCTGTCCATCGTGCATATATAACACGGGATATCTCTTGGTTTCTGAATCATAGTTTTCCGGAAGATATACTCTTACCATTCTTTCTTGTTGAAATGCTGACATGTAAACTTGAAATTTCTCTAACATCACTTTCACCTGCTATTTCTAGTAATTATATAACCTTAATTTACCATAAATTTTAATGATTGTATGGTTTTTAGGGATGATTATGAACTACTATACACTCCAACATTTTTAGACAAAATGGACAAAAATACTACAATCATAGGTCAATAAAGCTATATAAAAACGACTATTTTTCGTTTAAAATAAGTTTATAGATGGACGGCTATAATAGATGGAAATTTGAACTTTTACAGCGCCCTCTGCTCTTTGCAGGTTAAGGCTGGACTAATCTATTGGATTAGTTGGGGGAGATGAAATTCGGTGTCGAAACAATATGAATCACTTGCCGATCTTAAGAGAAGCGTATATCTGTGGGTCATTCCATGCATTTTGATTGCGCTCATATTAAATACTATTATGCAAAACGTTGATGGATCGGACAAACTTAGTTTTGTTATTAATAACACAATGACGATCTGGTTTGCATTAAGCTGGGTCCTAGTATATAAAAAACAGTTTGTACGGTTTAGTGAGTTATCTAATTTAGCATTAGTTAGTATCTATCATGTAACAACATTTTTCGATACTATTTTCAATTATCTGTTGAAAGTTGGCGGGTCTTTAGGTGATTTCATTGTCTGGATGCCAATTATCATTATGTTCATTTTCTTAACGCTAGGGATTAAGAAAGGCCTGTATTATTCTATAGGAATTTACCTGATTACCTTAATAGGTGGAATCGTGGTCATCAACAAACTTTCCGCCGAATCCATTGATTCCCTTTTGCAATTCTATTTTGCCAACTTGGTTTACATCATTGTCCTTTTTTATGCGCAACATATGTTTAGGGCCTATGCCAAGATGGAATTGCTAAAAAAATATGCCTATTTAGATTCATTAACAGGTGTTGCCAATCGTCATCAAATTGATGAGTGGTTGGATCAAAAGCTGAGTGATTCGAGAGAAATGCATACGTCCTTTTCAATTATCTTTTTCGATATTGACTATTTTAAAAGAGTTAATGATTTGTTTGGCCATAAAATTGGCGACTCTGTTTTAGTGGAGTTAGCTGTATTGATCCAAGGACATCTTGCTTTACGTGACCGATTGGGCCGTTGGGGAGGCGAAGAATTTATTGTGATCTCTGATGTGACAGGGAACAATGCTATTGCGTTTGCCGACTACTTAAGAGAAAAAGTAGAGGAGCACGAGTTTAAAGAAGTTGGTCGATTAACAGCAAGCTTTGGGGTGGCGGATTCTCGATTGGAGGATACCATCGATTCGTTATTAAACCGTGCGGACGAGGGCTTATACCAATCTAAGAACACGGGGAAAAATAAAGTGAGTATGATAAATTAATTTTGATGCCTCTATTCGGTAGAATAGGGGCTTTTATTATCTCATTTTTATTAGTACTCCATATACTATTAATATACAGATATAGCTTTAAGTTACTGTGTGCTGGAGGTGAGAGTTTGGAAAATAGGAGAAATATAAGTCCATTTTCTTTTTGTCTCTTCCGGGGGTATAGATGGTGTGGCCCTGGCTGCAGTGGTCTTGGTAAACCGATTAATGACGTAGACGCCTGCTGCAAGCACCATGATCGCTGCCTAAGCAGTGGGAAATCTCGTTGCCAATGTGATCGTGAATTTATGGATTGTCTTCATGACAAAAGAAATAGGCAGACGGATAAAGGGAGAAAAGCGGCTCTTATGTACGATTTTATGAAGGTTAGGACATCGTTCACATGCGGCCCGACTCGTTCAGAACAAAATGGGAGACCATTTTTCTAAGATTAGAACCGGCTACTAATGCCTAAGAGGGTAAATAGAACCGGTTTATTTTATAGAGAAATTTTTGTCATAAATGTTCGTTTATTGTGGATACTATTCCCAAATGAGTTTCATGAGTCATTCTATTCCAGAAGAAATTGAGGATATTGAAATGGAAGATAAAACAAGGATTCGACTGACTGCTGGGGAAATGTCTGGACTATGGGCACAATATTTGAACGATACAATTACCATCTGTATAAACAAATTTTTTTTAGAAAAAGTTGAGGACAAGGAAGTTCGTCCAATCATTGAATTTGTTTTAAACTCTGCTAAAGGGAATATTGCTATAATGGAGGACATCTTTACTAAAGAATCCTTTCCTATACCCATCGGATTTACAGATCAAGATGTTGACCCCAAAGCACCAAAGCTTTTCTCAGATACTTTTGTGCTCATGTTTTTAAGACATATGTCCATCCTTGCAATGGCGGCCAGCAGTGCGGCTCTAGGAGTGGCTACACGTCCAGATATGGTAGAGTTTCATAAGAGGGTCTTAAAGATAGGGGTAAAGCTTCAGGATTTCACTAGGGATTTAATGTTAAAGCAAGGAACCTATATTCGACCACCATACATATCTGTCCCTGATAAAGTGGACTTTGTTAAACGACAGCATTTTTTAGCAGGATTTTTGGGACATAAGAGACCCTTAACATCAGTGGAAATTACTCATTTGTTTTTAAATGTCCAAACGAACGCTATTGGAAAAACTTTAATCACAGGTTATGCACAGGTTGCACAAAGTAAAGAAGTAAAGCAATATTGTTTACGAGGAATGGAAATTGCGCAGAAACACGTAGATATTTTCAGTGATTTCTTAAGGAAAGAGGATTTACCAATACCGATGAGCTGGGATTCTGCCTTAACAGATACAACTGTTCCTGTCTTTTCAGATAAGTTGATTATGTTCAATGTGGCTGGGATGATCGCTGCAGGGGTGGGGAATTACGGAATGGCTATGGCCGCAAGTCCTAGGAGAGATGTAGGAATGAAGTATGCATCGTTGATACCGGAAATTGCTCTTTATGCAGAGGACGGGGCCAATATTATGATTAAGCATGGATGGATGGAAGAACCTCCGCAGGCAGATGACCGTGGCAAATTAATTAAAGGAAAGTAGACAAGCCGTCAATCGACAGTTTTTTTTATGGTTAAAATTATGGTTTCTATCTTTTAAGTACAAACATTACTCTAAAATAAATCCAATAAAAATTCAATTAAGGTAAGCAGAAAAGGGGATTCAAACATACTTTATAATGGGTGGATAATGTTTAGAGAGAAGGGCTGTCGCTTTGGCAGTCCTTTGCTTGTTTAGCGGCTTACTAGTGGTTGAAAGGGAAAATATGGTATGTTACCCTTGTAGATATAGAGCGGATGGGGATTTGCCGTCTGAAGCGAAGGAGTGCTATGCAATGAATGATATTTCTAACAAGCATACAATTCAACATCCAGACGACGAGACACAATTTTTTACTAATGAGGACCGCGCCCCCTTTAATGATGTGATTAAACACGGAGATATGGTCCAAGGCTTTCAGTCACCTAAACAAATTACGCAATTTCCTAAGTGGTATCAAAAACCAAAAAGAATCATTGCCTTTATCTCGGTACTGATCTTTGTTGTGCTGTTACTCTATCAGATTATTCAATTTGTCCTTAATGTAATAGCAGAATAGCCGCTAATTTCAGGGCCTTTCCGCCTATTTTTTAAGATACAAGTAATAGACTAAAAAAATATAGACTGAATATTTCCCAACGCCATAATGAAACAGGTGTTGGGATTTTTACTATAGTGATGTGTTAAAGAGGTGGTGCCTGACCCCAAACGAGACTCTTTTTTCCCAATTATGCATTCAAATCCCTCGTGTTATGATAATTTTGAAAATTCAATACAAATAAATTATTAGGAGGCTGGGATTATGAAGAAACGTACATCACTTGTTTTGGCATTGGGATTAACTATGGGGACTGTGGTACCGATTACTGCTGCAGCGCAGGCGGTTCCGTACAATGTTACAGTAACGAAGGATGCAAGCCAATTTGGTAAAGATGCTAAAGTAAACTGGAAAAAGGGACAAGCTGTTCCATCCTTCGTTCAAGGAAAACTATCTACTAAAGCGTATAAAGACAAAGCTGCAGTAAAGCAATTTTTAAAAGAGAATAAAAGTCTATATAAATTAGATTCCGATAAAGATTTGACATTACTCGATGTTCAGACGGACGAGCTTGGCAGCACGCATTACAATTTTGTTCAATCTGTACAAGGAGTTCCGGTTGACGGGGCAAAGTTTAAAGTGCATACAGATAAAAATGGAATTGTAACTGCCGTGAATGGAGACGTGTTCCCGGAAGCTTCTTCCTATTTCAAGGGTGCTCTGAAAGCTCAACTTTCTAAGGACGCGGCACTTAACCAAGCTTGGAAATCTATAAAGTTAACTAAAGAAGATACACTAACAAACGCAGAAGCAGGTCCGATGGGCAAGAAATTTGAAGATACTGTTGAAAAGGCGGAATTAGTTGTTTATAAAAAAGCAAATGACTTCTATCTTGCCTATAAAGCAAATCTTCAATTCATTCAGCCTTATCCTGCAAACTGGGTGGTTTATGTAGATGCTGTAAATGGTAATGTACTAAATTCCTATAATGCTGTAAATGATGCTGGTACAGGGGTTGGCGTTCTTGGAGATACAAAAACACTCAATACCTATTATTCTGGTGGTACTTACTATTTATACGATGTAACTAAGCCGATGTCAGGTGTCATTGAAACATATACAGCGAAAAATTTAACACGTTTACCAGGTAGTTATTCAGTTGATGCGGATAATAATTTTAACGCAACATCACAACGTGCAGACGTGGATGCACACTACTATGCAGGTGTTGTTTACGATTATTATAAAAATACGTTTAATCGTAACAGCTTTGATAACAATGGGGCAACCATTCGTTCAAGTGTTCACTACAGCAGAAATTATAATAATGCCTTCTGGAATGGAGCACAAATGGTTTATGGTGACGGTGATGGGACAACCTTTAGATCATTGTCAGGTGCACTAGATGTCGTAGGACATGAGTTAACACATGCGGTAACAGAAAGAACCGCAGGTCTAGAATATCAATATCAATCTGGAGCATTGAATGAGTCCATTTCCGATACATTTGGAGTATTCATGGACAAAGGTGATTATTTAATCGGTGAGGATGTATACACACCAAATACAGCAGGCGATGCTCTTCGAAGCCTATCAAATCCTAGCCTTTACGGACAGCCTGAGAATATGAGCGGTTACGTTAACACTACTTCTGATAACGGAGGCGTTCATACAAATAGCGGTATTCCAAACAAGGCGGCTTACTTAACGATTTCTAGCCTAGGATTTTCTGTAGCTGAAAAAATTTATTATCGTGCACTTACTGTGTATCTAACTCCAACGAGTAACTTTAGCAATGCCCGTGCTGCTCTTCTTGCATCAGCGGCGGATTTATACGGTACAGGCAGTTCACAATATAATGCCGTTGCCTCTGCTTGGTCACAAGTAGGCGTTAACTAAAAATAGTTTAATAGGAGACTGACTTGCGCATTGAAGTCAGCCTCCTATTTTTTTGCATAAAAAAAATAGATTGGTGTCAGGCACCAATCCAAAATGGGAAGTTTAAGAAATGAGTTCTTTGAACTTATTTCCTAATTAAGTTACTTTTATCATAATGAATATATGTGAAGAATTTAGGGGGAAGTTGTGTGGAAGTTGTGAAGATTTCTGTTTTGAGGCTAGGAAATTATACCTAAAAATATCCAATTTTAACAATAGAATGTTTAATTCCTAGAATGCATGATTTATAATTTATTTGTTAACCTTAAATTAAATTTGGTTAACAAATAATAAAGAGGTGATTACATGCATTGGTCTAAGCTTGCTGAAAACGTTATTGACGGATATGTTCCTTCCAAAGGTGAGGCTATGGAAATTTTAATGGCAAAAGATGAAGAAATCCTATCACTTGTAAATGCGGCCTATGAAATCCGCAGACATTATTACGGGAGGAAAGTAAAACTTAACTTAATCATCAATGCGAAAAGTGGATTATGTCCAGAAGACTGTGGCTATTGTGCGCAATCTATTAAAGCGAAAACAGAAATTAACCGATATACACTCATAAGTAAACAAACGATTGTTGAGGGAGCAAAGGAAGCAAATAAGAATAAAATAGGTACATATTGTATTGTAATGAGTGGACGGAAACCTACAAATAATGAAGTGGAAACGGTGATAAATGCTGTCCAGGAAATAAAAAATGAGGTTGATCAAATTAAAATTTGTGCTTGTATGGGATTAGTGAGCGAGGAACAGGCCCATCGATTAAAAGCCGCTGGGGTTGACCGTTTTAACCATAATATCAATACAAGTGAGAATCATCACGAGAATATTACAACGACACACGATTATCAAGACCGAGTCGACACAATTGAAAATATTAAAAAAGCGGGGATTTCGCCATGTTCCGGTGTCATTTGCGGGATGGGGGAAACAGATGAAGATATCATTGATATGGCATTTGCTTTAAGGGAGCTAGATGCCGATTCAATCCCTGTTAATTTCCTTCATCCGATCCAGGGAACAAAGCTTGAGAACCTAGATGAACTAACTCCTCTTCGCTGCCTGAAGATTTTAGCATTATTTCGTTTTATTAATCCGACGAAGGAGATTCGAATTTCAGGTGGACGTGAATTCAATTTGCGTTCGCTGCAGAATCTAGGTTTATTTATTGCGAATTCGATTTTTGTAGGCGATTACTTAACCACTCAGGGACAATGCGCAAGCGACGATTATCAGCTGATTCAAGATCTCGGATTTGAAATTGAAGAAAACCCATTCGAGACAGAGAGCCAATCCTTTGCTAAAACAACAATAGGTTAAAAATTTACCCTTGCTGATACACACAGCGAGGGTTTTATTTGCAAAAAAAAAGATTGGTGTCGGGCACCAATCCAATTATGGGAAGTTTTAAGAAATGAGCTCTTCGAACCATTTCCTAATTAAGTTACTCTTATCATATAGAGAACTTGTGTAGAACTTATAGCGAAGTTGTGTGGATGTTGTGAAGATGCTAGGAAGGCCTTCTTCCATTTAAAACAACTTCCGCCATAAAAGGGGAGTGGGTCTTTAAGAGTTGAGCCGATTCTTCTGCCATCACTCCACCATGGTAATGATGTAATCGGTTCTTTATGTAGGTGCTGGAATCAATGTGATAATCGTATTCATGAAAATTTGTAATCAAATTGCTCCCGCCTTTGTTTTCTATAATACTAAAATAACAAATATTTGGAAAAAAGTAGAGATAAAATGAATATGGAATAAAAATTGGATGAATGTGGAACCTAAGGTAAACACATAGTCTAAATTTGGAGGTACATCTTGTGGATTACAAGCAGTATTGGGACCGGATCTATGAAAATAAACATGAGTTGACCTCAGTGTACTCCTCATACTGGAATCAGTATTCGGATTTTGGGAACTGGCAGTTCTGGATGGTCCTTTCATTACTACTGTTCCCCTTAATTCTGCTGATTTTTACAGTTGATAGAAAACGAATATTTGAATTGTTTTTCTTCGGGTACACCGTACATATTCTCTGGGCATATACGGATATTGCACTTGGCCATAGTGGAATCTTTGTTCATAAATATTTTTTATTTCCCGTTTTGCCGAATGCTACAAATGTGACGGCTTCAGTTTTACCTGTGGGCTTCTTGCTGCTATATCAGTACTGTACGAATCATAAGAAGAGTTTCTTTTTATATACCCTTGTATTAAGTGCTGTGTTTGCCTTTGGGTTCGCCACCATTGAAAGGTACCTTGGGGTCGTCGATTATAATAAAGGAATGAACCAATTACATCTTTTCCTCATAGACCTAGTAATTGTTTTTATTGCTTATTGGTTTACAAGGTTTTTGTTGAAAGTAAAGAATCGTGCGACTTTATAATATGTTGTACGAAATTAAGAAAAATTAATAAGGATATAAAGGGCAAGCATCTATGCCTCTTTATCATTGGGGACATACAATATTCCAATGAGTCATAAAGGAGGCTAGAAAATGGAAAGACAATTTGGTCCAAATCCACCACAAGGGTATCATCATGGTCATGGAGGTTATTATCCTGGACAAGGGTATCATCATGGTCATGGTGGCTACTATCCAGGACATGGTTATCACCACGGGCACGGCACATATGTTCCAGGACACGGTTATCATCATGGACACGGCACGTATATTCCAGGGCATGGCTACCACCATGGACATGGCACATATGTTCCAGGGCAAGGTTATCACCATGGGCATGGCGGTTACTACCCTGGCCATAGAAAATCGTAGTAACATAATTTCTAATTGAGGCTCGCCATTTGGCGAGTTTTTTTGTTTTCTTAAGTGATTGGAAGATGATTATCGTAGAATTCTCTCCCGAAACTCTTTTCTGCTTTCATCATAAAAGGAATATTATGTTAAAATGAGGTTTATAAATCGAAGGGATAAAAAGGGGTATTACTATGAATCAAGAGAGTATAACATTAGGTACAAACGAGGACCTAGATTCTATAGATGATTTGTTTGAAGCCTGTAAAAAGGATCTTCTTAATAAGGAAATTTTTCAATGGGATGATCAGTATCCTAACAAAGAATATTTAGAATGGGTTGTTAATGAGGAAGAAATGTATGTCCTTCGTGTAGATGGTAAAGTGATGGGGGCTATGGTTATTAATGAATGGCAGCTTCCTGAATGGCAAGAGGTGAAGTGGAGCGAACCCGATAGCAAGGTCTTAATACTTCACTCGTTCTGTGTGCAGCCTTCTGCACAAGGAAGTGGTTACGGTAGGAGAATGCTGGATTTCGTTGAGAACTTTGCTAAGGAAAAAGGATATGGAGGAATTCGCCTCGACGCCTTCTCTGGTAATCCAGGTGCACTTAAATTCTATGAAACTAGAGGGTACATAAAAAAGGGTGAAATTTTTATTTCGGCAAAACCATTAGGCCATGAAACCTATTATTGTTATGAGAAGTTATTTTAGTGCATGAGACAGACGTCTTTACATTGATTTCAGCCTCATTTTTCTTGTTGGATCCAGTTTGAAACTTTTGTATTTATTTTACGTTTAACATTAAGAGAGGTGATTGCTGATGAAAGCAGTAGTGTTTGATTTTGATGGCTTGATTGTAGATACCGAAACGGTTTGGTATGAGTCTTTTAAAGAAGTGTTAAGCAACCATGGATTAGAGTTATCAGTTGAACAGTTTGCAAGAGTAATAGGAACAGATGATGCAGACCTATATGCATATATTGAAAAGAATCTTTCTTCGCCAGTTCAATCAGTCGTTATTAAGGACGCAGCTCATAAGCTTTTTGCTGTGAAAATGGGGGAACCTGTCCTAAGGAACGGTGTGAAGGAGTATCTAATAGAGGCAAAGGAATTAGGTTTAAAGATCGGCCTAGCATCTAGCTCTAGTCGTGAGTGGGTAGAGGGGTATCTAAAGAAATTAAATATCTTTTCATACTTTGATGTGATTAGAACGCGAGATGATGTATCCAAGGTAAAACCTGATCCTGAATTATATGTTAAAGCAGTTGAAGCATTAGGGGTAGACGCGACAGAAGCATTTGCATTTGAGGATTCTTTAAACGGGTTAAAATCGGCTAGAGCTGCAGGAATTCAATGCGTAGTTGTCCCCAATTCTGTAACTGCTCATTTAAATTTTACAGATTACAGCCTAAAAATATCATCAATGAGTGATTTACGATTAAAGCAAGTATTAAGTTTGATTAAGCAGGTAGAGGGGGATGAACTTGAGCGAGTATCAAATTAGACTTGGACGCATGGAAGATGAGGAATTTCTGTGGGAAATGTTATACCAAGCGATCTTTATTCCTGAAGGTGAGCCCCGGCCTACAAGGGAAGTTTTGAAGGAACCAGGTATTGCGAAATCTATGCAAGGATGGGGGCGTGAAGGGGATACGGCTTTGATTGCCATGGATACCGACAATCGTGCATTGGGAGCGGTGTGGGTCAGACTGTTTGACGAATCGAACAAGACCTATGGCTATGTGGATGAAAAAACTCCCTTACTAGGAATGGCGCTTCTTCCCGAGTTCAGGGGAAAAGGGATAGGGAAGGCACTTCTTGGAGAGATGTTAAAAATCACGAAGGAGTCAGGGTTCGGGGCAGTTTCATTAAGCGTAGACCCTAACAATCCGGCTCTTCACCTCTATCATAAGTTTGGCTTTAAAAAGATAGGCGTAGATGGAACGTCTTGGGATATGTTGGTTACGTTTTAAATATTGGGTGATTTTTAAAGATAAGAAAGCATATAATTCTGTTCCACCACAGTCTTTGATTACTGTGGTGTTTTTTTATGGAGGAGTCGGTGTAGTTTAGTAGATGGCGAGTAAAATGGGGTTATTGACCAGTAAAGTGTGAAGTATGACGAGTAAAATAGAAAATAGACGAGTAAATCAAACATTTGACGAGTAAATCATCTAAAGTGACGAGAAAGTAAGGAAATTATACAAAAAGGGTATTATTAAAGTTACTTTAATGGGTGATTCACAAATTATTTGAAAGGAAGATACTTGTGCCAAACTAAACTCCTGGCTCTTTAATACATTAGGCTTTTGATTGTTTGAAAAGTGCAATATAATAGGAGTAAAGATGTTCACGAAATCGTCAAATTTTCTATTATGGTAAGGGGGAGACACGGTGGTAAGAGCGGCTGTTGCGGGGATTGTTGGCTTTGTGTTGATATTTGTTGAATCGATGATTGTGATTAAGCTAAAAGGATATGAAACCATTGAATTCGGCGGCATTGCCCCTTTTATCAACGTTTGGGCAATGAATTTCTTTTTTGTCTTTGCGATCCTTACACAAGTAACGAACTGGTACGACAACAAAGTAAACGTTGAGAAAAGTGAAGAACAAGGATTCTAATAATAAAAGCGCCTCGATCACGGTAAAATGACGTGAAGGAGGCGCTTTTATTGTTTTTTAGCAGTTTTACATTATGATATTTTAGTTGGTTTCCTCTTGAATTTTGTATGCTGCGGAAATTTATCAGCGGATTTCGGGGATTTATCAGCGAATTTTTAATTTTATCAGCGAATCCGGTCTGGCCCCGTTATTTTAGACACGTTCTCATGTTTTCTTCTGTTTTCTTAGTTTTTCATTTTTTGTTTTTCGGTGTAGACAATTGCCACTCCTTCTTCAGCTATTTTGGAGAATAGTTGGATGA
>JBDOMM010000010.1:0-123027 GCA_039832695.1 Bacillus sp. (in: firmicutes)
TTTTATTCCACGCTTCCTCCAGCCCTTACCTCACAGTAAGTACCTTGCGCTTCCTTAGTGGTTGGTCGATGTGTACCCCCACAGTGGACTTTCACCACCTAGATAGTTGCCATGCCTGGCACACCAAGAAAAAGGGGTCGCTCGAGCAATCCCTTTTTTACCTGATGGAGTTATTCTACAATTGCAGAGAAGGATCTCTACAAAATCGGGGAGGAATTCTACAAAAACCGGAAACTAACTTCCGACCAGTATTTCCTCACCTGTGTGCTGTTTTTCCCTTAGATTCCACCCAGCCGCCTAAAGCGATGAGGAACATCACCGTCCAGAAGAGAGTCTTCCAAATCGGCCCCTCCACAAAATCCGGTGAAATGATGTGGAGGGATGGGTGCGCGAGAGTATGTATGAATAGCTTGACCCCCACCCACCCGACAAGCAGCATGGCGGCGGTTTCAAGGCTGGGACGTTGAGCCAACACCTTAACAAAGTAACTTGCAGCGAAGCGAATCACGGTTAGCCCCGCAATCGCCGCTAATAAAATGACAATAAATTGAGCGGCATCCATTCCGCCGATTTCCCTCATCGGTGTATCAGGCAATGCGATGACAAGTGCGACAGCTGCTAAAATAGAGTCCACAGCAAAGGCAATATCGGTAAAGGCAATTTGCACAATCGTCAGCTGATAGCTTTTTCCCTTGTGCCCTTTTTTCCCGTGGTCCTTTTTCAATATATGTTTGATGGAAATGAAGATTAAATAAGCGGCCCCAATCGCCTGGATCTGCCACACATGAAACAAGTGCGAAATGACAAAGATGGCGCCAATTCGAAAAATGAAAGCCAAGCTCAATCCAATATTGAGTGATTTCCTTTGTTGGTCTACTGGTAAATGCTTCGCCATAATGGCTAGCACCAACGCATTATCCGCCGACAACAAACTCTCAAGTAAAACCAAAATAAGTAAAACCCAGCCATACTCTAGCAATAACGAAAACTCCATAACATCCCCCTACTTTTTGTGGGGGGACAGTCCCCCACCTGGTTAACGCGTTACCACACTGGGGGACTGTCCCCCACTATGTCCCCACACTAGACATTACTCTAGTCCTCTACTTAACTAACAGCATATGATGGAATGAGACAACCTATGAAGGTTGTTTCAAATTCTAATTAAATAAGGTGATGCTATGGGCAAAAAGCGATATAAAAAGAAGTGTGTGATTGGTCCTTTAATCGCAGAGAAGCGTAATGCGAGGGCCTATAAGGTTCGAAATAAGGCAGCCAAGGTTCAGGAGGAAGGCTCTTCTTCCAAACAACAATGTAACGGTGACGAAGGATTGTATTCTAACAAACTAGGCAATTTTTCAAAAGGATTGCAGCATAATCCATTGGGTGAGGTGGATCTCAGTTCCTATGATCTCTATATAAAGGCGTTGAAATCAGGCAAAGGAAAGGATTTTGAGTCTATACCGATGGGAGATGTGGTAAAGCTTGCAAATCCACAAGCAGCCTATGTATATGACTTGATTGGTGCCGACTGCCACAAACTAGGGATTGCTGTCCCGCCCACATTCAGCAGTGCCTGGGCTGCAGGCGAAATGGTAGAGCTGTACTGGCAGGCCCTCACTCGGGATGTACCTTTTGCCGAGTATGACACCCATCCTCTGACAACAGCAGCGGCATCAGAACTATCGGTTCTATCCGATTTTCACGGTCCGAAAGTGAACGGATCCGTAACACCGGGTACTTTGTTTCGCGGAAACACCCCTGGCGACCTCGCCGGCCCCTATCTCTCACAGTTCCTTTGGATGAATATCCCTTTCGGGGCAAAAACGATTACTCAACAATATCGTACACCACCAGCCGGCTCCGATTACATGACGAACTATGATGACTGGTGGAAAATCCAAAATGGCGTACCACCTGTAGTGCCGGAATGGGAACCTACATCCCGTTATATTACTAATGGTCGCGATTTGGCTGAGTATGTTCATCTAGATTTTTCCTTCCAAGCATCCCTTTCTGCTTGTTTGATTTTACTTGGCTTAGGAAAAGGAGCCATTGCTGAATCCAACCCCTACCTCCAGTCAGCAACAGAGGGAGGATTTATTACCTTTGGTGCCCCACATATTCAGGATTTAGTCTCTAAGGTTGCTCGCGTTGCACTTGAGGCCGCTTGGTATCAAAAATTCCTTGTGCACCGGAGACTGCGACCGGAAGAATTCGGGGGTCGGGTCCATCTTCAAAAAGTCCATCAAGCAAGTTATCCCATCCACAATGACCTTTTAAATTCTCAGGCGCTTTCCGAAGTCTACAAAAAGTTCGGCACCTACTTATTACCCATGGCGTATCCAGAGGGGTGCCCTACTCATCCTGCCTACCCAGCCGGGCATGCTTGTATTATTGGTGCAGGGGTGACAGTCTTGAAAGCATTTTTCAATGAATCATTTGTCCTCCCGAATCCTGTTGTGGTGCATGCAGATGGACAATCTCTTATTTCCTACGAGGGGGATCCATTGACCATCGGGGGAGAATTAAACAAACTTGCCTCCAATATCGCTCTAAGCCGCGACACAGCCGGAGTGCATTGGCGTTCAGATGGAAGTGAAGGATTAAAATTAGGGGAAAGCGTGGCCATCGAGGTTCTTAAGGATTTTAGTAAAACCTACAACGAGAAGTTTAGTGGATTTACGCTTACTAAATTGGATGGGACAACCATTACTATTCATTAACATGATACTTTTGTTCGGATCAAACAAGGAGCCATTTAGATGGCTCCTTTCGTATTACATCCTAACTGGTTAAAACGTGTTATAGACATTTTCACAGGTCTCTGCTGTGGGTTGGTAGAAGCAGTGATTCTTAAACTTTCCAACAAAAGGTTGATCGTACCAGGTCGCTGGGCACTCACCCGGCGGTTTGAAATACCATAAACTAAATTTGGCCGGCCAGAAACGCTCTCCATCCACTGCCCTTCGAGCTAATCGTCTTTCTCGCTCTCTGGGCCTTTGATAAAAGTACCCGTGTTGGACGGCTTCAAATGCATGTGGCTGATAAATCATTTCTGGAATGGTCCTTATCCCTTTAAAATCACTACAATTCGCTCGAATCCGGTTAATCCCCACATTCCCAACCAATAACATCCCCTGTTCTCCTTCACCTTCTGCTTCTGCCCGTAGTAATCTTGCTAACAGATCAATATCTGATGCTCTAGCTTTTACAACAGCCATGTTATCCTCCCTCCCACATATTCATTATTTTCTATTTACATTATGTTTTGGAACAATTTAAAGTGCCCCCATCCTAATATTTGAGTCCCCCGCATACTTTTTTTCTATCCACAAATAATAAGACAAAATCATTGGTTTATTTGGAGGAATCTCCCTACATGGCAAGTAATGTTACCCAGCTGACCTCGGCCGAAATCGCATCACTCTGGACTTCCTATATGAATAATAGTATGTCTGTCCAATTTCTTAACTACTTTTTAGGAACAGTAGAAGATCCTGAAGTTCGAGACATTTGTGAAATGGCACATAGTATTGCCACCAAGGTACTTTCAGAGATAACTGCATTTTTTCAACAAGAAGAAATCCCTGTTCCCAATGGATTTTCTGAGAGTGATGTCAACTTAAACGCCCCCCGACTATATACCGATTCGTTTATGATTTACTATATAAACCACATGTCCAAAGCTGGCATGCTAGGGTATGGTGGGTTTACATCGATGTGTGCAAGAAAAGACGTTCGAACCTGTTTTAAAACAGCTCTTATGCTCACTGCTGATTTGTATGATAAAAGTACGGATGTTTTGCTTGAAAAAGGGCTTTTCGTTCGCCCACCATACATCGGTTATCCCAAGCAGAAGGATTATGTCGATAGTAAAAGCTATCTGAGCGGCCTGAACCCTTTTACCAATAAGCGGCCTTTGAACTCGGTTGAAATCTCTCATTTATTTATGAATATCCAAAATAATCTAATCGGCGCGAAATTATGTCTTAGTTTTGCACAATCATCTCCAAGAAAAGAAGTACAGAAGCTGATGTTGCAAGGGAAAGATATATCTGAGAAGCATGTGAAAATCTTTACCTCAACCATGCTGGATAATAATACACAGCCGCCAATTTCTTCTGATGTGGCCATAACTGATTCCACAGCGGAAGTATTTTCGGATAAGTTGATCATTTTTCATAATGGATTATTAACGGCAGCTGGAACGGGGAACTATGCAACCGCGGCGGCTGCAAGTCAAAGAAGTGATTTAATACTCAATTATGAACGGTTATCCCTCGAAATTGCACAATATGCGAAAGACATTGCTACATTGATGATTGACAATGAATGGCTAGAACAGCCACCTGGTACATTGGATAAAGTAAAGTTGGCTCAACATAAGAAACAGAATTAGAGTATTTTTCTAAACGTGCAACTAACTACCATTAGTTGCTTTTTTTATGAAAAATTATGAGGTTGTCCACACCTTCTCTTGCCTGTCCGAATTTAATGGTAGCAAGGGGGTGATAGGATATGAGTATGAGTGATGTTATTTCTATTGGGGCAAATTGTATTCTCCAAACTAGAAGAAATGGTTTTTTTCTTTTAGTAGAAATAGAAGTGGAAGCAGGTAATGTTGACATTGAGGATTTCGTATTTATTCGAATTTCCCGTCGCGAGGCACAAACATTGATGAATGCAGGCGTGCAGCTTTGTCAGGTTTTAGAACGATTCCCGAGCGGTGCGGAACTGGGTTGTGTATTTATTGTTGATGGCGAGGCATTTGCTGTATTTGATGTAGAAAACAACACAGACGAAGCCGTACTTGTCCGAATCTCATTAGCTCAAGCACGGAGTTTACTCAGCAGGGGTGCTCGACGTTGTACTGTAAGTAATAGACGAATTTTCTAACATCCAATTAACCTATTCAACGGGAGGACTATTCACGCGAATGGTCCTCTTTTACTTAATCATTACCACTTATAAAAAGCTAGACTTCTAGCAACTTGGAATTGACTTACATAGCCTTTATTACATAAATTTAGTGGCACTCTCCTGCTCTGCAACTGGTTTTACCCCCTTCAAGCCGGCAACGATGAAGCCCGCTCCTGTAAAAATTGAGCCTATCATTTCAATGATTAGGCTGCCCGCTGGTACCACACTTGCCGCGGCAAAAATAATGGTGCCTAGCACTAAAAGATACCCCGCCAATCGTGGCAAGACCCTGCCGCGTATGATAAAGATCCCTAAAAGGATGATGCCGACAAACTCCTAATTTGCTTCTTCTCACGAAATTTAATCACTAGTTCTATATATCCAAAATACAGGATGATAGAATCATATTTGTAAAGAAATTTTTACCATTTATTAAGTTAATTTGAAATATACTATAGGTAGTTTCATAGAAAAACTTATGGAAGCGGGAATGCTAATGATTCAAGCGATTGAAAAAAAGTTCGATAAAACCGTTGATACTGATGCCAAAGTGGATAATGCCTATTTGCTCGTGCACTCGGATTCTCTGAATCTCCATCTGAATAAGGCTCGCGGAAAAACTGGCGCCGTACCTGCCACCCCTGAACAGCCCTTCCATACCGCCAGCATTGGAAAAACCTTTACAGCTGTTTTGATTGCAATGTTGGTAGAAAATGGCGAAATTAGCTACGAGGATCGGGTAGCGAAATTTTTGCCGGCGGAATTAGTTCAAGGCTTGCATGTTTATAAAGGAACGGATTACTCGCAGGAGCTCCGCATCGACCATTTGGTCAGCAATACCTCTGGTTTGCCCGATTATTATGAGTTGAAGCCGAAAGAGGGTCCTTCGTTTCAGGAATTGCTGTTCCAGGAGCCCTCCCGTTTCTGGACACCGGAAGAAACGATTGAGTGGACGAAGCAGCATTTGACGCCTAAGTTCGCACCGGGAAAGGGCTGCCACTATTCGAATACAGGCTTTAATCTGTTAGGTCTGATTATTGAAAAAGTAACAGGACGGGCGTACCACGAGGTGCTGCATGAGTACATATTTGCGCCGCTTGGAATGAACCATTCGTATTTATGCCACTACTCGGAAGCCGCGGTTGTGAGCGATTACCCTGTAGCTACTGTTTTTATGAAAGATAAGAAGGTGAACGTCACTGAGCAAAAGAGCTTCAGCAGTATTTATGCCGGCGGACAAACGGTAAGCACGACCGAGGATTTGCTGCTTTTCATGAAGGCATTAGTTGGCGGACAGCTGATTAGTCAGGAGTCACTGGAGAGAATGCAGAAATGGACAAAAATGTGGATCGGCGTCGATTATGGCTTTGGTCTTATGAGGGTGCGGATGCAGCCTTTTACCCAGAAGTATAATGTGTGGGGCCACTTAGGGTCGACGGGGTCGTTTATGCTGTATAACCCCGGATTTGATGTGTATGTGATCGGGAATTTTAATCGAACAGGGTATGTGGGAAAAAGCATTCGGTTTGTCTATTCGATTTTGCGGAAGATAGCGAAGGCCGGGAAGAAATAGGCACGGGAAGAAAGCATTTTTCGTATAGAATTGGTTAGAACCAGCTGTTTTTGGTGTAAAATTACCCTATTTTAATAGACTGTGAAATTTATCAGCGGTTTTTTGACCTTTATCAGCGAATTTTTGTTATTTATCAGCGAATTTACAATTTTATCAGCGAATCTGAGCTTTTATCAGCGAATTAGAAAAAGGTAGCCATTAAGCTACCTTTTTTAAAGATTAGAAATCAAAGTTGTCTGGATCTGGGCCGACACGACGGTCTTCGTTGAGGCTGTCGATCGCTTCCATATCTTCAACTGTTAACTCGAAATCGAATACTTGTGAGTTTTCGATGATCCGGTGTTCTTTAATTGATTTTGGAATCGTCACGACGCCGTTTTGCAGATCCCAGCGCAGGATGACTTGTGCCACAGATTGGTTGTGTTTTTCTGCGATGGTTTGAAGGACTTCATTGTCTAGCAATTGTCCTTGCATTAACGGTGACCATGCTTCTAACTGAATACCTTGCTCTTGGCAGAATGCGCGTAATTCTTTTTGCGCTAGACGTGGATGGTATTCCACTTGGTTCACCATCGGCTTGATTTCTGCATCCTTCATGACATCTTCTAGGTGGTGCACATGGAAATTACTTACGCCGATGGCTTTCACGCGGCCTTCTTTGTAAAGTGTTTCTAAGGCTCTCCATGCTTCCTTATATTTACCTGCAACTGGCCAGTGGATCAAGTAAAGGTCCAGGTACTCTAATCCTAGTTTCTCTAGGCTTGTTTCGTAAGCTGCAATGGTTGATTCGTAGCCAAGGTCTGCGTTCCACACCTTTGATGTGACGAATAGTTCTTCACGAGCGATTCCTGATTCGCGGATCGCTTGTCCCACGCCTTCTTCGTTTTGATAGATTGCCGCGGTATCGATGCTGCGGTAGCCGTTTCTTAGTGCGGCTTTCACAGACTCCACTACCTCAGAGCCCTCTTCCACCTTAAATACCCCAAGACCAAACCAAGGCATCTTCACGCCATTACTAAGCGTCGTTGTATCCTGTAAACTCTTAACCATACTAAAAAACCTCCTCTAGTTGTAAAAATTAGTATTGATGTGCGCTAATGGGGGTCAGGCACCACCAGTCCACTGTAGAAATACAGATGTCCACAAGTGGTGCCTGACACCCTAAATTGTCCACTGCAGACGTACAGGTGTCCACGAAGGGTGCCTGACACCCTAACCTCTTGCATTTTACCTTTAGCCTGCTTGTTTTGCAAAGGCTTTGGCTTGTTGGTCTTTCTTTTCGAGACTGCGGCTCACGCCTGTAAGAATGACTGCTCCGAGAACCATTAGGGCGCCAATCCACGTGGTGTGGATGAGGCCGATGGAGTCGGTGATGGCTCCGCCCAGGTAGGAACCGATCGCGATTCCGGCATTAAAGGCCGCGATGTTGATCGCTGAGGCCACGTCTACCGCACTCGGCACAAAACGTTCAGCCAGCATCACGACGTACACTTGTAATCCAGGTACGTTCATGAAGGCGAGCAGCCCCATGAAAATGATCGTAATGAGTCCCGCCACTTTAAATGGTGCGGTGAACATAAGAACAAAGAGCACGACTGCTTGAATGATGAACATGTAGAACAATGATCCGATTGGGTTGCGGTTGGAGAGCTTTCCTCCAATCATGTTTCCAATGGCAATCGCCACACCGTACGCTAGTAGGATGATGGCAACGGTGCCTTCCTTAAAGCCAGTTATATCCTGTAATAATGGTGCTAGATAGGTGAAGACAACAAATGTACCGCCATATCCAAGCGCTGTGATGATGAACATGAGTAACAGACGTCCATTGGTCAGGAGCTTAAACTGGTCACCAAAGCTTGTTTTTGTTCCTTTTTTCAAGAAAGAAGGAACGAGTACGCTGTTAGCGATGAGGCCAATGATGCCAATGACTACGATTAAGATAAAGGCGGTTCTCCAGCCAAATTGTTGACCGATGAAGGTTCCGAATGGTACGCCGGTGACGGTAGCGACGGTGAGTCCTGAGAACATGATGCTGATGGCACTCGCGCGGCGGTTGGCCGGTACAAGGTCTGCGGCGATGGTGCTGCCGATCGACATGAAGACGCCGTGTGATAAAGCTGAGATGACGCGGGCTGCAAGTAACACGCTAATGGTGGTTGCGCTCGCGGCGATGCTGTTGCCGATGATGAAAACAATCATGATCCATAGTAATAAGGTCTTGCGTGACATGCTCGATGTGAGTGATGTTAGGACCGGCGCTCCGAATGTGACGCCGAGTGCGTATAAAGATACGGTTAATCCTGCGGTTGTCACAGGAATGTGTAGATCGTTTGAGATCAGCGGCAGTAAGCCGACGCTGATGAATTCGGTTGTTCCGATAGCGAACGCGCTGACTGCTAAGGCGATCAGTGCGAGTGTACTTTGTTTTTGATTCAAAGACATGATGTGTTTCCTCCTCATTTTGTAGGGTTGTATGTGATCTGTAAAAAAGTGTATGATTATTTTCGACCGGCAAGTGTTATTATGGATGATAGAGATTATATTGAGAAGTACGCACTTTAAAGTACGATAGGTACCTCGTGGTGCGGTAGGCACTTTTTGGTGCCTATGAGTGAGGAGGAAAGACTGACGATGGAAAAGAAGAAATATAATATATCGGTGGAAGCGACGCTGGAGGTAATCGGCGGGAAATGGAAGAGTGTGATTCTTTGTCATTTAACGCACGGGACAAAGCGGACGAGTGATTTGAAGCGGCTGATGCCGAATATTACGCAAAAGATGCTGACTCAGCAATTGCGCGAGTTAGAGGCGGATGGGATTATTAATCGGATTGTCTACAATCAAGTGCCGCCGAAGGTTGAGTACGAGCTGAGTGAATACGGTTGGACGTTGCAGGGGATTTTGGATTCGCTGTGCGCCTGGGGTGAGAAGCATATTACCAAGGTCTACGGCGACAAGTTCTCAGTGCTCGAGGAGAATATTTTGAACGAGCCGTTGAAGGAATAAAAGATTCGGGGACAGTCCCCCACTGCTTTAAAGCGGTGGGGGACTGTCCCCATTTTAGATACTATCTGATAAATTGTTCGAATCCTTCTGCGTGCATGGTTGGGATAAATTCGATGATGTCGTAGGTGGCGATTTCTTTGCTGTAAAATGGATCTTCCTGGATGATGGCTTCGACTTCTTCCCGGTTGTTCGCGTTACAAAGGATGACCCCACCCACTCTTGGGTTTTGCCTGCCGGAACAGATGAATTTTTGTAAGGTGTAGTATTTTTCTAGGTAGGCTCTGTGTGGTTCTAGTTCTTTTTCTACTTCTTCAATTGGCTTAATGTACTTTAATAGTAAAACAAACATGTCAGCATGCTCTCCTCTCTTTTTATAACAATATTTCAACCTAACCTCATTGTTTTCCTCTTTTCATATGAAAAAATGGAGCACCGTAGTATGAAGGACGTAATTTTGATTTTTTATGAAGATTTGTCCTTCATCAGCTTAATGAAAGACATTTTGACCTGGTTCCTTCTGGATTTTGTCCTTCATCCACCTCATGAAAGACATTTTGACTCGGCTCCTTCTGGATTTTGTCCTTCATCACCTCTATGAAAGACATTTTGACACGATTCCTTCCCGATTTTGTCCTTCATCCACCAAAAACAAAAAAACGGTTCGCCTCCCCAAACCCATTGAGTTGGTCAGCAAACCGTTTTTATACTGAAACACCTGAACTCCGCCCACTATTTACGACTGAATAAATGGCCGTTCCTTCAGATGGTCGGTGTGCTCCTTCATATGTGCGTAAAACAGGTCGTAGTTCACCCAGCGAATCGGGAACGATAACGCGACCTCGTTCTTCCTGTTGTAAACAAGCACACTCTTTTTGTTATACTCCACCTTTTTGATCTCAGCGATTTCTACCGCGCTCTGCTTCGAGCCGTCCACCTTTACAAGCTGCTGGCCGACCACTTGAACTTTTCGTTGTTTATTTTTCGTCAACTCATACAAACATAGCCCGGCACCAACTACCGTGAGTACCGCCAACACAGGAATCGAATCCTCCCGAAAACCAGTAAACACCGCTTTCACCCAGTGCACAACCGCCAGACCGAGGAAGAACCAGGCCCCGCGACTCAGACGCGGCGAGCTTTCATAATACACGCTCGTTTCATGTTCCTTCCACTCGGCATCTCTCTTTTTGAAAAAAGCAGCCTTATGCTCTTCGACACTCGCTGAATCCCACTCAACAAAATCCGTATAGCTTCCGTCCCAAAGCTCCGCCGTATCGTCGCCATCCTCAAGCGCATAGCCGCCTGCCCAACCGGCATAGCGAATCCCGTTCTCCACAAAGCTCATCAAATAATAGCGGACCGGCTGGCCGTACATATTTTCCGTTTCGAGCTGATTCATAACCTGGATGTCTTCTGGATAACGAATGACCCCCTCTTCCTCCTCCGGCAGATTGATAATCGTGGAGAAGAGCCTTGTTTTCGCTAAATGCGGCTGCTTGCCTTCCTTGATTGGGTATAAGTGCTCGAGATTCAGATCCTTTAACTCCCAGTAGACCATTTCTGCGCTTTCAATCTGCTGGGCCGCTGCAGCTAAAATAGCCGGGTGATATGGAAGATTCTTACTAAGACACACTAACAGCGCTTCTGTTTTAATAAAAGGATCGTGGAAGTTCATCGCCTGCTCGAGCTCTTCCCCCACTTCATCAGTATAGTAGTATTTCATCAGACCAATAAAAATCCGCATCCGGGTGCGGACCGCGAAATAGCTTTTCTTCCAGGCGGTATACACAAACTTACTGGAAAAATCAGCGTCAAATTTCATGTACTCTTCTTTTTCCACGCGGTAATCCTTAAGCAAGGCCGGGAGAATAATCTCCTTTTTATAACCCTGTTCAAAGCCCGAGGAGTTAAGCGATAACACCAAATCATACAGCATAAATTTATAGTATCTGTCGCCCAGCTTGTCCACCGTTTTATCAAGGATTCCCTTGATGAGCATCGGATAGGAGGCTAACTCACTGATCGGAATGAGGAAGTTTTCAGTCTGGATTAACTCGACGATTTTTTCCTCTAATATATAAAAAATCTCTTCATCTTCTGTGCCAAGTAAAAATTCAATGGCTCGCTCTTTTGCCTGCAGGTCGAACCCGTCGAAATGCTTGAGAAGGCCTTCCACGACTTCCGGCATCGGAAAATCACAGACAAAGTCGATGAGATAATAGGATGGGTTGTCCCAATGGTCCACGCGGTCTGGAAATTGTGACGCCGCCGTTTTGATTATATCTTTGATCACATCTATTTGAACCTCGAGCCCTTCCTGACGCTTGTATTCGAAAAGCTGGTCAAGAGCCTCGTATCTTTTTTGCGGATTTTCATTTTTCACCTGTTTTAAAATCGAACGCAGTTTTAATTCGATCACGTAATCCCACCTATCTACAAGTTTATAACTATATCAATTTATTTTATTTCATCCCTATTTTTTACGTCAATTCAAAAATTACCCTTTTGGGTAAACGCTGCCATCCGACGGGTGAAATTTCCTATTTTCGCCTTTTTTCCTTTCCTATCCCACCCAAACCTGTTATTTTTTACTATAGATGTATTTCAAATATTTAAAATTAAGCCCCTGTAAAAATGGCCTGTTGATTTCCGCTCCAGGTGCTTCGCTTTCCGTGGGTGTTTCGGCGAGCCTCCTCGACGCTAGCGTCTGCGGGGTCTCTCCTGAACCATACTCCCACAGGAGTCTTCGCACCTTCCGCTCCAATCAACAGAGTTAAAAAAATTATTAATATTCTTTTACACAGCCAAAATAAGAGTTCCTGATTGGGAGGAAACCAAATGAATGACCTATCTATAGTATCCATTAACGTGCGGACACCGCAGGCGTTTACATATGGAGAGAAGACGTTACTTTCCGCGATTGATAAGAAGCCGGTCCATGGAAAAATCTTTCTTTCCACATTGAATTTGGACGGTGACCAGCAGGCCGACCTTCATTTTCATGGCGGTCCTGATAAGGCCGTTTGTGTCTATTCCTATGATCATTATTCGTTTTGGGAGAGCGTGCTTGATACGAATCTTGATGCCGGCGCCTTTGGTGAAAATCTAACGGTAAAAGGAATCACTGAGGACGATGTCTGGATTGGTGATGTCTACGAGTTAGGTGAAGCCATCGTGCAGGTCACGCAGCCGCGACAGCCTTGTTTTAAATTAGCAACAAAGCTGAAACAGCCCAAACTGCCGCTCATGGTCCAGCATACCGGCTATACCGGATTCTATTTTCGCGTCTTAAAAGAAGGCACGATTTCGAGTGAGGATTCCTTGAAGCTCCTCGAACGGAACCCCGGAAGCGTCAGTATTTCGTATGCCAACAAACTGAAGTATAAGGAAAAAACAAATCTGGATGGAATCAAGAAAATGCTGAGTCTTAAAGAGCTTTCGAAGGATTGGACGGAGACCTTCACCAATCGCCTGAAGGAGCTAGAAACATAGACTTAGAGGTTAGGAGTATCCAACATGAATATATTTAAGTTTCACCGGACGATTAAAATCCGACTGGTCGAATCGTTTTTGAGCTCGACCATCGGCGGGATGATTTTTCCGTTTATGGCGATTTATTTATCGCATCATTTTGGGGCAAAGACGGCCGGCTTGCTGCTGCTCGTGAATGTGTTCATCGGCATCATGATCAACTTTTTCGGCGGCTATTTTTCCGATCAGTTCGGCCGGAAAAAGGTGATTGTGTTTGCTGAGACACTAAGGTTCTTTGCCTTTTTTACTATGATGATGAGTAATTCTCCTTGGTTCTTCTCGCCGATGCTGACATTTTTCACGATGACGGCGAATAGTATTTGCTGGGGGTTGGCGGGGCCTGCCACACAGGCGATGCTGATTGATGTGAGTAAGCCCGAGGAACGGAAAGCGATGTACTCGATCATGTATTGGGCCAACAACCTGTCGATTGCCCTTGGCGGCGTCATTGGAGGATTTCTTTTTAAAAATTATTTATTTGAATTGCTGCTGGCGTTATCGGCTGCAGCTTTACTGACTTGGGTGCTCATCACCTTTTTTATCGAGGAAAGCTATGCGACGGAAAAAGCGGAAGGCAAGGCGGTCAAGGAGCATGTGCACGGGATGTTGAACGGCTACAAAGAGGTTTTTCTCGATAGGGTGTTTATTCTCTTTGTCTTAGCGGGCCTGCTCGTGTTGTCGATGGAATTCCAGTTGACCAATTATATTGGGATCCGCATGGCGAACGAAATGAGTGAACAGCATCTTTTCGGCTGGAGCTTTGGCGGCATCGAAATGCTCGGCTTCCTGCGGACGGAAAATACGCTTCTTGTGGTGCTGATGGCGTTGGTGGCGACGAAAATTGTAGAGCGCTTTAAGGATCGCCATACCTTGATTGTCAGCTGTATTGTGTTTGTCGCGGGGTATGCAGTGATTTCGTATTCCAATAATATCTGGCTATTGTTTGTCGCGATGCTGGCAGCGACAGTCGCCGAAGTGCTTCGCGTGCCGGTGCAGCAAAACTATATGGCAGAGCTGCCCCCGGAACACGCGCGCAGCTCATATATGGCGGTGTCCGGGTTAACTTTTAATCTCGCGATGCTCATTTGTTCCATCACTGTAACGTTGAGTTCGTTTTTATCCAAGATGGGGACTACGCTTTTTATCAGCAGCATGGGCGTCATCGGAATCCTGCTATTTTACCGGATCGTCCCTGCTTTGGACCAACGGGTTCACGGGGATGAGAGTGATACATCCTTGAAGGCGGCGAGCCATAATTAATTCATGTAAAAAAGGGAGCCTGTTTTGGTTGGAGTGGCTCCTTTATTTTAAGGAGGACTTTGGGAAGATGTGTTTTGAAAAAAACTGCCCGTTCTGTAACCCGCGTCAAGAAAGTGAACAGCATATTGTCTTTGAAAATGAAACGTGTTATTTTTTGCAGCATAATCGTGAGCAGGATGTTTTGGAAGGCTCTGGTGTGATTGTTCCGAAAAAGCACCATGCGAATGCGTTCGAGCTGACACCAGAAGAATGGAACGATACCTATGAGCTTTTACAAAAAGCGAAGGACTATCTCGATGAACGGTTCTCCCCGGATGGCTATACCCTCGGCTGGAATGTCGGCGAGGCTTCCAATCAGACGATCTTGCACAGCCATTTACATGTTATACCAAGGTACAACGATGAACCGCTAGCGGGAAAAGGGCTTCGTTATTGGCTGAAGCAGCCGGGGAATAAGCGTGGTAAATAATCATTTTGTGAAATTTGATACATTCTGTTTGGTCGATACCAACTTTAAAGGGAGCTTTCAACCATAACTGGGGTTCTGACTGTCTTGACTGATTTATGAGGTACTCTGTCCGAAGTTGCCCGACTTCTACCAGTGTTTCTTGTTTTTCCACCTACTCTGTCCGAAGTTACTCCAATTTCTGACAATGTTTCTAGTTTTCCCACCTACTCTGTCCGAAGTTGTCCCTACTTCTGACAGTCTTTCTAGTTTTTCCACCGACTCTGTCCGAAGTTGCCTTGACTTCTGACAATGTTTCTAGTTTTCCCACCTACTCTGTCAGAAGTTGTCCCTACTTCTGACAGTCTTTCTAGTTTTTCCACCTACTCTGTCCGAACTTCCCTCGACTTCTGACAATGTTTTTAGTTTTTCCACCAACTCTGTCCGAACTTCCCACGACTTCTGACAGTGTTTCTAGTTTTTCCACCTACTCTGTCAGAAGTTGACCCGACTTCTGACAATGTTTCTAGTTTTCCCACCTACTCTGTCCGAATCGAGGATCTCAACAACAAACATCTTTATAAAAAACTCCATAAAAAAAAGCTTGGAATTTCCAAGCTCTTTGTATGTTCTACTGTAAAATAACAACTTTAACGGTTCTTCTTCCCCATTGAAGTGCCTGTGCTTTCGTTGGCAAGAGGATGTCAATTTTGTGGCCTTTGATGGCACCGCCAGTATCCCCAGCGATAGCCACGCCATATCCTTCTACCCACACCTTACTTCCAAGCGGGATCACGGATGGGTCGACAGCGATTAATTTCATGTTCGGGTTTGCACCGATATTGTAGCCTAAAGCCGTAATAGAGCCAGAATCATACGGAGTATATGCCGTTGCGGTCACATACATTTCTTTGCCGCTGATTGCGACACCGGCATCATTGCTTGGTGAAGCAGCTGGCTTTGAAACAGGACGCGCTTTGGCCGCGGCTGCTTCTTGGCTAATTTTTGCTTGAATCGATTTCATTTGCGATTCAATGCCGGCCTTTTGCTGCTCGGCAAGCGCCACTTGTTGGGCAATCGCATTATATTTTTCCTGCATCGCAGTTAATGTCTGTTGTCTCTTTTGCAGATTCTGATCAAGTTCAGCCTGCTGCTCGGCAAGGGTTTGTCTTTCTTTTTCCAGTGCCTGCTCCTGCTTGTCGATCTCTGCTTTGTCCTTCTCAATCTGTTGAAGGTCCTCTTTTTGAGCCGTTAGGATGTCTTTATCTGCATCAATCAGGGTAGATGCAGCGCTCGCACGCTGGATGAAATCAGAGATACTATCAGATTCGAAGAATAGGTTAATCATCAGGTTGATATTATTATTCTGCTGCATGGCAACAGCTCTTTGCTTCATAATATCTTTGCGGGCAAGGATTTTATCCTCCAACTGAACGATTTCTTCTTTCTTCGCTTCAATCAATTGATTGGTATCATCCATTTTCTTTTGTGTTTTAGCCATCTCTTGTTTGTTGGCTTCAATGGTATTGTATAAAGACTCTAACTCATGTTGAATATTTTCTATTTCTTTATTAACCGCTTGTTTTTCTTGCTCTTTTTGCTCTACTAATCTAGTTTTTTCGTCTAGCGCTTGTTTAGCATTATGTAGGGCATCACTATTGGTTTGTGCATATGTAATCATATTCCCTGATACACATAACATCATGGTAAGTAACATGAGAATTATACGCTTAGTTGTCTTTTGCATACACTTCCCCCTCCTTATTACCCTATTTATAACAGATGAATGTACCAGTTATGTTACAAAAATATTAAATGTGTATCACATTTTGTCTTAATTGAGAGGAAAGTGTCAATTCTGTGTCATAACAGCACCAACATTTGACAGCAATGGTGAATGGTGTCAGCGGATGGTGTCAGGCACCACTTCTTAGGTGTCAGGCACCATCCGTGGACACTTTCCACCAGGAATGGACACTCCCCCTCTATTATTCGTCCTCCAGTTTTCTTTCCGTGGATAGAACGAGTTCTTTGCTCTTTTTTCTTTTCCTGTTTTTATTGTAGGAGATGGTAGTTAGGAAGGTCACTTTGTGTCCTTTTTTGAAGGCGAAGTGTTTGAGCACATTGAATACCTCTTCTTCCATCAACTGTTTGCTCTCTGCAATGATCTTGATCGTGTTCCGGTCTCTGTCAAAGGTGAGTTGAATATCGGAATCAGAGATTTGAAAAGAACCATGTGTGTCATCTAGTGGCATGTGCTGGTAGGTACTACTTGGTGTTTGAACGTATAGCTGATTTGATAGTCGCATTGCATCTGAAAAACTAGGTTTGCCCTTAATAGAGCATTCAGGTTTCCTTACTGACCCAATAAAAATTAATGCTACCTTCTCATCCATCAAATTCCCCCAAATATTACAATATACGACAACACCAATTACTATTCGACAATAGTATTTTAGTTTCCTTCAATGAATATGGTATATGAAGCTGAATATTCGACAAATATGTGAACGATTAGCTCATTCATTAAGACTCTTATCCAATCAAAGAAGCCGCTGACACATTATGTGTTCAGCGGCTTCCTTTAAAAAAACAGGGGGGTTTTTCAATTAGTGTACCCCGCCAGCTTCATTTTATACATGAAATTTCATTTTTCCCCTTCTTCCTCCATAAAAAAATTCCGGCAGTGATTTGGCCGGAACGGACGGGGATGCTTACGGAGAGGTGTTTGATTTTCTCTAACAACGGTTCCTGTTGCGGGGAAATGTGTCAAAAACTCACCAGAAAGCTACTCGTTTGGGCAAATCTGAGGTGTTGGTGTTCAATTGTCATTTGAATGAATAGAGTTGTGGATTCAAAGGTGAAAGGATATTTTTTCAGAAGATTGCTGTGGGGTTCTGGAGTACATTTGGATCGGCGTTCTGTCCCTTTGTTCTAACTGCTGCTCCTTGATGAGCCATTCCAGCTGGCTGACTCGTTTTTCCAAGTTGGCGATTTTTTGATTGGATTTCCCAACCATCTTAATTAAGGTTTCAAGTAATTGTTCGAGGTTCTTTGCTGCTTCGCTGCTAAAATCCAACGCCTACTTCCTCCTTTTTCTGTTCCGTCACCACATCGTGAGGCTTGGCACTTAAGAAACGAATCGTCTCCACCACCACCTCAGTGACGTACACCCTTTTTCCCTCTTTATTATCATAATGTCGAGTCTGCAGCCTGCCTGTAATGCCAACCACGGAGCCCTTTCGGCAATATTGGCACGTATTTTCAGCAGCCTTTCGCCACAGGGCGCATTGCACGAAATCCGCCTCAATCTCACCGTTTTGGTTTCGAAAATGCCGGCTTACCGCCAATGTGACATGTGCGACTGAGTTTCCTTCAGGCGTCTTCTTCAGCTCCGGATCCTTAGTCAATCGGCCGACGAGCGTGACCTGGTTAATCATGTTTTCATCTCCTTCCTGTTTGATGGTTCCATCATAGTCCTGGCAGCTATCTCTTGTAAAATCGTCTAATTCCATTTATCTAGGTCCTTTATCCTAGAAAAAGGCACTATCCCCCCTGTTTGTGTCAAAATTTAGCTGTCATGGTTCTCCATCATTCGACTTTGGCCGTTGCGGCCAATATTTTTCGACATTTGTTTCTAGGCTACATATGTTATAATCTAGAAAAAGATATCTGGAGGTTGCGATGAAATCTTTTAAGTTATACTCATTGGACGTTGTGGATGGTGAAGCTTCCGTAGAAGTTCCGTTAGAAGACGGCTTGATTCTTAATAAAGAAGATGAGCGCTCCACCTGGCTGCTTGAGGCGTACACAGATTTATCCCTCTATGACTATTTTCAACCTATCTTCGATCACAGCCGCGAATTGATTCTAGAAGCCGTGATCACGAAGAAGGAGAACACACCCGCTTATTTTCAAACGAAGATTGTTTCATTGAAAAAATTCGAAAAGCATATCAGCGTTTTATTTGAAGGCCATCTTCGCCGTAATAAAAGTGATTACTCTGAGCTATTGCTCGACAGCCTGATGCAAAAGGGTCTGGAGGGTCCTGAACTTCTAAAGGAATTCAAGGAGAAAATGAAGAGTAAGCCGAAGATAAAAGTGAAAAACCCTTAATCCTTTAACTTTGACCAGTCTCCGGACTGGTTTTTTATATTCCCCTAATGCTAACATTAACATTTTTGTTGATTTTTTCCGTTTGCCTAGGGATACTAAAAGGGAAAGTCTAAATAGATTTTTATAGGGGGGAAGATATGTCAATAACACTTAGTTTTCTTGTTGAAATTATTATCGCTATTTTCTTATTTGTGGACGCGCCGAAACATAATAAGAGCCGCTGGCTTTGGGCTATACTAGGCTTTTTCTTCGGTCCGTTTGCGTTAGGAATTTACCTTATTAAAACTGGGCGAAAAGTACTCGGCTGGATTATCGTCGTCGTCGTCGGACTCCTTTACCTGGCCTTCATCGTCTTTGCTGTTCTTATGGCAGTCCTATTTGCCAACGGTGGATTTGCTCCTTGATGATGACTTTGGTGGTGTCAGGCACCACTTGTGGACAACTGTCCACCTGGAATGGACAAGCGGTTTAGGTTCAAATATTGAGGAAAGGACAGGCGCTGAAAGCCTGTCCTTTTTTCCTTATTCGTCTTTGTTATCTCTGTCGTTGACGTCAATATCATCCTCGATGATATCTTCTTGCGGGGTATTGTTGTCTTTGCCCGGGTCTTTATCGTGCGGCGTATTCTTATCTTCAGTTTCCGGATAATGGTTACGATCCATGATGTTGTCATCGATTACATCATTCGTATCGTTAGGTGTTAAATCATTATCCATACGGTTATCTGTCGGTGTATTGATATTGTTATTTGTCGGCGCCGGTGGATTTCGATCATCATTGTTACAACCCGCTAACAACACAGCCGATAAGACAGAACCCGCAAGCAGCATAAATAACTTCTTTTTCAAGCGTAAAAGCCCCTTTCACCAATAAGTTTTTGACCTGTACTTGCAATGGTCTGTTTTTATCTTCCCCATTGGTAAAAAAAAGATGGCTTGAAGTTTTTAACAGCGGTGCCTGTTCGAATTGTTTGTGGATTTCCTTTCTTACTCGTCACTTTTGATGATTTACTCGTCAAATTTGTGATTTACTCGTCGATTTTCTATTTTACTCGTCAACTTTCATACATTACTCGTCAAAAACTCCATTTTACTCGCCAATCACACTAAACTACACCCATTTCTCCATAAAAATACCATAGTGACCAGCTGGGCAAAAAAAACGACCAAGAGCCCGGCTCCCAGTCGTATTGTGCAAATCCTATTCCTTTTTCTCACCCAAAGCAAAAGTAATTTCTGCTTCGCATGCAACCTCGCCGTCAACTGTCGCAACAGCTTTTCCTTTTCCAATTGGTCCGCGCAGACGAATGATTTCTACCTCTAAGCGAAGCTGGTCGCCTGGCTTAACTTGCTTTTTAAAACGGCAGCCGTCAATTCCTGCAAAAAAAGCTAAGCGTCCGCGGTTTTCTTCCTTTTTTAACATAGCCACTGCGCCAACCTGTGCCAACGCTTCAACGATAAGTACGCCTGGCATTACAGGGTAATCAGGAAAATGTCCATTGAAAAACTCTTCGTTCGCTGAAACATTTTTAATACCAACAGCTCTTACGCCCTCTTCCACTTCCAAAATGCGATCAACAAGCAAAAATGGGTAGCGGTGCGGGATGATTTCCTTGATTTGTTCGATATCTAGCATTGAATTAGTACCTCCTACTAGTAACAACTATTATTATTCTCTATTCTACTAGAAAAGATACAGAAAAGGGAAGGGCTTTCGCTCCCTTCCCCACCGATTTATTTCTTATCCACTAAATCCTGAATATGTGTCCAGGTCGATCCTTTAAAAACATCCGCAATCTTCCCGCCGCCAAGCATACCGTAGCCAACCGCAGCTCCAGCCGTTAAGCTGACAAATGTGAACACCACTAAAAGAAGCAGACGAAGCCAAATCGGAATCAGACGAATGCGGATGCGTTTATGGGCGTGCGGTGTGGCCTCCACCTGTTCACTTGCACGGTCATCGTTCGCAGTGTCTTTTTTCAACTTGAACTTTTTCTTCTCTTCTTTGGCTTTAAGCTTTTCCGCTTTTACCTTTTGTTGTTCTTCATATTTAGCTTGTTTGTATTCTTCTCTTGTCTTGGCTTGATTGTTTACAGACATTCACTAATTCCCCTTTAACCGGACTGCCCCATGGGCCCTGTGAGTTATACATATTATAACCAACTTTTTTAAAATCGGTAACTTGATTTCTTTTATAAAAAGCTATCGCAAACTTTTGAAAAATTTTCACTACTTCTATTATAAAAAAATATTCCTCGTTGCACATTAATTTTTTGCGAAAAAAGTCAATTGATGTAAAAAAATCGGAAATTTCGCGGTTTCCACACAAATAAAAAAGTCCAATGACTGCGGCTTGTCCAGCCTGCTTCATTAGACTTTTCAATCAATTGTTCGGGACTAATTCACCATTTGTTAGATGTCATACCACCACGAACAATAAAAATGTACAAAAACTCTTATCCTAACTTGCGATTAGGAATGCGGTCGATGTTATCAAGCATGATGCCTGTTCCGATCGCAACACAGTCCATTGGATTTTCAGCTACAAGAACCGGAACCTTCAACTCGTCAGCAAGCAGCATGTCAATGCCGTGCAGCAATGCGCCACCGCCAGTTAAAATCACGCCACGGTCAATGATATCCGCTGACAATTCTGGTGGAGTGCGTTCAAGAACACTCTTTGCCGCCTGTACAATCACAGCCACAGATTCACGAAGGGCACCCTCAATTTCTTCCGAACGAACCGTAATTGTGCGTGGTAAACCACTCACCATGTCACGGCCGCGAATTTCCATTTCCTCTGAACGAGAACCTTGGAACACTGTGCCGATGTTGATTTTAATATTTTCAGCCGTACGCTCACCAATCAAAAGCTTGTACTCGCGCTTGATGTAGTTGAGGATTTCCATGTCAAACTTGTCGCCGGCCATTTTAATGGAGGAAGAAGTCACGATATCGCCCATAGAAAGAACAGCAACATCCGTCGTTCCTCCCCCGATGTCCACTACCATATTACCGCTTGGTTGGAAAATATCCATTCCAGCACCGATTGCTGCTACCTTTGGCTCTTCTTCAAGATAAATCTTTTTCCCGCCGCTCTTTTCAGCTGCTTCCCTGATAGCCTTTTGCTCCACACTTGTGATGTTCGTTGGACAGCAGATCAGAATGCGCGGCTTCGATAAAAAGCCCTTCACGTTTAACTTATTAATAAAATGCTTTAACATTGCTTCAGTTACATCAAAGTCAGCAATAACCCCATCTTTCAACGGACGAATCGCAACGATGTTTCCTGGTGTACGGCCCACCATGCGGCGTGCTTCTTCACCAACAGCAAGAACTTTATTTGTATTTTTATCAATTGCTACGACAGATGGCTCATTCAATACAATTCCACGGCCTT
Organism: Bacillus sp. (in: firmicutes); assembly: GCA_039832695.1. Lineage (GTDB taxonomy): Bacteria > Bacillota > Bacilli > Bacillales > Cytobacillaceae > Neobacillus. The sequence goes on from JBDOMM010000010.1 coordinate 22,257, forward strand.
TTACGTGAATCAGCACGTTAGCCGTTCCTAAGTCAATCCCAATATCCCTTGCAAACATTCTCTTTTCTTTCCTCCTCAAAGCGGAATTCCACATGCATTTCCTAATTTTCTATTGTATCATAACCCTTAAAATTTCCATAACGTTTTAAATAAATTACTTAGAATTTTGAAGAATTATGTCGGAAATGTTTTCTTGATTGGAAAATCCTTGAGAAGGTCTTCAAGATTTCACGGATAACCCCATCTATCCCTCTGATGCTGATGCTACGGCTTATTTGACAGCCTCGCCTTCCTTTTCTTCTTTTTGATACTTCATTTTAGTCGCTTCCCCACCGCGAAGGTGCCGGATCGATTTATGATAATCTAGGATTTCTTTTACCTCATTTGCCAGCTCTGGATTAATTTCAGGAAGTCTCTCTGTCAAATCCTTATGGACTGTACTTTTGGATACGCCAAACTCCTTCGCAATCACGCGAACCGTTTTCCTCGTCTCCACGATATACTTTCCAATCTTGATAGTTCTCTCTTTGATGTAATCGTGCACACTCTCGCCCTCCCTAATATGGATGTGAGTAGTGTGAAATGAGACCCGCTTATCACTTCGACGAATTCTGCTTCCATGTGGTTTGGTGTCAATACGGTGTCAGGCACCAAAGAAAGACATTTGTCCGTGTGGAGTGGACAGTTCTTTCAGTTGCTGCCGCATACATACCAAGTGCCACACGCAGAAAGTAATCTACCTTTCTGACAATAGAATGAATAATCATGTCCCCGACTGAATACCCGCTAACTTCAAACGACTCTTCACCTCAAACACTCTCTTTGTAAAGGTTTGTAACCATTTTATTAGCTTGGATACGGGTTTATGCACAAAATACTCAAACGGGACAAGGCTTCACAGAAAGTTTTTTGAAAATTGGACAATTTAACACGAATCGACAACTTGGAGAAAGCTCATTTTGAAAGGGTTTTCAAACGGAAATAGCGACGTTTGCGCATTATTTCCCAAGAAATTTGTCGAAAGAAATTTGGCTTTTTTTTCAAAAAAATATTATTCTATAGTGCGGATCATGACCTTTACCGCCTCCAATAAATCACGATGTGACCATGACGGCAGCTCTTTTTTTCCATCCAGCACCAATTCATGCGAGGCTGGGATATGCACAAATCCAGCCGGCCTGTCCTGGCATTCATGCAGCACCACATACATCACATTATTACAAAGATACGTCCCAGCCGAATTCGAGATTTTCGCCGGAAAGCCGTTCTCATGGAGGGCATCGACGAATTTCCTTATTGGCAGTGTGGAAAAATAACCATCCGGACCATCCTCGATAATGGAAGCATCATTCAGCACGACACCATTGTTGTCCGGCGCGCCATCGCGGCAATTGATTGCGATTCGCTCCGGAGTAATCGTTGACCGCCCCGCCGCGAGACCAAGGGAAAGCACCGCATCCGGGTTTTGTTCTTTGATTTCGTCTAGGATTCGTTCCCCCGCCTCCTGATAATCCACTGGTAACAGCAGCCCTTTAATTTGATAGCCACCAACACAGGTGCCATCAAGTTCTTTTACAATTTTCTCAGTCGGATTGATTGGAAACTCCAAAAATGGCTCAAATCCTGTTAAAAGTAATGTCTTCATTTGCCGCGTTCCCCTCTTGTCTTTTTTCAAAATATTATATAATGTTCCTAGACTGTTTAGAAGGATTTTCCTGTCTTTGGACCACATATCTGCGCCGGACCGGGAATCATCCACCGAAAGGAACCAAAGCCCATGACTCCATTCACCGAAAATGTAATTGAAATTATCCGAAGCATCCCTGCAGGCAAGGTTATGACCTATGGCCAGATCGCCCGCCTCGCTGGAAGCCCAAGGGCAGCCCGCCAGGTTGTGCGAGTCCTTCACTCCATGAGTAAGAAGCACCACCTCCCCTGGCACCGCGTTATCAACGCTAAAGGGCAGATCGCTCTCCAAGAAGACGAAGCCTATAACGAGCAGGTACTGTCGTTGGAAGCGGAGGGCGTGGAGATTGGTTTAGGTGGTACCATTGATTTGGAGAAATATCAGTGGATGCCTTAATTGCTTGTAGAACCCGTCTATGTTACCGGGAGTTCTCTTTCTCACTCGGTTCGGGTACGTAGAACCCTCCTACGTTACTTGCTGCTTCCTTTCTCAACCAGTTCGGGCACGTAGAACACTCCTACGTTACCTGCTGCTCTCTTTCTCAACCGGTTCGGGCACGTAGAACCCTCCTACGTTACTTGCTGCTTCCTTTCTCAACCAGTTCGGGCACGTAGAACACTCCTACGTTACCTGCTGCTCTCTTTCTCAACCAGTTCGGGCACGTAGAACCTTCCTACGTTACCTGCTGCTCCCTTTCTCACTCGGTTTAGGCACGTAGAACCTTCCTACGTTACCCAACTGTGTTGATCGCCGCTTGAACTGGCTTTAAAATTACCCTTTTTATATAATTTCCTTACTTACTCGTCACTTTCAATGAATTACTCGTCAAATATATGACTTACTCGTCGATTTTCTATTTTACTCGTCTAACTTTACACTTTACTCGTCAATAACCTCATTTTACTCGCCAACTACGAAACACACTCTCCATAAAAAACACCAAAATTATGCACCAAAAAAAACGCCCAGTCTCCCAGGCGCTTAAAACACAACATTACTTCCAATTCATAAAAATATTCTTCACTTTTTTCACCGGCACCTGGGAACCGCCGCGACCCTGCACATTTTCCACCATCATCGCCACCATCAGGCTCGGCGTATTTGCGTTATAGGCGATAAACCAGCCATTTTCCGAGCCCGTTTCCCCCTGCTTCTGCTTGATCTCAGCCGTGCCCGTCTTTCCAGAAAGCGGATAATCAGCCATCTCCGCCGCATGCGCCGTTCCGCCCGCATCGCCCACAATCTTCCGCAAATCCGTTGCAATCAGCCCCGCATGCTCACTAGAAACCGCCGCTTCCTTCCACACCTGCCCCTGCGCTTCATCTGCCAAAAGCGTCGGCTTAATTATATTGCCATTATTAACAAACGGAGTATAGGACGCCAGCAAATGCACAATATTCATCTGAATCTGCCCCTGCCCATAACCAGAATCCGCGAGCGAAATCTCACTGTCCATTTTTCCAATCTGAGAAGTCTCAAGCGGATACGCGTACTCCATTTCCTCTTCAAACCCGAACTTTTTCAAGCCTTCCGCAAAGCTCTCTTTCCCCAGTTTCAACGCTGCCTGCGCGAAATAAATGTTATCCGAGAACACGAGCGCTTTTTCCAAATTAACCGGACTGCCCACATGGACCCGTGTCACAAAATAGCCGCCCCACGACTGATCCTTTTGCCATTTCGGACCAAGAATCGGAACCTGCTCATTAGGATTAATCGTCCCCTTCTCTAAGCCCACAGACGCCGTGATCGCCTTCATCACCGACCCCGGTGCATACAGCTGCTTAAACCGCGTCGTCAACGGCTTTCGGGCATCCTCCTGCAACGCCTTCCACTCATCGGCCGAGAACCCCAGCGCCGCCTGGTTCGGATCAAACGACGGACTGCTCACAAGCGCCAACGTCTCGCCCGTCATCGGATTCATCGCCGCAGCAGTCCCCGCTTCCCCATTCAGCTCATTGAAGGCCGACAGCTGCAACTCCGCATCAATCGTCAATTTCACATTCTGCCCATTCATCACCGGCTTCTCCGCGAGCACTTCCTCGCCGCCAGCATTCTTCTTAATAAGAATCTTCACGCCGCTCGTACCCTTCAACTTCTCATCCAGCACCTGCTCAAGGCCGCGCTTCCCAATCACATCTCCACTCGTATATCCCTTGTCCTTCCATTTCTCCAGCTCATCCGCCGTAATCGGCCCCACATAGCCAATAAGCTGCGCCGCCGCTTCTTTATAAGGATAAATCCGCGCCCCGACCTTACGCGTCTGCACAGGCCCTAGCGCAACCAACTGCGCAATCCGTTCCTGGTCGTCCATCGACACCTTCTTCAGCGGAACAAATAGCCCTGGCTTCACCCAGCTCGCGCTCAGCACCTTCTGAATCTGCTCCGGCTGCATCTTTAACAGCGGCGCCAACTGCTTGATGGTGGCCTCATCCGCCTTCCCAGCGACCACGCCGACCTCATACACCTGCCCATTCACGGCTAACCCATTCCCATTGCGATCAAGGATTTCCCCCCGGGTCGGCGCCACCGTGCTCAAACTAATCTTGTCGCCTTCCTTCATCTTTGGAAAAATGAACCCTGTATGCCAGTCTACAAACCAGTTTTTCTTATCATCATTTTCTTCCTTTTGTAACGTTGCTTGTTGGGTAAATTGAATAGTTCCTGCGATACTGCTCATTTTTGCGGTAAAAGAATACTTGGCTTGTTCTTTATCAGCCTGCTTATCTTCTTTCGGTTTTTTGAAGTTTATCTTGAGGTCTTTAATCTGAAGGTCTTTGTAGATTTTTTGATAGCGGGTTGTAAACTCATCTTTGCTGATCTTCTGCTTCGCATCCTTTGAAAGATACTCATACATCTGATCAAACTTCTGCTTATTCCATAAAGCTATGTACTCCGAAAAACGATCCTGCGGTGTCGGCTCCTTACTGCACCCGGCAAGCGCAGCAACAACCAGCAACACCATTACCAAGAATCCTGCCACTCTCCTCAAACCAATCCCTCCCTTTACACCCATTTTAACATAAATTGGATACCAAATGGGTGTCAGGCACCATTCGTGGACATTTGTCCACCGAGGGAGGATACCCCAAATCTAGACAAAAAAAAGAGGAAAGTGATTCCCCTTCCCCTTTGGTTACATTCATTTTTATGAATTTTTGTTTTGTGTAGAGTTCATTGATTCGTCGTCTGTTTTCTCGTCAGATGACTTGTCATCACCTGATTTTTTATCATCGGTAGAGTTCGCAGGATCTTCTAGTTTCTGCTCATCTTCCTTGATTTGTGGACTATCGACAGAATCACTTGCATTGTCATCCGAAAGCTTGTCTTCCTGTAATGTCGTTAACGATTTTTCAAAATAATTCGTTGGGTTTACAGCAACACCGTCTTTACGAATTTCAAAATGTACATGGGTTCCAGCTTTTTCATTGAACAAGCTTTGTCCAGCCTTGGCAAGAACTTGTCCCTGTTTTACTTCTTCGCCAACCTTAACCTTTATGTCTTTAACTGATTGATATTGTGTTACAATACCTTTGTCGTGTTCTACTTCAATGACGTTACCTAGGACGGCATCTTCATCGACACGAGTAACGGTACCGCTTAATGATGCAACAACATCAAATGTTTCGCCGTTTTTCATCGTGATATCGATCCCAGTGTTTGGCACATACGTATTGTTGTAGAATACTAATGCTGCTTCCTGGTCTTCTGCTTTCCCTTGGAAATCATAGAATTTCATTTTTACGACTGCGTCATCAGCCTTTGCCACCGGCATCTTGAAGTTTTCCAACGGTTTGTTCACTTCAACAGCTGGTGTTTGATTCTTTTTACCAGCAAGATCAGTGGACTTATAATCGTATTTGTCTGTCGCACTATTGCTAGTTTGGAACCATAAAACTGCGGTCAGAATGATAGCTGCACTTGCGATATAAATGGCTGGAAATACCCAACGCTTCTTGAAAAAGCGTTTTACACTGGAACTTTGAGAAGATCGTTTGTTTTCTTCCTCTCTCATTTTCATCACCTCAGCAATCATTCTGAACAGATAAGTAGAATTATATACACGCAGCCAAAAAATTTTTTTGGAGTTATTTTTCGACAACCCTATTCTTTTTATGCATGAAGGGGAAAAATTTTTTTATTACTAGGGGGAATATTCATATGAACACACTATTCAAATGGGGTTTGCGGGTCCTACCCCTCGCATACATGGCCATCATCTGGATCCAATCCAGCCTGCCATCCGACCACTTCGTCGAGCTGCCGGACGCATCCCTCGACTCAACCATCAAGGAGTCCCTGCATTTAATAGAATTTGCCATTTTATATGTTTTACTAGTATTGGCAGCCTTAACTCGCCGCAGCGCATTTACACCAATCCTGAACGTCGCCTGCGCCGTATTCGCCGCCCTCTACGGAATCAGCGACGAAATCCACCAATCATTCGTACCCTACCGCTCAGCATCCCTATTCGACTTTGTCAAAGACATCACCGGAATCAGCGTGTGCTTTTATTTTGTGAGAGGGGCTTTGTTTACAGGGAGGTTTCCGCGGCTTGGGAAAATACTAAAAACAGTTTAGCTTTTCGGCTGGTGATAGACTCGATTTTTAAACGTGCCAGTGTAAGGAAGATTCATTGATTTTATGATCTTGTAGCCAATATGAATGGTGGGAATATGCAAGAATTCACATATCTCTGCATTGGTAAACGAAGGCTTTATTAAAAGAAAATAATCTTTGATGGATGGAACATGGGCAGTTTTGGATGTTAGATTACATTTTAAACAGCACCATTTCCCCCCTTTATAAATCATTGGGATTGTCAAACAATCAGGACATTGTACACCAGTAATGATGTCTTTTGGGGATAAATCGAAAGCTTGGAGGATATTCGGGTCATCAGGCGTGTGATTTGTTAATAGGAGACGCTTCATTCTTTTCAATTCTTTTTTGTCTAATTTGCCCTTTTTATAATAGGCAGCTATTTGTTCGATTCTCTCTAATAAATTTTCACTGTTACAAATATGTAGAACCATTTGCTCATTGTGTGGTTCCGTTTTTATGAAAGTTCTTTCATTGCTATTTACATAAAAATATTGAATAGGAATTTCAGGACAATTATGTTTTCGCAGCCAAACCTTTAGTTTTTTTGCTTGGAGTTTTGCTTGTAGTACCGGGTTTTTCACTCTTTCTTCTGCACCATTCCTTTTGCACATCGTTTGATTAAACTCTTTTTCAAAGGACAGTTCCCCAGCCACGTTCTTTACTTCCAAAACCATCGCAAAAGTGGCACTTAGCAAAAGAAAATCCATTTGGAAATAGAATTGCCCGTCAAATAGGCGAAGTCCATGAAAAATGTAGTAATCTTCTTCAGGAAGCATACATAAGTAAAAGTACACTGACTTTTCCCCTCGGTATCCAGCCAATCTCCTCTTATATTCAGCAACTACATCAGGATATTTAGGATTCAAAGCGGACAACCTTCTACTAAGTGCTTCAAGTTTTTCCATTCTTGGTGTCATACGCATTTCTTGAGCGATCAAACACATCATTCCTTTCGTTTTTTTCTAAAATTCCCTTTCTACTCACCATATCCCTGTAAAAATCGACAGTAATTATGAACTTTTTGTAAACTTCTGATTGGTTCCTGCTGATTTGTTTTGGTTACTCGTCACTTTAGGAGGTTTACTCGTCAAAATTTATGAATACTCGTCTACTTCTCATTTTACTCGCCAATCTTCACACTTTACTCGTCAGCTACCCCATTTTACTCGCCAACCACGCAACTACACCTACTTCTCCACAAAAAAGCCAGGCGTTTAGCCTGGCCCAGGTATCTTTCTTAGCAAATTATGTGTTGATCTCCTCACGAAGCACCTTTAAAATTACCCTTTTTATAAAATTCCTTTGTTACTCGTCACTTTAGGAGGTTTACTCGTCAAAATTTATGAATACTCGTCTACTTTTTATTTTACTCGTCTACTTTACCACTTTACTCGTCACTTTTCCTATTTTACTCGCCCCCCTCCCCCCAACCACACAAAAAAACCAGGCCCCCAAAGCCTGGCTTCCCCACACACCAACTACTTCTGCGCCGTTATCGTCGCCATCAAGCTATCCGCCGGCGTAATCTCGACACCTTGGTAATAGTGCTTCACAATATCCTTATAATTCTTGCCTTCCTCCGCCATCCCGTTCGCGCCGTACTGACTCATCCCCACGCCGTGGCCGAAGCCCTTCGTCGTGATCACAATATTCGCACCCTTCCGCTCCCAGGCGAAATCCGATGACCGCAGATCCAGCTTCTCACGAATATCTTTCCCCGACAGCACTTTCCCATTAAAATCAACCTTCGCCACTCGCTTACCCGTCGTGCGCTCCACAATCTTCCCAATCTGCGACCCGGCGCCCACCTTCACGCCCAGCTTCGCTTCAAACTCCTTCACCGTCATCACCTTTTGACTGTTAAACTTCGGTGAATTCTTATCCCATGGGCTCGACACACTTTTTAAATACGGAATGTTGCCACCCCAATAGTCCTCCGAATTCTCCGTGTACCCATTACTAGTCGAGAAAAATGTAGCCTGAATCGCTTCTCCCTTATAAGTTAAAATCTGCCCAGCCGTCGAGCGGACCGCCTCTAGCACCTTCTTCATCTTCCAGTCATAATCCGCGCCCCACGCTCTTCTCAACTCATCATCACTCTTGTAGACCTGGTGAATCACCGTATCCGTGACCTGTGCTCCTTTTGGCGCCCCTAGCGTATCCTTACTGACCAATCTCTTCACAATATACGTTCTCGCTGTAAGTGCCTGAGCCTTGAGCGCTTCCTCTTTAAAATCAGCCGGCATCTCTGCTGCCACCACACCAACGAGGTAATCTTCTAAATTCACTTTCTCAATCTTTGATTTCGCGGAACGGAACACCGCTACTTCAACCGCCATATCTGCCGTAGACGCCGGTTTTGCCTCTTTGGTCGAGGTCTTCTTCAACTCTTCACCTAATTTTCCGCTCGCCTTGTGTTCATCCGAGAACGGCAGTACAAGAACAGCTGGAACAACTAAAGTCAGGGCAATGAGAAGTGTCGCTAGTACGATGAGTGGTTTGATTTTTTTCATGAGTGTGCCTCCAGTTTGTCAAAATTCACATCCGGCACATACCAGCCGGGTTGCGTCTCAATTCATCATATGGAAGCGGACAAGCATTTATTACACAAACTTTTTTAAAAATGAACTCCATCCCCGACTGCTAACAAGCCTCAAGCAGGAACACAAATCCTTCACCAAACCTGGTGTCCACCCCACGCAAACAAGTGTTCACGAACGGTGCCTGACACCATAACCAACACCATGTCCACCCGACACACACAAGTGTCCACGAACGGTGCCTGACACCACCTTAACACCACGCCTAAGCACAAAAAAAACAGACCCTGATATCCATCAGGGTCCGTTGTCTTTGTTCAATGCATTATGCGTTCATGTCGGAGACGAATTTTTCCTCTGCGACGAAAATTTCATCTGCTTCTTTGACGCGTTCAATGTCAGCGCCAAGTGCATTTAGTTTACCGTGGAAGTTCACATAGCCGCGGTCTAAGTGCTTTAACTCAGTCACACGAGTTACGCCATCTGACACTAAACCAGTTAAGATCAGCGCAGCTGCTGCACGAAGGTCCGTTGCCGCTACTTCTGCACCTTGTAAATTAGAAGGACCATTTAAAATAACTGAACGCCCTTCGATTTTGATGTCCGCGTTCATGCGACGGAACTCTTCTACGTGCATAAAACGGTTTTCAAATACCGTTTCCGTAATCATAGATGTACCATCCGCACGAAGCAATAACGCCATCATTTGGGACTGCATATCCGTTGGGAAACCAGGATGTGGCATTGTCTTGATGTCAACGGCCTTTAACTTGTCAGGACCGATTACGCGTACGCCATCCTCTTCCTCAATGATTTCCACACCCATCTCTTCCATTTTTGCAATAAGAGAAGATAAGTGTTCCGGAACAGCACCCTTCACCAATACATTACCGCGAGTAATCGCAGAAGCCACCATGAAGGTACCTGCTTCGATACGGTCAGGAATAATGTTGTGGTCAGCACCAAATAACACATCGACACCTTCAATACGAAGCGTGCCCGTACCTGCGCCTCTTACTTTAGCGCCCATTTTATTCAAGAAATTAGCCAGATCCACGATCTCTGGTTCTTTTGCGACGTTCTCAATGATGGTTGTACCCTGCGCAAGAGTGGCTGCCATCATGATGTTCTCTGTAGCACCAACACTTGGGAAATCCAAGTAAATCTTAGCTCCCTTTAAGCGGCCATCTACTTCCGCTTCGATAAAGCCATTTCCAACCTTCACCGTTGCACCCATGGCTTCAAAGCCCTTTAAGTGCTGGTCGATTGGACGAGATCCGATTGCACAGCCGCCAGGTAAAGCGACTCTTGCACGGCCGTTACGTGCCAATAAAGATCCCATGACTAGAACAGACGCGCGCATTTTACGAACGTATTCGAATGGCGCCTCCACTTTCAACTCTCTGGATGCATCGACGACAACTGTATTGTTTTCGAAGACGACTTCAGCATTTAAGTTGCGTAAAACTTCATTAATTGTATATACATCGGAGAGTGTAGGTACATCACGTATCACACTTTTTCCATCACTTGCTAATAATGTTGCAGCGATAACAGGCAGAACGGCATTCTTTGCGCCTTCCACTTTCACCGTTCCTGTAAGCCTTTGTCCGCCGCGGACGATGATCTTTTCCAAGAGTATTCCCCTCCGCGTCCATTTTCTCTATATTAATATTCAATCGTTATGATGGGTGTGCCAACTACAAGGGTAGTCTTTCCGCCCAATCCTTCGGAGCGTATGCCAATTTGTAAATTCATGTTATCTCTTTGATTTTCTATGGAGCCAGTAAACATCGGCGAATTCGCCGAAACAGACATGAAAGTCTCCTCTTTTAACGCTTCGACTTCTGTTGCATTAAAATCTGACAGTAAATTTCTTACTGTTGTAGGTAAAGCCGTATCAATCTTATCACTGAAAACGCCTTTCATACAAGAAAAAACTGTAGGTTTTTCACGAAATATGTCGGATAGCCTACTTTTAAATTCCTTCGTAGTGAATTCGGCCGCTATCGCCTCATTCCACTCTTTTCCACTGACACTATAAACTATATACGCATTAACAGGTTGTTTTGTGTGGGTTGCCATAATTTGAAGCATTTCGTTGTGGTGTTTTGATGTTGGAGATACTGCTGTTACTTCCCATTTTTGGCTGGTATTTTTAATCGACCAATCCCAATTCGGGAACTTTTCCTGAAGTTTTTCGGCGTATTCCTTCACGTCCTGCTCACTTTGGATGCCGGTCATTTTTTCTCTTGCATAAAAAGACCATTCATCGAGCAAAATATGTTCGGCTTGAAAAACCGAACCGATTTTTGCCAAATCCTCAGCACCCGTCGGATTCGCTTGGAAACGTGTTAAAGCACCGTACCCATTTGCTTCAGTTGTTTTGTACCCGAAAACAACCAAGGTCAAACTCAAAATTGTCATCATTGATAAAAAAAAGTTACGATATCTTTTCATCTCTCTACTCCCCCTTACTACCATTGTTACCAGGTAGCGGGTGAGCATACTTGGGAATTGTCGTCACATTTAGACAAGTTCTAAAACTTACCTGAAAAATGAGACAAGTTCCTAAGTGAGACAACCTTAGCTTTCCACATAAAGATGATTGTACTCAAAATATCGACAAATGGGAACATGTATGAAGACCTAAATTTTTACCAATTGGGCTGTACACAAATAGTATTTCTATCATATTTTTCCAAACGTAGCTAATTATTGAAGATTAACGGCAGTTGCCTTGACCATTGGAGATAATCCAGGAAAAAGTTACTAACAGACGATCCGATGAAAATGGCTAATAATATGTAGAGAAGCCGCGCTTGAAACACGTGATTCGGCTTAATCAGCTTATCTAAGCGAATAGACTGCAGGGCCCACCATGCTAAGGCGATGAACACCAAATGTGACAGGATACTGACTAACGCTACTTGCCCAAAATCATTTATCATTCTGCTACCCCCTTTTTTCACACAAGGATAATTCTAACATATAGACGAAGGAAAGATATAACAGTTTCTACTTTTTTCAAAATCCTTCTTAATTGTGACGAAATTGTGAAACTTAACTTGAATCCCAACACGTAAAAAGCCGCATCGAATCCGACACGGCTTTATCCCTTAGCGGCTTAAGCTGCCACTTGCATTGAAGTAATACCATTTTCCACTTATATAAACCCGTCCCGTTACCATCGCACCGGAGCTGTTCAGATAATACCAATTTTTATTATAATACAACCAGCCGATTTTCATCGCCCCCGAACCTTCAAGATAATACCATTTTCCACCATCTAACAGCCAGCCCGTCTTCATTGCACCGCTAGACGTCAAATAATACCACTTGCCGTTCCACCTGAGCCAGCCTGTGCTCATTTTACCATCGGCACTCAGGTAATACCACTTATTCGAAGCCTTCAACCATCCTGTCGTCAAATTCCCTGTTGACGGATTAATGTAATACCAATCGCGGTCCGCCAGCAGCCAGCCCTTGCTCGTCACCGACGTATCCGTCGTAATCGACAGCTCGCCGGTAAAGTTTAAATTCCCCTTTGAATAGGCAGAAATTGCCAGCTTATACGATTGACCCGGATTCAAATTCCCAAACAAATAACTGGAAGTGTTAGAAGTCACTGGTTTACCGCCGTTAATACTTATTTCCACCTTATCTACACTGCTATCGAGCGTTTTCCAAGAAATGCCCACCATTCGGTTCGTGTGGTAACTCTTGGTTACTTTTACGCTGGAAAAATAAACACTTGCTTGCGCTCCCCACCCAGCTAACGTGTCACCATTAGCACTACCCTTACTTAGATCCAAGTCCACATTTAAAAAGGAAACGGCATTTAAGTACGGCTTGTTTTTCAAAGGAGTTAAGTCCTTAAAGGCATTGCTGTCCATTGAGAGCGTTATAAGATTCGTCATCCCAGCAAGCGACGCTAGGCTTGTCACCTTATTAATATTAAACGATAACAGCTGAAGCTTTGTTAATGAAGAAACTGGACTAAGATCCGTCAGACGGTTATTATCCAGGGTCAATGCTTCTACATTCGTCAGCCCTGCTAATGGGGCGACAGTTTCCAACTGATTGTCATTAAGATACAAGTCTGTGAGCTGGGTCAGCCCCTGAAGCGGCGTGACATCCGTAATGTTATTATGGTCAAGTGCCAGAAATTGAAGATTGACCGCATGTTGGAGACCTTCCAAGCTGCCGATCCCAAGCCCCTGTGCATCCAAGTGCACCAAGGAAGCTACGTCCGCTTCCGATAACTCTCTATCTGCAATGCCCAGCTGCTTCTTGATGGCTGCCGCCAAGTTTGCATCCACGATCGGCCCCTCTGCTTGTCCACTTGTAAAACCAAAGCTCCTTGCCGTCGGCGGTTTGTTGGTGGTGTTTGACAAGTGGGTTCGGCTTTGCGGGTTTTTTTCGAGCTCGTCGAAATTGCTCGGCACCGAGATATAACCGATAGAATAATGCCTTGAAGCTGGTGCCCATAGCCTATAAGCAGCCGTGGCCTCTTTGATGCGAGGAAGAACAGCCGCCGCTTGCTTTGGTGCTTCCGAACTGCCTGGTACCGTTGAAAACTGTATATTTTTTACAAAAAATCGGACATCGCGAATTTTATGTGCATTATAGAGGTCGTTTAAGGCTTGTCCCATGACAGCATGGTCTGGATGCCAGTCAAAATAGGACATGGATTTATGTATCGCGTGCGGGTACTTTTGTTCAAACTCTTCAATCGTTTGCTTTGCCTGATTATAGGAAAGCTGTCCATCTGTAAAATTCTTGATATGAATATTTTCGGCCTTTACCCCTAGCGCTGTCGCAGAACGCATGAATTCGTCGGTACGTGCATTGATGAATTCCGCTTTCGTGAGCGCAGGATAATTTTCTTTCTGCAGCTTTTTGTTCACATCGTTGAGTGCACCGGTTGCGCCACCGCCATCGGTCATCAGTACCACATGCACCTCATAGCCCTGTGAAATGCTCGTCGCAATCGACATGCCCATGCTAAGCAGTTCATCATCCTGGTGTGGGGAATAATAAATCGCTACCGGCTTTTGTGCCTGCGTCTCGGCTGAAGCGGCCTGTTGAAAAAGCTGAAAGGAAGTAATTAATAGAAGAATCATAAATAACGTGCGTAGTTTGTTCATAGTTCCCCCTTGTTTTCCCCATTAATCTAGTAATCTATATTTCGCTCTTGGTAAATATATGTATACTAACTTCCATTATACTCCATATTGTGACAAATGGATTATATTTTTTCAAAATATTGGAGGTTCGTTAGGTTATAAAGGGGTCGTTTGTCTTATATTTATGGGTAAAATTGGAGGTTGGCGGAATAATTGATGAAGTTGGCGGAATTCCTCTTAAAACTGGCGGAATTATGCCTGAAATCGGCGGAATCCCACCCCAAACTGGCGGAATAAGCCAACATTTTGGCGGAATCCACACAAGGGCGAGGCAAGTTTTTCACAAAAAAAAACAAACTAACTGCCTAAATTCCGTTCATACTTCTTTTAACGGGATTTAGGCAGCTAGTTTGGTGTTAAAATCATTAATTTACGCTTCATTCCATGCTCGATATAGGTTTAATGGGACATACACTCGTTCTCCTTGAATCTCACGGTGAATGATCGGGTTCTCGAAATGCTGCTCCAGGTTGCGGTCTGATCGTACTTTACGACGTGCGCGCTCACGTGCTCCTACTAATTTCTCCAAGCTTAAATTTGAAAATTTCATCTAAATCCTCTCCTTTGTTTTAATAGTATGGAATCGATAGGAAACAAAAGACCCACACTTTTGCTTCCTATCATATGTTCAACTCATGCAGACTTGGATGCTACAACAACTACTCGGCCGTAATCCATCTCTTTCTCATAACGCTCAGCTTCTTCTTGTGACAGGCCTAGTGACTCCAGCTTCGAGCGCAGCTCATCTCCCCGCGAACGAAACACATTGGCCATCCTTTCAAACAAGCCTTGTTCGGCGACACCCACATCGTTAAGATCCAGTCCGTCCGCCAGATGCTCCGAGCGGTTTTTATCATGTGCCAATAAATAAATGTCATCCTTCGTAAATCCTTGTGTCATTAGCTGTTCAATTTCCTGCTTTGCTTGTACACCATTTTCAACGACTTTTACTGTTTCCATAGTAGTCTCCTCCTTGTGATTTGTTGGAGCTGCCTTGTTAACCAGCAGCTTGTCGTTCTACTTGCTATATAACCGCATCCTGAAAAAATGAAACCTATTATTCTAAAAATTTTTGCAGGGTTACAAATGAATGGACCGTGGGTATATACCTAGTAGATATTACAGACAAGCTATATGCTTCAATTTAAATGGAGGTGTATTTAATATGAGGAAACTTTTATGCAAAAACTGTGGGAACGCTGAATTTTACGTCATTAATATGAACGAAACGTTGTGCAAGTGCGGTTGTCGCTTATCGAAGCTCAGCGATTATCGCTGGGAGGAATCGAAGAAATGGAAAGAGGTCTATCACGCAGAGCAAAAGCGGCAGACCGAATTGATCTTTAAGATTAGTTTATTAAAGAGAAAAATCGACACTTGCCTGGACGAACGCGATCTGGAGGGCTTCAACAAGTTCACCTCAGAATTAAAAGCCTGCCAAAACGCATTAAAATCAGGCGCCACTCCCCCGGCTGCACGGTTGCGTGAGAGAGTGCAGCATAATCGCGATGTCGTGTAATTACAAAAAAACTCGCCCCTCGGCGAGTTTTTTCCTATATAAATTATTGAATAAATGCTTCCTGTGCTGGAACCTGTCCACCCGCTACTTGATAACGCGCATAAAACTCCTGTAAAAATTGATTGGCAATTTTATCGCTATGAATCACGAGCATGTTTTCATCATTGGTTGCGTCCCCGTTTGAACTCCAGTTCGTTGAACCTACCACCACCATCGGGTCACTACTCGTATTTGGATCGATAATCATCGTTTTAGCATGAAGCTTGCGAGATTCTTTTCCTGCATAAACCGGAGCAGGTGTGTTCCAACGCGTATTCGGATTATCCACACTAGTTTGCGACGCAGTTCGTTGCGTCATGTCCACAGAAGCAGACCACCATTGATTCCAAAAACTCGGATCGAACAATCCTTTCATATCAAATCCCGTACGAGTTCCTTCCATATCATTATAGGAACCTTCCCACTTATACTTTAATTCATTAACCAACGTTTGATCAGAGAACGCAAAAATTTCAAAATAGGCACGATGCTGCGCTTCATTTTTCACGGCATTAGTGATACGATTTAAGGCCCCATCGCCAGGTGAAAAATAGACCTCTACAAGCGTCCCATTCACATTGACTTGGTGTGCCGTATTATCGGTTTTTCGGCTATGAAACTTCGCGTTTGTTGGATTTGGTGCAGCCATGCTGCTTCCATACATTTCTTGAAATTCCGTTTTATAAATCGAAGCAAGGTCAACAGAGTTAATTTCTACTGTCTGGTTTTGATTGCCGTTCAACAAATCCTGATTCATATCTTCATCCGTTCCGTACGTACCCGTCTCGGTAAAATTCCACGTACCTGTCCAGACCCACTTTCCATCAATAATCATAAATTTATTGTGCATTTGATCGCCAGGAGAATAATACGTGCCATCCGCTTTACGTTCGGCATCCACTAATAGATGTCCCGTTTGATTACCCGAGCCGATTTTCACCGTTTGAACAGGGAAATCATCAAAGGTAGCCGGAAGACCGTATTTCGCACGTAAAGTGGCATCTTCTTCCACAAACATCGCAGAATCCCCTAATACATGAGCATCATCTGCAGTTCCCACTACTTGGTCTTTCCCCCGAATCAATTTTTCCAAATTCAATCGATGAATACCGTAGCGGTTTTCTGTATCATTCGGGTCCACGTCTTTTGCATCAGCCACAACGCGGACTTGTACGCCTTGGCTTGCTTTATCCACTATGGTATTCACTATTTTAGGCAGGTTTAATTCATAAGTGGCTACATCAATCGAACTGGTAGCTTGACTGATCCGATTCACTAATTGATCTTCTAAGTTGATGCTCCAATTCGCTTCATTTCCGTCATAGGCAAACTGCGGCAGGGCCGTTTTGTTAAAATATACATTGATAGCGCCGTCTGCATTCGATACGTGATTTAAGTGGTGGACGGTCCCCTGCGAAGTCCCCACGGAGTTTGCTTGTTTCGGTGTTCCGAAGCCCCCGTCATAGGCTGCGGTTGCTGTCTTCCAGTTCGAAGACACATCGCCGCTTTCTGCCGCATTGACACGTTCCATCGTGGCTTTCGTGTTGTTGTCTCCGGCATACCATGATGGCACTGTATCTACTAAATTACCATTTGCATCATACAAATCTAACGCTTCGGCTGAATTTCCTAATGCCCCCGTATAAATTTGGTCAGCTTTTACCCCAACCACGGCATCATCGGTTGAGCGCTCTAACAGAAAATAGCTGTCCGCCTTAATCGTCCCCGACAGATTGATTGATGGGCTTCCATCCTTCGCTTGAAGCTTCCAGCCCGTTAATGATACATCTTGGCCGGTGGTGTTCTTTAGTTCCATCCATTCATTGTTGTAGTTTGTACTTGTACCCATCCATGCCACTTCATTAATGGCAACGGGCGAACTGGTTACAGCTTTTGCAGATTCATTCCCTGTAAAAAATGTAGAAAATAGGACAGTTGATAACGCTCCGATAGAGAATACTTTCTTTAAAGTGCTTCGTTTGTTGGACGGCATAAACGTGTGACTCCCCCTGTGCTTCGTTGTGTTTTCATTTTGCAAAATGAACAACGCAATTATAGCACTGGGATATAGTTGTTTAGATGGACAAGAAGTCCTATCCTTTGTAAAAAGATTGTAAAGTTTCAATTTATTCATTTTTATGTTTAAGGGTCCTTAAAGCGGGTATTTAATAACCAGAGTTACTTAATTACTTAAAAATTTTGAAAGGAGAGAAATCATATGGGATTTATTTGGGCATTAATTATCGGAGGAATTATTGGTTGGTTAGCTGGACTTATTTTGGGGCGTGACCTGCCAGGAGGTATCATTGGAAATATTATTGCAGGATTCATTGGTGCATGGTTAGGATCCTTCCTACTAGGAAGCTGGGGTCCTGAAGTCGGAGGCTTTTTCATCATCCCGGCTCTCATCGGTGCGATTGTCCTGGTATTCATTGTCAGCTTTATTTTAAAAAGTATGAAACGCACTGCTTAATCCAAGCATTATCGGTTCAACAACAACATCCCCCCCTACCTAATATATATAGTAAGAGACTGCAAGCTAAGCTGCAGTCTCTTTTTTTGTCTATTTGCCTTGTTTTATACGGGTTACGCGGTTTTGTTTTTTACGTTAACTGTGCCTTTTTTACCCATTTTTCTGAAGTAAGGTACTACCCAGCGGTCTAAACCGATTTTACCAGCGTTGTAGCCAGCAGTTAAGATGATGAAGCCAAGGAAGATGTCTCTAGGATTGTGAGATACAGTACCTGCTAAGAAGAAGCTGAAGTTCATTACGAGACCAAAGAACATGGCAGTTGTTGTTAAGCAGCCTAAGATCAAGCCTAAACCGATTAGTGTTTCGCCCCAAGGAACAAGAACGTTGAAGACATCGACGTTTGGAAGAGCAATATGTTTCAAGAAGTCTACGTACCAGCCAAAGACGACTGCGCCATCGGGGCCTTTTACTGGATTGGCGATTGCACCTTTTAAGAATCCAGACGCATCGAAACCGCCGGTTAATTTATGAAATCCTGCTGTAAACCAAGAGTAACCAAGATATAAACGAAGGACGGTTAAAATCACAGAGGCAATTTTGTTTTCCCTTAAAAATTTGTTAAACATAAATGATTCCTTCTTTCAAAGTTTGTTATGTTCTTTACACTTACAATATATTACTTTTTCACTTAAAAAACATGGCTATATTGATAAGTTCACAGTTTGTTAGAAATGTTATGGCAAAGCTATGAACGAGTGGATTTAGTCGATATAAAACTAGGGATCTTCACTTTGGTTTCGGTCGCATAGAACCTCTCTACGTGACCTTTTGCTGCTTTTTCCTTTCACTTCGGTCGCGTAGAACCCCTCTACGCGACCTTTTGCTCCTTTTTCCTTTCTCTTCGGTCGCATAGAACCACTCTACGCGACCTTTTGCCGGGTTTTCTTTTCCCTTCGGTCGCATAGAACCACTCTACAAGACCTTTTGCTCCTTTTTCTTTTCTCTTCGGTCGCATAGAACCTCTCTACGAACCCTTTTGCTGGGTTTTCCTTTGGCTTCGGTCGCATAGAACCCCTCTACGCGACCTTTTGCTCCTTTTTCCTTTCACTTCGGTCGCATAGAACCTCTCTACGAACCCTTTTGCGATTCTTTCCTCTGACTTCGGTCGCATAGAACCCCTCTACGAACCCTTTTGCTCCTTTTTCCTTTCGCTTCGGTCGCGTAGAACCCCTCTACGGGACCTTTTGCTGCTTTTTCCTTTCGCTTTGGTCGCATAGAACCTCTCTACGGGACCTTTTGCTGCTTTTTCCTTTCGCTTCGGTCGCATAGAATCCCCCTACGCTACCTTTTGCTCGTTTTTCTTTTCGCTTCGGTCGCATAGAACCCCTCTACGGGACCTTTTGCTCCTTTTTCCTTCCGCTTCGGGCTCGTAGGCCCTTCCTGCGTTACCCATGGCTATCCGACAGAATTAAAAAAACGCCCCTATTAGAGGCGCGTTCGTAAACGTTTATCTTTTTTTCTTTTTAGAAGGATCCAGGGCGGCTTGTTTGTTTTTGTTGACCTTTTCTAAGACAACCTGCACTTGGATGTTTTTCTCATCTACATTGGTTACTTTTGCGACCGTCCCTTTTCGGCCCTTAATCTTGATGGCTTCGCCTTCTTCTGGCACACGCCTTAGCAGCTGAGTCAATAACACATTTTTGTTTTCTAAAAAATGAACAGCAAACATGATCGAATCACCTATTTTCTTTAGAATTACCCTCTACCTAAAAATATTAGATTCGACTCACATTTAGACCTCAAATTCACAGCACTCCGGAAAACAACCGGGCGAAACTTTCTTTGAATTTAACGGCAGGCTTTCGCTTGTAAAACTCGACGGGGCGGACGCGGCAGCTGTCTTTGATGTCCTCCTCGAAGTGGTCCACGAGTTCGCCAATGGAGTCCGCTCCGGTTAAAAACAAATTGACCTCGAAATTCAATTGGAAGCTGCGCATATCGAAGTTGGCCGTCCCAATCGAAGCCAAGTCGCCGTCGACAATAAGAACTTTTTTATGAAGAAACCCTTTTTGATAGGAATAGATTTCGATTCCCGCACGCAGCAGCTCCGGAAAATAGGATTGAGTGGCGTACTGCGTAAGAAACCCGTCATTTTTTTCAGGGACCATCAACCGGACTTGGATGCCTTTCCGGGCGGCGATCCGGAGCGCCGTTTGAATAGACGGGCTCGGAACGAAGTACGGGGTTGCAATCCAGATGGATTCGGTGGCCGAGGAGATCATGGCGTAGTAGTGGTCGCTCATGTCACGTGTTTCGGGACCTGTTGCGACGACATGGACCAATCCATCACCGTCGACCTGTTTCGGCTGCAAATAGTGTTCATTTTCAAAAAGATGTTCGCCTGAGGCATAGAGCCAGTCCAGTAAAAAGACGGCATGCAAGGTTTGGACGGCATCCCCTTCGAGCTTGACGTGGGTGTCGCACCAAAAGCCGAATTGGTCGTTTTCGCCGAGGTATTCGATACCCACATTGAGCCCGCCGACGAAGCCTACTTTTCCGTCGATGATGATGATTTTGCGGTGATTCCGGAAGTTGAATTTTTGGTTGATGAAGCCTGCTTGGATTGGTAAGAACGGGTGGAGCTGGATGCCGGCATCCGCCATGATTTTCAGGTCGGCGCTTGAAAGGGAGAAGCTGCCGACTGCATCGTACATGAGGCGGACGGTTACGCCTTCCCGGACTTTTTCGGTTAAGATGTCGATCAGTTCTTTTCCCAGGCGGTCGTAGCGGAAAATGTAATATTGGATATGGATAAAGTCCGTTGCCTGCTGGAGCGCCTGTTTGATCTCTTCGAAGGTTTCGTTGCCATTTCTCAGCATTTTTGTGCGCGAGTGTTGGTTCCAACTGGTTAATGTCACCCGCTCTAGATAGTTGGCAAAGTTTCGCTGGTGGTCGTTCAGACCTGACATGACGGCCTGGTCCACTCCTGGTGCAGCTACCCCGCGCGTTTGCTTGTTGAGTTCTTCAAATAATTCACGATCGAGGCTGCGCTTTCTCTTGAACAACTCTCCTTTATGTACTAGCTGGCCGGAGTAGACGTAAAAGATGTAGCCTAGGATTGGCAGGAATATTAAGACATACATCCATAGGAGTGTGTTCTGGGCGGGGCGGTTTTCGAGCCACAGCGAGACCACCGTTCTAACGATCATGACCCCATACAAGGTGATACAAAGCGCTTTCCATGAAAAAGGAACATCGGTGCCAAGCGCCACATATCCGAACGCCAGCATCATAAGCACATACACAAATTCGACCCTAAGTTTTTTCATACGAGTTTCTCCCTGCATCTTTTTAACTATAAAATACCCGTACCGCGTGAAATGAAACCACTCGCAGACATGGGGCGGGTTTAACTGGCGGATAGCTGGCCTCAATTGGCGGATGGTGCCTTTCAACTGGCGGATAGCACCCTCCAATTGGCGGATAGCATCTCCCATTGGCGGATGCACTTTCAACTGGCGCATAATCTCCTCCAACTGGCGGATAGCATCTCCCAACTGGCGGATAACACAACTCAATTGGCGGATGACCTTTCAACTGACTTATCACGAGTGCTTCACCAACACAAAAAGCCAGGCGCTTGGCCTTGCCCAAGGATCTTCCTTTCAAATTCTGTGTTGATCACCTCTCGAAGTACCTTTAAAATAACCTTTTTTATATGAATTCCTTCCTTACTCGTCACTTTCGATGATTTACTCGTCAAATATATGATTTACTCGTCGATTTTCTATTTTACTCGTCAATCCTCACACTTTTCTCGTCAATCTCCCCGTTTTACTCGCCAACCTACTAAACTAACCCACACCCACTCCACAAAAAAACACCACAGTGATCAAGGACTGTGGTGGGACAGAATTATATAGCAAAAAAGCCGACCACACTATTTTCGGGTTAAAATAGCTGGCCGACCATAAAGGTAGCGTCGTCTTTTCCTGACGTCGTATACATTTTAAGGTGGTTCGACATGTCTTCGAGTGATTCGAACCGGGTGAGCTCCTGCTTGATCGATGGGAGATGGATTCCATCGGTATGGAGCATAAATTTGGAATTGGGTTCATAGGGAAAGGTCTCGATGCGATATGTTTGCGGCTTACCGGATAAAAAGCCGGTGACGGGAATGGGATAAATATAGAGTCCTGAAGGAAGATAGAAGACAAATTGAATGTTGCCTACTGAGCAGTAGGTGACTTCCTTCTTTTTAAAATCAGCCTTTAAAATCGATACGGTGGCGCCTCTTTTCATCTTCAGGGCCTGGTTACAGTAATTCATTAACACCTCGACCTCTTCCTGATGATGCTCTTTGACCACTTCCATGACCGCATCCGACGACTTATTGGCATGTAGGCCGCTTCCTAGCCCATCCGCTACCGAACAGATAAAGTACTCATCGGTTGCCATCATGAAAAAGCTGTCGCCATTAAAGCTGTTTCCTTCTTTTTGAACTTGAAAGGCACGGGCGTGAACAAAGGGATTGGCTTCAATTTCAAGCATTGGTTACCCCTGAATACGCATCCTTGGTGAGTGCCTTACGTAATTTATCAATCGCCTTTTTTTGCAGCCTTGATACGTGCATTTGTGAAATTCCCAATAACTCACCTGTTTCCTTTTGGCTCTTATTTTCAATAAACGTCCAGTGGATAATTTCCCTTTCGCGCTCCGAAAGCACATGTAGGACACTTTGCAGCAGCATTCGCTGGTCTACCTTTTCATACCCTTCTTCTCTCGATCCCATTATATCCAGCGCTGTCACGGTGCTTCCCTCGGACCCCGTTTCAATAGGCTGGTCGACAGAGACGGATTGATAGCTTTTTCCCATTTCCATGGCTTCTAGCACTTCTTCTTCACTTACATTTAAGTAATCAGCAATTTCCGGGATTTTCGGTGAGCGCTGATACAGATTGGTCAGCTCGTCCACCACAGTTTTTAGCTTCGGCCATAATTCCTTCACGCGTCTTGGTACATGAACGCTCCAGGTTTTGTCGCGGAGGAATCGCTTGATTTCTCCGATAACGGTCGGAATTAGAAACGACTCGAACGATCTGCCGACATCCGGCTCATAACGTTTGATCGCGCCTAAAAGTCCAATCATCCCTACCTGCATGATATCTTCATGAAAATCTCTGCCCTTTGAATATTTGTGGGCCAGACTGCCAACAAGTGCCGTGTAATTTTCTACTAAGATTTCCTGTGCCTCAGAATCTCCGGTTTCCTGCACTTGGAGGATGAGCGCATCTATTTCTTCCTTACTGCGCTTCATGGTTCGAGATGGCTTGGTCATGAATTTCACGCTCCCCACTTACATTCTTCACCATGAAGACCGTTACACCTGATTGATTCGAAACACGGACCTCGTCCATGAGCGTCTCTATCAAAAATAGACCTAACCCTCCCTCTGCCAGTTCATCGATCGTACTTGACTTTGTGTATGGGCCTAGTTCTTTTTTCGTTTGGATAAAATTAAAGCTTTTTCCATAGTCCGCAACCATCATCTCTAACTTATCCGCGTAAATCCCAAAGCCAACAATGATTTCGCCGCCTTCATCACCATGGTACGCATGCTGAACAGCGTTCGTTGTGGCTTCACTGATGGCAATCTTGATGTCTTCAATTTCCTCGTATGTAAAACCCATACGGCTTGCAATTCCCGATATCGTCAAGCGGATTACACCTACGTAATCAGGTTTTGCTGGAATCTTCATTTCAATATAATCCATCACTTGGTTCATAACCCCCACCTCTTAATTTTGAAATAGTTTTGACCCTACCTGTTTTAATTGAAGCTCTGTTAAATTTGTCTGTTGATTTCCGCTCCAGGCACTTCGCTTTCCGTGGGTGTTTCGGCGAGCCTCCTCGGCGCTTGCGCCTGCGGGGTCTCCCCTGAACCATACTCCCACAGGAGTCTTCGTGCCTTCCGCTCCAATCAACAGGGTGTAAAAATCAACACTGTTCTTTAACACAGACTAGTTAGACGAAATTGTCATGATGTTGCTTAAACCGGTAATTTCAAAAAGACGTTTCAGCCGATCGGATAGGTCCACAAGTTTCATTTCCCCATCATTTTTCTTCAGCTGTTTAAATAACCCGACAAACACTCCGAGTCCGGTACTATCTAAATAGGAGACATCTTTCAAACTGATAATAATCGTTTGGTTTTTCTTTTCTGCTAAAGGCATGATTTCTTCGCGAAGCTTCGGTGCTGTGAACGCATCGATTTCTCCCGCTATTGTCACGATTATTTCCTCATTATTGTGATGTGTATCTATTAGTAGATTCATAATTATTCTCACCTCAGGAATATTTATTTTTTACATACCCGCCTTTTTGAAAGTCTAAACCTTTTTTTAAGATTTTCTTTTTAAAATAATGAGGGTAAAATCGTCTCTGATTTCAAAATTCTGAATTCTTTCTAGTTCGCGGTATATTTTTTCTACTATTTCCTGTGCTGGTTGTTCTTTATTTTCGTAGAGTAAGTCTGTGATGACAGAGCGTTCGATAAAGCCTTCTTCTGTTCGCGATTCGGTTACACCGTCGGATAGTAGGACCACCATATCACCGACATCGACTTGTTTTTCCACCGGCTGATAGGCCGCATCCGGGTCGACCCCTAATACTAGTCCTTTTGCATGTAAATCGGTAAAGGTATTAGCTGATGAATCATAAAAAATACCTGGTTCATGTCCAGCAGATGCATATGTAAAGGTATGTTGCTCTGTATTGTATACGCCGTAGGTCATGGTAATAAACATGCTCGAATCGACGTTATGTTCAACGACTCTATTAAGGTTTTCCAGCACAAATTCAGGATGCTCACGCGATTCTGGTAAACTATCCATCGCATACTTGATCATCGACATACAAAGAGCGGCAGGTATGCCTTTGCCAATCACATCCGCGATGGCCACACTCATCAGCTTCTGATCCTGCACAAAGCGGTAAAAATCTCCGTTCATCTGCTTGGCAGGTACGCTGATAGCTCCGATATCTACTTCTTCTATTTGGGGAATTTGCGTTTCTAAGATTGTATCTTGAACACTTGCGGCTATCTCAATTTCTGATTTCATTTGCAGCTGTTGGTCCCTGAGGCTTTGATGTTCCTGATAGGCTAAGCCATATTCCATCATGACCTCCAGGAGAAAGTCGTAAGAAGATACCACCTCTTGCGGAAGGTCGGGGAAGAGGCTTTTCATGGCATTGCAATGGGCATGAATGATTTCTTCAGGGGAGATTTGCTGTTCTATTGCTTGTCGACTATATTTATGCCCTTGATATAAGGCTACTTCGGTTGATTCTTTTAGATAGCTGTGAAGTATTCCACGATACTTTTCTTCAAAAATATCTTTGAAATCCATTGCCTCTCATCCTCCTAACGAAGCCATTTCACCACCTGAATATTGGTTCCTTCCCCGACAGTGGATGCGATCATAAATTCATCCATTAACCGCTTAACGCCTGGTAAACCTGCCCCCAAACCACCCGATGTGGTAAAACCGTCTTCCATTACTTTTCTAATATCATGTATGCCCGGACCACTGTCCGATGCAATTACTTTCAAGCCTCTTTTACCTAATTCAGTAATGCGCTCGATTTCGATTTCGCCTGTTCCAGCGTACAGATAAATATTGCGGGCCAGTTCCGAAATCGCTGTTGTGATCCTTGCTTGGTCAACCGAACCGAAACCAAGTTCCTTTGCAACGTTTCTCCCAAGCTGACGCGCTGCAACGATATCCCATTCGGTTATAATTTTCACACAGGATTCGTTCTCCATGCTTTACTCCCCCAACTCCCGCTGTAGCGTTTCTAAGCCTTTTTCTAAATCCAGTGCTGTTTGCACGTCTTTCAGGTGTATCCCTAGTTCGACTAGTGTGATTGC
Source organism: Bacillus sp. (in: firmicutes) (assembly GCA_039832695.1). GTDB lineage: Bacteria > Bacillota > Bacilli > Bacillales > Cytobacillaceae > Neobacillus. The sequence goes on from JBDOMM010000010.1 coordinate 48,236, forward strand.
AACAGCTGGCTGGATGCCAGTCAACACCACTTTTGCGCCCATTAGATGAGACATACTGACCACATCGCCAAGTACTTTGGCAATAAAGGAATCAATTACGTCCACAGAGGTTAAGTCAATAACAACGCCGCCCACGCCTGTTTCATGAATTTTGGAAAGAAGATCTTCCTGGAACTGCAGGGCTGTTTGGTCGTCCAGTTCCCATTGAATAGAGATCAGCAGGCAATTATACAATTTTAAAATAGGAATTCTTCCGTTCATTTCTTATTCCTCCACTGAGACGATTTTGCGATTTGTCATTTCCAACGCAGCGGCGACCCCTTTTTGCAGGCTGTTTTTCGTCACAACCTGATCGAGATTAATACCTAGGTTCACAATTGTTTGGGCGATTTCTGGACGAATACCGACGATTAAACACTTCGCGCCGACTAATCGTACGGCCTCTGACGCTTGAATGATATGATGGGCAACCATCGTATCCACTACTGGCACACCGGTAATATCGATTAACACGACTTGTGCATGGTGCTTGACGACCCCTTGCAGTAGATTTTCCATGATGCGCTTGGCTCTTTCCGTATCGATTGTTCCTACCAGCGGCATAACTGTGATATTGTCGAAGATTGGAATCAATGGTGCAGACAATTCTTGAAGAGCAATTTTTTGCAGTGAAACGGTTCTTTGCCATGATGCTGCATAATGATTAAGGACATCTTTATTGATCGGCGTCACCCATTTGTCAAACGCCCAGCCAAACTCAATTTGCTCCTTTTCATCTGCCTCGCCCACCATACGGAAAAACATAATTTTTGAGAATTCCATTAAGCTGTCCATGATAAAATTAAGAGTCCAGCCTAATTGAACCAGCTTTTGTGAAAAATCTCTGATTTTGTTTTTCGCTGCCATTTGGTCTTGATTGATTAAGTGATTTACTAATATATTAATATATTCATCTGCTACATTTGAATAGACTTGATCGGTGATGACAGTAGAGAGTTTCTGCTCATCCATCGCGCTCATTTTCTCTACCCATTCTTGTAAAATTTCTCCACGGTTGGTTTGAATATATTGAATCATGCGAGTTGCGTTCTCCATCTTTACTCTCCCATCCTACCTTTTTTTTCCTAAAGATGTTATTTAGTATTATACCAGTATATACTATCAAAAAAATCTCCACAATGAACTAGGACTAAAGTCTTATTAGCTGGTCAATTTTCGTCCCTCACTTAAAAAAAGAACCTCTCTTTTTCCCTTTTAATAAGTCTCCGGTCCAGCCTTTGACCTTTAAATAAGCATAAAGGAGTATGGTTGAGATGACAATCAGTCCGATAGATAGAGGATAGCCCCAGCGCCATTCTAGCTCCGGCATATTCTTGAAGTTCATGCCCCACAAGGCCCCGAAGGCCATGATCGGCGTAAAAACGATGGTGATGACTGTTAAGGTTTTCATAATCTCGTTGCCTCGATGGGAGGAGATGACCTCTTCTAAGTTGATAATCGAGTCTAGTTCATGTTCATATTCTTGAATGAGCGTCAAGGCACGCTCGATCCGTTTACAGGTCATTGGGAAAATTTTTCCCTCACTGCCTTCATGGAGGTTGACTTCCTCGATTGCCATTTTTAACTCTTTGACAGGAATTAAGAGACTCTTCCATACGAGCAGCTCGTGTCTGCGCATATAGACGAGTTCGAGAATGCCGGTTTCGTTTCGTTTACGAATACTCCAGATCAGCGTTTTCAGATCTTCTTCAAACTGGTCAATCTCCACCAGCATTTCGTTGATCCATTCAGCGATAAACAGCATGAAGCCTTCAACGGCATTGGTGGTTTGTGCAATTTGACGGTGCAGTAGCTCTGGTTCGATCTGCTTTAGCGTGTTGTAGTCAAGGTCAATTGTAATCCAGCGGTCGGTCGTGACATAAAAATGAAAGAGCTTCACGTCGCGTTCGTCTGTAAAGCTTTGCTGATAAATGAGCGAGCCTTTAACCACCTTTTTTCCGTCGGGAGTAATGCTTACCCTTAGGGAATTGGTCTTGTTTTTTTGGATTTGCCGAAGCCAGTCTGTGCTGTCACATTCAAGGAAGGGAAGGATTTCCTCGGTTTCATCATGAGTGGCCTGGATCCAGGTCCAATCTTCTGATGCTTGATAGGTTTTCATGAAGGTCTCCTTTGCCACAATTTTTTTGTGGATATTGTTCCCGTTTTGACGTTGTTTGAAACTTTTATGTTTGAGATTGGTTTTAGTGGGTATACAAGGTTCAAATAGCATAAACGATTGGTTGTAGGTAGATACAGTGTTACATGATTTGTTGGAATGAATTTTGAACCAGATTTTATTAGGAGGGATTTGTTATGAAACAATCGTTTGGTATGAAATCATTAGTAGCGGTAGGAATCGGAGCTTCTGCAGCGATGTGGTTAACGTCTAAACCGAACCGAGTAAAAGCAGAAACCATCCTCAGGGAGTGGAAGCGAAAGCTGATCCCGACTGTTTATGAAAAAAGCGAACAGCTTCCGATTGAAAAAGGCGCGCACCCACATCCACACGATGTCGAAGATAACAACATGGTAAGCGAAGGCGCCATGTACTCCGTCCAATTCTATAACGAAAAAATGCAATAAAGATCTTTTGGGGACAGTCCCCCGCCGCTTTAAAGCGGTGGGGGACTGTCCCCAAATTGAGGTGGAAATATGGTTCTCTTCTTTTTGCTAATTTATTTCGTGATTATTACTGCGGTCATTGAAATTTTTGTAGTGTTGTTTCGGTTAACGGGGTTGAAGGTGGAGGTATCCCGGTTTCAGGTCATTTCTATGATGACGGGAACGGGTTTTACGACCGGTGAGTCTGAGCTCATTCTCGGTCACCCGATTCGCCGTAAACTGGCTATTTTTCTCATTCTGTTCGGCGCCTTCTCTCTCGCAGTGATTATCTCATCCATTAGCCAATTCCTTTCAGAGGGACTCCGAACGAAGGAAATCATCACTGTAGCAGTTGGAACACTGCTGGTATTTGTTGTACTCAAGCTTGCCTGGATCCAGCGGGTTTTGTCAAAGGCTTTTAACCGGAAAATGAAACAGAACGTAGCGCTTGCTGATATGCCTGTAAGAGATGTATTTCTCTCCTCTAAAATGGATGTTGTATTGAATCTTTCTATCTATCATGAATCGTCGCTTCATAACCGCACGATCCATGATGTCATCCCAGAATATCAAGGAATGGATTTCGGGGTCCTCTTTATCCAGCGCGGCGGAATGAAATTGAGGAAAAACATCTACGGGACGGTGCTCCATGAAGGCGATCAGCTGCTATTATACGGGGATAAAAAAGTACTGTGGTCTGTTTTCGAACACGATTGGAAGGTTTTGGAGGAGAAGCGGCAGGACGAAGGAGAATGAGATACTAATATTAATAGAAGAAATTTGGTTCAGTTTCAGGATGTTCCAAAACCCCCAAAAATAGAAGTAGTTAAATTCTACTTCTATTTTTGGGGGTTTCATTTACGTTGTTCACGCTATTCTTAAATACAATATATGATACCCATCCACTTCCTCCACGGTAAACACATACCCGTCAGCTTCCACACTGGCTCCCAGCTCGACTTCACCGTTTTGTTTTAAAAACCAGCCGCCTATCGTCTCGACGCCATCTTCCGATAAATCCGTTCCGAGTAAGTCGTTTACTTCATTAATACTTATCTTGGCATCGACCACAAAATTATTTCCCGGAAATTCTCTAACAGCGGCCACTTCTTCCGTATCAAACTCATCTCTGACCTCGCCGACAATTTCCTCGAGGATATCCTCTACCGTCACTAATCCGGATGTCCCGCCGTATTCATCCATCAAAATGGCCATGTGAGCACGTTCCGTTTGCATCTTCACCAACAAATCATGAATCGGAATCGTCTCAATCGCCCGGATCACCGGCTGGATAATCGAGGATATGTTCCACTCCTGTCCCTTTCTCAAGATGGAAGCTGTTAAAAACTTTTTCACATTTAACACACCAATAATATGGTCCTTATCCCCTTCTATTACTGGATAGCGCGTGAATTTTTCCCTTTTTATCGTAGCAAGCACCTCAGAAAGATGTGAGTCTGCAGAAATACAGGACATCTCCGTCCGCGGAACCATGATCTCCTTGGCCATCCGCTCATCAAACTCAAAAATATTGTTCACGAAGGTCCACTCATTTTCATTGATCTCCCCGCTCTTAAAGCTTTCAGATAAAAGAATCCGCAGCTCTTCCTCTGAATGTGCCATCTCATGTTCGGACACAGGCTTTAAACCGACGATTCTTGTCAGTAGCCGGGCCGAGCTGTTCAATAGCCAGATAAAAGGATACATGATTTTGTAAAACCAAATGATTGGTGTCGCAAATAACAGAGTAATCGTCTCCGCCTTTTGAATCGCTGCGGTCTTCGGTGCTAATTCTCCTGCCACCACATGCAAGAAGGTCACAAGAGCAAAGGCGATTCCTAACGATACAATATGTGTAAGGGATTTGTTCAAGTGGAGGGCTTCAATCAAGGGATGAAGGAGTTTTTCTACGGTCGGCTCCCCCAGCCAACCCAGTCCTAACGCTGTCACAGTAATCCCCAGCTGACAAGCAGATAAATACTCATCCAAATGGGAAACCACCCTTTTCGCCGCTTCCGCTCCCTTCTTCCCTTCCGAAAGCAGCTGCTCAATTCTCGACGTCCGAACCTTCACAATCGCAAACTCAATCGCCACAAAAAACCCCGTTAACGCAATCAATAAAGCAACAGCAAGCAAATTAACCACCATCAAAAGGCATACCTCCTTTTAAATAATTTGGGGTCAGTCCCCCACTGCTGTACAGCAGTGGGGGACTGACCCCGCTTAACGATTTATTCCTCGATTTTTTGGTCTAGTTTGCGTAGATATTTTGCTGCGAATTCTTTTCCTCCGATACCGAAGGCTAGTCCAAATGCGAGGGCCAGTCCGCCTAGGACGAGGATGAAGGCTGCATTAACGATACTATGTGCGACACCAAGCTGATCTAGTGCCATAAAAATCGTAATCGTAAAGACTGCGTACTTTGCTACCGCCGCTAATGTGCGTGAGTAGGTATTTTTCAACACATTTTGAAGGATTCTTTCTACTAAATGTCCCACATATAAACCTACTCCTAAGATAACTAGAGCCGCTACTAGCATTGGCAGATATGCCAACACGCCAGTTGCCAGTGTCACTAAGAAGTCTAAATGGACAATTTGCAATGCTTCCACTGTGAATAACAGAACTACTACGATTTTCGCCAGCAACCCTACCAACTGTGACAGAGAAGTCTTCGAAGCATCCGGTGTTAACGATCCAACGCCCATCTTATGAAATACGCCATCAAAGCGTACGCGCCACAACATTTGAGTGACGATTTTCTCGACCATTTTACCAAGCCAAATTCCTGCTAAAATCAACATCACAGCCACAGCGATATTTGGAATCATCGACAATACTGAACGAAGCATGCTAATCGCCGGATCCGAAACGCCCTTCAAGTCAAGTTTTTCTAAAGCAGTAATAATCGTTGGTAGAAGGATTAAGATAAACGCGATATTTCCAATGATATTTGAAAGACTCGCACGTCCATCCGCCGATTGGTCCAAGCCTAATCGCTTTCCTAACTTTTCCACACCTGCATTTGTTAAAAGACTCGTTAAAATATCACGAACAATCTTAGCCATTAACCAGCCGATGAATAGAATCAAAGCGGCTGCAAATAATTTCGGGATAAAGGCAAGAATGACAGAAAGTGTTTGTGCGAAAGGCTTAGAGATGCCTTCCATATCCAATGCGCCTAATACGGCTGGTAAAAATAATAAGAGAACAAAGTAGAAGATGACCTTAGAGATGCTGTTCACTTTATTTACTGCATCCAACTCACCTTTTGCCAAGTCACGCTTCGCTAAATGTCGTTCTAAATTAAAGCGTGTCGCCGCTCTTTTGAAAAGATTGGACAACAGGTACGCAACCACCCAGGCAAACAATAGAATAAGTGCTGCTTTTAATAGATTAGGAATTGCTGCTGTAATGGTTGATAGCATTTGAACGAACGGTGTAGCAATAAAGCTTAAGCTCAGCATATTGAAGAAAATCGTCCAAACCACTACTAATAAAAGATAGTAAACTATTTTTCCAATAATCACTTCGGATGAATATTTTCGCTTGCCGAACTTCGAAAACAGCTTATCATCGAAGCTGGTCTTCCTTAAGGCTGCTTCTACGCCTCGGCCAATCCACTTGGCGATCAGCCAGCCCACTAATAGCACGAGTAATGCCATGATTAGATTGGGAAGGTCCTGAAAGTATGAGGACCAACCCATCATCATTTCATTTGCGTTCATATAACCTCTCTCCTTTTCGTATCAAACTCGAATCTTGTTCTGCTCTCTGTATTACCCCGTCTCTCTTCATTCAAACCAACAATCTAGCAAACTACTTTTTTGAAAAAATGCATTTAATGAAGGGAAAATTTTTTCAAAAAAGAGAGGTTTTGATTTTGGTTTCGCTGGGAATATAGTCACCAACACAACGAAACACACAAAACAAAGGAGGAGTTTACATGATTACCAAGAGGCGAAGGAATATAGTTGCGGGTGGTTTGGCTGTCCTGCTTACATTCGGCTTAGCCGGATGCGGTGACGGCGTCGATCAGGATAATGGCATCAGTGATGGCGAGCAAAAGGATGCTATCGATAAAGATACCAAGAAGGAAGCCGATACCTCCTTCAAGGATGCGAAGGAAAATTTAAAAGAAGCGAAAGAGGATATTGAAAAAGAATTGAAGGATAAGGGCGTTGGTGACGGTGTCGACCAGGATAATGGCATCAGCGATGGCGAAAAGAAGGACCAACCTGACAACCTATAAAACGTTTAGATTACCAAAATCATGTTTAATACCATACCAAAATTGGTATTTAAAATAATAACTAAAAAACAAGGAGGACGACAAAATGAATAAAGACCAAGTAAAAGGAAACTTAGAGCAGGCTAAAGGTGAAGCGAAGGAAGAATGGGGTAAATTAACGGACGATCACTCTACTGAAATGGATGGCAAGATGGACAAGGCTAAAGGAAAAGTAAGAGAAGGCTACGGCGATGTGAAGGACAAGCTGGAGGATTAAAACGAGTGTTAAAAACATGTTGGATACCTGAAAAGTGCCAGACACTGCATTGTTTTGATGCTGGGTCTGGCATTTTTTTGATGTTTGGCGGAATAATGTGGGAAGTTGGCGGAATCCTTGTGCAAGTTGGCGGAAATAACGTAGAAACTGGCGGAATTCTACTGCAAACTGGCGGAATTCTACTGCAAACTGGCGGAATAACCAGGAAATTCAGCGGAATCCAACCACAAAAAGCCAGTTGTCTAGCCTGGCTCCTGTATTTTCCTTTCTAGCTATGTATGGATCACCCCTTGAAGTACCTTTAAAATTACCTTTTTGTATGATTTCCTATCTTACTCGTCACTTTTGATGATTTGCTCGTCAAATATTTGATTTACTCGTCTATTTTCTATTTTTACTCGTCAAACTTCACACTTTACTCGTCAATAACCCCATTTTACTCGCCAACTACTAAAATTCACCCCCTTCTCCATAAAAAACAAACAAAAAAAGAAGAGGTTCCCCAACCTCTTCTTTTACATATATAACCCCTATATTTGAGCTGGCAGCCTTCCCCAAGGCCGCCGAGCTGATCCGATCGTTCAATTCCCCCAAAAACCTTACCTTACATATTGTTCAAGAAATCGAGTGCCAGGTTTGGCGCTACTCCGAATAAAACAGAGCCCACTACCGCAACCAAGAGCACCACGACAATGCCAAATGGCACCTGCAGCTTGCTCTCGTCCTTCGCTGGACGGAAGAACATTTGCGTCATGACACCGAAATAGTAGAAATAAGATACCACTGTAGTGGCAATCATAATCGATGCAAGCACATAATGCGGAGTCCCGAAGAAGGCGCCGATAAAGATGTTTAACTTGCCGATAAAGCCCGCTGTGCCCGGGAAGCCGGCTAAGGAAACCAATAGAATTCCCATAATAACCGCTAACACCGGTGAACGGCGATACAAACCAGCAAAATCAGCAATCTTCGTTGAACCTGATTTTTCCGTTACCACTTGAATAATCGCAAATGCCCCAAGGTTCATTAGCAGATACGCAAGCAGGTAGAACCAGATCGAGAATACAAGGTTTGCACTTAATGTTGTTAACGCCACGAGCACATACCCTGCATGGGCGATACTGGAATAAGCGAACATCCGCTTAATATCCGATTGCTTCAACGCAACCACGTTACCGACAATCATCGTAACCGCGGCAATCACAGCGAGGTAGTCATGCATCTTGAACAGGATGCTTTCCCCACCGGCGCCGCCCTCTGGTGCCGCATTGTAGAATACAGCCACAAGAATACGAACGACGATAACAAAACCTGCTGTTTTCGATACGACGCTCAAGAAAGCCGTAACCGGTGTAGGCGCTCCTTGATACACGTCCGGCGCCCACATATGGAACGGAGCAGCCGCAAGCTTAAAGGATAAGCCGACGAAAATCATTAAGAAGGCTAAACCTAGCAAATAGGTTTGCTGGGCATCAGATACCGCAGCCAAATTTTGCGCCATCGTGAAAAGGTTCGTTGTGCCGGTTAAACCGTACACATAACTCATACCGAACAGCGTAATTGCGGTTGAAATCCCGCCATTGATGACGTATTTCATCGCGGATTCGTTAGACCCTAAGTGGTGTTTGCGAATACCCGCTAAGATATAAGAAGAAACCGTTAATAATTCTAAGCCGATGAAAAGTGTGATTAAATCACCGCTGGAAGCCATGATCATCGCACCGAGCAACGCCGTTAAGAACAAATAGTAAAACTCGCCGTGACTGTCTTCCATGCCATCCTTCGTCTCATAGCTGACAGCTAAGAACAGCACCAGCGCTGAGCCGATCAGAAGCAGAAATTTAAACGCCTTGCCGAACGTATCAAGCGTAAAGCTGTCTTCCAAAATCGAAGTGATATCTCTGCCCATTAAGCCGGCAAGAGATACAATCGCTGCGAATACACCTAGAATTGCGATCCAGCCAAGCACCCGTCGATTTTGCTTTTTCGGCATAAATAAATCTAGCAATGTTAATAGTGCTGACACACCAAGGATGATGAACTCTGGTGTCATGACACTCCATTCAAATGATTTCAATGTCGCAAAATCCATCCTTCATCACCCTCCTAACCCTGGCAAAATTGTTTCAAGTGTAGTTTGAAGCGGAGAGCTTAGAACACTTGGATACACACCAATTAATACGATTAATAACGTAAGTACAAGGACAGGAACGAATTCCACACCTTTTAAATCGACCACACCGGTAAATTCACGGTGTGACTTGCCGTAAGTCATCCCTAAGACTGCGCGCAACAAGTAAGCGGCCGTCATGATAATACCGATGGTACCAACCGCAGCAAGCCAAGGCATTGCTTTGAATAAACCTAAGAACGCCATAAATTCGCTGACAAATCCGGACATCCCCGGCAGTCCGAGTGAAGCCATCGCACCGGCAAGCAAGAAGCCTGCGGCAATTGGCATCCCCTTCGCCATTCCGCCTAGATTTCCGATTAACGATGTATCTGTACGTTCGTACAATACACCCACCAAGAAGAACAACAACGCGGAAATCAATCCGTGTGAAATCACTTGGAAAATCGCCCCCTGAACGCCTGCCTCATTCATGGCAGCCAGTCCGATTAACACGATTCCCATGTGGGAAATAGATGAATAAGCCAAAACCATTTTAAAGTCTGTTTGAATGAACGCTAGAAACGCCCCGTAGAGTAGATTGACTACTCCAAGTACAGCAATGATTGTCGCAAGAGTCTCAAACTGCTTCGGAAAAATACCCATTCCAAAACGGATTAAGCCGTACGCACCGATTTTTAACAAAATACCAGAGTGGATCATAACCACTGATGGCGGTGCCTGAACGTGTACCTTCAGCATCCAGCTGTGAAGCGGGAAGATCGGTAATTTTACTCCGAAAGCGATCAATAATGCGATCAGTAAGCCAAGCTTCAAGTCACCAGAAACCGGTGTACTTGGGTCGGCCATCATTTGTGTTAATAATTCAATGTTCGATGTCCCTGTTTTTGCAAACAGAATCATAATCACGATTAGTAAAACTGCTGAGCCTAATCCGTTGTATATTAGGAAGCTGTAGGCTGCCTTTTCTTTTTCAAAATAACCCCATTTTCCGATTAAGAAGAAGGTCGGGATTAGTGTTACCTCAAAGAAGATGAAGAACAGAATTAAGTTTTCAGCGGTAAACACGCCAAGCATACCGATTTCTAAAAGAAGGAATAGCATGAAATAGCCTTTCCATTCTTTTTTTACAAAAATGGCTGCAATCGAAGCGAGTGTCGCAACGACTGTTGTTAAGACAACCAACAATAGCTGGAAGCCGCTTAACCCAAGTTCATAGTAAACAGAGAAAATCGGTTCTTCAATCCCGTTCATGCCGCGGAACTGAATCCATGGCACCGATACGGAAAAGTCAGCTAAATCCTTGCCCCATTGATAATGGAGGTAAGCCGCTAGTGCCAGGATTAACGCTGGCAGTGTCGCTAAAAAGCCGACTAGTTTAATGGTTTTTTCCTGCGTTTTCGGCATGAAAGCCAATACTACGATACCTAGTAAAGGGGAGAATACTAGGACAGAAAGGACTGCATGTAAGTTCATCGTAGATACCCCCCTGTTAATGCAAAAATAACGACTAATAGTGCAAGGCCGATAAAGGCAACGGCACCATAGGTTTGAACCTGACCGTTCTGCATGTTGGAACCTGTTTGACCAAGTCCTTGAACGATTCCAACTACACCCTTCACGAGTCCTTCAACAAGGAAGACATCGATGAAGCGCAGGAAGTAGCTAATTGCTTTTGTAGCCGCTACGACTGTTAGTTGATAGAATTCGTCCACATAATATTTATTAAATAGAATTGTATGAAGCGTATCACCCGTACCGCTTAACCAGTTGCGGGAAACAGAACGCTTGTAGTAAATCAGATAAGCAAGAAGAATACCTGCTAAAGAGACGACTGTTGCTGCAATCATAATCCAGGCTGGTCCTTCGATATGGGCATGGTGGGCAAGCGTTTCATTGCCATCCACTAACCAGTCGCCAAGGAACGTACCGAACCATGGTGTGTTGACGTAACCCGCAACCACTGCCAAGACTCCGAGAAGGATCATCGGGAATGTCATGTTGGACGGTGATTCGTGAACATGCTTTTGATCGCCGCGTGCCTCTCCCGTGAACACGAGGAAGAACAAGCGGAACATGTAAAATGCAGTCATAAAGGCTGCGATTAATGCGAGTAAGAAAAGAACTGGATGTCCGCCTTCCCAAGCTGCAACTAAAATTTCATCCTTTGAGAAGAAACCGGAAAATAACGGTACACCGCTGATCGCGAGTGTTCCGATTAAGAACAATGGCCCGGTCAGCTTTAGCTTTTTCCAAAGCCCGCCCATCTCTTCAATGTTTTGTGTGTGTGCCGCATGAATGACAGAACCTGCTGCAAGGAATAACAATGCCTTGAAGAACGCATGTGTCATCAAGTGGAACACACCTGCTACATAGCCGGCAGACCCTAAGGCAAGCATCATGTAGCCTAGCTGTGAAACGGTTGAGTATGCTAGGACTCTTTTAATATCTGTTTGCACAAGACCAATGCTTGCGGCAAAAATTGCAGTAAATCCACCGATTACGGCGATGGTTAATAGTGCAGTTTTGCTCGCTAAGAACAGTGGGAATAGTGCTGCCACTAAGTACACCCCTGCGGCAACCATCGTTGCTGCGTGGATGAGGGCCGAAACTGGTGTCGGACCTTCCATCGCATCTGGAAGCCAGGTGTGAAGCGGGAACTGACCAGATTTACCAACTGCCCCGATGAAAATCAGGATTGCCGTTAAGGTAATCATGGTGGTCGAAATGTTGCCAGCTTCTACTGCAGCGAAGATTTCACTATATTCAAAGCTTTTGGTTTCCCAGAATAGAAGAGCCATCCCGATAAATAGGCCCACGTCCCCGATACGGGTCATGATGAATGCCTTTTTAGCCGCAGCCTTCGCTTCTTCTTTGTAAAAATAAAAACCGATTAATAGGAACGAACCGAGACCGACAAGCTCCCAGAAGATGTAGGTTTGCAATAGGTTTGGTGAAAGCACCAATCCAAGCATTGCAAAGGTAAATAATCCTAAGTAGGCATAGAATACTGGAAACCGCTCGTCTCCATGCATGTACCCTTTCGAGTAGGTATGTACTAAGAAACTTACGAGCGATACGATAAACAGCATTAATGCATTTAATTGATTCACTTCAAAGCCCGCTGTTAGATGCAGATCTCCTATCGTGAGCCAGTCAAATTTCGTGACGTAGGTTGGCTCTGAAAAGCGCTCAAATAACACAAGGATTGAATAGACAAGCGACGCGAGCGTAAGAAGAATCCCCACATAACTACTTGCCTCCTTCAATCGCTTACCGAATAGAAGAAGGATCAAAAACGATAATAGCGGGAAAAGCGGTATGAGCCATGCATTCTCCATCATTATCACTATCCCCTTTATAGAACATGGTGCCTGACACCCATTGTGCTCTATCTAGTTTTTCATTGTGTCCATTTCGTCGATGTTAACGGTTTTCCTATTGCGGTACAGTGCGATTAGGATCGCTAGTCCGACCGCTGCTTCGGCTGCAGCCACGCTGATTGCAAACAGGGCAAAAATTTGACCTGTAATCGATGGCGTCATGCCGTATTTACTGAAGGTGACCAGGTTAATATTCACGGCATTCAGCATTAATTCGATCGAGATTAGGACGATGACTGTGTTTCTTTTCGTTAACGCACCGTACAAGCCGATGCAAAACAGTATAAGTGCCAGTGCCAGGAAGGCTGAAGCGGGAACTGAACTCATTCCTCATCCGCCTCCTTCTTCTCATTTTTCGCCAAGATTACCGAGCCGACAAGGGCAACTAATAGCAGCACCGATGTTAACTCGAACGGAATGACATATTTTGAGTAAAGTACTTTACCGATTTGTAATGTGTTATTTTCATGCAGCGTAGATGGTGTCTGTTCGATGTTGAAATCGTAGATGCCGATATACACTGCAAAAGCAAAGCCCACAATTCCTAGGAACAAAAGTAACTTTCTCCATTTACCTGCTTTTGGTTCACTTTCGTCATCATGCTTCGTTAACATAATGCCAAACAGCATGATAATGGTGATCGCACCAGAATAGATTAAGATTTGGACGGCAGCCACAAACTCTGCGGATAGCAGAACGTAAATACCGGCGATGGCGACGAAAGTGAAGATGAGGGCAACGACCATATGAACAACTTTCGTTAGGTTCAATAGAAGCACGCCGCCGATGATCGCCACAAGTGCGAGCCCCATAAAAGCGAGAAATTCGCCTGAGAAGGTCATGCTTTATTCTCCTTCCGTATGTTTTCGTCGTTTTCATCTAACCATTCAAGATTCTTAAATAACATATCGCGGCTGTATTCAGCGAGCTCAAAGTTATTGGTCATGATGATGGCTTCTGTCGGGCAAACCTCCGTACATAGGTCACAAAGGATGCAAATTTCAAAGTTGATGTCGTATGTGTCGATGATTTTCCCTTTTTTCGTTGGGTCCGGGTGCTTTTTACCCGTGAGGTTGATACATTCGGTCGGACAGATATTCATACATTGATTACAAACAATACATTTTTCCGGGTAGAATTTTTGAATTCCACGGAAACGATCCGGTAATGGAAGCGGTTTGTTTGGATAATCGTAGGTAACCTTTTCACGGGTTAATTGTTTTAGGGTATATTTCAAGCCTTTAGCTAATCCAAGCACGTTTTTCACCCCTTTTACCTTTTAAAAATTGTTATGAGTGTTATTGGTGTCAGGCACCATGTGAAGTGCGTAACAACCCACGGCCATTCAACCAATGATATTTAGAAAAATAACGATTTAATCAATGCGGTGAGGAAGATGTTGGCCAAGGATACTGGCAACAGGACTTTCCAGCCGAATTCCATTAGTTTGTCTGCGCGGAAACGTGGAAGCGTTACGCGGAGCCAAATGTACATGAAGACGACCACACTGAATTTCAATGCAAACCAAACCGCACCTGGGATGAAGCCAAGGAACGCGAATGGCGGCAGCCAACCACCAAGGAACACAACTGTGATCAGTGATGACATTGCGAACAAATACACATATTCTGCGAGCATAAAGAATGCCCAACGGAAACCGGAATATTCCACGTGATAACCAGCGACAAGCTCTGATTCTGCTTCCGGAAGGTCAAACGGTGTCCGGTTTAATTCTGCAATTGATGAAATGAAGAATACGACAAATCCAATTGGTTGAAGTAATAAGAACCAACCGTGTTTTTGTGCATCCACGATATCATTTAAGTTTAAGCTTCCTGCTAACAGGATAACCCCTAAAACAGACATAACAAGCGGGATTTCATAGGAAATCATTTGTGCCGCTGCACGGGCTCCCCCGAGTAGCGCATACTTATTATTGGATGCCCATCCGCCTAGCAGCACCCCGAAAGTAGTTAATCCAGAAACGGCGATGTAATACAGTAATCCCACACCGATATCTGCAAATTGAAACTTGTCAGTGAACGGAATCGTTGCCAGTACCATGAATGACGGCGCAAAGGCAATCACTGGTGCCAGGATAAATAATGGTCGATCCGCTAACTTCGGAATAATATCTTCTTTTAGTAAAAGCTTCAAAACGTCCGCTACGGTTTGCAGTAAACCCCAGCGACCACCGACTTGGTTAGGACCGTGACGGAGCTGCATGTAACCCATGACTTTCCGCTCGGCTAAAATTCCATACGTTACGAAACCTAATACGACTAAAAGCAAGATTACACCTAGTAAAAAGAAGATGGCAAAGTTGAAAAGACCTGGACTGGACTGGAGTAAATCATTTACCATTAGCCGTCCACCTCCCCAAGGACAATATCAATTGCCCCTAAAATAGCAATCAAGTTTGCGATATTTTCGCCCTCTAATAGTTTCGGGAGAATCTGCAGATTATAGAATGATGGTCTTCTAAACTTTAAGCGGTACGGTTCTTTCTTGCCGTCACTTGAAATATAGCAGCCAATCTCTCCGCGTGGTGATTCAATTCGTACAAATGCTTCCCCTTTAGGCGCCTTAATGATCTTTGGCACTTTCGCAAGGATTTCCCCTTCAGCCGGGAACTGCGCAACCGCTTGCTCAAGGATTTTCAGTGATTCTTCAATTTCCGCCACACGCACATGGTAACGTGCTAAGGCATCGCCGCCCTCTTGTGTCGGAACATCAAAATCAAAACGATCATAGATGGAATATGGCTCATCTTTACGAAGGTCCCATTTCACACCAGTACAACGAAGGTTTGGTCCGCTGAGTGAGTAATGAAGTGCATCTTCTTTCGTGTAGGTTCCTACATTCCTTACACGATCCAAGAAGATTTCGTTACCTGTCACAAGCTGGTGGTAGCCCTTCAGCTGTTCGCGCATGTAAGGAACAAACTCTCCAACTTTTTCAATCCAGCCTTCTGGCGCATCCCATTTGACGCCCCCAACACGCATGTAGTTGAAGGTTAAACGCGCACCCGATAATTCGTTTAATAAGTTAATAATCATTTCGCGCTCACGGAACGCATATAAGAATGGACTAACCGCCCCAAGGTCAAGCAGGTATGTACCCCACCAAACAAGGTGGCTCGCAACCCGACCCAATTCCATTGCGATGACACGCAGGAAATCCGCCCTCTCTGGCACTTGAATTCCCATCATCGTCTCCACCGCATGGCAAAGGACATAGTTGTTGGTCATCGCTGACAGATAATCCAAACGGTCTGTATAAGGAATAATCTGAGTATATTGCAGGTTTTCAGCTAGCTTTTCTGTTCCCCGGTGTAAGTAACCGATGACAGGTTGCGCTTCCGTAATGATTTCCCCATCAATTTTTACCACAAGCCGGAAAACTCCGTGTGTACTCGGATGCTGAGGACCTACGTTTAATAGCATTTCTTCCGTTCGTATCACTGGTTACACCTCCACATCGTACGGCTCATAATCTTTTCGCAGTGGATGGCCAACCCAATCATCTCCAAGCATAATCCGGTAAAGGTTCGGATGTCCGGTAAACTTGATACCGAGTAAATCAAACGCTTCACATTCAGGCCAGTTTGCACCCGCCCAAATCGGTGTCAAGGATTCGATTGTTGGTTCATCTCGGTCAATCTTTACTTTCACAGCGACAGATTGACGGTTTTTGTATGAGTATAAGTGAACATATACTTCCATATGTGTTTCAAAATCTGTTCCATGAAGCTCGGATAAGTAATCAAACCCTAACCGCTCATTGTATTTTAGAAATTGAGCTAATTTAAAGTAGTTCTCGCGCTTCACCACAAGGGTTGGAACATCCTTGGATAGTTTATTAATATAAGAATCTTCTAAAACATCAGATCCCATATTTTCTTCAATGACTTTCAGATATTTATCTAAAAATGGCTGATTGACTGAAGGCTTTGCTTCTTCTGCAGGAGCTGCTGTTTCAGCTTTTCCGCCTGCTGCTGCCTTAGCCTTCGCTGCTGCCACTGCTTTCGCTTTCGCTTTTGCTGCTGCAATCGCCTTGGCCTTTTCATCATCTCCGTCAGCTGTTGGTGCATCCGCCGCCATTCCAGCCGCTTTCGCCTTGGCCGCTGCTGCTGCCTTGGCCTTCGCTGCCGCCGCTGCTTTTGCTTTTGCCGCTGCTGCCGCTTTCGCTTTTGCATCATCGCCTGCTGGTGCGCTGTCTTCAGCTCCGGCTTCGGTGGCCGCGCCGCCCGCTAGCTCCATCGCTTTTCTCTTTGCTGCCGCAGCCGCTTTCGCCTTCGCTACTGCCGCTGCTTTCTTTTTCGCCAAGTCATCCGCTTCGTTTCCTGCTGGTTCTTCTGCTGGTGTGGACTCGGATGCCGGTTCTGCGCCACCTGCTAGCTCCATGGCTTTTCTCTTTGCCGCCGCAGCCGCTTTCGCCTTCGCTACTGCCGCTGCTTTCTTTTTCGCCAAGTCATCCGCTTCGTTTCCTGCTAGTTCTTCTGCTGGTGTGGATTCGGATGCGGTGGCCGCACCGCCTGCTTGCTCCATCGCTTTTCTCTTTGCCGCCGCAGCCGCTTTCGCCTTCGCTACCGCTTCTGCCTTTCGTTTCGCCAAATCATCCGCATCAGAGCTTGCCGCCGGGGCATCACTTGGCTTGGCCGCAGGAGCTTCGTTGGTCGGGGTTGCTGGCGCGTTTTGCGGTGCCTCTGGAGTGGCTGGCGCTTCCGGTTTCGCTGGCTCAGCTGGAGTTGGGGTTTCCTGCTTCGGTGCTGTTTCCCCCGCTGCCTTAGCGGCACGCTTCGCAGCCGCCGCAGCCTTCGCTTTCGCCACAGCCTCTTTCTTTAACTGTTCAAGATCCTTTTCCCCACTCATCGGTTAGATCACCTTCTTCCCAGTCTTCGCTTCATAGCGAATCTTTTCCCTTAACTTATTAATTCCATAAATTAAAGCCGCTGGGTTTGGTGGACATCCAGGTATGTAAACATCAACAGGCACGATTTGATCGACACCTTTAACAACCGAATACGACTTCACATACGGCCCGCCAGCTGTTGCACAAGAACCCATGGCAATAACCCACTTCGGCTCAGGCATTTGATCATATAAACGACGTAAAATCGGCGCCATTTTCTTCGTTACCGTTCCAGACACAATCATACAATCCGATTGACGTGGAGACGTACGGAAAAACGAACCAAAACGGTCAAGGTCATAATGCGATGACCCTACACCCATCATCTCAATCGCACAACAAGCCAGACCAAATGTCATCGGATAGATCGAATTACTTCGAGCCCATGCCTTGATTTGCTCCAGCGTAGTCATAAATACATTTCTTTGTAACTCTTCCATTTCCTTAGGTGAAATGCCGTCCAGTTTTAAATCCATCGTAGCACCTTCTTCTTCCAAGCATAGACTAGGCCAATTAACAGCATAACCACGAAAATTAACATCTCGATCAATGCAAAGATACCTAGCTTATCATAGGCAACAGCCCATGGATATAAAAACACCGTTTCCACATCAAAAACAACAAACATTAGGGCAAAAATATAATAGCGGACATTGAACTGAACACGGGAATCGTGAAAAGGCTCAACACCGCTCTCATATGTGGTATACTTCGCATCACTAGGCTTATAAGGACGCAAAAGCTTACCCAAATATAATGCCACCATCGGCAGCAACACCCCAAGACATAGGAACACAAAAACTATCAGATAATTATTCTGATATATATTTAGAAGTTCCATGTCTATCCCCTCCAATGTTGTAAATTTTCATACTAATGAATATTGTAACCGAATTCATTATAGCATTGTTACAAACCCATGTCGACAAGCCATTATACATAAAATTGGAATTCTCCCGCCGCGGAAATTGAACATTTTAAGACCCTTGAGAGCGCGCTCTCAGAAGGGGCTTAAAATGTTCAATTTTCGCAAGCTTCAGCGTTAGCTGAAGCGCAATGTGCGGGTAGCACATTGCGGGGGAATTTCAATTTTGCACAACACTAGGTAGTCGACATGGGTCCCCTTTTTTGAGCGTTTGCGTGATCTCGCGGAGTTCGCCTCCTTGAAGGTGCTCCAGAGATGACGCAAGAGCGAACAACAAGCAAGTAAATTGCGGAAACCCTGGGGTTAGCGCACGTGATCTGGAGCGCTAGCGGAAGATGACGTGCATAGTCAAGGCTCGAAAGAGCCAAGCAGTTTCCCTAACAAAAGGTTCGCAAGAACCGCTCTCTACAACACTACATAAAAACCCGTCAACACCCCCAATTTAACAACAAATACTGAACAATGTATGTGAGATTTGTCATTAAACGTTTATTAAATCTACGTTTTTCTCCTTTCTATATAAAAAAACTTGATAGACCTCCACCCCACCCTATGTAAAACGACACTTTTTAAAACAAATCCAAATCTTGCAGTCGCCCTACCATCATATGCAAAAATGTACAAATCATGCAGTCTTTCCCCAACCAATAGTAACTCAACATAAAAAGGCCGGTCGCAAGACTGGCTGTATCTAACTCTCTACATAAACTTTTTTCTTCTTTCCTCAAACAAAACTAGATGTAGAACCCCTCTACTTCTACTTTCTCTATCTTTCACTCATAAAAAGTAGATGTAGCACCTCTCTACTTCTACTTTCTCTATCCTTCCCCCATCAAAACTAGATGTAGAACCCCTCTACTTCTACTTTCTCTATCTTTCCCTCATCAAAAGTAGATGTAGCACCTCTCTACTTCTACTTTCTCTATCTTTCCCTCGTCAAAACTAGATGTAGAACCCCTCTACTTCTACTTTCTCTATCTCTCCCTCGTCAAAAGTAGATGTAGCACCTCTCTACTTCTACTTTCTCTATCTTTCCCTCGTCAAAACTAGATGTAGAACCCCTCTACATCTACTTTCTCTATCTCTCCCTCGTCAAAAGTAGATGTAGCACCTCTCTACTTCTACTTTCTCTATCTTTCACTCGTCAAAAGTAGATGTAGAACCTATCTACTTCAGCTTCACATCTCTACTTCCAAAAAAACTAACATTCTCCACTAAAAATGCCAGGCGCAAGACTGGCAAACTAACTCCCCTATCCACTTATACAACCAAATCTACTAACTTCTCCCCCAAACCCCTTATATAAGCGACCATTTTTATATAAAACCAGCATGGATCTCCGCCAAAAACAACTTATCATCCACTTCCCCACATTTATCGACCGCTTCCACCCACTTATACAATCAAATCTACTAACTTCTCCCCCAAACCCCTTATATAAGCGACCATTTTTATATAAAACTAGCCTAGTTCTCCACCAAAAACAACTTATCATCCACTTCCCAACATTTATCGACCGCTTCCACCCACATATCGGCCACTTTCCTGAACTTATCGTCCACCCGCCCTAACACCCCCCAAAACCCCAAAATAAAAAACCCCTCCAGCGAACCAATAAAGGTCCACCAAAGGGGTTTCCATATATATACGAGCTATTATTATCTTTTACCTTCCGATACGGCGAGGCGATTGATGGCACGTTGCAGGGCAAGCTCAGCACGTCTGAAGTCAATATGCTCAGCATGCTGATCGTGCATACGCTGTTCTGCACGTTCCTTCGCTCTTAATGCACGTTCAACATCAATATCGGATGCTTTTTCAGCCGTTTGCGCCAAAATGGTAACTTGATCTGGACGGACTTCTAAAAATCCACCACTTACCGCAACAAGCTCCGTGTTACCACCCTTCTTCAGGCGAACAACGCCAATAGCAAGAGGAGCAACCAACGGAATGTGACCAGGCAAGATCCCTAGCTCACCACTTTTAGCCTTTGTACTAACCATTTCCACATCTGATTCATACACCGGGCCATCGGGAGTAACAACATTGACTTTAATCGTCTTCATTTTTTACCCTCCTGGCAGGATTTAGACCTCTACGCCCATACGTTTTGCAGCTTCAACCACTTCTTCGATGCGTCCAACAAGACGGAATGCATCTTCTGGAAGGTGATCATACTTACCATCAAGGATATCTTTGAATCCTTTAACCGTTTCCTTAACAGGCACGTAAGATCCAGGCTGACCAGTGAACTGTTCAGCAACGTGGAAGTTTTGTGATAAGAAGAACTGTAGACGACGCGCACGAAGTACAACTAACTTATCATCATCAGAAAGTTCGTCCATACCAAGGATCGCGATAATATCTTGAAGTTCACGGTAACGTTGTAACGTTTGTTGCACGCGACGTGATACCTCGTAATGCTCTTCACCAACGATTTCAGGTGACAATGCACGAGAAGTCGATGCAAGTGGATCCACCGCAGGGTAGATACCCATCTCAGAAAGCTTACGCTCAAGGTTTGTTGTCGCATCTAAGTGAGCGAAAGTTGTAGCCGGAGCCGGATCCGTATAGTCATCGGCTGGTACGTAAATCGCTTGGATTGATGTAACAGAACCTACGTTAGTAGACGTGATACGCTCTTGTAATTTACCCATTTCAGTAGCAAGAGTTGGCTGGTAACCTACCGCAGATGGCATACGGCCAAGTAGCGCGGAAACCTCAGAACCTGCTTGCGTGAAACGGAAGATGTTATCCATGAAGAAAAGAACGTCCTGTCCTTGCTCATCACGGAAATATTCAGCCATTGTCAAACCAGTCAAGGCAACACGCATACGCGCACCTGGCGGCTCGTTCATTTGTCCGAATACCATCGCAGTTTTCTTGATAACGCCTGAATCCGTCATTTCGTGGTAAAGGTCGTTACCTTCACGAGTACGCTCACCAACACCAGCGAATACCGAAATACCACCGTGCTCTTGAGCGATGTTGTTGATTAATTCCTGGATTAATACGGTTTTACCTACACCGGCACCACCGAATAGACCGATCTTACCACCCTTAATATATGGTGCAAGAAGGTCTACTACCTTAATTCCAGTTTCAAGAATTTCTACCTCAGTAGAAAGGTTTTCGAAAGTTGGAGCTTCGCGGTGAATAGAATCACGGCGCTCGCTTGCTGGAATTTCTTCCTTCAAGTCAATAACTTCACCTAATACGTTAAATACACGGCCAAGAGTTGGATCCCCTACCGGTACGGAAATCGGTGCACCTGTATCTACTACTTCAATTCCACGAGTTACACCATCAGTGGAAGCCATTGCAATTGTACGAACTGTATCATCACCTAAATGAAGGGCTACTTCAAGGGTTAAGTTGATATCAACTTCTGATTCATTACGCGCTTTGGAACTAATTCTTAATGCGTTATAGATCGCAGGCAGCTGACCGTTTTCAAATTTAACGTCAACGACTGGACCCATAATTTGAACTACGCGTCCTATGTTCATCTTTTTCCCTCCTAACTTACTCTTTTGAAAAATGAACTTAGTAGGAGGTCCGCATCTGTTCACTCATGAACAAATGCAGCCTTCCCGCTCATTATCTTTTTAGCCAGCCGAACAGGCTATTTTTTCAAAAATACTATTCTAATGCCGCCGCACCGCCAACGATCTCTGTGATTTCTTGTGTAATCGCAGCTTGTCGTGCACGGTTGTAGCTAAGCGTATAGTTACGAATCATTTCTTTCGCATTATCAGTTGCATTTCTCATTGCCGTCATACGAGCCGCATGCTCACTTGCTTTACTGTCTAAAAGAGCACCGTAAATCAAAGCTTCTGCATATTGTGGCAGGAGAACTTCTAAGATTTCTTCTGCAGACGGTTCAAACTCATATGAAGCAAGCTTTGAAGATGAAGTTGTGATATCCGTTAGCGGAAGAAGCTTCTTCTCCGTTACTTCCTGAGAAATGGCACTTATATAATGACTGTAATACACATAAATCTCATCCAATGTACCGTCGGAGAACATTCCTACTGTACTTGATGCGATATCCTTAATATCTGAAAAGCTTGGCTGATCGGAAACCCCCACAATTTCAAGGGCTACATTCATGCCGCGCTTCACAAAAAAGTCACGCGCTACTCGGCCGACTGCAATAATCGCAAATTCGTCATTGGATTTATGACGGCTTTCGATTGTTTGGTACACGCGTCGAAGCACGTTACTGTTAAATGCACCTGCAAGTCCACGGTCAGATGTCATAACAACATAACCGGTTTTCTTTACAGCACGAGCCTGAAGCATTGGATGATTAATCCCTTTGCTGCCGATTGCGATGGATGCTGTCACTTCCTGAATTTTTTCCATGTATGGTACGAATGATTTCGCATTCATAACCCCACGGTTCCATTTCGCTGCTGACGTCATTTCCATTGCTTTCGTAATCTGACTCGTCTTTTTAGTTGAATTGATACGATTTTTTATGTCGCGTAAAGATGCCATTGGTTCTCACCACCCTCATTCAAAGAATGTTTAGCTAAGAGCGCCCTTAGGAGGCGCCCCCAATATTACTCGGAAACTGCGAACGTCTTTTTAAAGTCGTTGATTGCAGAAGCCATATCGTCATCAGAAGGAAGATCCTTCGTCTTTGTAATATGGTCTAACACTTCTTTGCGGTTGTGATCTAACCAATTTAAGAATTCAGCTTCGAAACGACGAACATCTTGAACAGGGATATCATCAAGGAATCCGCGTGTTAATGCATATAGGATCGCTACTTGTTTTTCAACACGAAGCGGCTTGTTTAGATCTTGTTTTAATACCTCAACGGTACGTGCACCACGATTAAGCTTCGCTTGAGTCGCTTTATCAAGGTCAGAACCGAACTGAGCGAATGCTTCAAGTTCACGGTAAGAAGCAAGGTCAAGACGCAGTGTACCTGCAACCTTCTTCATCGCCTTGATTTGTGCAGAACCACCTACACGAGATACAGATAGACCTGCGTTGATCGCTGGACGTACGCCAGAGAAGAATAGGTCAGATTGTAGGAAGATTTGTCCATCAGTGATGGAGATAACGTTTGTTGGGATATAAGCAGAAACGTCACCTGCTTGTGTTTCGATAAATGGTAATGCTGTGATTGAACCTGCACCTAATGTGTCGTTCAATTTCGCAGCACGCTCTAATAAACGGGAGTGCAAGTAGAATACATCCCCTGGATATGCTTCACGACCTGGAGGACGACGAAGTAATAGGGAAAGTTCACGGTATGCAGCCGCTTGTTTAGAAAGATCATCATATACGATTAAAACGTGCTTGCCAGAGTACATGAACTCTTCAGCCATCGCAACACCCGCATATGGTGCTAAGAATAGCATTGGAGCTGGTTGTGATGCAGATGCAGACACAACGATTGTGTAATCTAATGCGCCGTTTTTACGAAGCATTTCTACCGCATTACGTACAGTTGATTCTTTTTGACCGATTGCAACATAGATACAGATCATGTTTTCAGTCTTTTGGTTTAGGATTGTATCGATCGCAACAGATGTTTTACCTGTTTGACGGTCACCGATGATTAACTCACGTTGACCACGACCGATTGGAACTAGTGCGTCAATCGCTTTGATACCAGTTTGTAATGGCTCATGGACGGATTTACGCGCCATAACGCCAGAAGCTACTGCTTCAACTGGGCGAGTTTTTGAAGTATTGATTGGACCCATACCATCGATTGGTTGTCCTAAAGAGTTAACAACACGTCCAATTAGTTGTTCACCAACTGGAACCTCCATGATGCGTCCTGTACGACGTACTTCGTCGCCTTCCTTGATGTCTGTGAAAGGCCCAAGGATAATAATACCGACGTTATTTTCTTCTAGGTTTTGTGCCATACCCATAACGCCGTTTGAAAATTCAACAAGTTCTCCAGCCATGACATTGTCCAGGCCATGAACACGTGCGATACCGTCACCTACGGAGATAACTGTACCAACATCACTCACTTGAATTTCTGCCTGATAGTTTTCAATTTGCTTCTTAATCAGGGCACTGATTTCTTCAGCTTTGATGCTCATGAGTTTCACCCCTATCTATGATACTTTGCGTATATTTCGCAACATTGAACTTTTAGAATTGTCCAGCTTCAGCTCCCAACGACTAGTGTACTTACGCTCTTCTCCCTACGATAAGTCAACATCGAATCGCTTTCGCTCTTCGTGTTTCCTTTATCTCAGTCGAATCGCTCCAGTCCATACGTCGCTAAACGGTCGCTTCCGCTTTTCTTGTTAGCTTAACAATTTACGTTCTAAACGGTTTAACTTGCCGCGCAAGCTTCCGTCATATATACGGTTTCCGATGCGGAGCTTTACGCCGCCAAGCAATTCGGAAT
This sequence comes from Bacillus sp. (in: firmicutes), assembly GCA_039832695.1. Classification (GTDB taxonomy): domain Bacteria; phylum Bacillota; class Bacilli; order Bacillales; family Cytobacillaceae; genus Neobacillus. Next base: position 73,128 of record JBDOMM010000010.1, read on the forward strand.
CAACGATATTTTCGATTTTCAATGATTTCTTGCCTACTTTTGCTGCAAATGTAGTAGAAATAGCTTCGCGCTCTGCATCTGTAAGCGGTCGAACGCTGTACACTTCTGCTTCAGCTACACCCATTTCATCATTTGACAGTTCAATAAACGCGTTCACCACTTCAACGATTTCGTCTTCACGGTGACGATCAATCAAAATTAACAATGTATTGAGTACATATGCATTGATAGATCCAAAAGCTGCTTTTAAAATCTCTTTTTTCTTATCAATCGTTAGTTTTGATGATTTTAGAACAGCTTTCAAATCAGCATTGTATTGTAAAACTTCTTTTACTACACGAAGTTCTTCTTCTACTGTACTTAGAATCTGCTGTTCTTTTGCAATTTGAAAAAGAGCTGACGCGTAGCGTTTTGCTACCATTGAGTTGCTCATCGCCCTTCTCCTGCCTCTTTGATATATTCGTTAATAAGTTGTTCTTGATCTGCTGCAGTTAATTCCTTTTCAATTACTTTAGAAGCAATTAATACAGACAGGGAAGCAACTTGTTCGCGAATAGCTGCAACTGCTTTTTCTTTTTGCTGCTCAATTTCAAGCTTCGCAGCTTCTTTCAAACGATCTGATTCAGTACGTGCTGCAGCAATGATCTCATCACGTTGGATATCGCCTTGCTTTCTAGCGTTTTCCATTAAGTTCTGTGCTTCATTACGCGCTTCTTTTAAAAGATTTCTTTGTTCTTCTAAAAGTTTCTTCGCTTCTAAACGGCTATTTTCTGCCGCATTAATTTCGTTAACAATGTGCTCTTCACGTTCTTTCATGATGCCCATTAAAGGACCCCATGCAAACTTCTTAAGCAACGCTAACAAAATGATAAACATTAGTAGCTGGAAGAAGATATCTCCAAAATTAATATGGGAACCGCCTTCAGCAGCAGTAGCCAATACAAAATTGCTTGTTAACACCCTGGGTTCACTCCTTTCAAGAGTCGCTAAACGATGAAAGTAACAACAATTTAACTAGACATAAATGAATGGCGAAGGATTTGATTATCTTCGCCATCTGGAGTTTTAATGATAATTACTTATTTAATACCATAAACGCAATAACTACACCGATGATCGGTAATGCTTCAACTAACGCAACCCCGATGAACATTGTAGTTTGTAACATACCACGTAATTCAGGTTGACGAGCACAACCTTCTACTGTACGACCTACGATAAGACCGTTACCAATACCTGCGCCGATAGCGGATAAACCAATTGCAATTGCTGCTGCTAAAATACCAATTGAACCTGTCATTTTCGTTTTTCCTCCTTAAATGTATAAAAAAGTATTGTTTTTTATTTTGTTCATGAGTAATGAACGGTTTATATTAATGGTCGTGACTCACTTTATGAGCCATATAAACCATTGTTAACATTGTAAAAATGTACGCTTGAATTGAACCTACGAAGATAGAGAAGCCTTGCCATACTAGTGTTAATGGTACAGCTGCAATAGTTCCAGCAATACCTTGGTGCGCTAGACCTGCTGCTAATAGAGATAGAAGCAATTCTCCAGCAAAGATGTTACCGTATAGACGCAAACCAAGAGTCAGCGTGTTCGCAAATTCCTCAATGATTTTCAATGGGAATAAGAACTTCATCGGACTGAAAAAGCCTTGCGCATATCCTTTTACACCTAGCATCTTTACACCGTAGAAGTGTGAAAGCGCAACAACCATAACAGCTAGTGTTAATGTGATGATTGGATCTGCTGTAGGTGATTTCCACCAAAGATTGTGGCCAACTACCACTGCGAACGGAAGACCTAGCATATTAGATACAAAGATATACATCATCAGTGTGATTCCAAGAATGTGGAATCGGCCACCTGTCTTCCAATCCATAGTGCTGTTGATAATCCCTTTAACAAAGTCCATGATCCATTCAAAGAAATTTTGCATTCCTGTTGGTTTCATAGCCAGCCTGCGGGTGGAAAGTAATGCAATTAGGAAAACAATTAGACTTGCAACGGTAATCATTAAGATGTTGGCACCGTTAAACCAAAGCCCCATAAATTTAAAATCCGGAGATCCGTGTTCCATGTAAACTCACCTCGTTTCCGCTCATTTATGTACATGCACTGCATGATAAAAATAATCTATCATAATGACAATATAGGATGTCATCAGTCCTATAACTAAACTAAATATATTAAAATACTCAGGGTATCTTAATGCAATTAACGCTGCTATTCCACCTACTGCCATTCTGGAAAGCGATCCAAGTGAGCGGACCTTCTTGCCCTCTCCCACTTTTTTATCAAAGTCTTCGGTTTTTCTTACTAACAACCAAAGATTTAGGAAACCAAAGCATGTCCCAAGAATCAACCCTAAGAAGATTGTTTGGTATGATGTGAATCCCCAGCCGAGTACATAAATGGACAATAAGTAAAAGATCCATTTCCGCTGTCTGTTAAACATGATTCTAAAATCTGGCATAATTATTTATCTCCTGAATAGAAATGGCGGATTGAAAGAAGCATGGAATAGGTGCCTGCTCCAAGTCCAATGAGCAGTCCAACTATTAAGAAAATTGGCTCGGTATCCCACTGCCGATCCAGCCATCTGCCTGAGAATATACCTATTAGAATGGAACCGACTAACTGGGAGACTATTGCGGACATTAAAGCCATAGCTTGTAATGGATGGCGGTTGTTTTTTCGCATGCTTATCGCATCCTCACTATCAGAGAATGTCAACCGGGTACTAGTATGCAAACACGTAGGAAACACCGTAGAAAATTGTCGAAATTCCGATGAAAACCCTATCATTTCACACCCTTTGTTAGCATACAATAGGCATCTTGTAAAGTCAATGGAATTTAGTGAATTATCCCACAAACAATTTCCCAAAGCTTTTTCTCATGAAATTTTAATTTACACTCTTATTGTAGTGGATTTCTTATCTATTTTTTGACCATTTTGTGTCCATTTTGTGAACTTTGTGACACAAAATATTTTTCCGTGATGCACACGGTGGACAAACCGGTCCAAATTTGGCTTGCCCACCCTGCACATAAAAATTACTCCTTTTCCCTCTCAATCACAATCATCCGTTCAATAAAATCTTCCTTTTTCGCCTTTTTCGCGAACACCTTCACAAGGTACGTCCCGTCAGCCGGCAACTGCTCAGGCGAAAGGACCTTGCGAATGAGTCCTTTCTTCACATTTGTCCTCGTATCTAAAAAGCCCATAAACCGGTAGTCTTGCGGATTAAACAACGCAATACCAAACTCCTCGGCACCACCAGGCAAATATACCTCATATTTGTACTTCCCCGGCTGGTCCCCTTCGCCAAAGTCAAACCCCATCACCCTTGGATACCCCGGCTCCTCCAGCACATACAAATATGGAATGTGAATGGTCGTTGCGCCTGCCTGCATTTCAAGATAACCGTCATGTACCTTTCGCAAGAACACCTTCGGATCTACCATCAATTCCACTGTCACATCCCGTGCTTCTTTCGGTCCAAGCGTGAACGACAGCGGGAACCTCCAGCTCAAGCCCTCCACCTTCTCTGGGATGGAGAAGGAATAACGCTGTACATGCGCACTCTTATTTTCCACATGAAGAGTGGCTGTGTGTACATCCCCATCTTCACTATATTTCCCAAACCTCATACTGCTCGGTGAAACCAGTGACGTAGCCTTGATCGCCTCATCCACCTGGATCCGTCCGGCCCCTTGTTCATACGTACGGTAATATCCGTGACTATCGTCAGCCACTATGCTTATTCGCCTTTTTTCGAGCGGCTTTGCCGTGTTCATCAACGCCGCCTTAATTTGCAGCGGCGTCCAGTCCGGGTGCGCCTGCTTGATTAACGCACAGGCCCCCGCCACATGCGGTGCCGCCATACTCGTCCCTTGCAATGATAAGTAGCCGCCCGGAATTGTCGAATTGATGGCTACTCCCGGCGCGACAATATCCGGCTTAATGTCCCACGTCCCCGTCACCGGTCCCCTCGAGCTAAAGTCTGCCAGCCTGTCCCGCTCTTCGACCACCGAGATTCTCGCCGCCACACTCTGTTTCTTTAATTCTTTTTGTAAAAAAACTCCGTCACCCTTCGATAGTGCACCCACTGGTAGGGTCAGCGGAGTTTCCAAATTGCCAATGAAGCTTCCGCTCATATTGTTGTAGATTAATACAGCTCTCGCCCCCGCCGCGCGGGCATTTTCGGCTTTCTCCGTAAAGGTCAGTATCCCCCGCTTCATCAGTACGATTTTTCCTGCGACATTTTTTAACTCATTTTTCCTGCCAAGACCTCCGTCGACCAGATTTAGCGAGCGGTCTAGCGCCCATTTATCAGAGCCTTCCATCGGCTGAATCCGGAATTTTTGCCGACTTCCTTCTATTAATAAATAGGGTATCTCCATGGTTGGCGTTGAAGCGCCGACCGAAATCGCTTTAGAGGCGGTACCCGGGGACCCGACCGTCCACACATTCGGTCCCGAATTACCGGAAGCAGCCACCGCCACAATCCCTCTGTCCACCGCGCGGTTAAGCGCAAGACTGATCGGAAGGTCCGGACCGTTAATATCATTTCCGAGCGATAGGTTCATAATATCCACTTTGTCCTTGATTGCTTGGTCAATAGCGGCCAGTACCTGTTCCGTCGTCCCCCCACCCCCAGGACCGAGTGCGCGGTACGCGACAATTTTCGCCTCCGGCGCCACGCCTTTAATTTTTCCATTAGCCGCAATGATCCCAGCCACATGCGTCCCATGAATCGTCGCCTTACCCACGGCGAGCGTTTCCATCGGATCGCGGTCGTTATCGACCAGGTCATGTCCGCCGGCATAGTTGCGCTGCAGGTCGGGATGCGTATAATCGACGCCGGTATCAATCACCCCGACCGTCACCCCTTTCCCCGTAAGGCGTTCATTTTTCGCATCAAAAAAACTGCGGACCTCTTCCCCGCCAATGATTTTGACGCTCTCTTCTGTTTCTGCCTGATACTGGGTCACTTGAGAAACGTTTAGAATATGCTGCTGGTTGGTGAGTTTGCTGATGGTTTCGGCAGGTCCCTGAACAGAAAACCCATCAATCGCCTCCGTAAAAATGCGGCGCAACTTGATGTCCTTATACGGTTGAATCAACTGGCGGATGGCCTGCTCCGATCGGGGCTCCTTAAGAAGGACAATCGCCACGGTCTGTTCATTGGAAGGTTTCGGAATAGGAGGATGGATCAAAATTCTCGGAGTCTGAAAAGCAAGGAGCAATGCAAGTATGAGTTTCATCAGTAAAAATCCCCTTTTTTCCTATCGTTTTCATTTAGGGGGGAAAGTATGCAGTCTGGAGGAAGATAGTATTGAGTGGTTCTTCCACTACCAGTAACCTGAAGTTGTAGCGAGTGGAGCAGTGCCTTAGCTGCCCCTCGCTTATCGATTAATAAAAATTCCTGAAACTGTTTTATCGTCATTTTTTCATTTTGCAGAAGGAAATAATCTCTGACCGCGGGAAAATGTGCGTCTTTTGAGTAGGTTTCACAGGAGGGACAATACCAAGCAGCGGACACTCTCAATATCGGTATCCTTTTGCAGGTAGGGCATTGAACCCCAGGAACGATCTCCGTCGGGCCAATCCCATACATTTTGAGAATTTCAGGATAAAAGGGGATATGTTCTGTTAACAGAAGCTGTGTCAGTTTATTGTAGGATTTGTTTTTTAGGACTGCAGTTTGGTATCTTGCTGCAAGCTGGTTGATTTTCTCCTCTAAACACTCTGCATAAATGATATTGTTGAAGATATGTTCATTCCCGGGATTTGTTTTTAATATGGTGGAGTTTCTGCTGATGACAACTAAGTATTCGAGGGGGATTGGTGGGAGCTTATGTTTTATCATCCATTGAAGCAATTGAATTCGGTGCCGTCTTGCTTGGATGAGAGGATTAGCAATGCCTTCTTCGATATCCTTATAGATTCTTGTAACACTGTTAGTGTGTTGATCGAAAAACAGCGTCCCAGCTATGTTCTTTATTTCAAGAATTAAGCCAAACATAAGTGAGAATAGGACCGTATCCATCTGAAATGTATTTTGATTTTTCAGCCGCAAGTCATTAATAATACCAAACTGCTCCTCCGGCAAATAGGATAGGTAATAATCCGTATTCTTTTCACCTGCATAGCCCGCTTTCCAATGAATTAAGTCCTTTTCAATCTCCTTGTAGCGATAAAAACTTTTGTCTAACCTTCGCAAGAGTGCCTCCCTTTGTAGTATCTGGATCGGCACAGGTCTTTCCTTTAAAATCATGGAATTTCCTCCTTTTTATTTAATAACAAGTTACCTTTTCTAATGAAAATCTCAAAATCCCTTTATTATTTGTAGGTAGATTTTGTGAACGATGATTTTAGGTGGGTTTTAAGTGAGGTGGGAACTTATTTTTTGGAAAAAATTACGTAGCATTTTTGGGGATTGGCTCATTTTTGGGGTGGATTGGCTCATTTCTGCCTCTGATTGGCTGATTTTCTTGGCTGATTGGCTCATTTTCGCACAACATTGGCTCATCTTTCGAGTGGATTGGATATTTTTCCAAATAACCCCAAAAAACAAGCAGCCCTCACCAAGAGGACTGCCCGTTTTCACCAACCAATTATTTCACCCATGCGCCATCCTTGCCAAGCTTATAGCCATCAACCGTTGTGTTGTACGCCATTTTACCAGACTTCGGATATAGGTAATACCATTTTCCATTAATGAATTTCCAGCCTGTATCCATCGCACCGCTTGTGCTTAGGTGGTACCATTCACCGCCTTTTTTCACCCAGCCAGTTAACATTGCACCGTGGCTATCTAGGAAGTACCACTTACCACCTACAAGTACCCAGCCCGTTTTCATTGCGCCGTCTTGATCTAGGTAGTACCATTTACCAGCATCAAATACCCAACCTGTTTTCTTCACATCTTTATCATAGAAGAACCAAGTGTTGCCATCCTTTACCCATCCAGACTTGACAACAGGTGTCGGGTCCGGAGTTGGATCCGGATTAGGAACTGGATCTGGATCCTTCGTTTCCGCACGGTAAATGCTGATTTCCTTAGTTGTTACGTTACCCGCAAAATCAACCAGACGAACGCTGACTTTGTTCTCACCATGCTTTACTGGAACAGTGAACTCATAGTCTGTGCTTGCAGGAGTCAGAACATCAACCGGGCTCTTGTACGGCTGAACAAATACCTGATTGTCCCCTACATAGAAAGATAAGTAGTTATAGTTGTCTTTTAGTGTCACATTCACCGATGCGACATCTACATCGTAGCCCACTTTATCAGAAGAATTGACAACAATTTCCCCTGGAGTCGTGTCGATATAAACATTGCGGCTGATTGAAAACTCTTTACCTGCCACATCCGTTACCGTCACAGGAATCTTATACTGTCCGTCTTTTTCAAACTTCACATTAGTTGAGAACGTGTATTGATTTTTAACAGCATCATACGTAACGGCTACATCTTTGCCATTTACTTGTGCTTTTTCTACACCAAGATCATCTGTAAAGTATCCAGAAACAGGAACCTCTAATGTCTTGTAAATACCAGAAGCTGCAGGTGTTGATACATAGATTAAAGGAAGCTCTGTGTCTCCCGCTGCTGTCTTAGAACCACCTACATTTAGTGCATAATCTGTTGCAAATACTTCAACAGAAGTCTTCTTCGCTAAAGGTGCTGCGAAAGTATAGCTTGAAGTCGTACCGTTAACAGTTGCCTTTAATACGCCATCAACAAAGATGCTATACGTTTTCACACCTGTACCTGTTTCGTCTGTTGACCAATTGACTACATTTGCTGCATCATCATAAGTTGCTTTTACTTTTGGTGCAGTGGTATCCACATAAACTGGGATTTTCTTAGATTGATAGCTTGCACCTGCAAAATCTATTACAGACTTAATTTCATAGTAGTACAGACCATCTTCTACTTTTTTGCCGCCAACTGTACCATCCCATGCTCGGCTTGATTTGAAGGAATACGTTGTACCTGTACCGCCATTGACATAGTTCTTTCTAACATCCTTTTCTAACGCCACACGACGAAGGAAGTTGCCGTCCTTATCGAGCACGTTGAATTGTGCTTCTGCCGCATTACGAACAAACGATGGCAGCGGATAAATCGTATCCAACTTTCCGTCTGTATTTGGTGAAACAGGATAGAACGACTTACCAGGAACTGGAGCCACAAATGTACCAGAAAGACCTGAAAGCATTTCATTCCAACCAGCGCTTAAACCGAAGAAACGGTTTTCGCCAAGCTCTTTAAATCCATCAACGATATCCGGACGATCCCATTTTCCGTAGAATCCAATATAAGGAATGTTAAGTGTTGGCTCTAGTTTATTGATAACATCTGTTAGAGTTACGAAACCTTCTACAAAAATATCTTCTTTTAAATCTAGTGAAATCTTTTGTCCTGCATTATCCAATCCAGGGATTTTTGCATTTGAAAAATCAACATTTACTGTAAAATCAACAGACTGACCTGCTGGAACCTTTACTGTTTTCGGTGCATCCACAACGGCACCTTCTAAATTGCCTGCGATTAACGCATTTGTATCAAGTTTCCCTGCTGTCTGCTTGATTGTATCCGTTAAAACATCTGTGCTCACTGCATACGTTACATCTTTATCTGAAACGTTTTTCGCCGTAAAGCTCATGGAGAAGTTAGTTGAAGTGAAATCCTTTAACTCTACTTTTCCTTCATTATTTGCTTTATTGACCACATAAACCGGAGTCGTAACAGCACTGTAGGTTTGCATCATCCCTGCACCTTGACGGCGAGGTGAGAATGGTTGTCCCTTCAAATCAACGATTTTGCTACCTGTGTTCATTAAAAGAACTTTAGCTAAGTGTGTACGATCGCCCGCTGATAAACCTTTGAAGCGCTCGTCTCCTTTTAAGTATTGCTGCACAAGAGCAGATCCACCCGCAACATGTGGAGAAGCCATGGATGTACCATTCATATATTCATACTTATCGTTATTTACTGTTGAATAAATGTGTCCGCCAGGAGCTGTGATTTCTGGCTTAAGCTCTAGACTTGGAGTGGTTCCCCATGATGTAAAGTCGGTCATGCGGCCCACTTCTTCATCTTCCGTTTTCTTCGTTTGCGCTACATGTAATGTTGTATTTCCAGCTGCAATCGCTGCTTCAAGTGCCAAGCCTTCCTCTCTTTTAAGCTTCATGAAAGGAATCTGCCATAAACCTTGGTTTTCATAGAATGTAGGAGCCGTGCTATTGTACACAATGATTCCAGCCGCACCTGCTGCTGCTGCGTACTTTGTCTTATCCGCGAACGTTAAGTCCCCACGCGGCATAACCACCACTTTTCCTTTTACATCCAAGCCGTTATAGTCCGCTGGATTACCAAGCTTGCCACCAAGACTTACGAGCTGTAGTGTGCCTGATTGAGACAATTTTGTCCAATCATCTAAGCCATAACCAATTGCAGAGAAGGAATCTACTCCGTCAACTGTAATGGTATGCTGGAATAAATAGTTATAGTTTCCTGAAGCGGCAACTTGGATGGTGTCAGGATTTAAGCCTGGTGCTCCCACAACGCCGATATCAGGATTTTTAGTTAAAGGATTGGAGGAATAGCCATATGCGATATTTCCAGAGTTACCTGCAGAAACCGCACATACAATACCATTTTCCACTGCACGAGTGATCGCCAAATCTTCGGCACTCTTTTCATCGTAGAAAGAGGCTACAGATCCAAGACTCATATTCAGTACATCCGCACCTAGTTTAATAGAATCGTCGATTGCCGCTAGATACACATCAGATGAGGTTGAACGATAGTTCGGGTCATTACTGAATACCTTCATGCCGAGTACCTGTGCTTCAGGTGCAACCCCTTTAATGCCGCCGTTCGCTTCATCGCCATTTGCAGCAACTGTTCCAGCTACGTGCATTCCGTGCATGGAAGCTGCTGGCCCTAAGTCAAGGATCGTACTATTTTCATCGAAATAGTTGTATCCATAAGGCACTTTATCTGTGTAAAATTTACCCTTTAAGCCAGACTCGCTTACTACTTGGTCCACTTTTGTTTTCGTTAACGCTTCTTTGGATGAATCAGTCACCTTGAAATCGCGGTGAGACGGATCTACCCCCGTATCAATAACCGCTACCACCATTCCTTCACCCTTCAGGTATGCATCTGCCCACGTTTGGTTGGACTGAACGAACGAATGGCTTGTCTTCATATCAGGTGTTTCTTCAGGGCGATCGTATTCATTGGCGATATACACATTTTTCACACCATCAATAGAAGCAATTTTTGATAGCTCACTGTATTGGACATCTCCGCTGAACCCGTTGAATGCCGTTGTAAAACTCTTCTTATACTTGACGCTGACTCCTTTTGCAGAAATCTTGCCTTTTACTGTTTTTTGCTGTGTAGCAACCTTCACGCCAAGTGAATTTTTCTTATCTTCTGACAATTCTTTGTAGAGCTTTCCTTGCTTTGTGGCATACTCCACTGGAGTTTGTCCCTCTAATTCAACGATGACGCGAACTTTGTCGGTTGGTTTAAGGTCAGCTACTCCCTTCACATCACTTGAACTAATGTTTTTGAAATCCTTACTTGCAAGATCCTGCAATTGTTTTACTTTTGCTGCAAAATCATTTTGCGGTGTACCGCTTTCTGCTGAGACGGACGCCGTAAACCCTAGATTCGACAATACTAGCGCAGATGCCAGTACATACGATGCAGCCTTTTTATTTCTCTTTTTCAAGGCCTTTCCCCCCATTAATCTTTGAATTTTGATTTTCCCTAATTTTTAGATAAATTAAAAACAGGTAAGAATTATCATAAATCTTTAATCTGTATTCGGTCAATATAATTTTCCAATTATCAATTCGATATTTTTCGACAATTTTCAAACAGTAAATAAAAAAAGCCGAGTAAAACACTCGACTTTTCCAAAATACCCTTATTTCGTTCCGAACAAACGGTCACCGGCATCACCAAGGCCTGGTACGATGTAGCCGTGGTCATTTAATTTCTCGTCTAACGCTGCGATATAGATGTCGACGTCCGGGTGCTCCGTCTTCACCGCTTCCACGCCCTCTGGTGCAGCAATCAAACACATAAATTTGATGTTTTTAGCGCCGCGCTTTTTCAAGGATTGGATTGCTTCATTCGCTGAACCGCCTGTTGCCAGCATTGGATCAACCACGATGAAATCACGTTCTTCCACATCACTTGGAAGCTTTGCATAATATTCAACCGGCTTCAGTGTTTCTGGGTCACGGTATAGACCGATGTGACCAACCTTTGCCGCTGGTATTAACTTTAAGATTCCGTCAACCATACCGATTCCGGCACGCAGGATTGGCACTAAGCCAATTTTCTTACCGGAAAGAACCTTCGATTTTGTTTGGCACACTGGTGTCTCAATATTGATATCTTCAAGCGGCATGTCCCTTGTAATTTCAAATGCCATGAGAGTTGCCACTTCATCAACCAATTCGCGGAATTCCTTTGTTCCTGTGTTTTTATCACGTATGTAAGTCAACTTATGTTGGATCAGTGGATGGTCGAAGACGTATACCTTTGCCAAAAAAATCGCCCCTTTTTTAAATTTTATTAAATTCTTCGTCTCATTTTACAGAAAAAAAGTGCAATGAGCAAATGAGAAAACGGTTACTTTTAGTAGTAGGAATTTTTCGAAAAAAATCGACCCCCAATAAAGGTAGGCCGATTCTGTGTTGTTTAGTATTCTGGGTATAATGTAAATTTGCTTGTTAGTGATTCTACACGTCCGCGTGCTTCTTCCAGCTTTGCTTCATCTTCATGATTTTTCAAAGTGAACGCGATGATCGACGCGATTTCATCCATTTCCGCTTCACCAAAGCCGCGGCTCGTTACCGCTGCCGTACCAATACGGATACCGCTTGTTACGAATGGGCTTTGTGGGTCGAATGGAATTGTGTTTTTATTCACGGTAATACCGATTTCATCAAGAACCTTTTCAGCAACCTTACCAGTTAAGTTAAGCGACTGTACATCCACCAATAGCAAATGGTTGTCCGTACCGCCAGAAACGAGCTTCAAGCCTTCTTTTTGTAAGCTTTCCGCTAAGCGCTTCGCATTGACAATGATTTGACCCGCATATTCTTTAAAGCTGTCCTGCAGCGCTTCGCCGAAAGCAACAGCTTTAGCTGCGATTACATGCATAAGCGGACCGCCTTGAATACCAGGGAAAATTGACTTATCAATCTTCTTGCCAAACTCCTCTTTGCAAAGAATCATTCCGCCGCGTGGACCGCGCAATGTTTTATGAGTCGTTGTCGTTACAAAATCTGCGTATGGCACTGGGTTTGGATGCAAACCTGCTGCTACAAGACCAGCAATGTGAGCCATATCGACCATGAGGTATGCGCCCACTTCGTCGGCAATCTCACGGAACTTTGCGAAATCAATTTCACGTGGGTACGCGCTGGCACCTGCTACAATCATCTTCGGCTTGTGCTCAAGAGCCTTCGCACGAACATCTTCATAATTGATGCGGTGTGTCTCTTCATCAACACCATATTCAACGAAGTTATATTGAATTCCACTAAAGTTGACCGGGCTGCCGTGTGTTAAGTGGCCGCCGTGGGATAAATTCATGCCAAGCACTGTATCGCCCTGCTCGAGAACGGTGAAGTAAACGGCCATATTCGCTTGTGCACCTGAATGCGGCTGCACGTTTACATATTCCGCTCCGAAAATCGCCTTTGCACGTTCGCGGGCTAAATCTTCAACCACATCGACATACTCACATCCGCCATAATAACGGCGTCCCGGGTAGCCTTCTGCGTACTTATTCGTTAGAACGGAACCCTGTGCTTCCATGACTGCTTCACTTACAAAGTTTTCTGAGGCAATTAGTTCGATTTTAGACCGTTGACGACCTAATTCTTGTTGGATCGCTTGAAAAACCTGTTCATCGGCTTGTGACAAATGCTTCATGATCTTTCTCCCCCTTATGTATGCTCGCATAAAAATTTGAAAATTTCTTATTTATTTTAACATGTTTTTTCTCTATGTGAAAAAATAAGTTGAGCGTTCGCTCGAAAATTTTTTCAGATTCCCCTTTTTTCCGGATTTTCAAGGCTAACTTTTGCCCATATCCTTACGAACAGCTCGTGTTCGCACTCGTTCGTTCGTAAACTGCTCTCGCACCGCCGATCAGCTTTGGTCTCGTCTTTGCTAACGTGACATACGCCTCTCCGACATGCTTTTGCGTGACGCGGATCGGCACCGCTACATGCTTCAGATGCATGCCAATCAACGTATGCCCAATATCCATTCCCGCATCGGCCTTTACGAATTCCACGACAACGGCATCGTTCAGTTGATCAAACGCATAGGTTGCCATCGCACCGCCCGCCTTACGGACAGGAACCACGGAAACCTCATCGAAGCCGCGCTGTTCAGCCACCGAGCGTTCCACCACCAAAGCCCTGTTCAAGTGTTCACAGCATTGGAAGGCTAATTGGATACCTGTTTCTGCCTGCAATTTTTTCAATTGGCGAAAAATCATTTCGGCTACTTCAAGGGTTCCAGAGGTACCGATTCGTTCCCCGACTACTTCGCTTGTGCTGCAGCCGATCACCAGTAGCTGTCCCGGCTTAAAAGAAACCTGTTCTTTGAATTCCGTGATGATTGCTTCCAGTTGTTTTTCCCATTCCTGAATCATTGGGCATGACCGCCTTTCTTTTTAGAAAGTTAGTGTCTAATTAGTGCACAACCTAAATGGGCATGACCACAGCCATTTGCACAACTGCGGTCACGAACACATCCATGGTATTATAAATTCTTATCTTCGTATTCTGTAATCTTCCCTACACGGTTCGCATGACGGCCGCCTTCATACTCGCCTGTCAACCAAAGCTCGGCGATATCGCGGGCAAGTCCTGGTCCGATGACGCGCTCACCCATCGCAAGCATGTTGGTATCATTATGGGCACGTGTGGCTTTCGCGCTGAATGTATCATGAACAAGCGCACAGCGGATACCTTTCACTTTGTTCGCAGCGATGCTCATGCCAATGCCTGTACCACAAATCAGGATGCCGCGGTCAAATTCGCCGCTGGCTACCTTTTCCGCCACCGGCAGGGCATAGTCAGGGTAATCAACAGATGTTTCACAATCACAACCAAAATCTACGTATTCAATGTGTAATTCCTCAAGCAATTTGGCGATTTCCTTGCGGAGATTGACTCCGCCATGATCTGATGCTAATGCTACTTTCATCTTTAAAGCCCCCTACTTTAGTCTTTTTCTTGGCTCTGTTAAATTGGTCTGTTGATTTCCGTTCCAATCAACAGAGTGTAAAAATTAACAATAGCCTTTAACTTAGTTTTTTCTTCTATTAATTTTGACATACTGCTTCTGAATTATAAAGAGCCCTCTTGAAAAAGAGAGCTAGGCACTCGGCTAGGATTTTATTTTTTCAATGGCCTTATCGATGAGCTGTTCGAGTTCACGATAGGTTTCTTCGTAGATTGGCAGGCTGCCGCCGTATGGATCAACGACATCGTGTTCGAATGTCTCGCCGGTGAATTCCTTTAAGGTAAACACCTTCATAATGGCATTCGGATATTGCTGCTGGATGGCATACTTATGGGACGATGTCATCGTTAAAATCAGGTCGGCCCAATCTACTTCATTTTTGGTCAACAAACTCGACCGATGATTATGCGGGATGTCGTTGTTGCCAAGCACCGTTTTTGCGTGTGTTGAGGCCTCACTGCCTGTGGCCGCATAAATTCCTGCGGACTTGACCTCGATCCCAGCGATGTGTTTATTTCTTAAAATTGCTTCCGCCATTGGACTTCTACAAGTGTTTCCCGTACATACAAACAAAATGCGCTGCAATGTGCCAACCCCCTTTTCTCCATTATAAAACATTTTACCAAAATTCAAAAAAACCTTTTCCCGAACTGCTCAGGAAAAGGTTTAAAACAACAGCGGTGTCCACCTTGTGAGGACAAATGTCCACGGACGGTGCCTGACACCACATCTGACACCATCACCACCATCATTAACGATACGTGATGGCTTGCTTGCCCATTTGCACCCAGCCGCGTTTGAAGGCGCTGATCGTTGCCTTGCGGTTTTTGACTACAGCTAATGGGTCATTGAAATAAATATATTGGCTGTCATAGCCGGTGATAAGGACACTGTGTTCCTTATAGGTAATCGAAATTTTTCCAGTTGGTGTATTCCAAGCCTGCCAATATTGGGATGGCACCGTATCGAAATACACATTGTTGATGACCCATACCGGTTTCCCGTTATTTAAATGCTTATAAATTTCTTCAAAATTAGATCCCGTGAAATCAACAACGCGACCTGGCAGATACTGCTCCGCTAGATCAGCAATTGGTCCATGATACACACCTAAACCCGGCTTACTAAACGTGTACATATCGCCGACAAATCCAGAATACGGATTGCCGAAATAGACTTGTCCATTTGTTTTCGAATAGGGTGTAGGGTCCTTACGCACTTGAGACGCCAACGTCATCTTAGACACACTCTTACCCGCATCCATCAACATCATCGCAAGCGACGTTACCTCACATCCGCGCGGAAGCTCCGGCATCTGTGCTACAAGCGGAACATCGAGCACAACCGAGGATACTGAACCGCTAGTCCCCAGGTAGAAACGGTCCTTCCCACTTTGAATCCAGCTCGATTTTTTCATAGAACCGTCCGTATTCAAGTAGTACCACTTGCCGCCATCATTCAGCCAGCCCGTGGTCATCGCTCCACTTGAACCAAGGTAATACCATTTACCGCCTGTAAATACCCAGCCGGTTTTCATCACGCCATTACTCGCTAAATAATACCAGCGGTTATTGTCCTTCAGCCAGCCGGTGACCATTTGACCCGAACCAGCCAAGTAGTACCATGCACCTGCATCAAACTGCCAACCAGTCAGCATCTGCCCGCTTGAACCAAGGAAATACCATTTGCCGCTGTCATAAGCCCAACCGGTAGCCATCGCTCCAGAGCTTTTTAAAAAATACCACTTGCCGTTATCCAGTAACCAGCCCGTATGCATAGCACCCGTTGCATCTAAATAATATCTTGTGCCGTTATCATTGATCCAGCCGGTCTGCTTTTCACCATCCGATCCATAGAAGTACCAAACATCATTCTCTAACACCCAGCCGGTAGCGGCAACCTTTACTAACAAAACATATGTATGAATCCCATCGATTTTTTCTACTTCCACAGTAAGGGTCAAGGAAGTGTTCGCAGGCTGCTTCTCCATACTTACTTCAAACTTCCCCTCTGCATCTGTTTGAGCAGAACCAAGAAGTATCTCATTATTCTTCACTTTAACGCTGGCGTTCGGAGCTGAAACCCCTTTGATCACCATCGTTTGATCCGTTACTTTTTCCAGCAATTGAATTTGTTGCTGGTCATCCGCGGTTACCGTCGTTTCTGCAAAGGCCATCTTTGGAAAAAGTGATTGAGAAATGACCATCAATGACATGCATAGACCGATCCAAAATTTACGCTGCAATCCGTGTCCCTCCTCTAAAAACGTCTCTACTGCTAATTTAATAGATTGATATGTTAAAAATTTACCAGAATCTATTTTAACACAGTTCAACCACCATTTTTAGGGAATTGACACAATTAATAGAAAATATCTACCATAACGGAACGAGCAGTTTTAAGCCAAAGGCAAGGAGAATCGCGCCGCCAAGGGCCTCGCTATAGTTCCCAAGCCATCCTTGTACCTTTTTTCCTAACAGCAAGCCTGCCCAGGTTAATACGGTTGCCACGATTCCAAAGGAAAGAAGCACCATGACAATTTTTGCCCCGTAAATACCTAATGTCAGGCCAACAGAAAAACTATCGAGACTCACACTTAAGGCAAATAATAATAAGCCGAAGCCGACCGGCGTAATCACTTTTTCGTCTCCCTTTTTCAGGCTTGCCCAAATCATCTGCACCCCAAGCACGATGAGCAGGAGTCCGCCAATAAGGCTCGCAAATGTGCCAAACTTCTCCGATAAAAACTTTCCCGTAAGCAAGCCCACGAGCGGCATCCACACATGGAAGATCCCAATGGTAATCCCTATCTCAAAGATTTTCCTTAGCCTCAGTTTATACATCCCCATGCCAAGCCCCACCGAGAAGGCATCCATCCCTAGTGCAAAGGCCATTATTACTAATGTAAGCAATTCTCCAACTAATTCTGACATCTTGTCCCCGCCCCCTTGGACTAACTAACCTAAGCATATGCACGTCCAAACCAGTTTAGAAGTCACAATGGGGGAAATTGGATTCATGTCCACTACATAAGGACAATTGTCCACGAATGGTGCCTGACACCAAAACAATGACAAAAAAAAAAACACCAGACCCCCTCGCCGGAGATCCTGGTGCTTACTCTGTAATCAATTTATTTCCTGCCGCTTTTTGCAGGCGGTTCATGACAGCATGTCCTACGCCCGTGCTTGGGAACATCTCGCTATAAATAACATCCACATCGCTCTCGTTAAATCGGCGTAATGTATCATACAACGCAGCAGCCACCGTCTCCAACTGTGCTCGGCTTCCACAGGCGAACACCACATCGGCATGGTAGAACTCGACATTCTCAAGGGTCGTTAACACCCCAACCCGCAAACCTTCCTGCCGCTTCTCTTCTACTAATCCTTGTAAAAACTCCTTGGTGCCTGACACCATATAAAGCGGCGCGTTCGGCGCATAGTGGCGGTATTTCATTCCCGGTGACTTCGGTTTCGCTGCCTCATCCGTTAAGGCAGGATCGACCCGAACTTCACCAATGACTGCCTCAAGCTGTTCCTTGGTAACTCCACCCGGACGCAAAATGACAGGCACCACTTCCGTGCAATCAATCACCGTAGATTCTACACCCACCCCGGTTGCGCCCCCATCCAGCACTCCGGCAATTTTTCCATATAAATCATCCATGACATGCACGGCATTCGTTGGACTTGGTTTCCCCGAACTATTCGCACTTGGGGCTGCAATCGGCAATCCGCATGCTTTAAGCAACGCCAGCGCCACCTGATGATTCGGCATCCGTACTCCAACCGTCCCCAACCCAGCCGTTGCCTTGTCCGAAAGAACGCCTTCCTTCATTTTAAAAATAATCGTGAGCGGCCCCGGCCAAAAAGCATCCATTAGAACCTCCGCCTTCTCAGGAACCTCCGCCACAAACCGGTTCAACTGTTCCCGATCCGCAATGTGTATAATTAACGGATTATCACTAGGCCGGCCTTTGGCGGCGAAAATTTTTGCCACCGCTTCATCACTTTCAGCATTTCCACCCAAGCCATACACGGTCTCCGTCGGGAGGGCTACCACTTCATTTTCCCGCAAAAAATGAGCTGCATCCACAACCTGTGGATTATTCACAAGATTATCCACAGAATTATCCACTTTCCAAACTTTTGTGTTCATAGTTATCCACCTTTATCGTAACTGAGTCTTTTATCGAAATTTGGCGAATCTAGGCACCTCGACTCAGATTTTTCACAGAGTACGTTTGAAAGTATAAAAGATGGTGGGGACAAAAACAAGTTTTATCCACAAATTGTGTATAACTTTCCGAAAAAAGTGGATAACTTTGTGGATATATCCACAATTATAGTGAGAATTTCAAGAATAACGAGTTATCCACATTTAAAACGTGTCGAATATGCTCTGACTGAAAAAATCCTGAAGGCAACTGCTCCCGTTCGACCCGCTTAAAGCCCATTAATTCAAAAAACGGCAGCGCTACACTCTTATTTGTTGCCAAAAACAAGCTTCTCATCCCTTTTTCTTTCGCCAATTGCACCATTTGATCAAAAAGGACGAAAATTTCCTTGTCGGCTTGTCCAGGCGACACCACTAACGAACGCAGCAATCCATCCTCGCCAAATCCCTCCATGCCGAGCGATCCCCGTAACGAGCCATCCTCATTCTCTAGCAGTAAAAAGTGATCCACCGTCTCCTCCGTCAATCCATCCGTCCCCAGTCCTGCCCTTGATAAAAACTCTCTCACGTTCCCAACATCCTCTTTACTTGCTCTACGAATTACTGCCTGCATACTCTTCCACCTCTTTTAAATTCATTTCTAGTTCTATCATTATGAAAAAGATAGGCAAAATAGAACACGGCCAAAGCAGGAATCTAGTAAATTTTTTCCCAACAAAAAAACCAGCCCCTAATTGAACTGGTTTAGTACATCAACTTCTCCCACATCTCTACTACGAAGAACTTCACCTTTACCGGCTCTTCATCTTGTTCTGTGTACACTGGTGCTTGCTTCTTCACTTTCTTTTCTTCCTTCTTCACTGTTTTCTTCTCTACCTGAACCGTTTTTTTATGTTCGACTACTTCTTCCTCTTCATCCCCAATATATTTTTTCCGGTTCACTATCTCTTCCTCACCCTGATCCGCCACAGCAACCTCTTTTTTAACAGGCTTTACCTCAGCTTTCGGCTCAACCTCCGCTTCCTTTTCCGCCGCCATCTCTGCCTTCGCCTTCTTCTCTCCCTCAAAACCTTCACTCACAGCCACACCATTTGAAAAATCCAGGAAGCATAATGGCGGATACAGCACGCACCACCAGTTCGCCCCTTCGCCCTTGCCAAGGGTAATTAAAATCGCCTGATACTCACCTGCTGGATATAAAAACTGTCCATAAAGCTTGGTCGGAAACTGAACCTTCCCGAACTCTACTTTCACCGACTGATCCGAGCCCTGCTCACGTACCGTCTTTTCCGCAATCGCTTGAATCTCTGGCAGCTTCGAAGTAAGGACCGTTCTCGCTTTTTCCATCGACGTTAAATCCTGTACCCACAGCGTAATCTGCGCATTCACCGCATCCCGTACCTTGCGCTTAATCGCTTGGTCTGATTCAAAATCACTATTTGCTAGAATCCTGAGGCGAATCGCCTCTCCCGGAATCACAATCGACTCCTTTGCGGCAACTTCCGTCTTCGGCATATATAAACTTAGGATTGTCCCTAACGATAAAACCACTAAATATCCCCAAACAACTAACTTGCTTCTCATTCCCAGCACCGTCCCTTCAATATCTTCATTGTGGACAGATTGCCAGAATCTTAAACTAGTAAAATGATAAAAAATAGTATTTTTCATCAGAACAACGGGAAGATAAATTAAGAGGGAAACAGACTACGTGACCGAACTAGATGCTGAAAGGCAATTTCGGGTTCGTAGAACTTGACTACGTTACCCATTCCTTTGTCCAACTGCCTGTTCGGGCTCGTAGACGCTTCCTACGTTACCCATTTCATTCTTCCGCTACCATTTCGGGCTCGTAGACGCTGTCTACGTTACCCATTTCCTTGTTCCGCTGCCATTTTGGGCTCATAGACGCTTTCTACGTTACCCATTTCCTTGTTCCGCCACCAGTTCGGGCTCGTAGACGCTTTCTACGTTACCCATTTCCTTGTTCCGCAGCCATTTTGGGCTCATAGAGGCTTTCTACGTTACCCATTTCCTTGTTCCGCTACCAGTTCGGGCTCGTAGACGCTTTCTACGTTACCCATTCCCTTTTCCAGCTACCGGTTCGGGCTCGTAGACGCTTTCTACGTTACCCATTTCCTTGTTCCGCTACCGGTTTGGGCTCATAGACGCTGTCTACGTTACCCATTTCCTTTTCCAGCTACCGGTTCGGGCTCGTAAGAACATTCTTACAACAAAAAAGCCAGATGTTTAGCATCGCTCAAGTATCTTCGTCTCAAATGATGTGTGATCACCTCTGAAATATCTTTAAAATTCCGCTTTTTATATATTTCCTTTCTTACTCGTCAAATTTCTGATTTACCCGTCGATTTTCTATTTTACTCGTCAACCTTCACACTTTACTCGTCAAAAACCCCATTTTACTCGCTAACTACTATTCTACGCCCACACAAAAACACCCCAATTTCCAAGAACTGTGGCGGGACAGAATTATATACTTACTTACAAAACAAAAACTCCGGGGCACTATGCCCCGAAGCCTATTTCTGCAAACACCATGCGGTCCCTGCCATTAATATCATTTACCACTTCAACCCTTACATCAGAAAACGCTTTTCGAAAAAGCTCCGCTACCGCTTCGCCCTGACCGGCCCCGATTTCGAAACATACCAGCGCGCGCGGCCCTAGTATCTGCGGAAGCTCCACCATAAAGCGGCGGTAAAAATCCAAGCCATCTTCCCCAGCAAACAAAGCACGATGCGGCTCATGTTCCGTCACAACCTCCGACATCGTCACGATATCCCCTGTTGGAATATACGGCGGATTAGAAACCACCACATCAAATGCTCCTCCGATAAACGGCTGAAGCAAATCCCCTTGGACAAACTCCACATCCGCCTGCAGAAGAGACGCATTTTCCTTCGCCACTACCAAAGATGTATCCGCAATATCAGAGGCAAACACCTTCAAAGATGGACGTTCCAGCTTCAGACTAACCGCAATCGCTCCGCTGCCAGTCCCAATATCCACAAGCTTGACTTCTTGTTTCTCACCAAATAGCCGACCGATTCGCTTTAGCGTTCCCTCTACTAACTCTTCCGTCTCCGGTCTTGGAATCAACACCTCTTCATTGACAATAAACGTCCGGCCGTAGAAATCCTCCGATCCGATCATATATTGCACCGGAACACCTGCGACATGGTCGAAGACTGCCTTTTCAAACACTTCCCAAACACTGGGCGTTAACTCATCGCGAATATTCGCGAACAGCTGCGCACGTGACATACCCGTGAAATGACGAAGAAGCAGCTCCCCCGCATTCTCATCACGACCATTCTCAACTAAAAAAGAAGAAGCCCAATGAAGAGCTTCAAATACCTTTTTATTCATTAGATGCATCTTCCAATCGCTTCGCTTGGTCATCCATTACTAAAGCATCGATGATATCATCAAGCTTTCCTTCCAAGATTTGATCCAGCTTTTGAATCGTTAACCCGATTCGGTGGTCAGTCACTCGGTTTTGCGGGAAGTTGTACGTACGAATCCGCTCAGAACGGTCACCCGAACCAACGGCAGATTTACGAACAGAATCATATTTAGCCTGCGCTTCCTGCTGATACTTATCATAAATACGTGCACGTAGGACCTTCATCGCTTTATCCTTGTTTTTATGCTGGGATTTCTCATCCTGAATCGAAACAACGATTCCGGTTGGAATGTGTGTTAAGCGCACCGCTGACATGGTCGTGTTAACAGACTGTCCGCCGGCACCGCTCGACGCAAACGCATCAAAACGGATATCTTTATCATTGATTTCAACTTCTAATTCTTCTGCCTCAGGTAAGCAAACAACCGTTGCAGTAGATGTATGAATTCTGCCGCTTGATTCCGTTTCAGGAACACGCTGCACACGGTGGGCACCGTTCTCATACTTCAATTTCGAGTATGCACCCTGACCGTTGATCATAAAGCTGATTTCCTTATAACCGCCAAGACCTGTTGGGCTCGCATCAAGAAGTTCCGTTTTCCAGCCCTGTGCTTCCGCATAACGGCTATACATGCGGTATAAGTTACCAGCAAACAATGCCGCTTCGTCTCCGCCCGCTGCACCGCGGATTTCAAAGATAACGTTTTTGTCATCGTTCGGATCCTTAGGGATTAGGAGGATTTTCATCTTTGCTTCAAGCTCTTCGATTTGCGCTTCCAGCTCATTGACTTCTTCCTTCACCATTTCACGCATTTCAGCATCCAGCTTCTCTTCAAGCATTGCCTTTGCATCTTGAAGCTGTTCGCGAGCTTCTTTATATTCACGGTACGTTTGTACAGTTTCTTGCATATCTGATTGTTCTTTTGAATATTCACGAAGTTTTTTTGAATCATTAATAACTTCTGGGTCGCTCAAAAGTTCATTTAATCTTTCGTAACGATCTTCCACAGATTGAAGACGATCAAACACAGCCATTCACCTCAGTTTTTAGTCCATAACATTATAATTATAGTATAGGTGAAAACTGCAGTCAAAACCAATTTGCGGGAGAAAAATTTTGTAGGATGCTTTTTGTATCCTAGTCTGTTGATTTCCGCTCCACGAGCTTCGCTTTCCGTGGGTGTTTCGGCGAGCCTCCTCGGCGCTTGCGCCTGCGGGGTCTCCCCTGAACCATACTCCCACAGGAGTCTTCGCTCCTTCCGCTCCAATCAACAGGATGCCAAAAATTTCACCTATAAATAATAGCTCATGACGATTAATTCACCCTTTGGTCCCATTCTTCTTTCCCCTTCGTCTATAAATCCGCACTTTTTATATAGACCTTGTGCTGTTTCGTTTCCCACATTAACACCTAACACCATTTCATTTATCTCAGGAAAATGTTGCTTCACAAAGTCGGGTAAGAGGCTGAGTGCTCTTTTAGCGCAGCCTTTTCCAAGGTGGCGGTTATCGGTTGAGAAAGCTCGAATTAGGATGGCATTCTTATTATCTGAGTATGGTTTCGCACCCTCATTTTTATGTAAATCAAAATAAGTAACCAGCTGATTATCTTCCATGGCTAAAATAGAATAGCGATCTACATCCTCCTGGGACAGATGGATACAATCTATGGGCTTTCCTGTAAAACGCAATTGTTCTTCTGTTATTTGATATTGTTCAATATCCTGTTTAAATGTCTCATTGTAAAAATAAAGCTGCATCCAAAATCTCCTCCCGAAAGGAACGTTTGTTCTAATTTTATCAGTTACAGGAAAAAAATACAAATAAAAAACATGCCCTGGAAACAGAGCATGTTATCTTCGATCTTCCTTTACACGAACTTCAATTTCATAACGCGGCAGTGCTTGGATGAGCTTTTTGTGAAGACGTGCTTGCGCATCCATTCGTTCTTTGTCAGATAGCATGCCTTTTTTATACACAGAAACCCACATCCGGTCCCCGTTAATCCAAATGGAATCTGGCACAAATTCCTTGGTGTTTGAAATGACCTGTTTTGCCTTATAAGTATCGTTGCCTGTATTTTTGCCGCCGCCAGCTTCCGAACCGCTTCCTGTTCTCTTCAAATCAAGGAAGTTCGGATTTTGGTTGGTGATATCATCTTCCACTAAACGCTGCTTGTTTTTACCGCGGTCGGACATATTGTCCGGGTGATTTTTGTCGTTGCTGCTGTTACTCATATTATCAACGATGTCCTTCTTTTGTGTTGCATAATCGTCCATTGTATCAGGATCATCCGCATTGTTTCGTGTGCTGGACATAAAATTCGGCGCCGTGCGGTCGTTCCGCAAATCATAGGCCTCATTGTTCGCCCCGCGCTTGCTCTGACATCCACTTAGCAAAAATAAAGCCGCAACTGAAAGAAACATCCATTTTTTCAGCATGTTACACCTCCTATGACTATCTTGCCCGTCTGGAGGTTGAACTTGCTTAGTGAATTCCTTCCAAGGAAATTAAGGTGCCTGTTTGGCAACAATCGAAAACCGCTTTTCTCCGGTCCACTGTTTACCGTCATCATCGATTTGAATGGTGGCTGTATAGTCCCCTTCCATTTCAAATTCAACCGTTCGAGTATACACACCATTCGCGGTTTCTTTCATGTTCTTCATGGAAATATCACCATGGCTCATCATATGCATATTCAATTCGGCACTTACCTTCGCCCCCGTAACAGGCTTACCGTCAGCATCTAAGACTTTTATTTGAATGGTTGAAGGCTGATCCACTGTAAACGATTTTGGTGTATCTAACTCAATCTGAAAATCACTCGAACCGCAGCCCGCCAGGAGAACCATGACAAAGCTGACCAGCCATACTATCCGTTTCTTCATAACAACACCCTTTCTCAAAGAATAAACTACATGAATCCATAGTTAATTCATATCACTCTTTTGAGCTATTTTCAAAAAAAGAGGGACAGTCCCCCACTGCTTTAAAGCAGTGGGGGACTGTCCCTCTTCAATATTAGTTTGTCGCTTCTTGAATCACTGAGCGGTATGATGCTGTTTTTGGTACTTCGTGATGGTGACGGCAGCGTGGCTCGTATGCCTCAGATGCGCCCACTAAAATAACTGGGTCATGGTATGAGGCTGGGCGTCCGTCAATTAAACGCTGGGTACGGCTTGATGGTGAACCACAAACCGTGCAGACTGCCTGCAGCTTCGTTACCGTTTCTGCAATCGCCATTAACGCAGGCATTTGCGCAAACGGCTCACCGCGGAAATCCATATCAAGACCCGCACACACTACGCGGTGACCGCTGTCTGCTAACTGCTGAACAACCCGGACAATGCCTTCGTCAAAAAACTGAACTTCATCAATCGCGATAATGTCCATATCTGCTTCTACATGATGAAGAATTTCTATAGAATGGGAAATTGGCTTCGCATCAAAAGAAGAGCCATTATGGGAGACTACAGACTGTTCACTGTAGCGATTATCAATTTTTGGCTTAAACACAGCGATTTTTTGCTTCGCGAATTGAGCTCGTCTCACGCGACGGATCAATTCCTCTGACTTTCCAGAAAACATACTGCCGCAGATAACCTCAACCCATCCGGTTTGCTTCATTAAATACATAAACGGCATCTCCTTCCTATAAAAACGAACCTTTTTTAACGATACTTGTCCAATATCTATGTATCGCCGATCTATTATTAAACAGGACTCTGTTTGTATCTCATTAGTATCACTTTACCCTATATCGACTGAACTAACCAGCAGGGAAAAGTAGTTTTTTGGCTGTTAAACTTGGCTGTTGATCTCCGCTACAGGCACGTGCGGTTCGTGGGTGTTTCGGCGAGCCTCCTCGGCGCAAGCGCCTGCGGGGTCTCCCCTGAACCATACTCCCACAGGAGTCTTCGTGCCTTCCGCTCCAATCAACAGGGTATAAAAATTGGCAATGTTCTTTAACACAGCCTATTTTTTTCAAAAAAAAACAGGCAAGCCGACTTTCTCTTGCCTGTTTTTGAGCGATTATTGTTGCTGTTGCTTAAGGCCGTATTTTTTGTTGAAACGGTCAACACGTCCGCCAGCTTCAGCGAATTTTTGACGTCCAGTATAGAATGGATGACATTCTGAACAAGTTTCAACACGGATCTCATTTTTAACAGAACCAGTTTCGAATGTGTTACCACATGCGCAACTCACCGTTACTGTTTTATAATTTGGATGAATTCCTGCTTTCATTCTTTTCATCTCCTTCCGCCCTGAATCTTTCGAAACAGAGTTATATCAAGTGCTTGTCTTTCAACATGCACTCACTTACTTAAAACACACTGTACCCATTATAACAAGGGTCCCTTTTTATTGCAAGTTGGGATTTGCTGGCTTTTTTGAATAAGGTCTGTTGATTTACGTTCCAGGCACTTCGCTTTCCGTGGGTGTTTCGGCGAGCCTCCTCGGCGCAAGCGCCTGCGGGGTCTCCCCTGAACCATACTCCCACAGGAGTCTTCGTGCCTTCCACTTCAATCAACAGGTAACTTGTCCCAATGGTAATGTATCTACGACCGTCTTGTTTTTAGCTCTTCCCCAAGTTGGGCGAAAAATTCTTCGTTTGATTTGGTTTGGCGTAGTTTTTTCAGGAAGCGCTCGGCAAAGTCTGGGGAATCAGACATCGATTTTCTGATGGCCCATAGTTTGTCCAAATGATCTTTTGGAATGAGCAATTCTTCCTTACGCGTACCAGATCGACGGATATCAAGCGCAGGGAAAATACGGCGTTCAGCCAGACCGCGGTCAAGATGAAGCTCCATATTACCCGTTCCTTTAAACTCTTCATAAATCACATCGTCCATACGTGAACCTGTGTCTACAAGAGCCGTCGCAAGGATTGTTAAGCTGCCGCCCTCTTCAATATTACGGGCTGCACCAAAGAAACGCTTTGGACGGTGGAACGCCGCAGGGTCAATACCACCAGAAAGCGTACGTCCGCTTGGTGGAATCACCAGGTTATAAGCACGAGCAAGACGCGTAATACTATCCATAAGGATAACGACATCGCGCTTATGCTCAACTAAACGCATCGCACGGTCAAGCACGAGCTCAGCGACCTTAATATGGTTTTCAGGCACTTCGTCAAACGTCGAGCTGACCACATCACCAGCAACAGAACGTTCAATGTCCGTTACCTCTTCAGGGCGCTCGTCAATTAATAGGACGATTAGTTCTACATCCGGATGATTCGTCGTAATGCTGTTAGCAATCTCTTTTAACAGCATCGTCTTACCTGCTTTTGGAGGTGCGACGATTAAACCCCTTTGTCCAAAACCGACAGGTGCCACGACATCCATAATTCTTGTAGAAAGATGCTTTGGTGTCGTTTCAAGCTTCATTTGTCTATTTGGATATAAAGGTGTTAATGCCGGGAAGTAGACGCGTTCCTTCGCAGACTCTGGGTCCTCTCCGTTGACCGCTTCCACGTGCAATAGGCCGTAGTAACGTTCGTTTTCTTTCGGAGGACGAACCTTACCTGAGACCTTATCCCCATTACGCAGGTCAAAACGGCGGATTTGTGATGCAGAAATATAAATATCCTCTGAGCTTGGCGAGTAATTAATCGGGCGTAAGAATCCGAATCCTTCTGATTGGATAATTTCGAGAACGCCTTCCATGAAAAAATAACCTTGCTGTTCCGCACGAGACTTCAGGATCGCAAAGATTAGTTCTTTTTTCGTCAATTTGCTGTAATAAGTCACTTTATATTCGCGAGCAAGCTCATAAAGTTCCTTCAGCTTCATGTTTTCTAAAATTGAAATTGTTAAGTCCATTAGTACACCACACTTTTGAATTTTTCCATCAAATCCGCTTCTTTTCCATAGCGGGAGATCTTCCTGTTAGATAATAATAAAATTGAGGAATTGATGATTGAAGTAGAATGGAAATGAATAGAATTGCAGAAATTAAAGATAATAAAAACAATTTCTATTGTACCCTCTGAGTAAAAAATTAATCAACTAAATTTTTCGTTAGAAATATACGGGTGCCTGACACCTTGTCAAAATTGTGTCTGACACCCGTTATCTGTCTATTATTTAATCACTAAGTTTGGTTTCTTTTTCAGGCTGTGACGGCCTTCGATGAAGCGGACTGTGCCTGATTTTGCACGCATGACGACGGAGTGTGTGGAGCCGTAAGCGCCTTTGAATTGAACGCCGCGTAAAAGTTCCCCGTCGGTTACGCCTGTTGCTGCAAAAATAGCGTCGTCACCCTTCACAAGGTCTTCCATACGAAGCACACGGTTTACGTCAAGGCCCATCTTGATGCAACGCTCAAGCTCCGCATCATTTTGCGGCAACAACTTACCCATGATTTCGCCGCCTAGACATTTCAAGGCTACCGCAGCAATGACACCCTCTGGTGCACCGCCTGAACCAAATAAAATATCTACACCCGTATTATCAAACGCCGTATTGATGGCGCCTGCCACGTCACCGTCATTGATCAACTTGATTCTTGCACCGGCTTCACGAAGCTGGGCAATAATGTGTTCATGGCGAGGACGATTTAAAACAGTCGCAACAACGTCTTCGATATCTTTATTTTTCGCCTTGGCAACAGCCTTAAGGTTATCTAATACAGACGCATTGATGTCCACAAGACCCACTGCTTCCGGACCGACAGCGATTTTCTCCATGTACATATCCGGTGCATGAAGCAGGTTGCCATTGTCCGCTACTGCTAAAACAGCCAGTGCATTCCAGCCGCCGGATGCTAAAATATTGGTTCCTTCAAGAGGGTCAACCGCGACATCCACACGCGGACCATAGCCTGTACCAAGCTTTTCGCCGATATAAAGCATTGGCGCTTCGTCCATTTCCCCTTCACCAATAACAACGGTACCTTTCATTGGAACCGTGTCAAAAACATCACGCATGGCTGTTGTCGCAGCACCATCTGCCTCGTCTTTTTTCCCGCGGCCCATCCAACGTGCTGATGCAAGGGCAGCTCCCTCTGTAACGCGGACAAGCTCCATCGTTAAACTTCTTTCCATCGATTCCCATCTCCCATGTTTTCGTTTGTTTTATCTCTGAAGGCGTTCTATTGCAACATCCTTAAATGGACGCAAATCCCCATATTACGTGTTCTTCAGCTGCTCAACTTCTTCTTTCGTTAACGCTTCCCGCCATACGGTCGCACCCAGGCCGTTCAATTTTTCCACGAGATTACTGTAGCCGCGGTCAATGTGCTCGAGTCCAGTCACTTCCGTAATTCCTTCGGCTAAAAGCCCGGCAATCACAAGCGCCGCACCTGCTCGAAGGTCACTTGCCTTCACTTTGGCACCCTGGAGTTGAACAGGGCCGTTAATAATCGCTGAGCGACCTTCCACCTTAATATTGGCGTTCATGCGTCTTAATTCATCAATATGCTTAAAGCGCGCACCATAAATGGTATCGGTCACAACGCTTGAACCAGTGGCTTTTGTTAAAAGAGTCGTAAATGGCTGTTGCAGGTCGGTCGGGAATCCCGGATAGACAAGCGTTTTAATATCAACCGCCTTCAGGCTTCTGTCTCCGCCAACAAATATTTGGTCGTCACCAGATTCTATATGAACACCCATCTCACGCAGCTTTGCAATCAATGATTCTAAGTGCTGTGGAATGACATTATCGATGACCACACCCTCGCCAACCGCTGCACCAAGAATCATATACGTTCCTGCTTCGATTCGGTCAGGAATAATGGTGTGGCGGCAGCCGTGCAAGGTGTCTACCCCATCAATACGGATGACGTCCGTTCCAGCGCCTTTAATTTTTGCACCCATGTTCGTTAATAGTGTCGCAACATCGATAATTTCCGGCTCTTTGGCGGCATTCTCAATGATCGTCCGTCCCTTGGCACGTACCGCTGCCAACATAATATTAATCGTCGCTCCCACACTGACTACGTCTAAATAAATGCGGGCACCACGCAGTTCATCGGCGCGAAGATAAATCGCCCCTTGCTCGTTGGTAATCTGCGCACCCAACGCCTCAAAGCCTTTAATGTGCTGATCAATAGGTCTCGGACCAAGATGGCAGCCTCCTGGCAGGCCAATGACCGCCTTTTTAAAGCGGCCGAGCATGGCCCCCATCAAATAATAGGATGCACGAAGCATCTTCACTTTTCCGTTTGGCAGCGGCATGGAAATCATCGTTGATGGGTCCACCGTCATTTCATCTTCGCTGATTTGAACCTTCCCGCCGATTTCCTCCAGCAGGTCCTTCAAGATCTCAACGTCTGAAATATCTGGTAGTCCTTCTATTGTCACAGGTGATTCAGCTAAGATCGTTGCAGGAATTAATGCTACTGCACTATTTTTCGCTCCGCTGATTCGAACTGTTCCTTTTAACGGATATCCGCCCGCAATTTTAAGTTTTTCCATTTTTGACTCCCTTCTAAGCCATATGTACCTCATGGAAGTGACACTGTACTTTGTGAGAAAATTCTTTATTAAGAATGCGCTTACCTTTTAATGTAAAAGGTTTCACATTTCTAGTACCACTTTACCAGGCTCTAGGTATATTTTTCCAACATTAAAGGCCAAATTCCGACAGCTTGTCTATCCTTTAGTTTACACGAAAATCCTATTTTCATGTATGCATATTAAAAAAATTTGTTCAAAAATGGAAAAACCGCGGTATATTAGGCTTCTGTACGAGAATTCCAGTCTTTAAGGAAAGCTTCAATTCCTTTATCTGTTAGAGGGTGTTTTGTTAAGCCCATTAATACATTGTAAGGAATGGTCGCAATATGCGCGCCTCGTAACGCAGCTTCTGTCACATGAATTGGATTACGAATGGATGCAGCAATAATTTCTGATTCAATTCCATGAACCGCAAAAATTTCTGCAATCGTAGAGATTAAGTCTAAACCGTTTTGACCGATATCATCTAATCTGCCTAAGAATGGGGAAACATAAGTTGCACCAGCACGTGCTGCTAGCAATGCTTGGTTTGCATTAAAGATGAGGGTAACATTTGTTTTGATTCCTTCTTTCGAAAAAGCATGTACCGCTTTTAAGCCATCAGGAGTCATTGGAACTTTCACCGTAATATTTGGAGCAATTGCAGCTAGTTCTCTTCCTTCTTTAATCATGCCTTCTGCGTCAAGGGCAATTACCTCTGCGCTGACAGACCCAGGAACTAAAGCTGTAATTTCACGTAAACGGTCGTGGAAGGAAACGCCTTTTTCTTTGGCCACAAGGGACGGATTTGTTGTTACTCCAGCTAGTAATCCAAGGTCATGCGCTTCACGGATTTCTTCTAAGTTCGCTGTATCGATAAAAAACTTCATAGTATTACCTCCAATTTTCGACTAAATTTTCAGTTTCCTACTAACATACTGAAACCGCCCTCATAGTAAGGGCGGTTTAATTTTATCATAGGTGAGCAATCAACAAAAAGTGCCAAAAAACGGCTTTTTGAATTATGCTCTGTTTGAAGAACCGAATTCGCGCATTTTGCCGATTACTGTTTCTTTAATCGCATCGCGAGCTGGTCCTAAATATTTACGTGGATCGTATTCGTTTGGCTTCGCCGCAAGTGTTTCACGAACTACACGTGCAGATGCGATTTGGTTTTCAGTGTTCACGTTGATTTTAGCTGTTCCTAAAGAAACAGAACGTTGGATATCCTTTGTTGGGATTCCAGTTCCACCGTGAAGAACTAATGGAAGGCCAGTCGCTTTACCGATTTCCTCCATTTCAGCAAAACCAAGGTTTGGTTCGCCTTTGTAAGGACCGTGTACAGAACCTAATGCAGGAGCAAGACAGTCAATACCTGTGCGCTTAACAAGCTCTACACACTCTTCTGGGTTAGCGTAAATAACGCCTTCAGCTACAACATCGTCTTCCTGTCCGCCAACTGTTCCTAATTCTGCTTCAACAGAAACACCTTTTGAATGAGCATAGTCAACAACCTTTTTAGTTGTTTCTACGTTTTCTTCAAACGGGTGGTGTGAAGCATCGATCATTACAGAAGTGAAGCCAGCGTCGATCGCTTCTTTACACTTATCAAAGCTTGAACCGTGGTCAAGGTGAATCGCCACTGGTACAGTGATTTTTAGATCTTCCATAAGACCTTCAACCATTTTTACAACAGTCTTGAAGCCTGACATATAACGTGCTGCACCTTCAGATACACCAAGGATAACTGGTGATTTTTCTGCTTCTGCAGCTTGAAGAATCGCTTGTGTGAATTCTAGGTTATTAAGGTTAAATTGCCCAACTGCGTAGCCTTCTGCTTTCGCTTTGTTAAGCATTTCTGTCATTGAAACTAAAGGCATTTCTTTTCCTCCTTAAATTAGGTTGAACTCCTTTTTTAGAAGACAGCTTCCCATATTAAAGGTTTCCCTCTCAATGGGTGTTTATGTATTCTTCCAAAAATGATGTTCTTCCTGTTAAGATTCATATGTATCATATCAAAAGAAATACAGAAATGCTATTAAACAACCACCAGTTTTCGAAACTGTCATAATGAAAGCGCGTCCAAGTTACAGCAAGCGTTTTCACTGGTTCAACTGCTTCTTTTTTTATAAAAAAAGGCAACATTTAAGTGCCTCGTTTTTTCCAATATTTAGTTCGTTTTTTGCGGGATATGCTTGCGAACAGCCGCACGGATATCGTCAATATCAAATGGTTTGGCGAAGTGAGTAATCGCACCGAGATCCTTGGCTTCTTGAATCATGTCTAATTCACCATAGGCGGTCATGATAATGACGCGAATATCCGGGTCAATTACCTTCATTCGTTTTAAAATTTCAATTCCGTCCATTCCTGGTATCTTCATATCAAGAAGAACTAGGTCCGGGGCATGCTTGGTCACAATATCCAACGCCTGAACGCCGTTTGCCGCTTGAAATGTCTGGTACCCTTCCTTTTGGAACACCTCATTTAGCAAAATTCGGATACCAAATTGGTCGTCTACAATTAAAATTTTCTCTTTCATACAGTCCACCTCTTCCTTGGTTTTTTAATTTTGATTCCATCATTATACATATCCTTATAAATATTCGACAGCGAGAGGTATTCTCCTTCAATGTTATTACCTAGTTTTTATGGTAATTTTTAACTATTTTTATCTTTTTGAAAAAAAGTCTATAATAGGAGGCGTGATAAGGAGGGTTATTATGTTAAAAATGTTTACTACCCAATTAACAGGCTTGTTCAAGCGGATTGAGGATAAAGAAGAGTTTGCCTTTGAAGACGGGGCCCGTTTGCTTGCCCAAGCACCTGTTGGCGATGGATCTATATATATTTTTGGTGCAGCGGAAATGAAAGCCGTGGAGTTTGAAGCATTAGAAGGTGCCGAACCATTGAATGGGGCGAAAGTGCTGACTCTTGATAAAATTGACCAGCTTACGGACGCGGACCGTGCCGTTCTTTTTACGCGAACTTCCTCGGATGAAGCAGGGTTGGCAGTTGCTTCGGCTTTGCAGGCTAAAGGCATCCCATTTGTGGCGGTTTCAACGGTTACAGACGGGGGTTTGGCCGAATTAGCAGATGTACATATTGATTTGCGCTTGAAAAAAGGCTTATTACCAGATGATGAGGGCAATCGCTTCGGTTATCCGTCGTCGATGGCGGCCTTATACGTCTATTTTGGCTTGAAATTTACGATTGATGAGATTTTAGCGGAATATTTTGAGTGAACGGCCCCTTGAGTGGGTCGTTTTTTTGTTGAGTTTGGGGTTTTGTGTTATTTTGGTTGCGTTTTGTGTCATTTTTAATAGGTTTTGTGCCATTTTCATATAGTTTTGTGCCGTTTTCGAGGTGCTTTGTGCATAAATACAATTTTTGGAAAAATATACAAAAAACAAAAGCCAGTCCCCCTCAAAAAAGGAAACTGGCCCCAAACAAAATTATTTTTCCAAAGAAGCTTTAATAAAGTCACGGAACAACGGCTGTGGACGCGTTGGTCTTGACACAAATTCCGGATGGAACTGAGACGCCACAAACCAAGGGTGGTCCGAAAGCTCGATAATTTCCACTAAACGGCCATCAGGGCTAGTACCAGAGAAAATGAACCCTTGTGCTTCCATCTCTTGACGGTAATGATTGTTGAACTCATAACGGTGACGGTGACGCTCGTAAACAACCTCATCTTCATACGCCTCGAACGCCTTCGTGCCTTCCACCAAACGGCAAGGGTATAGACCTAAACGTAACGTTCCGCCTAAATCCTCTACATCCTTTTGTTCTGGAAGTAAATCAATAATCGGATGTGCTGTTTCCGGTACAAACTCAGCAGAATGTGCATCTCTGTACCCAAGAACGTTGCGTGCAAACTCAATCGTTGCCAGCTGCATCCCTAAGCAAATGCCAAGGAAAGGCTTCTTCTGCTCACGGGCATAGCGAGTCGCTTCAATTTTCCCTTCAACCCCACGGTCGCCGAAACCACCTGGTACTAATACGCCATCCACATCAGCCAATAGATCAGCTACATTTTCACGCGTAACGTGTTCAGCATTGATCCATTTAATTTCTACATCTGCATCAAATGCATACCCTGCATGCTTCATCGCTTCTACGACAGAAATATACGCATCCTGCAATTCCACATACTTACCAACCAAACCAATGCGAGTCTTGTTAGAAAGGTTCAGCACGCGGTCAACCAGCTGCTTCCACTCTGTCATTTCTGCTTCCTTTGTCTGTAATTTCAGATGATCACAGACAATTTGGTCCATGTTTTGCTCTTGAAGGGCAAGAGGAATGGAATAAAGCGTGTCAGCATCCTGACATTCAATAACAGCCTTCGCGTCAATATCACAGAATAAGGCAATTTTATCCTTCATGTCCTGAGAAACAGGCATTTCCGTACGAACGACAATAATATTTGGCTGGATACCCAAGCTGCGAAGCTCTTTTACACTGTGCTGTGTTGGCTTCGTCTTCATTTCACCCGCCGCCTTTATGTACGGAATCAGGGTACAGTGAATGTACATCACATTGTCGCTGCCGATGTCACTCTTCATTTGACGAATCGCTTCAAGAAATGGCAGGGATTCGATATCCCCAACCGTACCGCCGATCTCTGTAATCACGACATCCGCATTTGTTTCATTGCCCGCACGCAAGCAGCGCTCTTTAATTTCATTTGTAATGTGTGGAATAACCTGAACCGTTGCACCTAAATAATCGCCGCGGCGTTCTTTACGTAAAACCGTAGAATAGATTTTTCCTGTTGTCACATTGCTGTACTTGTTTAAGTTAATGTCGATGAAGCGCTCATAGTGTCCAAGGTCAAGATCCGTTTCGGCGCCATCACCAGTTACGAATACTTCACCGTGTTGGTATGGGCTCATCGTTCCCGGGTCCACGTTGATATACGGGTCAAATTTTTGAATGGTCACGTTCAAGCCGCGATTTTTCAATAAGCGCCCTAAAGAAGCTGCGGTAATACCCTTTCCGAGTGATGACACTACGCCACCAGTTACAAAAATATACTTTGTCATTAAAATTCCCCCTTATTTACAGTTTGACCATTATTCAGTCTGTTTAGGATTTTTCATAAAAAATATTTTGGCTGCTGGATGAAGCCGTCATTCCGTCAGGCCAAGTCGGGTTCGTCAATCGTTGTTTCTTACTTATTTATCCCTGTAGACTAAAAAACGAAAAAACTCCATTTTACGGGAGTTTTTTAAAAAATAAAAAGCGCTCCTCTCGCCAGTGCAAGGGAGCGCATATAAGTAAAAATTGATTTGTCCTTTTTTAAGGAGCCCAAAAAAGATAATACAAGGGCGGGAATAAAAAGTCAAGCTGTAGTTTTACAACTCTTCGTCTTCTTCCTCGTCAAATATTTCGTCCTCTTCATCAAGATCCTCATCTAAATCTTCATCTTCGTCTAACTCAAATTCTTCGTCTTCAATGACGTCTTCGTCATCGATATCCAAATCTTCGTCCTCATCCAGATCAAGATCGTCGTCATCATCAAGAAGATCGTCCTCATCAGCAAAATCATCAAGATCCTCGTAATCTTCATCTTCAACTTCATCGAAGTCCTCGATCTCGTCTTCGTCAACAACCTTCTTCGCTTTCTTCTTCTTCGGTTTCACCGCAGTAACGACTTCTTCTTCAGCTGTATCCACAGGATACCATACACGAAGTCCCCAACGGTTTTCTCCTAATGAGAGGAAGCGGCCATCAATATTCATATCTGTATAAAACTGTGCAAGTCTTGAGCGAATTTCCTCTTGAGACATATCAACAGCATTGGTGATTTCATTCACTAATTCGTTAAAAGTGATTGGCTGCTTACTATTTTTTAAGTATTCGTGAGCCATTTCGATGAGTGATAACTCTTGTAATTCCTCTTTTGAGTATTGTGCTAAACTCAATATGGGCACTTCCTTTCTCTATTTAACACTCTTTTTTTTTACGAGTGATTAACGAATTTTTCAAGGACCTTATACAAGTCCTATCCAGCTGCAGCGCCTAGCCCCTCGGGTCAAATAACCTTCGCCAATAAAAGTCAAAAAGACGACTTTTCTTGGCGAAGAACATTTGCCTGTCGGGGCTGGACAAGGCGCTTCCGCTTTAAAGACATATTCTCCATTATAAACAAAATCTTCCCGTTTATGCTAGTTTCTAACTAATGTTTCACTTGATTTTTTCGTGATTGGACTTAGGTATGTCACCGTTCTCCTGCTTTTTTAGCTTTTTGGTCTCTTTAATCGTGATTACCAAGAAGAAAATGGCTAGTAAAAGAAACGAGACGGCGCCTAATTGCAGTTGGTAGAGATAGTATAATGGCCAGGCAAATACAATTAAAATCAATAATATGTGACTAACCTTCATCTTTATCCACCTGCCAAATCTCTTAGAAGTTTTTTACACTAGTTAGATTATATAAGATAACGCTTCAATTTAACATGTTGTACCCAAAATTTTTTCCATAAAAACAAAGATTGGTGTCAGGCACCTTTGTGAAATATTCACATGGTGCCTGACACCCTACAATTCCTTACATATTCCGACGATACTGTCCGCCGACTTCATATAGTGCACGTGTGATTTGGCCGAGGCTTGCGACTTGGACAGTTTCCATTAGTTCTGCAAAAATGTTTCCGCCACTCACCGCTGCTGTCTTCAACCGTTTTAACGCATCAGCCGCTTTGTCCGCATGCGACTCTTGGAATGCACGTAAATTATGAATCTGCAATTCCTTTTCCTCCGTCGTTGCACGGGCCAGTTCCATATTGTTCACCTCTTCTTCAGAAGGAGGATTTGGATTCAAATACGTGTTCACTCCGATAATTGGCAGCTCGCCCGTATGCTTCTTCATTTCATAGAACATCGATTCATCCTGAATCTTTCCGCGCTGGTACTGCGTTTCCATCGAACCAAGGACACCACCGCGGTCGTTCAAGCGTTCAAACTCCTGAAGCACCGCTTCCTCTACCAACTCCGTCAACTCTTCCACGATAAACGAGCCCTGAAGCGGATTCTCATTCTTCGTTAACCCATGCTCCTTCGTGATAATCATCTGAATCGCCATCGCACGGCGAACCGATTCCTCTGTCGGCGTCGTAATCGCCTCATCATACGCATTCGTATGAAGAGAATTACAGTTGTCGTGCAACGCCATCAAGGCTTGAAGCGTCGTACGGATATCATTAAAGTCAATTTCCTGAGCATGCAGCGAACGGCCTGAAGTCTGAACATGGTACTTCAACTTTTGGCTTCGCTCATTCGCACCATACTTATCACGCATAACCGTCGCCCAAATGCGGCGCGCCACCCGGCCAATCACCGTATACTCCGGATCCAACCCGTTCGAGAAGAAGAACGATAGGTTTGGAGCAAAATCATCAATCTTCATGCCGCGGCTTAAATAATATTCCACATACGTAAATCCGTTCGAAAGTGTAAACGCCAGCTGTGAAATCGGGTTCGCCCCTGCTTCCGCAATATGATAACCAGAAATCGATACCGAATAATAGTTGCGCACCTGCTGGTCAATGAAATATTGCTGAATGTCGCCCATCATCCGCAACGCAAACTCCGTTGAGAAAATACATGTGTTTTGCCCTTGATCTTCTTTTAAAATATCCGCCTGAACCGTACCGCGAACCGTACGCAAAGTATATGCACGAACATCAGCAAATTCCTCGACCGTTAACACACGGCCCAGCTCTTCTTCCTTACGCTTCACCTGCTGGTCAATCGCCGTATTCATAAACATCGCCAAAATAATCGGCGCAGGTCCATTGATCGTCATCGAAACAGACGTCGATGGATGGCATAAATCAAAGCCGTCATACAGCTTTTTCATATCATCTAACGTACACACGCTAACGCCGCTCTCGCCGACTTTCCCGTAAATATCTGGGCGGTAATCCGGGTCTTCCCCGTATAACGTCACCGAGTCAAACGCCGTACTTAAGCGTTTCGCCGCATCATCCTTTGATAAATAGTGGAAACGGCGGTTCGTCCGCTCCGGTGTGCCCTCTCCGGCAAACTGGCGCTTCGGATCCTCTCCCTCACGCTTGAACGGGAATACCCCTGCTGTATATGGGAACGCACCCGGAACATTTTCCTGATACACCCAGCGAAGGATTTCCCCATAGTCCTTAAACTTCGGCAAAGCCACCTTCGGAATATCAATTCCTGATAAACTCTTCGTCTTTAACACTGTAATAATCTCTTTATCGCGGATCCGCGTCACAAACTGGTCACCAGAATAGGCTTTCTTCGTCTGTTCCCACGTATCAAGAATCTTTTTCGACTCAGGCGTTAAACGAGCTTCCGTCTCCTGCTTCACCGCTTCCAACGCAGCGACAACCTCCGGCTGGTCCTGAACCGCAAGAATCGCCCCTTCCAGCTGGAATAATTTCCGGGCAATATTCGCCTGCTCTTCCGCTTTCTTATGGTAGCCGCGCACCGTCTCAGAAATCTCTCGTAAATAATAGCGGCGGTCCGTTGGAATAATCACGTTTTGCTTTTCCACCACAGCACTTTTGCTAAAAGAAGTCACCCAATCCGTCGCCGTTTTTTCATTGATTTTTTCCACTAAAGCTGCAAACAACGCGTTTGTACCCGGGTCATTAAACTGACTGGCAATCGTTCCGTACACCGGCATTTCGGAGGGGTCTTTTTCAAACAGCATATGGCTGCGCTGGAACTGCTTCTGCACCTGGCGCTTCGCATCCTCTGAGCCCTTGCGCTCAAACTTGTTAATGACAATTAAGTCAGCAAAATCGATCATATCTATCTTTTCAAGCTGTGAAGGCGCCCCGAATTCACTCGTCATGACATATAGGGACACATCACAAATCTCCGTGATTTCCGCATCACCCTGCCCAATTCCGCTCGTCTCCACGATTACAAGATCAAAGCCCGCGGCCTTCGTCACTGCCACCGCATCCTTAATCGCAAGCGACAATTCATTCTTCGAACGACGCGTCGCCAGGCTGCGCATATACACATTCGGAGAGAAAATCGCATTCATTCGAATCCGGTCACCAAGCAAGGCACCACCTGTTTTTTGCTTCGTCGGGTCAACGCTTAAAATGGCAACCTTCTTATCAGGCAGCTCATTAATAAAACGGCGAATCAACTCATCCGTCAACGAACTTTTACCAGCGCCGCCTGTTCCCGTAATCCCCACAACCGGAATCGCTTTTTCCAGCGACTTTACTTGTTCCAGCACCTGTTCGGCCGCCGCAGCCGCTTCATTTTTCTTATCCACATGAAGCTCCGCCAACGTAATCAGCTTCGCAATCGCGTTCACATCCCCAGTCGGAAGCTTTTCAATTTGCTCAGCCGCATCCATATCAACCGTTGAAAAATCACACTCCTGAATCATTCGGTCAATCATGCCCTGTAAGCCAAGCAAACGGCCGTCCTCTGGTGAGAAAATACGCGCAATTCCATACGCGTGAAGCTCATCAATTTCCCGCGGAATGATAACGCCGCCCCCGCCGCCGTAAATGCGGATATGCGGTGCACCTTTCTCCTTTAACAGGTCATACATATATTTAAAGTATTCAACGTGCCCACCTTGATAAGAAGAAATCGCAATCCCCTGCACATCCTCCTGAATCGCCGCGTTCACAACCTCCTCCACCGAACGGTTATGCCCGAGGTGAATAACCTCCGCCCCACTCGACTGAAGAATACGTCTCATAATATTAATCGAAGCATCATGCCCATCAAACAAACTCGATGCCGTCACAAAGCGGATATGATGCTTTGGCTGATAAGTTCCCATCGTTCTCCCCCTTTTTAAGAAAAGCGCAAGCGCCTTGGTCAGCCCCGACAGGCAAATGTTCTTCGGCAAGAAAAGTCGCTCTTTGACTTTACTTGCCGAAGGTTATTTGACCCGAGCTGTAACAATCATCGCTTTATCAAGCCATGATTGTTACAAGATACTCAATGTAGAGTATTCAGGGTGAAAACTGGCTAGGCGCTGGAGCTAGACAATTCTCAAAGTCTAATTTGATATTTACATATAATTTAAAAAATGAACTCCGTGTTACTGTTCGCGACTCGCCTCGTTTTCCAGACGCTTTTCGCCTGACGTGACGTCGCCGCCAATCCCCGCTAACAATAGCTCCGTCTGCAGCTCAATATATTCTTCTAACGTAAAAAGTTTTCGAAGCGCCCAGCGGCGGAAGCCCCACATTTGCCCCTGCACAAAAATGTTATGTGCAATCAGCTCTACCTGCTTTTCAGTCAGCGACAGCTCGCCATTTTCAACACACCGTGAGAGCAGGTTTTCAAACATGGCCACCATTTCCATCTCTTTTTTCAATACATAGGGAAGGGCATCCCTAGACAGGGACTTCACTTCCTGATACATCACGAGCACTTCGGCCTGCATTTCATCCATAACCTGAAAAAAATTAGCAATCCCAAGCTTCAAGCTTTCCAATGTCCCTTTTTTCAAGGCCAAGTCCTTCTGCAGCCTGTCACTTACATGGTCATAGATGCTGTCACACACTAGATAGAGCACGTCTTCCTTCGTGCGGATGTATTCATAAAGCGTCCCAATACTAAAGCCCGCCGCTTTGGCGATTTCCCTCGTCGTCGTCCGGTGAAACCCCTTTTGTTTAAAAAGTGTCACGGCCCCCTTGATCATCTGATCGCGCCGCTTCTGCACCAAGCGCTCATCCTTGACCGAAGCCTGTACTTCCCGCTTTTTCATCCCGCTTCGACCACCTTACTTCGTAATCATTCTTGAAATAACGAGTCGTTGAATTTCTTGTGTGCCTTCGTATATTTGAGTGATTTTTGCATCACGCATGAATCGTTCAACTGGATAATCCTTTGTATAACCGTAACCGCCGAACACTTGAACCGCTTCAGTTGTGACCTTCATCGCTGTGTCTCCAGCAAATAATTTAGACATTGCAGACTCTTTTCCATATGGAAGACCATTAGACTCTAACCATGCAGCTTGATAGGTTAATAGTCTAGAAGCTTCGATACTGGTCGCCATATCAGCCAGCTTAAAGCTAATTCCCTGCTGAGCAGCAATTGGCTTACCAAACTGATGGCGTTCTTTTGCATAGTCAACCGCCGCATCTAATGCACCTTGCGCAATTCCAACCGCTTGTGCTGCGATCCCGTTACGGCCGCCATCCAATGTCATCATGGCAATCTTAAAGCCTTCGCCTTCTTCACCTAGGCGGTTCTCCACTGGAACCTTGCAATCTTCGAAAATAATTTCCGTTGTAGGTGACGAACGAATGCCCAGTTTCTTTTCTTTTTTCCCAACAGAGAAGCCCGGGAAGTCTTTTTCAACAATAAATGCCGTTGTACCCTTTTGTTTGCTAGTCGGATCCGTTAACGCGAATACCACATAAATATCAGCGACACCGCCGTTGGTAATGAAAATCTTCGAGCCGTTTAGGACGTAATGGTCTCCTTCTAAGCGAGCCGTTGTTCTCATGCCGCCCGCATCGGAACCGCTACCAGGCTCTGTTAAGCCGTAGCCGCCAATCTTGCTTCCCTCTGCCATCGGACGAAGATACGTTTGTTTTTGCTCTTCGCTGCCGAATTTAAAGATTGGCCAGCCAGCAAGAGATGTGTGAGCAGAAAGTGTTACCCCTGTTGATGCACAAACGCGAGAAAGCTCTTCAACGGCGATACAGTAAGCCAAATAGTCACTGCCAATGCCGCCGTACTCTTCAGGCCACGGAATCCCTGTTAAACCAAGCTCCGCCATTTTGTCAAAAATCTCACGATCGAAGCGTTCTTCCTCGTCACGCTCAGCTGCAGTCGGCGCCACTTCGTTTCTAGCAAAATCACGAACCATTTTCCGAATCATTTCATGCTCTTCTGTTAACTTAAAGTTCATTTTTAGGTCCTCCTTCGGGATATCTACACGTTTTTTGGATTTATCTACACACTTTTGGGATTTATCTACACATTTTGCTCTGATATCTACACACTTTTTCGATTTATCTACACGTTTTGCCTGGATATCTACACAAAATCCATCTTTATCTACAAATACTTGCTAATCACGATCCGTTGAATCTCGCTCGTACCCTCATAAATTTCCGTTACCTTCGCATCGCGGAAGTAGCGCTCTACCGGGTAATCCTCTGTATAACCGTAGCCGCCAAACACTTGGATGGCCTCGGTCGCTACCTCTACTGCCGTGCGAGTCGCAAACAGCTTCGCCATCGATGCCTCCATCCCGCACTTCAACCCGCGGCTGCGCAAATCTGCGGCACGATAGACTAATAGTTTCGCCGCCTCCACACTTGTCGCCATATCCGCCAACTTAAACCCGATTCCCTGCTGCGCGGCAATTGGTTTACCAAACTGGTGGCGCTCCTTCGCATAGTTCGTTGCAGCGGCCAGCGCGGCCTCTGCAATACCTAATGCCTGAGTCGCAATACCAATGCGGCCGACATCAAGGTTCGCCATGGCAATTTTAAACCCTTCACTTTCGTTGCCAAGCAAATTTTCTACCGGCACACGCATGTCTTCAAACGTAAGCTGTACGGTCCTTGAGCCGTGAAGCCCCATTTTGTGTTCATCCTTCCCGATGATCAGCCCAGGGGTATCTTTTTCAACAATAAAAGCAGCGATGCCTTTCGTCCCTAATTTCGGCTCGGTGGTTGCAAACACAATGTACACATCCGCCTCACCGCCGTTAGTGATGAATACCTTCGAGCCATTGATGACATAATGGTCACCCTTCTTGACTGCGCGCGACTTCAGGCTCGCTGCATCTGAGCCAGCGCTCGGCTCGGTTAAACAAAAGGCCCCTAAGTATTCACCCGAAGCAAGCTTCGGCACATACTTTTGTTTTTGCTCTTCCGTTCCAAAATAAAGAATCGGGTTCGTACCGACCGATGTATGCACCGATAAAATCACACCCAATGTGGCGCTTACCTTCGAAATCTCATTGATGGCGATAATGTAAGAGGTGAAATCCATCTCAGCCCCGCCGAATTTTTCTGGCACAGGAATTCCCATTAAGCCAAGCTCGCCCATTTTACGGAGAATCTCACGCGGAAAATCGCCCTTTTCCATATTCTCAACAAATGGTGCAATCTCACTGTTCGCAAAATCGCGGACCATTTTTCGCATCATCTCTTGTTCTTCTGTAAATGTCAGGTTCATTGGTCTCTCCCCTTTTTAAGGTGGATTCGATT
Source organism: Bacillus sp. (in: firmicutes) (assembly GCA_039832695.1). GTDB lineage: Bacteria > Bacillota > Bacilli > Bacillales > Cytobacillaceae > Neobacillus. Next base: position 116,706 of record JBDOMM010000010.1, read on the forward strand.
CCAGGGGAGATCACAGAAGTGTATGTAATGTCGCCAGTGATCCACCTGGTTTTTGTATTTTTTATTTAAAAAATTGCATTCGTTCTTATTCGTACGTGTAGAATCCACGTCCTGATTTCTTACCCAGCCAGCCTGCTTTCACATACTTACGCAGCAATGGACATGGACGGTATTTGTCGTCGCCGAAGCCTTCGTGCAACGTTTCCATAATGTATAAGCATGTATCTAACCCAATAAAGTCGGCTAAGGTTAACGGCCCCATCGGATGGTTCATGCCGAGCTTCATGACTTCATCGATGGCTTCCTTCGTGGCCACGCCTTCATACAAGGTATAAATTGCTTCGTTGATCATCGGCATCAGGATACGGTTGGAAACAAAGCCAGGAAAGTCATTTACTTCTACAGGCACCTTGCTTAACGTTTTTGTCATGTCTTCAATCACTTGATATACTTCATCCGCTGTTGCCAAGCCGCGGATAATTTCCACCAACTTCATCACAGGCACCGGATTCATAAAGTGCATGCCGATGACCTTTTCCGGCCGCTTCGTCGCTGCGGCAATCTCCGTGATTGGCAGTGACGAGGTGTTGCTCGCTAAAATCGTATGTGCCGGAGCAATTTCATCTAATTGTGCAAAGAGTTTTGTTTTAATTTCCATATTTTCAACCGCTGCTTCGATGACAAAGTCAACGCCAGCTGCATCGGTTAAATCCGTTGAAACTGTAAGTCGCGCGAGCACTTCCTGCTTTTGCTCTTCAGTCATCCGGCCCTTATCGACGTTGCGGGACAGGTTCTTATTGATGACCCCAAGGCCGCGGTCCACGAATTCAGGTTTTAAGTCATTTAACAACACGTTATATCCTGCTTGGGCACAAACTTGAGCAATCCCCGAGCCCATTTGCCCTGCACCAATTACCATTACATTCGAAACCTTCATGTTTTCCCCTCCAGATAGGGGCCGTGTACGCGACCGCAGCCCCTTTTTTTATGAAAAAATGTCCTTCCGCCAGTAAACTGGTGTTATGCGACAGTTACGTTACCCTATGCGACAGTAAGTTCCCGTTATCCGACAGTTAGCATGTGCCATGCGACAGTAAATCCCGGTTATCCGACAGTAACGCCCTACGCCTACCTTCTCGGCACCTCAATCATCACGGCATCGCCTTGCCCGCCGCCGCTGCAAATAGCTGCGATTCCAATGCCGCCGCCACGGCGCTTCAATTCGTGCATCAACGTGATGATAATCCGTGCACCGCTCGCGCCAATTGGATGTCCTAGTGCGACCGCACCGCCATTCACATTCACCTTTTCCGGATCGAGCCCGGCAATTTTTCCACTTGCCAAGGCCACAGCAGCAAAGGCTTCATTAATTTCAAATAGGTCAATTTCCTCCAAGCTTTTGCCTGTTTTTCTTAAAATTTCATTGATGACAAGTCCTGGCGTCTGTGGGAAATCCTTCGCTTCAACCGCAACAGCCGCATGGCCAAGAATCACCGCACCGACTTCCCGTCCTTCACGCGCCGCACGCTCTTCGCTCATCAGCACGAGGGCAGCCGCACCGTCATTCACTCCAGGAGCATTTCCAGCCGTAATCGTTCCTGTTGAATTAAACACTGGCGCCAGCTTAGCAAGTCGATCTAAAGAAGTATCCTTTCGCGGCCCCTCATCTTCAGAAACAACCACAGGTTCTCCTTTGCGCTGCGGTACCTCCACGGAAACGATTTCCTCTGCTAACTTCCCACTTTCAATCGCTTCAAGTGCACGAACATGGCTGCGTAACGCCCACTCGTCCTGTGCCTCACGGGAAATCTCCATTTCATCAGCTGTTGAGTTGCCGTACATTCCCATATGCACACCGGTAAAGCTGCAGCTTAAGCCATCATGAATCATAAGGTCCTTCACCTGTGAATCGCCCATTCGAAAGCCCCATCTTGCTTTTGGTAAAATATACGGAGCATTGCTCATCGATTCCATTCCGCCTGCTACGATGACTTCCTCATCGCCCGCGCGAATGATTTGGTCGCCTAACGTCACACTGCGCATGCCAGATGCGCAAACCTTATTAATCGTTTCGGTTTTGACTTCCCACGGCAGGCCAGCATGGCGAGCGGCTTGGCGTGATGGGATTTGTCCTTGACCCCCTTGTAAAACTGTCCCGAGAATCACTTCCCCTACCTCTTCAGGCTTCACGCCGGCACGAACCAATGCCTCTTTCACCGCGATGCCCCCGAGCTGTGATGCCGTGAAGCTGCTTAATGCGCCTCCTAATTTGCCAAAAGGTGTTCTAACACCGCTCAAAATAACTGTTTTACCCATTCAAAACACTCTCCCTATTCCCAATATTCAGTCTTACTTTTTTAAAAATAATCCTGCTTTTTTTGCGATTCATCAGTCTCTTCTTTTTAAAATCTATTCCGGCTATTCTGGCGACTGAACGCTCGCTCGAAAAAAATCGAAAAAATAACGCAAGCGAAGATCGTTTTACAAAAAACTCACTGCCCACGTACGGAAAACAAAAAAGGAAATGTAAGCGTTTTATTCTTACTTTATATTTTACATAAAAAATAGCAAAAGTTGAAATATTTTATACAAAATTCATAAAATTTTGAATGAAAATCTCAACCTTCGCTATTCAAATCATTGCTGCCACCGCTTACGAAGCGATTTCTTTTGCCTCACCACAAACTGCTTTTTCAAGCAACTCAGCTACATCATATGTGGCTACTTTTTCTTCTACTTCTTTGGCCTTCGTTCCATCAGAAAGCATCGTTAAGCAGTATGGACATCCAGAACTGATCACGGAAGGATTCACTGCCAACGCTTGCTCGGTACGGCTCACGTTAATTCGGTGTCCGGTTTCTTCCTCCATCCACATCAAGCCGCCGCCTGCTCCACAGCACATTCCCGTTTCTCTGTTCCGCTCCATTTCCACCAACTGCACACCTGGAATCGATTTCAAGATTTCACGCGGCGGATCGTATACATCGTTGTAACGTCCTAGATAACAAGAATCGTGGAAGGTAATTTTTTCATTGACTGCATGCTTCGGAACCAAGCGGCCATCACGAACCAGTTCATAAAGAACCTCGGTATGGTGATACACCTCTGCCTGCAGGCCGAAATCAGGGTACTCATTTTTGAAAATATTGTAGGCATGCGGATCGATTGTGACGATCTTCTTCACTTCAGCCTTTTCGAATTCTTCAATGTTTTTCGTCGCCAGCTCTTGGAACAAGAATTCATTTCCGAGACGGCGCGGTGTGTCACCCGAGTTCTTTTCTTTGTTACCCAAAACGGCAAACTTCACGCCTGCTTCGTTCATTAACTTCGCAAACGAAAGAGCAATCTTTTGGCTGCGATTATCGTAAGATCCCATCGAACCAACCCAGAAGAGGTATTCAAATTCTTCACCCTTCTTGCTCATTTCTTTCACCGTTGGAATCTCTACATCCTCGCGAACCTCACGCCAGTTTTCGCGCTCTTTACGATTTAATCCCCACGGATTGCCTTGACGCTCGATATTCGTCATCGCACGCTGTGCATCCGCATCCATTTTACCTTCTGTTAAAACTAAATAACGGCGAAGGTCAATAATTTTATCCACGTGCTCGTTCATAACCGGACATTGATCTTCACAGTTACGGCACGTTGTACATGCCCAGATTTCCTCTTCGGTAATAACGTCACCAATCAAACTTGGATTGTAAGCAAGGGCAGCGGCCGATTCCTGTGCACCTTGTCCTGCCGCAGCTAGTGCAATTTGATTTCCTTTTGTATTAGAAAAAGCAAACGTCGGCACCCATGGCTGTTTTGAAGTAACGGACGCACCATAGTTTGTGAGGTGGTCACGCATTTTCACAATCAAATCCATTGGCGACAGCATCTTACCTGTTCCTGTTGCCGGACACATATTGGTACAGCGGCCACATTCCACACAAGCATAAAAGTCGATCATTTGGTGCTGCGTAAAGTCCTCGATTTTTCCAACCCCAAAGGACTCTTGTGTTTCATCTTCAAAATCAACTTTCTTCAGCTTACCTGGTTTTTCTAAACGATTAAAATATACGTTTGCCGGTCCAGCCAACAAGTGCGCATGCTTGGATTGCGGCACGTATACTAAGAAAGTTAATAAGAACAATAAGTGCATCCACCAAGCCACATAGAATATGACGATGGAAGCTGTCTCTCCTACCCATGAGAAGGCCGTTGCAATCAGGGAAGCAACCGGTTCCGTCCAAGATGCTTCTTCCCCATGCCAGATGATGCCCATTCCATTTCCCACTAAAACGGAAACCATTAAACCACCGATAAATAAAAGAACAAGTCCAGATTTAAAATTACGCTTTAACCGGACTAATTTTTCCACATAGCGGCGGTAAAATGCCCAAATCACCGCAACAAGGATCGTCAATGTGACGATTTCCTGGAAGAACGTGAAGCCTGGATATAGCGGACCTAGCGGCAGGTGTGAACCTGGTGCGATTCCTTTCCAGATAAAATCGATGGCGCCAAATTGGACAAGGATGAATCCGTAAAAGAACATGACGTGAATCGCGCCGCTTTTCTTATCTTTCAACAGCTTTTTCTGTCCAAACACGTTTACCCAAATTTTTTGCAGCCGCTCTTTGACATTGTTGTCAAACTCGACTTTTTTTCCTAGCCTAATAAATTCGATTCGAGTCTTAACCACATAAACAAATAGGCTGATAGCGTAAGCGGTTACAAGTAAAAATGCAATGAGGTTAATCCACAAAAGACCATTCATTACTAACGCCCCTTTCCCCTGTTCTTACAAGAAAATAATTAATTTTCTGAACTTAATCTTACTTCTATTATATAATGAATGAGCATTCAGTCAATCAATTTTTGTAAAATTCGTTCGACTTATAGAAATGTACCCATTCGGAAACACTAATGAAACCGATTGGGGGAAAGATTCCACATGAGCTTGGCCACCTGTTTATGTGCACTACTACTGCTTATCATTATATGGCTCGTATTAGATTTTAGATTAGGTCGAAAGAAGCATCTTTCCATTGCTAGTTATATGGAAACAAACATCCTCCATGGTTATCTGGACATTTTTACACATGGGAAGGAATTATTCGCTGACTATTTTCAGGAAATTCGCCAGGCTAGGAAGCATATTCATGTGCTCTTCTATATCGTTAAAGATGACAGCTTCGGTCAAGAATTTCTTGAAATGTTAAAAGAAAAGGCACGGGAAGGCGTGGAAGTGCGGCTGTTGGTAGACCGCCTTGGCAGCTGGCGTTTAAAGCCGTCCACGGTAAAGGCCCTTAGGGAAGCCGGGGTAAAGTTTGCTTTTAGTAACCGAATCAAGCTCCCCTTTCTTTTTTATTCCTCGCAAGTCAGGAATCATCGTAAAATAACGATTATTGACGGGGAAATTGGCTATCTCGGCGGGTTTAATATTGGGAAGGAATATATCGACCAAGACCCAAAACTTAGCCCGTGGCGTGATTATCATTTAAAAATACTTGGTGAAAGTGTTCATTCTTTGCAATGTGAGTTTATGATCGACTGGGAGGAGTATGGCAGTGAAAACCTTCAGCATGAACCGCCCTATTTCCCTGCGAAGTCACTTTCTAAGGGTCCCGTCCGCCATCAGTTTGTCCCAACCGAAGCCGGGATGTTGGAAGGAAAGTTTGTTCAGGTCATTCAAAAGGCAAAGCAGTCCATTATTATTGGCAGTCCTTATTTTGTGCCAAGTGACCGGATTATGAATGAGTTGCTTCTAGCGATCCATCGAGGTGTATCACTCACTGTTATTGTTCCTTACACTGCGGATCATTTATTAGTCCAAGAAGGATCCTATCGCTACTTACGTAAGCTGCTGAAAATTGGCGCCAAGGTGTATCAATATAAGAATGGTTTTTACCATGCAAAAACCATGGTGATTGATGATAATATTTGCGATATCGGCACCGCCAACTTCGATAAACGCAGTTTCTTCTTAAACAAAGAAATCAACTGCTATATCTATGACACTGCCTTTATCACACGCGTGAAGGAAGTCATCGAAAAAGACATCACCGACTCCGTGCCATTAACAATAGACAAACTAAACAAACCCAACCTATGGAGAGCAACAAAAGAGCGCCTAGCCCGTTTCATCTCATACTTCCTATAAAAAGGGGGGACAGTCCCCCGACACTTTACCGCATCACCCAATTGGGGGACAGTCCCACTAGCCTTGCACGTCTTTAAAATAATCCCATAAATTCAAATAAATAGTATTTACACACAAGAAAAAAACTCCTATTGTAGAAGTTGCGACCTTGATTGTTCCCTAAAACAAACA
>JBDOMM010000012.1:0-113922 GCA_039832695.1 Bacillus sp. (in: firmicutes)
GTATCTTGCCCCTCAGGGCAAGATACCCTAAACTCCCAATCCTCCACCAAATTTGGAAATAAGACAGAATGAAGTGGCTCACTTTTGAAGTGATCGCTCTGGCTCAAATTAATATTGACAAATACAACCAGGGAAAGATTTTTATCTAAATCCACATTTACTCTTGAGCGTATATGTCCAATAACCACATCTAATTTGGGTATTGGAAAAAATTTTAAATAGTGATCATTGTCAAGAAGTTGAAATATTTGATCTTCGGTACTTGTGACCGTTTCTATTAATTTATCATTGCTAAAAAAAGCAGTCCCCTCGTAAGTAAAGTTATCTTTCGCTACTTTGAAAACAGGAAGAACGGGATCTGAAAATGGTGAAAACAGCTTATTTTTAAATTCATGCAAATTGACAATGGTCATTTCACCTTGTTTTTTCCTCTCATAGTGTCTTAGCATCCGATACAGGTAATAATCAAGGTTTTCTTGCTTCTTTGCTTGTCTGTTAATATATTCGTCAAAATTACCTTTAACGATTACTAAATACATTCGTTGCGAAATATCATAGTCTGTCAATAGCGTGTTAATCAACTGAATAATCCCTTGTTTCGCTAATTCCTCATGAATTAAAAACATACGGAGTTGTCCAACCTTCAATTCACGATAATATCTTAAATTAAAGTCTTTTCCCCCCTGTTTAAGGAGATCAACTTCTAGTGTTAATAAGCTTTTTGGCTCATTTACTAATGGAGGGACTAATGTACTCATTTTTATTTTTCCTTTTTCGCCTTTACTAATTGACCAAAAAGTGACAGGAGCAATATCTTCAATTGTGTTGTTCTCAACAAATGGGGCACATCCTGGAATCATGACTAATGAAACAAAGATTCCCCAAACTAAAAGCATCTTCTTTCGTCTCATGCTTTTACACGCCCTTTTAGCTTTGTCAAAAGGAGCAAGAATGTTGGGACGATAAAGTAAGTTATTCCACTTAACCAAATTTGAATATTCAGGAGAATATTCTGTTTCGTTTCAATGGACCAAATCCAATTATTCACAATTACAAAGCAGAGAAATAACATAATACAAGTGACAGCAAAACCCATACGTGAAGGTTGGGTACTTGTTTTTTTTAGGATGATTCTTGTAGCCCCATATATACATAACAAGAAAATTGATATAGCAAACACCAATAAAAACATATGTAGTGAAATCAGGATAATATCCAGTCGTTCAAACAGGGGAGATTGTAAGTATCGAATCATTTGAATAATAGGGTATTTACTTTTACTTAAATAATTTGAACCGAAAAAGAATAAACTCGCAATAAACAATAGCAAATACTCTGAAGTAGAAAGAGCATTCGCATAGGTTAAATATTTACGCATTTTTTTTTGTGGTTTGATCCAAGGAATTAGACAGATTATATACTCTGGTCCTGAATATGAAGACCAAATGAGTAACAATCCTTTCCATGAATCAGTTGTCCAATTTGTTGGTATCAAGGGATACAAATCATGTAATGCAGCGATTGGTGGAATAAAAAAGGGATAATATAAAAAAATTATCCAAAAAACACATAAAAAAACAATAACCACAAACCGTATGGTATTCTTCATTCCTAGTGAAGCAACATAGGAGCTCGTAAGAAGAATGAAAAAAATAATCCAATTTGAATTCATTGATGGGAAAATAAAATCATGAATGACTTCTAAGTATCCGAGTGTGATCACCGTTATTTTGATTAGTATCAATATAAGGCCTATAAAAGTCAAAAGCCTTACCATTCGAGCTCCAATAAGTTCTACAAAACCTTGATACCCCTTTTTAGCATAATTTGATTCTAGCCATTTGCATAACAGCCTTATATTGAGTTGAGAAAAAATTGCCATTGCAACAATGCCCCAAATCATAAACGGGTGTAATAAGTAGGTAGGCATTAAAAAAAATAGGTAAAGCATTTGGAAACGGTTGACGATGAAAAAGGCATAGAATCCGTCAAGTTTAGATGATTTATCAAATAAGGAAAATGTGGTCAACTTTGAATCACATCCTTCGTTTGTATCTCCATTTCTGTAAAGGGTGTAAATGATCAGGACGGGATTTCATGTTTGTTAAAGGCCCTCTAATAAAGAGATCGATCCAGTCCTTCCAGTAAAATGGAGCGATTGGTGAAAAATAGGGTTGTTTTAAGGAAGTAAGACCATTTAGGTGTGCCAAAATGGCAACAGCTCCCATGGCAATGCCAAAAACTCCAAAAAAGGTTGAAAGGAGAAGAAAACCAAATTGAATGAGTGTATTTGCCTTCGTCATCAAATAGTTTGGTACTAAAAATGAGGAGATGGTTGAAATACAAACTAATACAATTAATACTTTGCTCGCAAAACCCGCTTGAACCGCTGCTTGACCGATAACTATACCACCAATCACCCCTAAGGTTTGACTTGATTTGGTCGGCATCCGTAAACTCGCTTCTTTTATGATTTCAAGAATAGTTAACATCAGTAATGCTTCCCAAAATGGTGTAAAAGGTAGTTTACTTCTAGATTCCACTAAAACAAATAGTATTTGTAAGGGAATCATTTGATAATGGTGGGTTGATAGTGCAACATAAAAAGGTATCAGTGTGACGGACAGAAAAAAGCTTAAATATCGAATAAGTCTTAAAAAACTTGCAACCGGCCAACGATTAATATAATCCTCAGGTGATTGGAAAAGGTGAAAAAAGGTGATTGGTGCAATTAATACAAACGGTGTGTTCTCTACCAAGATAGTTAATTTACCGAGCCCTAAGGAATAAGCACAAACATCTGGGCGGTCAGTTTGTTGGAATTGTGGAAAAATACTGTGTTGATGTTCCTCCATAAATGCCGCTACCTGGGATGAATCGAAAAATAAATCAAAGTTAATTTCAGAGATTTTCTTTCTTGCTATTGATATATATTCAGGATTGGTTAACCCTTCTATGTACATTAGGACAACCGTTGTTTCACTTAATGAACCTACTTTATATTTCTCTGTTTTTAATTCAGTAATAGGAAGTCTTCTGCGTATGAGGGTGATATTTGGTTCTAATTGTTCAGTGAAACTATCTTTTGCACCGTATAAAATTGTTTCTGTTTCAGAGGTTTCAATCCCCCTACTTAATTCGCTAGGAAGAGGAATGACCAACCATTGTTCTTGGATACAATCATTCAGAAGTACAGCACCGGTGAGGAGTAATTTCTGTGCCTCTTCAAGTGATTGAATCTTCATTACTTTAGGTGTGGCTATGCTTTCGTAAATCATGGCATGTGGACATTGGATAACAGGTTCTATTATCGATTCATTCAAACGATCCTGGTCAATTAAGGTTCTTAAATAGATTAAGACAACTTTTTGATCGTTAAGTGTAGTGCGTTCGATTATCTCTACATCGTCCATATTGTCTAAAACCTGTTTTAGAGAATTTAGTGATATCTTCCTTTGCACAGGTTGCTGTGTGTCACTACTATCATTAGCAATGCTTTTACCCTTTTTCCAAAACATAAACATCCCTCACTGATATAAGCTGCCATTTGTTCACTTTAGAAAAAGTGTAATGGTAATTCTTCCTTTTAGTATGAAAAAGAAAAGATTATTTTATCCTAATAAAATAAGGTAGGGGAAACTATATAAATTTTACAGTATAGTTTTTTTCACTATGTAATGAAAAAGTGCGTACTTGTTCAAATTTTTCATTTCGCTAATAATAGGATTAAATGTGATTACAAATAGAAAGAAGGGGATTCTATGCAAATGAGAGTATCAGCCGTTCAATATCATCTACACACCATTAGCTCTTTTAAAGAGTTTGCAGATCAGGTGGAGCATTATATCAAAACAGCAGAAGAATTTGGATCCGATTTTATCATTTTCCCTGAATTTTTTACAACACAGCTTATGTCAATAGGCAACGATAAAGGGGAAGCATTAACCATCCAAGAACTACCTGATTATACCGATCAATACCGGTCATTATTTATTGAACTGGCCAAACAATATAAGATGCACATTATAGGTGGAACACATGTGATTCGTAAAGGTGATCGCCTTTATAATGTTGCCCATATGTTTTATCCGGATGGAAGAGTGGTAGAACAAGCAAAACTTCATATTACTCCAACAGAGGTCCATGAGTGGAATATGAGTGCAGGAGACGGACTAGAAGTTTTCGAGACCGAAAAAGGGAAAATCGCAATGTTAACGTGCTATGATATTGAATTTCCAGAAATCGTTCGTATGGCAAAAGCGAAAGGCGCAGATGTTATTTTCTGTCCATCCTGTACAGACGATCGCCACGGCTTCCACCGTGTTCGTTACACAAGTCATGCGAGAGCCATCGAAAATCAAGTCTATGTTGTCACTACGGGTACGATCGGCTCGCTGCCGACCGTCGATTTCATGCGGGCCAATTTTGGGCAGGCAGTCGTTATCACACCAAATGATATTCCATTTCCTCCAAAAGGGATTTTGGTAGAAGGTGAGATTAATCAAGATATGATTGTTACTGCAGACCTTAATTTAGAGCTATTATACCAAGTTCGTGAAAAGGGTTCTGTTACTACATGGCGTGATCGACGTACAGATCTTTACCCTGATTGGGAAACAAAATAAGTTAATTCATTCAATGAAAAGGGGGATCTTCATGTATCGAAAAGAATTCTTCGTATTTGATCAAGACACACCGGTTCCGGTCGTCATTCGAAATTATGAAGAGAACGATTTCCCTAACCTAATTCGAATCCAAGAGGAAAGCTTTCCGCCTCCATTTCCATCTGAGTTATGGTGGAATGAAGAACAACTAAAAAACCATGTCACTCTTTTTCCGCAGGGAGCTTTATGTATCGAGGTGAATGGTGAAATAGCTGGGTCTATGACAGGACTCCTCGTTGATTTTGACCCACAACATCCCGAACATTCCTGGGAAGAAATAACGGATAATGGCTATATCCGGAACCACAACCCTAAAGGGAATACCTTATACGTAGTCGATATAGGTGTCCGTCCTGCTTTTCGAAAATTAGGCTTAGGCAAGTGGCTGATGTTTTCCATGTATGATGTTGTTGTTCATTTGGGGTTGGAAAGACTGCTTGGTGGGGGTAGGATGCCAGGTTATCACAAACATGCAAATGATATGACACCAGAACAATATATAGATGCAGTGGTAAAAGGAGAGTTGAAGGATCCAGTTATTACCTTTCTCCTCCGTTGCGGACGTACCCCAGTAAAAGTAGTAGCGAATTATTTAGAAGATGAAGAATCCTATAATTATGGGACGCTAATGGAATGGAAAAATCCGTTTTCCAGTTCAAAATAAAAAGGAGATGATCCAATGGAATTTACTAGAATAACTAATATCAATGACCCGTTATTTAAACAAATGCATCAAATAATGCAAGATGTCTTCCCGCCAGAAGAAGTATTGGAATTTGACCTTTGGAAAGAACCGTTAGAAGATCCGGGTATCCGTGTGTTTGTAGCGGTTCATGAAGGAAAAGTAGTAGGGGCAACAGAATACCGTTATTATGAAGATTTTAATGTAGCAATGACAGATTTTACGATTATCGGTCAAGCTGGAATGGGAATTGGACCATTTTTAGCCAATAAAAGATTGGAAGATCTGAATGAATTAGCAGCTGCGAATGGAAAGAAGTTAATGGGAATGTTTGCTGAAATCTATGATCCATATCGTGTAGAGCATTATGAATTCGGCGGCGTTAAGCCAATGGATCCGTATGTTCGTCGCGAAGTGTTGGCTCATCTTGGGTACAAGCGTCTTGATTTCTCATATGTTCACCCGTCCTGGAATAATAATGGAGAAGCGGTAACGGGTCTTGACCTTTGTTTCCTTCCAATGGATGGAGAAATGAATGAGCTGCAAACTGATTTAATCGTGAAATTTTTAAAGCGTTATTATACAGTTTTATCAAATAAACCAGAATCTTGGTACGAAATGATTCAAAACTTAGAAGCAAAAGAGAAAGTGGCATTATTATATTTTTAATGATTGAAAAAGCTTGCTGATTAGGTCGAAGTATAGACTAGTCGGGAAGCTTTTTTTATTAAACTTAGAGAAGTAATCTTTATTTGTTGACAACCATATTTTTTTCATTTATTATTATACCCATAGGGGTAATGGTATTATCCTTAAGGCAATGAAAAAATTTATTATAAAAAATGACTAAAGAAAGTCAAGTATATTTAATCTGGGAGGAATTTAACATGAGTAATAAAGTAGCAATTATTGCAAGCAATGGTGGACTATTTGACGCATATAAAGTATTTAATATCGCAACTGCAGCAGCAGCATCAGATCAAGAAGTAGCTGTTTTCTTCACATTCGAAGGTCTAAACCTTATTCATAAAGAAGCATATCAAGCACTACCTATGCCTGAAGGAAAAGAACACTTTGCTGAGGGATTTGCAAAAGCAAATGTACCTGCTATTCCAGAATTAGTAGCAATGGCGCAGGAGTTAGGGGTTAAATTCATTGGCTGTCAGATGACAATGGATGTTATGGGATTAGAAAAAGAAGCATTTGTTGACGGTATCGAAGTTGGCGGTGCTGTGACATTTTTAGAGTTTGCTAAAGATGCACAAGTAACATTAACGTTCTAATAAAGAAACTATAATAATAGAAAATCTAAGCCTCTTTTGCTAAATGGGAGAAACCATTTAAGCGAAAGAGGCTTTTTTGTATAATAATTTCTTTTTTTTTACAAAAATGTGAACAGTAAACCTGCTCTGTAACGTCTAATTGATTTAGAGAGTTCCTCATAAACTTTGAATAATATAAATGCGAGAGAGGTATAAAATGAAAAAATATCTAGATCTGCCCCTTAGGATATTCCTTATGATTTCAGGAATCTTTTTTGTTTTCGCTTTACCAACTTTAATTGGAATAGGGGAAACACTAACCATTAATTTTAAACCGTTTTGGGAATTTATTGAGATTAATATTCAAAAATTAATTCATTATAAAGATTCCCAAGCCATGGTTTTATTTGAACAAATGCATATGAGTGAAAGCTACCGTTATTCGATGATTATTGTGTTTGCTTCTTTACTTGTTGTGATTATTATAGGTATATTAGGAGCAATTATGGTGCAAATCGCACCTAAAAAACTAGGAAACCTGTTTAAGAAAGTGATTGGTTTTTTTGAATCCGTTCCTGACTTACTTATTATTTGTCTCTTTATGTTTTTCGTCATTACTCTCTATAAATCTACTGGAATGAAATTTTTACAGCTATATGGTATCTTTGGTCACAAGCCCTATTTTGTGCCGATTGTAACCATCTCTTTCCTTCCAACTTTGTTTTTTATGCAATTTTTAATCAAATCCCTAGAGGAGGAAGAGTCGAAGGATTATGTTTTTTACCTGAAGGCCAAGGGAATCAGGCAGATTAGAATTTTAGTTGTACATATGATTCGTAACATTTTTCCGCTACTTATAATCCAACTGAGAACAAGTATTTGGATTATTCTCTCCAGTCTTTATTTGTTAGAGTTCATGTTTAATATCAATGGATTTACGAAAACTTTTCCAATTGGAATGGGAATGGGGGAGTTTGTATTACTAATAATTTGTCTATTACTGTTTGCATTGCCACTTTTAATCATAGAAGGCTTGAGCCTTTTAGTATTAACGTTTTTTAAAGGGAAGGAGAGTGTTAGTCTATGAGGAAGTACAAAAAAACAATGATCGGAGCAGTACTCCTCCTTCTTCTTTTTCTAGCAAGTTATTTATATCCCCTTTACGCACCAATGGATTTTAATAAACAAATCTTAGTTTCCGATGAAAAGGGCAATATTCTTGGAAGAGCCCCGTTTCCGCCATCATTTGAACATATGATGGGAACGGACCGTAACGGGCAGGATATGTATTTGCTGTTGTTGTATGGTGCGAAGTACACATTGGTTACAGCACTTGTTGTTGCCCTCTTAAGAGTCATATTTGGAGGGGCGATGGGCGTTTTCTTATCCATTTATGCTCCTTTCTTGAAAAAATATTTCAAGGATTTTTTCGTTATTTTTAGATATATTCCAACGATATTCTTAGGGATTGTTTTAATGTTGCCTGTGAATGGTACGTTTGAAAGACCTATGTCTTCAGTTGTTGCTTATCAGATTTTGATGTTAGTCTTCCTTGGCTTCCCGTCAGTAACTATTTTTGCATCAGAAATTACAGATCAATTGGTCAGAACTTCCTTTGTAAAAAGTTCATATTTGATGGGAGCTAGTAAATTTCATGTGATCCGAAGACATTTGATGCCCTATTTTCGATCTTATGGAGTTTTATTTACATTCCAGCAGTTATTAAGTGCCCTGCAGATTACCATGCATCTAGGTATATTTGAGTTTTTCCTTGGGGGCCAGACAATTGGAGGAACGTTTGGTTATGAAGAACCACCCAAAGCAGCTTCTTTAACTAATGAGTGGGCGGGTTTAATCGGGCAGAATTTTCATGATTTTATGAGGGCGCCGTGGATGGTCTTTGTCCCAATCTTAGGCTTTTTCGTTGTTATTTTGATTGTGAACATGATGAGAAAAGAATTAGAAGAACAAATGAATGGTTCTCTTGTCATGAAAAAGGTAGAGGGAAAGGATGCAGCAGTGATTCCTTCACCAATCCAACTAGAAAAGCATCATTTTGAATTTGTTCAAAATGACCAACACCCAAAAGATTTATCGGAGATTGTTGGTAAAGGCTCTAAGAAAAGGTTCTTAAGCAGCAAAGCTCTGATATGGGGATTTGTGGTTGTTTTAATTAGTGTTGTGACTATTTATGAACCGGGTGGGAACGCAAAAATTCCAGAGGCGTATAGTGCCAAAAAGAAGCCTACAACCTCTAAGCCAGTTGTTTCCACTTCACCACTAGCACAAGAAACTCCTCCCCCAGTGAAACATTATGCGGTTGGGGAGGAAATAAAACAGAAAGATTCCACACTAATGGTAACAAAGGTTGAAAAATCACAAGGTACTCCTAAAGAAAAGCCTAAGAGCGGAAATGAATTTTTCATCATTACAGTGGAAATTAAAAATACAGGAACCGAGAAAGTGAAGTATGCCCCTCATTTCTTTAGTGTGGTGGATAGTAAAGGGAAAGATTATTTTCAGCCTTTTCTGATGATTGATATTGATACAACCCTGTCTTCGGGTGAGCTGGATCCTGGCGGCAATGTTAAGGGCACACTAGCTTATGAATTGCCCACGAACGAGCAGTTTAAGCTACAATTCTTCCCTTACCAGCAAGTGAATGGCGCGATTATTGATTTTAATTAGATGTATATATTAAGTATCCCTTTACAATTATTGTAGAGGGATACTTTTATCTGCCCTATTTTTCTTCAATCATTTCGGCTCTTTTAAGTTGGAATTCTTTCACCTTCTGATATTGTTCATCAGGCCACCATGCTCCGCAATCATCAGATACTACACAGGCCGCGCATTTTTGTAAGTCATAGACAATCATTCCAGAGATGGGAGGGGAGTATAAATGTAGAGTGACTAAATCCGTTTGGTTGGAAGCTTGCATTTTATGAATAGCTTTCAGTGGGGCATAAAAATACTTTCCTTGATGATGGTATTGTCGAAACAATTCGGCTGGCAACCTATTGCCTTTCATCTCATAAACCGAATTTAGTGAAGTACCGGATAGGACTTGGATCCAACCGTGAGAATTCCCATGGTCATGCGGGGCACACTCTAATTCAGACCAATTCATCACAAGCAATTCAACTTCATCATTTTTATAAAGCAGCCTACGATTGTAAGGTTTCCCCTCAGATGGTTTTGGCAAGTTAGCAAGTTCATCGATTTTTACATCAAGTTTCACTAAAGCTTCTTTCAATTCCTCTTTTGATGGGCATTTCAATGGATCTAAAACCTTCTTTATCCTATTTAGCAAATCCATGAAGTTCGTCTCCTCCTATAGTCGTTTTTTCTTAAAGAAATTGAACAACTTAGGCACCAGATGTCCGTTAACAATAATGACTCCCATAATAATTATGATTCCTCCAACAACACTTATGAGTAAAACTTTCTCCTGTAAAAGCAATACCGCTGCAATTAATGTTGTAAGTGGCTCTAAATATAAAAACATGGATACTTTTGTAGCCTCCAATATCTCCAGTGCCTTTCCCCAATACCAATAAGCAATACCTGAAACAAAAACACCAAGAAACAACAAATGTGCCCACTCTGCATGTGTCAAAAGAGAGAGGGAATCCCATCCTTTGTTCCTTATAATAAAAGGTGTTGTAAGAATTAAGCCAAGTAAACTCATGTAAAAAGTCACCAGTAGGGGAGGATAAGGGAGCTTTAAGCTTCGTAATAGGACTGAATAAACGGCCCAGTTTAACGTGCTCAGCATCATGAGAAAAAAGCCAATATTCATTGCTATTTGGAAGGAGTGTCCACTTCTTGTCGTTGTGACTAGCAGCACACCAGTAATGGCAAGGATCATACCTGCAATCTTAGTGAAATTTATTTTTTCATGTAAAAAGAGAAGTGAAAGAATAACTGTAAAAATAGGTGAAAACGAGATGAGCCATCCAGCAGAAGATGCGTTAATCGTTAACAAAGCAGTTGCTTGAAGCACCTGATGTACAAACACGCCAAGGATGCCGAGTATCATTAAATGTGGCAAATGTTTTAAAGAAATGAACATCCGGATCCTCAGAACAAGTAACAGGAGCAGCAAAAATAAGGCTCCAATTCCAAACCGTAAGACAAGTAACGAATAGGGGTCAAGCTTTCCTAATACTGCTTTGGTGGATACAAATGAAACTCCCCAAAAACTGATTGACATGGTTGCGTACATAGAAGCAGATAACCTGGATTTTCTAGTAGACATAGCGTGCGTCCCTTCAGCAAATGATTGTTATTCAATCTTATGCTTGTCCTGCGAGAAAATGTTTCCTTTAGATGAGGAGTCTATCTTCTTTTTGTCCTTTTGTTTGATTAAAGTAATTTTTTTGGATGAAGGAAACTTTTTTGAGTATATAGAATATAATGAAGAAAAAGCGGAGTTGTTCATATGTATATATCTAGAAGAGTTAAGAAGAGAATTATACTAAATTCTTACCTGTGTAAATGGTTAGGAATTATAAGTGAAGAAAATTATCAAGGGATCATAAAGAAGATTCAATCATAGTTAAACCCTAAAGAACCATGGACGAGTGGTTTCTCATAGTCTATTGTATCAAATAATGAGGGTGTTCAATATGAGGGAACTCCATCCACAACCAATAATCGGTCAGCCATGGACTGGTAGACATGTTTTATTACTTCATTGTACAACTGATAATCAGTTCATAAATCTTTATAAAAGTTTTCACGCACCAATCGAGCCTCCACGGACCAATTGTGCAGAAACTTTATCACAATTGCTAAGCATCGGTTATCATATAATGGCCATTACTCCAATCCCACCGAATCAAATTCAATATTTTTTGGTGCTATAATTAAACCTGCATAAAAACAGGCTTGGTTTATCAGCAAACCAAGCCCATTTTTATCTAGAATTTATTTTCTTTCTAATTGTTTTGAACTAAACGGACAAGCATATGTGCGAGTTTATGCTGCTCTTCCTCCGTACCAACCTTCCATAGCTCTTGTAATAATCTCTCCTCGGAATTCTTAGGTGATTCTTTTGCCGCTAGGTAATCAGCAACTTTTTGTGCAGAGTTGGCTAATTGTTCTTCATCCATTCCTAGTCTTTCGCCTAATTGAACCTTCCCGCTAAGAAATTCCCTGAAGTCATCAAAGCTTGTCAAGGAATCTCCGTTTTTGTAAATCTGATTTTCAATTGTTTGCTCATTTAATTGCTTGTCCATACATATCACTCCTATTTTGGATGTTTAACAGTGGATCAATGTTTCTAACCTATACATTCCCTGTGAACTCCAAAATGAAACCTATTAAACAATTATTAAATCTCTTCCATTTAAAATAAAAAGAAACTGAAAAGCGATACATTTACAAAAGGTACAAAGCAAGGGCATCCAAAAAAACGTGCAGGGCCAAAAAAACCAAATCCATAGCCCTCACTGGAGCTGTGATTACCAAATTCCTCAATTTCTAGTCCATCTTGCTGTATTTTTGTAACTTTACCTACAACCCATTCGCCATTCGCATTGCGAAAACGAACCATTTTTCCAACTAGCTTTAATTGTTGTGCATGCTCATATGTTAAATCCATCCTGACATTCCCCCCTTTCCCATAGGACCTACTATAAAATATGAAAATAATAGAAAAAGGCAAGGGTTATTACACTAGTCTAGAATATTTTAGATAGACATAGAGTGTTAGAAAAACGGTTCAAGACATACACTTTTCATAAAGGTCCAGTTTTCGACAGAGAGGAGAGGAAGAGATGATACATGAGAGGAATAAAGCAATTCTTCTTGCTGAAAATATCAATAGCTTTCTAAAGTTTCTTAGGCAGAAACATGAAAATAAAAATAATTTCAGGGTGCAAGCGGATAAATTGTATCAAATCAAGCTTCTAACAGAGGAGTATAAGTTTCAAATTATTGCTGATGAACTAATTAGAATCAATCAGTTCGATTGGGACGGAAAGTACACCTATTATTTGCTTAACCAGTTTCGTCAAGGGATGAGCATTATCGATGAATACGTACAAAATAACTACGATGATTTATTCCTTATTACTGCAAGAATTTATACACTAAAAAATCTAAGCTTATCCTTTAATAAATGAAAGAGGAGAACTTTTTAAACTAAAGCTCTCCTCTTTTTCTGTGTTAATTATTATGATAATATAGATTTTTTCGATGGCTTTCCTTAAATTGTTTAGGTGTTTCTCCTGTCATCTTTTTAAATAATAGTGTAAAGTAGTTTGGGTTATCGTACCCCGTGATTCTTGCTATTTCCCCGATTTTTAACTCTGTTGATACTAACAAGTGTTTTGCTTCTCCCATTCTTCGATTAATTAAGTAATTGATCGGTGTCAATTGCATCTGTTCCTTAAAAACATGTGATAGGTAGTATTTATTGATAAATAATTCATCTGCAATGTCCTCAAGTTTTATATTTTTTTTATAATTTTTATCAATATATTCTTTTATCCGATGGGCTAGGGTATGGGCTTCTTTTGTTTCATTTTTACAATGTTGTAGCTTAATAGCTCTATGAATTAATGCAATGGAAGAGGTTAACAAGCCCTGGCATATCATTTCATAACCCGCTGCTTGCAGGGAAGATTCTTCAAATATATGTTCTAAATAGATTCCGATTTGCTCTGAATATTCATTCTTTCGGATCACTGGTTCTAGATTAGAAGGAATAATTTCAAGATCGTTCAATTGTTCAATTACGAGATTAGAGACACCGCAATAAAAGGTTTTGAGCGGGTTAATTGGATTGGAATATTCTTCATGGATGACCCCCGAATTGTATATGAGAATGTCACCTTCTTTTGCAGTATAACTTTTATTATTGATAATAAAGGTTCCTTCTCCCTCACAAATATAAATGATCTCACTCAAATCATCGTGCTTGTGACTTGGAAAATTCCAGTTTGGATTTCCTCCGACCTGCCCGGAATAGGCAAGGACTGGGGGGATAATAAATTTCAAAGGTGTATCTACATATTCCTCATTGAAAACTTTGTTTATAGAGTTTTCCATCATCGCATCCTCCAATTAGTTGTTTTAGCAGTATAATTCATCAACCGCAAGATAATATAGTTTTTTGCAGAACGAAAACAACATACTTTAGATTACTAAATTTCAAGATATGTAGAATAATGATGTCTTTTTTTTATTCTATAACAAAAATTTCAATAAAAACATCCAATTTTCCATGATTTTTATCAAGAATTTGAATTGCAACTAATGGACTAGTAGAAAAATGAATAGGAAATAAAAAGGAGAATAGCAAGATATTATAGTTTTTGTTTTAAGCTTAGCACGATAGTTAATTGTATTAACACTATGGCGATAGTAATATTCTAACTAATCAGATTACCTGATAACAAAAGATTACCATCATATTTCTCTCAAGAAGGGGTGAAAATTCAGTTGGAAAAGAAGAAGCAGTACGCTCTCGAGATGAAAAAGATCTCTAAATCATTTCCAGGTGTGAAGGCACTTGATGAGGTTTCTCTCTATGTGAAAAAAGGAACTGTCCATGCACTCATGGGAGAAAATGGAGCAGGCAAGTCTACCCTAATGAAAATTCTTGCTGGTATATACAAACCTGATAAAGGCGAACTGCTTTTAAAAGGGGAAAAAGTTGAGTTTAATAACCCTCGTGATGCTTTACGTAGTGGGGTAAGCATGATTCATCAAGAATTAAGTTTTGTCTCTGAAATGACTGTTTCAGATAATATCTTCCTTGGGAGAGAACCTACCTTAGGAAGGAGTATGGTGATTAGGAAGAAGGAACAAAGAGAAAGAGCTCAAAAGCTATTTCAAGAATTAAAAATTGAATTGAATCCAGATAAAAAAATGTCGTCCCTTTCTGTATCAGATAGACAAATGGTTGAAATTGTGAAAGCGGTTTCTAACCAGGCGGAGATTATTGTGATGGATGAACCAACTTCCGCCATCACGGATAGAGAAGTGGAGAAACTGTTTGAGATTATAAAAATGCTGACCTCACAAGGAAAGTCTATTATCTATATCTCTCACAAAATGGATGAAATTTTTAAAATTGCAGATGAAATAACTGTGTTAAGAGATGGTTGTTATATCGACAGTAAAAAGGCAAAAGAATTAAATCAAGATTTGCTTATTTCTTTAATGGTTGGTAGAGAGCTGAAAGATGTGTACCAAACAAAAACAACAAAAACTGAAAATGTTTCCATGGAAGTGAAAAATTTAACACGAAAAGGCAGTTTTGAGAATATCTCATTTTCCCTCCATCAAGGGGAGGTAATTGGAATAGCGGGTCTTGTAGGAGCTGGGAGAACCGAGGTTGTGGAGAGTATTTTCGGAGTACACCCTCCCCATAGTGGTGAAATTTATCTCAATCAAAAAAAGGTAGTCCACAAACATCCAAAGCAAGCAATTAAAAATGGAATAGCCTTGGTAACTGAGGATCGAAAACAAACAGGTTTAAATTTAACGGGGTCAGTTAGAGATAACATTAGTTTAGTGAATTTAACGAAGTTTGCTGCTTTCAAAAATATCATATCTCGAAAAAAGGAAAATATAGCTGTAGATCAACAAATAACTTCATTAAAGATTAAAACTCCAGATCGGAACATGTTAGTGAAAAATTTAAGTGGAGGCAATCAGCAAAAAATTGTCATTGCTAAGTGGTTATTAAATGATCCTGACATTTTAATTTTAGATGAACCTACGAGAGGGATTGACATTGGGGCAAAGGCTGAAATCTATAAAATTATTCACGATTTTGCAAGTATAGGAAAGTCTGTGATTGTAATTTCCTCGGAGATGCCTGAATTGTTTGGGATTTGTGACCGGATTTTTGTCATGAGTGAAGGAAAATTAACAGGAGAGTTTTCGAGAGAGGAGTTTGATCAGGAAAAGGTTATGGCATGCTGTGCAGGTATTACGAAAGGAGAAAAATTCGGATGAACCCTCAAAAAGAAGAAGTAGCCAAATTTAGTCTAATGGATTTAGTAAATTCACAAGCGGTTGTAAAAACAGGGAATACGGGAAAACTTCTAGCGAAATATGGGATTTACATAGCATTTGCAATCTTATTCGTTATCCTATCCATCACCTCTGAATCGTTTTTAACAACTACCAATATCATTAATATTCTGCGACAAGTGTCGATTATCGGTATTGTAGCAATTGGCATGTCCTTCGTTATCATTACTGGAGGAATTGACCTCTCTGTCGGATCAATTATGGCACTTTCAGCAGTTGTGGCTGCAAGTTTCGCACAAGCAGACAGCAGTTATTCTATCCTCATTCCAATGATAATTGGTGTTACTGTCGGATTAGCTTGTGGCCTGATTAATGGTGTATTAGTGGCAAAATGGAAGGTTGCCCCTTTTATAGCGACTTTAGGGATGATGACTGCGGCTAGAGGACTAGCCATGGTCTATACGGACGGCCGTCCTGTAATAGGTTTAAGTAGTAGCTATAACAATATCGGGAGTGGATATATCTTAGGTTTCCCTATTCCTGTGTTAGCTTTCCTAGTCATTGTTTTAGTAGGTATATTTATTCTCAATTTTACAGTTTTCGGTAGACATGTGTTTGCAACTGGTGGAAATGAGCAGTCTGCTAAACTCTCAGGAATTCACATCAGTACTGTGAAAATTGGTGTGTATGCCATATCTGGATTACTAGCTGGAATTGGGGGAATGATCCTCTCCTCTAGAATTATGTCAGGCTCTCCAGTACTTGGCCAAGGATATGAACTGGATGCCATTGCCGCAGTAGTTATTGGTGGAACAAGTTTATTTGGTGGAGTAGGAAGTTTACTTGGAACATTGGTTGGCGTGCTGATTATTGGAGTCATGAACAATGGTCTAGACCTCCTAAATGTATCTTCTTACTATCAGCAAATTTTAAAAGGTGCCATCATCGTGATTGCTGTTTTACTTGATAAGAAGAATCACAATTAATAAATCTAAGGAGTGAGTATATGAAAAGATGGAAGGTACTAGCTGCAGCATTATTAATCGTTTTAGGGATTTTAAGTGGATGTTCTGGTAAGGCAGAAGAGCAAGCAAGTGGAAATGCAAATGGAAAAATCAAAATAGGTGTCTTGTACCAGAATTTGCAAAATGAATATATAGTTAATTTACAAGATTCTATTCGAAAATATGCAAAATCCGCTAATGTCCAATTGGTTGAATCGGATGGAGAAGGCAAAGCGGAAAATCAAATTAGTCAGGTAGAAAATCTCATTAACCAGAAGGTGGATGCAATCATTTTAAATCCGGCTGACAAGGATGGAAGTGCTCCAGTCGTTGAACAGGCAGTAGCCGCAAAAATTCCTATTATTACTGTGCTTGCCGTTGTCTCAAATGAAGAGAAGGCCACAGCGCATGTGGGATCAGACGATGTAGAAGCAGGAAAAATAGAAATGAAACATATTGCGGACTTATTAGGTGGAAAAGGAAAGATTGGCATTATCCATGGGCCTAATGGAAATTCAGCAGAAGTAAACCGAACGGAAGGAAATAAGAAAGTGTTAAAAGACTTTCCGAATTTAAAGGTTGCTGCAGAACAAACAGCTAATTGGTCACGTGAGGAAGCACTTTCCTTAACTGAAAACTGGCTGCAATCTCAGAAACTTGATGCAATTGTTGCACAAAATGACGAAATGGCATTGGGGGCCATAAAAGCATTGAGTGCAGCAGGTAAACTAAAAGATATCAAAGTAATTGGAATTGATGCAATTCCAGATGCTTTAAACTCAGTTAAATCTGGAGAACTTTCAGCCACTGTTTTTCAGGATGTAGATTCACAAGGAAAAATGGCAATTGAGGTAGCAAAAAAAGCAGCGAAGGGTGAAAAAGTGGAAAAAGACAATATGGTCCCTTTCCAACTAGTTACAAAAGAAAATTTAGATAAATTTACAGGTAAATAAGCTGTTGCTTACTAATAAATCAATGATAATTAAGGAGGAAGAATAAAATGAAAGCAGAAAAAAAGTTAAATAATATCCTTGAAATAGAGATTCCATTAAATGAACGCAAAAACAACGAACCGTTAAGAGTATTAAGTGAAGAGGATTGGAAGTTTTGGAAAGAGAACGGCTATGTTGTTGTTCGTAACGCCATTCCGCAAGATCATATTGAACGTTTAGTAAAGTTAATTTGGGAATTTGAAGAAAAGGACCCTATTGATTCAGCCACATGGTACACAGCTCCCCGCCGTGAAATGGCAATGAAAGAGCTGATGAACACTGGTATGGTTGAATTATATAACCATCAGTATTTATGGGATAACCGTATGTATGAGAAGATCTACAATGCTTTTGTAGATATTTGGGGCACTGAAAAGCTATGGGTGAGTATTGACCGCTGTAATTTGAACCTACCAATGAAACCAGGCCATGAATATAAAGGGTTCATTCATTGGGATGTAGATACTTCCTTAGATCCAATCCCGGTTAATGTACAAGGTGTTCTATCCCTAGTTGATACTGATATTGATATGGGCGGATTCCAGTGTATTCCTGAACTTTATAGAACCTTTGATGATTGGGTAAAAACACAACCGGCCGATAGAGATCCTTTTAAGCCAGACACCACAGGATTTACTCCAACAAAAGTGGTGACAAAAGCTGGAGATTTACTCATCTTTAATAGTATGCAGCCTCATGGTATCCGCCCTAATTACTCTGAAAAGGCACGAATTGCGCAATATATTTCTATGTTCCCTGCCCAAGAAAATAATGAGGGCTTGCGCGAAACAAGAATTCAATCTTGGAGTGAAAGAATTAAGCCAGAAGGATACGCATTCCCAGGGGACCCACGGAATTGGGAACAAGTAAAATATGATCGAGCTGTACTGACAGAATTAGGGGAGAAACTATTAGGGCTAAAAAAATGGTAGTTCAAGATTCATAGTTTGAAAACAGAAGAGCCACTCGAAAAATATTTGCGGCTCTCCTGTTTTTTTTTACCCAAATTGAACGAGGAGGACAATGAAATGACGGATGTGTGTATTTGTTGTGGTAGTGAGTTAGCCAAAATGGAACGAAATAGATCAGTATGCTGGGATTGTAGTAGCGAGATGAACGAGACATACGATGAAGAATGAATAAATGCATTCTAATACGAGGGGGCAAATATGAGGTACAGTAAAATACACAAAACAGAGCTGAATGTTTCAGAAATCTGTTTCGGCACATGGCCGATTTCTGGGCATGGGATGGGGAAGGCCAACGAAGAGGATGCAAAACAAACTATTTACCGTGCAATAGATTTAGGCGTTAATTTTTTCGATACTGCTGATATGTATGGGTTTGGCTATGCAGAGGAACTGTTAGGAAAGACGTTGGGATCCAATAGGCATGACATGGTCATTGCAACTAAAGTAGGGTTGGAATGGGACAATACAGGAAATCTGAGGAACAATTTGACAGCTGAGTATGTGATCCGGGCTTGTGAAGATAGTTTAAAGAGACTTCAAGTGGATCAGATAGATCTCTATCAATTGCACTGGCCGGATCCAGATACTCAAATGAGTGAAACAATGGAAGCCTTAAGTTTGCTTGTTGAATCGGGAAAGGTTCGTTTCGTGGGAGTGTCTAATTTTTCAATTGAACAGATGGTAGAAGCAAGTCAGTATCTACCCATCATCACCAATCAAGTGGAATATAGTTTATTGGATAGAAATATAGAAAAAGAGATTATTCCTTTTGCAATGAATGAAGGTATGTCAATCCTTCCTTATAAAGTATTGGGAAGGGGCATTCTGACCGGCAAATTAAAAGAAGTGCCTCGTTTTGAAAAGGGGGACTGGAGAAGTGAGGAAGAGATCTTCCAAAAGGACCGACTACTTCGAACTCTAGAACTCGTTGAAAAGTTAAGGCCAATTGCTACCGATTACGGTTGCACGGTTAGTCAACTTGCTATTGCGTGGTCTTTACGGTGGGAAAATGTACCCTCAGTCATAATTGGAGCAAGACGACCAGATCAAATAGCAGAAAGCTGTCTAGGCTCTGGTATTAATCTCTCTAATGAGGATGTGAATTATATAAATTCACATTTTAGTGTGTCAGCAACTGTCTAGTAAGGAGGAATAAAATGAAGCAGCGAATTGAACATCTGGTCTTCTTTAAATTTAAAGGAGGAATCCAGGAAAAAGACAAACAAGAACTGGTAAAACGGTTTCGCTCTCTTGAGGGTAACATACCTGGACTAGAATCGGTGTCAGTGGGTTTGAATACGACTGTAGAACAAGAATTTGCTGACTATCAATTTGGAATGAGAATGTTGTTCGAGAATCGAGAAATGTTAGCCGCATATCAGCTTCATCCGAATCATTTGGAGGCAGTTCAATTGGTTGGGGATCTGGTAGATGGTGTGGCCGTAGTCGATTTTGAAATCTAGTAAACCATACTGCATTAATAGAGAGTTATGACGATTTTGCTAGAATCGTATAGCTCTCTATTTTGCTAAGATTCATCTTTGACAGATATACCTTCTAACCTTTGCAATAATTGATAGGGACGAACCTTAAACGCTTCAAATGGTATGGAGTGCCCTTTCATGGCATCTAGGACTCTTGGTATAAATTTTCCTCGTTTTATATATTGATGAACATTGGATGAATCAAGTTTCACAAAGCGAACATCTTGTGTTTCTTCTGATGTTCTTAAAACTCCTCCCGTACTTTTACCATGGAAAACGGTGGAAACCGTGCTGCCATTTGAATAAACCCCGGTTACGCCAAGTAACTTAACCGTGATTCCAGTTTCTTCGAAAATTTCTCTACATAGTGCAAGATCTAATGTTTCTCCATTTTCAACTCCGCCGCCAGGAAGCTCCCAGGTATCTGCTCGCCAAAAGGTCTTAACCAGTAATGTTTCTTCCTTTTCGTTTGTAATATATCCGCTTACCGTCACAGTTTGTTTTGGGGCTTGGTGGTACTCAGTTGAAGTTAGAGTATCTTGATGAAAGTCTAAATAAAGCTGTCCTAATTTTAATAGTTGGTCGTGTGTTTGCTGATAAAGTACATCTTTTTTGACTCTCTTTTGAATGTTCAAATAGTCCGCGTAACTTGGATATTGCCATATGACTAAAATTTCATTCTCTATCTCTGTATTCCAACAGCCGACAAGGATTGCCCCGTTTTTTAATTGATTAGCCTTTAAGAATTTATCAAAGAAATGGTTAAACTCGAGTTTCCTTCCAGGAGTAATCGTATAAAGTTCTCTTTTGTAGTACATGATGACCCTCTTTCTGTTGGCTCATTTTGTCAAATCTAGTAAAATAGTAGTAGAAGTGAAAATGTAGGTAATAAAGTTGTTAGCAATCGATTATACATAATAATATTTTGTTAGTGATAAAAAAATGCATGTTCATGATGTCCTGTATCTGACACTATTAAGTAGAGGTAATGTATGAATAGTATTAATGTGGAAAACACAAAGAATGTCGATGAATGCTATCAACAGGCGGAGCAAAGAGCAGCTCATTATTTTCAGACGCTTTATGACCAGGTAATTAAAAGAACCTATATACCAACCTTAACGAATGATTTTCAGGTGTGGAAACAGAACCATGTGAGACATCCATTGTTATCGTTATTTGGAGCTCGAAAGAATAAACCCAATACCAAAGATTATTCCAATTATATTCGCTGGATGGATGTAACAGGGAAATTAGATTCGTATCTACATCGAAGTATTTCTTATATTTATATGAGGGATTTAGGGAAATCTCTCCAATCACCAGACACACAGAATAGAATCCAACATGTCGTAAACAGTTTGAAAGATCATCTAACAGTCTCTGATCAAGGAAACAAATCGGAATTAATCAGCATGGCAGGATTGTACAGGTGGGCACAGAAGGAAGGAATTGAATCTACTTTCATCTGGTTGATGGACAAACTAAAGACAGTATCCTCCAATATTCCGGAGGGGATGGACGCGGAACATGCCCAGCGAAAGCTAATCAAAATCATTGCCGGAGTATTGATGCACGTGATAGAAGAGTTGGACAATACCCTATCAGTAAATGAACGTACGGTGAAACTAAATGAAGCGATTAGACTCGGATACTCTTATGGTTTGACCTATCCTTTTATTGATGATCTTCTAGATTCTAACGTCTTGTCTACTCAAGAGAAACAACAATATACAGATTTGATACGGACCACACTTATCACAGGATTTGTTCCAGAATTGGGCAGCTGGGGCGGTGATAACTTGAAACTAATTCAATTTATCCATGCTGAACTCCGGGAGGCCTATAAGTATATTAAAGCTTATCAGCATTCTGCAACATTGAACACATTCTTTGAACAATCCTATGTGTTTTTTCAATCACAGGAAGTGGACCGAAAAAACGACCTGTCTAACCCTAGCTACACAAATGAAGACATTTATATACCAGTTATTTTAAAATCCTCTTCATCCCGTTTAATTGTTCGATCAGTCATCAGTGCTTCTGAAGATGAAGGTTTTGACAATAGAGCTTTCTTTTATGGAATATATAACCAATTGGCAGATGATTTTGCCGATATGTTTGATGACATGAAGGAAGGGGCAGTAACTCCGTATACCTATTATTTGAAATATCATGGGTTGCGATCAGATTTAATAAATCCCTTTGAATTATACTGGGCGGTGGTTAGCCATTTAATCCATAACGTATATGACTCGGATTTACTGACCTGTGAGGTCATCCTTGATCGAGCAATTAATGGACTCAAACGATTCAAAGCAAGAATAGGGACGGAAAAATATTCTGAAGTGATGAAATTATTTGCTTCTGCGGATCCAGAATTTAATCGTGTCATTCAGACGATGGTTCGAAAAGCGGATGATGTTGATTTTTTTGATAAACTTCTTCGTGACCAGATCATTACCACCATTAAGAACCAACGGAAAGAACAGGATGAATTTATAGATACCGTTAAAACTGTTCGCAATCAGATCAACAACATCTTGACCATCTCTAAGACCGTGAATTCTTCGCAAATTAATGAATCAATCGTGGATGCTGCCAACTATAGTTTAGCTGGAGATGGAAAACGATTGAGGCCCATTATGACGTGGGTCATGGGGGTTAACGAATATAGATTAAATCAAACTGCCATTGTTCCATTACTGAGATCGCTAGAATACATGCACACCGCCTCACTAATCTTCGATGATTTGCCATCGCAGGACAATGCTTCACTTCGTAGAGGGCGTGCAACTCTACATAAACAATATAATATTGCTACAGCGGAATTAACGGGTCTTTTTTTGACACAAAAGGCGATTGAGGAACAAGCATCTCTTGAACAGTTTGATTCGAAAACAGTGCTTAAATTAATTCAATATTCGACACAAGTAACGGAAGTCATGTGTAAGGGACAGGCGATGGACCTAGGTTCCAAAGGTAAGCCATTAACACTCGAACAATTGAATACGATGTGCTTTTATAAAACGGGAATTGCCTTTGAAGCATCCTTAATTATGCCTGCTATTCTTGCGCAAGCAAATGATTTTGAAATGAAATCTCTTAAGCAATTTGCTTATCATGCCGGGATTGCGTTTCAGATTAAAGATGACCTGCTTGATGTAGAAGGGGACAGTACCTTACTGGGTAAATTCATTGGAAAAGATGCAGATAATAACAATTCGACCTTTGTATCTATCCTCGGGCGTGAGGGTGCTAAAAAAGAGATGTGGGAACATTACTGTCTCGCCATAGAGGCATTAAATGAGGTACCGCGCAAAACCACTTTTCTGAAGCACTTATTGAACTATATTGTTAACCGTGATCATTAAAGATCGATAAGCCTTGGAATTTGCCAAGGCTTATTTGTATGCCGCAGATTATGTAGAAAAATGGAAATGAAAAAAAGGTTAGAATTATCAAATAAATGGGAAGAAGATTAGTATAACAAGAAAGCAAATGATTTTTAGAAAGTTTGAAAGGGGCGGTAACTAGTCGGAGCGACCAGTGCCCGTAATGGCGGAAAAAGCAGGAGAACGGTAACTAGTCGGAGCGACCAGTGCCCGTGAAGGCGGAAAAAGCAGGAGAACGGTAACTAGTCGGAGCGACCAGTGCCCGTGAAGGAGAAAAAAGCAGGAGAACGGTAACTAGTCGGAGTGACTAGTGCCCGTGAAGGCGGAAAAAGCAGGAGAACGGTAACTAGTCGGAGCGACCAGTGCCCGTAAAGGCGAAAAAAGCAAGAAAACGGTAACTTGTCAAAGCGACAAGTGCCACAAAGCAGAAAAAAACTATTAACTTCCCCTGAACTACTAATATGGATGAATAATGTGTATTAGAAAGCAAGAATAATAAATGGAGGGATATCAATTGAAAATCGATAAATCTGAATGGCTCTCACTTAGTAAGGAAGTAAAAGTGAAATTGATCCGTTTAGCTATTTTGGAGAATTCAATTAAATATCTCACTATTACATAGATGATAAATGACAACAAATTGTATAGAATAGAGTCATTGTGGATTCTATATAAGATTGAAAGGTGAGATTATGGGATACGAAATCGATGGTATTTTAATATCAGAAGAACAATTGAAGCAAAAAGTGAAAGAATTAGGCGCTACCATGATGAAGGATTTACAAGATGAATCAATTGTTTTTATTGTTGTCTTAAAGGGTGCTTTTGTTTTTGCTGCTGATTTAGTACGAGAACTTGGAGGAAACGTGACCGTTGATTTTGTGGCCGCTTCAAGTTACGGAAATCAAACGGAGACTACAGGAAAAGTACGTTTGTTAAAAGATATTGATGTGAACATTACAGGGAAGAATGTGGTGCTTGTCGAGGATATTATTGATTCAGGGTTAACATTAAGCTTCTTAAAAGAACATTTCGAGCTTCATAAACCGAAAACCATGAAGATCTGTACCTTACTTGATAAACCTGAGCGCCGAAAAGTCGATTTAAAAGCAGATTATGTAGGATTTGTTATTCCTGATAAATTCGTTATTGGATATGGAATTGATTATTCAGAGCATTACCGAAATCTGCCGTATGTTGCAACTGTAAAAGAAGTTTAAGACCTGCCGCGGCAGGCTTTTTTTAGTTTTTAAATGTCCTTATCTGAATTAATAGAACCTCCTTTTTCTAGAAAAGTCAAAATAGTCTAAAATCTCCTTTTAACAAGTGATTGAAAAGCCAAAAAATAATTTCTATAATCATATAGAAATATACAGTTTTTTTTTTTCCCTAAATGACCACCAAAGATCTGTTTTTCTATGGTAGTATCTAAATAAGTTATTTTAGTAAAGTAGGTGAAAAACATAATGGAGAAGCACAAAATATTAGCCATTCTAGAAAAAGAATTAGTGAATGCACTTGGCTGTACGGAACCTGTTGCGATTGCATTGGCCGCAGCAACCGCAAAAAGCTATGCAAAAGGGCAAATTATAGAGTTATGTTTAAAAGCTAGTGGAAATATTATAAAAAATGCTAAATCGGTCGGGATTCCTGGTATGTCTTCTAGTGGTCTCGATTTCGCAGCAGCAATTGGAGCAGTAGCTGGAGACCCAAGTAAGAAACTTGAAGTTTTAAGTGGACTTAATTATGAAGATGAGCGGTCAGCGCTAAAGCTTATTGAGGAAGGTAAAGTAACATCAGGTAAAGCAGATACACCGAAAAGACTATATATTGAAGTCACACTAAAGACAGATCAGCATACTTCTAGAGTGGTTATTTCTGATAATCATAGTAATATTACTTTAATTGAGGTTGATGGCAAGGTTGTTTATCAGGGGGGATGCGAGAATATAGGCTTCCAATCAGATGAAGAGGAATTAGTAGCACTTACAATTGATGAAATATATGAGTGGGTTCAGGATGTTGATATCAGCTCATTATCACTAGTAAAAAAGAGTATTGAACTTAATAGAATCATTGGAATAGAAGGCCTTTTAGGAGATTATGGGTTACAGGTAGGGAAAACAATTAAGGAAAATGTAAAAAAAGGCATACTATCCGATGATATAGCCACTGCAGCGATGTCTCTAGCCTCAGCTGGGTCAGATGCTAGAATGTCAGGTTCAACACTGCCGGTCATGGCCAATACCGGAAGTGGAAATCAAGGAATAGCTGTTACCCTTCCGGTTGTTGCAGTCGCAGAGAAGCTGCAGGTTCCAGAGGAGAAGATGATTCGCGCTGTGGGGCTTAGCCATCTCATTACTATTCATATAAAATCAAAATTTGGTCGACTTTCTGCTTTATGCGGTGTAACTGCCGCAGGAATGGGTGCAAGTGGAGCAATTGTTTATTTACTCAATGGTCATCTACAACAAATTAAAGCAGCCATTCAAAACACAATTGGTAATGTTTCAGGAATGATTTGCGATGGGGCCAAGGCTGGATGCGCTATGAAAGTATCCACATGTTCCAATGTTGCAGTACAATCAGCATTGTTGGCTCTTAACAATCAAGAAATTAAATCCACTGATGGATTTATTCATGATGACGTCGAAAAAAGTATAGAAAGCTTTTGTAAGCTTGGAAATGAAGGAACACGGCATACGGACGAACTAATTTTAAAATTAATGATGGAAAAATAAATGCCATTTATATTAGAAGTTATAGGTGTATTGATTGGTTCCAAATTTGTTAAAATTACAAAAGCAAGAAAACACTAGGTAAAGGAGCAATGACTGAGTTATTGCTCCTTCTTTGTAATTCAATATTAATCGTTAGTAATTTCTTTCAATAACAAAATGGGCCAAATCGCCGCGGTAGATTGTTCTTGAGTATTCAATGACTGATCCATCATGAAGATAGGCTTGGGTATCGAGCGCAAAGCAGGGGTCTCCAGCCTCGATATTAAGTTTTTCTGCTGCCTCTTGATCGGCAATAAACAATTCGAGGTTTTCAATTGTCCTGTGTATTTTCAATCCAAATTGAGTTTCCAATTGGTTATACAATGACTTTTCACAGCCTTGTGTATTAAGTGCTGGTGTTTTATACCAGGGTAAATAAGCTGTCTCAAACTGAATTGGTTCATCATTAACAAAACGGATTCTCTCAAGCATATTCAAAGGCTCGCCTTCTTGGAGCTTTAATTGCTCGCATAAAAACTCATCTGCAGGAATCACTTCTAATTTAACTACCTTGATTAAGGGCTTTTTTCCTTGCATGGAAATTTGACTTGAAAAGTGATCGACGGTTGTGGTTAAAATTTGTTTTACTTTGTTTGCAGATACAAAGGTTCCACTTCCACGTTTACGATAAACATACCCTTCTGTTGTTAATTGTTGTAGAGCAGTTCTCACAGTGGTTCGACTAACACTATATTTTTCACAAAATTCAGCCTCTGTTGGCAGTTGTGAGTTCGGTTTATATTCCCCATCATTAATTAATTGAATGATGGCATCTTTTACTTTAAGGTGCAGAGCACTTCCATCTTTCGCTTCTTCTACCATATTGGTATTCCCCCTCATTATTTATAGATTACCAAAAAATAGATTATATTTGTACCCTTAAAAATACAATTCTAAAAATTTGTTATTACAAATCATAAAAATAATAACAAATTCGTAAAAATTGTATTGTAAATATTCTGAATTGTCATTACAATAAGTTTAACAATCTTTGTACTATACATCGTAATAGGATCCATGCTTACTTCTATGGAAAGGAGGAAAAACCATCTTAGGCGTATAATCTATAGGATATATCAAGATGGACATTGAATTCTTTTTTAATTTTATTTTGAAATCGCTTTCTTATTGGGGGTATATATGAAAATCTTATTATGCTGTTCCGCAGGTATGTCTACAAGTCTATTGGTTTCTAAAATGGAAGCTAGTGCAAAATCACAAGAGATTGATTGTGAAATCTGGGCAGTAGGATCAACGGAGATATATAACGAGATTAACAAAGCAGACGTCCTGCTTCTTGGTCCGCAAGTAAGATATTTACTAACACAGCTAAAAAAAGAAGGAGAAAAGCATGGTGTACCTGTAGATACTATTAATCCTAGACACTATGGTCTATGCAACGGAGAGGAAGTATTAAGGCAGGCAATCAATTTAATAAAAGGGGAGTAGGAAACATGATGAATTTCATTGATAAATTTATTATGCCTTTCGCAAATAAGCTTGGTAATAACAGGCATCTTCTTGCTATTCGTGATGCATTAGTCGGTATGATTGCCATCACGATGATTGGTTCGTTAGCTGTGCTTTTGAATAACTTAGGTTCTGTACCCGGAATAGGAAAATATTATGAAAAACTTATGGTTTCCATTTTCGGTGAGACATGGAAAACGTTAGGAGGAGATATCTGGTGGGGAACGCTTGCCTTCATGACCATATTTGCCGTTTTCGGTATTGCTCATAAGCTGGCAAAGTCTTACGAGGACGATGGTTTCGAAGCGATGCTGGTAGCGGGTGCTTCCTTTTTTGTACTGATTCCACAAGTGGCCAATGTCTCGATTACTCCTGAGGGTGGAGAGGCAGTTACTGGTGGGGTGTGGGGGTTTATTGGCTGGAATTATTTCAATGCCACCGCGCTATTTACCGGTATCATTGTTGCAATTGTAGCGACTGAAATTTTTGTTCGTTTAGCGAAAATTAAGTTTTTAGTCATCAAATTGCCTGATGGAGTTCCACCAGCAGTTTCTCGTTCATTTGCCAAGCTGCTTCCTGGAATGGTAACGATTTTTACTGTAGGATTATTTGGCCTTATTTTACGTAAATTTATTAGCGATGGTGCTTATTTAAACGACTGGATCAATAAAGTTCTTGTATCACCTCTTACTGGTGCGGTCGATTCAATGTGGTTTGCTATTTTAATAGTATCCCTGGTACATGGTTTTTGGATTCTTGGTCTTCACGGACCTAATATACTTGGAGGAATTACCACTCCATTAATGACGAAACTAGGTCAAGAAAATGTAAATATGTATGCACAAGGTGTACATGATTTAAGCAAATACCATATCC
Organism: Bacillus sp. (in: firmicutes); assembly: GCA_039832695.1. Classification (GTDB taxonomy): domain Bacteria; phylum Bacillota; class Bacilli; order Bacillales; family Cytobacillaceae; genus Neobacillus. The sequence goes on from JBDOMM010000012.1 coordinate 28,575, forward strand.
TATCTGGTTCTTTCTTAGATGCATTTGTGTATCTAGGTGGGTCTGGTGCCACTTTAGGATTAATACTAGCAATGATTATTGCTGGAAGAAAACGAAATAAGCAGATAATTGCTTTAGGTACACCTCCTGGGATCTTCCAAATCAATGAACCTATTTTATTTGGATTACCAATTGTCTTGAATCCAATCTGGTTCATTCCATTTATATTGGGACCAATCATCATGACAATCGTAGCGTATACATCAATAAGCTTAGGCTTAGTACATCCAGTCGTTGCTGATATTCCTTGGGTTACCCCTGCAATCGTTGGTGGTTTACTTGCAACTGGTGGACATATTTCTGGTGCAATATTAGCGGCAGTGAATTTATGTATTTCTATCGTTATTTACCTTCCTTTTGTCATCGCTCAAGGACGAATGGATGCGAGGAGAGAAATAGGTGAGGTATCATCCAAACCTACTGATACGCTAAATGTCTAAATGAAATCTCAGGTCAGAGGTGTAAAAAATGAATGATGGTTTAAAGATAGTTACCATAGGTGGTGGCTCCAGCTATACCCCTGAGTTAATAGAAGGATTTATCAAATATTATCACGAATTACCCGTGCGTGAATTATGGTTGGTTGATGTAGAAGAAGGAAGAGAAAAGCTTGAAATAGTGGGTAACCTCGCAAAAAGAATGGTGGAAAAAGCAGGGGTGCCTCTACAAATATATTTAACCTTAGATCGAAAAGAAGCATTAAAGTCTGCGGATTTCGTAACCACTCAATTTCGAGTGGGTCTGCTAGAGGCACGCAAAAAGGATGAGAGTATCCCTTTAAAGCATGGAGTATTAGGGCAGGAGACTAATGGGCCAGGCGGTTTATTTAAAGCACTTCGAACCATACCTGTTATTCTAGATATTTGCCGGGAAATGGAGGAGCTTTGTCCGAATGCATGGCTTATTAACTTTACCAATCCAGCTGGTATGATTACGGAGGCAGTACTTCGTTACAGCAATATTAATAGAGTAGTAGGACTTTGTAATGTACCTATTGGAATGGAAATGGGCGTTGCGAAATTATTAGGAGTGGAACATAGCAGAGTCAGAATTGATTTTGCGGGATTAAACCACATGGTGTACGGACTAGATGTGTTTGTTGATGGGGAATCCGTTAAGGATCAAGTGATTTCGTTAATAAATGACCCCGAAAAAAGTATAACCATGCAAAATATTCATTCAATGGGCTGGGAGCCAGAGTTTTTGAAGGCGTTAGATGTGTTTCCGTGTCCATATCACAACTACTATTATAAATCTGGTGATATGCTGGAAAAAGAATTGGAAAATTTTAAAGAAGGCACCATTCGGGCAGAGGTTGTCAAAAAGCTGGAAGTAGAGCTGTTTGAGTTATATAAAGACCCACAGTTAGCAATTAAGCCTCCTCAATTGGAGAAAAGAGGCGGTGCATATTATAGTGATGCAGCTGTTAGGTTAATCCACTCGATGTATACAGATAAACGAGACATACAGGCTGTTAATACATTAAACAAGGGTGCTATTGCAAGTCTCCCTTATGATTCTGCTGTAGAACTTAGTTGTATGATTACTAAAGATGGACCGAAGCCAATTGCAGTGGGAGAGTTACCAATTCAAATCCGCGGTCTTGTTCAGCAAATGAAATCCTTTGAAAGGGTAGCCATTGAAGCTGCCATTAGTGGGAATTATGATCAAGCATTACTGGCACTGACAATTAATCCTCTCGTACCGAGTGACCGGGTAGCAAAAGTCATTTTAGATGAAATGCTAGAGGCACATAAGGATTACCTTCCGCAGTTTCATTAATAATCAAAAAAGAGGGAAGAGAATGGAGAATATAGAGCAAGTAATCTTTCAAATTATTCTGCATGGGGGAAATGGCAGGAGTGCAGCGATGGAAGCCATTCTGTCAGCCAAACAAGGGGACTTTGTGGGTGCGAGAGAGAAACTGAGCGAAGCAGACCAATCTTTGAATGAAGCACATCATATCCAAACATCACTCATTCAAGGTGAGATAAGGGGAAATAAAACAGAAATGTCTCTGTTAATGGTCCATGCACAGGATCATTTAATGAATGCAATAACAATGAAGGAATTAGCTGCAGAGGTAGTGGAGCTATACAGTCGAATACATCATGATTAAATTAATTGTTAACGCAGATGATTTTGGTTTAAGTAACGGAGTGAACCATGGAATCATTGACAGCTATTTGTTTGGGATTGTCAATTCTACCACGATGATGATGAACATGGAAGGGACAGAACATGCACTTCAATTGGCCAAGAAATACCCAAATTTACGGGTTGGTATTCATCTTGTACTAACATGTGGTAAACCACTAGAAGATAATGTATCATCATTGGTTGATTCTAAAGGATACTTTAAGTCTTATTCTGCTTTAAATCCTTGTGAAATTTCTTTAGAGGAACTGGAAAGAGAGTGGACCACTCAAATCCACAGATTCATTAAGTCTGGGCTTAAACCAACACATTTAGATAGTCATCACCATGTTCATACCTTAGAAGAATTAGTTCCAGTGGTAAAAAGCATTTCAAATAAATTCGGGCTGCCAGTAAGGAGAAATGGGTACGTAGCCATTGATGGAGTGGACTCCTTCTCGGACATAGCTTTGTTTGATTTTTATAATGATGGTGTAACTCGTGATTACTTTGCTAATCTGAATGACCGTATAAAGGATGGTTTGACTGTTGAGGTAATGTGTCACCCAGCATACCTAGATAATACCCTTTTAACTGTGTCATCTTATGCGTATCAGAGATTAACAGAGTTAGAAATTCTTCAATCAGTTACATTACCAGAAAATATAATACTGGTTTAACTAATTCCAAAAAATCTTTTTAAAAAAAATTCCCTTGAAATTCTTAAGCCCCCTATGTGGGCTTTTTTTTTCAACAATTCACTACGCAACGTGGAAATTCATTATCAATTTGATATTATTGATAGTAATGTTATATCAAAATGTATCCTATATAATGTTATGAAAGGGAACAATACTGTTTAGCATCTAGGAGGAGTATCATGCAGAAATATCATTGGGGAAAAATTGTTTTCTTTTCCTTGTTTTTTTTAGTGCCTATCTTGATATTTGGAAACAGCTTTGCTAAGTCTGCCAGAAAAGTAAACAAGCAAGAAAAGCCAATAACAATCTATTTAGCTGGAGATTCGACTGTTTCTAACTATTCAAGCTCGTTAGCACCTAGGGCAGGGTGGGGACAAGTTCTCAATCAATTTTTTGATAATCAAGTTGTTGTGAAAAATGAAGCGACCCCTGGCAGGAGCTCAAAAAGCTTTATTGATGAAGGGCGACTTGCTACGATCTTAAATGAGATTGATAAAGGGGACTATCTTTTTATCCAATTTGGCCATAACGATGAAAAAATAAAGGATCCGAACAGGTATACTGAACCGTATTCAACATACAAAAATTATTTAAAACAATATATTGATGGTGCCCGTGCCAAACAAGCTATACCTGTTCTTGTGACCCCCGTTGAACGAAGGTATTTTACAGATAACGGAGTCCTAAGCAGGACGCACGGTGATTATCCGGCTGCAATGAAGGAACTTGGATTAGAAGAACATGTACCCGTCATCGACCTTACGGCAAAAAGCCATGCTTTATTTCAGGAGCTTGGACCTAAAAGTACGAAAGATGTATTTCTTTGCCTTGATGCCCATGAGAATGGGAACTATCCAAATGGTGTTCAGGATAATACTCATTTTCAGAAGACCGGGGCTAAGATGATTGCCCAACTCGTTATTGATGGGATCAAAGAATCTAACCTAATGACACTCACCAACCACTTAGAAAAAGACCAAAATGACTGAGGTCTTTTTCTCTTTTTTTATATTAAATCTACATAGTTAACATTAATATATCTAAGTTCGATAGGTGAGTGGATCCAGAGTCTCTAATGCTTTTTAAACGATTAAAATCCAAAATGTCAATCGTCCGTTTGGATAGTTGGATTACCTTTTGATTTTTCCATTTATTAAGTATTTTATTTACGGTAATCCTAGAAGTACCTATGTACCGGGCAAATGAGGTTTGGTCAATGGAAAAATTTCCATTTTCGTTAATGAGCTTTAATAAATAATGTGCCATCTGTTGTTCAACAGGGGAGTTAAGAAAGGAAATAATTTCTGCTAATATCCTAAATTTATAGATTAGTGAATTAGTAAAAGTACATGCAGCTTCAGGGTGTTCATTACAGATCTTTACTAATGCTTCATCCGAAAAATGATAGATGACAGAGTGAGATGTTGTGATGGCAGAGGTTAAATAAGTTTCCTTTCTAGCTCCATGCTCACCAAACAACATTCCTTCTGGAACATAATTAACGGTGCGTTCCACTCCTTCTTGAGATAAAAGGGTAATCTTTATTCCCCCCGTAGACAAGAAAAAAAATCCTCTCCCTTGCTCTCCTTGATGGTAGACGACCGAATTTTCTTCAAGCTCAAGTTTTTTTCCATAATGTAAATATGGTGTCCATGCATTGCGAAGATTCTTCATACGATCACATCCCCAAGCAGGTTCTTTAATTCTTCGGGTTTTCGAATGAAAACTTTTTTACCATGAATCTCTACGATTTTTTCTTCCTTCCATTGTTTTAAAATTTTATAAATGGTAATTCTAGTTAAACCCGTACATTTGGTTAAATCTTGCTGGGTGAGGGGAACTTCAAAGTTTTTAAATTCGTAACAAATATTCATAAGAATGGCGGCTAGTTGTTGTTCAGGTAAAAGAGTATCCAAATATATTTTATCAGCAAGAATATGCATTTTATGTATGACTGTTTTGATTAACATATTTAGAATGGAGGGTTGATTTTTTATTAGTTTTTGAAAATGATCACATGAGAAAAAATAAAGAATGGAGTCATTAACAGCTGTAGCCGTTGTAAAATGGGGCTGTCGGTCCATTGCTTGAACACCTAATAGCTGTCCGGGAATGGCAATGTTTAATAAACGCTCTTTTCCCACTGCAGTTGTTGTCGTCACTTTAATTAATCCTTGTTGGATATAATAAAATCCTTCCCCTGTAGTGCCTTGTTGGTAAATATGTACTTTCTCTTTGAAAAATTGCCTCGTTCCAAAATGCAAACATGATTCCCAATTTATATCACTGTCAAATAGAATTGCCACCCCATCAACTCCTAAGTGAAATTTAACTGCTTAGGTAGAAAATCATTTTTATTCTCAAAATTGATAACGCTTACATTTTAATATAGATTAGTACGTTTGTAGGTTAAATTCTTATAACAATTGGCAGAAAAATAGTTCTTAAATGTTAACTGCTTAACAATAGTGTAAAAGAATTAAAATATAAAATCAATATAGGTGTCGTTTAATTCTAAATATTCAGGTTTATCAACTATCCGCAATTAACCTTTTGTTGAATAAACAGAAGGTTAAATTTATTCAGAAAAATGTTAATCAGATTACAATGCGTCAAAATAGTCAGTTTTATAATGACAATATGAATCAAGAGGAGGATGTTTATGGGAATTCGTACGGGAGCTCAGTATATTGAAGCAGTAAAGTCTCGCAATCCAGAAGTTTGGTTATCGGGAAAAAGGATTGAAAATGTCTTTGAGGAACCAGTTTTTAATCAGCCTATCCTTGAAATGGCAAAGCTGTATGATTTACAGCATGATCCTCAATATCAAGAGGACATTACACATATTTGTGAAGAAACAGGTGAAAGAATCTCGAATGCATTCTTGGTGCCTAGAAGTTATCAAGACTTAGATGCTCGAAGAAAAAATTTTGAGGTATTTGCCAAAGCAACATTTGGTTTAATGGGAAGAACGCCTGATTTCCTAAATGTCGTTGTTACTTCCATGGCGAGCAATTCAGAGTTCTTGGATAAATATAATCCTGAATGGGGGAAAAACATTCGGGCCTATTTCAAGCATGTTCGCGATAATGACTTGTTTTTAACTCATGCAATTATTAATCCTCAAAATGACAGGAGTAAATCTTCGCATGAACAACAGGATATGTTTACCCATTTAGGTGCAGTGAAAGAATCTCCTGATGGCTTAGTAGTAAGGGGAGCTAAAATGTTAGCAACTCTTGCTCCAATAACCGATGAAGTGATTGTTTATTCTTTTCCTGGGTTTAAACCTGGAGATGAGCGTTATGCACTTGCCTTTGCACTTCCACTTGATACCCCTGGTCTTCGTATTTTATGTCGTGAAGCAATGCAAGACGGAAAACGACCTGTTTACGACCATCCATTAGCATCTAGATTCGAGGAAATGGATGCAGTCCTAGTGTTTAATGATGTTTTAGTTCCATGGGATCGTGTCTTCCTTTATAACAATGTGGAAGCTGCTAATCTACTATATCCAAAGACTGGAATTGGGCAGCAACCTGCACATCAGTCGGGAGTAAGAGGGTTAATTAAGCTTCAATTTGCTACAGAGGTGGCTTGTAAGATAGCTGATTCTATTGGCGTAGATGGATACTTAAATGTTCAAAATGATTTAGGTGAGTTGGTTCAATCGGTTGAAACCATTAGAGCTTTGCTTAGGATTGCAGAATATGAATATGAAGTGCTGCCATCTGGTGAGGTTATGCCGGCCTATACATCACTAGAAACCATCCGGGGGTTGCTGCCAAAAATGTACCCACGTGCGATTGAAGTCATGCAAATTATTGGTGCTGGCGGTCTTTTGATGTCTCCTACAGATGCCGACTTCCAAAATCCAGAATTAAGAGAGGATTTAGAGAAGTACTATCTTGGAAGAGAGGGAGTTTCCGCAGAAGAGCGTGTTCACCTCTTTAAACTTGCTTGGGATTTATGCGGTGAAGCGTTTGGACAAAGGCTTCTTCAATATGAACGCTATTATACAGGAGACCCAATTCGAAAAAGAGCAATCTTTTATAACAACTTTAAGAGGAAAAATTCTTTTGAGCTTGTTGATGAAGCGATGAAAATATTTGAACGTAAAGGTGAAGTGCCCAGTTTATAAAAATAATTAGTTAATTATGGGGAGGTGGGAACGATTAAGACGCTAAGAGATGGAGTTTTGACACTTTCGGGTTCTGTAATTGCTATAGGTGCATTTGATGGGGTTCATAAAGGACATCAAGCGGTGATTAAGCAGGCGGTAAAAAAGAGCCGGATCTCTCAAGTCCCCAGTGTCGTGTATACATTCGATCCACCTCCTCGACATTTTTTTAAGGGCGTTCAAACACTGACTTCTATTGAAGAAAAGCTGAGAAGGATCTCGATGTTAGGTGTAGATTATGTGATCGTTGCTAGTTTTAATGATTGGTATGCAACTCGTCCACCTGAGGATTTTATCTGTGAATTATCGAAACTTAATCCGATTGAGATTACGGTTGGTTCCGATTTTCACTTTGGTAAAGATAGAAAAGGTGATGTTAGTCTTTTAGAAAAGTATTTTAGGCTAAATGTAGCATCACCTGTTTATTGTAATGGCGGCAAACTTATTTCATCTACACGAATCCGCCAGCTTATTTCAGAAGGCGATTTTCAGCAGTCCTGTACGTTGCTGGGGTGGCAAGCAGGACTTGAATAACAAATACTGCTTAGGTATAACGGAGGTTTTTAGTATATGAAACTATTGGGAATTTCAGGAACAATTATTGGAGCAAAGACGAGTATTGTTGTTCAAAAGGTACTCGAGGAAGCAAAGAAATACCAACCACATCTTGAAGTTGAACTCTTGGATTTAAGAGATTATGATGTCCAATTCTGTGATGGGCGTAATCCTTCTTCCTACAACGATGACACAAAAAAGGTTCTTGAAATAATTCATTCCGCTGATTTTTATATTATCGGTACACCAATTTTCCAAGGATCTTTATCAGGTCCGCTCAAGAATTTATTTGATTTGATTAATCCAAAAGACTTTCGCAATAAGGTAATGGGGTTTGTTGCAACCGGCGGAACGTATCAGCACTACCTTGTGATTGAAAATCAATTGAAACCAATTGCAGGATTTTTTCGGGCGTTTGTAGCACCTGGGTATGTTTACGTTAATAATGATCATTTCAACAAAGAAAATGAAATCATTGATTCTGATGTACTATCCAGAATCACAGCCTTATCGAAAGAAGTGGTTTTCATGCAGGAGGCATTTAAATCGTCAGAAGAAAAATTAGTAGGAATAATTCATTAAGTCTATGCCAATCGTTGAACTGAAAATTGTAGAAGGCAGAGAACCAAATGTCAAAAAGAAGCTAGTGAAAGATATCACCGATGTCATTGCAGAGAATCTTAGTGTTCCACATGACAAGATCCGGATTCTGTTATATGAAATTCCATCAGAAAATTGGTTCATTGGGGGAACCCCTAAATCTAGTATACCTGAAAATTGAGAGGAGACGATGTTTCATGTCACATACATTGAAACCAATAAACCTTTGGGGATTTATTGAAGAAAACAAGGACTTACTAAAGCCGCCAGTTAATAACAAAGTAGTTTGGAAAGATTCAGAGCTAATGTTTATGGTAATCGGTGGCCCGAATAAACGACGCGATTTTCACGTGGACCCTTCTGAAGAGATTTTCTATCAAATTAAGGGGGATTGCTACGTTGAGATTATTAATAACGAGGGCAAGCGAGAAGTTATTACGGTGAAAGAAGGGGAAGTTTTCCACCTACCGGCAAATGTACCTCATTCACCACATCGAGTGGCTGATACAATCGGTATTGTCATCGAAAGAGACAGGGCTACAGGAGAATTAGAGGATTTTGTATGGTTCTGTGATGAATGTGATCATGAATTGCATCGAGTTACCGTTCAATTAAAAAATATTGAGGTGCAAGTGAAAGAAGCAATCAACGGGTTTAATGGAAATCTTGAACTTCGTACATGTAAGAATTGTGGACATATCATGCCAGAAGAAGCGAGTGAATGGAAATGCGAGTAGATTTTCATACACATATTATTCCTGAAAATTTTCCGGACTTTGCAACAAAGTACCAAAATCACAAGTGGCCTGTACTTCAGCCTACCTGTTCATGTGGTGCCAATATTATGGTAGCTGGCAAAGTTTTTCGAGAAGTGACAGACCAGGTTTGGAGCCCTGAGAAACGAATTAGTGATATGGAAAAAGAAAATGTAGATATACAGGTTTTATCACCTATTCCTGTTACCTTTTCTTATTGGGCACCGATTGAAGAAGCAATAGCCATGGCTCAATTTCAAAATGATTTTATCGCTGAGACAGTTTCACAGCATCCTACCAAGTTTATAGGGTTAGGGACGGTCCCTCTGCAGGATGTGACAGCTGCAATTCGGGAATTAGATCGCTGTGTGCATGAACTAGGCTTAAAAGGTATTGAAATTGGTACAAATATTAACGGAAAAAACCTTGATGATGAATCGCTATTAGACTTCTTCGCAATGTGTGACAAATGGAATGTTCCTATTTTCGTTCATCCATGGGAAACATTGGGAAGTGATCGATTGGCCTCTCATAACCTAATGTATACCGTCGGGATGCCAAGTGAGACAGCATTAGCTGCCGCAAGTCTCATCCTCGGTGGAGTGATGGAGAAATTTCCTGGATTAAAGATTTGTTTTTCTCATGGCGGGGGTTCACTTCCTTACATCCTACCAAGACTTGATCATGGGTGGAATGTTTGGCCGCACTTGCAGATGACGGAAAAGCCGCCAAGTTTTTATGCAAAGAAATTTTTCTATGATTCAATCGTCAATAGCCCGGTAAATATTAAATTCTTAGTTGAAAAATTTGGAGCAGAACAAGTCATTATGGGTTCTGATTATCCATTCTTACTCCGTGAAACTCCACCAGGAAAAATCATAGATGATACTTTAATACTTACCGAAGCTCAGAAAAGAGCTATGTTAGGTGAAAACGCATTACGATTCTTAAACTTACCGGTTAATCAACTAATCTAGCAGGAAAAGAGATGAGAACATGGTAGAAAAAGTGATGACACCAGAAGAGAGATTAGCAAGTCTTGGTTTGAAGTTGCCGCCTCTTCGCTCCGCTTCTGGAAATTATGTTAGCTGTGTTCGGACAGGGAATCTTATTTTTACCTCAGGTCAGGGTACAGATGAATATCGTGGGAAACTTGGTGATGATGTAACCGTAGAGGTTGGTTACGAGGCCGCAAGAAAGTGCATGCTTAATCTTTTAGCGGTTGTTAAGCATGAGCTGGGTGAACTCAGCAAAGTAAAGCGGGTGGTCAAAATACTTGGGTTTGTCAACAGTACCCCTGACTTTACAGCACAACCGAAAGTCATGAACGGCTCTTCCGATTTATTGGTTGAAGTGTTTGGGGAAAAGGGAAGACACGCGAGATCTGCAGTTGGAATGGCACAGTTGCCTCATAATAACGCTGTTGAGGTTGAAATGATTTTAGAGGTTGAGGATGGTGATCAAGATGAGTAAATTGCTTGAAAAACAGCTGCAAATGAACGATGCAAAGCTATTTATTAATGGAGAATACGTTAATGCAATTTCAGGAGAAACCTTCGACACGATTAATCCAGCAACCAATCAAAAATTAGCTTCAGTCGCAAGTGCAAGTGAACAGGATGTAGAAAGAGCTATACAAGTTGCACAACGAACTTATGAAAGTGGTATTTGGAGCCAAATGCCAGTTGAAGAGCGAGCAAAAATTCTTTGCCGCATGTCTGACCTAGTGATGGAACGTGTTGATGAGCTAGCTTTAGTCGAAACCTTAGACGTAGGCAAACCAATTAAAGAGAGCAGAGATTTTGATATTCCTAGAGCTGCATCCAATTTACGGTTTTTCGCTGAAATGGCTAAATATATCCATCATGAACATTATGAACAATCTAAGCATATGAGCTATACAAAATATGCGCCAGCTGGTGTAACAAGTTTAATCATTCCTTGGAATTTACCTTTTATGCAAATGACTTGGAAAGCTTCAGCTGCCCTTGCTGCAGGCAATACAGTAATTGTTAAACCAGCATCCTATACCCCGTTGAGTGCAGTCATGTTAGGTGAAATTGCCAATGAAGCAGGATTACCGCCAGGAGTGTTGAATATACTTACAGGACCAGGTGGAACAGTTGGTACGGCTATGACTACTCATCCTAACGTTCGTCGTATTTCTTTTGTAGGGGAAAGTTCAACGGGTAAAACGGTAATGAGGAATGCGGCATCACAGTTAATACCTGTTTCATTAGAATTAGGTGGAAAATCAGCCAATATTGTATTTGAGGATGCAGATTTAGACGAAGCGGTTGCGGGTTCTATTGAGGCAATTTTTAGAAATCAAGGAGAAATTTGTTTAGCGGGTTCACGATTGTTAGTCCAAGAATCTGTTTATGATAAATTCCTCGAAAAATTTGTTGCGGCCGTTAAGAAAATCAGAGTGGGTGACCCATTGGATGAAAGTACAGATATGGGTGCTCTAATATCCAAAAGTCATTTAGAAACTGTCGATAATTATGTGAAAATAGGAATCTCTGAAGGTGCGAAGCTGGCAATTGGCGGCAAACGAGTAGAAGGATTAACAAAGGGGAATTTTTACGAACCTACTGTTCTCTTTGATGTAAATAATAAAATGAGAGTAGCACAGGAGGAAATTTTTGGACCAGTTTTAGTAGTCATTCCGTTTAAAACGGAAGAGGAAGCGGTTCAAATAGCTAATGATTCAATTTATGGCCTCGCAGGCGTCGTTTGGTCAAATGATTTAAGACGCGCCCACCGTGTAGCAGCCCAAATTAATTCAGGCTTATTCTGGATCAATTGTTGGTATTATCGTGATTTAAGAACTCCATTTGGAGGTTCAAAGGCTAGTGGGATTGGCCGAGAAGGCGGACGTCACAGCTTTGAATTTTATACAGAAGCTAAGACTATTACAATGAAATTATAAGAATGAAAAAGAAAGGTGGCTGCTTGGCCACTTTTTATCTATTAATATAACAAAGGCAGGTGCAGTATAATTGAGAACTTTAGTAGAATCGATTGCTCATGAATTACTTGATGCAGAAAGTCATCAGTGTTCAGTAGCTCCATTAACACAGCGCTTTCCTGAGTTAAATGTGACTGATGCATATCAAATACAGCTCGAAGTAATTGATAAAAGAATGAAAGATGGGCACGAGGTAATTGGGAAGAAGGTAGGACTTACAAGTGTGGCAATGCAGCAAATGCTTGGTGTGAATGAACCAGATTACGGCCACCTATTAGATGATATGAAAATAGCAGATGGTGAAACAGTTAAAATAGATGAATTCATTAGTCCAAAGGTGGAAGCGGAGATTGGTTTTATTTTAGACCGTGACTTAAAAGGCCCAAATGTGAATTACTTGGATGTATTGATGGCTACAAAATATGTAGTTCCTACTATAGAAATTATAGATAGCAGAATAACAGATTGGAAAATTAAATTAGTTGATACAGTGGCAGATAATGGATCATCAGCAAGGGTTGTTGTAGGAAATAAGCTAACACCAATTGAAGGCCTGGATTTACGAACACAAGGAATGGTCCTTTATAAAAATGAAGACCTTGTGGCAACTGGTTCTGGAACAGCTGCACTTGGTCATCCCGCTCAAGCCGTGGCATGGTTAGCAAACAAATTGCATGAATTTGGCATCCACCTAAAAGCAGGTGAACTCATTCTTCCTGGAGCACTTTCTAGTGCCATTGCTGTAAAAGAAGGCGACACGATTACTGCAAAATTTGGTCCATTAGGAACAGTATCTGTCACATTTGAGTAAGGGAGGTTTTTTTCATGGGGAAATTAAAAACTGCAATTATTGGTTCGGGCAATATTGGAACGGATCTAATGTATAAGCTTGAAAGAAGTGATTGGTTAGAATTAACGGCCATGATTGGGATTGATCCAGAATCAGATGGATTGAAACGAGCACATGAACGAGGCATTCAGGTTTTTTCAAATGGAATTCAAGGACTCGTAGATTCACCTGATCTTGCAGACATCGTTTTTGATGCTACTTCTGCTAAAACCCATGTAAGGCATGCAAAGATTTTAAGAGAATTAGGTAAGCTTGCTATTGACCTTACTCCTGCTGCTAGAGGGCCATTTGTATGTCCAGCTGTAAATATTGATGCACACTTGAATGAATGGAATGTAAATATGATTACTTGCGGAGGCCAGGCAACAATCCCGATTGTTCATGCCATTAATCGTGTGGCCGATGTAACCTACGCTGAAATCATTGCGACAATTTCCAGCAAAAGTGCAGGTCCTGGAACAAGGGCAAATATTGATGAGTTCACGATTACTACACGCAGGGGGATTGAAGAAGTTGGCGGAGCCGATCAAGGAAAAGCTATTATTATTTTAAACCCGGCAGAACCGCCTGTGATTATGCGTGATACTGTTTTTTGCGAAGTGAAGAATTTGGAAAAAGACTGTATTCTCCAATCTATTCATGAAATGATTGACACTGTAAAGCAATATGTACCTGGATATCGATTAAAACAAGAGCCATTATTCGATGGAAATAAAGTGACTGTTTTCTTGGAAGTTGAAGGTGCAGGAGATTACTTTCCTAAATATGCCGGGAATTTAGACATTATGACAGCGGCAGCAGTTAAAGTGGCTGAAGATTTTGCCCGTGCCCAATTAGGGCAAAAAACGGTTGGAACTGCCGTATTGGATTAATCATTTATGGGGAGGACATTGAAAGATGAATGTAAATAAAAACCTGCCAATCAAACTTACCGAGGTATGTTTACGCGATGGAAGTCACGTCGTTTCACACCAATATACAGAGGATCAAGTCCGCTCGGTAACACGTGCTTTAGATCGTGCTGGAATGCATTATATTGAGGTGAGTCATGGTGATGGATTAGGCGGATCAACGCTCCAGTACGGACGTTCATTGGTAAATGAAATGAGATTAATCGAAGCGGCAGTAGAGGAATCAAAACAGGCAAAGATTGCGGTATTGCTGATTCCTGGAATCGGCACTGTACATGAATTGAAGCAAGCACACGGGCTTGGGGCTAAATTGGTTAGGGTTGCCACACATGTTACAGAAGCAGATGTATCAGCACAGCATATTGCCATGGCAAGAGAATTAGGGATGGAGTCAGTTGGATTCCTCATGATGGCCCACATGGCACCCTTTGAAAAATTAGTGGAACAGGCAAAACTCATGGAGAGCTATGGTGCACAAGCAGTTTATGTGACAGATTCTGCCGGTGCCCTATTACCGCATCAAGTTCGTGAACGTATTCGAGCCCTAAGGGAGTCTGTAGACATTGAAATAGGTTTTCATGCTCATAATAATTTATCACTTGCCGTTGCCAATACGCTGGTTGCGATTGAAGAAGGGGCTACCCGTATTGATGGAAGTGTTCGCTGTTTAGGAGCAGGTGCAGGAAATACACAAACTGAAGTATTGGTTGCTGTATTAAACAAAATGGGAATCGATTTGGGTATTGATATTTATAAAATGATGGATCTTGCTGAGGATATTGTCAAACCGTTAATTCCTGGTTCACAGGAAATAAGTAAAGGCAGTTTAGTTATGGGGTATGCAGGAGTATATTCCAGCTTCCTCCTTCATGCCGAACGAGCAAGTAAACGCTCTAATCTCGATCCTCGTGATATTTTACTTGAACTTGGAAAAAGAAAAGTAGTTGGCGGTCAAGAAGATATGATCCTTGATATTGCGGCTGAGATGGCAAATAAGAACAAAGTGGAGGTTCAATCATGACACTAATGCAAGGAACAGAACAAGAAATTGTCGAATACCTATTAGCGGCAGAAAAGGAACAACGAGAAGTAGAAAAAATCACCACAAGTTATCCATCTTTAACATTTGAGCAAGCGTACGAAATACAACAGAAATTAATTGAACGTAAAGAACAGGAGGGACAGCGCCGAATCGGTGTAAAGCTAGGATTAACGAGTAAGGCAAAGCAGGAGATGATGGGGGTGCATGAAGCAATCTATGGTTACTTAATGGATGATATGCTTGCACCCGAATGGGAGCCGTTACAATTTAGTGGATTTATCCATCCGAAGGCAGAGCCTGAAATTGCTTTTATGATTGATGAAGACATCCAAGGTACTTCTGTGACAGCAGAAGACATCTTAAGAGTAACTAAATATGTGGCACCAGCGATCGAGATTATTGATAGCCGCTATTTAGATTTTAAATTTACACTCGTGGACGTTGTAGCAGATAACTGTTCGTCCTCCAAATTTATTGTAGGAAACAAGTGGGTATCACCCGATGCTCTAAACCTTAAAGAAATTGGCGTATATATGTCAAAAAATTCAGAGGTAGCTACGGTTGGTACAAGTGCAGCTGTGTTATGTCACCCTGCCACTGCTGTTGCCTGGGCTGTAAATAAGCTTGGAGAAAAGGGAATAGGTCTAAAAAAAGGTGACATCGTTCTGAGCGGTGCGATAACCGAAGCGATTAGCTTTCAAGCGGGAGATACGATTCTCGCACAGTTTGCGGACCTGGGAAGTGTATCATTTTCCTGCAAGTAAATTTTACATGTCATCTTTAAATAATTGTGGAAGAATGGAGGATTCCTATGCAGTTTACATTAGACTACGCAAATCAACTGGACGAAGAAGATATTCTTAAAAAATTTCGCGAAGAATTTTACATAAAGCCAAATTCTATTTATATGGATGGGAATTCATTAGGGCTCCTCTCAAAGAGAGCAGAGCGGACACTTCTTGAATCATTATCTGATTGGAAAGAACATGGGATCGATGGTTGGACAAAGGGGAAACATCCCTGGTTTTTTTTATCGGAAAAGTTAGCGGAAATGATGGCGCCATTGGTTGGCGCCTCGGCAAATGAAGTGATTGTTACTGGATCGACAACCGTTAATTTGCATCAGCTAGTTGCAACTTTTTATAAGCCTGAAGGTAAGCGGACGAAAATTTTAGCGGATGAATTAACCTTTCCTTCTGATATTTACGCTCTCCAAAGCCAACTTCGCATTCGCGGGTATGACCCTGATACACATTTAATTCGTGTGAAAAGTCGAGATGGCCGCTTTTTAGAAGAGGAAGATATTATCGAAGCGATGACGGAAGAGATTGCTTTAATCATTTTGCCAACTGTACTTTACCGTAGCGGTCAGATTTTGGACATGAAACGATTAACTGCAGAGGCAAACAAAAGAGGGATATTAATCGGGTTTGATGGATGCCATTCGATAGGTGCAATACCTCATTCCTTTAGTGAATGGGGCGTTGATTTTGCGTATTGGTGCAATTATAAACATTTAAATGGCGGCCCAGGCAGTGTTGGTGGTTTATATGTAAATTGTAAACATTTTGGAACAAATCCAGGTCTTGCTGGTTGGTTTGGGTCCAAAAAAGAGAAACAATTTGATATGGAACATACGTTAACTCCCGCTGAGACAGCAGGAGCCTATCAAATTGGGACCCCCCATGTTTTGAGTCTGGCACCATTACTTGGAGCTTTGGAAATTTTCGAAGAAGCCGGGATTGAGAATATCCGAATGAAATCATTAAAGATTAATCAATATTTAATGGATTTATTGGAACATGAAGTACCAAATATGGGGTTCACGATCGGAAACCCCTTAGAGGATTTCCGCCGCGGAGGCCATATTAGTTTAGAACATACTGAAGCCGCAAGGATATGTAAAGCTTTGAAAGAAAATGGTGTAATTCCTGATTTTAGAGCTCCAAACATCATTCGTCTTGCGCCAGTTGCACTTTACACCTCTTATAAAGAAGTATTTGAAGTGGTGCAGATAATAAAGAAAATTATGATAGAGAAACAATATGAAAAGTTTGAGAATGAACGCGATGTCGTTGCATAAAGAGATGGTTTGCAATAAGAATTTAACCTATGGAGGGGCTATTTGGTGAACAAGCATACTCATTTGAATAAGAGGAATGATTCTGAAATTGGATTAAAGCGAGCATTAAAAACCAATCAGCTTTCAATGATTGCCATGGGGTGTGCAATTGGAACAGGCCTTTTCCTTGGTAGTGGTCTGGCAATAAGTACAGCAGGACCAGGTGTATTAGTAAGTTACGGAGTTGGTGCAATTATCGTCCTCCTGTTAATGGGCTGCCTATCTGAAATGACGGTGGCTCATCCTACCACAGGTGCTTTTGGTACAATTGCTGAGAAATATGTTAGCCCACTAGCAGGATATCTTGTGAAATATTCCTACTGGGTAGCAAACGTTCTAGCTATTGGGGTGGAGGTAAGTGCCATTGCAGTATATATGAAGTATTGGTTTCCTCATGTGCCCGGAATGGTTTGGATATTATTATTCGCGGTGGTTCTTATTTATGTCAATGCTACCTGTGTTAATGCCTTTGGTACATTTGAATATTGGTTTTCAATGATTAAAATTAGTGCAATAGTTGGGTTTATCTTACTTGGATCAAATATTCTATTTGGTGGTTCACATCAGTCGGATTTGGGACCAGAGAACCTAGTAAATGACAGAGGTTTTTTACCGTTCGGATGGTGGGGAGTGTGGGTTGCAACATTTATTTCCTTATTTAGCTTTTTAGGAACAGAATTGATAGCGGTTACAGCTGGTGAAGCGAAGGATCCGGATATTGCAGTGCCAAAAGCGTTGAAAGCTACTGTTTTCCGCCTATCCACCTTTTATATTTTGACAATTGGCATCATGTTAATGATCGTACCTTGGAAATCAGCAGGTGTGGAAGAAAGTCCTTTCGTAAAGGTAATGGATCTCTTAAATATTCCAGGGGCGTCAGGAATCATGAATTTTATTATCTTAACAGCGGCCCTATCATCTATGAACAGCCAATTATATGCCTCTACAAGAATGATGTTCTCTCTTTCCAAAGGAAATGATGCACCGGCATTTTTAGGGAGATTAAGCAAAAAAGGAGTTCCGCTGAGGGCATTAGCTGTTTCTACATTAGGAATTTTTCTTGCTGGATTAGTAAGTACTTTATTACCAGGTTCCTCATATGCATTTATGATGGGCATTTCTATGTTTGGTGCAATTTTCACCTGGTTTATGGTGTTTGTTTCACATTTATTTTTCAGAAGAAAGTGGGAGATGTCAGGCGGAAGGAAGTTGCCAGTAAAAATGCTAGGGTTCCCATATTTGACGATTATTGGGGCAGTGCTTTTATTGAGTTTAATGATTACAACATGGTTTACAGACTTTAAGATCATGCTTCAATTCGGTGTTCCATGGTTACTTTTTTTAACTATTTCTTATTATCTTTTTAAAAAGAGGTCACCCAATCAAAATCGAGACAAGAAATCAGATGATATCTTAACCGAAAAAGTTAATTAAGTGAGTAAAGGATTTGAGAGAATATGGGGAGGCAAAAATAAGATGAGTACGCAAGAAAAAAACACAAACATAGGACTAGAAAAAGAGATTCAAACAGATTTCCAAAAATCAATGTCGTACGGAGATTACCTCCATCTTGAAAATATATTATCTAGCCAAAGTCTCGTATCCAATCACCATGATGAAATGTTATTTATCATCATTCATCAAGCAAGTGAGCTATGGATGAAATTAATTATTCATGAACTGACAGCGGCCATTGGGTATATAAGTCGCAATGACCTTGAACCATCATTTAAAATTCTCTCAAGAGTTTCTAGAATTCAACATCAATTAATCCAGTCATGGAGTGTACTTTCTACATTAACACCGTCAGAGTACTTGGAATTTAGAGATAAACTGGGGAAAGCTTCAGGTTTTCAATCTTATCAAAACCGACTCATTGAATTTGCTTTAGGAAACAAAAATGTTCATACGTTAGCAGTTTATCAGCATCAACCTGAGCTATACGAAAAAATGCTAGAGGCACTTGGTAAACCAAGTATATATGATGCAGCTATCAATGCACTTGTAGAACGTGGGTTACCTATTGATCAAGAGGTGATCAATAGAGATTTATCAAAAAACTATGAGCCCAATGTTAGTGTAGAAGAAGCATGGCTAACAGTCTATCGCAATGTCGATCAATACTGGGATTTATATGAATTAGCAGAGAAGTTGGTTGATATTGCCAATCAGCAACAGCTATGGCGTTTTAATCATATGAGTACCGTTGAAAGAATCATTGGTCATAAGCAGGGGACGGGTGGTTCTTCCGGGGTAAGCTATTTAAAAAAAGTTGTAGATCAGCACTTTTTCCCTGAGCTTTGGAGTTTACGAACAAAGCTTTAATTTGTAGTATTTTATATCCATTCACATAATTCATATACTCATATATTATTAGTATCAGAAGATCTAATGTGTGAATGGAGGGACATTGTGAACACAGACCAGGCTTTTGACTTTTTAAGAGAAGCAGGAGTGACAGAGGATATTTGTATTCAAACAGTCAGGCGTTGGCTTCGTGAAAGAAAGATTAATTACGAGGGTAATGGACTTCAAAAATCAGGGTACATACTGGAGGATACAGATCAGGCCTTTGACATGTTGTTAGATGCAGGTGTCCCGCAAAGTATGAGTACTCAATTAGTGAGACGCTGGCTCAGAGAAGGAAAGATTCAAAATGTAGGCAATGGCACACGGGAAAATGAAAGCCTTCCAAAAGAAAATGCTATAAAGCGTGGAGCGAATACCGATTCAGATAAAATGATTCGTCAATTTAAAGCAAAAATAAAAGCGCAAGAAGAGCATATAGAAGGAATGGAAAAGTTGCATCAAAATTCAATCAACACCTTAATTCAGCAGCGAAATAAACTAAAAATGGAGATTGCCCACATAGACAAAGAAAAAAATGAACTACAAAAGGAAATGAAAAAGCTACTCCAAGAGAATATCACATTGCGTAATGAAATGTTAAAGCTTAAGGAGGAACTTTCTAGAGGGTACAAAAAGGAACAAGAGCAACAGGCACACACACCTCCTCCCCCGATGCAGACAAATCACCGTCATAAATTAGGACTTTCAAGAACAGCAAGCTCTAAAGACGTTTTAGCTGGGTATAAAAAATTATTAAAAATCACACACCCTGACCACGGGGGAAATGCAGCCGCATTTCATTATATTAAAGCTGATTATGATCAATTTAGAAGTACAATAAAAGAAAAATAAATTTGGGGACAGTCCCCCGCTGCTTTAGCGCAGTGGGGGACTGTCCCCAAATTGGGTTAAATAAACATTGTTCCTGCTACAAAAATACTTAAAAATGAACCAAGGATTAAACCAACTCCTGCAAATGCCATTAAAAAGGCCCCGTGGACTTTACTTCGGTCAATATACGTCATAAAGCCCATAAACAAAGCTAGGATACCAAATACGATCGGGAGAAAAAGAAGGGAAATAGCGGCAAATAACCAGCCGAAAACAACATACGCAATTCCTGTTTTTTTACTCAATGACTTTTCAGGGTAAAGAATTGTAACATTACCACAACTTTGACAAATAGTTGAGCTTTCCAACTCTGCAGAACTGTTTTGTGAATTGTACATTTTTCTCATCCACTCCATTTTCTTATAATTTTAATTTGACGTTTCAGCTATATTGTTCTGAATATATAGAATATTATAAAAATTTAGGTTAAGAATACCATAAATTCTGAAAATTTCAAGTGAAATGCAAAATGAAAAAACCAAGAAGAAACGATAAGGATTATATCGATTCATCTTGGTCATTCAGAACTATCTATTAACAGTCGTTATGTTTTTTTAGGTGCAGTGGTGGTGGAATGAGCCAACCTTTTTCTTTATTTAGACGTAAGACTTTTGCGCCTAGTACTGCCTTTTGGTTATGAAATTGACCATACATCATAGCCACATCTTCACGAATAGATTTTCCGATGACCTGACTACATGCAACTAATCCAGCAGCGATATCAACTGAAAGGGTAGCTGCAATTGCTGGGTCTGGAATTCTTGCTCCCACAGGAATGTCATCTAAACATGCTTCAGGAGGTTCAGGTGCAGCAGGAGGTAACCCAATACCGTTTTCCTTTAACAGTTCTTCAATCTGCTTTTTCTCCTGTTGGCAATTTTCGATGGCCTCGGCAATTAATTTCTTTAGATCGTCATCACCTGCATGGTTCATCATGGTTTGGTAACCTGCAATCATACTGTTTCCAGCTAATAACGATGCCCAAATATCAAAAACTTCTCCATAATGTAAAGGCTCTTCTTTAGGGTTTCCACTTAATATTCCCATTGTAACCCTCCTTATTTTATAAGAAAATTTATTCACTTGAAGTGCCACCTTTCTTGAAGCACATCAAATAGTCTGTCCCACGTTAGGAAAAAATAATGGATAAATCAAATTACTTTTTTTGTAAATTTTCAAGTGGAAAAACGAGCGCATTTAAGCGCTCGTTTGTAAACTATCGACGATGTTCGACTAGGTCGATGGCTCCTAAAACAATATGAGCTAAACCAAAACCAAATATTGTATTAGCCACCATTTTATTGGATCTTCGTCTTTGTTTTAATACGTAGCCAGTAGCTGTTACAGCAGTTCCTAAAGCCGTTGGTATTAAACCTTCACGAATATTCAATCTGACCTACCTCCCACTTATCTTTAGACATTTAAGGCAAATGTCCTTCGTTAGTTTTTGATAGTAGAGAGCAACCTATACTTTATGAAAAGGGCTATAATTTTTAAATGAAAGAATAAATTCGCTAAAAATAATTAACCTAAAGAGAGTGGTTATATTAGGAGAAAAGAGAGGGAGTTCAATTATGGAGCAATCAGGAGTAAGCAATAATCATTCGGTTCAAAAACACTTAAATAACTATAAAGAAGGAATTGGAACATACACGCAAATGATGCCAGATTTAATTGGTGCATACAATGAATTTACAGGTGCGTGTTTTAAAGAAGGAGAGATATCACAGAAAAATAAACACTTGATAGCTCTTGGAATTAGTGTTTACTCACAGGATGAATATTGTATCATTTATCATACAAAGGGTTGTTTGGACCAAGGTTGTTCGGAAAAAGAAATCTTTGAAACCATTGGAGTAGCTGCAGCCCTTGGAGGCGGAGCGGCAATGAGCCAGGGAGTTACTCTCGTGCAGGAATGCATCAATCAACTATCTAGCACAAAACATTAAGATACTACAAAAGAAGTGGGTCTGAATCGACCTGCTTCTTTTTGTGTACATTTAATTAACTTTAAAACTGATTACAGTTTTTAACATTAATTTTTCAATGTTTGTTCATAATCTGTTCATAATTAGCTTGTATGCTAGATGTTAGGATATTTGGTACAAATCTCATATACTAAAATCAATTAATTTATGTCATAATACGTTTCTAGTAAAGGAAGGTGTAAAAATGAATAAGATCCTACACAGAAGTCAAAGTATATTTAATAAATATATTGGCTTTTTCTTTTTGACAGTTATTTTCCTATGGGTTAAAACATATATAGTTCAATTAACACAGTTTCATTTAGGAATAGAAAATTCCTTGCAAAAGTTTCTATTATTCTTGAATCCATTGGGTTCATCATTAATATTTTTAGGTTTTTCATTCTTTCTTAAAGGAAGAAAGAAGTATATTGGATTAGTAGTTATTGAGTTTCTTATGTCGTTTCTCTTATATGCCAATGTATTATTCTACCGATTCTTTAACGACTTTATTACACTGCCAACGTTAACTCAGACTCAAAACTTTGGGGATGTGAGCGGTAGTATCGGTTCACTTTTAAGACCATATGACTTTCTATTTTTTATTGATACGCTTATTTTAATAGGATTGCTTGTTTCCCGTGTAATTAAAATTGAAATGAAAGATATGAATCGCAGGAAAGCATCCGTTCTTTTTTCCTTATCATTAGCTATTTCATGTGCCAATTTATCATTGGCAGAAGTTGATCGCCCTCAGTTATTAACAAGAGGATTTGACCGTAATTACATCGTCAAGTATTTAGGAATGTACAATTATACGATTTATGATGCAGTTAAAAGCACAAAAGCTTCTGCACAAAGAGCGTTGGCAAGCAGTGACGACGTAACGGAAGTCATTAACTATACAAAATCAAATTATGCAGAACCGAATCCTAAGTACTTTGGTGCTGGAAAAGGAATGAACGTCATTTACTTGCATCTTGAATCGATGCAAAACTTCCTTATTAATTACAAGTTAAATGGGCAAGAAGTCACTCCATTCCTAAATTCGATGGTAAACGAAGGAAATACGATGTATTTTGATAACTTTTACCATCAAACTGGACAAGGTAAAACATCTGATGCCGAATTTATGTTAGAAAATTCATTATTTGGTTTACCGCAAGGGTCTGCTTATACAACTAAAGGTCTAAATACCTACCAAGCTGCACCGGCTATTTTAGGTCAACAAGGCTATACATCAGCTGTGTTCCATGGGAATTCAGGAAGCTTTTGGAACCGAAATGAGATTTATAAATCCTTCGGCTACAACAAATTTTTTGATGCAGATTATTATGATTTGAAATCTCAAGATCTAGCAGAATATGGATTAATGGATAAGCCATTCTTTAATCAATCGATTCCATTGTTAGAAACATTACCACAGCCGTTCTATACAAAATTTATTACAGTATCAAACCATTATCCGTATCCAATTCCTGAAAAGGATGCGACGATTGCACCAGCAACAACAGGTGATTCATCAGTGGATACCTACTTCCAAACGGCTCGCTATGCTGATGAAGCTATGAAGCAGTTTGTTGATTACTTGAAGAAAACTGGCTTGTATGATCATTCTATTATTATTATGTATGGAGATCATTATGGTATTTCGCAAAACCATAATAAAGCAATGAAGCAAATAATGGGTAAAGAGATTACACCTTTTGAAGGCTCTGGATTACAACGTGTACCATTATTTATCCATGTTCCAGGCATGCAGGGCGGAGTGAACCATGAATATGGAGGTCAAATTGACCTTCTTCCAACGCTACTTCACCTTTTAGGTATTGATTCAAAAGATTATGTACAATTTGGTACAGACCTATTATCTGAACAGCACGATGATCTTATCCCATTCCGAAATGGAGACTTTGTAAGTCCAACGATCACTTCTGTAGACGGTAAGTTCTATGATTCAAAAACAGGTTTGACATTGGACAAGAATCAGCTGGAAGAGGCAAAAAATTATCAGAAGTCAGTCATGCAAAAATTAGCCCTATCTGATAAAGTGGTAAACGGAGATTTATTACGTTTCTATACGCCAGATAACTTCACACCGGTAAATCGCTCAAAATATGACTACAAAAAAGCGGACAATACAACAACTGAAAAATAAATTTTAAAAGACTGCCAAAGAATTTCTTGGGCAGTCTTTTTATGCATTAATTCAATTACTTTTCCTAAAGCTATAGAGAAAAAGTCAACGATAAGGGTGAAAGTGGATGGGAAGGGTATGGGATATTTATAAAACTGACTGGATCAATATTTTCAGAGTTCCAACCGTTGTGTTATTAATTATCGCTCTAATGGTGTTACCATCCGCTTATGCTTGGTTTAATATCAAGTCTATGTGGGATCCATACAGTAACACTTCCGGCATTAAAGTGGCTGTTACGAACGGAGACGTAGGAGCTGAACTAAATGGTAAGAGGATCAATGTTGGAGAAGAAATTATCCATACCTTAAAAGAAAATCATAAGCTGGGTTGGATATTTGTAAACGAGGATCAGGCAGTGCGGGGTGTAAGAAGCGGAAAATATTATGCATATTTACTTATTCCCAAGGACTTCTCCAAAAAGTTAACGAGTATTTTAGAAATAAACCCGCAAAAACCTAAAATTGAATTTGGTGTAAATGAAAAAATAAATGCAGTAGCCCCAAAAATTGCGAGCTCCGGCGCATCTAGTGTGACGGCGCAAATTAGTCAAGCTTTTATTAAGTCGGTAGGAGATGCGATTTTTTCGGGATTTTTCAAGGTGGGGGTGGAATTGGAGAAAAACTTGCCCTCCATACATAAAGTAGAAAATCAGATATTTGAGCTTGAAAAGGCATTACCACAGATTCACGACTTGGGAGCAAAAGCCATTGAACTTGAAGGGAAGTTGCCGGAATTACATGAGAAAGGACAGAAAGTGATTGAGTTGGAACAAAGAATCCCAGAGATTCAAAAAGCAGGGGACAGTATATTAAAGGTGGAAAGTGCTTTACCTCGCATACATGAAGCTGGTGACAAGATTGTAGCTCTTCAAGGGAAGATGACAGATTTAAAACGGGCCACTTCTATTATTTCGGATGTTTTAACGAATATTTCCGATATAGAGAAAAAAGTACAGGAGGCGATTGACCAGGCAAAGGAGACCGATCAGGTTAACACAGATGAAAATCAGGAAGCGTTAAGAAAGTTTCAAGCTGAATTAGAAAAAATTCATGGAACAGTCCAAGAAATCCATTTAGGGCTTCAGCAAAAAGTAACTTCGGTGGAAAAGGATATGGACACTGCTTCTAACTTTATAAGTACTGAGTTGCCGATTGTTGAACAAAAAGTACATAAAGCAGCTGATTTTGTAAGAACTGATTTGCCAAAGTTGGAGGATGACATTAGAAAAGCAGCAAATCTAGTACGAACAAAACTTCCCGAAGTGGAAAAGATGATTCATAAAGCAGCCGATTTTGCTAGAAATGATCTTCCTGGATTTGAGTCGCAAATTAAAAATGCCGCTGAAAAGATCCGGCAATTCGAAAAAAGTGTGAATATCTATGATTTGATTGAACTTTTAAAGCATGATCCTGAAAAAGAAAGCAGCTTCCTTTCAAAACCCATTTTATTAGAGACAAAAAGAATCTTCCCAATCCCTAATTATGGTTCGGCCATGTCACCATTTTATACGATGCTTGCACTTTGGGTTGGAGCGACACTACTTATAGCATCCCTTAGAGTAGATGTAGAGAATCCTAATGGTACCTATCGTGGATATCAAATGTACTTAGGTAGACTTCTGACTTTTTTGACCATTGGAATATTTCAGGCTGCCATTGTCTCCCTAGGAGATTTGTTTTTTATTCACGCGTTTGTAGTTGATAAGCTTTGGTTTGTAATGTTAAGCATTTTTGTTAGCATGGTATTTATCATCATCACGTATACTTTATGTTCTGTGTTTGGCAATATTGGAAAAGGGTTAGCAATCATTTTCTTGGTTCTGCAAATCTCGAGTTCCGGTGCAACCTTCCCAATAAGTACGACCTCATCTTTTTTTCAAACTTTGAATCCTTTTATGCCCTTCACGTACGCGGTAAGCATGCTTCGTGAGACGGTCGGAGGAATGGTGAGAGAGGTGGTTATAAGGGATATTATGTGCTTATTAGCTTTTGCAGCAGTGAGTTTCCTTTTAGCCCTTGTCTTAAAAAAGCCTTTAGAGAACAGGATTGAACGGACCGCACAAAAGGCAAGAACCACTAAAATTATTCCATAAAGAAAGAGCAGCCCAGTGAGCTGCTCTTTCTTTGATCACTTTTTAAACTTACCGAATAATGGTCTCAAGGGCAACTTCAATCATTTCGTTAAAAGTAGTTTGACGATCTTGTGAAGTGGTTTGTTCCCCTGTTAGGATATGGTCACTAACTGTTAAGAGAGTTAAGCCTTTTACACCAAATTTAGCTGTTAGGTAATAAAGGCCCGCTGCTTCCATTTCTACGGCAAGAACACCGTGTTTACTTAGTTTGCTATACGGGTCTTCCTTTTCAGAATAAAAAATGTCTGAAGAAAGAACTGTTCCTACATGTAGATTTAGTCCTTTTTCTTTTCCAAACTCATAAGCGTTTTTTATTAATTCGAAGTCTGCGGTTTGAGGGACTGCATAACCTGGGAAACTATCACGAATTATCATGGAATCGGTTGCAGCAGCTTGTGCGATAATGACATCACGGATTTTTACATCTGATTGAATTGCACCACAGGTTCCAATTCGGATAAGGTTTTTTGCACCATATTCTGTGATAAGTTCATGAATGTAGATGGATGCAGAGGGCATACCCATACCAGTACCTTGAACAGATACACGCTTTCCTTTATATGCACCTGTAAATCCTAACATTCCGCGAACATTGTTATAGCAGACCGCATCATCCAAAAATGTTTCTGCAATGTATTTTGCGCGTAATGGATCACCAGGCAGTAAGACAGCTTCAGCGATATCTCCAATCTTTGCTTCAATATGTACACTCATCTCATAATCCCCCCGTAGATTGTAATAGTGTCCAACTTCATATTTTCAAAATTAGCATAGCATATTGTCATATTACAATCTGTTAAAGGGGTAACTTCATTTTTGTGAACCAGTTAACAAAATATTCGTTAATGAGATAACTGATTAGAACGCTTTCATTTGGTATAGTAGGAATGCGTTAAATGTTATACCACTTTCTTAAAGTTGGAACTTCTTCTGTTTCACTACACATAGCTTCCAACCGAGTCTTATCTAAAAGGTAAAAATATTTTTCACGTATATCAATAAGACCTTCATTTTGAAAGTCACCCAATGTTTTTGATATGGATTCTCTAGTAACACCCAGCATGGAGGCTAATAAAGATTGATTGATTTTAAAGTCAATTTTAAAAATCGTACCACTAGGTTCACCGAAATTATAATAGAGGTCCATTAGCAAATTCGCTGCTTTGGTCCGAACATCATAAAAGGTTAAGTAGCGAACTAAACGGTTAAGCATACGCGTACGCTCTACCAAAATCATATAGGCTTTTCTTAAAACAGAAGGATATTTATCTACGATCATAAGGAAGTCCTGTTTCGTAATTTGCCAGACGGACACATTTTCAAGTGCTTCGATAGAGGAAATTCGATGATTGTCATTAGACAAGGCTTCTACTTCTCCAACGATATCTCCAGCCATGGCTATGCTGAGAACAATTTCCTTTCCTTCATGATTACGATAAATTTTCACCATTCCTGAACGGATGATATAAACATCATCACCTTTATCATTTTCAAACATGAGGACATGGTTCTTTTTAAATTTTCGCTCCTTTAAAAGAGGTAGGATATTTGGTAAATCAACCTCAGGAATATCCGAGAAAATTGCGATTTCTGAGATATTGGTAATCATGAACATACAACCTTTCGGGGTCTTGGTAACAAGATTATAAATATATTAGCTAATTATAACACGATTTACATCATTGAACTCGTGTAATCAAAAAGGGGTAAATACGGTTGGAAAAACTTTTGAATGGATTATTTCATATTAATAAACAACAAACCAGTATACGTACTGAGGTACTTGCTGGATTAACAACTTTTATGACAGTCGCTTATATCATCGCTGTTAACGGAGCGATTTTGAGTAAGGCAGGTATGCCGTATGAGGCTGTCACACTAGTAACAGTAATTAGCTGTTTTTTTGGTTGTATGTTGATGGCATTATGGGCGAATTCACCACTGGTCCTTATTCCGGGTATGGGAGACAATGCATTTTTTGTTTTTACGCTTGTCTTTTCACTTGGACTATCATGGCAACAAGCACTTGCGGTTGTTTTTATTGCGGGGCTTGTCTTTTTCCTTACAACCGTGACCAAAGGAGCTGAATATTTATCACGCTCCATTCCGAGAACAATGATTCATTCGATGACTGCTGGAATTGGACTTTTTATCGCTTTTTTAGGATTGAAAAATGGGGGTATTATCGAAGCGAGTGAAGGTACATTTGTAAAATTGGGAGACTTGGGAAGCCCCCATACACTTACGACAATCCTTACCTTGGTTATTTTAGTACCGCTTTTCTTGCGTAATGTGAAGGGGAACTTCTTGATTGGGATTATTGCTGGTACCTTAATTGGTGCAGTACTTGGTATCGTGGATTTCTCCTCTCTTAAGGATTTTAGTTTTTCCTTTAGTGGGTATGATCAGATTTTCCTTGCATTTGATTTTAGCCAAATTGGTACCATTAATTTCTGGACAGCTGTTTTCTCATTGTCAATGGTGATCATCTTTCAAAATATGGGGGCACAGCTTGGTATGCTCCCTGATAAATCAAAATTTCAAAGGTCTTTTCAGGCAAATGCTTTATCCGTTATGATTGCAGGATTACTGGGCTGTAGTCCAACGACAACAGCAGCTGAATCGGCGACTGGGATTGCTGCAGGCGGAAAAACAGGCTTAACGTCGTTTACAACTGGATTGTTGTTTTTACCGGCACTTTTTCTAGTTCCACTTTTTAAAGTTATTCCGAACGAAGCAATTGCACCGGTTCTGATTATTGTAGGTTGTTTAATGGTTCAGAGTTTGAAAGAAATACCTTTTAATGATTTTACAGAAGCCTTTCCAGCTTATTTAATGATGGCAATCATGCCTTTATCTTTTAGTATTGCAAACGGGATTGCATTTGGATTTATCGCCTATCCCATTTTAAAGGTTGTAACAGGTCGAAAAAAGGAAGTCTCCGTTACGATGTACGTGATTGCATTTTTCTTCTTGGTGTATTTTATATTAGGATCACTCTAACAAAACCAGGCGGCTGCCTGGTTTTTATTTTTTACGATTAGTGCCCATTGCCCGAATAATTCGGCCATCACGGGACTTAGTGGAACGGACTAGTGCCTGTAGCCCGAATAATTCGGCCATCACGGGACCTAGTGAAACGGACTAGTGCCCGTTACCCGAATAATTCGGCCATCATGGGACCTAGTGGAACGGACTAGTGCCCGTTGCCCGAATAATTCGGCCATCACGGGACCTAGTGGAACGGACTAGTGCCCATTGGCCGAATAATTCGGCCATCACGGGACTTAGTGGAACGGACTAGTGCCCATTGCCCGAATAATTCGGCCATCACGGGACTTAGTGGAACGGACTAGTGCCCATTGCCCGAATAATTCGGCCATCACGGGACCTAGTGAAACGGACTAGTGCCCATTGCCCGAATAATTCGGCCATCACGGGATCTAGTGGAACGGACTAGTGCCCGTAGCCCGAATAATTCTGCCATCATGGGACCTAGTGGAACGGACTAGTGCCCATAGCCCGAATAATTCGGCCATCACGGGACTTAGTGGAACGGACTAGTGCCCATTGCCCGAATAATTCGGCCATCACGGGACCTAGTGAAACGGACTAGTGCCCGTAGCCCGAATAATTCTGCCATCATGGGACCTAGAGGAACGGACTAGTGCCCGTAGCCCGAATATTTCTGCCATCATTGGAACTAATGAAACGGACTAGTGCCCATAGCCCGAATAATTCCGCCGTCATGGGACCTAGTGGAACGGACTAGTGCCCGTAGCCCGAATATTTCCGCCGTCACGGGACCTAGTGGAACGGACTAGTGCCCATAGCCCGAATAATTTTGCCATCATGGGAACTAGTGTAAGCGACTAGTTCCCATTGAACGTATTAATAAATAATAATATACATGCATAAAGAATTACTGGTAAAATTTACACAAAAGGATTTTCTCATCTACCTGTTTGAGAGGAGGTTTACTAATGGATAAAAATAAAAATTGGTACCGTATGTGGAGAATCTTGTCCTTTGCCTTATCTGTATTAATTAGATTTTACTGGTTTCGGTTGTTAAGAAAACCTTTGGCCGAGCGAGAAAAGTTATGGGGCAAGATCGGTCAAGAATTTCGACAAACATTGTTTGAGTTAGAGGGCCTATTAATTAAAGTAGGTCAATTTCTAAGCATACGTGCAGACCTGCTTCCCGGTAAATTTGTCGAACAAATTCAAGATTTAGTGGATAAAGTCCCAGCTTCTCCATGGAAAGAGATAAAGCTAGTCTTGGAAAGGGAGTGGGAGGGGCCGATTGAAGAAAAGCTGCTATCAATTGATACAACTGCAATAGCATCCGCATCCATTGGGGAAGTGTATCGAGGGAAACTTATAGATGGTACTGATGTTGCAGTAAAAGTGCAGCGGCCGACAATCAGGTCTATCATTCGAACCGATTTTCGCTCACTTTCAATTATTATTTGGTTTGCCCACCATTTTGCACCTATTCCAAAGGGATTTATCAACTTTAAAATGTTATTCCAAGAGTTGAAGACAGTCATTGAAAGAGAAGTTGATTTTACGAAAGAGATGGAATCGGTTAACCATTTTAGACAACGGTTTCAATCAATTCCCAATTTGATGATCCCAAAAGTATATTCTCAGTTATGCACCTCACAGGTTTTAGTAATGGATTGGGTTGAAGGTACAAGGATTACGGATGAGGAATACTTAGACCGTCATGTTATTAATAGAGAAGAATTATCACAACGACTATTTCGGATTTTTATTCCTCAGTGGTTAGAAGCCGGAACATTTCATGCAGATCCACATGCAGGGAACGTACTAGTAAAATCAGATGGAACCATAGTACTTATTGATTTTGGGATGGTAGGTGAAATTTCGAAAAAAGATGCGGCGAATTTTCAAGAGCTCCTGCAGGCCATATTAGCAAAGAACTATTCAATGGCTGTAAAAGTATTATTTGATTTAGGTTTCTTACTTCCAGATACGAATCTCAAAACAATTGAACCTGTTTTAAAGGAAGCATTATCATTTGATTTAAATCAGTTGAAGGAAATGGACCTTTTTCAAGTAAAAAAGGATCTTAATGATATGGTAAAATCACTGCCCATTCAAGTTCCAACTAGGTTTATTTTTTTAGGTCGTTCATTTGTAACGATAGAAGGAATGTTACATACGATTAACCCGAATCAAGAGTTCTTGGAAATTGCCAAACCTGGATTTATGGAGTGGCTGAATCAAGGCAACCAAAACAAATGGAAACTAATCGTAAAATGGATTCAGTCACAGCCGATTTTCCAAGTGTTTCACTCCATTACTGAAATGATTGATATGCCACATAAACTTCTTGCATTAAAGGAGACAGAGAAAAAAAAGGAGTTCCAATTTCAAATCTATGAAAATCAAAAGAAACAGTTATCATTTCTAGGTATGCTTGGAGTTGTTGGCAGCTTTACAGGATTTTATATTGATAATCCTTTGATGTGGAAAGGGGCATTTGGTGTGACTGGTGTCTCTCTGCTATTTTACATAGTATGCAGTCTGCAACAAAGAAAATGGTTAAAGAAATTAAGCTAGTCAAATTATTGACAGAAATGAATTAAATATGATATTTAATTATTGGGTTAGCACTCTATGTTTTAGAGTGCTAAAAATAGATGTTGCTGTGAAAACGCAACTTTATCTTTAAGAAAAAATAAAGGAGAGGTCTTAATGGAAACAAAACAGTTTAAAGCAGAATCCAAACGATTATTAGACATGATGATCAACTCCATCTATACTCATCGTGAAATTTTCTTACGAGAGTTAATCTCTAACGCCAGTGATGCGATTGATAAAATCTATTACAAGGCCTTAACTGACGACACCTTAAGTTTTGACAAAGACAATTACTTTATTAAAGTGGTTGCAAACAAAGAAAACCGTACGTTGAAAATTATCGACACTGGTATTGGAATGACAAAGGAAGAACTGGAAAACAACCTTGGAACAATCGCCAAAAGTGGATCTTTAGCATTTAAAAGAGAGAATGAATTAAAAGACGGATACGACATTATCGGACAATTTGGTGTCGGTTTTTATGCCGCATTTATGGTTGCAGATGTAGTGACCGTTATTAGTAAAGCTCTAGGGAGCGACGAGGCATATAAGTGGGAATCAGAAGGTGCTGAGGGTTATACCATTGAGCCGGTTACAAAGGATTCAGTGGGAACTGAAATTATCTTGAAAATTAAAGAGAATTCAGAAGATGAAAGTTATGATGAGTATTTAGAAGAATATCGTCTTAAGTCAATTATTAAAAAATACTCGGACTTTATTCGCTATCCAATTAAAATGGATGTCACTGGAAGAAGGCTGAAAGAAGACAGTGAATCGGAATACGAGGACTATCAAGAAGAACAAATCATCAATAGTATGGTTCCGATTTGGAGAAAGAATAAAAGTGAATTGACAGATGAGGATTATCAGAATTTTTATGCTGAAAAGCGCTATGGTTTTGATAAACCAATCAAGCATATCCATATAAGTGTTGACGGGACCGTTCGATATAATGCTATATTATATATTCCTGAGAAAATTCCATTTGACTATTATTCAAAGGAATTTGAGAAGGGTTTAGAGCTATATTCTAACGGTGTATTAATCATGGATAAGTGTGCCGACCTGCTTCCGGACTATTTCAGTTTCGTAAAAGGGATGGTAGATTCAGAAGATTTATCACTTAATATTTCTAGAGAAATGCTGCAGCATGATCGTCAGTTGAAGCTTATCGCTAAAAATATTAACAAAAAGATTAAAAGCGAATTACAGAGCCTCTTGAAAAATGAACGAGAACAGTATGAAGAATTCTACCAGTCCTTTGGACGTCAATTAAAATATGGTGTATATAGTGACTTTGGCGCCAATAAAGAAGTATTACAGGATTTGTTAATGTTCTACTCTTCCAAAGAGAAGAATTTGATTACTTTAGAAGAATACGTTTCAAAAATGCCTGAGGAACAAAAGTACATTTACTATGCAGCAGGAGAATCAGTTGAGAGATTAGAAAAACTGCCACAGACTGAATTTGTTACTGAAAAAGGGTATGATATCTTGTTCTTTACTGAAGATATCGATGAATTCGCTATCAAGATGATCATGTCTTATAAAGAAAAAGAATTTAAATCCATCTCCAGTGGTGATCTTGGTATTGAAGGGGAAGAAACGAAGGAAGATTCCGAAGTACAGGATAACGAGAACCAAGAACTGTTTGACTATATGAAAAATATACTAGCTGGAAAAGTGAAGGATGTAAGAGTTTCTAAGAGACTAAAGTCTCATCCAGTTTGCCTGGCTTCAGAGGGTGAAATCTCCATTGAAATGGAAAAAATCCTCGCTGCAATGCCAGATAATCAAAATATCAAAGCAGAAAAAGTATTAGAAATTAATAAGAATCATGAAGTATTCCAATCTTTAAAAGATGCTTTTGAGAATGACAAGGGAAAGGTAGACCTCTATACAAAGTTATTATTCAATCAAGCATTATTAATTGAAGGATTACCAATTCAGGATCCAGTTGAATTTACAAATGACATTTGTAAAATTATGGTGATGAATTAAGGGATAACAAAAAGGATCTGTCGGGCAGTGAGCCGCAGATCCTTTTTGTTATTTTAGTGACCACTTTCAACATCATCAACATGCTTAATATGTGAACTATTCATTAAGATAAATATTACTGAAATGAAAACAAACCCTGCGCCAACGATGAATGGAAGACTTGGATTATAAATCTCCGCCAGTTTCCCTGCTGTAAATGGAGCAATCGCTCCGCCGATAAAGCGAAGGAAGCTATAGGCAGCGGAAGCAGTTGAACGTTCAACTGGAGCTGCGTTCATTACAGCTGTTGTAATCAACGTGTTGTTATTACCAAGGAAAGCACCTGCTAAAATAACAGCACCAATTACTACCCATTGTGTAGAGGTCCAAACACCCATGGCAACAAGTAGCAAGGCGAAAAGCGTTAGCATCGCGCACATTGATTTAATCGTACCAAACCATTGTTGAAGCTTTGGAGCCATAAACACGGATGTAATAGCCAATAATATGCCCCATCCAAGGAATACATAACCTAAACCATGCTCATCTAATCCCATCACAAATGGAGCATAAGCTAATAAAGTAAAAAAGCCAAAATTATATAGTGCAGCGGCAATACCGAAAATTAATAACGATCGGTGCTTTAAAGCTCGGAATGGGTCTAATAAAGAGGTTTTATTTTGTACATTTGATGCTTTAGTCCCTTTGGGCATGAGGAGCATCAGGCCGATAAAAGCAATAACCATAAGTGAGGCAACTCCAAGGAAGGGACCTCTCCAAGACATGGCACCCAGCCAGCCCCCAAGTAATGGTCCAACAGAGATTCCAAGACCAATGGCAGCTTCGTATAAAATAATTGCTTGTGCCGTCCCACTATTTGAAAGAGAAACAATGGCAGCTAATGCGGTTGCAACGAACAAGGCATTACCAAGTCCCCAGCCTCCACGTAAACCGACAAGTGTCCAAATCCCATTGGAGAATCCGCCCAGCGCTGAAAATATAGCGATAATAACAATACCAGATAACAGAGTCCATTTTATCCCCAGTCTTGATGAAATCATTCCGGTGATAAGCATGGCAACTGCCATAACAGCATTATAGCTGGTGAATAATAACGTTACTTGACTATGTGAAGCATGTAGTTGCTCCGCTATCGCTGGTAAAATTGGATCTACCAGGCCAAGCCCCATAAAGGCTATAATACACGCAAAAAAAACGGCCCACACCGCTTTTGGTTGTGCTAATAAGCCTCCCTTTGCAGCAGATGGGTCAGGTACTTGTGGTGGTACAGAAACAGATTTTGTTGTAGATGACATGCAAATTTCTCCTTTTTTATATAATTTCTCCCTATATCCATGTGTTTTATATATAACTAATTGATCTCCTTGTTTTTCAATTAGTTGTATTATGAAAGTACATGATTGTATTATACAACTATTTTATACTACGTCAATAGTGTTTACTCTAGAAAGGTAGTCATTCGTTATAATTAAATATTTAATATGTTATCATATAGGAATAAGAAAATTGTTTAATGTGGGGTTAATATAATGTATGAACAATCTTTGGAAACGATTGAACTGGAATTAGCCATATTAATTCGCCGTTCAACATCTGTCTCGAGTAATAAAAAACTGGGTAATCTGGATCGCTCTGCCTATCTATTGCTGCGACGAATTGCAAATAGAGGAGCCGCAGGGGTAAAAGTGCTAGCTGGTGAGTTTCAATTGGATATTTCCACCATAAGCAGACAAGCAGCTGCTTTAGAACAAAAAGGTTATTTGTATCGTATTCCTGACCCGCTAGACGGCAGGGCCTATTCACTGCAAATTACAGAGATTGGAATTAGGGTGTATAAAGAGCACAAACAGGCACGCTTAGAGAGATTAGAAGAGCTTATCAATGATTGGTCTCAAGAGGAACGTGAAATTTTTGGCCAGCTATTAAAAAAATTCAACCAATCCTTTTATTAGATAAAAAATAGGCTGTCTAAATATGACAGCCTTAATTTGTTTCAACAAGATGAGCAAACTGTTTAATGGTGGTCGAGTAGGAGATACGTACACGATGTATTAACAGCAGTTCATCCGGCACATCTTTTTCAATAAATTGACCTGGCTTTGTGGTTGTGGCAAATTTGTAGTATTTTTTAGTTTCCTCCACTACCTGTTGATTAAAGTGACCGTATGGGTAGGCAATAGCAATTACTGGTTTCCCCGTTATTTGTTCGATTTTTTCCTTAGAAGTTTTTAGTTCTTCCTCAAAATTTGTAATTTTGGGAAGATCAGCGTGTGACATCGTATGGGATTGAACAGAGAAAATACCTGAAGCCACCATTTCTTTTATATCTTCCGAAGTTAATCGATAGGAGCCACTATCAATGTAACCGGCAATAGCATATTCTGTGGCAGTGGGTTGGAATGTTTCATCCTTTAGTTGTTGTAAAATATGGAAGGCATTTAGATTATTTTTCATCCCATCATCAAATGTGACAAAAATGGGCTTGTTTACTTTATTGATTTTTTCCCATTGCTCAAAAGTGAGAAGCGTATAGCCTTGATCCTTTAAATATTGCATTTGTGCTTCGAAATTTGTAGGCGTTACAAATAGCTCTTTTAAGCCCTCTCCCTTAAAATCATCAATCGCATGATACATAAGAATGGGAACATGCTGTTGAAAGGTTACAGTTGATTTAGCTAGAAGCTCTTCCATACTCGTTTCTTTTTTACCGTAGACCTCAATTTGATACTCTCCACGTTTTCCAGAAAATTCTGTTGGCCCAAAAGAAAGCGAGAATTCTTTTTCTTTATCAGTAGAAGGAAATATTTTTCCGCTCTTAACACCATCAGCTGTTCTCCAAATATAATAACTAACCTCTGAAATATCTGAAGGTAAGTTAGTTGTTGATAAAACAGCACTACTAGAGTCAAATGTAACTGGACTAATAGATAGTACAACCTTCGATTTGAATAATGGAGTTTCTTTCATTTTAGGTGAAACTTTGCTAGATTGCATTTCTATTTTAGGCGAAATGGACCTTTTTTCATTTATACTGGCATTCGCCGTTTTCAAACTACATCCAGTTTGCAGCATTAAAGCAGCAAAGAGTGCTAAATAAAGTACCTTCTGCATGTCATCCATCCTTGTATATAGTAATCTCGCAGAATATCATAGCACTTACTTGTTTTTAAGAAAAGATACTTTATGAATTCTAATTCTATTATTTGTAAAAAAATATTTACTAATTATTGAGATTACTATAAATAGTAAAATAATAGTTAAAATGGAGACAAAAACAGGGTATAACTGTTATTATTTTGGTGTACCAAATGGTCTAATATAGAAATTTATTTGTTTTTAAAAGGGTGGGAGACAAATGACAGCGGACAAGATAAGAGTAGAACAAGACTTTCTAGGAAAAAAGGACATACCTGCCGATGCTTATTATGGGATCCAAACGTTAAGAGCAGTAGAAAACTTTCCTATTACGGGATACCGCATTCATGAAGAACTTATTAAAGCGCTTGCAATGGTTAAAAAAGCAGCAGCGATTGCAAATATGAATACAAAGCGGTTGTATAGTGGTTTAGGGGAAGCAATTAGTCAAGCAGCAAATGAAATCATCGAGGGTAAATGGAATGACCAGTTTATCGTAGACCCAATTCAAGGTGGGGCAGGAACATCGATGAATATGAATGCAAATGAAGTGATTGCCAATCGGGCTCTTGAGCTTCTTGGTCATCAAAAGGGTGCATATAACCACTTAAGTCCAAATACACATGTAAACATGTCCCAATCGACAAATGATGTATTTCCTACCGCTATTCATATAGCAACTCTAAGAATGCTGGATAAATTGCTTGATACGACGAAAGAAATGCAAAAAGTGTTCAAGTCAAAGGCAAAACAGTTTGAAAATGTTATTAAAATGGGCCGTACCCATCTTCAAGATGCCGTGCCAATCCGCTTAGGACAAGAATTTGAGGCATACAGCAGGGTGCTTGAAAGAGATATTAAACGAATCGAGCATTCAAAGGTACATTTATTTGAGGTGAACATGGGGGCAACTGCTGTCGGTACCGGATTAAATGCGGACCCTAAATACATCGAAGACGTGGTTATTCAACTCGCAAAAATAAGTGGATTACCATTAGTTAATGCTGAACATTTAGTGGATGCTACGCAAAATACCGATGCGTATACAGAAGTTTCAGCGACATTAAAGGTATGTATGATGAATATGTCTAAAATAGCTAATGACCTTCGTTTAATGGCATCAGGTCCACGTGCTGGACTTGCAGAAATTTCTCTTCCGGCACGTCAACCAGGGTCTTCCATTATGCCAGGAAAGGTAAACCCAGTCATGCCAGAGCTTATTAACCAAATTGCCTTCCAAGTTATTGGTAATGACCATACAATTTGTTTAGCTTCTGAAGCAGGGCAACTCGAACTAAATGTCATGGAACCAGTATTGGTATTTAATCTGCTTCAATCCATTAGTATCATGAACAATGGATTTGCTTCCTTTACAGAGCATTGTCTAAAAGGAATTGAAGCGAATGAAGCCCGTATGAAAGAATACGTAGAAAAGAGTGTCGGGATAATTACAGCTGTTAATCCTCACTTAGGATATGAAATAGCAGCACGTATTGCTCGAGAAGCCGTTCTAAGTGGTAAATCTGTTCGAGAGCTTTGTTTACAACATGATGTGCTAACAGAAGAAGAGCTTGACCTCATTTTGGATATATATGAAATGACCAAGCCTGGTATTGCAGGGGCGGAATTGTTAGAGCGAGACTAATGATTATATAGATAAATAAAAACCCAAAGAATTCTTTGGGTTTTTATTTTTAGGCAGAATTATTTTTTTTGATCTTTTTTAGCCATTTTTACCTCGCCTAATGAGCGTAAAATTTGGGTATGCATGCTTCCTTCCGCGATATGGTCCAGGAAAAAAGGACCGATTAGCTCCAAATACTCTTCATCTTCAAACAACTTTTTGCTTTGCAGTTCCATTTCAGCTAATCCATCATATGTAGATAGCAGGGCATAGGTATGATCATCTCCAGAAACGGGTGTTAAAATCTCTACATGATGGCTGTAGTTTTCGTTTCTAAATTTTTTGAGCTCCCTTAAATTATCAATTCCTTCTTTAAATTTATCTTGTTTAATAATAAATGTTTGGTAAACAAAAACGGACATAAAAAACACCCCTAGAATAATTTTTCCTAGGGATTAAACTTCCTCAAAACTGGAAAATTATACAGGTTTACAAAGACAACATATAAATAACTCCGATTAAACTAATAATAGCGAGACTAAGAAAAACCCATCCAGTTCTTGGTTTCGGTTGTTTAAGATAAGATGCTACCCCTAAAATAAGAAAAATGAGCATTAGAACAAAGGAAAGAAGAAATAAGATTTTTGACATGTTTTATTCCCCCTTTTAATACGTACTTGACTAAGGAACAGCAACTTTAGAAACCCTTTATATTATCGTATTTATGATGAGCACTTTTATTTCCATATTTTTTTTCTATTAAAAAAGAAATTATCTATCGAAAAGATGATGGTAAAATAAAAATAAATTGGAATAGAATAGAAGAATGGGTGAAACCATTCTTGTTGATGAGCGTCAAATAGTATATTGATAGAAATAAGTGGTAGATTAATAATAAAAGGGAAAAGATGGGGGATCATGGGAAAACTCACAAGGGTTATTTCAATTTTATTGGCAGGAAGTTTTGTGTTGTTGGCAGGGTGTGCAGACCAGCCAGTAAAAGAAACAAAGGCATTTGAACAGCCAAAGGTCGAAAGAGAGAAAGAGAAGAGAGTAGAAAAGAAACAGGAAGAGGAAAAACCGGTTTTTGTAAATATTATTGACCCAACAACAAAAGCCGTAATCAAAACGTTAAATCCAAAGGAATTGGGCTTTGGAATGAACGACGAAATGTATAAAGCAGAGATTAATAAGATGGCTAGAGAATTAGCTAGAGGAAATGAAACAACCCCTGGATATGATAAAAGAATGATTCTTGACAAGCTGGATGAAAACGGTCAAGTTATTAAAGGGACTCCTCAAACAATTCTCGACGAAAACGAATTAACAGATAAGGTATTCCAGGCATCTGTAAAAGGTGGAGATGTGGAAATACCTTTATATGTGACAGCAAGTGGATATAAAATGGAAGATGCATCCCATTTAGGGGAAGCACTAGTTGCATCCTATACTACTCATTTTAACAGTGGTGTAGCAGGTAGAACAAAAAATATTGCATTATCTGCTGCTGCGGTTAACAATGTGATACTCGGTGTAGGGGATTCATTCTCGTTTAATACCACCGTTGGCCCAAGTGATGCTGCTCACGGCTTTCAAAAGGCACCTGAAGTAGTTGAAGGCAAACTTGTAGATGGGGTAGGTGGAGGGATTTGCCAGACTTCGTCAACCTTATTTAACGCCATTGACAAATTAGGTGTCAGCTATATCGAAAAGCATCACCATTCTCTAGAGGTAGGATATGTTCCAAAAGGAAGAGATGCAACAGTGTCCTACGGAGGAAAAGATTTTCGATTCAAAAATACATCAGGTGCCCCTGTCTTACTGAAAGCAATTGTTAAAAAAGGATCATTGACCATTGAGGTTAGGACAGCAAAAGCCTATCAAGCAGTGATTAAGAAAAGTATGTAATAAAAGTAAAAAGCCCAAACTGGGCTTTTTATTTTTGTTATTATCTTAAATCTTCCCAATCGGTATAATGGCCGCTGCCTTGGCAGCCAGGACATTCGTACGAATTATAGTAGGCATATTCATTATAAGGATATACAGTATAACCACGGCCTTGACAGTCAGGACATTTGCCAAGTTCTTTCATGGTGGAAACGTGATTTTGATACCTTGTTTCTCTCCACTGATTAAATGAGTTAAGAAGTC
The DNA here is from genome assembly GCA_039832695.1 of Bacillus sp. (in: firmicutes). Classification (GTDB taxonomy): domain Bacteria; phylum Bacillota; class Bacilli; order Bacillales; family Cytobacillaceae; genus Neobacillus. The sequence goes on from JBDOMM010000012.1 coordinate 69,498, forward strand.
CCATTATTTTCACCTCATCTTTTTTTATATTATGATGAAAAAATGGGAATGTTATGCAGTTTTTCTTTGTTATTTATTCTCTAAACTCAATTTCTTCATACGGTATTGTAAGCTTTGGCGGCTTAAGCCAAGTGCCTTAGCTGCTCTTGAAATATTAAAATCATGTTTGTTTAAGACGTGCTCAATATAGGTCTTTTCAAATAATTCCAATTGGTCTTTTAATGGTATAGTTATCTCTGAGTTCTCCTTAATGAATGTTTCAACCGTGGCTAAGGGCATCATTCTTTCTTTCAGTTGCATCTTACTGCGATATTGGTAAGGTAAGTGGGAGTACATAATGACTTCCTCATCCATCATAACGTTCATGGCCGCTTCGATAATATGCTCAAGCTCTCGGATATTGCCATGCCAATCATATTCCATGAAAGACAATTGGACTTCATCTGACAAGCCCTTGACATTCATTTGAAAGCGTTCATTATATTTCTCTATAAAGTGTTCCACTAGTAACGGAATATCTTCCTTGCGGTCTTTAAGTGGAGGGACAAAAATAGTTACAACACCAAGCCGGTAATATAAGTCTTTTCGAAGACGGTTGTTTGCAATCGCGTCAATGGGGTCCTCGTTCATGTTTGCTATGACCCTAACATCTATTGGTGTATCCTTTGTATCGCCTATTCTCCTGATCGTTTTTTCTTGTAAGACGCGAAGTAATTTTGCTTGCAGGTTTAAATTTAATGAATTGATTTCGTCCAGCAACAATGTTCCTCCATTTGCCTGCTCAAATAGGCCAGGGGTATCGACTGCCCCTGTGAAAGCTCCTCGCTTAGTACCGAAAAGGAGACTTTCGATTAAATTATCAGGTAATGCAGCACAATTTTGAGAAATAAATGGAGCAGATAAACGGTCACTAGCATTATGGATGCTTTGAGCAAAAAGCTCTTTTCCCGTACCAGTGTCACCTACAATTAATACATAGGAGGAGGTCCTAGTCGCCCGTTTTGCTGATTCCTTAACCTCCAAGATAGCTGGACTAGTGCCAATAATATTCTCAAATGTATATCTGGTTGATCCCTTACTCATATTTCCTTTTATCAGACGTTCAAGTTTGGTTACATCATTTGCAATCTCCACTGCACCATGCAGGCTCTCATCTATATAGATAGGGATGGTATTGTTAATAGTAGTAATTTCGCGTCCCTTGTTATTAAAATAGGTTTGTTTTACGTTACTAGTTTTTTTCCCTTCTTGAAGGGCCTTTACAAGTGTACTAGACTGGTCATCCTTGAACATAAAGACATCCAGCAGGTTTTTATCCATTACGTCATGAAAATCCATCGATTCCATTTGCATCATTTTTTTATTATAGATAATGGTTTTCCCTGTCTCGTCAACTGCATGAACCCCTACATCCACCTCATCTAAAATTCGTTTATACATATTTGTTAAATAGAGTAAATAATTTTTCGATTGATCCATGATGGTTTATACCCCTTGTTTAAAACTTTATTCACTAATTTAATCAAAAAAATAGTGATAATGCAAAATAATTTTGCGGTATTTAACTAAAATAGTAAATTGGTTGCAAAAATATATGGCACTTTATTCTTGGAAACGTTATTAGTATGCAGTATTAACGTTGGCATGAAACTTGCATAATAGATTTACATACAAAGAAGGGGGAATTAAAATGGCTGAAGTTACAACAAAAACAACAAAAATCATTGAACAAACAAATAGATTTGGTGCAAATAACTACCATCCACTTCCAATTGTGATTGCAAAAGCAGAAGGAGTATGGGTGGAAAGTCCTGAAGGAAACCGTTATATGGATATGTTAAGTGCATATTCAGCAGTAAACCAAGGGCATCGACATCCCAAAATTATTCAAGCTCTGAAGGACCAAGCAGACAAAGTAACGCTAACTTCCCGAGCCTTTCATAATGATCAGCTTGGCCCTTGGTACGAAAAGATCTGTAAGCTAACAAATAAAGATATGGCACTTCCAATGAACACTGGTGCCGAGGCTGTTGAAACAGCGTTAAAAGCTGCAAGACGCTGGGGGTATGATGTAAAAGGAATTGCTGAAAATCAGGCGGAAATTATTGCGTGTATTGGGAATTTTCATGGACGGACTATGGGGGCAGTATCGTTATCATCTGATCCAGAATACAAACGTGGCTTTGGTCCGATGCTTCCTGGAATTACATTAATTCCATATGGTGACATTGAAGCATTAAGAGCTGCCATTACACCTAATACAGCAGCATTCTTAATGGAACCTATCCAAGGAGAGGCAGGAATCATCTTACCTCCTGAAGGATTTTTAAAACAAGCATCCGAATTGTGTAAAGAGCAAAATGTCTTGTTCATTGCAGACGAAATTCAAGTAGGCTTGGCACGCACTGGTAAAATGTTTGCCTGCGACTGGGAAGAAGTAGATCCTGATATGTTGATTTTAGGAAAAGCACTTGGGGGTGGAGTCTTCCCTATTTCCTGTGTAGTTGCTAATTCTGACGTGTTGGGTGTATTCAATCCAGGATCACACGGATCGACTTTCGGTGGGAACCCATTAGCATGCGCTGTTTCAATTGCTGCGCTAGATGTAATTGAAGAAGAAAAATTATCTGAACGCTCGCTTGAATTAGGGGAGTATTTCCTTGATCAATTAAAAGTAATTAAAAATCCAGTGATTAAAGAAATCCGTGGAAGAGGCTTGTTTATCGGGGTTGAACTTACAGAGGCTGCTAGACCTTATTGTGAGGCTTTAAAAGAAACAGGTTTGCTATGTAAAGAAACACATGATACGGTAATACGCTTTGCACCTCCATTAATTATTACTAAAGAAGAAATTGATTGGGCAATCGAAAAAATCAAGAATGTGTTATCTTAATATTATTTAAAAGGAATGCTCTTTCCACTTTTGTGGAAAGGGCATTTTTGCATTTTATGTGCAAATTATTTTACTATAATGCCAAAAATTTTGGCACTTATGTTCAAGGAATGTTCACAAGTAAAGGATTCCTATTTTGGCATAGAAATTGCAAGTGTATATGATTAGAATAGTAAAAATATTATAAAATTTACTATTTTACGAAAATGGGTATTTGTTAAATTGAAAGCGTTCTTATAGGGAAAAGGGGGAAAGTTAATGAATTTACAAGAAAACAATACGACAAATGAATTACAGAGAACGATGAAGACCCGGCATTTATTTATGATTTCTCTAGGAGGAGTAATTGGATCAGGTCTTTTCCTCGGATCGGGTTACACGATAAGCCAGGCAGGTCCAGCAGGTGCCATTCTCTCATACATAGTTGGCGGTATTATCATGTTCTTAACCATGCTCTGTTTAGGTGAACTATCTGTTGCCATGCCTGTTTCTGGATCATTCCAAACTTATACGACAAAATTCATTGGACCAGGAACCGGGTTTGCACTAGGCTGGCTCTACTGGCTAGGCTGGTCAGTTACGGTAGCCTTAGAGTTATTATCAGCAGGACAGTTAATGCAAAGATGGTTTCCAGAGTCTCCTGTATGGATTTGGTGTGCTATTTTTGCAGTAGTATTATTTTCACTTAATGCATTATCTGCTCGCGCGTTTGGAGAGACTGAATTTTGGTTCTCAAGCATCAAAATTTTTGCCATTTTAGCTTTCATTGTACTTGGTGGAGCCGCTACTTTTGGTTTGATTGACATGGAAGGCGGAAAGCCTGCTCCATTTTTCTCTAATTTTACAGCACATGGTCTTTTGCCACATGGATTTACAGCTTTAATTATCACAATGATTGCCGTGAATTTTTCATTCCAAGGCACTGAATTAATCGGGATCGCTGCTGGTGAGAGCGAAGAGCCAGAGAAAACGATACCCAAATCAATTAAACAAACAGTATGGCGTACACTATTTTTCTTCGTTTTAGCTATTTTTGTTTTATCAAGCTTAATCCCTATGAAGCAGGCCGGGGTAGTTGAGAGTCCATTTGTTGTTGTTTTTGACAGTATCGGTATTCCTTATGCTGCAGACATTATGAATTTTGTTATTCTTACAGCATTATTATCTGTAGCCAACTCTGGTTTGTATGCTGCAACAAGGATGTTATATGCGATGTCAAAAGAAAAGATGACGAGCCCTGCCCTTGCAAAGGTTAATACACGAGGTGTCCCGTTTAATGCTCTTGTTTTAACTATTGGAATTGCATTACTATCTTTGCTTTCTGGATTTTTTGCAGAAGAGACAGTCTTCGTTTGGTTGCTTTCAGTTGCAGGCTTAGGTGCTCAAGTAGGCTGGATTTCTATTACAGCTTCACAAATCGCCTTTCGAAGAAAGTTTATTCGAGAGGGCGGAAAAGTGGATGATCTCAAATTTAGAACACCACTCTACCCGCTACTTCCCATTATTGCCTTAACCCTAAACTGTCTTGTTTTAGGAAGTTTAGCATTTGATTCTGAACAAAGACTGGCCTTATATTTAGGAGTTCCATTTGTAGCAGCATGTTATTTTATCTATCATTTTAAAATTAAAAAGAACCGAGAGTTGGATAGAGCAATGGAGCAAGAATTACAGCTTCAAGATAATAAAAAAATGGTGATTTAACAATGGTGAAAACGTTTGGAATCTTCCAAGCGTTTTTACTTTGGATAAATGGTTTGGATACATCGAATAATATGGTAGGGGTGATTTGTTATGGGAAAATGGAACGAACAAGCTGCACCAAATAATAATCTGCCACCAAAGACCATCAAACCTTGGGAATTAATGGGGCAAAATACTGCACATGAATTTTCTGAGGAATTATCTGATGGCGGTGAACGAGATCAATTCATTCAGAGACAAAAAAATAACCCGAAGCTGAAATAATTAGAATTAGTGACGATTAGAATTCGTCACTTTTTTTCGTTCTATACTTTACAAAATGTTCATGACGTTGTAGAATTTCTATGTACCTAACAAAACTAGGTAGGTGATAAGATGTTTAATCGTGAATTGGTCAAAGGCAGTACGTCGTTAATCCTTCTTCAATTATTGAATGAGCGTGATATGTACGGCTATGAGTTGGTGAAAGAACTCGAACAGCGTAGTGATAATGGTCTAAGTGTAAAGGAAGGCACTTTATATCCAGCCCTTCACAAGCTTGAAAAACAGGATTATATTGAATGTTATTGGGTGGAACAGGAAAAAGGACCTGCTCGGAAGTATTATCGGATTACAAAAGCTGGCAAGGAACTATTAAGTGAAAAAACCCGTGAATGGCAGGATTTTGTTCAAGTGATGAACAAGGTAATAGGGAGATCAAAGCATGGAACGGCCGAAGAATAGGTTTCTTAAAGAGCTGGCAAAGGGATTAGGAAATCATAGCGATAAGAAAAATATCTTGTTGGAATATGAAACACATATTGATGAGATCGTCCTCGAATCATTACATATGGATGACGAGGAACTGTTAAACCATTTGACTGCAAGACTGGGTACCCCTGAAGAGATTGCTGAATTATGGAAGGAAGAACTTTCGGTTACTCCAAGTAATATGAAATGGCTGTTCATTTTATTAAATATCCTTTTTTTTGGGGGAGGAAGCATATTAACGTTAGCCCATAATCTTTATGATTGGGTTTGGTTAACGAAGATTTGGGACCACTTAACCTCTATTCCATCCTTAATTGCCTTCTTGTACTTGTTTTTTTGGGCATTACTTGGATACGAAATTGGAAAGGGTTTTGGGCACAGGGGAAGAACACTCTTAAGGAAGACGTTCTTATTATCGCTCATTCCTAACCTATTATTGATGATCTTAACAGTTTTTCACATCATACCACATTCATGGTTCGCTCCATTGTTAACAAAAACATTTATTATTGCTTGTATCATTCTTACAATTATTCTTTACCCAATCAGCTGGCTTGGTTACAGGTGGGGGAAGAAAGCATCGATATAAGCAGTTTTTTTTACCTATATACCTAGAATAACTATATATATAGAAAATCTATATAAAAAGAGGGATGCTCAATGGAAATAAAAATTGGTAAATCAGATTGGCTATTTTTAATTGTATGTTTATTACTAGGAATTTTAGCGGAAGAATCATTTTTTCGCGGGGAAGTAGGAATTTCCTATTTAGTCTTCGTTATGTCTTTCTATTTAGTCTTCTTTTGGAAATTTCGGAAGTATCCCTTTTCTCATCAGCGGTTGGGATACTTAATCGTCTGTTGCATTTGGCTCTTATCAGTCAGTTATTTTATGAATGATAATCCCCTTTTCAAAGTGTTAAATATCCTTGTGATTCCTGGCTTGGTGATCATTCATCTCGTATTAATCACAAGTCCTAAAAATATTAAATGGAACCAGTTATCGTTTATCGCTCTCATTTTTTCAAAACTACTAGGAATCCTTAAATATAACGGAAAATTTAGTGCTGTTTTAGGAGCTGGAGCAAAACATGGAGTGGGGGGCGACAAATGGTTGGTGTGGAAAAAGATACTAATTGGTGTTGTCATCTCATTCCCTGTCTTATTGGTAGTATTAAAATTACTTATGGCTGCGGATTCTGAATTTGAACGGATTGTGGGTGGAATTCCGGAGTGGTTCACTGTAGTTGATGCCGAAGGAGTTATACGAGTTATCATCGTCTTAATTATGACCCTTGGTTTCTTTGGTTTTATGCAGGTGCTACTAATCAAACAAATAAGCGTGATAAAACAACAAGACCATACGGGCAGGTTTCAATTAGACGGCGTTATTTCTATCACTGTTCTTGTACTTATAAATATGGTATATATCTTATTTACACTTGTTCAGTTTAAATATTTCTTCAGTGGCACGTTGCAAGGGAACTTTACCTACGCAGAGTATGCAAGAAAAGGATTTTTTGAGCTATTATTCGTTACATTAATCAATTTATCGATTACCATTCTTGTCCTTACATTTGTACAACGAACTAATGTGTTAATTAAGCGAGTAACGCAAATTATGCTTACCATCCTTGTTCTCTCAAGCTCAGTGATGCTTAGCTCCGCATTTTTACGCTTAAGTATGTACGAGGAAGCGTATGGATTTACTTTTACCAGAGTGCTTGTTCATACCTTTATGATTTTTCTAGTGATCATTTTTGCGTATACTTTGGTTAAAATCTGGGTAGAAAAACTATCATTGCTTCATTTTTATTTTATCTCTTCGCTAATCTATTACACGGCTATTACAGTGATAGACCTGGATAAATTCGTGGTAAAAGAAAATATAGACCGGTACGAAACAAGTGGGAAAATAGATGTTTACTACCTAAATCAGTTGTCGTATACAGGTGTGGAGGGATTAGTCAATCTTTATAAGGAGAATCCTGATATTCCCAATTTAGAAACGATCTTAAGTGACAGAAAAAAGGAAGCAATCACGTCTGAACTACCTTGGCAATCCTACAACCTAAAGAGAGAGCAAACATTTGCTAAACTTAAGAAATTAGATTTGGAATAGATTTCATGTAAAAAAGAAGCAGGACCCACGACGGGGATCCTGCTTCTTAAGGTAAATATTAATCACCATTAAACATATCAAAAATTCCTCGTGCGATGCTTCCTTCATCCTTTGACCCGCCGCGAGATGGAGCCGCAGCAAATACTCGGCTTGCGAGACGACTGAATGGAAGTGATTGAATCCATACAGATCCAGGTCCACGAAGCGTTGCGAAGAATAACCCTTCACCGCCAAATAGAGCAGTTTTTACACCTTTAACAAACTCAATATCGTAACTCACATTGCTAGTCATAGCCACTAAACAGCCAGTATCTACTCGGAGGGATTGGCCTGGCAGAAGGTCCTTTTTAATAATGGTTCCACCAGCATGAACGAAGGCCATTCCATCACCTTCGAGCTTCTGCATAATAAATCCTTCGCCGCCAAAGAAACCGACACCAATTTTACGTTGAAATTCAATGCCTACCTGTACACCTTTTGCAGCAGCTAGGAAGGCGTCCTTTTGACAAACAATTTTGCCGCCATACTCACTTAAATCCATAGGAATGATTTTTCCTGGATAGGGGGAGGCAAAGGAAACTCGTTTTTTACCCATTCCGGTATTACTAAAGGTGGTCATAAACAGGCTTTCTCCTGTAAGCACACGTTTACCAGCCGAGAAGAGCTTACCCATTAGTCCGCCGCCACTGCTGTTAGACCCGTCTCCAAAAATGGTTTCCATATGTATATCGTCTTCCATCATCATAAAGCTACCCGCTTCGGCAATAACAGTTTCTTGTGGATCAAGTTCTACCTCAACGAACTGCATGTCATCGCCATAAATCTTATAATCGATTTCATGGTTATTCATCGTATTCCCTCCAATTTTTATTAAAATATAAGCCCCTATATTTATTATAAAAAAATTAGGTAAAAAGTGCTAATTTTAAAAAAAAATAAAAAAGACGTCTGTATAAACAGACGTCTTTTTGCGTATTGAGGCGAAAAACCACACTCCACATAGTGTGCTCCAAAAGGAATGTTTCTCGACTTACACAACTCAGCTCATCGCTTTGCTATTGTAACACGAATACATTCTGTAAACAAGAGAAAACTGAAGAAAAAAAATTCCATTCAATTTACATAAAACACTTGATAAGATATTTGAATTATTCTATATTCAAATAATCAGATATACAAATTAAAAAGATAAGAAGGGTTAATATGCTAAGTGATAAAAGATTCCATGAATATTCCTTAAGGAATATACCCAAGGATGTCCTGTCAGGATTGATTGTTGGGGTAATTGCTATTCCACTCGGCATGGCATTTGCCATCGCTTCAGGAGTGAAGCCAGAGTATGGAATCTATACGACGATTGTGGCCGGGATTCTTATCTCTTTATTTGGCGGATCAAGATACCAAATAGGCGGTCCAACGGGAGCGTTTATTCCTATTTTATTTGGAGTTGTGATGACCTATGGTTATGAAAACTTATTAATAGCCGGGTTTATGGCAGGAGTTATCTTGCTTCTGATGGGAGTCTTTAGATTAGGCTCGCTAATTAAATATATTCCTAGACCCGTTACGATTGGGTTTACAGCAGGTATCGCTGTTACGATCTTCATGGGACAAATTGCTAGTTTCCTAGGTTTAGAGGGGATTAAAAAGCATGAGGAGTTCATTGATAATAGTAAGGAAATCTTAATCCATTTAGAAACGTCTAATATCTACAGTATCTTAACAGCAACTATTTGCTTGGTTACGGTCATTCTTACACCTAGGATAGCCCCTAAAATTCCTGGACCATTGATTGGTTTAGTGGTCTCAACTTTGGCAGCTACTTTACTTTATCCCAATCAGGTGGCAACCATTGGAACAGCCTATGGTCAAATTCCAAGTTCCTTACCTCATATCCAAATTCCACATATAGATTTGGAAATGATGTTAAAGCTGTGGAAGCCTGCTTTTGTGATTGCTATGCTCGGTGGGATTGAATCCTTATTATCAGCAGTGGTAGCTGATGGAATGACTAACAGCCGACATAACAGTAATAAAGAGTTAATAGGGCAGGGAATTGCTAATATGATTACCCCGTTATTTGGTGGGATTCCAGCCACTGGGGCCATTGCCCGTACGGCTACAAATATCAAAAATGGAGCTGTTTCACCTTTGTCCGGAATGCTTCATGGAATAGTGGTTCTCTTGGTTTTACTATTTTTTGCACCATATGCTTCCTATATTCCGTTAGCCAGCATGGCACCGATTTTGATGGTTGTTGCTTGGAATATGAGTGAAAGAAAAGTGTTTTCTCATATTCTAAAAACAAAGTCGACAGACTCACTCATCTTAACTGTTACCTTTTTATTAACTGTATTTGTCAACTTAACAACAGCTGTTGAAGTAGGATTAGTGATGTCTGCTATCCTCTTTGCAAAGAGAATGAGCGATGTGATGGTTACTGCAAAGGCATTGCCAAATAGAGAACATAAGCATGAAAAAGTAGAGACGGGTATGGTCTCTGATACGCACGATTGTCCACAAATTAGTATTTTTAATGTAGAGGGACCGTTATTTTTTGGTGCAGCTGACACCTTTGAAAAAACAATTATGAGCACCATAAACTATCGACCCAAAATTCTTCTGCTCCGCATGAGTAAGGTGCCATTAATAGATACAACAGGAGAGGCAAATTTAGCTAGCATTGTTCACCATTTTTCGAAAAATGGTATAGTTATGATATCAGGTTTAAATGATCAGCCAGAAAATGTATTGAAAAAGACAGGGCTATATCAGACTATTGGGGAAGATCACTTTTTTGAACATACTGGTGAGGCAATACAATATGCCTTGGAGCAAATAAACAAAAATAAATGTTTAGGCTGTAAGCATTTTGCTTTTAGAGAATGTAAAAAGCTATCGGCTGAAGAGACGGTGGAAGGCGGTAGGACGAAGTTGACTGCAACCTTCTAAAAAAGCATAGGAGTGACCAATTTGAATCTTGAAATGCAGCAATTTAAGGCGGAATTCTTCAAAGCTTTAGCACACCCTTTGAGAATCCGGATTTTAGAGCTCTTATCGGATGGGGATAAAAGTGTCAACGAAATTCAAACCCTTGTTGGAAGTGAAGGTTCGGCTGTTTCTCAACAATTGACCATCCTACGAGCCAAAAATATTGTGATAGGTACTAAGGAAGGAAATAAAGTCATTTACACTCTTAAGGATCCAATGATTATTGAACTATTAGCTGTTGCTAGGCAAATATTCAATAACCATCTTGTTGATACGATAACAATACTGGATAAATTTAAAGAAGAGGATGAAGAAGCTGCTGTAACACCGAAGAATTAATTTCTTCGGTGTTTTCTTTGTTGAATAGTGGGGAAATGGTTGCTTTTAAGAGTAGGAGAATGTAAGTTTAAGTTTTTTAAATTTTTATGCAACTAATTATTCATTATTTTCCTACAAAATGTGACACTTTCCCTCGGTGGGTCATGTTAATGAAGGACCATCCGCCTATGAAAAACGTTGAGAAACCCGCTAAAAATGTAGAATTGTGAAGGTTTCTGTCGCTCTCTCCTTCCTTGACAGTCGGGCTGGTATCATGGTAAATTTTAAACAGCCGTTGCACGAGATTAGATTTATAAGACTAGCTTGTTCAAAGTTTTAATCGATGTTTGGATGAGAGAATGAAAGTAAAGCTATCACGTTGTAAATTGGTGAATTTTACACATGGCTTTTGTTAGCCTATCTAGGAGGATTTTTTCACATGAAAAACGGTAAAGTAAAATGGTTTAACTCAGAAAAAGGTTTCGGATTCATTGAAGCAGAAGACGGAAACGATGTATTCGTTCACTATTCTGCAATCCAAACAGAAGGTTTCAAAACTTTAGAAGAAGGTCAAGAAGTTTCTTTCGAAGTTGTTGAAGGAGCTCGTGGACCACAAGCTGCTAACGTAACTAAGAAGTAATTCTAACTAAACTAATTACAACAGCCCGGACATTGTTCCGGGCTGTTTTTCAGTTTTCCCTCTCTCAAATCATCCTTAATTTCCCCCATTCTATAATGATTTCCAGCCTCATTATTATTGGTATTTTGCTATAATGGTATTATTCGTAAATGTGCTTTTAATGAAAATTGGGGTGATTCAGATGAAATTTATCCATACTGCGGATTGGCATTTGGGCAAATTAGTTCACGGTGTATATATGACAGAAAATCAACGCGAGGCACTGGAACAATTTGTACAAATTGTTGCCGATGAGAAACCAGATGCGGTTGTCATTGCAGGAGATTTATATGATCGATCCGTGCCACCAACGGATGCAGTCGAGTTATTGGATGAAATCCTTTTTAAGATTAATGTAGAGTTAAAGACGCCGGTTGTCGCTATTGCAGGTAACCATGATAGTGCAGAGCGACTTTCGTTTGGGAGCTCTTGGTATAAACATAGTCAATTCTATCTGTCAGGTAAACTAACAAACAGCTTTAAGCCTGTACACATAAATGGAGTGAACTTCTTCCTTGTTCCTTATGCGGAGCCGGGAGTTGTCCGTCAGCTGCTTGGGGATGACACTATCCACTCTCATCAAGATGCTATGAAAACACTAATTGGAAAAATGGAAGAATCGCTAAACCCAAATGAACCCAATGTTTTGGTTGGACATGCTTTTGTGCTAGGTGGCCAGACTTCTGATTCCGAGAGGGTTTTATCTGTAGGTGGTTCTGGTTGTGTCGGGGCGGAATTGTTTGAACCATTCTCCTATACGGCACTAGGTCATTTGCATAGCCCTGATGCCATTAACCACAGCAAGGTGAAATATTCAGGCTCTCTATTAAAATATTCTTTTTCAGAAGCGAAACAAAAGAAGTCAATTAGTATTATTGAAATGGACGAGCAGGGCAATTTCACCCATCGATACCGTTCTCTTACTCCAAGACATGATATGCGTGAAATCGAAGGGAATTTGGAACAATTACTGGATCCTCTTTTTTATGAAAAGGAACAGATTCATGATTATTTGAAAATTACTCTACTTGATGAAGGGGCGCTGATTGACCCTATTAATAAGTTGCGCCAAGTATACCCGAATGTTCTTCATCTTGAAAGAAAAATTGATATTACAGATTTGAAAAAGAAACAGTCGTATAGCGCCATCCGAAGCGAGAAAAAATCAGAATTAGAGTTATTTGAACAATTTTACTCAGAAATGACTACCTCTGACTTTACGAGTGACAAAAAAGAGGTTATGGCAGAGATTATCGATAAGGTACTGCGTGAGGAGGGAATCAAGTGAAACCGTTAAAACTAACCATACAGGCATTTGGTCCTTATGCAGGCAGAGAAGTGATTGATTTTTCTCATTTAGGCAATCGAACGATGTTTGTTATATCTGGAAAAACCGGTGCCGGCAAAACAACCATATTTGATGCCATCAGTTATGCCATTTATGGAAAGGCGAGTGGAGAGGACCGGAATGGTCCAGAGCTGCGCAGTCAATTTGCCAGCGATGAATTTTTAACAGAGGTATCTCTTGATTTTTCTCTACGTAGCAAAGTGTATTCTATTACCAGATCTCCTCAGCAGTTAAAGAAAAAGGACAAAGGGGAAGGTTATACGCAGGTCGGAGCTAAAGCTGAACTATATATGTGGGACGAAAACGGCGAGAAGAAGCTGCTTGCTTCTAAGATTATTGATGTGGAAGAGAAAATCAAAGAGATTATGTTGATTGATGCCAATCAATTCAGGCAAATTCTCATGATTCCACAGGGAGAATTCCGCAAGCTGTTGACATCAGATAGTAAGGATAAAGAAATGATCCTCCAGCGACTATTCCATACACAGTTATATAAATTGGTCGAGGAAAAGTTAAAAGTAGAAGCTACTGACCTAAAAAAAGCTGTTGAGGACCAAGTGCAGACACGAAATGAATCCATCCGCCGCATCCAAGCAGTAACAAATGAGGAACTGCGGGATTATATAGAGGCAAACAGTGTAAATGATACCATTATTATGCCTTTGTTAAAAGAAGAGATTGCAGGCATTGGAGAAATGCTCGAAAAACTAAACCTCCAGTCTAAAGAAATGATAGTGGAACAGGATAAATTGAAGTCTCAGCTTTTTGAAGCAGAGAGGATTTTAAAACAACTACAGATAAAGGAAGAATTGAAGGACCAAAAAACACGTCTTGTCTCACAAGAAGATCTCTTTACTGAGAAAGAAAAACAGGTACAACTGGCGCAAAAGGCAGCTCTATTAGCCAAACAAGAAGAGCTTTGCCACCGGTTGAAGAAAGATGTAGATTTGCTCCAAAACAATGTTCATTCCATTAAAACGGAAATGGAAAAGCTTATTCAATTGTCCAACCAGTATGATCAACAGCATCAAAGAGAGCTTGAGCGGGAGAGTGAACGGCAGGCAGCGCTTAATGAAATCCATCAATTAGAGAATATGAAAGAGGATGTTTATTCATTTGCCACTCTTCTTAAAGAGACATCACTAAAAGATTCGGAATTAAAGTCCTCAAAAGAAAGAGTAAGTCAATACGAACGAAATCTGGAACAGATACTGGACCACATCACCACTCTTAACATACAAAAAGAAGAGATTGAAAGAGGAAAGCTTACATTTTTAGAAAATGAAAGCAAATTGGAAAAATTAAAGGCTGATCTCGAACGATTTGAAAAATTTGAAACCTTGCTTGCCCGTCACCAAAAGTCTGAGCAAGATCTAAAGAAAATGACGGGGCGTTATGAAAATACTGTTGCAAGATTTACAGATTCCAGAGCTCTTGTTGATGAGATGGAAAAGAAATGGATGCATGGGCAGGCTGCCATTTTAGCAGCAAAGCTTCAAACGGGTGAAGCATGTCCTGTTTGCGGTTCGGAACACCATCCGTCTCCTGCGTTACAGCATGAAGGGAATATTCCAACAGAGGACGATCTGAAGGAAGCAAAAGAGCAACTAGCTAAATGGGAAAAAGAAAAGTCTTTGGATGAGGCGAATTTTTACCAAAGTCAATCTACTGAAAAAACACAGAGAGAAGCAGTTCAAGAAATGGGAGTGGAAATTCGTACTCACCGGGCTGACTTTACAAATGAGACTTTGGCGCAAATAAAATCAGAGACTATAACTGCGAAAAACCAACTTGTACAGCTACAGGGTAAACTAAAAGAACAGATTAATCAGTTGGACGCAGTAAAAGGAGTTATTGAAAAGCGAGAAACAGAAAAGAGTCAAATGCAGCAAGCGATTCAGCAATTGAATGCAAAAGTGAACGAATTAACGGTTGAATTTACTGAAAAGAAAACGAATCTGACAAGAATGATGAATAGGATTCCGGAGACTCTTCGTTCAGAAGCCGAATATGAAAAAGCTTTGTCAGTCTCACGTCAGCGCTATGATGGTTTGTTGAAACAGCTTGAAGAAGCACAACGCCGCTTACAGGAAGTGAAGGAGAAGCTTTCGAATGAAACAGCAAGATCAAAAGATGCTGAAAATCACCTGAACAGCAAGCAGGAGGAGCTTCATACTGAACGGGAAACCTTTAAGGATAAACTGTCTGAGCAAGGATTTGAAAACTATGGTGTCTATCACTCGTCGAAACTATCGGAGGATGAAATCCGCATTTTGGAAGGGCAAATTCGCGCTTACCGTGAAGAGTTGCGTTCAGTAACAGATCGTCTGAACGAACTCATTGAACTATTACAAGATGTAAAAGTGCCTGATGTAGAAGATTTAAAGCTTGAGCTTGCTAAGAAAACAAGTGAATTAGAAGAACTTAATCAGCAACGAACAGATTTATTTGTTAAAAAGCGAGATAATGAAGAAATTTATAGTAAGGTAGAAAGCTTGAATGAACAGATGAAGGTGCTTGAGGAAAGGTATAAATTAATTGGACATCTTTATGAAATTTCCAAGGGGCAAAATAACTTCCGAATTACGTTTGAACGGTATGTGCTTGCCGCCTTTTTAGATGACATTTTGCGAGAAGCCAATGTCCGCTTAAGAAAAATGACTTCAGGCCGTTTCCAGTTGCTTCGAAAAACGGACCGAGCAAAGGGAAATGCTCAAAGTGGTCTGGAATTGCTTGTGTTCGATCAGTATACGGGTCAGGAACGTCATGTTAAAACATTATCCGGTGGAGAAAGCTTCAAGGCATCATTGTCGCTGGCTCTTGGCCTTGCAGATGTGGTTCAAAGTTATGCTGGCGGTGTGTCACTTGAGACCATGTTTATTGATGAAGGTTTTGGTACGCTTGATCCTGAGTCATTAGACCAGGCAATTGAGGCGTTAATGGATATTCAGAGCAGCGGTCGCTTAGTTGGAATCATTTCGCACGTACCGGAACTCAAGGAACGAATTGATGTGAGACTTGAGGTTATTGCTGGGCAGACGGGTAGTCGGACGGAATTTGTGTTTGTTAATTAGGGGACATTTGAAAGATTTGAGATAGCTAGAGTTCGGAGACTTTTCTACGCGACCGATTTCTGTGAGATGCTGATCGGAAGGTCTCGTAGGGAGGGTCTATAAGACCGTTGAGCGTGAAAAGATGAAAGAAAGGTCTCGTAGGGAGGGTCTATGAGCCCGTTGAGCGTGAAAAGATGAAAGAAAGGTCTCGTAGGGAGGGTCTATGAGACCGTTGAGCGTGAAAAGATGAAAGAAAGGTCTCGTAGAGTGGGTCTATGAGCCCGTTGAGCGTGAAAAGATGAAAGAAAGGTCTCGTAGGATGGGTCTATGAGCCCGTTGAGCGTGAAAAGATGAAAGAAAGGTCTCGTAGGGAGGGTCTATGAGACCGTTGAGCGTGAAAAGATGAAAGAAAGGTCTCGTAGGGAGGGTCTATGAGACCGTTGAGCGTGAAAAGATGAAAGAAAGGTCTCGTAGGGAGGGTCTATGAGCCCGTTGAGCATGAAAAGATGAAAGGAAGGTCTCGTAGGGAGGGTCTATGAGCCCGTTGTCTAAGAAAAGATGAAAGAAAGGTCTCGTAGGTAGGGTCTTTGAGACCTTTGTCTATGAAAAGATGAAAGAAAGGTCTTGTAGGATGGATCTATGAGCCCGTTGACTATGAAAAGATGAAAGAAAGGTCTCGTAGGTCGAAAAGACCATCCATTAAGCATCACAAATAGAACCACTAAAAAGCAGCGATAACCAAACTAGGTTTCACTGCTTTATTTCTCTTATATTCACAACTCTTTTGCTAGAGCCAGCCCTGCTTGCCTTCCTGTAAACAGGCAGCCTCCGACGAAAGTTCCTTCTAATGATCGGTAGCCATGAATCCCGCCGCCTCCAAATCCTGAAACTTCGCCTGCAGCATACAGACCTGGCACTGGATTTCCATAGGCATCCAGGACTCGACCAGACAAATCCGTTTGGAGCCCGCCAAGCGTCTTACGGCTCAAAATATTTAACCTTACGGCAATCAAAGGTCCCATTTTTGGATCGAGAATCTTATGAGGGGGAGCAACCCTGATCAATTTATCTCCTAGATAATTCCTGGCGCCACGCATTGCAGTGATTTGGAGATCCTTTGTAAATTTATTTTCAATTTCACGGTCTCTGGCAAGAATTTGCCTTTCAATATGTTCAAGATTAAGTAATTGATCATCAACCAGCTTGTTCATACCTTCAACTAGTTCAGGAAGGGTATTCGCTATTACAAAGTCTTCTCCCTTATCCATGAACGCCTTAACAGGAGCAGTTGGGCCAGGGAGTACACGTGCTAACACCTTCTTAATACTTTTACCTGTTAAATCTGGATTCTGTTCGGAACCGGATAATGCAAATTCTTTTTCAATAATCTTTTGAGTTAGAATAAACCAAGAATAGTCATAGCCCGTCTTCATGATCGCTTCAAGCGTCCCTAATGTATCGAATCCAGGGAAGTTCGGTGCAGGGAAGCGATTCCCTTTGGCATCCAGCCAGAGAGAGGAAGGACCGGGCAGGATCCGAATTCCATGCATTGGCCAGACAGGATCCCAGTTTTTAATGCCTTCAGTATAATGCCACATTCGGTCGCGATTAACAATGCGGCCCCCGGCTTTCTCCGTTATGCCTAACATTCTTCCATCCACATGCTCAGGCACACCTGAGATCATATTCTTGGGTACTTCACCAAGGCGTGAAGGCCAATTTTTCTTAATCATCTCGTGGTTTCCGCCAATTCCACCGCTAGTAACCATTACCGCTGAACTAAGAAATTCAAAATCACCAATGACTTCACGGGAACTTGCTTCTCCTCGAGCTGCATTACTTGGAACAAGAACGTCTCCTCGGACACCGGAAATAGCACCATTTACTTTGATCAACTCATTCACTCGATGGCGCGGACGGTAATCGACAAGCCCTTTCTCCATAGCCTTTCGAACTCTCTCTTCAAAGGGTCTAACCAGTCCCGGGCCAGTTCCCCAGACAATATGAAACCTTGGGACGGAATTGCCGTGTCCTTCAGCTGTATAGCCACCCCTTTCAGCCCAGCCGACAACTGGGAAAAAACGAACACCCATACCAGTTAACCACTCGCGTTTTTCACCTGCTGCGAAATCAACATAGGCTTCTGCCCACTTTTTTCCCCAATAATCCTCATCCTCTTCACGGTCAAATCCTGCAGAGCCTAACCAGTCTTGCCAGGCTAGCTCTCGGGAATCTTTTATTCCCATTCGTCTTTGTTCAGGCGAATCGACTAGAAATAATCCACCAAAAGACCACCACGCCTGCCCGCCGAGTGATGCCTCAGGCTCTTGGTCTAAGAGTAGTACTTTTTTTCCCGCATCTGCCAGTTCAGCTGTGGCGACTAAACCTGCAAGCCCGGCACCTACCACAATGACATCGAATTTCAAATTATTTTCCTCCCCATCAATAACAACACGTTTATAAGTTAATGGTAATTTTTGTTTTCTGAAAAATCAATATTTTTAATGAGGTAAAAAGTAAATAGACCAAATACTTTTTTGATATGATAGAGGTATTGATAAGACGAAAGAGAATGGAGTTTACGAATGAAAACTGAAAAAGAAAAAATGCTAAATGGAGAAATGTATAATCCAGTTGATCCAGAATTAGTTCAAGGAAGAGAAAATGCACGAAGATTGACTCGATTATTCAATCAAACTTTAGAAACAGAAATAGAAAAAAGATCTGAATTGTTAAAAGAATTTTTTGGTTCCACAGGTGATAACATTTATATTGAGCCTACTTTACGATGTGACTATGGCTCTAATATTTATGTGGGTGAGAATTTCTATGCCAATTTTGATTGTGTATTTTTAGATGTGTGTGAAATCCGTATAGGAGAAAATTGTTTTATAGCTCCAGGAGTACACATTTATACAGCTACACATCCCCTTAATCCTTTTGAAAGAATTTCAGGAAAGGAATATGGGAAACCAGTTTCAATAGGTGATAATGTTTGGATCGGAGGAAGAGCGGTCATTAATCCAGGAGTAACAATAGGAAATAATGTCGTTATTGCCTCGGGGGCTGTCGTGACTAAATATATTCCGGATAATGTAGTCGTGGGTGGGAATCCCGCTAGAATAATCAAAGAAATTGATTGTTCGAGATGATAAAGGCTGTGCTGTTTGATCTTGATGGTACTTTACTCAATCGCGATGCTTCCATCCAAAATTTTCTAGTAAATCAATATAAGCGATTTAGCTATTGTCTAGGACATATTAAAAAGGAATTGTACATATCCAGGTTTATCGAACTAGAATGCCGAGGGTATGTCTGGAAGGATAAAGTATACCAACAATTAATCGATGAGTTTACTGTTAAAGGTTTAAGCCCTGACGATTTACTAAAAGATTATGTTCAGCACTTTAAGGAACATTGTGTCTCTTTCCCAAATCTAATAGAAATGTTGGAGGAACTACAGAATCAATCGATTTCCTTAGGGCTAATTACAAATGGATTAGGACAATTTCAGATGGATAATATTAGAGCCCTAGGAATTGAAAAATACTTTCAGGTCATTCTCGTTTCAGAATGGGAAGGAATCAAGAAACCGAACCCTGAAATATTTTTTAAAGCGATCAACTCATTGGGCGTTTTACCGAATGAAAGTTTTTACGTAGGAGACCATCCGGAAAACGATATCCATGCTGCACAAGCTATTGGAATAATAGGAATTTGGAAAAAAGATGCCCAGTGGGACCATGTTGATTCAGATTTTACTATACAAGACTTAGCGGAAATTCCTCATATAATTCATTCGCTTACCTAAAAAAACTGTATCTGAGAATAGCTTGTCCATAAAAACGATCCGTTATTTTCCCGCAATTATCCAATCATAAACACCATATCAAACATCCAAAATAAGATAGTTCACTCATTCAAACAAAGGGGATGATGGAGTTTGAAATGGCACAAAAAGATTCTCGCTATGATTCAGGAACGACAGGACAAAAAAATTGCTTTAGCCGTAGACACATCCACAAATGAAGCACCAGTGATCCTTATTAATAACATAATAAAGCTGTTTGAAACCTTAAAACCAGATACGATATTGGTTCAAGCAGATTTTAAAATCCGAGACATTTCCCCAATAAAAAGTGATGCGCTTACTTTCTATACACATGGGAAATCCTCCTATACATTAGTTCTTGAGTGGGCAAAAGAAGAACAGGTGGACACATTGTTTTATATTACAGATGTAACAGGATTCTTTTCTGAAGAAATGGATAAAGTTGATTTTGAATTATTCTGGCTCGTCCCCGGAGAATTCTTACCAAGGGTACCCTTTGGGAAAGCAATTAAAGTTGCATAAGATTTCAATCCCTCACATTAGTGGGGGATATTTTATTTTCTCAAAAGAAGGAGAGCTTGAAATACAAAGCGAATTAAAGAGGGAGAGAAAATTTTGGATTGGCAGGAGAAATTTTTGGGTGAACTTCAGCAGATTTCAAATAGAAAAAACTCATTTCTTTTATTGTTCGGTGTTGGAATATCCACTTTAGGGGATTTTATTTACCTTGTTGCTATTAATATCCTCATTTTAAAAATGACGGGGTCACCTGCAGCGGTTGCAGGGTTGTGGATTATTAGCCCGATTGCTTCTACTTTAACCAAGTTTTGGGCAGGAAGTTTAATTGACCGAATGAACCAACGGAATTTAATGATTGTTGCTGATGTTTTTCGAGCAGTGCTAGTGGCTGTTATTCCTTTTTTACACTCTGTATGGCTTATTTATGGGTGCCTGTTTTTACTTTCGATAGCAAAAGCTTTCTTCGAACCCACATCAATGACCTACATTTCAAAGATAATACCAAATGAAAATCGAAAGCAGTTTAACTCTTTTCGAAGCTTAATCACATCTGGTGCATTTTTGGTAGGACCAGCTATTGCGGGATTTCTTCTCTTGATTACCTCTGCCAATTTGGCTATATGGATCAATGCAATTTCATTTCTATTTTCGGCCTTAATATTAGGTATACTGCCTAATGTAGAAAAAGTAAGTGAAAACGTAAGAAACAAGAAAATCACACTAAAGTTGTTACAGCAAGATTGGTTAAAAGTGATAAAGTTTTCCAAAGAAAACTCCTATATAGCAAAGGTCTATTTCTTGGCTCAAATTTTTTGGATTATTGCTCTTGGCATGGACGCACAAGAGGTCGTTTTTACACAAAAAGTGCTAGGGCTTTCCGAGACTGATTATGGATTGCTTATTAGTATAACAGGAATTGGATCTTTAATCGGATCATCAACAGTTTCAATTTTTGCAAGAAAATTGTCAATCCGAATACTTATAAGCCTTGGTTACATAATGACGGCTGCAGGTTATTTAATTTACTCCTTCTCATTTTCATTCCTTTCCATTGCTATCGGGTTTATGATTTTGGGTTTCTTT
Organism: Bacillus sp. (in: firmicutes); assembly: GCA_039832695.1. Lineage (GTDB taxonomy): Bacteria > Bacillota > Bacilli > Bacillales > Cytobacillaceae > Neobacillus. The sequence goes on from JBDOMM010000012.1 coordinate 90,786, forward strand.
AATTCATTTTGCAACACCGGGTTTATGACCTTTTATCAAAATAACGTTCCATTGGAAATAATGGGTCGCATTTCAAGTGTGTTTGGTCTATTTCAAAGTATCCTGCAAATTGGTTTTGTATTATTAATTGGTTTTACCGGTGAAACGATTCCATTACGATACAGCGTGATTGGAGCTAGCATTCTAGTTTTTTGTTCAAGTCTTTTACTTAGTATTATCGTTTTTCAGCCATTAAGGAAAAAATATTAAATTGAACATAATAATGATATTAGCAGTTAATTAATGTAGAAGAGGTAAGAAATGAATGATTAAAGAGATTAATTTACAAGATAGAGGCTTAGCCAAACAGTTATTAGAGCTTCAACGGGCTTCCTACCTGGTAGAGGCGAAGTTAATTAATTTTTTCGAAATCCCTCCACTAAAAGAGTCTTTGGAAGAATTAATAAAATGCGGGGAAACCTTCCTCTGTTATTTTGAAGAGAAAACACTCGCAGGAGCGATTTCCTATACGGTGAATGGGGACGAGTTGACGATATGCCGAATGGTTGTGCATCCTGCCCATTTTCGAAAAGGGATTGCACAGAAATTGTTGAGTGAAGTAGAGAGTAGGAATTCGCAAATTTTCGTTTATAAAGTATCAACGGGTAAAGACAATCCCCCAGCCAAAAATTTATATCTGAAAAATGGATTCACATTCGTAAGTGACTTTGAAGTAGTACCAGGATTATATATTAGTAATTTTGAAAAAAGAAAGGTGGAAGAATGATGACTACAACAACTCTATCTCATAAACATTTGGCCGTGAATAGCTTTAATGCAGTGTGGGACTTGCTCGATTTGCCTCAAAGAACAAAGGAAGAGGAAGAGAAGATGATTCATCTTGCTCATACATCGTTTTGGCATTGGACGCAGGTAGAGGAACATACGGCAAAAAATCTATCGATTGGATATTGGCAATTATCAAGAGTTTATTCCACCGCTGGATTAGGTGAGAGAGCGGTTTACTACGGTAATCAGTGCCTTGAAGTAAGTTTAGAACATAATATTGAACCATTTTATATTGGATATGCGTATGAAGCTTTATGTAGGGCATACGCTTTGTTAGGTCAGACGGATGCTTCTAAAGAGGCGTATTCAACAGCACTAATTTATGTAGAACAAATAGTAGATGAGAATTCAAAAGAGATGTTAGTAAAAGATTTACAGACGATATAATAAAACAGTGGAGGCTGCCCTTTTTGGGACAGCCTCCACTGTTTTATTTGTCTTTGGTAATCTCAAATTCTTGTATCGAACGACGTTTTTCGTCATATTTTTCGCTGTAATTCCCTTTAGTAAATGAAGAGATGGTACTTCTCCAAAACGCCTGAGCTGGATAGTTTTTTTCAATTTGTGTAATGTGCCACTTTCCCGGGAACATAGTAAAAAGTTTAGTTGCAGCAAGTTTTCCAAAACCTTTACCATTATATTTTCGAATGATAAAAAATTCGAGAATAGTGTTAGGTTCTGTTTCAGTAGCACTTTCAACTAAAGCAAAACCAATAAGTTCATCTTCCTTCTTAATGAAAAAAGGGTGAAGGTTGGGGCTGCTCCAGTATGGGGTTAAATCAAAAGGTTTGTAAAGACCCTTCTCTTCAAAGGTGATAGTTGGCAAATATTGTGTAAATTCATAGATGTAGAACTGCATAAGATTATGTAAAATTTGTTCCTCTTCCTTTAAAACTCTTACTAATTCAATCATTATTTTCCTCCGAAATCCGCTTTCTTGTATTACTACATTTGACATCATGACCTTATTTTCCTTTATATACAAAAAAGGAATTTTACAAGTATGAATCAAATATTAACTATAACAATATTTCTAGAATACGAGGGGAACTAGATGGATGAATCAAAGTTTTATGCTTATTGTCTGCAAGGAGACGTTCCAGCAGCATATGAATACCTTTGTTCGATAAAAAATAAGAACAAAAAAACCAAAGCGCTAGAATTGAAGTATCATCGAAGATTCTTTACAGAGAAACCAATCTTTCGGATTCAATCTAAAGATCATTGGATTAGAAAAGTACTACTAGCATACTATCAATACTTTATTGCAGTTTTAACAAAACGGAACGTATCTGTAGCAGAAATTCAATTAGCACAATCTCTTGCGCCATGCATTCCCGATAACCTTTCTAATATGGATCTTGATCAGTTAGAAAGACAATTAGAGGTGATCTTTAATAAGAAGGGCTATCACTTTTTAGGTGGTTTGACCGGTCCCTTTAGAGGTCCTTTTATCTGGAAGACAATGGAGAGGGAAGAGTTTAAGGTTGAATTACCACATCATACTCAAGAGGTAACCGTTTATTTTTTATCAGATTTTTTACTGCAAAGTTGGATATATTTTTCGACCTTTGGGGCAAAACGGGCGGGTGGCTGGGCAAAGCCAGAAGGTCTTTATTATGTAAATGATCGACCGAAGAAAATAAATATGGATGATTCCAAGTTTCAAGTTAGCTATTTAAAACATGAGGCTCAGCATGTAAGTGATTATGCCCGCTTTCCATATCTGCAACCAAAAGATTTAGAATATCGGGCAAAACTAGTTGAACTCATTTATGAGCCCAATTCTTATAGATTACTAAAGAAATTTTATTATGAGCGTAAAAATGACCCTGCGTTTCCACATCCGTATTCATCCTATGTGTTAATGGGAAGATTAACTGAGCTAGCGTTTAGTGATGAAGAGATTGTAGAAGTAGAAAAGTGGAAAACTGTACAATCTCCCTTGATCCAGAAGTGGGCTTTGAGGTTATATGAAGAGCATACAAAGCAGTTAGAAAAAATGGGGGATGAAGCGGAGGGAGTTATATAAAAAACTCTAAATCTTTTATTAACGGGTGTACCTGAAAGGTGCAACGAGCAAATCTAGGTATGAAGGACAAAAATTGGTCGGATAACAAGAAAACTGTCCTTCATCGGTGGGATGAAGGACAAAAACTGGTTGGATAACAAGAAAACTGTCCTTCATCCGGGTGATGAAGGACATAATTCGTTGTATTACAAGAAATAATGTCATACAACTAGGTCTTAAGAAATTAGCTGTGGTGTTTTTAGGATAAACACTTAATTTATCCCAAAAACGTCTGAACAACCAACCACACATTTAATCCCAAAATAGTGATAGCAAATACAGTGGCTAGGACGGTGGTTATTCGTTTATTCGTTAACACACCCATTAGCTCTCTCTTTTGTGTAAAGTAGATTAATGCAATGATTGGGAACGGCAGTACAATACTTAAAACCACCTGGCTTATTACAAGAGTGCGAGTTGGATCTACTCCCATCGCAACGATGATTACCGTTGGCAGCATAGTAATCAGGCGTCGGAACCATAATGGGATAGTAAAACCGACAAACCCCTGCATAATGACCTGGCCAGCCATCGTACCTACCACCGAACTTGAAACACCTGAAGCCAGTAGCGATATGAGAAACACACTTGCTGCAGCTGAGCCGAGCAGAGGTGTTAATGTGTGATAGGCTGATTGTATGTCGGCAATTTGACTGTTGCCAGTCGTGTTGAAAACAGATGCTGCCATATACATCATGGATAAGTTGACAAATCCAGCTAATGTCATAGCAATGAAAATCTCTTTCGTACTAAACTTTTGGATTTTTATTTTTTCCACATCATTCCTTGGAACAATCCGTCTCTGCGTTAAGCTAGAGTGTAAATAGATTGCATGTGGCATAACAGTGGCACCAATTACACCTACAGCAAGCATGATACTTTCATTATTGCCCAGCCATGGGACGACACTGTGATAAGCAATTTGCGAAAGATTTGGTTGAGAAAGAACTGTTTCGGCTAAGTAACATAACCCAATCAGTACAGCGAATGCTGCAATAAATTTTTCCAACGGTCGAAAACCATATTTTTCTAACATTAGTATTAAGTAGGTTACGATACCAGTAATAATTGTTGCAATTAACATCGGAATACCTGCTAGTAGATTTAAGGCAAGTGTTGCACCTAAAAATTCTGCTAAATCAGTTGCCATAGCTGCCAGCTCTGATACTATCCACATAATCATGACAAGCCATTTTGGCATATGATCTCTGCAAATTTCAGGGAGACTTTTGCCGGTCGCAATCCCTAGTTTGGCAGACATATTTTGTAAAAGCATTGCCATTAGGTTGGCTAAGACAATAACCCATAGCATTTTATAACCAAAACGTGCGCCGCTTTGAATATTTGTAGCAAAATTTCCTGGATCTATATAAGCAATGGATGCAATGAAGGCGGGCCCAAGGAACGGTAATAGTGCTCGTATCCCTTTTACTTTTCCATTTATGGCATCTCTTGCGGCAGAAACAGTTCGGTGTTCTGCTGCTCGAGCCCTTTCTACTGCAAAGGAATCTGTCTGGCTCATAAGACACCATCCTTTCATTTTATGTTTTTCTTTGATGCAAGCTTTGTTCGTGGATAAACAAAAGTTGCGCATGTGCAAATTTATAAAACTATTATATAAAATTTACAATAATTTGTGAATGATTTTGCCTATGGAAGAAGATTAAACTTTGATTAGAATGATATGAACTGTCTAAGAATGTTAACTTGAACAATTGAGTTATTAAGGCTACAGTAATTATAAGAACGATTTTAAGAAGGTGGCAAACGTGGAAAAACGATATTTTACAATTGGTATGGCGGGTCATATTGACCACGGAAAAACCTCTTTAACCAAAGCACTTACCAATGTAGATACCGATCGCTTAAAAGAGGAAAAAGAGCGTCAAATCTCTATTGAATTAGGATTTGCTCCTTTATATGAAGATAATGAAATACAAATCTCTGTTATTGATGTTCCAGGACATGAACGATTTATCCGACAAATGATTGCCGGAGTTGCAGGAATCGATTTGGTTGTATTAGTGGTAGCAGCAGATGAAGGTGTTATGCCACAAACCCGTGAGCATTTAGATATTTTAAAGTTCCTTGGTGTAAAAAATGGATTGATTGCTATTACTAAGATTGATCGCGTTGATGAGGAATTCATAGATCTGGTAAAGGATGATATTTTAGATGAGCTAACGGGAACGGTTTTTGAAAACTCGCCTTTTGTACTTGTGGATAGCTTATCAGGAAAAGGTATTGAAGAAATCAAGAATGTAATTATTACCACACTAAAAGAACAAGAAATGCGTGACGCTAAAGGGGCCTTCCGATTGCCTATCGACCAAGTGTTTACAGTAAAGGGTCAAGGGACGGTTGTTCGTGGAACTGTATACGAGGGATCAGTGGAAGAGGGGCAAGCACTAAAAATTATGCCTAAAGGGCTGGAAGTAAGAGCCCGGCAGATTCAAGTGCATCATAAGCCTGCACAAAAAGCCTATGCCGGACAGCGTACTGCTATCAATCTTTCTAGCATTTCTAAGGAAGAGATAGAACGGGGTGACGTTCTAGTTTCCTCTGAGCATTTTATCGTAACAAAAACAGTGGACGTTGCTATTCGAATGGTAGAGGACCTAGAACATTTGGTCAAACAGCGAATGCCGATTAAGCTCCATATTGGAACAGCAGAGGTTATGGGAAGGATTGTATTCTTTGATCGAAACGAGATTAAAGAGGAAAATGGTGAAATTCTTTGCCAGCTTCGACTGGAAGAGGAGATCTTGACCAAGCGGGGAGATAGGTTTATTTTACGCAGACCAAGCCCACAGGAAACGATTGGCGGTGGTTGGGTGATCGATCCCCGTGGTAGTAAGTATCGATTTGGAAATCAAACAATAGAAGAATTAGCAAAGAAAAAGGTAGGTTCACCGAAGGAACGCATTACTGCTGCCCTGATTGAGGCAAAAAGTTTACCTTTAACAGAACTAATTAAACGAACAGCTTTGGATGAGACAACGCTATTACAGCATTTACATGATGCTAAATTTGTTTATTACAATGCAAAAGAATATACTCTTCAATCATTAATCAATTCTATAGAGGAAGATATTTTTGACAGGCTACAGGAATTTCACCGGGCGCATTCAATGAAAATAGGGATCAATAAAGCGGAGCTGTTACAATCATTGCAAAACAAATTCCCAAAACCATTGTTAGATTTTGTTGTTGAACATGGGATAACAAATGCAGTATTTAACCGGAAAGAGCAATTTGTATTCTTAGCTTCATTTGTTCCACATGTTCCGAAAAGCTGGTCAAAGAGAACAGAAAACCTGTTAGAAGAATTGAAAAAGGATGGTTTGAAGGTTCGATATCTGAAGGACTATTTTTCAGCAGCAGGGATTCCTGAAAATCTTGTGTTTGATTTAAAAAAATTTTTAGAGGATCAAGCTCTCATCGTACCGTTAGATGAACAATTTGCCTATCATGGAGAGATTTTTACTGAGGCCGTTAGTAAACTTCGAAGCCAAACGGGTACTGAATTTGAAGTCGGAGATGCGAAGGATATCTTGGATTTGTCTAGAAAATATATGATTCCATTTTTAGAGAGATTGGATGCCAAAGGAGTAACCAAAAGGGTAGAAAATAAGCGTAAGTGGAGATGATAAAAAATCCTCTATTCCTTGTGGAATGGAGGATTTTCGTATTAGGAAAGGAATTCAGCAGGGTTTAACCCTAGCTCACGACAGATGTCAGCCACCATTTGTTTTTCATTGTTGTCAAAATTTCCATCTGCATAGCCGATCGCAATGCAATAGCGTGCCACTAATCTGGCTATTTCTGGTTTAGTTTTTATTTTTCCAAGGGCTCGGAAGGCTTCTGCCTGTCCCATCATCCGATTATTTTCAATTTTAGAAACAAAGAGGTTAAATTTCTGAATCACTTTATTTGTCTCAAAGACTCGTAATTCCTCGCTTTGATGAACAAATTCTAGCATCTTTTGCCGTTCCACGGTGTCTAAATAACCATCAGCCATGGCGACCAAGGCGCAAGCGGCAACAACGGCTTCAAGAACATCTTGGCTTTTATAGCGGTTAAATAATTCTTGAGCTCTTCTTTTTTGATTGTTTGCCCATTCTGCATAATCAGTTTGGGAAGGTGACCATGTACTGCCACAGTTATTACATGTAAACTTCAGCTGGTTTTTCCCGATAAAACCGCCCAGCAGCCCGACTGGTCCAAGGATTAACCCGCCAACAGCTGCTTTACCGAGTCCGAATCCCTTTTTACCGGTTCGAACATTAGAGGAATGACAACGTGGACAGATAATTTCGTCTCCACCATACGTTTGATAAGCTCCAGAATTCGTTGGGTATGTTGACTGCGCCGGATATCCGTATGCAGGCTGCTGATACGATGATTCCGGTTGTAGATGTATCGGCTGTTGATTACTTCCTTGGTTTGGCTGGTATGGATTATAATTGTTTTGATTTGGTTGATAGAGATTCCTATCATTTTGCTGGTATGAATCTGTTGGTTGATAATAAGTATTAGTTTGCTGAAAAGGAAGTGCTGTTGGCGCACTAATCGGAGGATCATCAACCGTAATTCCAAAGTTCTGGCAAAGTGCGGCTAGTCCACCTTGAAAGCCGCTTGCAATGGCATTGAATTTCCATTCACCATTATGACGGTACAATTCAGCAGCAACGATTGCTGTTTCTACCGTAAAATCCCTGCCCAGGTTGAATCTAATTAATTCTTCATTCGTCATTTCATTAAAAATACGAACATATGAATCAGAAACTTGTCCGAAACTTTGCCGTTTCACCTGAGCATCGTGAATAGTAATTGTAAAGGCAATGCGGTGGATATGGGGAGGGACACGATTTAAATCTATTTTAATTTGTTCGTCGTCACGATCTCCAGCTCCTGTGCGGTTATCTCCGCTATAAATGATTGAACCATTTCCTCCAGATGGATTATTATAAAAAACAAAGTCTTGGTCGCTGTTTACTTTGCCAGTTTGTCCAAGTAAAAATGCTGAAGCATCTAAATCAAAATTGGAGCCTAGTTGACTAATATTCCAACCTAACCCAACAACTACTTTTTGAAGGCCAGGGTGTGATTTGGTTAAATCAACTTTCTGCCCCTTGCTAAGAGTTACACCCACATCTTTCACTCCTCATTTCATTCTTGATATGTACTACGAAAAAATGGACAAAAAGTTTCATAACAATAAAAAGAAAGGACTAACTCGAATGAGTTAGTCCTTTTAACTTCTTACAAGATCATCCAGTCTTTTTTTCTAAAGGCTTGGAATATTCTTTTTCCCAGAAATCTGCATTTTCAATCCCTAATTTAACAGGATCAAATACAGGATCTTTGCCATCCTTAAGCTGTGCTTCATAGTCTTTAAGTACTTTAAGTGCCGGTTTTGTTAAAAGGAGAATGGCGATAATATTTAACCAAGCCATACTTCCAACACCAATATCACCTAATGTCCACGCTAGTCCTGCTGTCTTTATACTTCCGTAAAATACCATTCCTAAAATCGCAAACTTAAGTACATATTCAGTCCATAAACGCTTTGTTTTTTGATTGATATAGGCAAGATTTGTTTCTGCCATATAATAATAAGCCATAATAGTTGTGAATGCGAAGAAGAATAAAGAAATAGCTACAAATGGTCCTCCGAAGCCTGGCATAACTGATTCAACAGCAGATTGCGTATAGGCTGGACCCGGTTCAATATCGCCAAGGTTATTGACAATTTGCGCCTTACCTTCTGGGGCAACATTATACATGCCAGTGATAAGAATCATGAACGCAGTGGCAGAACAAACAAATAAGGTATCTACATAAACAGAGAATGCTTGAACAATTCCTTGTTTAGCAGGGTGAGAAACTTCTGCTGCAGCTGCAGCATGTGGAGCAGTACCTTGTCCTGCTTCGTTTGAATAGATTCCACGTTTAACTCCCCAAGAAATAGCTGCGCCTATAATTCCTCCAAATGCGGCATTTGCACCAAATGCACTTGAGAAAATCAGTTTTAACACTCCAGGTAATTCAGAAATATTCATTGCTACGATGATAAGGGCAACAAGAATATAACCTAAAGCCATGAAAGGAACAACTAGTTCAGCAACTCGTGCGATACGTTTAACACCGCCAAAAATGATAGTTGCTAGGAAAACAACAATAACTCCACCAGTAATTGCAGGACTAATCCCAAAGGCATTATCAACACTAGCGGCAATACTATTTGCCTGAACACCAGGTAAAAGTACTCCAGTGGCAATAACTGTCACAATAGCAAAGAGTACCGCGTACCATTTCATTTTTAGTCCTTTTTCTATGTAAAAGGCAGGACCTCCACGGAATTGACCGTTATGTTTTACCTTATAAACTTGACCTAATGCGGCTTCAACAAAGGCTGACCCTGCACCTAGGAAAGCAATCGCCCACATCCAAAATACGGCTCCAGGACCGCCGAAGGCAATGGCAGTTGCTACACCAGCAATGTTACCAGTACCAACACGGCCTGATAAGGCAAGGGTTAATGCTTGGAAAGATGAAATACCAGCTTCTGACTTCCCGCCTTTAAACATTAGTGGAATAATATCCTTCATATGTCTTACTTGCAGAAAACGTGTGGCAAATGAGTAAAATAATCCGACACCTAAACATAAATAAATGAGTGCTGGGCTCCAAATAATCCCACTGAGCCAATTAACAAACTGTTCCATATATTTCCCCCTTTGATAGAATACTTTTTTATTATATAACAGAATATTGTATAATTAAAAGAATTTTTTTAATTGTTTAATTATTCTAATATATTAGTGCGTTAACGGATTAAAAAACACCCCTACCATTTTTGGAAGGGGTGCTAAAAATGTTTTATTTTTTTACAAATGGCCACCAGTTTGCTTCACCAAAGGTTCGTACCATTACGGGAACAAATAATGGTAACACCACAAGTGAATATAAAGCCAAACCGATTAATAGAATAGTAGCTATTTCGAGTAATGACAGTACTCCTGATGGCATCATGGCAGCAAAGGTACCCCCTAAGATAATGGCTGCTGAAATGATTACAGTGCCCATCTTTTTCATTGAAAGAAGAATTGCCTGTTGAACTGGCATATCTCGATATTCGTTAAAACGGTCCATTAAGAAAATACTATAGTCGATACCTAACGCGACTAGAATAACAAATGCAAAGAACGGAACTGCCCAGCTGATTCCTGTATAGCCTAACCAATTCACAAAGATAGTTTCTGAAATGGCCATAGAAGTAAAGTAGGTTAACACTAATGAACCGATTAAATAGAGTGGCATAATGAGTGAGCGAAGTAAAATGATCAAAATAATACTAATACCCACTAACATTAAGACAACTGTTCGAGAATAATCAGCCTCTGAAATGGTGTCAAGGTCATGGTGCATACTGGATACACCACCGACAGCTACTTTTGCATTCTCGAGCTTTGTATCCTTTACCGCCCGTTTGACTGCCTGCTTTATTTCAGGAATGCGGTCTATCGCCTCATTGGAGTATGGGTTTTTGTTAAAGACCACATCAATCGTCATCACTTTTCGATCGTTTGACATGTAGGCATCGAGCGCTTGTTCAAAGTCCTTACTGTTAAGAACATCCTGTGGAATGTAAAAGCCGTTTTGTTTTTGCTTAGAAACATCTGAAAGGTAATTCTGTGCGGAATTTAGCCCATTGTATACTTGGTTTAGTCCATCTGCTCCTTGAGATAGGCCATCTGAAAGATCAGAAATTTGACTATTTATATCTTGAAAACCAGTTAAAAACTGTTCCTGCCCATTTTTTAAACCATCTAAGCCCTTGGAGACAGGAGAGAGGCCTTCATTTATGATTCTACCTGAACCATTTGCAGCTTCCGTTAGGCCAGTTTCAAGTTCACCAATTCGATTGACAAACACCTCTAAACCTTTTATAAGCTCTTCTTGACCGGCCAATAGTTTTTCGAATTGAGTATTAACTTTGTTAATTCCCTCTTGGGCTGTACCTAACTGAGAATTTAGATACTTTATACTTCCTGATAATTGTTCTGTGATTCTTTGTGCCCCTGGTGAATTAGAATTACCTTTTATAGCCTCTTTAATAGATTGATAGTTTTGATTTTGGTTAATGGTTGGATATTCTTGTTCAAGACCACTAAAATATTGATCCATCACAAGTAGGTTTTGGTGTAAATCTTCAACATTTACGGCAATTGTGTTGTAATTTTCTTTTAAGGCAACAAGCCCGGTATTAGTATCTTTGTACCCTTGTAGAAGTTGTCGGCCTCCATCCAATACACTTTCCGCACCTGCTTTGATTTTGCTTAACCCATCACGTGCCTCGCTAACCTTTAATGAACCGTCACTTAATCCTTTTTGCATAACAGTGAGCTTTTCTTTAATAGTTCCTACTCCTGTTTTTAGATCATTGGTACCCTTAATCAATGTGTTAAGCCCATCCGTAGCTTCCTGCATTTTTGGTTGGTTTGAGCTCATTTGGTTTGCAGCTTCTTCTAGGCCGTCACTGATCTTTTTAATTCCATCATTACTTTGGCCAAGCCCGTCTTCCAGACTAACAACTTGTTTAGAAATGTAAAAGTCATCAATGGGTGAACCAGTTGGACGAGTGACAGAACGAACGGTGTTTACGTCATTCACTTTCTTTAATTCTTGACTGATTTTTTCAGTAATGGCTATATATTCTGTCGTATTCATTTGATCATCGTTTTTAATAACAATTTGAGTTGGCATCGATTCTCCAGGGCCAAATGAATCGGCAATAATATTAAACCCTTTAATAGAAGGATAATCATCGCTGATTTCTTCCAGCGAGTTAAACGACAATTGGTCATCATAAGTAAATAAGAACGGAACAGAAATAAGGGCGACAAGAATAAAGGCAATTAGGGGTCTTGCCAGTGCAAATTTACCCATCACGCCCCAGAATTTGCTGTCCCCATGCTCCAGCTTTCCTTTCGATGGCCAGAAAAGTTTTTTGCCTAATACAGCCATGAAGAAAGGAACGACGGTAACAAGAGCAATTAACAAAATGGCGACTCCGACAGCTACTGCAGCAGCTGATTTATAAAGCTGGAAGGTGGAAAGTCCAATAGAAGCAAAACCAATCATTACTGCGATCCCACTAAAGAAAACGGTTTTACCTGCTGTGCGATAAGTAGTAATAATCGCTTCCTTCACATCTTTTCCTTCTGCCATTTCCTCTTTAAAGCGGCTAAGGAGCAGGATACAGTAATCAGTTCCTATTCCGAATAGAACGGCTACTAAGAAAATCTGAGTAAACGTGGATAAGGGAAAATCAACCTTATCCACCAACAGAGCAACAATGGATTGGGCTGTAAGGTAGCTGAAACCTACAGTTACTAAAGGGATAATTGGGGCAATGACCGATCTAAATACTAACAAAAGCACGACCAGTATAAATCCAACTGTAATTCCTTCTGTTTTTTTCAAGCCTTCCTGTGAATTGGTCACAAGGTCCTCACTAATCACCCAGTTTCCGGTATAATAATGTTCCAATTTAATTTGCTCAATGGCATCATACAAATCTTTAGAAATCTCTTTTGCTTCTCGATGGTTAGCTGTTACCTTTACAGACACTAAGATTGTTTTACCATCCCGTGAAACAAGTTGGTCCTTTAATTGCTCTTGTTTAAAATGGGAAACAATTTCTGTAATTCCGAGTTCCTCTTTGTTTTTCTCCAGGATATTAACAGCTTTTTCTGCATCCGAAAAATCTTTCTTCGTTAATTTCTTATCACTATGGAAAACGAGTGCAGTCTGCAGATCCCTTCCTTTGTTCTCACTAGATTGAACATCTTTAAGAATTTTCTCTGCTATGGTTGATGAGTAGCCTTCGGGAACAGAAATTTGTCCTTTCTCACGTACAAGGCCTTCCATATTTGGTGCCACCATAAAAAGAGTAGCAATTACCGCAATCCAAGCGACTAGAATGAACCATTTTCCTTTAATAATCGCGTTCAAGGATTATTCCCCCAGTTCTTCCTTTTTCTTGTTAGTTAAAATCGCAGCTAACTTTTCATAAGTATTCACAAAGTTAACGATCTCCGTTTCATCAAATTGGGTAATGATGGATTCGACTAGTAATCGTACTTTTTCTTGGCAATCCTGAAATAAGGCTTCCCCTGCAACAGTCAACGTTAAATAAACCACTCTTCGGTCGTTCTCATCGCGTGTTCGCTGAATCAGTCCTCTTTCTACCATTCGGTTAATAATCGCTGTTATGGCACTTTTATTCACTTCAAATGCATCAGCTAATTCAGAAGAGGTACATTCCTTAGATTGGTGAATGTATCGTAATATGTAGTGCTGATCATTTGTCAATTCATTACCGATTTGTCCCTTAATTAATGACTCGGCTTTTTTGTGTACCTGAAAAGATAACGTCACATAACGGTCAATCAATTCCTGTACGGTTTTATTATCCATTCCTACAACTCCCCTTTTGGAAAAGTAGTTCACCTGTTTAACTATTCACTTGTTTAACTATAGAACAAAGAGAAATTTCAGTCAATATTTTCCCTTAAGGAAAAATTAAGGATTGAAAGCAATAATACTTTATGAAAACTTTGAGCTTCCTGGTTAAGAGTCCAGGTATAAAAAAGGAGTAGAAAACTAATGAAAAAATGGGTGTTACTTACGATAGGCATACTGGTAGTTGGTTTTGTTGGCTATCAATATTTTTCAACAAAAACAACGAGCCAAACAGCATCAGCACAGGTAAGGACGGCAATTGTTCAAAAAGGATTGCTAGAAGTTAAAATCAGTGGATCAGGAACGGTTCAGCCAGTAACGAGTGAAGATATTAAAGCAAAAGACAATAACAATGAAATTGATGAAGTGTTGGTTTCTACAGGTGAAGAGGTTAAAGAAGGGGATGAACTAATTACTTTTACGGATGGAAGTGATCCAATCACTGCAACAGCTGCGGGAATCGTCACTACGATTGCTGTTTCAGCTGGTGAACGGGTAACAAGTGGACAAGTTGTTGCACATGTTACGAACTATAAAGACTTGGAGACAGTGGTACAAATAGATGAACTTGATATTCCTAAGATAAAAAAAGATCAAAGAGTAAATATCAAAATAAATGCCTTTCCAGATCAAAGCTACACAGGAAAGGTGACGAATATAGCTGAAGAAGGTACTTCTTCCAACGGTGTGTCTACTTTTGATGTTACGATTCATATTGATAAACCTGATAATCTTAAAGTTGGTATGAGTACAGAGGCTAGTATATTAACAGCAAGCAAGAAGGATGCATTATATGTGCCGCTCGATGCCATTCACAGCAGTAATAATGAAAAATATGTCCTAGTAACATCAGCCGCGGACAATTCACAATCTAATGGTGGAACAGAACAACAAATGATAAAAACGGGCTTAGCTAATGAAGATTATGTAGAAATTACCGATGGTTTAAAAGAAGGACAAGTTGTTCAATTACCACAGCTCGCCACGGGTACCTCTTCAAACAATACAAGAGGCTTCATGCAAGGTGGAGGATTTGGCGGAGGAAATATGGGCGGAATGGGCGGTTTTAACCGCAGTGGTGGTCGTCAAGGACAATTTAGTGGAAGGACCGGTAACTAAAGATGGCCAAACCAATTATTCAAATCAAAGATTTAATGAAGACCTACCAGCTTGGAGGAGAAACTGTCCATGCTCTCAATAAAGTATCAATTGAAATAGAGCAAGGAGAATTCTTAGCCATCATTGGTCCATCAGGTTCTGGTAAATCCACACTAATGAACATGTTAGGCTGCCTCGACAGACCGCAGTCGGGAACCTATTTATTGGATGGAAAAGACATCAGCAATATGAATGACAATCAATTGGCGACGATTAGAAATAAAAAAATAGGATTTATCTTTCAAAATTTTAATCTCTTAACTAAGTTAACAGCACTTGAAAATGTAGAATTGCCATTGTTATATAGCGGGGTTCCCACCAAAGAACGATGGGAGAGAGCTTTAGAAAGCCTTGAAAAAGTAGGTTTAAAGGAGAGGGCCGGCCATTTGCCAACCCAGCTTTCAGGGGGACAGCAGCAACGGGTGGCGATTGCTAGAGCACTTGTAGGAAATCCATCCATTCTTCTTGCGGATGAACCAACAGGTGCACTTGATAGCAAGACTAGTAAAGAAATTCTACTCATTATGCAAGAACTTAATGAATTAGGACATACGATTATATTAATTACGCATGACTTAGAAATAGCTAAGCAAGCGAAGAGAATGGTAAGTATTCAAGATGGCCAGCTTCAAGAAAACGGAGGTGAACTTGTTGGGAATTATTCAATCTATTAAAATGGCACTCCGCAGTATTAGAGGGAATAAGCTTAGGTCTGCTTTAACAATGCTGGGCATGATTATTGGAGTGTCCTCCGTCATCATCCTTGTTTCAATTGCACAAGGATCGGCCAAAAATGTGACGAGTCAGATAAATCAACTTGGAACAAACCTATTAACCATAAATACCTTTGGCACAGAGTTAGCACTAACAGAAGATAAAATAGATGAACTTGGTAAACTGAATGGAGTGAAGGCTATTTCACCTGTTGTTTCTGGCCGGGTAAATGTAAAAAAAGATAAAACCTCTTCACAAGTGACACTAACGGGAACTAATGCTGCTTATTCCACTGTGCGTGATACAAAGGTGAGTGCGGGGCGTTTCATAACCGATCTAGATATCGAATATAGACAAAAAATTGCAGTAATCGGATCAGATACGGCTTCTACCTTTTTTGGTGCGGAAAATCCCGTTGGTCAATACATTCAAATCGAGGGTACATCTTTTAAGATAGTCGGAGTATTAGTTTCAAAAGGCAGTTCACTTGGACAAAGCGGTGATAATGTGGTTATCGTTCCACTAAGTACGGGACAGCGTTTGGTCAAGAGTACAACTATTAATCAAGTATATCTTCAAGGAAAAAGCGAAGACCAAATGGACTATGTCATGAACGAAGTAGAGATGAAAATGGCTTCCATATTTCCTAATAAAAGTGATTCCTATAGTGTAACAAACCAACAGGATTTAATGGATACGATGAGTTCTGTGACAGAAACGATGACTATGATGCTTGGCGGGATTGCTAGTATTTCTCTACTTGTCGGTGGAATAGGAATTATGAATATTATGCTTGTATCTGTTTCAGAACGAACCAAAGAAATTGGTATTCGTAAAGCTATAGGGGCGAAAAGGCGAGATGTCCTTTTACAATTCCTTATTGAAGCGGTTGTCTTAAGTGGAGTAGGTGGGGTTATTGGAATTTTAGCAGGAGTAGGCATAGGAAAAATATTATCCTCTCTTTTAAGCTTAACCGTATCGTTTACTTCTGCAGTAATGATACTATCGTTTTTATTCTCGTTAGCAGTAGGTGTGATTTTTGGAGTATTCCCTGCTAATAAAGCTTCTAAGTTGAATCCGATTCAAGCACTGAGATATGAATAGTGAAACAAAGCGGATCGCACCTTTTGCGTCCGCTTTGTTTCCTCTATAATTAGAAAAGCGTAAGCGCCTTGGTCAGCCCCGACAGGCAAATGTTCTTCGGGAAGAAAAGTCCGCCTTTTGACTTTTATTGCCGAAGGTTATTTGACCCGAGGGGCTAGGCGCTGGAGCTGGACAATTCTCGAAGTCGGATATTATACTTTCTTGTAATATTTAATATAGACCTTTTTACTAGGAGAGATAGAGATGCGTTTACTAGTTGTCGAAGATAATCTTTCGTTGTTGGAATCCATTGTTGAACTATTATCAGACGAATTTGAGGTTGATCAAGCAACGAACGGGGAAGATGCATTGTTTTTAGCCATGCAAAACATACATGATGCTATTGTTTTAGACGTAATGATCCCCGAAATAGATGGATTTGAAGTCCTTCAGACGATACGGAAAGAAGGATTAAAAATACCAGTCCTGTTTCTAACAGCTAGAGATTCCCTGGAAGACCGTGTGAAGGGGTTGGATAGCGGCGGGGATGATTACTTAGTGAAGCCATTCCAAGCAGCGGAGTTAAAAGCAAGGATCCGAGCATTATTACGAAGAAGTGGCAGCTTAACTACTAATCAGACCATTCAATATCGTGGAATTGAACTATTAGGAAAAGAAAGAGACATCGTGGCAAATGGTGAACAAATCAAACTTACAGCCAAACAATATGAACTATTAGAATATCTTATTCAAAACAAAGGGGCTATTTTAACCAAGGAACAAATCTATGATCGCGTATGGGGCTTTGATTCAGATACAACCATTGCCATTGTTGAGGTTTTCATGCATCACCTTCGAAAAAAACTAGAACCATCCGGTTACCATTCTGATATTAAAACGATTCGTGGAGTAGGTTATATGCTTAACGAAGAGTAGGGGGAGCAAATGTTTCGGCAAACACATATCCGATTAACATTTATTAATTCAATCGTCTTTATTGTCTTAATTAGCGTGCTTGGCGCTATTATTTATTTTTATACGGAGAACAGATTATACAAGGATGTTAATGAGTCACTAGAAGAATCACTTAAACACTTTGAGAGTCAGCCGAGACCTGGTATAGGCCCATTAAAAGGTGAGAAAAGAGACGATGAGCCTGGGGTGAAGGCAAGATTTGTACGAAGAGACCCAAGAATCATGACCTTAATTTGGGATGAAAATAAACAACTAATTGCGGAACAAAACCGTGATTCTGACCTTTTTCTAGATAATGAAGAGGCAATTCGACCGAAAATATTAAATAATCTAGAGGATGTGAATGTGGAGCAATTTACTTTTCGATATGTTGCATTCCAAGTTGTTCATCCTGAGTTAGGTAAAATTACCGTTCAATTTATTCGAAATGTAGACTCAGAAAACGAGTTACTAAAAAGACTCTTGTTAATTATTATCATCGGAATCGGTATTGGAGTCGTTCTAGCTATAGTTTCAGGTTATTTCTTAGCGGGCAAAGCACTTGTGCCGATTAAAAAGGCATGGCAAAAGCAGACAGAGTTTGTTTCTGATGCATCGCACGAACTGCGAACCCCATTAGCCGTAATCCAAGCAAAGACGGATATTCTATTTCGATCACCAGCAGCAACGATTCAAGATAAGATTTTAGATATTTCGGCTATATCGAATGAATCAAGACGTCTGTCGAAACTTGTAGCCAATTTGTTGACTTTGGCCAGGTCTGACTCTGATCAGATTGAAATGAGGAAGAAGTCTTTCCGCTTAGATGAACTATTAAAAGAAATTATTCATCATTATGAAGAGATTGCTCTATACCAAGAGAAAGAACTTCGTTTACATGCTCTTGAACCGGTGGAATTTTATGCAGATAAAGAAAGAATTCATCAGCTTATTGTCATCCTGTTAGATAATGCAATGAAATACACGAAAGAGGGAGGGGAAATCCTACTTTCATGCAGGCAAAGTCACTCCTCCATCAACTTAGAAGTAAAGGATAATGGGATTGGTATCCCAGAAGAAGATATTCCGAAAATTTTTGACCGTTTCTATCAAAGCGACAAAGCACGAACCGCTGCCGAAGGTACGGGTCTTGGCTTGTCCATTGCAAAATGGATTATAGAGAAACATCATGGAAAAACCAAAGTTCAAAGTAGTCTAGGTAAAGGAACAACCATTGAAATTATTTTTCCAAGAACCCAAAAAAATTAATTTTGGGTTCTTTTTTAAGGAAATCTTAAGGAACCCTCAACATAATAGGCTTATGAATGGAAACAACATTATGTTGAGAGGAGAAACACTGTAATGAAGAAAGTAAGAAGGGCGCACTTATGGATTGGATTAATTGCATCTGTATTAATTTTTATGGAGTCGCTTACCGGCTTATTAATGAACGAACCATGGTTAATGGGACAAGCTCAAGTTGAAGGTGGAAGAGGAAACTTTCAGCCGGGTCAGTTCAATGGAGGAAAATTTAGGCAGAATGCTGGTCAAGAAAATGGTCAAATGCAGGGGCAAAATGGCTCGAATGAAAATGGACAATTTCAAGGAAATCTTGGGTTTGGAAGGAATGGGAATTTTCCTGAAGGGTTTCGTGCAGAAAGAATGGGACAAGGATCATTCATGAGCACCATCCGAGGTCTGCATGAAGGAAGAATCGGTAATTCTGACGTGAAATGGCTAATTGATTTAACGGCGATCGCCATGATGTTCCTAACTGGTTCGGGAATCTATTTATCTATTCAAATCCTGCGCGCGGACAGAAAGAGAAAAAAGCGTCAATTAGAAAATCAAGAAGTTTTATAACTGATAAAAAAAGCTGACTTTATTGGAGAAAGTCAGCCTTTTTGTCTTTTATTCTACGATTATTGTTCCTTTAAACATTTCCATGCCGCAGCTAAACGTATATTTTCCAGTTTTGTCAGGGGTAAAAGAAAGTATGGTGGTTCCAACTTTTAAGTTAATGTTTTTTATATTAAAATCAGGAATCATAAATGTTGATAAACAGCTATCTTCGAGTGGATTATTGATGTCAAGTTCTATTGGAACGCCCTTTTTCACACGGATGACGTTAGGGGTGTATCCTGTCTTTGTTACGAGCATGTTTATTTTTGGTTTGCTTTGATCGGTTACATCGATTTCTGTTGTAGATGCCTTTTTAGCTGTGTTTTCTTGTTGTGTTACAGCTTGTGCTGTCTCGGTTTTCCCTGGAATCTTTACCATATCAGTACTATACATAAATAAAAACAGTGATACGAGAACAGCTCCTCCTCCTAATATCGCAAATGGAGATAGCTCTTCGGTATCAATTGAAAATGTATTGTTCGTGGTCAAGGAAATGTAAACAATAACAAAACCGATAATTACAATATAGAATCCTAATAAAATACCAAGAAGGATAGTGGGGTTTATGTATTGAAGAAATAATCCAAGAATTGCTCCATTAATCCCACCGATTAACCCAAAGATGGAAGCCATTAGTATCGCAAGTAATCCGATAGGGTGTCCTGCTAAGAAACCAATCACGAATCCAATAATCATGCTAGTGCCAACAACTAAAAATGTTTCACCAGAAAGAATCCCAATAATACTTCCGGTCAACAAGCCTGTAATAATAGCAATTACCATGCTGAGCAGTAATCCTGGAGTATTGTTCAGTTGATTTTTATTGCGGTATAGAAGGTAAATGGTATAACCGGTCCCCATGGCAACAAGTACGGCCGATATGATTGAAAAAAAGGTCATTTGGATGGTCTCCTCTTATGTGGGCTGAATCATTTTTAGAAATAAACAACATAAGAGTATTATAATTGTAAATCATGTATATAAGAGTGCCTATTAAGTGAATTATATGAACGTTTTATGACTTCTGGAGGAAAAAAGCGGATCATTCGGGGGAGATGGTATTAGTCCTTTTTTTCTTTATCAATCGTATGTTTGAAAATCCTTTTAAGCGCCTCATTTTGCATTTTAATGTATTCCAGTAAGAGTTCCTTTTCTTCCTGCTCTTGATTCACTGTTTCCTTTTCGTCTTTAGCCATGTTAGTCACCTCATCTTTAATTAATTGCATTTTAACCGATTTAACCTGCTGTTAAAAGAAGTTTTTAAGTTCTTTTCCCCTCTTAATATAAAATATTCCTTATTCGGAATTGACTTTTAGGAAGATGAAATATATAATTTCTTCAAAAATACTATTGAAACGATGACGGGGACTAGTAAAGTGAATTGTGTCTTACCAAGAGAGGAAACCATTGGTGCGAGGTTTCTTAAGACAGTCATTTGAACCTGCCTCTGAGTTCTGTATCGGATATCTTGAAGATACATGCGGATCAAATCCGTTATCATGCAAAGAGTTTAAAGCGAATGCTTTATGAATTTAGGGTGGTACCGCCAGGCCTTGGTCCCTTTTTTGGGATTAGGGCCTTTTTGCATGCATACGGAAGCTCTGTTGTATTTATTTTAATAAATTTAATGAGGTGTCAAAATGGCTAAGGAATTTGTAAAAGATGTCACGGCGATGGATGATGATTTCGCCCAGTGGTATACAGATGTTGTAACTAAAGCAGATTTAATTGACTATTCAAGCGTTCGCGGATCAATGATTATTCGTCCGTACGGATATGCTTTATGGGATAATATTAAAAACGAATTAGATCGTCGAATCAAAGAAACTGGACATGAGAATGTCTATATGCCTTTATTCATTCCAGAAAGCTTATTACAAAAGGAAAAAGACCATGTGGAAGGCTTTGCTCCAGAAGTAGCATGGGTTACACACGGCGGTTCTGAAGAATTAGCTGAGCGTTTGGTTGTCCGCCCAACTTCTGAGGTTCTATTCTGTGAGCATTATAGCAATATCATTCATTCATACAGAGATTTACCAAAGCTTTATAATCAATGGGCTAACGTTGTTCGCTGGGAAAAAACAACACGTCCATTCTTACGGACATTAGAATTTTTATGGCAGGAAGGCCATACGGCTCATGCAACTGATGAAGAGGCAATGGAAGAAACCATTAAAATGTTAAATGTATATGCAGCGATTTGTGAAGAAATCCTTGCGATTCCAGTTGTAAAGGGACAAAAAACAGAAAAAGAAAAGTTTGCTGGCGCAAAAGCGACTTTTACCATTGAAAGCTTGATGCACGATGGCAAAGCGTTGCAGTCTGGTACCTCTCACCACTTTGGTACTGGTTTTGCGGAAGCTTTTAACATTCAGTACACGGATAAAGAAGGTAAACTACAATATGTTCACCAAACTTCTTGGGGCTTTACAACAAGAATCATTGGGGCATTAATCATGGTGCATGGGGACGACCGGGGTCTAGTCATTCCTCCAAAAGCGGCTCCAACACAAGTCATGATTGTGCCAATCGCTCAGCATAAAGAAGGAGTATTGGACTTTGCCTATGATTTGAAAAAGTCACTAGGACAGGTTGCGCGTGTTGATATTGATGCAAGCGATAAAAAGCCAGGTTGGAAGTTCAATGAGTACGAGATGAAGGGTGTTCCAGTTCGCCTAGAGGTTGGACCAAAGGATATTGAAAATAAACAGGTAGTATTGGTAAGACGCGATACATTAGAAAAAGTAATTGTTCCTATGGATGAATTGGAAACCAAACTTGTTGCGTTACTTGACGAGATTCAGACTAATTTATACAACAAGGCATTGAATCACCGTGAAGAAAGAACTTCTGTAGCGACTACACTACCTGAGTTAAAAGAAACTCTAGAGGCGAAGCCAGGATTTATCAAAGCTATGTGGTGTGAAGATGTAGCTTGTGAGGACAAAATTAAAGAAGAAACTGGGGCAACTTCAAGATGTATGCCATTTGAACAAGAACAAGTTTCTGACAAATGTGTATGCTGCGGCAAAGAAGCTACTAAGATGGTTTACTGGGCAAAAGCATACTAAGAATGGGGGCTCTTCCTTAATGGGAGGAGCTTTTTATTTCACAGTAAAAAAAGGAAAATGAAATGTGCTAGCGAATTGTATAGTAGGTAAAAGGAGGATTTGAACAATGAAACCGATACTCATCGACTTTCCAGAGCAGTTGACCACAGAAAGATTATTCATTCGTAAACCCATGCCTGGAGATGGCAAGGCCGTATATGATGCAATGCTGGCTTCTTTAACTGAACTGAAGGAATATATGCCGTGGGCACATAGAAATCAAACAGTAGAAGATGTCGAAGCGAATATGAGGGAAGCACACGCAAAGTTTTTGACACGTGAAGACCTTCGATTGCATCTTTATGATAAAGAAACAGGAGAATTTATCGGGTCTTCCGGCTTACATAGGATCAACTGGAGTGTTCCGAAATTTGAAATTGGCTATTGGATTGATACAAGGCATAGCGGAAAAGGTTATATCACTGAAGCCGCACATGCAATCACAGAATTTGCCTTTACGGAGCTGAAAGCCCGTCGAGTGGAAATCCGCTGCGACTCAAATAATTCGAAAAGCAGGGCAATTCCAGAAAAGTTAGGATTCACATTAGAGGGGATCTTAAAAAATGATGGATTGTCAGCTGATGGGGTAGAAATAAGAGATACCTGCGTTTATGCAAAAACGAAATAACATAAAAGAGGTTGACTTTGTGAGTCAACCTCTTCTTACCTCCAGTCAAGTAGTTATTAAAATCTTTTTGTTTGAAGAGAAATATTTTTTGTTTGGGAGGGGGGCCCTCTCCCAAACAAAAAAAATCAGCGTACGACAAATAGACCTAACGAAATT
>JBDOMM010000051.1:0-111120 GCA_039832695.1 Bacillus sp. (in: firmicutes)
TTGTAGAGTATTGGGAACAAGTATTGGTCTCAACTCTACAATAGGAGCTTTTTTGTTTTTGGTAAACAATTTTTACTTATTTACATATTTTTCAATCTATACAACACTAGTGGGACTGTCCCCACCCAACTGGCCCCACCCAAACGCCCTTATTTCACCCCAACTGGGCAAACTTTCTGCCCGATGGCTGCAATCAACTCTGCTGGCATTGGGAAGCTTAATGCTGCTGGGTCCTTCATGACTGCTGGAATTGCAGCTTGAAGCGCCTCCTCCGTGATGTTGAACTCCTTGAAGTCAGCTGGTAAGCCCACCTTATGCTGCAGTAACCGGATTTTCTCGACAACCTTTGCCAGAGCCTCCTCTGGAGTTTCATCAGCCTTCACATCCACATTCAATGCCTGCGCCAGTTCTGCCACCTTCGGCAAATATAGATTAGGAACCATTTCCATCACCACTGGTAAAAAGACAGCATTTGCCAGGCCATGCGGGATGCGGAACAACGCACCATAAGCATGGGCCATATTATGAATAGGAATCGCGTTCAAGGCAAAGCTGAACGCAGTAATTCCCATTAAACTGGCCTGCAATAAATCCATGCGCGCATCCAGGTTACCGCCATCGGCAACAGCCACAGGGAGATTTTTCTCGATTAAACGTATCGCATGCAATGCATGTGCATCTGTTAAGCCCGTAGCAGTCGGTGATGCTAACGCTTCAATCGCATGTGTTAACGCATCAAAGCCAGTAAATGCTGTAATTAACGGCGGAAGGCCGACTGTTAAATCAGGATCCAGAATCGCCATATCCGCACTAATAAATGGGTTGATAATATTAGTCTTCATTTGTATCTCTTCATTAAAAATAACTGCTATCGGAGAAACCTCTGATCCTGTTCCCGCCGTGGTCGGAATTGCGATGTGCGGAATCGGGATATAATTTGCTTTCGGGAATGATTCGTATAACAAGCCGCCAGGAATCGCCTCTTTAATATCAGCGAGCCCTTTGTGAAGCGCATACTTCACCCCTTTTACCGTATCAAGCACACTGCCGCCGCCCACTGCGAGCAGAGAGTCTGCTCCAATTTCTCGTGCATATCGGACCGCATCATTAATGCAACGGCTCTCGGCATCCTGTGCTATATCTAAATACGTCCCAACGAGTTGTGGGCCGCTCCCATGTCCGGTTAACTCAAAAATGGAAGCTACTTTTTCAACCACACCAGCCTTTTCTAACCCTCTATCGCTCAATAATAGGACTCGTTTGGCACCAAGGCCGGCAAACAAACTAGGTACCATTGCCCGAGAATTTGATCCACTGTAGATTCCCGTACGTAACATGAATTGTGATAAGGTTGTTTTCATTGTTATCTTCACCTCTTCATTAGTTTTGGCCAAATAGAATTCCGTACCAATTCCGTCTCTCAAGCTCAGGGCTCATGGATGTATGCACATGTTTTACCTGTGTATAGGCATCCAGTGAATGCTGACCCATTTCCCGTCCGATACCACTTTGCTTGTAGCCGCCGAACGGTGCATCACTGCGGAGCATATGCCAGTCATTAATCCAAACCACGCCAGCCTGAAGCTTTCTAGCAACCTCATATGCCTTATTCACGTCGCGTGTCCACACACCCGCTGCTAAACCGTAGATTGTATCATTTGCCATTTTTATTGCCTCGTCTAGCTCGGAGTATCGGATCACACATAAAACCGGGCCGAAAATTTCCTCTTGGGCAATTTTCATATCGTTGGTCACATTGATGAAAATAGTCGGCTCAATGAAATGTCCTTCTTCACAGCCAGCCACCTTCACTTCTTTACCACCGCAAACAAGCGTCGCACCTTCTTGTTTTCCTGATTCAATATAGGATAGAATCGATTCCTTTTGCTTTTTAGAAATAACTGGACCCACGTCTGTTGCCGGATCCAGTGGATTGCCGAGCTTTAATTTCCCCGCAAGAGCCACGAGTCCTTCTACTACTTGGTCGTAGAGCTTATCCGGCACAAATAAGCGAGTTCCGGATTCACAAAGCTGGCCTGAGTGTAAAAACACGCCGAATAGACTGCCAGGAAGTGCAATGTTTAAGTCAGCGTCCTCCAAAATAATGTTAGGCGACTTTCCGCCGAGCTCGAGCGTGGTTTTTTTAATCGTTCCTGCAGCAAGCTCCATAATGTTTCGGCCCACTTCTGTTGAACCGGTGAAGGCCACTTTATCCACCTGCGGATGACTCACTAATGCTTCACCCACCTCTGCACCTGGGCCTGCGACCACGTTGATGACACCTGCAGGGACCACTGCCGAAATGATTTCTGCTAGTTTCAAAGTGGATAACGGTGTGTAGCTCGCAGGCTTGATAACAATGGTGTTCCCCATCGCCAATGCCGGAGCAATCTTCCAGGTGGCAATCACCATTGGCAGATTCCATGGCGTAATCGCGGCACAAACACCAATCGGCTCCCGCCATATAAAGTTGTGTGCTGGTCCTGGGAACGGCGGGACTGGAAGCGTTTCCGAAAATGGATATTCTAACGTAAATTTCGCTAATGTCTGGAACAAGTCGACCATTTGTAAAATATCGCTGTTTCCAATACGACGGACCGTTCCGCCAGAGCTAATCGCTTCAAGGTATGCTAGTTCTTGTGCGTGCTCGGCAATTTGATAGGAGATTGCATATAAAACATTGGCCCGATCCTTTGGCTTCATATTTTTCCAGTCGCCTTGGTCAAATGCTTCACGTGCAGCCTTTACCGCACGATCAACGTCATCCTTGGTTCCTTTCGCTACTTTTGCAACCAACTCCCCATTGGCAGGGTTAAACACATCAAAGGTTTCTTGATTGCTGGCAGGCTCCCACTTTCCATTGATAAAATGGGGAAAAGTTTGCACCTCAACTTGAACTGTCATCATAATTCCTCCTCTACTAATCTTCGACTCCTATTCTTTATCTGACTGAAACTTAATTTACAAAACTCCTAACTCACTATCTGAATATCTATAAATCTCTTCAATTTTTTTGCCTTTGGCTCTCGCTAAAATTTCCATACGGACGGATAGTTGTTTGAGTGTAAAATTCATGACGTCATCAGGATTCCCTCCGAATGAACTAACCTCCCTTCCTGCGATGCCTTCTTGGTTCAGGCGAATAGCTAGTGGAGTCAACTCGCCCATTTTTGCCGCAACAAAATCAAAAAGATGTGGGTGCTCACAAATCAATCGTTGCAGAAGGAACGTGCCGTACCCGATATGCCTTGATTCATCCTTCTTTAGATTCCCAATTCCTTCAAGTAGCCCAGGCATAATGCCCGCAGTTTCCAATGCAGCATAGAAGGAAAAATAGCCGGTTTCAGCTAACACGCCCTCGACAAACATGTTATACACAACCGAAGCCTCCGCAACCGCTTCTGGTGACTGATCGGTAACCAGCCGTTCCATCGCCGTTGGCAGAATCTCATAAAATATTTTCTGATACGTCTCTGTGTGGAAATGGGATAAGTCCCCCTTCTCCCCAATTGCATTCAACACAAGTCGGAAAAATTCCGTGTGCTTCGCTTCCTCATATAAGAAAGTTGTTAAAAACATTTCTTCTTCCAATCTGCCTTCCTTTGCAATTGCCATAATCAGCGGCAGCAAATCTAGGGTAACGGCTTCCTCACCCGCTTGAAACTGAGAAATCAAACGCAAAATATCTTGCTGTTGCTCGACAGTCATCCCTTTCCAATCCTCCTGATCCTGACTGAAATCAATATCAGCCGGGTTCCAAGTGCCCAACCGCTTCGCCTTTTGATACAGTCGATACGGGAAGGAATCCTCGAGCAAGCCTCTTGAGCTCGTCGTTAAAATGGTTCTTTTTTCCATACCTTTTCTCCTCCTTAATTCCTTTTAGGGTTTGATTACAATTTCAGATGCCGTTTGACGCAGGTGTGTTTTCAAAATTTTACCGACACCATTCCTAGGCAATGCTTCTAGAAAAACTACTCTTCTCGGGGTTTTATTTTTCGCTAAATGGTCCTGACAGTAGCTGATCAGCTCTTCTTCTGTTACCTCTGAACCTGGCTTCTTGACAACACAGGCGACCATCTCTTCCCCCATTCGTTCATCAGGAACACCTACAACGGCCGCCTCAAACACCTGCTCATGGCCGTTTAATATTTCCTCTACATCACGAGGATACACATTAAAGCCACCGCGAATAATTAAGTCCTTTTTCCGGTCAACAATATAGACGTAGCCCTCATCATCGATTCGAGCCATATCTCCGGTGTAAAGCCAACCATCCTTCAACACACGCCCTGATTCCTCCGGATTTTGATAATAGCCAGGAGTAACATTGTCACCACTGACAATCAATTCTCCTACTTCACCAGCAGGGACCTGCTCTCCATCCTCATTAACTATCTTCACTTCAACACCTGGAATTGGAATCCCGACAGAGCCAGGTTTAATCTCGATCCCTTTCCGATGGGCCGTCACAACCGGTGCGGCTTCAGATAAGCCATAGCCTTCATACACCTTAGCCCCAAACTTCCCCTCAAAGGCATGTAATAAAGCGACTGGCAGTGGGGCAGAACCAGAACCGACTGATTCCAGACTCGAGGTATCGTATTGATCCGCCTGCGGGAAGGAAAGCATGGCATGAATCATCGCTGGTACCGCCGAAAACGATCGTACTTTGTAAGTTTCAATCGCATTGAACACACTATTTACATCAAAGGTTGGAAAGACAACGATCGAGCTTCCGGTAAGATAACAGACGTTGGAAACCGTCAATCCATAAACATGGGCAAGTGGCAGGACACCCAGTGTGGTTCCCCGCTCTGTCTCGTTATGTTTCGCAGAGTTCTCCGCATTGGAAAATAAGTTTTTATGTGTTAACAGGACTCCTTTTGGGTTACCAGTTGTTCCTGATGTGTATAAAATAACCGCCGTATCCGTTTCCGTTACATCATTATCAAATGGACAATCGCTTGAAATCATCACATCGTAAAAGTTTTTCACCTGTTCTGTGGATGGCTGATCAACAACAATTAACACCGGTTGCTCTTCCAATTCTTCCAACGATTTTTCCACATTTGCTAAAACGTACGAGGAGGTGATCACTGCTTTTGCACCAGACTTTACTGCGATATAATGAAGTTCTTTCGGATGAAGGGTAAACATGACGGGCACAATGATTGCCCCCGCTCGTGTAATTCCTTGATAGGCAAAGAGTACTTCCGGGCCATTCGGCATACAAACTATAACCCGGTCACCCTTAATTATTCCGAGCTTCCGCAGACCTTCGGCAAATTGATCTGCCACTTTCTTCGTTTCCACGTTTGTGTAGGACTTCTCTTTGAAAAATATAAAAGGGTACTCACCAAAATTAGAAATATTTGTTTCCAGCAGCTCTCTAAGATTCATTCGATCCGCTCCCTTCGATACATCACTTTGGAACCTTGTTTTACACAGCTAACCTGCTTTCTTTGTTCAAGCAAATCCAGATGACCTTGTATCTGCGACAACCCCAAGAAAATCGTTCGACCTTTTAACCGAGGATACATGACACTACAAATCTCCAAAATGCTTTTTTCACCATCACCGAGAATAGATAGAATTTGGTCGCATCGCTTTTCCTGTTCCTTCAATCTTGTTTCAATCAGTTCTAAGTGATTTGTAAATGCCTCACCATGGCCGGGATAAATCATTTCAAGCGGCAGCTGGCTAATTTTTTCCAGAGATTGCCGATATTGTAATAATGGTTTAGGACGACTGCTTTCTCCACGTTCAGGCGGTTCAATAAAGGCATTGACAGAAAAGGCCTTTAGTAAATGGTCGCCCGCGAAGGTATCCCCCGTCTCCCTGTTCCAAAGCAACATATCACATTGGCTGTGTCCTGGAACATGTACCACCTCAAACTTCCTTCCCCCTAATGGCAAATGGTCACTTTCTTTTACATAGTGAACATTACGCCAAATTTCTTCTTGAAAAGGACGTTTGATTATGTGTCTTTCCGGGTCGGCTCCACAACTTTCTAAGAAGTGGTTAAAAAATCGCTGGACTCTTTCATATTCGTGATTATCGGAGTTAATAGAACCCCTCGCCTGTTCATGAACAAAAATAGGGAGCTCTACTTCTTCCTGTAAGTAAGGAATGGCACCCGCATGGTCAATATGGATGTGGGTCAGGACGATGTGGTCGATATCTGTTAATCGAACGCCATGGTTATGTAGTTGGTTCTTTAGCTGCTGATAGGATTCTTTGCCGGGGTTTCCTGTATCCACTAAGGTCACGGTTTCTCCGATTGCCAAGAAGGCATTTACCGTTCCCTCGGCAAAGTGGGTTTGAAGCTCTAGAGGAACAATTTTAAACATTTGATGCTCCTCCTTTCTGAATGATAAAAGGCTTGGAATGCGCCACATCTTTTGATCTTCAAGAAGTTCCGTCGCATAGAGTCCCTCTAGGAGACCTTTCCTTCGTTTTTTCAGATGTGTCGGTCGCGTAGAGCCCTTCTAGGAGACCTTTCCTTCTTTTTTTCAGATGTGTCGGTCGCATAGAGCCCCTCTAGGAGACTCTTCCTTCTTTTTTTCAGATGTGTCGGTCGCGTAGAGACCCTCTAGGAGACCTTTCCTTCTTTTTTTCAGATGTGTCGGTCGCGTAGAGACCATCTAGGAGACCTTTCCTTCTTTTTTTCAGATGTGTCGGTCGCGTAGAGCCCCTCTAGGAGACCTTTCTTAAGTATTTTTAGTAGATTCGGTCGCGTAGAACCCTTATAGGAGACCTTTTTTCCGTTTGTTAAATGATTTTGGTCGTGTAGGACCAATCACTGCCAAAGGAGGTTTGACCAATAGACTATATTTCTAGTAATTGAGGAATATGTGTAGGTTTGCAAAAAAACTAGCAAATCCCCCTCGCAAATTTAGTTTTCACAAGGGGGATATTGTACTATTTTAATTACTTTGTAATCTTAATCGGAACGATTTTTCCGTCCTCAACGGCTGCTACCTCTAATTCACCATCAAAGCCGCCACCGGTAAACTTCGTAAATTCATAGATTTTCACATTATCAGGAATATTGCTTACGCCATCCTGCATTTTGGCTTGGATTTTTTCCGCGTCGTCAACAGAACCTGCCGCTTTCATTGCTTCTACAAAGATGTACATAGCAATGTAATTTAGACCGGCTTCGGACCCAGGATCCTCACCATACTTTTCTTTATACTTCTTCGCAAAATCAGGAATGGCTGGGCTTTTTGATTCAATCAGAGGCATAACGCCAATGGAACCGTTCAGCATATCATAAGAGCCGGTTACCTTTTTCATTTCGTCGAATTTCGCTTGGTCCATGACAATGAATCCGCCCTTAAATCCAAGCTCGCGTGCCTGTTTCGCTACCTTTGCAGTCGGTTCAGACGCACCCCCGATGAATAATACATCCGGCTTTTCCTTTAAAGCATTTGTTACAGTCGTGAAGAAATCAGTTTCCTTCGTAAAATCGATGGCAGAATTGTACACAACCTTACCACCTTGTTTTTCCCAGTAGGCCTTTAACTTTTCTGACCAATCTTTCCCGTATTGGGAAGCAGTTGGAAGGAAGGCAATTTTCTTACCGAATTTCTTCATCTCGTAATCAGTAAACGGCTTTAGATAGCCATCATATCGTGGAGGAATTCGCACCGTTAGGTTATTCCCCACTTCTGAAACCTTTGGTTCACTCGTGTAAGCGCCAATAAGGAATTTATCCTGTTGATTGAATACCTGTAGGGCAAAGACACCGCCGCTGTGCGGAGTAAAAATGATTGGCGTTTTGTTCTCCTGAATCAATCGTTTTGCGTTGGCCCCAGCTTCGTTTGGCAAGTATTTATCATCCAATGAAACAATGTTCAACTTGTATTTCTTCCCACCAACTTCAAATCCGCCGGCACCGTTAATCTCTTCAGCCGCCATCTTGACACCGTTTAATGTACGCTCCCCGTAAAAGGCTGCTGGACCGCTTAATGGACCCGTGTATCCAATATTGACTGTACCTGCTGCTTCAGAAGTACTGTCACCGCCGCCTCCGGAAGCTGGTTTCGTATTAGCAGGTTTTTCGGATGTGCTGTTACATGCTGCCAAACTGAAAATAATTACGAAGATCAAACTCATCATCAAAAAGGATTTCATTCTTTTCATTGGTTTTCCCCCTTATATTTTACGAGTCTTCAGAAAATGACAGTGATGAAAACTACGTTCCTCACCCCCTTAAAGCGCAGCAGGATTAGTGATTACGCTCCAATATACGCCTTTCGTACTTCATCATTAGCAAATAACTCTTCTGACGTTCCTTGGAGGACGATCGATCCATTTTCAAATACATAGCCTTTATCAGCGATTTTTAAGGCAGCATTTGCATTTTGTTCCGCAAGCAAAATAGTGGTGCCTTCCTTATTTATTTTTTGAATAACCTCAAACATTTGCTCTACGATTAACGGGGCAAGGCCGATGGATGGTTCATCCAGAAGCATCAACTTCGGCTTTGACATCAGTGCTCTACCAATTGCGAGCATTTGCTGCTGACCACCACTAAGAGAGCCTGCCGCATCATTCTTTTTTTCCTTCAGGATAGGAAATAACTCATACACATGCTCAAGAGAATGCTTGTATTCTTCCTTTTTACCGCGGTGAACATAGGCACCCATACGAAGATTCTCCTGAACCGACATGGCAGGGAACAATTTCCTTCCTTCCGGGCATTGACCAATCCCTAATTTTACAATCTGGTCAGCTGACGTTCTATTTAACCTTTTACCTTCGAAAAGAATGTCTCCAGAAGCAGGCTTACTAAGACCGCTAATGGTTCTGAAGGTTGTACTTTTCCCCGCACCATTTGAGCCTAATAAGACAACGATTTCTCCTTTGTTCACCTCAATGTTGATGTCTTGAACGGCCGTGAAACTCCCATATTTGACAGAGACATTTTGTAAACTAAGCAATGGCGCTCCCTCCCAGATACGCTTTTATGACCGTTTCATTGTTCCGAATTTCCTCAGGTCGCCCCTCAGCAATTTTTTCACCATAGTTTAAAACCATGATCTTATCGGCAATCTTCATGATCATCGACATTTTGTGCTCGATTAGGCAAACGGTGATTCCTTTATTCACCATCTTTTTCATTAACTCCGCTAACCCCTCTGTCTCATCCGGATTGACACCAGCTGCTGGTTCATCAAGAAACACTATTTCAGGGTCGGTTGCTAGTGCCAATGCAAAGGCGGTACGCTTCTTTTCCTCCTGTGTTAAGCTTCCAACGAGTTTATTAGCGGTATGTTTTAAATCAACAAACTCCAATACTTCCATTGCCTTTTCTCGGCATTGTTTCTCCTCACTTTTTAAACGAGGTGTTCGTAGGACCGCATCTAGCAAGTTGGACTTGGTACGTAGACGATGTCCAACAATGACATTATCCAAAACAGTGGATTGTTCAAACAAATTGGTCGTTTGAAACGTTCTGGCAATACCAAGCTCAGCAATTTTATTGGAAGGCAAAGTAGTAATATCGCGTCCTTTAAAAATAACCTGTCCTGAGCTGGGTCGATGGAAACCGCTAATTAAGTTAAAAAAGGTGGATTTCCCCGCTCCATTGGGACCAATAATGGCATTGATTTTTCCTTGCTCTATTGCAAAATCGACATTATTTACAGCCACAAGGCCGCCAAACTTCTTTGTTAGATTTTTCGTCTCCAAAAATTGCATCCCTAGACCTCCTCTACTTGCTTTTCACGGTCGATAAATGGCTTATTGTTAGAGCGGGCCATAGTTGGGTGCTGCAGCTGTTCTTTTTTCAACTTCCGCTTAGCCATCACATTTGAGACCGCTCCCACAATTCCACGAGGGTAGAAAATGATTAACAGGGTTAAGACAGGACCGAAAATGAGCATCCGGTATTGCTGAAAATCCTGGAGTTGCTGCGATAGCCAAACGATAATAAACGTTCCTACCAATGGACCGCTAAGCGTGCCAATTCCACCCACAAGTAAATAAGTTAAGAGGTCAAAGGTGATTGTGATGGAGCCAATGTCAGGGCCAATAAAACGGACAAAGGAAGCATATAGGGCTCCAGATAATCCGGCAAATAGTGTGGAGAGCACAAAGGCTGTTAATTTATTTTTCATGGTGGAAATCCCAATCGTTTGTGCAAGATCTTCACTGTTTCGTATAGCAATATAGGTCCGACCTGATAACGAGTGAATAATCCGATACATGACTAGCACCACTAAAAGCAGGAAGAAAAGAACTAGATAATAATGAGAAACCTCTGTATCAAAGGTTATGGGGCCAATCCCTGCAGGTGCTGGAATTCCGATCAACCCCCGGACACCCTCTGTTAAGCTGTCCCATTTATCAATAATGAGATAGATAATGTAACCCAAACACAGGGTATAAATGGCAAAGAAGTGTTCTTTCGTCCGTAAGGCGATTAAGCCAACGAGGAAACCTAGTACACTAGTAATGACCAGAGATAAAAAGAAAGCGCCCCAGAAATTCATCCCTGCTTTTACCGTTAAGATCCCTAAAGAGTAAGCTCCTATTCCAAAGAAGCCAGCATGCGCCAGTGAAAGATAGCCCGTATAACCAGCTAGTAAATTCAAACCATATACTCCTATCATCCAAATAAAAGAAAGTGTCATGATGTGGATGAAGTAATTGTTATTGGATACTAAAGGGAATCCGACAGCACATAGGATTAATACAATAATCACATTTCTTTGATTGAATACCTTTCCCATTAATGTCCCCCCTTAGAAAACAATCCAGTTGGTTTTACCGTTAAGATGATGACAAGGAGGACGAAGGCAATAATGTCTTTGTAGTCGTTGGAAATGTAGGTTGCGCCTAAGCTTTCACTAAAGCCTAAAATATATCCCCCGACAATGGCTCCAGGAATGCTTCCCATACCACCGAGGATGATGATTACAAAGGCCTTTAGAATGACTAGCTGTCCCATCCCTGGGAAGACTAGATTAATAGGTGCTGAGAGTGAGGAAGCAATTGCGGCTAGCCCGCCAGATATCATAAAGGTTAACATGGCAACCTTGTTCGTATTGATACCAACAAGATTAGCTCCTTCCCGATTTTGTGACATGGCAATGATGGTTGCACCAGTGAATGTTTTTTTCAAGAAAAGATAGAGAAGAACCATGACGACAATCGCAGCAACAACAATCAGGATCCGCTGCATAGTAAACGTCAAGCCAAATAATTGAACGACTTGCCCGTATGGAGTTGGCATACTTTGATATTCCGCCCCCCAATAAAATTGAGCGAAAGCTTCTAAGAATAAGAGAATTCCAATGGCAGCAATTTTGTCATGAATCGGCGGTGCTTCTCTGAGCGGGTGAAATACAAACCGCTCCATCATGACACCGATTAGACCGACAACAAGAATAGAAACGAAAATGGCGACCCAATAATGAAGACCAAATTTGGTCATCATCGTTAAGGTTATGTATCCGCCCATCATGTATAATGCCCCATGTGCAAAATTAGGAATATGCAGGATTCCATACACAAGCGTTAACCCTAGAGCCACTAGGGCATAAACACTTCCAATGGTTAAGCCATTAAATAGCTGCTGAATAAGGATCTCCATAGCTTCCCCCTTATAATTTTGTCGAAGTTCCATTACCTACTAACAACTGGCAGCCAGGGAGCGTTCCATTCGGTCAGCTCCCCTAACTAAACTCATATTTACTGTACCTTATCTGCCACTTTCGCTTTTTCTTCTTCTTGAAGTGTACGCCATAAGATTTTTCCACTAGAGGTCATAGGAAACTGCTTTCGGAATTCTATGAATCTAGGATACTTATAGGCGGCCATATGCTGTTTCGACCACTCAATAATTTCCTCCTCCGTCACTTTTCCTTCAAATCCTTCATTTAAAATAACGAACGCCTTAACTGTTTCTCCTCTTCTCGGATCAGGAACACCCACTACACAGGCCTGCTGGATGGCAGGGTGCTTATACAAATACGATTCCACCTCAGTTGGCCAAACCTTATAACCTGAAGCGTTAATCATCCGTTTGACACGGTCTACTATGAAGAAATAGCCTTCCGCATCATAGCGTCCGATATCACCTGTTCTAAAAAACTGTTTTCCATCAATTTCGATAAATGCACTTCTATTTTCATCATCACGGTTATAGTAGCCTACCATGACCTGTGGACCGTTCACGATTATTTCTCCTACTTCCCCTACACCAAGCTCTTTTCCTGTTGCCGGTTCAATGATTTTGGCATCTACATCAAAGGATGGGATACCGAGACATTGCATTTTCGGGCGCTCAGCAGGATTGAAGTGTGTTTGTGCAATGGTTTCCGACAAGCCGTAGCCTTCAACAAATCTCAGACCACACAAATTAAATAGCTTTTCACCCACTGCTTCAGGTAAGGCTGCTCCTCCACCAGAAATCGATGTTAAGGAAGCGATATCCTCTGCTTTCAGCTTTGGATTGGCTAGGAAATCAACGATCATAGTGGCAATCGTTACCCAGTGTGTACATTGAAGTGACTTAATCATTTCAACTGCCGCATCCCGGTTCCATCTTGTCAGAATGACCATCGTGCTGCCGCTATAAATTGGCATGTGCATACTGTGCACCATTCCTGTTACGTGGAAAAGTGGCAGGGACATTAAATGAACCGCGTTGGGCGTGGTATTAGACCAGTGATAGGCCCCCACTGTATTTGCGTTTACTGTTCTGTTTGTGTGCATACACCCTTTTGGTAGACCGGTTGTTCCTGACGTATATGGCAGGCAGGCAAGATCATCTGCCTTTGCTGTATGTTCTGTTGGAGTGAGATTGGCCTGAAGCGCATCGTTCCAAAGATAATGTCCTGGCTCTGAAAAAGAAGCCCGCGGAGCTTCTACCTCTTTAGGAAGCATTTCTTCAAACCCAGTCCCTGCATAATCTGAGTATGCTGCAACTAGTAAATTCTCTAAAGTGGTAGTACCTAACAATGGACGGACTCGTTCATATAATTCCTGTCCTGCTAGAGCTGTTTTGATTTCACAGTCACGCACGTAAAAATCTAATTCATCCGCCACTAACATCGGGTTAATCGGAACAACTACGGCATTAGCTCTTAGAATCGCATAGTAGCCGATGACAAATTGAGGTGAGTTCTGCATAAAAAGCAGCACTTTCTCACCTGATTTTACCCCAAGCTTATGTTGTAAATAGCCAGCAAGAGCAGTTACTTCCTCATCCAGCTGTTGATAGGAAAGCTTATTTCCATAATAGAAAATGGCATCCTGATCCGGATAACGGGCTGCACTCACTCGGAGGTTGTCATATAGCGAGGTTGCAGGGACTTTCAATGATTTAGAAATTTTAGGCCAGTATTCGTAATGAAGAGTAAGCATCACATATCCTCCTAGTTCAATAGAATTTTAGATTTACTTGTAAACGCTGTCATTTTTGGATATTCCATTTAGGATCATACCCATATAGATGTCCACGACTTTTTCCTCAGGGACCTCCCCGTCTGGGTTAAACCAGTAAAAACTCCAATTCGTCATTCCAAGAATCCCCATCGTTAAGATATCAGCGCGAAGATCTGATTTAAATTGCCCTTGATTGATTCCATCCTCAATCAGCTTTTGTGTATTTTTCCGAAAGATATTCCGCTTTCCTTTAATCTCTTCAATGTACTTTCCACTTAAATGTCTTATTTCTCTTGTGAAAATTCTTGCGCTTGGCCGTTCAGTCCTAATACTGCTAATAAGCATATAGACAATCTCATATAATTTTTTTGTACAAGTAGTGGTTGGATTGTTAATAATGGATTCCTGCTTTTTCACCAGTTCCTCGATATAGGTCAAGTGGATATCCTTTAGTAGCTCTTCTTTACTGCTAAAATAATAGTAAAAGGTTCCCTTCGTCACACCCAGCCATTGAACAATATCCTGAACAGACGTAGATTTAAATCCATTTTGGTCAAACAATTGGATTCCGGTCTCCATTAATTTTCCCTTCATTGGATCAATCCTTTCATCTTCTATAAGGTTGACCCTTTCCTTTCTGAGTCAAGCCCAACGTGTCATTATTCGCGTTCAATAATGGTGGCGATACCCTGGCCGCCGCCGATACAGGCGGTAATAAGGGCATATCGACCCTCTGACCGTTTTAGTTCATAGGCTGCTTTTGTGACAAGGATGGCTCCTGTTGCACCAAGCGGATGTCCATGGGCAATAGCTCCCCCGTTTATATTTACTTTTTCCAGATTCATTTCAAGCTCCCGGTTGCAAGCCAGAACCTGTGCGGCAAAAGCTTCGTTAATTTCAATTACGTCCATATCCTTTAGGGATAACCCGGACTTCTCCATCACTTTCCTAACCGCCGGAACAGGACCAATTCCCATAATATTGGGGTCCACCCCCGCCACTGCATAGTGACGAATTACCGCAAGCGGAGTGAGATTTAATTCTTCCGCCTTTTCCCTCGACATAATCACAAGGGCGGATGCAGCATCATTTAACCCTGAGCTATTTCCTGCAGTTACCGTTCCACCTTTTAGAAAAGCAGGCTGCAGCTTCGCTAGTGCCTCATAGGTGGTTTGTGGTCTTGGGTGTTCATCTGTTTTAAAGACAATCGGTTCACCCTTTTTAACTGGAATCGTGATCGGAACAATTTGTTCATCAAACCGCCCCTCTTCCATTGCAAGAGCCATCCGTTGCTGACTATCGAGCGCAAATTGATCCTGTTCCTCACGGGTAATATGATACTTTTCAACGAGATTTTCTGCCGTAATCCCCATTGGCGGATCTCCAATTTCCTTTGGTGACAGCTGTGATTTCCGGAAACTTGGCGGCATTGGACTGAATGGTTTCTCAGGGCGATCCATTAAATAAGGAGCCCGGCTCATACTTTCTGTACCGCCGGCAATATAAACATCGCCATCACCAGCACGAATTGCTTGTGCAGCAAGGTTGATGGCATTGATTCCTGAACCGCACTGCCGGTCTACTGTTAATCCCGGTAAATCAAGCGATAACCCTGTCTGCAAAGCTGTTAATCTAGCAATATTCCCTCCACCTGAAAGCACATTACCAAAGATTACATCATCCACCATTTCTGGCTGAATCTTTGCTCGTTTTACCGCTTCCTTAATGACCTCTGCTCCCAAGACATGTGCAGGAACACCTGCAAGTGCACTTCCTTGTCTGCCAATAGCAGTTCGAACGGCTGACACAATGACTGCATCTCTTTTCATCTGAATCTTCACCCCTAGTATTTGGATTAAGTTTTATTTACATTGCATGTGCTCCGCCGTCCACTACAATAATGTCACCGGTTACAAAATCTGACGCTGGTGATGCTAGGAATAGCGCTACTCCTTTAAGGTCGGTATCAGAGCCAAACTTTCTTAATGGTGTACCTTCGAGAATGCCTTCCCCACCGTGGTCCAACAGTCCTTTTGACATTTTAGTCGGGAAAAAGCCTGGAGCAATCGCGTTTACATAAATTCCTTGCGGCCCCCATTTGACGGCCAAATCCTTTGTAAACGTAATAACGGCACCTTTACTCGCGTTGTAGCCGATGGCATTCATGTATTTTGGGTTACTGCCTTTTAAGCCGGCAACCGAAGCAATATTGATGATTTTTCCTGACTTCTGCTCTAACATCACTTTTCCCACAGCCTGTGACATGAGGAAGGTCCCCGTTACATTCACATTCATGACCTTATACCAAGCCTCAAGCGGCATTTCTTCAACTGGTGCACCCCAAGATGCACCACTGTTATTGACAAGAATATCAATCCGCCCGAACTTTTTTACTGTCTTCTCGACGACATTTTTGACGTCTTCAGGGTTGGTGACATCACACTTTAGAGCAAAGCTCTCAACTCCAAGTTTCTTTATTTGTTCACTTACTACTTCACAAGCTTCTACTCTTCTAGAGCAAAGCACGACATTCGCACCTGCCTCGGCAAAACCTTCGGCGATTTGTTGCCCCAATCCTCTGCCGCCGCCTGTTACGATTGCTACTTTTCCTTTGAGATCAAACAGCTCTTTCACGTGCATGCTAGTTCCTCCTATTTATATCATCTCAATTAATATTTGGTCTCAATGATTCTATTCGTCTGTTTTTTACACTCTTTAACATACTAACTAGTTGGTATGTTAATAATCTTATAATAGTAGAAATTTTTAGAATATTCAACATCCAGTCTTTCGACATTTTCCTCATTAGTATAGTAGAAAAGTCTTCTGTTCCATCAAGCTCATCTGATGATGCGATAGAGACCCGTACCTTTGGCTATTAACACTTGGTTTTCATCTACTATTTCCGCTTCTACTGTAGCCAATTTAAACCCTTTTTGAAGAATTGCCGCACGTCCATAAAGAATACCTGTCTGAGCTGAAGCAAAATAATGGACATCTAAATTCATAGCAGCAATTGGAGTTTGATAGGTTGAACGAAGAACCATGGATTGTATTGTATCAAGCATGGAAGCATGCACTCCACCGTGAACGGTTTTATTCGTGTTTAGCAGTTCTCTCTTCAGTGTTAGCTTAAGAAGGATTTCCGCCTCCTTTTCTGAAACCAGTTCAAAACCAATATGGTTATAGAACGAATTGTCCTTCACCAATTTACGCAACTCCGAGTTTAAGACTGACAATTGATCCTCACCCACTTACTATTCTTGTATAATTGGACTTGTCTTAAAAGTTCCGATCCCTTTCGCAATAAGGACATGGTGTTGATCGTAAATGGTCCCTTCTGCTGTGACATATTTTCCTTCTTGTTTTAAAATCTTAGTTTCTGCATAATACTTTTCCTTAGGGATTAGGTCAAAAAAAGATATATTTAGGTTAATTGTCGCTGCGAATGAATTTGTCTCTACAGATATAGTTGCCCCCATTGTAATATCCAACATTGTGGAGAAAACCCCAGGATGAACGGTCCCGTCATCCTGGAGCAAATGTGGCTTCATTCCCAACTCTAATTGAAACGTATCAGACCATTCCCCGCTAAAACCCATATAGTCAAAAAATGTGGATGTCGTTTCGGGCATTTTCATATATCTTTCCCCTTTAAATAATTATGTTTAAAGAAGCTCCACCATCATTGCCATTCCCTGCCCGCCGCCAACACATAAAGTGGCGATGCCTCTTTTTTTCTGTTTTCGGGATAGTTCGTAAATTAACGTGGTTAAAATTTTTGCACCTGTAGCTCCTAGTGGATGCCCAAGCGCGATTGCTCCTCCATTGACATTCACCTTTTCCATGTCTATATTCAGTTCACGAATTACAGCTAAGGCCTGCGAGGCAAAAGCTTCATTTAACTCAATTAAATCAATGTCAGCAAGGCTAAGTCCTGTTCGTTCCAATAGCTTTTTAACTGCTGGTACTGGCCCAATTCCCATGACTTCTGGCGACACACCGACCACTGTCCAATCCACCACTTTTGCCATCGGCTTTAATCCTAGCCGAGCGGCATGACTTCGTGACGTTAGGACTAAAGCAGCCGCCCCATCGTTCCGTCCGCAGGCATTACCAGCCGTGACGGTTCCGTTTTCCTTAAAAACTGGTTTAAGCTTGCTTAAGGTTTCGATGCTTGTTTCCGGTCTTGGATGTTCATCTACCGAAAATATCATCGAACTCTTTTTTCCTTTCACCTCAACCGGAACGATTTCATCCTCAAAACGGTTATTTTTAATGGCTGTCGCTGCCCGTAATTGACTCTCAAGGGCAAAAGCATCCTGATCCTCCCGTGAAACCGCAAATCTCTCAGCGACATTCTCGGCCGTGATTCCCATCCCCAGCTGGCTTCCATAGATCTCCTGAGGCTGCTGTCCTGCTTCCGTGTTCGAATCAATCAATTTTGCATTGTCGCCGCCAAAGCGAGAGTTTCTTAGATAGATAGGGGCATTGCTCATACTTTCAGTTCCACCGGCAACAACGATCTCCGCTTGCCCACTAGAGATTTGCTGGGCACCCGATGCAATAGCCTGAAGTCCTGATGCACATAAGCGATTAATCGTAAACGCAGGTGAGGTTTCAGGAACCCCTGACCGTAATGCAGCCACCCTTGCCACATTGGAGGATTCAGTGGATTGACGCACTTCACCTAAAATCACTTCATCCACTTGATCAGGTGTAATCCCTGCCCTTTTCACAGCCTCTTTAATGACAATAGAGGCAAGTGTTCCTGAATTGATACTTTTTAAGGCACCGCCATACCTGCCGACTGGTGTACGAACGGCACTAAGAATCACAATATCATCATTCATGTAAATCCTCCTAGTCTAGCTGTACTCTTTTTCTAACTGGGCAGCAATAATATTTTTCTGAATCTCTGATGTCCCTTCATAGATTCTCGTAATCCGTGCATCACGATAGAAGCGTTCTACTGGATAATCAGCAATATAGCCAAGTCCTCCGTGGATTTGTACAGCTTTATCTGCCACCCGATTGTACACTTCTGAGCCATAAAGCTTTAGCATCGCAGCCTCTTTAATCACTTTCATCCCTTGATCAACCATCCATGCTACCCGGTAGGTAAACGACCTAAGAGCTTCAATTTCGACGGCCATCTCCGCAAGCATATGGCTTACCGCTTGGTTCGAAATAATCGGCTTTCCAAATTGAATGCGCTCTTTAGCATATCTCGTTGACATGTCCAGGAGCTTTTGACAGGATCCGAGATTACGAGAGGCTAGACCTGCGCGTCCGTTGGCTAAAATTTTGAGCGCGTTCACATAACCTTGACCTTCTACACCGAGCACGTTTTCAACCGGAACCTCACAATCTTCAAAAATTAATTCTGCTGAATGGGAACCACGTAAGCCCATTTTTTTCTCAACAGTCCCCACTTGAAATCCTGGAAAATCTTTCTCAACTATGAATGAAGTAATTCCCTTTGCTCCTTTTTCTGGGTCCGTTACTGCCATAACGGTAAAAACACTTGCATCTGTCGCGTTAGTGATATAATGCTTTAATCCATTAAGAATGAATTTATCCCCTTTTCTTACTGCCGTTGTTTTTAAATTTGCGGCATTTGAACCGGCTGCCGGCTCTGTTAAAGCAAATGCACCAATTTTTTCTCCACTCGCCATATCCGGTAAATACTTTCTCTTTTGCCCTTCATTGCCCATTTCCACAATCCCTACTGAACCGATGCCGGTATGAGCTCCAATTAAGGTCGTATACCCGTTATGTGTTTGCCCAATTTCTTCGTACAACGCACATTTACCGACCATACCAATCCCAAGACCGCCATATTCTTCAGGTATACTTAAGCCAAAGAGGCCCATTTCCTTTGAGAGTTGAATTATACGTTCCGGAATATGGTTGTCCTCTTCAATTTGCATGGCAACAGCTTCTACTTCTGTCTGAATGAAATCTCTGACGTTCTTTTTTAAAAAAAGGATATCTTCATCTAATTCGAAATTCACGGCTGACACCTCCAATATTTGTCCCTAAACTTGGTTCTTTACTTCTTCTAAAAGGAGACGCTTCAGAACTTTTCCTACTGCATTACGCGGTAAGGAATCAATCATTTCAAATTGTTTGGGTATCTTGTATCGGGTTAAGTTCTGATAGCAATATTCCCGTAACTGGTCTATATCGATGTTCACTCCTGCTTTTGGAACAATAAAAGCTTTTACACGTTCCCCTGATTCTCGATCAGGAACTCCAACGACTGCTGCATCAAGGATATCCGGATGCTCGTAAAGAATCCCTTCCACTTCTTGAGGATAAACATTAAAGCCGCCGACAATAATCATCTCTTTTTTCCTGCCCACGATATAAAAATATCCGTCTTCATCCATGGTGGCGAGGTCTCCTGTAAACAGCCAGCCATCACGAAGCGTCAGGTTGGTTTCTTCCGGCTTATTCCAGTAGCCCAGCATCACCTGTGGACCTCTAATCAACAGTTCTCCGATACTCTTTTCAGGCAAGTCCTCTCCATTTTCATCCACAATTCTACAGTCTGTTTTAGGTACCGG
This sequence comes from Bacillus sp. (in: firmicutes), assembly GCA_039832695.1. Lineage (GTDB taxonomy): Bacteria > Bacillota > Bacilli > Bacillales > Cytobacillaceae > Neobacillus. The sequence continues at coordinate 19,974 of JBDOMM010000051.1, forward strand.
TATCCCGATGCTTCCTATCTTGGTTTTTCCTTCTGGCGGATTTCGATGAGTGGTTGGAGAAGTCTCCGACAACCCATATCCTTCTCCAATAGAAACACCTGTTAAGCCCTCAAATTTCTTGATGATTTCAACAGGTAATGGGGCAGAACCGCTTGAACACATCTTAAAGCAGGTTAGATCAAAACGATTGATCTCCGGGTAATGAACAAAGGCATTGTACATTTTGGGCACACCTGGGAAGAAGGTAGGTCTGTGTTTTTGAATCAAATCGAGTACCTTTTCAATTTCAAATTTTCTAACCAAGACGTTGGCAGCACCAATATAAATGGAAAGATTCATTCCACTAGTCATTCCATATACGTGATAAAGAGGGGTGGCAGTTAAAATGGTCTCTTCACCAAAAAACATTCTTTCACCATAAAGGGCCTTACTTTGAAAAACATTAGCCATTAGGTTGAAATGAGTAAGCATCGCACCTTTCTTTTTACCTGTTGTTCCACCGGTATACTGTATAACCGCTATATCTTTCTTAGCAGTAATGGTGCATGTTTCAACGAGTGGCTGTGAATGATGGACTAATGAGAGAATACTAGGATAGTGAATAGGTTCTATTGAATGGTCGGTTACAAAAATATTTTTAAAAGAATAGGATTTTTGAAGGTTTATTATTTTTTCAAGGTTTTCAGGTTCTGTAATCAAGTAAGCGACATCTGCATCATAGAAAATCTCAACTAGCTCTCGTGGGGTATAAAGCGGATTGATTTGAACGACAATCATTCCAAGTTTTAATGCAGCATAGTAGGAAACTACGTATAATGGATGATTAGAGACCATTAATCCCAGCCTATCCCCTTTTTGAACTCCAAGATGCTTCCATGCAGAAGCAAGCCGATCAACTTGGTTTTTTAATTGTTTGTAAGTGATCCTTTCGTCTTCAAAAATAATGGCGATTTGGTTTCCATATTTTTGTACTGCCTTTACTAACAATGTATATAGGTTACATTCCGGAATTTCAAAAGACAGGTCCGTGGTCTCAGGGTATTGATCCATCCAGGGACGATCTTGTTGTACTTCCAAGTAATTTCACCTCGCTATTAAAATCAGTTTTTAGTTTGATAACTTAAAAGATGATAGATGGTTTCCAATACAGGCGTATCCACTTTCACTTCTCTTCCTTTTTTTACGATGTATCCGCAGATGGACTCTATCTCTAAGACTTTGCCTTTCCATTTATCCTGAAGCATGGAGGGGTGATGTTCTCTTGCAAGGTTCCCTTGGGCAAAAATCGTTTCGTAAAAGTCTTCTTCGATATCCATTCCAACGGCATTGGCGACAGCGATTGCTTCTTTACACATAGCTATTGCAGTTTGATATAGCCCTTCATCATCGTATATAGCGCCTACCTTTACCTCCATTAGGGCAGTTAATGGGTTAAAGGTGACGTTCCAAAATAGTTTTTTCCACTTAATGTTTAAGATATTACTAGAAGGATAGGTGATGATATTGGCCGCATTAAATACAGCAGCAATATCATTGACTTTTTCTGATAAGTGACTGTCTAACGCACCTATGACTAACCTCGGCGGAACCCCTATTTGTTTCACCACTCCGGTATCGGTCATCATGGCTTGAATATACGTAGCTGCAGAAAGGATCTGCTCTTGACCAAACACCTGGCTTAGAATTTCTTCATTGTCAACTCCGTTCTGAAGCGTTATGATGAAACAGGTTGGTTTTAAAAAGGGGCGGAATTGTTCTGCAACCTTAACGGTATCAGTAGATTTCACACAAAATAGTAAAAGGTCAATATCAGTAAATTTTTCATAGCTGTCGGTAAAAATACCTTCTACCGTCAACGTTTCTACTTCACTTTCGACTGTTAGTCCTTCTTCTTTCATTCTTTCCAGGTTCTTACCCCGTGCTAGAAAAATAACTTCATTTCCCGCTCTTTTTAGGAGGGCGCCAAAATATCCTCCAACTGCTCCCGTACCTGCAATCCCTATTTTCATTTCTAGAATCCTCCCGAAAACCGTATGTATTTACCTCAAATGCTCTATTAAACTTGCCTGTTGATTTCCGCTCCAGGGGCTTCGCTTTCCGTGGGCGTTTCGGCGAGCCTCCTCGGCGCAAGCACCTGCGGGGTCTCGCCTGACCCGCACTCCCACAGGAGTCTTCGCCCCTTCCGCTCCAATCAACAGGTTATTATAATAAACATTGTTCTTTTACACAGCTATCTGAAAAGTGGATGAGTCTTCTTTTCAGATCATTATAACTAACTAATCTAGTAGGTCTGGTTGTTCTTTTACAATTCGATTCCATAATGGCTGGAATTGGAACCAGCCGGCATCAGGAACTCCAACTGTTTCATAAGTTGCTTTGGCGTCTTCATCATCGATGATTACAGGCTTTCCTGCTGATTCTGCGAGAAGCTGCGCCTGACAGGAACGTTCCATGGTAATAAACCACCATGCCGCTTCATCCACTGACCCACCTACTGTCAACAGACCGTGATTTCTTAATATACATGCCTTATTGTTCCCCAGTGCCTTTCCAATCCTTCTACCTTCTTCAATATCCAAGACCACACCGGTAAAGTCATCGTATAAGGAATGATCTTGATAAAAGGCACAGGAATCTTGAGTAATTGGATCAAGGAGACGTCCGAGAGAGGACCATGATTTTCCGTAAACAGAGTGGGCATGAGCAGCAGCAATGATATCCGGGCGGGCTGCGTGGACTTGGGAGTGAATGGCAAAGGCTGCTCGGTTAACAGGGTAATGACCTTCCACCACCACCCCTTCATGGTTACAGAGTATTAAATCCGAGGCACAAATTTGACTGAAGTGCATTCCAAAAGGGTTCACCCAGAAGTGGTCCTTATGTTCAGGATCGCGCGCAGTGATATGACCTGCAACGCCTTCATCGAATCCAAACTTAGAAAACAATCGGAAAGCGGCAGCTAATTTTTGTTTTAAATGAAGCCTTTCTTCCTCCACCGTTGAAAAAACAGGAGGCTTATAGTTTACTTTCAATTTTGTTGTCATTTCCTCACCCTTTTTCATTTTTAATTATATTGATAGAAATAAACCCAGCATGAAGACGGGAATCCCCCCATGCCGGGTATGTTTCCATTTATATTTTTCTTAGACCGTTTCGTATTGGTGGTAAACTACTTCTCCCTTCAACACATCATTCCCTTGCTGGTTCACCGCTTTAACCTGGAAGCGTAGTTTGTTCTCCTGCTTTTCCTTTAATGTGGCTTTAAGTGTTACTACATCATTTAAGAACACCATGCCCTTAAATCGAATGGAATAATCTTGTACAAAGCCCTCTTCATAGTAAGACGTAAACAGCTTTGCCAGATTTCCCATTGTCCACATTCCATGGGCAATGATTCCTGGCAGTCCCGCTTTTTTTGCTTCATCATCTATCGTGTGGATCGGGTTAAAGTCCCCTGACGCACCTGAATATTTAATAAGATCCATTCTTGAAACCGGCTCTAGTTGAACCTCGCTAATGGACTCTCCCACTTGTAAATGTGCTAGTGTACTCACTTTACCAACACCTTCCTTACAGCTTCAGATATGACAACGGTTGAAGTCGAACTGAAGACAACAACTCCTGCCTCGTCATCGCCAAAGCTTTCGATAACAAGGAAGCCCATTTCACCGAAATTCCCTTTTTTCTCAAAGTAGTTTTTTACTCTGGAATAGCAGTAAACGTCTTCCCCGACTAATAATGGCCGTACGTAATGAAACGTTTGTTCACCGTGAATTAAGCCTTTGTTTGGCAGGTTTAAGCCATCAATTACTCCATAATCGAATACCCTTGGAAACGTTGGAGGGGCAATATTGTTTTTATAGCGGGACAACCTTCCTGTGTCTTCATCAAAATATATTGGATGAAGATCGCCGATAGCTTCCGCAAACTTCTTTACGGCTCCTCTTTCAACCGTATTTTTCACCTTGTTCGATTGTTTACCTATTTGATCTTTAAACATTCATCCTCACCTCACCTAATTAACATTTTGGTCCGCCAGCTACATAGATGACCTGGCCATTAACAAATGAAGATTTCTCATCCGCGAAAAAGGCAACAGCATTGGCAATATCCGCCGGCTTTCCGCTACGTCCAACCGGAATATTTGCGACACTTGCCTGAATTAAATGCTCAAAAGGAATTCCAATTCTAGCAGCCGTTTCTTTTGTCATTTCTGTTTCAATAAAACCAGGAGCAACTGAGTTTGCTGTAATACCATATTTCCCCAACTCAATTGCCAAGGTTTTTGTGAAGCCCTGCAAGCCTGCTTTGGCAGCAGCATAGTTGGCCTGGCCGCGATTACCAAGGGCAGAAGTGGAAGAAATATTGATGATACGTCCATATTTTTGTTCCACCATATATTTTTGGACGGCACGTGCCGCATTAAACGAACCTTTTAAATGTACATCCATGACTGTTTGCCAATCAGAATCTGTCATTTTAAATAATAAATTGTCACGGATTACTCCCGCATTATTTACTAGAACATCAACAGACCCAAAGGTTTCATATACCTCTTTTACAGCACTCTCCACCTGTTCAGCATCAGCAACGTTCGCGACCTTAGAGTACACCTCATATCCTTTTTCTTTTAACTCACTTGTGGTTTGACTTAAGGCTTCCTCATTTAAATCGATGAAAGCTACCTTAGCTCCTTCCGCTGCAAAAAGCTCCACAATTCCTTTTCCGATTCCACGGCTTCCGCCTGTTACAAATGCCACTTTCCCATCAAATCTTCCAGCCATTTCTACTCCTCCTGAATAGTTATATTATCTTTAGATAACGCTTACAATTTTCACTTAGACGTATTGCCCAACCTTCACATGCCCCTTAATTAGGTTACGAGCGATGATCATGCGCTGAATTTCATCCGTTCCATCGTAAATTCTCCATAGGCGTGCTTCACGGTACCAGCGCTCTATTGGCAATTCTTTTGTATAGCCCATACCGCCATGAATTTGTAGCACACGGTCAACCACTCGGTTCCCCATATTCGAGCCATAAAGTTTAGCCATGGAAGCGAGATGACGATTATCCTCTCCTTGGTCCAAGGTAAACGCTGCGTTTAATACTAGCCATCTTGCCGCTTCGATTTCAACGGCCGAATCTGCGATTTGCCATTGAATAGCTTGTCTCTCGGCAATTGGTTTACCAAATGTAATTCTTTCTTTGGAGTAATCGATCGCCATTTGTAATAAACGTTCAGCTGATCCAACTGCTCGCGCACCAACGATCCATCTTGCAAAACCAATCCATTCAAGTCCTAGATTGTATCCCTTGTGTAATTCACCAAGAATATTTTCTTCTGGAATTCGGACATTATCAAATACTAGACCAGCTGGACCCCATTCTCCCATCGTATGTATATACTCTGATTTCCAGCCCATTTCACGGTCAGCAATAAAGCATGTCACACCTTCTCGGCCACGTGTTTCTTGATGCCTTTCTTTATCTGTAATGGCAATAACCATGACGAAGTCGGCTTCATTACCACCTGTGATAAATGTTTTTTCACCATTCAATACCCATTCATTTCCATCCTTGACTGCTGTCATTTTGATATTTTGTGTATCAGAGCCAGCACCAGGTTCAGTCATTGCGAAGCATGATTTTTTCTCTCCATTGATGGTTGGAATTAAATACTTTTGTTTTTGTTCTTCATTTCCATAGTAAAGAATATTATCTGCTGAGCCGCCAAATTGGAATGGAACAAAGGTCTTCGACACTTCCATTAAGACGATGGCCATCATCATTTGTCCTAATTCAGCACCGCCATATTTTTCTGGTGTGTTAATTCCCCAGAAACCAGCTTCCTTAGCCTTTAATTGGAGCTCTTTTAATTTCCCTGGAGGGAGACTTGGCTTTCCTTCTCGTTCATTTCTTAATACATCATTTTCTAGTGGAATGAGTTCTTTTTCAACAAATCTTCTAATTGTTTTCTGCACCATTTTTTGCTCGTCTGTTAAACGTAAATGCATTTCCTTCACTCCATTCTATTCTTGTATTCTAGTTTTTCTTCTTAAAAATTATATGATAGGTTTACGAAAAACATACCTACCAGTCGGTATGTTAATTATATTTTATTCCGAAATTTCAGAAAATACAAGTTATAACTGATAGAATCTTATTAAAAAATCCTTCAGCACTAAACTATGCTAAAGGATTTTTAGGTTTATATATGTCGTACAGTTTTTCTGATTGCTATACGTTCTCTTAATGTTGAAATGGCAACGGAGCTCGTCAGCCATGAAAGTAAGCCTAGGGTAATGCTGAGAATCCAATTACTAGTTGCCTGAAGGGTAACGAGGACTGTAATCACACAAATAATCCCGCCCATCATTCCATAGACTGAACCTCTGGCAATATTAGTTGCTTTCTTTGTACCTGATGCAATCCCTACCATTATTACCGCTGTTAGCATGACAGCAGGAAAGGCTGCAAAAATTCCAGCGAGAATTTTCCATGGAGATACCACGGTTATTAAATAACTAAGTGAGACCGCTGTCCCGCCTAGTAAAAATCGAATGAATAAGTCCTGTTTATTCATTGTTTGCCACCTTTTTTCGTTCGTTTAATGGGATGTAATAATAACAACAACTATAGATATCGTGAACCAGAAAGCCATGGATTGCACAATCCCACGCTTCCAGCCTACTTTTGGAAGAAGATAGCCTGCTAAAAGTGCCACTACGATATTTATTGCCATTCCGAAGATTGCGCCTTTTGATAGCATAATGGAATGTGAGACCAGTTGCCCACCATGAAAATCAAGTCCGATTGTTAGTAATGCTGCCAGATACACTGCAGGAAAGGCTGCAAAGATCCCACCTGCTTTCTCTCCTAATCTTTTTGCTACCACTGTACAAGCGACAACTGCTAACCCACCCAAAAGGAATCGAATGAGTAGTGCGCTTATTGATAGATGTGCCATTCTGTTTTCGCCTCTTTTTTGGATAACATGCTGTTAATTGTTAGTTTCGAGTTTTAAGATTCGTGAATCATTTCACAAACTAATTTACGTATTCATTGTACCTCAATTTTATGACGATACATGTGAACAATTTATTAAGGTTTTTGAAGCGGTTTCATTTGGTGGTAAAGAGGTGGATGCAAGACATTTTTCATGCATGCCCATCTTATTTTGTTCTTCATCCACTTTATGAAGGACAGTTTTCACGCTTACCCATCTTATTTTGTCCTTCATCCACCTTATGAAGGACAGTTTTCACCCTTACTCATCTTATTTTGTCCTTCATCCACCTTATGAAGGACAGTTTTCACCCTTACCCATCTTATTTTGTCCTTCATCCACCCTATGAAGGACAGTTTTCACGATTCCCTATCATAAATGGTCCTTCATCATCATCAAAAATCCGGATTGTTTTTCAAAAAGTTCTCCCAGGCTCTTTTCGTACCCTGATTAATTTCTTCCCTGGACGCATACAGGCGCTCCTTGGTTCCACCATAGCCAATCTCAGTTTCACCCTGTTCAAGGCCCTGAAAGATTGTATCCGCAAAATCCGTTAATGGTGCACCAAAGGTATGTAAACCGCTTCCTCCTAAGTCTGTGTTCACAGCCGGAGGAAGAATCTCAATTACTTCTATATCTGTATCTTCTAATTGATGTCTTAGCGTTATAGTAAAGGAATGCAGCGCAGCCTTTGTTGCACTATACACTGGTACCCATACTCCTGGCATTACAGCTAACCCCGAAGATACATTAACGATAGCGGCCTGCTTCTGTTTCATAAAAAATGGAGTCAATAACATCGTTAGGTGTATCGGACCATCCACATTGATTGATATCTCGTTACGGTAATACTCCCAATCCTGCTTAGCATTTAAAAGGTTCACTCTTTGTTGAATTCCCGCATTATTAATAAGAACATTTAAATTTGGAAACTCTGCCATGGCCCAATCAACTAGCATTTTTCGATCAGATTCTTTAGATACATCACATGACTTAATATGTAATTGCGGAAATTTCTCCTTTGCTTCCATTAACTTTTCTTCCCGTCGACCAACAACAATTACTTCATTACCTCTTTTTAAAAATCGCTCCGCGAAGGCTAAGCCGATCCCTGAAGCACCACCAGTTATTAAAATCGTATTGCCTGTTACATTCATGTTATACTCTTCCTTTGTTATAAAATCGGTCGTTATGCTCCATTAGAGTAAACCAAACCATCCTTTTTAATACGCTTTTTAGTAATTAAAATAAGAAGTTCGTGACTATTTTCGATCGCTTTTACAAATGATAATAATGATGTTCCTTAGTGAATATCATCGTTTCAAATCCTATGATGAGGTGATTTTTGATGAGCTACAAAGATCATTTAGATCAACACTCAGAGCTTTTCCATCACACAAACACTAGGCCGAAACGCCAAAAGTCACAGGTGAATGGAGAAACTCAATTAACTCAAAACGCGATCATCTTAAGGAGTAATGCCAAAGCACACCGTTGGTAAGTGTAATGGCACCGAAACGAATGATGGAATCGCATTGCGATCCCCATCAGAAGAAGGCTGACTCAACACAATCGAGTCAGTCTTTTTCTTTTGGCTCTGTTAAACTTGCCTGTTGATTTCCGCTCCAGGCACTTCGCTTTCCGTGGGTGTTTCGGCGAGCCTCCTCGGCGCTTGCGCCTGCGGGGTCTCCCCTGAACCATACTCCCACAGGAGTCTTCGTGCCTTCCGCTCCAATCAACAGGGTGTATTAATCAACACTGTCCTTTAACACAGCCTTTCTTTTAAAAATTATTATTGAAAATGCATGTACAGAAGGATATCATAAAATCTAATTAATGTTTTATTAATGGGGAGTGGAATGAGAATATGTACGAAGCTTTCACAATAAGAGATGCAAACATGAGTGATTTACCAATCATCGTTGACATATATAATTCAACTATTTCTGGCAGAATGGTTACCGCTGACCTTGAGCCGGTTTCGATCGAAAGCCGAATACAATGGTTTCACGAACACTCCTCTTCCTTTCGTCCACTTTGGGTTGTGGAAAATCAGGGGACTATCTGTGGGTGGGTAAGCTTTCAATCGTTTTATGGCAGGCCTGCATACAATGCAACTGCCGAGGTCAGTATTTATATCCACCAGGATTTTCGTGGAAAGAAACTCGGCAAATATTTAATCCAAAAAGCCATTGATGCATGTCCATCACTTGGAATCAAAACACTGCTTGGTTTTATCTTCGGACATAATGAACCCAGCATTAAACTTTTTAACAGCTTTGGTTTTGAAAAATGGGCTCATCTCCCAAACGTTGCAGAATTAGACGGAATGGAAAGAGATCTGATTATACTCGGCAAAAGAATTAACTAATTATAGGAGATGAAGAACATGAGTGTACATAAAGCAATTACAGAACATGTGAATAAGCAAAATCATAAGATTAACCAATTTCTGCTGCTTGATCAGCAAAGAGAACGATATATCGATGAAGCATTATTATTATGTAAACAGGGAAAAGAGTTTACTACCGATAAAATTAATGAGGTAACCAATCAAATCAATTTATTAGCAAAGCAAGGAATCATCCCCTTTCGTAAGCTTGTAACTAACGAAATGGTCAAAGAATACGCACTTAGGTCCTAGACTATCATAAAAACAGAGGAGCGCTTCCGGACGCTCCTCTGTTTTTTTCCAGTATTGCAATATTCCAAAATAAAGCTTTTTTTAGTAATATATACAATAGTAATATATTACTCATTCTAGGAGATCATGTTTTCCTTGAAAGAACTGGAGATTTCCATGCAGAAACAAAAGCTTAAACTTGTCCTTTACTATTTCATAGGTAGTTTAATTTGGATTTATGGTTCAAATTATCTAATTGAAAAATTTGTTCCGATTTCATTAGTTTGGATCGTTGAAAGATCAAAAGAGGTTCTTTATTTACTCATTACTGGAAGCTTTATATATTTCTTTATTAACAAAAACAATGAACTGAACGAATCCAGGGAAGACCAAAAGCGGTTATCTACCTTAATTAATTCGATGGTTGATTTTGTAAACTTTAAGGATGGAGAAGGACGCTGGATAGAAGCAAATGATTTTGGCTTGCAATTGTTCCAACTTGAACATGTAGATTATCGAGGGAAAAAGGATTCCGAGTTAGCCGAGTATTCAGATTTTTATGCAGACGCTCTCAGATACTGTGAAATTTCAGATGAAGAAGCATGGGAAAACGGTGAAATTACTCGTATTGAAGAAGTTCTGCCCGTCCCAGACGGTTCAACTAAAACGTTTGATACCATCAAGGTTCCCCTCTTTAATCCAGATGGAAGCCGACAAGGTTTGGTCATTATTGGCCGTGATATTACAGAAAGAAAGAAGATGGCCCGGGAATTGGTGCTAAGCCAACAGCAATACCAGTCATTATTTGAATACAGTCCCGATATTATTTATTTGATGGATATAGAGGGAAATATTACGAATTTAAATCCAATTTTCGAAAAGATAACCGGGTATAAACGGGAACGAGCCATCGGGAGGAACTCCATTACATTATTACCTGAAAAATACCGAAATTATATGAAAAATTTTATATCCTCTGTAGTTGATGAAGTGAAACCCGTGATGTACGAGGTTGAGGTTCCACATGCCAACGGTGAAATGATTATCTTACAATGCACCTCCCTGCCTATTAATATTGATGGAGTTATTACAGGTATTATTGGCTATGGACGAGATGTAACTGCTCTAAGAAAAACCGAAGAACGGTTAAGGAGAACTGAAAAACTATCTGTTGTTGGTGAATTATCCGCTAGCGTTGCCCATGAAATCAGGAATCCACTGACATCATTAAAAGGCTTTGTTCAACTTTTACAAATGGAAGATAAGAAATATCAAAATTACTATCAAATCATGTTAGACGAACTTGACCGCATCAATCATATTGTCGGCGAACTTTTGCTTTTGGCAAAGCCACAGGCTCTTAAGATAACCAATGCTGATATTCATAAACTTTTAAATGATGTGATTTCGTTATTAAGTACGGAAGCGAGTATGTATAATATTCGAATTCAATCTCTTTATCCAAATGAACCTCTTTTCATAGAGTGTGAGCCAAACCAATTAAAGCAATTGTTTATTAATATCATTAAAAATGCAATGGAAGCTTCACCACAGGGAGAATTGGTGTCCATTGGCCTCGAAAAAATAGAAGATAAGATTCTCATTACGGTCAAGGACAGTGGCTGCGGCATCTCAAAAGAACGATTAGAAAAACTCGGGGAACCTTTTTATTCATCCAAGGAAAAAGGGACCGGTTTAGGATTAACGGTTAGCTATAAGATTGTTCAATCACATAAAGGTACCATTCATTTTGATAGTCAAAAAAATCTTGGCACAACTGTCAGCCTACTACTCCCTATAGAACAATAAAAGAAAGACTGCCAAACATTTTCCATAGGCAGTCTTTCTTATTGTTGAGCTTTCTTTTTACGATTACGAAAAAATGCTATAACAAGAAGCATGCTTGGAATGATAATTTGGAAAGGCCAATGTAAAAAAATAGGCACAATTTGCAGCCCTTCCTTAATATGTTCAGCATAGTTTGAAGCAATTGTTACAGAAGCAAATAGGACAAAGGCTCCAAGTGGGAGACTTAGCACTCGAAGGTTATCAAATTTAAAGATATCTGCTGTCCCCGCCACTCCTGCGTAGAAAAATATCGTAATTTTAAAGAAACCTCCAACGATCAAATAAAGCATAAAAAACACATCAAGTCTTTCGATAAATTCAGCTATACGTATTTTACTAATGGTAGTTAACAAGGGGAAATTAGCCCTTACAAAAAGCTCCGTTCCAAGTGCAGCAATATTAATTATCGATGTGATTGTAATATTGATCCCACTTAATATCATCCCACCCATACAAACAAGCTTTACCTTTTTCGAATCATTAATGTACGGAAGTAGCATCGTAAATACGACCATTTCTCCAAATGGGAATGTGAGCGTTTCCCCAAGGAATGTCTTTAGAATTGGCTTATATCCATTCTCCAAAATGGGTCTAAGGTTCTCTAAATGAATTAAGCCTGAAAACATAACAAGCATAAATCCAACAACTGCCATCAGATAAATAAGCATAAAAAACAGTTCGCCTACTCTGGCAATTACTTCAAATCCCTTATGTATTGCATAAATAATGGTTACAATCATTAAGCAATTGATTACAATTAGAGGTGTATTGGTATAAATGGTCGACGTTAACAGTTCGCCAAAGTCTCGCAGTACTCTCGATGCACAATAAAGGAAATAGATAATGTAAAGAAAACCAATGCCTTTACCTATCCATTTCCCTGTAATTTTTTGTACATAGCTAGTTAGAGGGAGATCTTGATAATAGAGAAATAATCGATAGTAAATAAGGAACAGAACTAATCCTCCAGCTAAGCCAAGCAAAATGGTAATCCATGCATCTTGTTTCGCTTGCGCTCCAAGACCGACCAGTATGGCACTCCCCATCTCAAACAGAACCACAAGCACAAATAATTGTGAGGCCTTTATTTTTGCTTTTTCCATAGGATCTCCCCCTTTCAATAGAGCTATTTCTGCATATTCGACCAGAACGGTTTTGTGCGAATTCCTTGCCTGCGAATATAAGAATCTACATGGACTTTTACTGGTAAATTTGCAAATTCTTCATCCCAGTTACCTTGTAATTTTTTCCACAACTTTGGATTAGCAATATGAACCTTTTCTCCAAAACCAAAAATATCCGTTTTGAATTTTTGAGCTTCCTTTACAGATGCATTAATTTCCTTTGTTATTTCCTTTTCAACTAACTTCTCCAATTTATAAATCACTTCTGGGTTATCTAAATCTATCGCTGTATTTGCCTCGCTGATCCACCCTTCGTTTTCAATTTTCACATGGATAATCGGTTTTTCATTAACCAAGCGAACGGAAATTTTCGTTTTTGAGCGAATGGGGGCAACAACGAGCGCATTTTTCTTTCCTTCCCAAGGCACATTTATATCCGTACTTTTTACTTTATTTAATACCCAGATAATACCTCTTGCTTTTTCATGATTAATCCAGCCTTTCAGTTTTCCCTTATTAAAAACAGCCAAACCATCCGACTGTAGAAAGGCATCAGTAGTTGTTTTTTGAATATTCTCCGCCTTTCTCGCCATTGATTTTTCACCAATAAGTCTATACCCATTAGCAATGGGCTGTTTGCCCTTACTAAGTAATCCAATAAGAAAATCGTCAATATTATAGCTTGCATTTTCACCTAACATAGCTTCCGATGCCTTAAGTTGTTTCGTAATTTTAGTAACTGGAAGTCGATCTAAAATCGTCAAAGTCGTTACAATTTCTTCTGCTTTCGATCCTCTGGCAATGACTAATTCTGTTGTTGTACGGAATTCCGGATCTCTATCAAATGCATCCAGCACATAAAGCAGACTTTCTTTTGCTACTGCTTCACTAATCACCACTACGTTGGTGTGGGCATAATAAAGCCGTCTGGATACCTTTTTGGTCGCATTTCTGGCAGCTTCAGTTATCGTATCTCCCGAACTTCGATAAACAGCGATGGGTAGACCCTGCCCACCTCCCGTTTGACCAGCTGAAATATTAGCAGGATTAACAAGTTGGAATGAAACGTCAAACTTTTGATGTTTTCCTTTGTCAATCCCCATTGCCATTACAAAAGCCAGATCGGTCAATTCTTTTTGATTCCAGCAACCACTAAGTAAGGGGATACTCATGCACATTACTATAAGGGAGATTAACGTTTTTTTCATGACTCCTCACCTTTATTTGCTTGCTCCTGTTGTTCATGTGGTTGCGGCGGACTTGGCTTTTGATTTTCCCCAGTCCGCACGACATTTCCTTGACTAATAAATTGTGGCCTGTTTTTAAACGCCCATATAGGAAAACGGAGAAACACGTCTTGCTGATTACGTATGCTAAATGGCGCGATAGGCATCATGTAAGGAACGCCAAACGAACGGAGCGAACATAAATGTATGGCCATAAACATGAGTCCAAGCATCATTCCGTAAAAACCTAAAATGGTTGCTAATCCCATTAACACAAATCGAAGCAATCTTGCTGCAACAGCCATCGCAAAGATCGGGGTTGAAAAATTGGCAATGGCTGTGATTGATACCACGATGACCATAACTGGTGATACAAAACCTGCTTGAACAGCTGCCTGACCAATTACAAGAGCTCCAACAATGGAAACTGCCTGACCTACGGCACGCGGCAGTCTTAAACCTGCCTCTCTTAGAATTTCGAAGGTTACTTCCATAATTAAGGCTTCTACAAACGCCGGAAAAGGGACATTTTCCCTTTGAGAAGCAATCGCAATTGCCATTGTTGTTGGAATCATTTCTTGATGGAAAGTTGTAGCCGCAATATATGTTGCTGGTCCAACCAACGCAATTAAGAATGCCAGGATTCGTAATAACCGAATGCCTGTAGAGATATCAAACCGTGAATAATAGTCATCTGGCGCTTGAAAGAACTGAATAAAAATAGCAGGTGCTGTAAGTACAAAAGGTGTTCCATCGATAAAGAGCGCAATTCTTCCTTCTAGCAAATGTGAAGTAATTACATCTGGTCTCTCAGTATGGAAGGTAGTAGGAAAAGTTGTCCACGTCTGGTCTTCTATTAACTGCTCCACATATCCAGAAGCAAGGATCGCATCTATATTAATCCGATTTAGCCTTTCCTTAACCTCTGTAATGATTTTCTCGTTCGCAATTCCTTTAATGTACATGATGGCTACGTCTGTTTGTGTAACTGTCCCAATTTTCATCGATTCCATCCATAAATTAGGACTTTTAATCCTTCTTCTGATTAACGCTGTGTTTGTTCGAAGTGTTTCAGTAAATGAATCCTTGGGTCCACGGATTGCGAGTTGTGTAGACGGTTCCGAAATCGACCGCTTTTCCCAACCCTTCGTCTCCGCACTAATCGCCTGATTATGTCCTTCTAGAAAAATGACTGTGTTTCCGGATAGCATATTATCATAGACCTGGTTCCAATTTTCGACCGTTAAAATACTGCCTAAAGCAACAGCTTTATCTATGACATATTGAAAAATATCAATACGTTCAGGTGGGAGTTCCTTTTCCATAAATGATTCTAAAATAAAGTCACTAATTGCATTACTGTCTGCTAATCCATCAACATAAACCAATGCCCCTTTATAGGTGCCTATCTTAAATTCACGAATAATAATATCAGCACTTTTTCCGAACTCTTCTTTTATCCGTGAAATATTATCTTTGTATTCCCTATGTAACGGCAAATCCTCAGGTTTAAGTGGGTCATCCTGCTGTCTATAATTATCATTCTGTCTCTTTTTTTGTTTCTTCTTTAACATACTTGACAAGATTGACACAATCCACCACCTCACCTTTACAATTCGTAATGGTTATTTTCCCCACCGGTCACTCAACTATCCATTTTTTCCAAAAAAACATTGTCATAAGGATGCATAAGGAAAATATATAAAACAAAAATAAAGTTAATGGAGATTGAAGGTGAAACTGTTGAAGCAAATACTAGTCTCATTCGTCATTGCAGGTGGTTTGATGGGAATGATCAGCTTTTTAGACATATTATTAGGAACAGAGCCTCGAAAATTGATTTGGAAGGCTATTAACCCCTTTAAAGTAATGGAAGCTGCTGAGTACATTATTATCGTTTTTTTTAGTATTGCTTTTATGATTAAATCATTTCGTTACTATCTCAAAAAGAAAAAACAAAGTAGTCAGCCGCAAAGTGAACCACCTTCAAATTAAATGTTGCTCAATTAAAAATGAAAAGAGCTCAAATTCTACATTGAGCTCTTTTCGTTATTTGCTTCTTGTATGTCAGTTGGCTGTTTCTTTTTGAAAAAGACTATAATGGATTTTATTTTTTTCCAAATGCTAATCATTCTACTTTTCCATTTAGCCTTTCTTTCAAGGTTAGGTCCGTAAACATATCGATTCCAAGAATAATAGATTAATTCTTCAACAACAAGTAAAAGTACAATAAACAAAACAAATACTGTGACCCAATATGACATGTAAGGGACCCCCTTTTCACCCAGAATAGTTCATCCTATTCAAAAATCTAAAAAAGGATTCTACTAAATTGTTAATTTATTTCCATTTTAACAAACCAATACCAATTTGTAGACAATTTAGTAAAAAATGTAGTATTTTTATTTTGAGTAACGAAATTTTCTAAGGGGGAAGGTACATGGAATATCGGCGATTAGGAAATACCGGTTTAAAGGTTAGTGAAATTAGTTTAGGAAGCTGGCTTACATATGGCGGCTATGTCGAAGAGCAAAATGCAGCTGCATCAATTGACAAGGCCTACGATTTAGGAATTAACTTTTTTGATACAGCCAATGTATATATGCGTGGAGAAGCTGAAGTTGTTGTCGGTAAAGCATTAAAGAAGTATGTTCGTGATTCTTATGTTCTTGCCACTAAAGTATTTTGGCCAATGGGCGATGGTCCGAATGATCGCGGACTTTCTCGTAAGCATGTCATCGAACAATGTAACGCGAGCCTAAAGCGACTCAACACTGACTACGTTGATATTTATTATTGCCACCGCTTTGATCCAGAAACACCACTAGATGAAACATTACGTGCGATGGATGACCTAGTTCGCCAAGGAAAGGTGTTGTACTTAGGTGTCAGTGAGTGGACTGCAGAGCAAATAACAGAGGCAGTTCATCTCGCAGATAAAAAACTTCTTGACCGTATTGTTGTAAATCAGCCTCAATACAGCATGCTGCAGCGTTACATTGAAAAAGAAGTCCTTCCTGTGAGTGAAAAGCATGGAATTGGGCAGGTTGTCTGGTCTCCGCTAGCGCAAGGTGTATTAACTGGAAAATATAAAAAAGGTGAAAAGGCCCCTGCAGGAAGTCGTGCAGCACAGGAAAAATATAATGGTCTTTTCGGTTTATTAACGGATGAAAACCTTGATAAGGTAGAACTATTAAAAGAGGTAGCCGCTGATAACAATTTAACGCTAGCCAATTTGGCTCTTGCTTGGATCCTTAGACAGGAAAATGTTGCAAGTGCGCTTGTAGGTGCAAGCCGTCCGGAGCAGATCGAAGAAAATGTAAAAGCATCTGGTGTGAAATTAAATGTAGAAACGCTCGCCCGGATTGAGGATATTTTACGATAAAAGGAAATGCCCATAGACTATGTCCATGGGCATTTTTTACGGTTATTACAGTTCCGTTATTTCAATCTCAAGCCAACGAGTCATTTTATCTAATACCTTCTTTTCGCCATAAACAGGTGTATAGCTATAAAACTGACTCAATCTTAAGTTTTCAAAACCTTCTAATTCATCAATGGTTTTCTCAATTAATTTCTTTTGCTGTTCCGTTACAACATCACCTGTTTTTTTAGCAGGTAACGTTAAAATAATTTTTCCATTTTTCAATTGTTCTTTAGAGATGCCTTTGTCGGCAAGTCTATTCAATTTATAATTAATTCTCCATAGAGCAATGCCATCTATTTTTTTAAATAGATATAAGCGTCGCTCTATTGATTGCTTGGAAGAAACAACGAATTGATTCCATTGTTCTGTGAATTGGTTTTCCCTAGTTAGCTCTTCAGACTGAATCTTTTTGATTGGTTGTAACATCTGTTTTCCCCTATCTTGTGTTCTCATTAACAATGATACGTGATTGTCAATGATTTTATAGGGGTAGTTAAATTACTAATTATGATTTAGACCGTTTCTCCTACGGATTTTGCCGAGGTTTTTATATAAGACTTGTTGCCGATTGAAAAGAAAATAATACTGCCGAGGGTTAATGTAGCTATGGTCCAAAACATGATCTGACCGTGAAAATGGCTTAACAGGTACCCTCCTACAATTGGTCCAAGGAAGTTTCCAATTTTCCTAAATTGTGCAGCACCAAAGTAAGTTCCCCGAAGATGTTCTGGTGCAAGCTGGTCAATCATCATGCTATTAGATGGGAAAATTAATATTTCACCGATGGTTAGTAAAACGATTGCCACAATAGCAGTAACCCAGCCATTCACGAAGCTAAAACAAAATAACCCCGATGCGATAAAAATAGCTCCAATCACCATTACCTGCATTAATCTGAATTTCTCTGCAACGTGACTGATCGGCATCTGCAGGAACACCACCATTACCGCGTTAATAGTAAGAAGAATGGAAAATATAACCACGCCATTCTCCACTGTTCCTTCTAAGATTTGCGGAAGGTTGGAGTCCACTTGAACATATCCCATGTTGACTAGGATAATCCCAATAATTAAGTACCTTAAAGCCTTATCCGTTTTCACAATTCTAAAGGCAGCACCAAAAGATACATCCTTTTTATTATGAATGACTTTTGGTATTACAAGTTTTTGTAGGAAGAAAACCAAAACGATTGCATATACCAAATAGATAGTCCCTGTTATGCCAAACGATAATTTTGCTGATGTAGAGGCTAAATAAGCACCAATCAGAGGCCCCACGGATGCTCCGATATTCATTGCTGTATAACGTAAGGAGTAGACCTTCATTCTCTTTTCCTTGTCAGTAACATCAGCCATTAAGGCTTGAGCGGTTGGTTCAAAGAATGAGTTGCTAAGCCCATTTAATGCGTTTAAAAGAATAAACCACCCTTGTCCAGTAGCAAGTGTAAACCCAAAATAAACTAGAGCTACTGTAAACAACGCAAAGAGCATGACAGGCTTTCTCCCAAACCGGTCGGATAAGTGGCCGCCAATAAATCCCCCTACAGTAGCCATTAAGGGACTCATTCCGACAGTTATACCGATAATAAGGGGTGAGAGGTCCATGTGCCTTGACAAATAGATTGATAGAAAGGGCAGTGTCATGAATGCAGAACCTCTTGATAAAACAGTCCCAACGGTTAATACCCACACAATCGGATGAAATTGACCCACGTAGTTTTTCACTGTTTTCATATGTATTACCTCGCAAATTTTATGTAGCTTTTATTAGTAAACTATTTAATTGTAAAAATGTAAAGAATTTACCTTTTTTTCTAACAATTCATCCATATTAAAGGGACAGACCCCAAAATATAGAGTCTGTCCCTTGCGTTCTTTAGGTCAGTTTGGATCATTATAATTTAACGCTCTTTCACTATCCCCATAGCCCTTAGTGGTCGGGTCTTGAACCACTCCCAATAAAGATAAAATGACAAACACTACATTCACTACAGTTAATATCGAGCTTTGAATCGCATCCGTTAGTTGAAAGCTAGTTACACCTAAAGAATTCAAACCTGATAATACCACTTGTGCTAAAATCATAATTTGTGAGATGAATGCAATGACCCAATGTTTATTTCTTAAACGAACCTTCCAGTTGATCATGATTTTCCTCTCCCCCTATCTATAAATCCATCTTTCTAATATCATATGTTTGGTTTTAAAATTGGTTGTCCATTTATGTCCTTGATTCCTAGAATTATTTTTCACATGAAAAAATCAGGTTCCCTTTGGAACCTGACTTTATGTTAGATTTCTCTTCGCATTGCTCTTAACACATCTACTTTTGTCGCCCGTTGAGCAGGACGGTAACCTGATAGGATGGTCACTCCATAACAGATCACAATACATATGATTGGTAAAATAGGCGGAATCGCACTAAAGGTTACATTCAAATCTGATTCTTGACCAAAGGCCTGCTTAATAATTAATGGAATCACTAAATTGACAGCAAAGCTGATTCCATAGGAAACAATGGTTCCAATTAGGGCTCCAATTAAACCGATATAACTACTTTCAAGCAGGAAGATGCGTTTGATCGTTTTAGGAGTTGCTCCAATTGCTTTCATTATTCCAATATCAGGTGCCCGTTCAGTGACAGCCATTGTCATCGTATTGTAAATTCCAATCGAAGCAATTAAGATGGCGATGGTTCCAATAAAAATAAGCCCTGCTTTTGCAATCATAAACACCGTATTGACTTCTTTTAATTCATTTACAACAGAATAGGTAACATATTTCTTGTCATTTAATTGATCAGAAATATTCTGTACCGCTTCCATGTTTTTAGCGTAGATTTTTACTTCGTCGTAGGTTTCTCCGTTCGCATCTATTGCTTCTAGTTTTTCATTAGCGGGGTCCAGCATGATCCCTTTCGGAGTTCCGGTAAAACCTTCAATTTCATGTAACATCTTTTCAGAGATATATACGTTTCGGTCATCCATCCATTCTTTAGTTGGCTTTTTGGTGATACCAACAACCGATAAGGGAATTTTCTTTTCCTCTTCCTTCCCGTTTTTAAACTGTTTAATAGTTAATTCGATTGTTTCACCAATTAAATTCCCCGAATAGCGATATTCTTCTTTTACCTGACCCTTATCATCATAGATTTCATCATTTACATCCTTTTTAGCTAGATTAAGAGGAAAATTATATCCAACGACTATTTCATTTTTACTTGTTGGTAATTTCCCTTTTGATAATTCCAAACCAGCTTTAATTTCTGATGGAAAATGAGCGACATAGGTTTGAGCTCCCTCTAAGTATCCAGAGATTGTATAAGTGCTTTCCTGCTGCAATATTTTCCTTCTAGTAACAGCTTTCACATTCTCAATCTTCTCAAACATTTGAATATCACTATCTGATAGCGGCTGGAATCCACCTTGATTGTTGGTCTCCTTTCCATGTACGTCAATTTGGGTAATGACTCTACGCTCTGTTATTTCTTTGACTACTGATTTCTGCAATCCAAATCCCACAGAGGCAAGTACGATTAAGAAGGCACAGCCCATTGCCGTAGCAAGGATTGTCATGTATACTCTCGTTCTATTTTTCTTCATATTTTGTCTTACAAAGCGGAATTGGTCTTTCATCTTCATACAAGTACCCCCTCCACCATACGACCGTCTATCAGCTCTATTTTTCTGTGGCCAATGTCAGCTACCTTGTCATCATGTGTAATGATTAAAAAGGTAATGCCTAAATCCCTGTTTAACTCTTTAATGAATTGAAGTAACTCTTCTTCTGTTTCACTATCAAGACTACCCGTCGGTTCATCTGCCAAAATGATTGGCGGATTCACTATTAGGGCTCTCGCGATACTCACCCGTTGTTGCTGTCCACCAGAAAGTTCCCCTGGATAATGATCCTGATAATCTAGTAAGCCTACCTTCTTCAACACAGCCTCTGTTTGCTTCCTTCTCTCATACTCATCTACACCTTTTAATATCAAAGGGAGTTCTACATTTTGGAATGCAGTCATGCTGGGAATGAGTTGAAAGCTTTGAAAAATATATCCTAAGTTCTTTATTCGAAATTCAGCAAATTTCGTTTCATTAAAATCTGACACCTTTTTTCCATCTATCCAGATTTCTCCCTGAATCGGATGAATAAAACCGCTGATTAAGTTTAACAGTGTTGATTTTCCTGAGCCGCTTCTACCGACTATAGTAACAATTTCCCCTTTTTCAATCGTAAAAGAAATATCTCTAAGTACTGGAATAATCGTTTGTCTTCCTTTTTTACCAATGACAAAATCATGGCTCAAATCTTTAATTGTAATCATAATTTCCTCCTGTTTCTCACTCACTTCACACTATTAGACGAAGTTTGTCTACCGTACCCCTACACTAATTTAGCTTTTTTATCCATTTGTGTAGTTAATTTCATAAATGTGGGGGATAGTAGTAGGAAAAACACTTTTGTTGGTCTTTTTTTGCTAGAAAATTTATAATAAATGAAGCAAAAATTCCTTTTGAAAGTTAGGAGATCACATGGAGAAATTACATCCACTTTGGGACATGCTACGTCGTTTCTGGAGGAAAAGGCATCTCACCCAAATTTTTATGTTAACCATCCTTGTTGTCGTTTTGGTAACCATCTCTTATTTCGGCTGGCTGGCAACAAGAGCCAATGTAGAATCTTTAAAACAAGGTCTAAGTCAACCAACCGTTATTTATGATAAAAATGGTAAGGTTGCTTCGAATGTGGCAACCAATCGGACAAAAGGCGTAACGGTTAGTGAACTGCCAAAATATGTACCAAATGCCGTCGTGGCAATTGAAGACGAACGCTTTTATGAACATAGTGGTTTCGATATTCAAGGGATTGCCCGTGCCTTTTTTAGTAACTTGTTTGCCGGGAGAATCACAGGGGGAGGAAGCACCTTAACACAACAGCTTACGAAAAATGCGCTACTATCTCCTGAACGTACCTATAAGCGGAAGGCCGAAGAATTATTCCTTGCTGTTAAAATCGAAAAAGTGTATTCGAAAGAAGAAATTCTCCAAATGTACCTGAATCAGGTCTATTTTGGAAGCGGTGCATGGGGAATTGGTAACGCCTCTAAAAAGTATTTTAATAAAAATATTAAAGATGTGACGGTCGGTGAAGCAGCGATGCTAGCTGGACTTTTACATGCACCGAATTACCTTGATCCTTACAAAAATTATGATCTAGCGATGAAACGAAAGAATGTAGTGTTAGCAAAAATGAAAGAGCTCGGAATGATTACTAAGCAAGAGTACACTACAGCAAAGAAGCAAAAAATTCGTTTACATGATGGCGGTGGCAGCTTTGTTGAACGAAAGTATCCTTACTATGTAGATGCGGTATTAAATGAGGCAATCTCAAAATACGGCTTAACGCAGGATGAGATTTTAACCAGAGGATATCGGATCTATACAGAAATGGATCAAAATCTACAAACTGGGATTGAAAAGGTCTATAGCAAAACCTATCTTTTTCCAAAAGGAAAAGGCAATACCTTAGTACAAAGCGGATCCGTTTTAATGGATCCGAAAACTGGTGGAGTCAGTGCGCTTGTTGGCGGTCGAGGTGAACATGTATTCCGTGGGTTTAATCGAGCCACACAATTAAGGGCTCAACCGGGTTCGACAATGAAACCATTAGCTGTATATACTCCTGCACTTGAAGAAGGATATACCTATTCATCTGAACTCAAAGATGAACCGATCACCTTTGGAAATTATAAACCGGAGAATTTTTCAAGAACCTATAGCGGAAAGGTGCCCATGTATAAGGCCCTCGAAGAGTCATTAAATATACCAGCTGTGTGGCTTTTAAATGAAGTGGGCTTAAATAAAGGTATGGACTCTCTTAAGCGTTTTGGGATTCCTGTTGAAAAAGAAGATAAAAACTTGGCCATTGCACTTGGCGGTATGAGTAAAGGTGTGTCCCCTCTTCAATTAGCGAATGCCTTTTCGGTGTTCCCTAATGGTGGAAAACGAATGGATAGCCACTTAATTACAAAAATTGTCGGTCCCACTGGCAACATTATTGCCGAACGGGAAGCAAAAACAACCAAGGTAACTTCTAAAGAGGTAACAGATGAAATGACATCCATGCTGTTGAATGTTGTTGAGTCAGGTACAGGCAGACGCGCTCGTATTCCAGGACTTCAATTGGCTGGAAAAACAGGATCGACACAGCTCTCATTTACAAGTAATGGTACAAAGGATCAATGGATGGCGGGATATACTCCGAACCTAGTCGGGGCCATTTGGATCGGCTACGACCAAACAGATAAGCAGCATTACCTTCCGAGCTCAAGTTCGGCTAATGTGGTCCCTATTTTTAAAGAAATCATACAAGAAACGAGCCGATATCTTCCTAAAGAACAATTTGATGTAGTATCCATTAATGCCCAGCTTGAGGGCAAAACTGCACAGAAAACAAATTTCAATGAGCAAGCGCAGAAAATCAGCAAAGAATTAAATGAGAATGCCCAAAAGCTAGGAGCAACGATCAAAGAAAAAGCCCCAGGATGGAAAGAGGGCTTGGATAAGGCTTTGTATCAAGTGGGCGAAGGTATCAATTTCTTGATCGAAAATATTAAAACACTAAAAGAATAGCACGCAAAATGCGTGCTATTTTTTATTTTATTCAAGCAGTCCATACTTCCGCTTAAATCGGGACAGGATTTTCAACCAAAGGTCACCAAATAAAAGCAAAAAGAAGACATTTGAAATGGCATGCATGGTATCGAAGGTTGCACTGCCAATTAAATAAACGAGGAACGCCTTCCATTCAAAAGGACTTCCCGATTGAACGATGGATAAAAAACCCCATAAGTTCATAATCCAGCCAAACAAAAACCCCCATACAATGCCAAAAAATATTCTTCCAGTTTTCCTGTTCATAACCTTGGTAGTTCTCAACCATCCCGCCGTTAATCCGACTAACCCCCATGCAGCCATCTGCCAGGGAGTCCACGGTCCTTGACCCAAAATCATATTTGAGGCAAGCGCTGCTACTGCACCAATAATAAAACCACTCTCTGCTCCAAATACAAAGCCAGACATCATGATCACAAATGTAGTAGGCTGAACACTTGGGAGACTTGCAAATGGAATCCGTCCAACAGCCGCAATTGATGCTAATACTGCCAATAAAACGAGCTCCCTAGGTTCCACCTTTCGCCTCTCAAAACGAACGAGAAAAACAAAGATGGTAAGAATGACAAACCCAAAGCTCAACCATAAATACGCATCTTCCCACAGATACGTTGACCCTAATAAAAATACAAGAATAAATAAAATGAGTAAGGTCTTTAGCGCTTTGTTGATACGCATGGACGAGAAACCTCCTCTAGCGTCATGGGGGCTTCAGCCATACTATCTCGAAAAATCCGTTGAATCATGGTCGTATAAAAGAAATTACCTTTAAAAAACTTCTTTGGTACATCTTCAGAAGTAATTTTCCCTTGAAACATCATTCCACATTTTGTAGCATAAAGAGCTGCAAATTCAACATCATGAGTTGACATGACAATGGTCATTCCTTTACTTCTTAGTGCTAAAAGAATCTTAGATAAATTTTCTTTTGATAAAGGATCCAAGCCTTTTGTAGGTTCATCTAGCAAGAGTATCTCTGGCTTTCGTATTAACAAGCATGCTAATGCTGCCTTTTGTAGCTCACCGCCACTCAAATCATAAGGATGGGAAGACATTAAATGAGCAATACCTAAATCAGTAAGCAAGGCCTGTACCTCATTCATGTTAGATAGAGCACATTCTGCCATTGTAGCTTTAATTTCTTTTTCAATTGTGTCCTGAATAAAAAAGAGCTTTGGGTTTTGTGGTAAATAGCCGATTTTCCCTATTAATTCCTTGTTTTTATAGCCTTTTAAAGGCTTTCCTTCGAGAAAAATCTTCCCACTTTCCAACTTCAGTAAACCAGCGAGGGCTTTAAGTAAAGTAGATTTACCTGAACCGTTGCCACCCAAAAGAGCATACCATTCACCCTTCTGTAAACTGAAGGTGAGCTCGTCTAATATGAGATTTTCCTGTTTATTATATCGATAAGACACATTGACCCCTTGCATTAGTTCTCTATCTGCAGAAAAAGCTGAAACTTTTTTTTCCTGATGAAGTGCTTCTAATCCTGCCTTTTGCGCCCAATTTCTACCTTCCTTCACGCTTAAAGGAATCCTTCCCTTGCCATCCATCCCTAAAAACAAGGCTGGAATACTAGGAATAAACGCTTTTTTAGGCGAATCCCATATCTTAGGAAGAACTTCTCTCGGCTCCCCTGCCATGTCAATTCTTCCTTGATCCATCATAATAATCCGATCTGCTAATGTAAAAACCTCTTCTAGACGATGTTCAGCAATAATAATCGTCATCCCAAACTCATCATTTAGTCTTTTTAGTATATCTAAAAATTCCCTGGAACTAACCGGATCCAGCTGTGCTGTCGGCTCATCTAGCAATAAAATATTGGGCTGCATGAGAAGAACGGAAGCAAGATTAATTTGTTGTTTCTTCCCACCCGAAAGTTCATGAGTTTTTTTGTGTAACAATGGCTCTGCTCCAAAAAAGTGAACCATTTCTGCTACCCTGTTTCTCATTTCATTCGTAGCTAGACCGATATTCTCCAGACCAAAAACGATTTCATGCAATACGTCATCCGCAACCATCTGATTTTCTGGATCTTGAAAAACAAAGCCAATCTCCTTTGAAATCCCTTCTGCACCTTGACTATTTTGATCATTGAATAAAATTTGCCCTAAAAGGGTTCCATGGGGCTGAATTTCTTTTTTTAATAATCGTAAGAGCGTGCTTTTCCCAGAACCAGATGCACCAATCAGAACGACAAATTCACCCTTATTAATTGTAAGTGATAGGTCCCTTATGGCAGGTTCTGAACAATCTGGGTATGTGAAAGTGACATCATTTAATTCAATAAACGCCATCGGAACATTCCACCCACTTCTACTATGATTGGAAAACTTAAGAACATTAAATAACAAACAAATGTTATGATATCCACTCCAGAGAATTGCCACGCTTCCATTATTGGATAGATCGTTAGAACACCATAACCTGAAAAGCGTCCAATGAGAATGAAAGCAAAAAGGACAACTAAATACAAAATAGAAAGGAAATCTGATTTCTTCCATTTAAAATACTCATAAGTGGAACGGTTTGCCTTCCCATATCCCCTTGCATTCATTGAATCCGCTGTTTGAATTGCTTCCTCTAGCGAATAGGTTAAAAGCGTCTGTACATATAGCATTCCCGTCTTGAGTCTTGTGTTCCATTTGCCATGTGCTACAGACAATCCTTTACTCTTTTGAACAATCGAAATTTCCTCCATTCTCCTTCTCATTAATGGAATAAATCGGAGGGTCAGCATCAATAGAACGGCAAATTGCGGCATGATTTTTGAAAAGAGAAATAGTAACTTATTAGGTGTCATGATGATGTTATAAGAAATAAATGATACGATAATACCAATAATGGACATGGCATTCATTCCACCATAAAGCACTGCCTCCAATGTAACCCGATGCTGTTTGATTTCAAAAAGTAGATGCCTTCCCCTTTCATTAAATAGCGGATTAGTAATGATCATGAGAAGAAAGGTACATATAATAAAAATATACCAACGCCGAATTCCTTTTAATTGGTCATGTATATAGTTAATGATAAAAACCACCAGTAAGCCGGTAACAAGAAAAATAGGATGAAACATAATAATTAATAGGGTCACAGCCCCAACATAAAAAAGAAAGGACACAAGAGGATGAAAACGTTCAAAACGACCTTTCATCCTAAGTTCCCCCCACTTTTATTCGGTATAGAAGCATTCAATCCGATCACCATCTTTAATCTTTGTAACCCCAATACTCTTTGTGAGGCTAACTCCATTTTGTTTGAAAACCCAGCCGCTTTTTGCACCGTAATCAAACTCATAAATGTTATCAATTCCTTCAATATAGGCAGTTGCCCCGCTTCCACGAGAATCAATTACAATCCCTTTGCTTTTAGCTGTTCCTACAATAATATCATAGATGGTGTCACCATCCTTAAATGTAACTTTTGTGGAAGCTAAAATTGTCCCGCGATCCTTTGGCCCGACAATGGATAATGTTACAGTTGTGTCCGGCTTTGGTGTTGTAGTTGTACTTGGCTTTGATGCGGGAGTAGTTGACGATGGCTTCTGGGTCGCTGTACTCGGAGAACTACTTTTATTTGTAGTAGAAGCCGTATTTGTTTTTGCAGTCGATGGTTGCTGTTGATTAGTTGGACTCGTTTGCTTAGGCGTACTAGATTGGGTTGTAGGCTGACTTTCTTTCTTCTCTTCAGTAGCCGTAACTGTTGAAACTGTTGTTTGGTTCTGCTCACTATTTTCTACTACCTTTGTTTCTTCCTTACTTTCTTGTTCTTTTGGTTTTTCTACTGAAACACTTTCTTTCTCTTTTTTGGTTTCCTTTACCGTTTGTTCCGTTGCTCCACAACCGACTAAGGAGAACAGAACGAATAATAAACTAAGTAATGTTGTTGTTTTTAACCACTTTTTCATGATGTACCCTCCTCTTGGGTGAGGCTGACTAAAAGGGGTCAGCCTCATCATTACTTATGAAAATCTTTTTCTTTGCTTCAAATAAACTAAACTTCCAATCAGAATAAGCAATAAGCCAACCGCAAGCAGGTTATATATATCTGTTGCTGTGTTTGGTAACTTATGTCCCGTTGCACCATTACTATTGTTCTCTTTATTCGCAGTTGGTTGTGCAGTTGTATCCTCTGCAGGTGTTTGAGTGTTTGGCTTATCTGTTTCTGGCTTCTCCGTCTCTGGCTTTTGTTCAACTAATGGAAGTTGGTACAAAGAGCCTTTACCTTTTGTAAAAAGCTGATAGGAAGCTAATGCCTGAATCCCCTGTGACGTGGTGAATGGATCACTCACTTCTCCGCCTTGCCAATCAAAGCCCCCATCGGCATTTTGAAAAGATAGGAAATATTCCACAAGACCAGAAAACGAACTAGCATTCGCATCCACACCTAATGCGGAAAGAGCAATAATAACCTGTGCTGCTGTGGAGCTATTATCTATTTTTGAAGCTTTATATTGTGATGATAAATAGTTGATGGCAGCATCCACCTTTACCTTAACTTCCGCTTTTTCTTTATATGGAGCAAGAGCTGTTAAAATCATCGCTGTTGTATCAATGTCGCTTGTAGCAGTTTCATCCCATGCCCAGCCGCCATCTTGATTTTGTCTATCAATTAAATGAGTCAATAATTTTTCACGTGTCCATTGGGCCAAATCTGGTACAGAAAAGTTTGCACTGTCCAAAGCAATTAATGCATAGGAAACCCCGATTAACCCTTGCTTTGTGACATTACCATTGTAAATGGATTCGACTAAATTATAGCCTTCTACATTTGTAGGATCTCCACCTGCAGCGAGTATACCAAGAACATAACGTTCAGTATCCGTTATTCTATTGAACTTTCCTTGCTTTTCTTTAACTAGTGATTTAACTGAATCAAGGTATGTTGAAGGAATCGTTTTTCCTGTTTGTTTTAATGAGATTACTTCCCATTCGCCTATTTGATTCTGCAACACATATTTGCTGGCTGAATCAACAGAAGTTTGGATTGTTTTATCAGAAACTGTTCCTCCAGGTGGATTTGGGTTGGTTTCTCCACCTGTATTCCCTTCTTCCGGTGCCTGCCAAGATTCTAATTGGAAACTAATTTGATTGCCTGCCTGAACCTCATACGTATCTGCACCTACATCAGCCATTTTCCCATCTACGTAAAAAGCCCAATAATTTGTTCCCTCAGCATCAATACCGTTAATGGATGTAATCATTTTGCCGTATTGGCTTTCACTGTATCCAACTTTATCAGGACCCAGGGCCACCTGCAGGAGTTGAAATGCAGTCGGACTACCTATTACTTCAATTCCTGACAAATCAGTAACGGTACCTTTCTCGCCATTTACTACTTTCAATGAAACTGTTTTTTGTGGCGTTTTTGTCCAATCTGTCAGGCGGAAGGTTAATTGATCCCCATTTTGGACGATGTAGCTATCCGAACCCACCTGTGCAGACACTCCGTTAATAAAGAATGCCCAATAATTCGTCCCTTCCGCTTTTATCCCATTAATGCCCGTTAACATTTTTCCATAAGAGCTATCTGTAAATTCAACGTTACTTTCTCCAACAGAATGTATTAGTGCTTCTGTTGCTGTTTCCTTTTCACCCAATTGAACGGTTGTTTTAGCTAGAATGGGATTGGACTCATCTGTTCCAATTACCGTGATGGTTCCTTGTTTCCCCTGTTCTGCTGCTAATACAGGAGCTTGGAAACCACTTGTTATTAGCGTGAACATTAAAAGCATAACCAACCACAAATTACTTTTCTTCACCATTTTCGAGACTCTTCCTTTCCAGATTAAATAGACATAAAAAAATCCCCCTATCAGGAGGAGGAGTGTTATGTACGTTAAGGAAGAAACGAGTAAACCGCTTCAATTCTTAACACTCTCCTATCCGCGTAGGCCGTTGTGTTCAAAAACAGGCAGGTTTCCTGGCTCATGATCATCGCTCCCTAAGTCTTCCCATCTATCGACAGTGACATGTTTAGGTTGCTCCCATTTACAGTGGCGGGACCGCGTTGGTTTTTAACCAACTTCCCTATTAAGCTAATAATCTTGTAAAAGACCTTAGCACCTGTTTTACCGATTTATTTTTTTATGTTAATCCTATTATAGTAAAAGACAGTTACGTTTGTATATATTTAATACCTATATATTGTTGCTTTTTTTGATTCGCTGATAAATTTCTAGATTCGCTGATAAACCTAGAAAATTCGCTGATAAATGATTTATCTCTTTAACTATTGAGTAATTTTATACTGCACCATGCAATTTTTGCATAAATAAATTAAAAAAAACAGAATCCAAATATAAATAAATTAGTCGTTTTCCATAAAAAATAGGAGAAGGCATATCGCCTTCTCCTATTTCTTATCTTTGAGTAAATTTCTCCTTAACTCTGACCAACAATGAATTCTTGGTAGTTGAATGTATTGGTTGTATGAGCTGTTTTTGATGAATACTCGTGATCCTGAATCTTTAAGAGTTTCCAGTACTGCCGGCTTGTCATCAAAATAATAATCTAACTCTAAATCTTTAATGATGTTGATCTTTTCTGCATCCTTCATACCGCAATAAAAGGAATTTTCATCTACAGGAAATCCAGCATTTACTAGCCAGTTTCTTGTTCGTTCACAATGCTCTAGAGGTCTAGAAGTAATATAGTATATCTCATGACCTTCAAGCTTGAGCTCTTTTAGAACTTCAATCGCATGTGGAAAAGGTACACAGTCCGTGTAATAAATCTCTTCCATGGAATCACGCCACATCTTGCTGCCTTCTTGATTACTTAACCCAAATGGCTTATGTATCTCAAGAGTTGTTAAGCTATGGTAAGCTTCAATGGGGACAGCCTTCTGCAATTTCTTGTTATACAAATGAAAGGCGTGCTCTCTTAGATTAATTAAGGTATCATCAATATCAAAACCAAGTTTCATCTTTTTCCAGCTTTCAAGTGTATTGATTATTGCTCAAGATTTCTGCATAAATTAGCCATTTCTATAGCAGCGACTGCGGCATCCCAGCCCTTGTTACCAGCTTTTGTTCCAGCACGCTCTACAGCCTGTTCAATAGATTCTGTCGTTAATACACCGAAAATGACAGGAATTCCACTATTTATTGATGCAGCTGAAACACCCTTTGCTGCTTCATTACAAACATAATCAAAGTGAGGTGTTGCGCCGCGAATAACTGTACCAAGTGTAATCACAGCATCATACTTTTTACTATTTGCCATTTTTTGTGCAATCAATGGAATTTCAAATGCCCCTGGAACCCAAGCAACATCGACATTGGATTCATCTACCCCATGTCTTTTTAGTGCGTCCTGTGCACCACCTAATAATTTACTTGTAATAAATTCATTAAATCGGCCAACAACGATTCCAACTTTTAATCCTGAACCAACTAAATTTCCTTCAAATGTGTGTCCCATGTAAATGCCTCCAAATAATTTTATTTTTAGTACCTATCTATTAATAATGAAACATATGCCCTAACTTATCGTGCTTGGTTCGTAAGTAATTCGCATTTTCTTTACGCATTTCCATTTGAAGTGGCACCCGCTCTACTACCTCAAGGTCGTATCCCTTCAAGCCTTTTATTTTTCGTGGATTGTTCGTTAACAGCTTCATTTTTTTTATGCCTAAGTCTTTAAGGATTTGTGCACCAATGCCATATTCCCTTAAATCGGCACCAAAGCCCAGCTTTTCATTCGCCTCAACCGTATCATAGCCTTCTTCTTGAAGCTTATACGCTCTCATTTTATTTAATAGACCAATTCCGCGTCCTTCCTGTCTCATGTACAGTAGAACACCATTTCCCGCTTGATCGATTTGATTTAAGGCTGCATGCAACTGTGGTCCGCAATCACAGCGGTAGGAACCAAATACATCACCCGTTAAACATTCTGAATGAACTCGAACCAGGACTGGCTTTTCAGGGTCAATTTCTCCCTTCACTAAGGCCACGTGCTCTTTATCATCAACAAGATTGGAGTAACCTACAGCTTTAAAGGTTCCGAATTCAGTTGGCAAATTAATTTCTATTTCTCTTTTTACCAAGTTATCCTTTTTGTTTCGGTATTCAATCAAATCTTTAATGGTAATCATCTTGACATTTAGATCATCTGCAATTTTTCTTAGCTGAGGGACACGTGCCATTGTCCCATCCTCATTCATAATTTCACAGATGACACCGGCTGGCTTTGCCCCGCATAATTTTGCTAAATCAACCGCCGCCTCTGTATGTCCAGTTCGGCGGAGCACCCCACCTTTTTTGGCAACTAGAGGGAAGATATGCCCGGGTCTTTTAAAATCACTTGGTTTAGCTTCAGGATCAAGCATACTTAAGACGGTTGCTGACCGTTCATAAGCAGAAATTCCTGTAGTTGAAAACTTATGGTCAATACTTACCGTAAAGGCCGTTCCATGTGGATCCGTATTCTTTGAAACCATTGGAAACAAATCGAGCTTTTGTGCTAACTCTTCCTCAATCGGTATACAAACAAGTCCTCTGCCGTGAGTGACCATAAGATTAATTACAGATGGTGTCGTTTTTTCAGCAAGGGCAATAAAATCCCCTTCATTTTCACGATCCTCGTCATCACAAACAATGATCACTTTTCCCTCTTTTAAATCGGATAGTGCTTCCTCTATTGTATTAAACATACCAATCACTCCTTTTCATCGGTTTAAAAACGTACATGATAGCTTACATGAAGCCGTTATCTTCTAAGAAGCTTGCTGTTATACCTTTTTGACTCTTTGATTTAGTATGATTGTTTGAGAGGTTTGTTAAAAAGTGTCCGACATATTTACCGATCATATCGCATTCTAGATTTACGATATCTCCAGAACCTTTTATTCCTAAAACAGTTTCAGATAACGTATGAGGAATTAAGGATAAAGTAAAGCTATTCTCGGTTACAGCAAATACAGTTAAGCTTGTCCCATCTACAGCAACCGATCCCTTTAATATGACATATCTAAGTAATTCGGGATCTGCCTCAATTTCATAATAGACCGCATTTTTGACTGTCTGTTTGCTTTTTATTACTCCTGTTCCATCAATGTGTCCAGAAACAAAATGCCCACCAAACCTTCCACCAGCAGCCATGGCTCTTTCTAAATTCACCTTTGACCCTCGTTTTATTGCATTTAGACTGGTTGCTTTTACAGTTTCAGGCATCACATCAACCGTAAATTGTTTCACTGAAAAAGAAGTAACGGTAAGACAAACGCCGTTGACAGCAATGCTATCTCCCAGATGGACATCTTCAAGAACTTTTTTCGCTTCAATCGTTAAAACAAACGATTCTCCTGTTCTCTGGATATTGGCTATACTGCCTATTTCTTCAATAATACCGGTAAACATAATCATTCTTCTCCTTGAATAGGTTCTGCAATAATCCTTAAATCATTGCCAATCCTATCTACTTGTCTAATATTCAATGAAACGGCTTGAGCTATTTTTTCTATTCCCTGGCCACCAAATAATGTTGGTGCCCCTTTTCCTCCAATTAATTTTGGTGCAATATAGGTTATTACTTGCTGAAAAGCTTTTTCCTTTAAAAAGCTTCCATGTACTTCTGCACCACCCTCAACAAAAAGCGAGGTAATCCCTTTCTCCCCAAGGACCACAAGTAATTCTTTAATCGAAATCATGTTTGTTTCCATTTGAATGATTTCAACGCCATATTCCTTAAAATGCTCTACCTTTTCTAAGTCAACATCACTTCCAGTAACAATCCAAGTCGGGGCTTCTTGGTCAGTTAGCACCTTTGCATGATGAGGAGTCCTAAGATAGGTATCAAGGATAATACGAACAGGATTTTTGCCACCCGATTGAATTCTTGTTGTTAAGGACGGATTGTCCTTTATTATGGTATTAACTCCAACTAGAATACCATCATGCTGATGGCGAAACTGATGGACATCTGCTCGTGCTTGCTCACCAGTAATCCACATACTTTCACCAGCTACGGTTGCCGTCTTTCCATCCAAACTTGAGGCCGTTTTTAATGTAACATAAGGGAGTCCTGTTTGAATGTTATAGAAAAAGATTTTATTTAGTTCACGAGCTTCCTCTTGAAGTAAGCCCACTACCACTTCAATTCCTGCTTTTTTCATTCGATTGACCCCTGTTCCAGCCACTTGAGGATTGGGGTCAGTCGTTGCAACAAATACTTTTTTTACGCCAGACCTAATAACCAAATCAGAGCACGGAGGTGTTTTACCAAAATGACTGCACGGCTCTAGTGTTACATATAACGTAGCAGCCTTTGCTTTTTCACCAGCCATTTGAATGGCATGTACCTCCGCATGTGGTTCGCCCGCTTTTAAATGGGCCCCCATGCCAATCATTTGCCCGTCCCTCACCAATACAGCTCCGACAACTGGATTTGGCGTGGTTTGGCCTAACGCTCCTCTTGCAAGATCAAGAGCTAATTTCATATAAGATTTATCATCCATCCTATCTTCTCCTTTATTAAGGAATAAAAAAGGCCCTGAAGAAATACTGTTCTCTAGGGCCAAAAAAGACAATAGGAAATAAAAGCTTAAAAATAGGTATACTTCACCCTACCCATAAACCTCGTTTTTCCTTCTCCCATCCAGACTTTAACTGTCGGCCCTGGAGTTGCACCAGATCCACCGTTTATCCAAGCGGATAACCGGGTCACGGACTAAGAAGCATGGCTTCATCACCGCCGGTTAGGAATTTCACCTGACCCCGAAGGAATTATTTAGCTATATTAAATGTTATTATACTTGATTGATCGAGTAAAGGAAAATGTCCCATATAATAAAAAAAGCCCCTATACAAGGGCAAGAATTAATCTCTATACATCTTAACAGGTAAATAAATCTCAAAATGAAGGTCACCTGTTGCATTTTGATGTTTATGTTCTTCCTTATAGATTTCTAAGCTTAATGCATGATGGTCCTGTTCATAACCATATTCTTTCATCCAATTAAACAAGCGGTGATATGTATTTTCTACATCTTCTGGCTTCCCATTATGGGTAGTAAATACATAATTTTTGCTAGGGATCGTAAAGCCAATCATTCCTTCTGGGATCGCCTCAAGCTTCTCTACCGGGGTAGTGACATAATATGTAAACTCTGTTTCCCTGCTATGAAACGGTGCAATGAAAACGGGCTCTTTTGTCTGATAGGGTACCTCCTGCAGCCGTGCTTCCATTTTGTTAAAAAGACTTGGAATGGTACTTGTTTCCGAATATGTACCTGTCCAAGATATTCCCACTACTTTTATCTCTTCTTTTTCAATTACTTGGATACCCAAGCTAATCCCCCCTTTTGTTCCATCATATTTCTATTATTCTAAGAATATCCCTTAAAGTCCTGCAAAATATTTCGACTTTGGAGATATTTTTTTGAAAAAATAAAAAACAACCATAATAACCGGTTGTTTTGAGAGGATCATTATTTTAAAATACTGGATGAGATATCAAACACATTCCAAAGAAAAGCAGCATAGACCGCCGACAGAATCCAAGCTAGAAGTGGTTTATAATAATGAATCGCAAGTACGGAAAACATGACAAAGCTAAAAAAAGCAGACCAACCTAAATTCCATCCATTTTTATGGACAAGCGCACCTAACCTTAAATCAGCATACTCATTAATGGTATAAATAATTGTCCAAAGCAGGATATTGGCGATTTTCTTCTTAAAAGACTTTGACATATGGCCGAGGAAAATGCTAATCGTCACTGGATACTTTATTAACATGACCAAAAATGCAATATGGGTATGTTTAGCCCATCCTTTATCACTTCCTACAGGCACATATTCCCACATACTATGCTTGTAGAATAAATATTGATAGACTAAATCACCCACCATTAAAAAGAGAAAGGTGGGATAATACGCTTTCCAGTTTTTCCAATCTCCCCATTTTATTGCTGAAAAAATATAAACGGCCCCATATAATACGTTCAGATTCACCCGGATGCTCCTTCGCCCTTTTAATAATACCTATTGTTTCCAATTAATTGTTAAATTATCAAAAGTAAAAGGGGATGTCACTTTCTTTCTAACATCCAAAATGGCTACGAGCTGCTGGTAGGCTGTTCGTTCATAATATCCACGTTCAATTGAAGGTGGATAAAAGGTTCCATACAGCTTTTTTTCTAAAAAATCATAATAAAATGACCCTACTTCCAAAGTTCTTACCGCTTTGTTTGTACTCCCAGTAACTACCGCCAATTCTTCGCTTCTCTCCTTAGCAATCAATTGGTGCTGATTATTTACAATTGAAGCAATTTCTGCAATCACTTCTTGTGATTTTTCATAGGCAATTCCTCTGGTTGTAATAGCTAAGGTATACGGTTCATTTGCAAATACAATAGCAGCATCGTTATAAATTAAATTCATTGGAATCATTCCAACTTTATGGGCAACAGGCACGTCCTTAATCCCGTTTGGAATCGTGGTGTTATAAACCGTATGTTCAAGGTATTCTATAAGCTTCTTCCCATTTACGCTATGATTTGAATAGCGATACAGTTCTCCTGTGTATAGAGTTAAATCGTCAGCAGAAGTGAGATTTCTTCCTCCAGGATAGGCATTGACTGCCCCAAGGCTTTTTAAATATGCGACAAACTGATTGGGTCCTACCCGCTCCTTCAACATAATGAAAGCTATATTATCACTATAGATCATCGCTTTTTCGACCAATTCTCCAATTGTATAGATCGTGCCCACCTTGTCATTTTGGATGACACCGCTTCCTCCAGAATAATGCCGGCTTTGATAAGTTAATGGTTCGTTTAAATCAAGCTTCCCCTCATCAGCAAGTTTCATTATGTATATCGCTAGCGGCAATTTAATTGTGCTGGCAGCAGGAACTTGTGTCTCGCTATTTAAAGAATAGCTTTCATTTGTCACGAGATTTTTATAACGGAGTGTCACTTTACCTTGATATGGTTTTATGTATTCCGCAAGGTCTGCTCGAAGCTTATTAAATTCTTGAGTATGTTCGGCTTTTACTGTACTATTCAAGCCTATCTGTGTTATTAATATGAAGAATATTAATGCAATGACAATCTTTTTCACTATTTCCCCTCCTAGTAACTATGTACTAGTTTAATAGAAAAAAGAGGGAATTTTTGTCGAAATTTGCAGAAAATATATGATTTTTGTAATACCTTTTATTGATGTAGTTTTTTAATAAAAAGCTTCTCCCAGAGCTTCCATGGGATAAATTTTCTTAACATGAGAGTTGTCCTTACGCCTTTTCCAATGGGATATCTTAAATTCGGCCTCTCGTCTAAAGCTATACTAGCTATTTTCTCTGCCACATCCTTAGGGTTGCCAAACTGCCCTTCACCTGAGGAAATGTAGTCTTCGATACTCTTCATATAGTTAAAATAGGGTGAATTTGTTTGTAAGGAAAGTGTGGTAACTTGCTTGCCTGTGGTCCAAATACTGGTCTTATAGGAGCCTGGTTCAATTAAGGTGACAGCGATCCCAAACGGGGATAATTCTAATCGTAAGCTTTCGCTCCATCCCTCCAAAGCATGCTTGGAAGCAACATACGGTGATAGGCCCGGAAACGCTATTTTCCCGCTTATGCTGCTAACATTGATAATTTTCCCTTTCCTTTGTCTACGCATGAAAGGAATAACAGTCTTTGATACTGCAATGACGCCAAAGAAATTAGTATCGAATTGTTTTCGGTACTCTTCCATCGTTATTTCCTCAACAAACCCTGCTCCAGCATAGCCAGCATTGTTTACTAGCACATCTACCCGGCCAATACTTTTAATCATTGCCGCTAATTGTTCTACGGAAGCCTCCGAGGTAACATCCAGTTCATGAATAATCAAATTCGATAGTAATGTAAGTCTTTGGGCCTCCTTTAGAAGCTCATCTGCTTTTTCCTTATTTCTCATTGTTGCGATTACTTGAAAACCAGCTTTTGCTAACTCTAATGTTGTTAATAGTCCAAAACCACTTGAAGCACCAGTGACAATTGCAATTGGTTGATTCATTTTGTATGTTTCCTCCGTATTTTACTATTTACATAATAACATGAAAAAAGGCTGCTCAACTTTTGAACAGCCTTTTACTAGTCTTATTGTTTTATTTTACTCCCTGAGGGATAGCTAAATTTAAGCCTTTTGCAATTCGCTCGCCATACTCTTGGTCTGCTTTATAGAAATGCTGAATTTGGCGTAGTTTAATATCATCTCTTTCCACCGGCTTCATGGCACCAACAATGGTTTCCACGAGGCGGGTTCTTTCTTCTTCAGACATTAAACGGTAAAGGTCACCGGCTTGAGTGTAGTGATCATTATGATCATAGGCTACCTGCTCAGCTGACCCTGACACCTGGAATGGAGTTTGCTTATGTTCCGGTGCTTCTTTTGGTCCGTCATAGCTGTTTGGTTCATAGTAAACAGAACCGCCGCCATTGTTATCGAAACGCATCGCACCGTCCCGTTGATAGTTGTTCACTTCTACCTTTGGACGATTAATAGGTAGTAAGGTATGGTTAGGACCTACACGATAGCGATGGGCATCAGAATAAGCAAAAATACGACCTTGAAGCATTTTATCAGGTGAAGCTTCGATTCCCGGTACCATTGTTCCAGGTGAGAATGTAGATTGCTCTACTTCCGCAAAATAGTTCTCTGGGTTGCGATTAAGAACCATACGGCCAACCTCAATTAGTGGGTAGTCTTTATGTGACCATACTTTTGTTACATCAAATGGATCAAAGCGATACGTATTCGCATCTTCAAATGGCATAATTTGAACATGAAGTCTCCACGCAGGGAAATCTCCGTTT
Organism: Bacillus sp. (in: firmicutes); assembly: GCA_039832695.1. GTDB lineage: Bacteria > Bacillota > Bacilli > Bacillales > Cytobacillaceae > Neobacillus. The sequence continues at coordinate 58,719 of JBDOMM010000051.1, forward strand.
TCTATTGCATTATATAAGTCTTCAGTATGGTAATCTGGATTTTCTCCAGCTAGTTTTGCCGCCACATCGGGAGACATGTTTTTAACACCTTGCTCTGTTTTAAAGTGATATTTTACCCAAACCGCTTGCCCCTCATGGTTTACCCATTTAAAGGTATGGCTTCCGTACCCATTCATATGGCGTAGAGTAGCCGGCAATCCACGGTCACCCATTAAATAAGTTACCTGGTGCAGGGATTCTGGAGATAAGGACCAAAAGTCCCAAACCGCATTAGGATTTTTCAAATGTGTTTTAGGATCTCTTTTTTGTGTATGAATGAAATCAGGGAATTTAATTGCATCACGAATAAAGAAAATGGGTGTATTATTTCCTACTAAATCATAGTTTCCTTCTTCTGTATAAAATTTAACAGCAAAACCGCGTGGATCACGCACCGTATCAGCTGAACCTAATTCACCGGCTACCGTTGAGAATCGAATAAACATTGGTGTTCTCTTTCCGACACCATTAAACAATTTTGCTTTTGTGTATTTTGACATATCGTTAGTTACTTCAAAATAGCCATGTGCCCCTGCACCTTTTGCATGAACCACACGCTCAGGTACCCGCTCACGGTTAAAATGCGCTAATTTTTCTAGTAAATGTACGTCTTGAATTAATGTTGGGCCGCGTGATCCTGCAGTCATTGAATTTTGATTATCGCCGACGGGGGCCCCAGTACCTGTTGTCAAATGCTTGTTAACATTACTCATGTAATCACCTCGTAAACTATTTTTTAGCTTAACTAGATTATAATATAAATTTTATTAAAATCAATACTAAATGATAATAATTTTAAATTAGTATTGATTATCAATTAGGTAACATGTACCCACTATTACATAGGTATTAAAAATATAGGACGTTATTCCAAAATTAAGAAATATCGCCCAAAAAAATTTTATTTCAATTGTGAGGATTCATTAATAATATAGAAAAAAATAGATTATACTGTAGATAACGTACATTTTAGGAGGATTTCTTTATGAGTGAAATAAATCAAACAGAGGATTCAAAAAAGAAGATTAGTTTACAAGAGGCAATGAAGCAGCAGCTTTTAAATAAGAAGAATAAAGCTTCTTCTGGAAATTCCAATTTAAATGGCTCTTCAGCAACACAAAAAATGAGAAGTCAGCAAACCAAGAAGGTTAGCAACTCACGGAGAAAGATGGGTGTCTAACGGCCAATATCGAAAGGATATCCACCCAGGATTAGCAGTTAAAATTGTCCTAAAGGCTAACCAAAGAAGTGGCAAACTAACTGCAGGTGTGGTTAAGGATATTTTGACCAATTCAAGTTTCCATCCCCATGGCATAAAAGTCAGGCTAACTGATGGACAAGTTGGACGAGTACAGGAGATTTCAAATATTTAATTTCAAAGTGAATTAAGATCTACAAAGCTTCTGCCCTTTTGGTGGAGGCTTTTTTCATATAAAAAAAACAGACTCCGTTTTGGAGTCTGTTTTATTGGTGGGTCATTATGATTTACGAACGTTAACCGCTTGTGGTCCACGTTGTCCATTTTCGATTTCAAACGTAACCTCTTGACCTTCATCCAATGATTTGTAACCTTCACCTTGAATAGCAGAGAAATGTACGAATACGTCCTCTCCACCTTCACGCTCGATGAATCCAAATCCTTTTTCACTGTTAAACCATTTTACCTTACCATGTTCCATTTCCTTTGTAGCCTCCTAGCATGTACCTTATACATGAAATTGCAATATACTTGCCTGATTATTTTTACCCACAAATTAAAACCTTATACTCACATGTAAAAAAAAATAATATTTAATTTCAACCTTTAGATTACCCATTTATGGATGGCTTTTGCCACTCCATCTTCTTCATTTGTTGAGGTAATCCAGTCTGCTGACGCTTTAACAATTTCTTGAGCATTTCCCATTGCTACGCCAATCCCTGCTTCTTTGATCATCGCTAAATCATTCATACTGTCACCAACAGCCATTACATTTTTCATATCTATCCCTAAACGACTGCAAACCATTCTTAGTCCCTTTGCTTTGTTAATCCCTACAGGATTTACCTCAATATTTTTCAGCGTTGAATTGCTTAGTTCAAATTTACCTTTTGCTTCAAGCTCCTGTTTAATTAGCTCTCTTGTTGTATCATCTTCAATATTAAATCCAAATTTTAACCATTCTACACTAAATAGGTCCTCAGGCATTTCATTATGCCAGCTCCGATCCGTACTAATCGCCCAAAATTTGGTTTGATGTTGTTTCGTTAGTTCCCACATCCATTGGATAAGCTCAGTATCCACTAGGTTTCTCTCCACTAACTGCCGCTGATGGTCCCAAATTTCACTTCCATTTACCGTTACCAAATATGAAGTCAATTCAAGTGAATCCGCATGTTCTCTACTAGTACCAATAGAGCGTCCAGTACTAAGAACAACGGCAATACCCTTTTCCTGCGCCGTATTAATTGCTTGGCGATTGGCCTCTGAGATCTCTCCTTTTTTATTTAAAAGAGTTCCATCCATATCAAGTGCGACAAGTTTAATTTCTAGATCCTTTGTATAGTTATCCATATGTATTTGTCTCCTTTCGCCTTTTTCCTTACTAGGGTATCACCTTTTATGGTAAATAATCAAAAGTTACAGTTTACATAATTATATTATATAAAACAAAAAGAACTCTTCTTATAAATAGAGTTCTTTTTGTTTTTATCGCTGAAATTGCACACGGTGAAGGTTTGCAAAAATACCGCCTTGTTCGATGAGGTCATCATGGCGTCCCTCTTCTGCGATCCCATCTTCCGTTATTACAACAATCCGATCAGCATTGCGAATAGTCGCAAGTCTATGGGCAATAATAAGTGTTGTCCTGTTCTGCGCTAACTCCATCAATGCTTCTTGAATCACCATTTCCGTTTCGGTATCCAACGCAGAAGTAGCTTCATCCAAGATTAAGATCGGAGGATTTTTCAAAAACATACGTGCAATGGCAATACGTTGTTTTTGTCCCCCAGAAAGTTTTAAACCTCTTTCTCCAATTTGTGTTTCATAGCCGTCGGGTAATGTGGCAATAAATTGTTCAAGATGGGCACGTCGGGCTGCGTCAAAAATTTCTTCATCCGTTGCATTTTGCTTTCCATAAGCAATGTTCTCACGGAGAGTGCCAGTAAAAAGAAACACATCCTGTTGAACAATTCCAATTTGGGATCGTAGTGATTTTTTTGTCAAATCCCGGATATCCATACCGTCGATTTTAATTTCCCCACTATTCACATCATAAAACCTTGGGATTAACGAGCAAATAGTCGTCTTTCCAGCTCCTGATGGACCCACAAATGCAATCGTTTCACCAGCATTGATCTTCAAATCAATATGTTCGAGGACTGATTTATGCCTGTCATACCGAAAAGAAACATCATTAAACACAATGTCTCCTTTTAACGAATCAACCACAATTGCATCCTTTGTATCCTTAACTTCCGGTTCTGAATCAATTAATTCAATAAAACGCTTAAATCCGGCCATTCCTTTTGGATAGAGCTCCATAATTGCACTGATTTTATCAATAGGTTTAAAGAGAACATTAACATAAAGAACAAAACCTACCAGTTCTCCATATGTCAAATGACCGGTAAAGCTAAGCCAAGCGCCGTAAACGAGAACAATAATGGTAATTAACCTTGTCATCATATAAATACCAGATAAACTGAAAGACATGACCCGGTATCCACCGAGTTTGGCAGCACGGTACGTCTTATTATTCTCTTTAAATCTAGCAATCTCATAATCTTCATTTGTAAATGATTGAACAACCCGACTACCTGACACACTATCCTCAACACGCGCATTTACATCTGCAATACTTGAATACATTTGCCCCCAGGCCTTATTCATTTTCAGGTTACATAAAACAACAAGTAAAATTAAAAAAGGAAGAACTATAATAGCAACTAATGACAGTTTTACATTGATTGTCAGCATAATCCAAAATGCACCTATAAAAGTCATTATGGCAATAAACACATCTTCTGGTCCGTGATGGGCAAGTTCACCAAGGTCAAAAAGATCATTAGTAATTCTACTCATGATATGACCTGTTTTCGTATTATCGAAGAAACGAAAAGACTGCTTTTGTACATGTTCAAACAACTCTTGCCTCATATCTGTTTCAATATTTATACCAAGTTTATGGCCCCAGTAATTTACAATAAATTGTAAAAAGGTGCTTAATAAATATACTAGGAAAAGGCCGATACTAACTGACACAATGGCTTGCCAATCCTCTCCAGGCAGCAGTTTATCAATAAACCATTGAACAGCTAATGGAAAGGCCAGCTCTAGGGCTGCAACCACAATGGCACTAAAAAAATCTAAAATGAACAGTTTTTTATGCGGTCGATAATAAGAAAAAAATCTGCGGATCATAGAAAATCTCCTTTTTTCAAAGTTAGCAATAATAGGATTATATGAGAAAAATGTGAACAATTTCGAGTTTTTTGAAATTTGGTATCAAAAAAAGAAACGTTGGATAGCATTCCGAACGTTTCTTCTATTATATTAATGATGATGATGGTGGCTTCCCTTTGATGGATTCGTAATTAGCCATTCTTCTTTTGGTACATGGAAGAATTGAATCCAGATATTATCTAGGTACTCATTATTTTTTTCAATAATAAAGTCAATTTCCTTATCGGATTTAATTACTTCATCATTTTCAGTTGGACTATCGAGCATTAAATCATAGTGTGCATGATCTCCATGGATACTTGTTACATATATTCTAAATAATTTTCCTTGTGCTTCCTCTTGTTCTAACATTTTATTCAATGCTTTTGCAGCATTGCGGTTAATTTTGACTTTCATTATATGCTCTCCTCTAACTATGTATTCACCTATATTATCCCACGAATGTAATAAAATAGACAACTATTATTGCAGGAACCTTGTAATAACGCCATTTTCCATTTTGTCCCAAGATTAGGCTTTTAAATCCTTAACAAATTTGTCACAACTTTTTTCAAAAACCTATGTTAACATCACATCTATGTTGTTAATATTGTGTTAAGGAAACAAACAGACCAATAATTATTATTTAATAATTAATTTAATTATTGTTTTTTGTTTTTTATGAAAGGGCATGACTCTAGCAAAGTTTGTGAATGAATTCACGAAGAGATTGTGAAAAAACGAACAATTATTGGAGGGGAAAATCTCAATGTTTAAAAAGAAATACTTCGTTCCATTATTAGCTCTACTTCCTGTACTGCTTTTAAGTGGATGCGAACCAAATATGCTTGTTTTCGAGCCAAAGGGTCCTGCAGCAAGAGATATTCTTGACTTGATCAATTGGTCGCTCATCTTCATGCTCCTTGTGGTTGTTGTCGTTTTTGGTTTATTTGGATATATTATCTGGAAATACCGGGCAACACCTGAAAATAAAGATTACGAGCCACCTGAAGAACACGGTAGCACAAAATTAGAATTTATTTGGACTGTTATTCCTATTCTGATTGTAATTGCTTTAACCATTCCAACGGTTACAACGATATATAAACTTGAAAAACCACCTGTTGGCTATGAAAATAAAAAACCTATCGTGATTCATGTTACATCTGCCGACTGGAAATGGATCTTCAGTTATCCAGAACAAGGTATTGAAACAGTTAACTATGTTAACATTCCTGCAGGTACACCTGTTGAGTTTAAATTAACATCAGCTGGTACTATGCAATCCTTCTGGGTGCCTGAATTAGGCGGTCAGAAATACACAATGAATAAAATGGAAACTCAATTGTACCTTACTGCAGATAAGCCTGGGGAATTTTTAGGCCGAAACACAAACTTCAACGGAAAAGGTTACGCTGAAATGGAGTTTACTGTTGAAGCAAAGTCACCAAAAGACTTTGACAAATGGGTTAAGGACGTTAAAGATAAGGCACCAAAATTAACTGAAAAAAAATACAATGAACTCCTAAAGCCTACACATTTAGGACGTGAAACATTTATTGGTACACATTTAGCATGGGTTGACCACGCAAAAATGAATTCTAAGACTTATACAAACCCTGAATTATATGAAGTCCATGGCGTCAAAGGAAAGATCTTTAAAGATGAAGAACCTAGCGGCGAGTCTATGGAAAGTATGAATATGGATGAAAATTCTAATGGAGGTGAACACGATGGGCATTAATTGGCATGACTTCTTCATCGTGGGGAACCCTTTAATACTAGGTTCTCAGATTGCTATTGTTCTAACAATGGTAGGTATTGTAGCTGGAGTTACCTATTTAAAAAAATGGAAATGGCTCTGGCGTGAATGGCTTACAACTGTTGACCACAAACGAATCGGTATCATGTACATCATTTCTGGTGTATTAATGTTCTTCCGTGGTGGTGTAGATGGACTATTAATGAAGGCACAGACCTCACGCCCTGAGATGCAATTTTTAGATGCACAGCACTATAACGAAATTTTCACCACTCATGGTGTAATCATGATTTTATTCGCAGCAATGCCACTTTTAATTGGTTTAATGAACGTCGTTATTCCACTGCAAATTGGTGCACGTGACGTTGCGTTTCCGCAATTAAATGCGCTAAGCTTCTGGCTATTCTTTGCAGGTGCGATGCTGTTTAACATTTCTTTCGTTATTGGTGGTTCACCAGATGCTGGATGGACAGCCTACTTCCCTCTTGCAGGGAAAGAATTCACTCCAGGTATCGGTAACAACTATTATGCAATTGCCTTACAGATTGCCGGTATTGGTACACTGATGACAGGTATTAACTTTGTCGTAACAGTTTTAAAAATGAGAACAAAGGGCATGACATTAATGAGAATGCCGATGTTCACTTGGACATCATTTGTTGCTTCCATTATTATCATTGCTGCTTTCCCAATCTTTACTGTAGCACTTGCTCTAATGACATTTGACCGTATTTTCGGTACCCATTTCTTTACGCTAAGCGGCGGCGGAATGGATATGATGTGGGCGAACTTGTTCTGGCTATGGGGACACCCTGAAGTATATATTGTTGTTCTTCCAGCCTTCGGAATGTTCTCAGAAGTCATTTCTACTTTTTCTCGAAAAATGTTATTCGGTTATAAATCAATGGTCTTTTCAGTAGTCGGAATTGCTTTCTTAAGTATGCTTGTATGGGTTCACCACTTCTTTACGATGGGTGCTGGACCGGCAGTCAACTCTGTATTCTCTATTACAACCATGATGATTGCTATTCCAACCGGTGTTAAAATGTTTAACTGGCTTTTCACTATGCGTAAAGGTCGTATCCAATTCACAACTGCCATGCTTTGGGCACTAGCTTTCATTCCTTGCTTTGTCATTGGTGGGGTAACTGGTGTAATGCTTGCAATGGGTGCAGCGGATTATCAATATCATAATACTTTATTCCTTGTTGCTCACTTCCACTATGTATTAATACCTGGTGTAGTGTTCGCGGTATTTGCTGGTCTTTACTACTGGTGGCCAAAAATGTTTGGACATATGTTAAATGAAAAACTAGGTAAGATTCATTTCTGGTTCTTCGTCATTGGTTTCAATTTAACGTTTATGCCAATGTTCTTCCTTGGTTTAAATGGAGCGGTTCGACGCTCATATACCTATTCTGTTGAATCAGGCTATGCACCATTATTCCTAGTTTCAGCAATTGGTGCAGTTATTTTAGCAATCGGTTTTGGTGCCCTCTGCTACAACATTTATTGGAGTGCTCGTTATGCAGACCGCAATATCTCTAACGATCCTTGGGATGCTAGAACACTTGAGTGGGCAACTGCTTCACCTGTTCAATTCTATAACTTTGCGAAACAACCAGAAGTTAAATCACTTGATGCATTCTGGTACATGAAGAAAAACAATGAAGGTCTTACTTTAAGCGATGATGAAATTAAAGAAATTCACATGCCAAGTAATTCAGGCTTACCAATCTATATGGGCGCTGTATTTGGAGTAGCCGGTTTCTTCTTAGTCTTTGAATGGAAGATTGCCGCTCTTGTAGCAACGGTCGGAATTTTAGCAGGATTAATTATTAGGTCCTTTGATTATAATGACGGTTTCCATGTTCCAGTCGATGAAATTAAATCAACTGAAAAAGCATGGCGTAACGTCGATAAAGGGGTGAACAACCATGTCAGCTAATGTGAATACAGCATTGCCTCTTGAATATCAAACTGAACAAAACAGAATGAACATTTTAGGATTTTGGATTTTCCTTGGGGCAGAAATCATTCTATTCGGTACACTATTTGCGGTATTTTCCGTATTAAATGCAAGGTATGCAGGAGGTCCTACTCCTAAGGACCTTTTTGAAATAAAAGATGTCATGGTTGAAACCATTCTCCTATTAACTAGTAGTTTTACCATGGGACTAGCGATTTTTGAAATGCGCCGTCACAATCGTAATGGTTTACTGTTATGGTTCATCGTTACTTTATTACTCGGTGCAGGGTTTGTCTTTATGGAAATCACGGAATTTATCCACTATGTCCATGAGGGAGCAACAATGCAGACTAGTGCCTTCCTATCAAGCTTCTTTGTTTTATTAGGCACGCACGGTCTACACGTATCCATGGGTATCGGTTGGGCTACCATGGTTATTATTCAAATCTTCAAAAGAGGGTTAACTCCAGTGACAGCTAGAAAGACATTTATTATTGGCTTATACTGGCACTTCTTGGATGTAGTATGGATCTTTATCTTTACATTTGTGTATTTAGCAAGGATGGTGTCATAAATGGCTAAAAATACAAAAGGGTTTCCCGTTACACATGTTTTAGGATTTATTTTGTCACTAGTACTCACTTTCGCAGCACTTGGAGTAGCACTGAAGACATCATTACCATTTAAAACAATCCTTTGGATTATCGGTTCTCTTGCGGTCATTCAAGCTGGTCTACAGCTGTTCATGTTCATGCATATGAACGAAGGAGAAGACGGTAAGTCCAATTTGGTTAACATCGGATATGCCTTTTTCATCGCAGTCGTAACCGTTGGAGGATCTATCTGGGTTATGTCATTTGGAATGTAATAAGTAGAGCGTAAATAAAAGGGTGTCAGGCACCCCATGTGAAATGTTCACATGGTGCCTGACACCCCTTTTTTATTTTGTGCTATTCTTTCTTTTGGTTCGGACTAATTGATAACCTATGAATGCCACATATAGTGGAATGGCAACATAGATGAAGTATGGAAAGCGATGTTGTTCCTTCTTAAAAACAAGATAAATGGCATAACCAAGAAAAAGTGTGATGATAATTCCGTATTTAGGCAACGGAATATCCTTTAAACTAGGAATTTTAATCGTACTTACCATCAAATAGCAAAGAACGAAAAAAGCAATTGGAAGAATGATGGCAGGCATTTTTCCATGAAACAAAGTTAAGAGTGTTAATAATCCACCTGCTGCCGTAATTGGAACACCCGTAAAATACTTTAGAGAGGATTTTACCGCATTAATATTAAATCGAGCCAATCGATAGGCACCAAATAATGGGAATAGACCGGCAATGGCCATCCCAGCCACCCCAAAATCACTGAAATAAGAATAGTAGGCCATCATCGCAGGCGCAACCCCAAAAGTTACAATATCAGCCAAAGAGTCGAGCTCTTTACCTAATTCACTTTCCACACGGAGCATACGTGCAATTCGCCCATCCATGCTATCGAGCATCATCCCAATTAAGATTAATATGGCTGCGTTTTTGTAATCCCCTTGTGCTGAATACATCACCGACAAAAATCCAAAAAATAAATTAGCAAGGGTAAATAAATTAGGAATACTGTTTCTGATAATATGTATCACTCCAAAAAAATTATAAAATTTATGCCACTTCTTTTTCTCGCTTACGCTTCTTATTATACTTCTTTTCCATATAAAATTGGAAAAACAAAATAGCAGTTGTTAACCAAAAACCACTTGCAAAATACCCGCCTATGATATCACTTGGATAATGTACACCCAAATAAATTCGGCTAATACCAATCGATAGAATCATTGCCACACTAATAATAATCAATAGCCCCCTCCCCCATCTGGTGGAAATATGGCGCCATAAAAGAAAGGATACTATTCCATATACTGTGAAAGCATTCATCGCATGTCCGCTAGGAAAGCTGTAACCCCCAATTTCAATTAAACGGTGTAATTCGGGTCGGGCTCTTTTAAAAAATTGTTTCAATAGTTCATTTAGGAGCGCAGAACCCATGACTGTACCGATAAATAATATAAGTTCTAATCGATGGTGCAATACTTTATAAAGGAAAAATAAAAGTAAGACGCTGAGTCCTATGACAACAGGAGCCGATCCAATAGTGGTAAAAAACTTCATCGTGCGAGTTAATCCAATCGATTCCAAACCTTGTATAAAATCAATAACATGATGATCAAATTGATTGATCTTTCGGTCACTAATAAACAATGATATCAAACTAAAGCCCAATATGGAAATAGCACTTATAAAAAAAGCGATTACAAGTCTTATTTTTAAACTCATTATGATAATCCTTTCTACTTTTATCCCAAAATAAAACTATATATTACATCACACGAAGTGGAAATTGCCGAAGGATAGGGACATGTAGTCTACGTGCTCTAAACCCTTTTCCATCAGGCATTTCGGGCTCGTAGAACCCTCCTACGCGACCTAAAACCTTATCCATCAAGCATTTCGGGCTCGTAGAACTTGGCTACGCGACCGAAACCCTTCTCCACCAACCATTTCGGGCTCGTAGAACCCGGCTACGTGACCTAAAATCTTATCCACCAACCATTTCGGGCTCGTAGAACCCGGCTACGCGACCGAAACCCTTCTTAATCAAGCATCTCGGGCTCATAGAACCTGGCTACGTGACTCAAACCCTTCTCAATCAAGCATTTCGGGCTCATAGAACCTTTCTACGTGACCTAAACCCTTCTCAATCAAGCATCTCGGGCTCGTAGAACCTGGCTACGCGACCTAAACCCTTCTTAATCAAGTATCTCGGGCTCATAGAACCTGACTACGTGACTCAAACCCTTCTCAATCAAGCATTTCGGGCTCATAGAACCTTTCTATGTGACTGAAACTCTTCTCAATCGACCATTTCGGGCTCCTAGGGCCTGGCTACGTGACCTAAACCCTTCTCAATCAAGCATCTCGGGCTCGTAGAACCTGGCTACGCGACCGAAACCCTTCTCAATCAAGCATCTCGGGCTCGTAGAACCTGGCTACGCGACCGAAACCCTTCTCAGTCAAGCATCTCGGGCTCGTAGAACCCGCCTACGCGACCGGAAACCTTCTCCTCCAACCATTTCGGGCTCGTAGAACCCGCCTACGCGACCTAAAACCTTATCCACCAACCATTTCGGGCTCGTAGATCCTGGCTACGCGACCTCAACCCTTATCCACCAACCATTTCGGGCTCGTAGAACCCGGTTACGCGACCCAATCCCTTCTCCACCAACCATTTCGGGCTCGTAGAACCCGGCTACGTGACCTAAAACCCTTCTCCACCAACCATTTCGGGCTCGTAGAACCCGGCTACGCGACCCTAATCCTTCTCCACCAACCATTTCGGGCTCGTAGAACCCGGCTACGTGACCTAAAACCTTCTCCACCAACCATTTCGGGCTCGTAGAACCCGGCTACGCTACCCTAACCCTTATCCACCAACCATTTCGGGCTCATAGAACCCGCCTACGCTACCCAAAACCTTATCCACCAAGCAGTTCGGGCTGATAGAACCCCGATACGCGACCCATTCCCTTCTCCACCAACCATTTCGGGCTCGTAGAACCTTTCACCCTAGGAACTTTTCATTAATATTTCTTCCCACAGGATTAGTATGTCACATAAACATAATCAATTCTTTAGAAAATGAAGACTCGCCTATTGGCGAGTCTTCATTATAACGCCTTAGCTTTATGCATGGTATCTTTAGTTTTATCTTTGGAGAAAAGAAAACCTGCTACTGCAATACCAACTAATACAGCATAAAACGTTACCTTCCATTCTGTAGAATGAGCAAATTCTTCACTTAATATAGCTAATGCCGGATGAGAAAGGGTGTAGACTGCTAATTTAACGCCCACCCAACCTACAATAGTAAAGGCAGCAATTTCTAATCCTGGCTTTTTTTCTAACAGCTTAACAAAAAGGTTAGCCGCAAAACGCATGATAATAAGGCCGATGATTCCACCTGCAAAAATAACTAAGAACTTACCACCGTCCAATCCGCCAATATTAGGAAGAGGCGTATCTGGAAGAACGACAGCCATAGCCACAGCAGCCAGGATTGAATCAACTGCAAAGGCAATATCTGCGATTTCTACCTTTAACACCGTACTCCAGAATCCACTAGTTTTTTGACTTCCTTTTTTCTCTTCTGTTTCTTCTGCTTTTCCCTTTATCAGCTTTCGGAAAACATGATTACCTGCCATAAATAATAAATATAGTGCGCCAATCGCTTGGACCTGCCATACATCTACAAGGAATGAAATGACAAATAACGATGCAAAGCGGAATACAAATGCACCTGCTAAACCATAAAATAAAGCTTTTTTGCGTTTTTCTTCAGGAAGATGCTTTACCATGATGGCCAAAACTAACGCATTATCCGCCGCTAAAAGTCCCTCTAGCGCAATAAGAACAAGTAAGACCCAGCCATACTCCAGTAAAATAGATACATCCATAAATAATTCCTCCTCAAAAGTACAATTTTCTAAAATACTCCCTAGCGCCAAATAAAAAGGCCTTTACTGATAACAGTAAAGGCCTTAAAAACCACACAAAAAGACCTTTACAGTAAAGTAAAGGTCTTGCTAACAACGTCCATGTTGCCAATAAAGCCGGAGAACTTGTTCTCGAAATGACGACTTTATTGTAGCAGCTACTCCCCTTTAAAAAGGAAATATTCTATTACTAATAATATATTAAACTTTTAATAAAATGTCAATGAAGAGTTAATATAACCTTTGTTTATAACCTTCATGGAGACTTGCTTCTACTTCGTCTACAGTTACATCTTCTATTTTGGCATGATCAGTTAAAATTTTAGCAGCTCTCGGTAAGGACTCTTTCTCCATCCAGCTTTCAGGCTGCCAGAGTCCCGAACGTATTAAGGCTTTAGCACAGTGGATAAAGCACTCCTCTACCTCAACTGCAATCCCAATAAGAGGAGCCTTCCCCTTTGCAGCCATCTTTTCTAATAACTCTTCATCTGTCACAAGACACGCTTTCCCGTTGACACGTAGGGTTTCACCAAGACCAGGGATGAAAAATTGCAGACCTACATACGGATTTTCTAAAATATTTTTCATCGAATCCACTCTTTTGTTTCCAGGTCTTTCAGGTATGATGAGCTGTTTTTCATTCATAACCAACACAAAGCCACGCTGGTCTCCGCGCGGTGATACATCACAACTTCCGGATCCACCTGCAGTGGACATGACCAAAAACGGGGACATGCTAATAAAATCTTTGCAATTCTCATCTAAATGATGAATCACCTTTTTTTGTGCTCTTTCGCTAGGAGTACCCATTAAAGCCAGAAGTTCCTCTTGTGTGGTTATCACCTTATTAAAGCTAAGAGTTTCCTGCATACTTAATCATCCTCTATAGTTCGTAAACTTCCGTGTATTTGTTCTCTAGATACTCTACGAGATAGTCTGCATTTAACTCCTCACCTGTTACCTTCACAATTAATTCATTAGGGGTATAAAGCTTCCCAAAATGATGGATTTTTTCTTTTAACCATTCCTGTATGAGATCAAAATTGCCATTTTCAATATGCTCATGGAATTCCGGGACCTCTTTCTGAATAGTTCGGAGGATTTGTGCAGCATAAAGATTACCTAACGAATACGAAGGGAAGTAGCCGATTCCTCCGAAGGACCAATGAACATCTTGAAGAACACCTTCAGTATCCGTACTTGGTGTAATGCCAAGATAGTCCTGCATTTTTTGGTTCCAGATCGATGGAAGATCTTTAACTTCAATTTCTCCGCCAATTAATGCCTTTTCAATTTCATAACGCAGCATGATATGAAGATTATATGTTAACTCATCTGCTTCCACACGGATAAACGAAGGCTGTACTGCATTTACTGCACGATAGAATTCTTCCACCGAAATATTTTCCAACTGTGTAGGGAAATACTCTTTAAGCTTCGGATAAAAATAAGTCCAAAATTCCTTGCTGCGCCCTACCATGTTCTCTAAAAATCTAGATTGGGACTCATGAATACCAAAGGATGCACCACTTTGCAGAACCGACTCTTCAAATGCTGGATTCACATGCTGTTCATAGATACCATGTCCTGCCTCATGAATGGTACCAAATAGTGCTGAACGAACATTTTTTTCCAAATAACGTGTTGTTAAACGCACATCACCCGTATTTACCGTTTGAGCAAATGGATGAACCGTTTCGTCTAGTCTTCCCGCATTCATATCAAACCCAATAATCGGAAGGATAAAGCGGTTGAATGCTTTTTGTTTTTCAATGTCAAAGGATTGATTAAAAACCTCCACATTGGTTGGCTTTCCATTTTGCTTTATTCGGTCTAATAACTTCACACTAGACTCTCTTAGTTTTGCAAACAATGGATCTAGTGTTTTTACTGTTAATCCAGGCTCAAATTCATCTAACAATGCATCATATGGATGCTCCTCGTAACCATAAATTTCTGCAAACTTCCGTTTATAATCCACAATTTTCTCTAAGTAAGGAAGGTAATGAGCAAAATCATTATTTTCCCTTGCTTCTTCCCACGCATCATTTGCTTGAGCTGTTAAAATGCTATACTCCTGAAAGAGGTCAGCAGGGATGCTTTTTGATTTTTGATAGTACTCTTTATACTCTCTTACCTTTGCATTTGTCACTTCGTCCAATACTTCTTGGTTCTCTTTAGACGATAGGGTTTCAAGCAGCTTCCCCATCTCCTCTGAGACCGAAAGCTTAAATACTTCGGTTCTAAGTGTACCCGTTGCTTTTGCAAAGATGCTTCTGCCCTTTTTAGGAGCCATGACCTTTTGATCCCAATCTGCTAAACCGATAATACTTGTAAAATGAGTGATTTTTTCATCTAACGTTTTAAATTGCTCCAACGCTTCTTGTACGGTTAAATCTACCACTTTTTGTTCCATTATGTAGACCTCCTTATTCTCTCCTTATGTCTTAAAGATGTTTACCCGTTGTGCATCAACATCTTCATTAATTATAAATTAAAAATTCTAATTAGGGTAAATATTAGCAAATATTTTCATAGACAATAATTTGGAAAACTCGACCAAATAAGGCATAATATATAAAAGTAAAGGTTGTAAATAAAAGGAAGTGTCACATTTGGAGAAACCAAAAAAGAAAAAATCCCATTTCCCTTTTCGTTTAAATATTCTTTTTTTTAGTGTCTTTTTGTTGTTTTCCATCCTAATTTTACGTCTCGGCTTTGTTCAAATTGTGCATGGGGAAAACTTTAAGCGCGATTTAGAAAGAAAAGAAGATATTATTGTTAGTCATCCTGTTCCAAGAGGGAAAATGTTTGATCGTGATTTTAAAGTGGTTGTTGATAACATCCCAAAAAGCGCCATAACTTTCACAAACGAGGGGTTTACACAAGAGGAAATGCTGGACACAGCAGAAAAGTTAGCGCAATTTATTGAAAAAGATACTAAAAAAGTAACAAAAAGAGACATGCAAGATTTTTGGATGATGAAACATCCAAAGCTCGCAGACGCCAAAATTACAAAAAAAGAAAAAGCTTTATACGAAGCTAAACAATTATCGGATAAAGATCTATATAGATTAAAATTAGGTCGAATCACTGACCCTGAATTACAGACATTAACCACAAATGATCTGGAGGTTCTTGCCATATACAGGGAGTTTATTAGTGGCTATAAGTTTACACCGCAAATCGTTAAAAACGAAAATGTATCCGAAAAAGAATTTGCCGTTGTAAGTGAAAATCTTCAATCCCTTCCAGGAGTTGAAACAACGACAGATTGGGATCGTTCCTATGCTTTTAATGAAACATTGAGATCTGTTTTAGGAAAAGTAACTAAATCGGATGAAGGTTTGCCGGCAGACCAATTGGATTACTTTTTAGCAAGAGGATACAGTCGAAATGACCGTGTAGGAAAAAGTCAGCTGGAAATGCAATATGAGGGTGTTCTACACGGATATAAATCAAAAATCAAAAACATTACCGATAAGACGGGAAGTGTCATTGAAACACAACCCGTGACAGCTGGAAAGAAAGGAAAAGACCTAGTCCTAACGATTGATATGGACTTACAAATGGCTGTCGATAAAATTATTGAAGAAGAATTGTGGGCAGCAAAAAAATCTCCTGGTACATCTTTAACCGATCGGGCCTATGTAGTGTTAATGGACCCACATACAGGTGAGATACTAGCGATGTCTGGTAAAAAAATAGTAAAGAACTCAGACGACGGTAGAGTAGAAATGATTGATGATGCACTTGGAACTTTTACAACTACATACAACGTGGGGTCTGCCGTAAAAGGAGCAACCATTCTAACTGGCTATAAAACCGGAGCCATTTCTCCTGGGACGGTGTTTGATGATACAGGAATAAAAATTAAAGACACCCCTATCAAGAAGTCCTATTCGTATTTGGGAAGATTAAATGAAATCGACGCTTTGAAAAAATCTTCAAACGTATATATGTTTCATACGGCCATACGGATCGGGAAAGGACATTATGAGTACGATAAACCATTAAATTTCACTAACCCAAAAGCATTCGAAACGATTAGAAATTCATTCGCCTCCTTTGGGCTGGGAACAAGAACAGGAATAGATTTACCAAATGAGCAGTCAGGATTTAAGGGGCAAAGTAGGCTCCCAGGATATTTACTTGACCTAGTTATTGGACAATACGATACTTACTCAGCGATGCAGCTTGCCCAATATGTCTCAACCATCGCAAATGGCGGGTACAGAATGCAGCCACATATAGTAAAACAATTCAGAGAACCTGCTAGTGACGGTGAGGAGCTCGGTGCTGTATCGCAAGAAATTTCTCCTGTTGTACTCAATACAATTGACGCAAAAAAACAATGGATGGACCGAGTCCAAACTGGATTCAAGAAAGTGATGCAGGAGCCAGGTGGAACGGCAACTAAGTTTTTCACTGGTGTCCAATACTCACCTGCAGGAAAAACAGGAACGGCAGAAGCCTTTTACGATGGTCCATTAAGAAGTCGATTCGGGAAAGAGCCTCCGCCAGTCATGAATTTAAGTTTGGTAAGTTATGCACCAAGCAATAATCCAGAAGTGGCAATAGCCGTGATTGTTCCTTGGGCCTATCAAGGAACGGTGGACAACAGAGCCAATTTAAAAATTGGCCGTAAGGTTCTTGATACGTATTTTCAGCTTAAGAATAAATAGAGGTGCCTAATCTGGCCCCTCTATTTATTTTTTAAAACTGATTTTACTGCCTTTTCAATTTCAAAATAACTGGTGCAGCGGCAGATATTTGATTCCAGCCATTCTTTAATAGTCTTATCATCTGCATGTGGGTGCTGCGTAATTAACGCGTGACAGTTCATAATGAATCCCGGAGTACAGTACCCGCATTGAAATGCAAAGTTTTCAATAAAAGCCTGCTGAATCGGAGTGCCTTTCAATCCCTCAATAGTAGTGACCTTTTTTCCAACAGCCTCAACGGCTAACATTAGACAAGATTTCATTGGCCAACCGTCGATGTTTACCGTACACGCCCCACAGTCCCCGTTTAAACAGCCTGGTTTCGAACCTGTCATTCCAAGTTTGCCACGTAATGTATATAAAAGGGTATCGGCAGAACGAACTGTGGTCATCCGATTTTCACCGTTGATATTTAAGGTAATGTTGTGTGATTTCACGCCATCTTCTCCCCTTTTTGACCACCTTCAACCGCTAACTCCATCTAGTGCATCAATCACATCTATTAACATATGTCGTAAAACAAATAATCGGTAATCTGCGGAGCCCTCGATATCGTCTAATATCGGGTTTGGTAGGACTGAAAGCGCCCTATCAACTCTTCCATCTACTGTGAGTACCTTGGTATTTAACGCTTCCTCAACCTCACTCGAGCGAAAAGGAAATGGGCATAACCCGCTGACAGCTACACGAATTTCCTGTGCTATTTTTAAGGCAGCAACGGTAATCAGCGGATACCCAGTCTCCCATTGCTGCCTTCTTTTCCTACTAAAATAGGGTGCTGTTACAAAGCGATTATCAGTGACTATCTGTGCTAAAAATTCACCCTCGTCTAATTGTAACTGCCCATCAAAAACATCATGAATCATCACCATTTTTACCCCATGAGGACCTGCTATCATAAGTTGACTGTCAGCAAGTAAAAATGGAAGAACTGCTTCTCGATAAAAAATTCTTGCACAAATATTTCCGCCCAATGTTATTTTTCCACGAGCTGTATGGTCAGCTACCTCACTAGCTGTTTTTGTCAAGAGCGGGAAAAGATTCCCTTCTTCCACTCTTGTAAGAGAGAGTGTGCTTCCAAGCAGCACTTGCTTTCCACTTTCCTCCATGATCGTACATTCAGGTATTCCCTTAATATCAATCACAGCCTCTGTATACGCCAAATCAATGCGGCCGAGGGTGATTAATTCTGTTCCACCAGAAAAGTACATAGGCTTCTTTCCCTGCCGGTTGAGATACTGATATAGCTCGACGGCTTCTTGTAACGTTTCTGGTTTATAATAATCAAAATCAAAGGGAAGCATTTACTTATTCGCCTCCTTTGCTCGCCAGATTAATTCAGGAATTAGCGGTAAATGATGAAGAGATACACCTGCAGCTGTAGACAGCGCATTCCCAAGCGCACCTGGCATTCCCATTAACCCATGCTCCCCTACACCTCTGGCTCCGTATGGGCCATCTAGCTGCGGTGTTTCCACAAAACCAACTAAGTATTCCGGATTCTCACCGTATCTTAAAGGACGATAGGTTCGGAGTTGCGGATTTAATACGCGTCCCAACTCGTCAAAATAAAATGTTTCTCTTCCCGCAAAGGCGAGCCCCATACTCATTGCGCCCATTACTTGCCCTAGAGCTGCTTTTTCGTTTAACACTTTTCCAATGTCTACTACAGTAGCCGCTTTAAGTAGTCGATAGGTATAATCCCTTTTGTCAAACTCCACTTCAACCCCATATGCGGCTACCGTCCATTCTGGTCCTGGTCTACCAGCCCCAGTCTCCGGGTCTAGGTGTGAAAGATGTCGTAAAATAAAATTCCCCTTTCCAATGATTTGTCCGCCAATGGAGTTCCCATTCGGGTACTCATAACCATAACCAATATCCTTAAAATCAAGTCCAACTGTTGGATCGTCTCTTAGATAAACGCGGCTGTTCCCGACGACAAAGTCCTCTTTAGGAGCTCTTAAGACTGCAGAAGCAATATCTATTAACTGTCTGATCACATCATCGGCTGCTTCTAGTACAGCTCTTCCAGCCATAAATGTTCCTCTGCTTGCAACTGTCTTCCAGTGCTCTGGAGTCGTCTGTGTGTCCACTTCCATCCGGACATGGATTTTATTTATATCCATTTTTAACCGCTCAGCTAGAATTTGGGCAAGAACGGTTTTAGTTCCTGTACCAATTTCAATAACACCTGACATTAAGTTGATGCTTCCATCAGGATTAAACGTTAATATCACTCCAGAGGGTGCATTGGGATCAATTGTTGAGGTTTTCCAACTACAGCTAACGCCCTTCACTCGAATGTAACGCTCATTTATTTCTTTGATTGCCCCTTCATCCCAGTTAATTAAATCTCTAACTCTTTCAATACATTTTTGAAGATTACCAACATTACTTTTATTCAATCGCACTCTTGTCGGTGTAGTATGACCTGGCATAATCGCATTTATATATCTTAATTCAAGGGGATCCATCCTTAATTTCTGAGCTAGCAAATCCATTGTCCTTTCGATCGCAAAAGAAAGCTCAGAATGACTAAAGCCCCTAAACGGTGCCGCATACGGATGATTGGTATACATACAGTAAGAATCGCACCAAACATTTTCAATATTATAGGGCCCAGTACAGTCAGCAGCTCCTGCTCTTGTTAAATCATTTGCTTTATCAGAATAGGCGCCAGCATCCCATAAGAATCGAATCTCAGCCGCCTTGATTTTTCCCGTTCGATCCGCTCCCAATTTAATGGAAGCATCTAAACCGATATGACATGGGGAAGTGAGTATATCCTCTTCTCTCGTATTAAGTATTTTTACGGCTTTACCTCCCACTTCCTTGGAAGCTAAGTATGCAAGAATTTCAAGCTGTACGGATGCCTTTCCTCCATATGCTCCTCCAACCAAGGGCGTTTGGACAATAATTTTTCCAATATCCTCGCCGAAATAGTCAGAAATAAGCCTTTTTACCATGAACGGCGCCTGTGAAGAGGTAGTGATAAGAATATGTCCATCCGGCATGATCTCTGCGGTGGCACACCTAGTTTCTATTGCTGCATGGTCAGACGGTGCAAAGGAGAAAGCAGCCTCCACTACCGCTTCGCTTTCATTCCAGCCCCTTTCCATGTTGCCTTTCCGGATTTTAATATGTGTAGCAATATTCGTATTAGGTACCGGATACACGTATTTCTCTTTTTTATATTCACCTAATTGATCATGGACCAATGGTGCTCCCTTTTGAAACGCTTGTGTTGGAGAATTTACAACGGGTAGCAATTCATACTGGACCTTGATAAGGTCTGCTGCCTTTTTAGCTTGTGCAGGGGTATCAGCCACAACGAGTGCAACCGGTTCACCGTGATACCGGACCTTATCGACGGCAATGGGCGGCCGGTCCCGAATCGCTTCTCCTGTCAGAGGGAAGCGCCGACCAGCTAGAATTGCCCTGACTCCATAGACCGCCCATGCGTCAGTTGTATCAACACTCACAATTTTTGCATGACCATAAGGACTAATAACCATCTTTGCAGACAACATGGGCAAAGAATGGTAGTCATGAGTATACTTTGCTCTGCCTGTAACCTTATCAAGTGCATCTTTACGAACAACACTCTTCCCCAGAATCTCCACTGTCACCCCTCCCATCGCCTTTGTGATTGCCATTTTTCCTTTAGATATTGATAATCCTCCATTGTGTCCACATCAAAAAAACAATCATTCCCATCGGGCATCAGGTGTTTTCCATTCCCCTTTTCTCGACCACGGATGATTTCACGGGCTCCTTGATCCCCTTCTAGCCTCTCAATGAAAGGGAAAAGCTTCCTGCTCATTAATAAAGGTGGTTTTGCTATCCCATTGTGTGTAAAGGAAATATAGTCATAGTCCTGAGAGTCAGAAAACTCCTCAACTAATCGATTAATCATTTGAAACGTTATGTTTGGCTGATCCGCTAATATCACTAACACGCCAGCGGCCCCTAACTGTGAAGCCGCACGCACTCCTACTTTAAGAGAAACACTAAGTCCTTCATCCGCATGTTGGCATTCTAGCAATCTCCAACCCTTCTTTTTTGAAAAAGGAGTGAACCAATGAAGTGAATCTCCCTTTCGCGTGACCGCGATGGTAACATCTAAATTAGAATCAAGTGCCGCCTCAAAAGCCATGCTACCTACAAACTTATTTCCTAGTGGTAAATTAAGCTTGGAACACCCCATCCTGCTACTTTTACCTGCTGCCAGAAAAATCCCTACTAGTCGGGGATGGTCCATAAAAGCTCCACACGCTCATGTCTTGGCTTTCTCCATACCTCAATCATTTCGGCAACAATGCTTACTGCAATTTCATCAGGACCCACCGCTTTAATAGGTGTGCCAATAGGTGAATACAGCCATGGTGGAATATCGTCCCCGTTAAGTAGCCTTTTCGTCCTTTCCCTTGGTCCTAAAATGCCTAAATAACGGATATTTTCATGAAGTAAGTGGTGGAGAAATTCCTGGTCCCGATGGAAATGATGAGACATAATCACTACGAAATCGTAGGGAGCGAAGGTTAGTTGTTCAATCAATTCATTCGGAGTTCCAACTAAATGATGATCCGCTGTGGGAAAATTACTCTTCTGACAAAATTCTTTGCGCCAATCACAAATAATGACCGAAAAACCGGTTTCCACTGCTAGTGAGACAAGGGGGTTGGCATCAGGTCCAGCTCCAAATACAATTAGACGGGGTTTAGGTTGGAAGGTATGCTGAAAAATAGAGTATTCCGTCATAATGCCGCTCTTAGATGTAAACTCAAGGACTGGAATATTTCCAGACCAGTTCCCAAACCAAGCACCTTCTTCCTCAATAAACACATACTCCCCTAATTCATCTAATCGCTTTAATACAATCACAGGCTTTTGACTGTATAATAACTTTTTTACAAACTTAAGATCTTCTACCAATTGATCCGTCATGGGCTCCAGCAGGATATCGATTGTGCCGTTACAGCCAGCTCCCTGCCCCCAACCTAAATCGCTCTCCTCACTTAAGTCGTACTGAAGAATCTCCGTCTCTTGCTGCATCATCACTTTCCTTGCGCGTATAGATAAATCCGTTTCCAAACAACCCGCACTTAACATTCCTTTACAGGAACCGTCCTCAAAAAAAATCATCGATGCGCCTTCCTTCTTATAGGCAGAGCCATTGACACGAATAATCGTTGCTAATACCTTCTCTCCTCCCTGCTCCATTACATCTAAAATTGGATATATATCATCCATAGAAGTCCCCCACTTCAAACAGAAAATTTCTAGTTTATTTATATTAATTAGGAAGCTATTCCTAGAATGATTAATTTTTCCTTCTCATCTTTCATAATCATTACTAATTAGCAGCTAGGAGGAGAGTCTTGATGAAGCTCATGAAATTTAAAGATCCGCTGCCCATTCCACCTGTATTAAAACCCAAATGGAAAACAGCGGATTATACGTATTATGAAGTCAGTATGGTGGAAAAAATGCAGTCACTGCATAGTGACTTACCTAAAACAAAGGTGTGGGGATATGAAGGAGTGTACCCAGGACCAACATTTGAAGTAGAATCTGGTGAAAGAGTATATGTCAAATGGCAAAATAAACTCCCAGACCATCATCTTTTTCCGATTGATCATACGGTTCATGGTGCTGAAAAGGAGAAACCTGATGTTCGAACGGTAGTCCACCTTCACGGCGGCAGGACGGAACCTGCTAGTGACGGGTACCCGGATGCTTGGTTTACAAAAGATTTTCATGTGACTGGTCCTTTATTTGAAAAAGCTGTCTATGAATATGGTAATCAACAAAGTTCGAGAGCTCTTTGGTACCACGACCATGCCATTGGATTAACCCGACTTAATATTTATGCGGGACTTGCAGGATTTTATTTAATCCGTGACAGTCATGAACGTTCCTTAAATCTACCTTCAGGACCATTTGAAATACCACTCCTTCTTCAAGACCGCACTTTTCACGAGGATGGATCATTGTCTTATCCCAGTCAGCCGGAGAATCATCCTTCTGGCATTCAGACATCCATTATACCCTCCTTTTTTGGAGATACAATTGTGGTTAATGGTACCGTTTGGCCCTATTTTGAAGTCGAACCTAGAAAATATCGATTTCGTTTCTTAAATGCGGCCAATGCACGCTTTTTCCGGTTAAGCCTTGATTCAAGCCAACTTTTTTATCAAATTGGCACAGATAGCGGATTTTTGGAACAGCCCATTGGTGTGAAAACCTTACTGATTGCACCCGCCGAACGAATGGACATTATTATTGACTTTAGCAATATGGAGGGCAAGACGATTCTTTTGAAAAATGACGCTCCAACACATTTCCCGTCTGGAGAACCGACGGACCCGGATACAACAGGAAGCGTTATGCAGTTTCGGGTAACTAAACCACTATCGATGATTGATACGAGTGTCATCCCTGCCTATTTAGGCCCTATTCCTACCTTAGAGTCATCAAACGTAAATAAAACTAGATGGTTGGAGTTAGGTGAAGAAAAGGATTCATATGGCAGACCTTTATTTCTCTTAGATAAGAAAAAATGGGATTTTCCGATAACAGAAAATCCGCAGGTTGGTTCTACTGAAATATGGAGTTTTGTGAATACAACTGAGGATGATCATCCCATTCATATCCATTTAGTTCAATTTCAAATTCTTGACCGCCGCCCCTTTAATGTAAAGCTTTTTAAGCAAACTCAAGAAATAAATTATACCGGTGCCCCAATCCCCCCTGAGTGGGGAGAACGCGCCTGGAAGGACACCGTAAAATGTCCACCTGGGCATGTTACCCGAATCATTATTCCGTTTTTTCCTTATACTGGTCAGTACGTGTGGCATTGTCACATGCTTGAGCATGAGGATTACGAAATGATGCGTCCGTATATTATTCTTCCACCGAATTCGTTTTAGGATTTAAGAGTACTCCCGTTTTATTTACTAACAAAATGGTTTCAGTATATAGTGCAACGTGATATTGATGTGGTTCGAGATTTGGTGATAAGCTTACCCTCAATGTTCCACCAGGATGTTCATTCGGTTCATTGCTTTTAAATAGTGGTTGTAGTGCCAGAAGTTGTTTTGACCAATCAAGTTGATGATTGGAAGATATAGTACCAGCTTTGGCCCATTCCGTAAATATTTGAATAACAGTGGAGCAATAGGTGTAACCGTACGCTTGTATAGAGATTATATCTTTATATCCTTGAAGATTCTTTCTTGTCTTACCAGCAAACGGATTGTAGGTAAGACTTTCCTCCGCATCTTGGACGACATTTTTCATTTGGTGTAGATCCTGCAGCAATTGATTTACTTCTTGTTGCAACGCGCTCCCTACTTTTTGATCTAAGCCTGTCTCAATCCAATGGGCGACTCGGCTCATTAACGTTGTGAGTTGGTGGGAAAAATGATGAATCGTTTTTATAGCTTGTTTTGTATAATTGGGTGGGATAATAAACATATGGACAAGAACAGCAATAATTGCGCCTATTAACGTGTCACGAAAGCGGTCAATGGGATAGTCAGATGATTTATGTTCCATGACAAAGACTAAAAGTACAGTTAATGCCAGCTGGTGAATAACGGTTTCATCTCTCTTAAGCCATTTGGCAATAAAACAACCTACTAAGATTACTAGTCCTAATGTCCACCCATTTACGATTAAATACGGTGATAAAAGAACAGTAATACATATCCCAATAATCGTTCCCACCATTCGGTGATAGGAAAATTGTATCGATTGATTAATTGTTGTTTGCAAACATAGAATAACTGAAAGAGGTGCTAAATAAGGATGATTAGACCCTGCAAATTTTGCAATCTCCCATGCCATGGCAGATGCCAGTGCCATTTTCCATATCAAATGGGTTTTATTTTCTAATTTCTTCTTAATCTGCTTATTCTTTACCATACGGGACCTGTCTCCTACATGCCTAATTGGAGATAGTGTTCCCTACCATACGTTTCTACAATCCCACTAAATAACTATATACCCTTTTAAAACAGCCTGTAATAAGGCGTAGCAAAGCTCTGAATCATTCATTTTGTTCTCTTTCACTTGATTTACACACTCTTCTATTTCCACTTTTTTTACTTTGATTTTCTCATGGTCTTCGAGCTGCTGGCTTCGTTTTATTCCAACTTCCTCCGTAAAAAAAACGTGCGTAATTTCGTTTGTTCTCCAGGATGCGGGTTGTAGTTTTCCTAAATACTGGATTGTTCCACATTCATACCCAGTTTCTTCAAAAAATTCACGTCTTGCAGCAGATTCTAGTTCTTCCCCTTTTTTCACACCACCGCCGGGCAATTGTTGGACAGTCGTTCCCACAGGTCTTCTATATTGCTCAATAAGTATGAGAGAATCTTCATCCTTAGCCAACATTACAACCCCGTCATTTTCTTCTAGTTCGAAATAGAGTCTATGAAATTCATCCTCTTTCAGTTTCATTCCTTCTAACTCTATCAACGTTACATCTCTTTCCATAGTTGCCTCCTTATAATTCTTCTTTATTTGCATATTTTATCACTTTCCCCACATTATTTTGGTATATTAAGGAAGGATATGATTAGATTATACAAAACTTGAAACCAACTTGAAATTAGTGAAGGATGAACTCATGAAGAAGAATCGAACGTTATTTTTATCAGCGGTTGCAACTGGAACGATGTTAAATCCGCTCAACTCGTCAATGATCGCCTTAGCCTTACATAGTATTCAAAAGGATTTTCAGCTATCCTTTGCCACTGTTTCCTGGCTTATATCTAGCTTTTACCTAGCAAGTGCTGTTGCTCAGCCCGTAACCGGGAAAATTGGAGATTTATTTGGAAGAAAAAAGACTTTTTTAACTGGACTTGTCCTTGTCGCACTTTCTGCTCTTGGTGCACCCCTATCATCCTCTTTTCTTCTATTACTGGGTATGAGACTTATTCAATCAATCGGCAGCAGCGCCATTTATCCGTCCGGTATGGCGTTAATTCGAGACAATATCAAGGATCGTCAAGCATCCGCTCTTGCTGTCCTTTCGATTTTTGCTTCAGCGATGGTGGCGCTTGGTCCAACAATAGGTGGATTCTTAATTGTTTGGGGAGGCTGGCCCGCCATTTTTTGGGTGAACTTCCCGTTTATCATCATAAGTTTTCTACTAGGATGGTACATGTTCCCTAAAGATATAAAAAAGGATAAAGAGCATATAAAAAGTTTATTATCTACTATGGATTTTATGGGTATGCTTTTCTTTGCAGCAGGAATGGTTTTCTTTTTGTGGTTCCTATTATCCTTTGAAGCGAAGGTCCATTATTTATCAGGTATAGCTGGTATCCTGTTCTTTTGTCTCTTTGTCTGGAGAGAGTTAAAGGTAAAGGAACCATTTATCGATATTCGAATTTTTAAATCCCACCCTCAACTGTCAATGGTGTATGTTCAGTTTATTTTATTAAATATCTTTTTTTATTGTTTATTTTTTGGACTGCCTAGCTACTTTCAAGAGGTGTTAGGGTTAACTGTTGAAAAAAGTGGATTATTAATGCTGTTTATGTCAGGCATCAGCATTGTCATTTCTTCTGTAACTGGGAAATGGATTGACAAAAAAGGGGTATACCAGCCTATTATCATCGGAGCCTTTCTCTCCATTGTTGGAGGGTTCACCTTTACCATGTTTTTTGTTGGTTCCTCATATTGGGGGATAGGGATCATTCTGTCGATTATGGGTTTAAGTTATGGAATTGGAAATGTGGTCCTTCAAGTCGCTATGGTAAAAGAGAGTCCGAAAGAAATTGTGGGTACAACCTCGGGGCTATTTCAAACATGCAGATACTTAGGCTCCATCCTATCCTCCATTATCTTAGGGTTAATTTTTGGAGAAGAAATATCAGCCGAAAGCATGAAAGTGATTGGAGCAGTTCTAATAGTAACTGCTATAGTCAGTTTTTTAATGAGTTTATGGTTTGCAAGAGATACATTACATTTTAGAAAAATGAAACATGTGTAGTTAATTGGACGATTTGTGGCTGACCTTATAATTATAAGAGTCAGCCTCATTTAATTAGATGTGTTTTTATTTGCTGCCATTAACTTCTTTATGTGATCTTTTGGGTCCCAGCAATTAAATTTATAATTTGATTTCGTTTGATATCCTAAGCGGCCGCAGAAATAGTCAATTTTCTGCCCTGTCTTGTCTATCTTAAAGTGCCTGCATGTGGCACAGCAATGGTAATCCTTCATGCTTGTCACCTTTCTTAAACTATTAATCTTTCCTTCATAGTTTTTTCATATTTATCAACTATTATAGTAATAGGTTCACGGAAGAACCCTTAACCTCCGCCCCCCTTAATATATAGGATGTACAGCCCGGCACTTGTGCCGGGTATTTTTTTATTTGGACTGTGTTTCTTTTTTATGAACTAACATTGTCGAAGCTGCCTCTAGTTAAGACAATCTTTCTCTCGAATGTACTATCTCTGTCAGAAGTCACCTCATCTTTGGACTATCTTTCTCTTAAATGACCCATCTCTGTCAGAAGTTTCCTCATCTTTGGACTATCTTTCTCTTAAATCAACCAACTCTGTCAGAAGTTACCTCATCATCGGACTATCTTTCACTCAAATGAACCATCTCTGTCAGAAGTTACCTCATCTTTGGACTATCTTTCACTCAAATGATTCAACTCTGTCAGAAGTCGCCTCATCTTCGGACTATCTTTCACTCAAATGAACCATCTTTGTCAGAAGTTACCTCATCTTCGGACTATCTTTCTCTTAAATCATCCAACTCTGTCAGAAGTTTACTTAAATTAACTACACCTGTCCAAAGTTGCTCCCAGTTTGAATAGGATGAAAAACCGCTTAAAAGTACAGTAACGATAAAATAAGATAAACCGCTGTTCCCCACATAATGATGGCTGAAATTTTATTTAAAACACCGATGAATCTCCCCGTATGATCAAGTTTCCCGACACCCCTTCCTACTAATGAAAGTCCAAGAAACCACACCCATGACACAAAGATGCAGGAAAGCGTGAAAGCAAGCTTTTCCACACCTGTATACGACAAGGAACTAGTTCCAATCACTCCGATTGTATCCATAATGGCATGAGGATTTAATAAGGAAACAGACGCGGCAAACATTACTTGTTTTCTGGGAGTAAAGGTTTGACTGTTTGCCTCTTGCGTTTGTGCTTGGCTTTTCCAGGTCGAATAACCCATATAGATTAAAAATAGGACACCAATGAGCAAAAGGGTTACTTTAATCCATGGCACCCCGAAAACAACAGCTGATACCCCAAAGACGGCCAAAGAAATCAAAATTGTATCACAAATAGATGCAGTTATAACAACAGGGAGAATATTAATCCACCTTGGTTGGATTGCTCCCTGATTAAATACGAACACATTTTGAACTCCTAAGGGCAGGATCAGTCCAAATGCCAGAATGAAGCCATGAAGGATTGCACTATACATCTTCTCTCTCCTATGTACATACTTTTTCTATTTTTGGTTAACATAGATACTAAAAAAGGATTTTTGCCTGTGTACCTTGTGATTGTAGTAGTTGTATATTTTATTTTTGCTAAGGTTTTTGTAGACTGGAAGCGATGGAAAGAGTTTTATCCAACGATTCAGTATTTTATCATATGCAACCTTGCTTATAACTTTATATTTTACAACCAAACCTTATGGGCCTACAAAGCAGTAACTGTTCAATGGTTAAACCATACGATTATTGAACTTGTTTTTACCTTTTTCATTATTCCTGTGGTGATTATGATTTATCTGCAGTATTTTCCAAAAGGGAAAAAAGGGATTATTTATATTGTGGTTTGGATCGCCTATTTTTCGATTATTGAATATCTCTTTTATAAGAGAGGTCTATTTCTTTATGATAATGATTGGGGGCTAATATGGTCGTCTATTTTTAATACCATCATGTTTATCATTTTAAGACTTCACTATAAAAATCCCTTGGCTGCTATGCTATGTTCGATTCCCATCATCGCGATTTTACTTTTCATTTTTCACCCGATGTTGCACGATCTAAAATAAGGACGTGAGAAATTGACCAATTCTATACTCTCGCTTCCCCTATTTTTAATCCTACTTTTCTCAGTGTATGTTGCTATGGCGATCTTTTTGTATAAAAATAAAAAGTAAAGGGCTGCTGAAGTAGCAGCCCCTAATATTAGTTTTTTCTCTCCATAAATATCTCAGGGTTAATAATTTCATGAAATCCATATTGGGAATACAGACCATGGGCATCATTGGTACATAACAGCATCTTCCCTACATCCCTAAGGTCAGAATGCTCTGTAACAACCTCCATTAACCACTTCGATAACCCTTTCCCACGATACTCTTTTAAAACAAAAACATCCATGATATAAGCAAATCGAACAAAGTCTGTGGTTGCACGAGCAAAACCAATTTGAACAGCTGTTTCAGATCTTGGGTCACCCTTAAATAATCCAAAACAAATAGACGAGTGTTTTATTGACTTTTCTACTGATTCAAAGGATATTCCTTTGGCCCAGTAGGAATCCGTACTTAAAAACCTGTGTATGACCTGGATATCAAGATGTTGGATTTGCGTGCTGATTGTATAACCATCTCTACTCCAAATAGACATGTTTTCTCCACCCACCCTTTCATGTAATTGTATTTAAGTATACTTCTCCCTCAAGCTGTCAATAACATTACCAAGAAAGTTTACAGAGAGGTGGAAGTAAATGAAGGGAATATTTTTCGTGAATGATCGCATTTGTATTAACGGACTTTCAAAGGAAGAAAGCATTGCCCTCCAAGAACAATCTATTAAAAAATTTTTGACAGAGCAAAACATTCAAATTACCAAACTCAATCCATACCAACTAAACGAGTATTACACAGTCCCACATGCACTCCTTTATGATCTCAAGAACGGTGAGCGCAATTATGATTGCCTTGTCTATTATTCAATCCAAGCGATGGAGGATTTTATTTATACATACCCAGCAAAGTGGCTGATATTAAAAAGCTTTTTTAACGATGTAATCATTGTTGAAAAACAAAATGATCTAACCATTCAGAAGGTCATCTAATCCATCGATTTTTTGGCTGATTTTCGATAAACAACCAAAAAGTTAATGGACAAAATAATTAGTAAATAAAGACCATACAAACCAAATGATAAAAGCTTATTGCTACTAAAGGCTGCTCCTGCAAACGATAAAATAATCGTATTAGGAAGTTTTCCAATGACTGAGGCAGTAAAAAAAGGAAGCCATTTGACCTGGCTTAGACCGCAGATAATCTTGATGACGGGAGCAGGAATGATAGGTATCAACCGACTTGTTAATATGGCTGTGAAGGAATTTCTCGTTAGGAATTCCTCGTATTCTTTTACTCTTTTGTATTTTTCCAACTTTTTTTGTGCAAAATCCTTAAACCCATACCTGCTCAAGTAAAAAAAAGCCATTGTCCCAGCCATTGCGCCCGATATGGATATGATGGTACCCACTGGTGCGCCAAAAACGGCTCCAATTCCTCCAGCTAAAACAGGATAGGGAATAATCGGAAAGAAGACACAAATAGCTACAAGAAGCATGCTTATTAATACAGCGACCATTCCACCCTGTTTTACCATGGCAAACCATTCGTCTTTCTGAAGGAGACCAAAGGCAACAATCATAAGAAAAATACTTAAACTACTAATCTTTTTTACCACGACTACTCCGTTCTTTACTCTTAATTGAGACTGGCAACCATATCGTTACTGTGGTTCCTTCGCCATCAATGCTCTCAATATTGATTTTTCCATTATGACTCTCAATAATACGGTAACTTGTCATTAACCCTAAACCGGTTCCTTTTTCTTTAGTAGAATAAAACGGTTCACCCAGTTTCAATAACCTTTCTTGTGAAATTCCACACCCGTTATCGGCAATTTGCACAATAACACCCGTTTCATATGTAGAAATAGATACATCAATCTTGCCATGCTTTGATATGGCATCGAGGCCATTCTGAATAACATTCATAAATACTTGCTTTAATGAATTGGGATCTCCTTCAATGGTTGGAATGTTTTCATTTGAATAGATATTTAATTCTTTATTCATCATAATAGCTTCTGTCTGTAACAGTTGTACTACCTGCATCACCACATGGTCAATTTGAACCATGGTGGTTTTTTCTGCATGAGGCTTGGCCATTGTTAAAAACTCAGAAATTATACTTTCCACCCGTTGTAATTCATCTAAAATAACCTTTAAGTAAATGGGATTAATTTCATTTTCATTGTTTAGCAATTGCATAAAACCTTTAATTGGTGTCAATGGATTACGGATTTCATGAGCAACCGCTGCAGCCATTTGCCCGACGACTGCCAGTTTTTCTGATTTGCGTAACATTTCGTTTGTTTCCATACGCTGCTGAATATCTCTAGAAACCGAAACGATTTCCTTTGCTTCACCACTTTTAGAATCTGTTAAGGTTTTTGTGGTCGATTCAAGCCAGATATAAGAACCATCCTTTTTTCTGCATCTGTATGTAATTAATTTAGACTCATGACATTCTGAAAGGCGCAACTGTTTTCTCATTTCCCAATAATCATCAGGATGGATAAATTGACGAGGATTCCTTCCAGTCATTTCTAAAGGTTCATAACCTAATACTGTTTTTACTGATGGAGAAACGTAAAGATAGGTAAAATCATCTTTATGCAAGGTAATCATATCTGATGAGTGTTCTGCAAGAAGACGATATTTTTTCTCACGGTGTCTTAAGGCCATCTCAATTTGTTTTTTTTCAGTAATGTCGAGAACTTGTCCTAATAGAAATTCCTCTCCGGTTGATTTTTCTCGTACTCTTGAAACGGTTAAGATTCCTGTTTTTATATCACCTGTCTTATGAATAAATCTTTTTTCAAGCTGATACTCATCTTTTTGACCGGTTAATATTTCACCAAATAATTGAGTATCTATAGGCATATCCTCTGGATGAGAAAATGATTCAATCGTTAGTGATGAGATCTCTGCCATCGAATACCCTACAAAATCACAAAAAGCTGGATTATATTGTGTTAATGAAAAATCTATTGAAGCAATTACCTGTGGAATTCTAGACTGGTAAAACACTTCATGGTATAGAGTTAAATTAAACATTTCAACCCCCGAAACAGTAATATCAATATCATTTTCGTTCATTAGCGAAAACACACTTCATTAGTATAAAGCCAAAATCAATTTTCTTAAAGTGATAA
Organism: Bacillus sp. (in: firmicutes); assembly: GCA_039832695.1. Classification (GTDB taxonomy): domain Bacteria; phylum Bacillota; class Bacilli; order Bacillales; family Cytobacillaceae; genus Neobacillus. Next base: position 91,437 of record JBDOMM010000051.1, read on the forward strand.
TTTTCAGATTTTTCTCCCTATAGCTCCAACCATTGTAGAAATATTGTAACAAACCTTTCATGCACGTGGAGATATCAAAATTATAATAAACCTATAGAAACACTTTTTATGTTTTATAAAATCATATGAATCTTGGTGATGAAGATGCAAGGAATAGGAAAAGGACATCCACATGCTATGGGTCATCCCCATGGGCATGGCATGCAAAATGCTATTGATTATGACAAAAACCCATTTATTGTCATTTGGGAAGTAACAAGAGCTTGTCAGCTTAAATGTGTTCATTGTCGCGCAGATGCACAGCTCACTCCAGATCCAAGGGAGCTGTCCCATGAGGAAGGGATTAATTTAATTGATCAAATCTATGAAATGGATAATCCAATGCTTGTTTTTACTGGCGGGGACTGTATGATGCGAGAGGACTTATTCGAGCTTGCTGAATATGCAGTAAAAAAAGGAATGCGTGTGTCGATGACACCAAGTGCCACGGCTAATGTAACCAAGGAGAAAATGAAGCGCGCCAAGGAAGTAGGATTGTCACGTTGGGGCTTTAGCTTAGACGGACCGACCCCTGAAATACATGATCATTTTCGCGGTACGCCTGGTTCATTCGATCTAACCGTAGAAAAAATACGATACCTAAATGAATTAGAAATGCCCTTACAAATAAATACTGTTATTTCCCGGTACAATTATGACTCACTTGAACAAATGGCCAAATTAGTAGCTGACCTTGGGGCAGTTATGTGGTACATTTTCTTATTGGTACCTACAGGTAGAGGTCAAATGGATGCATGTATTTCACCAGTAGAGCATGAAAAAGTGTTCCGCTGGCTGTATGAATTGAGCAAAACAGCTCCATATGATATTAAAACGACCGCTGCACAACATTATCGCAGAGTGGTTTTACAACAAAAAACCCGGGATCATTTAATTGAAAAAGATGAAATTCATTACGAGGATTCGATTACGACTGACTTTGCCTCTATGCACGATGGCCTAAAACGTGCACCAAAGGGGGTAAATGACGGAAATGGATTTGCATTTGTTTCTCATATTGGCGATGTCATGCCAAGTGGTCTACTGCCGATTGTAGGTGGAAATATTCGTGACACCCCACTTGCTGAAATCTATCGGGAAGCTAAAGTATTTAAAGAGCTGCGTCAACCTGATCTGTATAAAGGTAAGTGCGGGGTTTGTGAGTATAACAAAATTTGCGGCGGTTCGCGCTCTAGGACCTTTGCGGTGACAGGTGATTATATGGAAAGTGAACCGTTCTGTGTATATATCCCACAATCCATGAGAAATAAAGAAACATCACCTATTGCTTAATTGCTATTTCTTTTGATTTACCAGAGGCTGATTCAATATGACCAGTCTCTTTTTATTGCTTTTACTGGGTTAAGTTTACTGCTTTTTGGGAAACTTGTTTTTAGGAATCTTTTATTTGAAAGGACCAATTTCCATGCAGCAGCACACCCAAACAAAAGATAGTCATGTTTCTTCAGCTCTCTTTCAATTTATCATCCCCATTTCATTAAAGGCCAGTAAAGTTCAACACATAGCTGACTTTTTGCAAGGAAATCATTATACTCCGTTTCATTTGAATGATTACCATTCAGAGACGGCCTTTTACGGTAAGTTTCATGTATCCCATAAGGAATTGGAAGACTTTTTTCTTCCTATAACAAACACCATTCTTTTTCCAAAGACAACTCAGGAAAAAGGATTACATAGATACACTAAATCGCTAAACGTTGAAGCGCAAATGCAAGGATTACAAACACAAGTCCCATTTCGAATTCTCTCTGCTGATGTATTTATTTGCCCATATGAACTGGGCTTTCTAACAATACGTACAGAAATCAATCATCAGTCTTTTTCACAAGTACAAGAATTCGCCAATTGTTTTAGATATCTTAAGAACGAACAATTAAACACCATTACATGTGGCGGGGAAAGCTATCAAACTGTAAGAGATTTCATTTTCTCTATGATCTTCCCTCCTCTTCAGCCATACTTGTGTGAGAAAACAAATGCACTTTTACCTCCAAATAAAATGTATGTACATTCTTTTATCTCTTTTCATGAGGTGGAAGTTACTAATCCAATGACTTTTGATGAATTAAGCTTTTCCTATTTTACAAATGAAAAACAAATGGAGACCCCTGGGCAAATCACTCAACATTTTGGACCCTTTTATTATTCGGTGATTATCAATTTATTTCATCAAATGGTCTTAATAAAAATTGTAAAAACCTTTTCGGAAATAAATATCGATAAAGCAACGTTCGACTTTGAAAAACTTAATTATTTGATCAACTCTTTCACATCAAATTATTATTTTAATGTCTACCCTGCACAATCATTGGGTCAAGAACTCTTTCGGCAATTAAGGTCAACACTTCAAATAGAACAACTGTATAGCAATATGAAAGAGACTCTTTTTAGCCTATTTAAATTTGAAGAAAACATTGTAACAAAAAGAGACAGCTTACTGCTGCTAATCTTAACCTTGTATACAGTTGTCTGCGGAATCTTTAGTATGAATCTGTTTACCCATGATTTAAAAGGAAATATCAAATGGAATCATTTTCAGTCCTATAACCCTTTTGAATATTTTGCAGTTTTTATTGTCTTTAGTGGAATCTTTACCGTCTTCTTTCTTGGTTTGCAAAGTTTGTATCAAGGATTAAAAAAGAAGAAAAAACGTAAAGAGTGGGTCCAAGAGAATGTTTTAATAAACAAAAAAAGATAAACTTCATTCTTAATGGCTGTTTTTTGTTAGTCTATCCTTTATATTGTATGTAGTAACTTATCAATAAGGAGATTTTATGATTAGAACCATTGCGGTAACCCACAGCTACGAAATTGTAAGTAATCTTTCCATCTCACAACTAGTCGAAGGAGATTATCAATGGTATTGGATTGATTTTCATGAGCCCACAGATAAAGAGGTTGAATATTTAAGGAGCCCACTTGCTTTCCATCCTCTTGCCATTGAAGACTGTATACATCAATTACAGCGACCAAAGCTTGATTACTATGAAAACTATACCTTTTTTGTCACTCAGGCATTAAATCCACAAACCATTACGAAAGAAGAGGTTGATATTTTTCTCAGTGAAAGATATGTCATTACCTTTCATCATAATCCGTCGACAGAGATTGATGAGGTATGGAGACGTTTAAGCCTTTCGACCACAATTGAAAAATGGGATCCTTCCCATGTTCTATATTATGTTCTTGATAAAATGGTCGATAATTATTTTCCACTCGTCTATCAAATTGAAGATATGTTAAACGAGATTGATGAGAATTCAAAAAGAAGAACGATGGAAGAATTGTTAGAAGTCTTATTCGATACGAGGCATGATCTGCTTTCTTTACGCCATACCATCACACCTATGAGGGATTTGATCTACCGAATCCTAAATTCTCAAAGGGTTACATATATCCGCGGAAGAAACGAGTATTTTTCTGATATACATGACCATTTATTAAAATTAACAGAGATGATTGAAGCCAATCGAGAATTAACGACAGATATCCGTGATAGCTATATTTCAATCAATTCCCATCAGACAAACCATGTAATGAAGGTTTTAACAGTCATTACCACTATTTTCATGCCACTCACATTTATCGCTGGTTTGTATGGAATGAATTTTCACTATATGCCAGAATTAACATGGAAATACGGTTATTTTGCAACGCTTATAGTGATGGTTATAGTGGGAATTGGGATGTCTATTTGGTTTAACAAGAAAGGTTGGTTTAAATAAGAAAAGCGAAAGCGCCTTGGTCAGCCCCGACAGGCAAATGTTCTTCGGCAAGAAAAGTCGCTCTTTGACTTTTATTGCCGAAGGTTATTTGACCCGAGGGGCTAGGCGCTGTAGCTAGACAAATAAGAAAAGCGAACGACTATCTAGTCGTTCGCTTTTTGTTACTCCCAATTTTCATATGCTACGGTTCCGCCGGTTAAATCGATCGTGTTACGTTCCCCTTTATAATAGGTCTTTCCATCTTTTTTGAAGATTAAATTATCATAGGTATAAACCTTCTGCCCTGTCGGCAATTCAATAACAACCTTTTCTCCTAAATTCTCGGATGGTGCTTCTATTTTTATAGTCCATTGCTCATAATAGTGAAAGAATACAAAGCCTGCAGCTAGAATCAAGCTAATGAGCGTGAAAAAGAATAAACCCTTCCAAGAAAATTGCTTTGGCTTTTGGTTATACAGTTCAGCTCTAGTCACCTTTTTCTCCCCCGTTACCATTTGTAAATAAAGTAAGTATTACATTCATACCCATTTTTTGATTTCCTAACCCTTCTTGAAAAAATTTATACATGTTACTCTATGCAAACTCTTTAAAAAAATGACTTAACTTTAGGTATAATAAGAAAGAAGATTCAGAAAGGGGCAAAAAACATGACAAATAAATATACAGAGGAAACATTACATTTAATTAAAGACTTAGTTTCCATCCCAAGTCCATCTGGTAACACCAACGAAGTGATCACCTTTGTAGAAAAATTTCTTAACGAGTTGCAAATCAAGAATTTTAGAAATCGAAAAGGCGGACTTATTGCGACTATAGAAGGAAAAGATACGAGCAAACATCGTATGCTTACTGCTCATGTTGATACATTAGGGGCCATGGTCAAAGAAATTAAATCAAATGGCAGATTAAAAATTGATTTAATCGGGGGTTTCAAATATAACTCTATTGAAGGTGAATACTGCCAAATTGAGACCAGTAGTGGAAAGAATTTTACAGGGACAATTTTAATGCATCAAACTTCTGTGCATGTATATAAGGACGCAGGAAAAGCAGAGCGTAATCAGGAGAATATGGAAATTCGATTGGATGAAAAAGTGACGAATGCAGAAGAAATTCGTGCTCTAGGTATTGAAGTCGGAGATTTCGTCTCATTCGATCCACGTGTAGAAATAACTCCGAGTGGGTACATTAAATCCCGGCATTTGGATGATAAAGCAAGTGTCGGCATTCTTCTTCAATTAATAAAGCAAATTAAAACAGAAAATATAACCTTACCTAATACAACACATTTTTTAATTTCAAATAACGAAGAAATCGGGTACGGAGGCAACTCAAACATTACCCCTGAGACAGTAGAATATTTAGCTGTAGATATGGGTGCTATGGGAGACGGGCAATCCACGGATGAATACACGGTTTCTATCTGTGTGAAGGATGCCAGCGGTCCTTATCATTATGAATTGAGGAAAAATCTAGTTCGTTTGGCTAAAGAAAATAAAATCGAATACAAACTCGATATTTATCCATTTTATGGTTCAGACGCTTCTGCTGCCATTCGTTCTGGCCACGATATTGTCCATGGGTTAATCGGGCCTGGAATTGATTCCTCACATGCATTCGAACGCACGCATCAATCATCTATAGAAAACACAGCAAAACTTCTCTATCATTACGTACAATCAGATTTAGTACTTTAATAAGCAATTTTTATTTGGCCAAGTGTTCACCACTTGGTCATTTTTTCGGCAAAATTTCTTTTATAATAATGAAAAATTAATGGTTTCCTCATCTGATTTTAATGTTAAAAATACAAATACGCTTTATGATAAATAGGTTCAAATTTTAACAGGTGAGGTTGAACAAACATGTTCAATAAAATAAAACATTTCTTAGCTAATCAAAAGCTTAAATGGTTTGGACGCTTTATCTATTATTTTCTCATACTACTATTATTGTTTTTTATGTATGGATTTAACGATGCAAGCGCCGGTACCTATATTTACAATGATTTTTAATAGGAGGCAGTTCAGCCATGAAATTATTACAACAAATTAGAAACATTGCACATATACGACCAAACACAGTTGCCTTTGTATCACCAAACCATGAAACCACTTACGGCGAGCTTTGGAATCAGTCTGAAAAAGTTGCTGCATTCCTTTTAAAGCAAACCATAAAAAAACATTCACCTATCGTTGTTTACGGTCATATGGATTCCTCCATCATTGCTTCATTCCTAGGAAGTGTCATGGCAGGTCATCCTTATATTCCCATAGATACTTCTATTCCTGCTGATAGGATCACCCATATTATCGCAAATGCAGAAGCAGAGCTAATCATTAACACTTCTGGTCATCCACTACCTTTAGTTGATTGTAAGGTGACAAATATTCTATACGAACAAATCAAGTTTGACCTTCACTCTTCGGAGCCTATTGAAGAGTCTAATTGGGTGGAAGGAAAAGATAATTTTTATATCATTTACACTTCGGGTAGTACCGGACTTCCTAAAGGAGTTCAAATATCTGCAGATAATTTACAAAGCTTCATTGACTGGATGGTGGAAGACTTTCCTATCCAGGAACAAAAAAGGTTTTTGAATCAAGCACCCTTTTCATTTGATCTTTCAGTAATGGACCTTTATCCAGCATTAATGACGGGCGGATCCCTTTTTGCTATTACAAAAGAAATGATTGAAAAGCCGAAGGTTCTTTTCGAGGAGTTACGGCGTTCAGGCGCTCAAGTGTGGACATCTACCCCATCATTTGCCCAAATGTGTCTGATGGATCCTTCTTTTAATGAAGAACTACTGCCTGAACTATCTGTGTTTCTCTTTTGCGGAGAAGTTTTGCCTCAGGGAATCTGTGAGCAATTAATGAGTCGGTTTCCAAAAGCTAGGTGTTTCAATACCTATGGCCCTACTGAAGCGACAGTAGCTGTCACCTCCATAGAAGTGACACACGAAATATTGAATGCAAACCATACCCTCCCAATCGGGAAACCAAAAAATGATACGGAGATACTATTATTTGATGAGCAGGGTAACCTTGTTCCTGATGGAGATAAAGGGGAAATCATTATAGTTGGCCCAGGAGTCAGCAAAGGATACCTAGGTCAACCAAAGCTAACTGATAACGCATTTTTCACCTATAAGAATACACCTGCCTACCGGACAGGCGATGCTGGTTTTAGAGACAGCTATGGTAATCTTTTTTATCAGGGAAGGATAGATTTTCAAATTAAGCTTCATGGCTATCGAATGGAATTAGAAGAGATTGAATACCATCTTTCCCAATCAACATTTGTCCAATCAGCCATTGTTGTTCCCATTGATCGCGAAGGGAAAATTGACTATTTATTAGCTGCCATCGTCCCTGCTGAACATTCCTTTGAAAAACCCTACCAATTAACTGGTGCAATTAAAGGAGAGTTGAGCAAAGTGATGCCTGCATATATGATACCAAGAAAATTTGCTTATTTTAATGAACTACCGATGACAGCAAACGGAAAAATGGACCGTAAAAGGGTAAAGGAAATGGTTTACCAATGACACCCTATGGATCCTTTACTTTCTTTTTTATCATCGCAATCCTGTTAGCTCCAACGATTATCCTAGGATTACTTGGGAAAAGATTTTATCACTATAATTTGCTGGTCACAATTATAGGTTTAAGTATCATTTTTGCTTCAAGTCTACAGGGAACAATTGCTCTAATTTTATTTATCATATGGCAGATTATCTTAATTTACGGATACATTCACTATCGAAAGAAGGCAAACCTGGCCAGTATTTTTTATTTGGCAGTTTTCCTTTCCGTCTTTCCGTTAGTATTATCAAAATTGTTACCATACTTCTCACAAGTAAATTGGATTGGATTTCTCGGCATTTCATATTTAACGTTTAAAGGTATTCAATTAATAATGGAAACAAGGGATGGTCTTATAAAGCAGGTTCCCCCCCTTTTCCATTTGTTATATTTTATCCTCTTTTTCCCAACGATTTCTTCTGGTCCTATCGATAGATACCGTCGATTTGCGAAAGATGTCCAGCGGAACATCTCAGGAGAGGAATATAAAGTCCTTTTATATGAAGGACTAAACAAAATTTTTCTGGGCTTTTTATATAAATATATTATTGGTTATTCTATTAACCACTTTTTCATTGCTAATCTAAGATTTATTGAACACAGCCATTTTCAACATCATCTTTACTATATGTATGCGTATAGCTTTTATCTCTTTTTTGATTTTGCCGGCTACAGTGCATTTGCCATTGGTTTCAGTTATTTAATGGGAATTAAATCTCCTGAAAACTTCAATAAGCCCTTTATTAGCAGAAATATTAAAGACTTTTGGAATCGTTGGCACCTTAGTCTTTCATTTTGGTTTAGAGATTATGTATATATGCGTTTTGTTTTTTGGATGACCAAAAAGAAATGGATAAAGAATCGAAATATAATCTCAAACCTTGGTTACATCCTATTATTCTTGCTTATGGGTGTCTGGCATGGACTAGAAATTCAGTATATTCTTTATGGCGTTTATCATGCTTTACTGATGGTTTTATACAATTCGTTTGAGCAGTTTAATAAAAAATACAAATGGTGGCGGCATAATAAGTTTACCCATGTAGTGGCTATCATCATTACCTTTCATTTTATATGCTTTGGCTTTTATATTTTTTCCGGACAATTATTTAACAAAGGAGTTTAATTACTATGTATATAGAATTAATTGAATTTAAAAATGAAATAATTGAAATTTTAACAGAGATTTGTCAAGATGAAGTTGTAAAGGAAAACCCAGATATTGATTTATTTCAATCTGGTTTATTGGATTCATTCGGAACTGTAGAATTACTTATTCAAATTGAAGAACGATTGAATATTCTTGTTCCAATTTCCGAATTTGATCGGGAACTATGGAATACACCAAACAACATTGCTCTACAGTTGGCTGATATGAAATGAAAAAACCGCTATTTGCACCATTAATCCTAGCTTTCACTCTCTTGCTATTATTGGTGCTCTTACCGAATCAGTTTATAGAGTCGTTGATACCAAAATCTAGGATCAATCAAGCGGCAACAGAATTAAATCCTTTTATGTTTCAAGGGAAGTATGTGCAACAAAAAATGCTTGAGGACCCTCAATTCTTACCCATTTACGGGTCCTCCGAACTTGCTAGATTGGATCGGTTTCATCCATCAAATTATTTTAAAGAAACAAATGCCGATTTTACCCCCTTCCTTATTGGACGAGGCGGAACAGAATCATTGATTCATCTATTAAATTTTTCTGAACATACGAACCAGCTGAAAGGGAAAAAAATCATTTTCGTCTTGTCTCCACAATGGTTTCAACCGAAAGGTACAGACGAATCACACTTTGTTCCAAACTATTCAGCGTTACAGGGTTACGATTTTGCTTTTAACCATCAGATTGACCCAGTCATAAAAAAGCGAGCAATCAAACGATTATTAACTTTTTCACCAATCGAAAATGATCCCATCCTTTCAACCATTTATAAGGCTGAGATCTCGAAAAATGTATGGACTAAACGAGAAGCAACTATTGTCCGCCCCTTCGCTTATGCCTATCGTGATTTGCTTGAAAAAAAAGACCTATATTATACACTAGTAGGTGGAATTCATCGGAATCGGGATTTGAGTCCAAAGGTAAGGGATAAATCCTGGGGACAATTAGAGGCTATGGCAAACCAGTTTGGTAAGAAAAGAGCGACCAACAACCCATTTGATATATCAAATAACCAATACAATAAGATTAAGAAATTGGCGCCTTCATTAAAAGGTAAAAAACAAGGTGCCTCCTATGGCAAATCACCTGAATATAAAGACTTTCAATTAGTGCTTGACGTGTTGAAAGAAAACGGTGCACAACCCTTGTTTATCTCCGTTCCTGTAAATGGAAAATGGTACGATTTCACAGGATTTACCAAAGAGGGACGTTCCCCCTACTATAAGCGGATTAAAAATCAAATAGAAGCTGAAGGGTTTCAAATTGCGGACTTCTCTAACCATGAATATGATCCATATTTTATGAAGGATACTATTCATATCGGATGGAAAGGCTGGGTATATACAGACCGTGCCATTATGGATTTTTACAATCAGGATCATTCAAAGAATCAAGTTGTAAGAAACTAGATGACTACATTACTATGAAAAGGTTGTGATTCCCATTAGAGAGCAGTCTATTTCCGCTAAAAAAAGTACCTTTTTATCAAGGAAAATTCCTAGTCCCAAGGACCGCAAATTATTTATCAGCTTTCTTTTTTTATCAGTTATTTTAATTGTTACTGGATTAATGTACATTTCGTATAACCACCAGTCGCTCATGAGTCAAGACTTTCGCCACTATAAAGGAACGTTTAAACAATTAGGCTCCATCTCTAGAATAGGCTTTTTTGCAGCTATTTCCATTTACCCTGTCTTTTGGATTTTAAAGACAAAGCAGATTAAAACTCTTAAGATAGCACAGGTTGAAATCAAACCACTTGTTCAATCTGTTGCAAAAATCGTCCGAAAATGGCATGTTCCAGTCGCTCTCATTTCAGCTGGCATTGCCTTTCTACATGGTTTTTTAGCAATAATCAGAGGCTTTAAATTCAACTTTACTTATGGCTCGGGCATTGCCTCTGTCATACTACTATTTTCCCTTATGGTGATAGGTATCAATCGTTTTAAACGTACAGATAGAAATTGGCATTTTAAATTAGCCATTACATTTTTAATTCTATTTATGCTTCATGCTACCTTCTCATAGTAAACATATAACGGTATAATATGAAGTGAAGTGAAATGAATACAACCCATCACTAGGAGTGAAAAAATGTTTTCTAATATTGGTTTTCCCGGACTCATTTTAATCCTCATTGTTGCCTTGGTTATCTTTGGTCCAAATAAATTACCTGAAATTGGACGTGCCTTTGGTAAGTCTATTCGTGAATTCAAAAAAGCAACAGAAGGCATTGCGGATGATATAAAAGAAGAAATTAAAGAAGATATCAAAGAAGTGAAACAAGAGAAGATTGATTTAAAAAAATAAAAACAAATGAGGTTGACTTTTTGAGTCAACCTCATCTGTTTATCTTTTTGTCTTTTCCGCAAACGTTTGAAATTGATCCATTAACTTTTTACGTGACTTCTCATTTCTTAATAAGAACGCAGCACCTAACCCCAGTGACGTCAGCATTAATTTTTTCTTGCTCATTATTTCAACATCTCATTCAACTTTACATTATGCTGCTTGTACTGTTCTAATAACTGATTAAGTAGATTGGCAGCCTGCTGATTATCCTTTTTTTCCACTGCCATCCGCAGTTCATGGAACGTCTTCCAGTGTCCCATTCCTTTTCCACCGTGTACTTTTTGAATAAATTCTTCTTTCGTTATTTTTCCTTCATCCAATTGCTTCTTCAGTTCTTCCATTTTAGCCATTCTCTCTTTTTTCCATTGCTCACGCTTTTGGGCATTTTCAGGACTCATCCATTTGTTACGGAGTGCCTTTTTCTCCTCCAACACTTTTGTCCATTCTGCTTTTTTATCTGGAGTATATTGATCAACCCAAGTTAACAGTTTTTGCTCTTTTTCTGCCATATGTGCTTGCCAATCTTTATGCATCATATGATGATGCTTACCTTCCTCTTGGCAATCACATGGTTCCTTTTTAGCTTGATCTCCTTGCTCAGGTGGATTAGCAAAGGCAAAGCCCGGTAATGAGAACAATAATCCCATGACTAAAACTAACATTTTGATTTTCATTATTATCACCTTCCAAATAAGTGTACAGAGCAACTTGTGGTACGTGGTTATCTTTCCCAATTTAATAAAAAAAATTTACCATTTAGACAAAATTTTAGAGGATAAATTACTTGTGAACACTTAAAAATTATCGTATTCTAAGAATAGAGAATGTATGTGAAATATTTCACAATGAGACTAAAAAGAGCGTTTAGCTCTCATTTTTTAAAGTTAACTTGTGAATAATTTTACAATAAACCTAGAGAATACATTCATTTTGTATTGGGGGAGTGAACCATAATGAAAAGACCGAATATTGTTATTTTAGGTGCAGGTTACGGTGGAATTATTACCAGCAAAAAGCTTGAGAAGCTATTAAAATCTGGTGAAGCAGATGTTACTTTGATTAATAAACATGATTATCATTATATAACGACTCAATTGCATAAAACCGGTGTTGGTACGGCAGCCGATAAACAAATTGCCATGTCTATCCCTGAATTGATTGACCCAGAAAAGACCTATTTTAAAAAAGGAACGGTATCTTCAATCGACATATCTAAGCAAGAGGTTCTCCTTGAAGGTGGCGATATGGTTCCATATGACTTTTTATTAGTTGCTCTTGGATTTGAAGTTGAAACCTTTGGCATACCTGGAATAAAAGAGCATGCGTTTGAAGTTCGAAGTTTTAGAAGTTCAAAAGCAATCTATAATCAAATTATTAAACAACTAAACTTTTATAAAGAAGACTTTGATCCAGCACGACTAACTTTTGTCGTTGCAGGTGGTGGATTTACTGGCATTGAAATGCTGGGTGAACTTGCAGAAGGTCTGCCAAAGCTTTGTAAACAATATGATGTGCCATTCAATAAGGTTAAAATTGTCGCAATAGAGGCGGCACCTACAGTGATACCATTTTTCCCTAAAGAATCGATTAAGTATACAACCGAGGTCCTTGAAAAACACAATGTTGAATTATTAACAGGTATGAAAATTTTAGAATGTACTCCAGAAAAAGTAGTTTTAGAGAATGGAATGGAAGTCTTAACTAAGACGTTAATTTGGTCTTGCGGGGTAAAAGGAAATACAATTATTCAACAATGTGGTTTACCTATTAAGAACGGCAAACTCCCAGTAGACCAATATTTACGCGTTGAAGGCATCGAAAATATTTTCAGTATTGGTGATTGCTCCCTATTCATGAAGGATGAAAAATCTTCTTTACCGCCTACTGCACAGGTTGCACTTCAAGAAGCAGATGTTTGTGCAAAGAATATGGTTGCAACGATTCGCGGAGGTGAGTTAACAGCATTTGAGTACCACCACAAAGGCTCGGTTGCATCAATTGGTACTTGGGCGGCTGTAGGAAAAGTGGGTAACTTTTGTCTATCTGGTTTATTTGGTGCCTTTATGAAACAAGTAATTGAAGCACGGTATCTATTTAATCTTGGTGGTCCTTCCCTCATTTACAAGCAGCATTTTGGTGTAGGCCGTGAGCCAATAAAAGTCACTGTAAAACAATAATTCGGTTCTTTTAATCCGAAGCCCCATATCCAATACCTGGAATGGGGCTCATTTTTTATAGAATGATTGGACCAATCCACTTACACCCACTCTAAAAATTCAAGCCGATTTCCAAAAGGATCATTTACATGTATTCTGCTTGCTCCAGGAAGATTATCATCCTCTTGAAAGGCAATATCTTGTTTTTTTAGATGTACCTTTAATTCCTCAATATTTTCAACAACAAACGCGGGATGAGCTTTTTTAGCTGGTGAGAACGGTTCTTCTACACCAATGTGAAGCTGAAAGGTTCCAAATTCAAACCATACTCCACCTCGTTTCTTCAATTCCTCTGGTTTTTCTACCTCCATTAGTCCTAGAATCTCACCAAAGAAATTTCTTGCATCCTCTTCGCAGCCCCGTGGTGCAGCAAGTTGAATATGATCAATTTTCTTTATTTCAAAAGCCATATTTATCCCTCCGTTTAGGTACATTTATATTATTCTATTTTATAAAATTTATAATTTTCTATCAAATTTTAATGGATTTCAAAAAAGTTGATGCACAATGTAATAAGAGGCTAACCCCAATTTAAGGGAGTTAACCTCTTTTTACATTAATAAACATCCTTCTTCGTGAATACAACAAATGAAACAAGTAGTGCTGCTGCCCACCAGAAGAACAAGACCATTAGGGAGAAAGAGAGAGTCATCCCTTCAATTGGTGGAGCCGCCCCTTTCATATAATCTGTTAAACGAAGGTTTACCATAAAGAAATACTTAGCCGATTCCCATGATGAGACCATATTACTCAAAATTGCTCCTGATATTAAAGCGGCAAGCATGACGCCCATTCCTGCAGCTGTACTTCGAATCAAAACAGATAACATAAAGGAAAGAGTACCCACAACAATGGAAACAAACCAAACTAAGCCAAAATCCATTAATAAAAACTTCCAAAGGCTAAGCAGTTTCACATCTGTTGTATTTAATCCTGTTTCCGTCACATTAAATCCTGTTAATATCGGCGCCCCCCAACCATTGTAACCAAATACTATACCAGAAATAAGATAGGAAAGGATCCCAGCAATAGCTATTATTAAGGAAACAGCTAAGCACAGTGTAATATATTTACTTAGCAGTACCTTCCATCTTCTTACAGGTCGCGTCAACAGCAGTTTAATGGAACCTAAACTATGCTCTGATGACACTAAATCACTGGCAATGACCATAACCATTAAAGGAATAAATAAATCTATGGAATTCTCAAAAAATATTCTCATAAATGTTGGCGCACCAGGTTCGGCTGGATTAATATCATGGTCCAAATAATATTGCTGTTGCTGTAAAGATATTTGCAGTTGCTTCTTCCACTCATCCGTGATCCGGCTGCTGCTCAAACGGTTTGTCGTATCAACAATTTGCTGCTGTAAAATCGTACGCCAATCACTAGTCCCTAATTTTTCACGCTGCGTCTCAACCTGCTTATACTGCGCATATGTAAATAACATAACTAAAACGCCAATAATGATGGCAATCACAACTAGTCTCTTTTTGGCAATCAACTTCATCATTTCATTCTGAATCAACCTATTCAATGGAGTCACCCCCCGTAAGTTCGAGGAATAAATCTTCAAGCACTGGCATTTTTCGATTCATCTCCGTTACCGAAACCCCAGCTAGAACAAGCTGTTTATTCCATTCAGGAACTTTCTGCTCATCGAACTCTGTCACAAGTGTTCCATCATCTCTTTCTTCAATCGTAGTTAAAGTAGACAATACTTGTTTCCCTGTTTCAAACGGATGGACTTGCCAGACTACTTTTTCACGATTGGAAAGTAATTGCTGAACCGTATCGATACGAATGACCGACCCTCTTGAAATAATAGCTACCCGATCACAAAGTAATTGAATTTCACTTAATAAATGACTCGAGACAAGAACACTCAATCCTTCTTTCTCAGCTAAAAAACGAATAAATTGACGCATTTCGCGAATTCCGGCAGGATCTAGACCATTTGTCGGTTCATCGAGGATTAACACTCTCGGGTTCCCTAACAAGGCTTGCGCAATTCCAAGACGTTGTCTCATTCCAAGTGAATACGTTTTAACCTTATCATGAATCCTTTCACTTAAACCAACCAAGTCCGTTACCTCTTTAATCCGTTCCTCTCCGATACCGTCAAGCATCCGTGCAAAATGGAGCAAATTATTATAACCAGATAAATAAGGATATAATTCTGGATTTTCAACAATACAGCCCAAATTTTTCATTGCCTCATAAAAATGAGTTTCAATGTTATACCCACAAATCTGAATACTTCCAGATGTAGGTTTAATAAGACCCACAAGCATCCGAATCGTAGTTGTTTTACCAGCCCCATTTGGTCCTAGGAATCCAAACACTTCACCCTCATGTAAATCAAAGGTTAACCCTTTAATGATTTCTCTTCTCCCAATTTCTTTTTTTAGATTTTTTACAGATAACGTTATACTTTTCTCCATTATTTCCCTCTCCTTACCAGGTGAGCAATGAGGCTACCCGCTCTGCAATCAAACGGTACCCTTTTGAATTTGGATGAAACTTATCAGAATATAAATAATCGTTGACTTTTAATTCAAATATGTCAAACGTAGGGACAAATACAATCTTAGGGTAGGCTGCACTAATTTCCGCACTATCATAATTCCAATGTCGAACCACCTTTGACATCTCTTTTCCCTGGTCTAAATCAATAAATGGATTATACAATCCTATAAAAAATACATTAGCATCCGGATTATTCTTTCGGATTTGTTCGAATATAGCTTTAAGGTTTTCTAAATACTTTTTCTCGATTGTTGCAACATCATCCGTTCCGAAATCCATTAAGGCTTGTCCACCTCGGAACAAATCGTTGCCGCCAATCGTCACAAGAACCAAGTCTGCTTTCTCAATCTGCCGCCCCACTTCTTTTTCTTGAACCTGTTTGCGAAGCTGATCTGACCTTTGGCCATTTATCCCCAGGTTGGTAAGTTGGACAGGACCTTTTGTCTTTTCTTTAATTTCATCCATTAAAACTCCTACATACCCTTTACCTGTTTCGTCACCTGTTCCTCTAGTTAACGAATCGCCTAAAGCGACAATGTTTAGTCCTTTTTTACTTTTCACTACTGTTTTTTCAGTCGTTCTTTCAGGAACTTTTTCTGGCTTCCCCGCATAATACTCTCCTACTGCCCAACCGAGTCCAATAAGCCAGATGAGGCAAAATAATACGGAGACTGCAGTAATTGAACGGATAAGATTTTTACTCATAAAAACTTCCTTTCTGGCCTTTTCTATTATTTAATCACAGTTCGGCTTTGAAACAAACTTTCAACCTCCTTATTTCACAAACATTCAATAACTTTTTCAAAAGAATGTTTTATAAATGATAAAAAGCCGATTCCCATACTAGGAACCGGCCACATCTTTATCACTATTCTTCTAAATTGCCCATTGGTCCAAAGAATTCAAAGTGAATTCTATCTTCATTGACTCCTAATTCTTTTAATGAGCGATTGACTGCCTTCATGAAAGGAACTGGTCCACAGAAATAGAAATCGGCTTGATCTTTTTCAACTTTTTCCTCCAACCATTCACGTGTAATATACCCTTCTATATCAAAACGATTGTTCTTTCGGTCATCTTCTGTTGGTGAATCATAGAAGAAAAATGATTTCACTGTTTCAAGCTTTGTTAAATCTTCCACTTCATTTCTAAGTGCATGGACATTTCCATTTTGAGCTGCATGAACAAAAGTTACCTCTCTATTTGGCTGAATCTCAACCACAGTTTTTAACATACTCATCATCGGTGTTAATCCAACGCCACCACTTAGCAATACAACAGGTGTATCCTTTTCTGTATTTAAAATAAAGTCTCCTGCAGGTACGCTGACTTTTAGAATATCTCCTTCCTTCACTCCATCATGAAGGTAATTTGATACTCTACCATCTGGATTTCCTGCTCCTGCCTCACGTTTTACACTAATTCTGTAATAGTCTTTACCTGGAGCATCTGATAAGCTGTATTGACGGATATGTGTGAAATCTTCTCCCTTTATTTCCATTTTAATACTGATGTATTGTCCTGGAATAAAAGTGGCAATACCCTTATTATCTTCTGGTTTTAGATAAAAAGAAGTAATAACATCGCTTTCCACTACTTTACGGTCAACAATAAAACGTCTGAAGCCTTCCCAACCGCCATCTTGTTTTTCAGCCTCATCATACATTTCTGCTTCGACACTGATAAAAGCATCTGCAATAAGGTTATATGCTTGTGCCCAGGCATCGATGATCTCATCAGTTGCTGCATCTCCTAACACATCTTTAATAGCGAGAAGCAAATGCTTTCCAACAATTGGATAATGTTCAGGTTTAATTCCAAGGCTTCGGTGCTTATGTGCAATTTGTTTTACAACTGGCAGAATAGCCTCTAGGTTATCAATGTACATAGCAGCAGCATAAACTGTGCCTGCTAATGCTTTTTGCTGACGGCCTTGCTTCTGATTTGCATGATTAAATATATTTAATAGTTCAGGATGATTTCCAAACATAAGTTGATAGAAACGTGTTGTAATAGTTTCTCCATGTTTTTCTAAAACGGGTACTGTAGATTTAATAATTTCAATTGTTTTTTGATTTAACAAAGTAATCACTCCTATATACGTTATCACTGTCTCCATAGTGATTATATGAGATTTATTACAAGGATTAAGTGATTTAAATCACACATCGTTATATTTGAATAATTCGAACTAGTTCAAAAATCACAGATTATCGGAATATCTATCAATTTCACCTTTTTTAAAATAATGATGATTTTTTGTCAGTTCTTTTTTGAGTATGACAAATGTAACTTGACTACCTATTCAAAGCTCTTGTATCGTTTAGTGTGGTTATAGAGAATTCCAATGGAGGAAGAAGATTTATGAATAAGCCAAAGATTGCGTGGATCACAGATACGACTGCTTCTCTAAGTAAAGAATTTATTGAACAGCATCATATACATGTCATCCCTTTGCACGTTGTCATTAATGATGAATTCTACAAGGAAACTGTTGATATTACCGAAGAAGAGTTTTATGAACGTATGAAAAATGAAGAAGGGAAATTTCAATCCTCACAGCCTTCTATTTCAGACTTTGTCGAATTATATAGTAAATTAAAGGAAGAGTATGATTTTGGAGTAGCCATTCATGCATCCAGCCTGTTAACTGGAACCTACCAATCATCTGTAATGGCAGCTGAAATGGAAGACTTCAAACTATATGCACTCGATTCGCAAACGGGTTCGTTTCCCCTTTCCTTTTTAGTAAAAAGAGGAATAGAGTTAGCTGAACAGGGCGTGGAAGTTAACGATATAATGTCTCAATTAAACGGGTTGCTTGATCAGACTCGCTTATATTTAATTCCTTCAAACCTTGATCAGCTTCATAAAAGCGGCAGGGTATCAGGGAGCCAAAAAATACTAGCTTCCCTCTTTAATATTAAGCCGATTTTATCCATTGAAGAAGGCGCTGCCAAAATTAAAGAAAAAGTTCGTACGGATAAAAAAGTCATTGCATGGCTTGTGAATAAATTGAAAGAGGACCTTGAGACCAAAACAGTGAAAAAGGTTGCGATCGTTCATGCAAACGATATCAAAAAAGCAACTGAGCTAGAAAAAGTAATGAAAGAGACTTTCCCCACTATTGAAACTGAAATACTAATGCTCATTACGGTTGCTGGTGTTCATACCGGTGTTGGTACAATTGGCTTGTCATGGGTGTGTGAATAAAGAGGCCGAATTTCGGCCTCTTTTACTATAGAAAATTTATTGGTTAATTCATCCAATTTAGTCTAATATAAAGAGAGATTCATAGTTTTTACAAAATCAAATGATTGGATTGGAATGGATGAAAAGTAAAAAAAGGTTGTTGACCTATTTGAGTATTCTTGTATTATTAGGGCTAATTTATGTTGGTGTATTACAGTTCAAGATTAGTCAGCATATTCAAACGGATGTACCCAAACATGCAGATTATATTATTGTTCTAGGGGCAAGGGTAAAGGGAACTGTTCCTTCTCTTGCATT
This sequence comes from Bacillus sp. (in: firmicutes), assembly GCA_039832695.1. Classification (GTDB taxonomy): domain Bacteria; phylum Bacillota; class Bacilli; order Bacillales; family Cytobacillaceae; genus Neobacillus. The sequence goes on from JBDOMM010000051.1 coordinate 110,586, forward strand.
CGCAAGCCGGATTAAGGCAGCCGCCGGTTATTTAAAGGAAAACGAAAATACTATCGCAATCGCTTCTGGCGGGAAAGGTCCAGGTGAGGATATTTCTGAGGCTGAGTCGATCAGAAGAGAATTTATCAAGTTGGGCATTAGCGAGTCTCGTATCTTGTTGGAAGACCGCTCGACAGATACCTATGAAAATATAGAGTACTCTAAAAAGCTGATTCCGAAAAATGCGCAGTCGGGATTGATTGTGACTAATACGTTTCATATTTACCGTGCTGTTTCAATTGCAAAAGACCAGGGTTTAGAGGTAAATGGGCTACCTGCGAAAACCCCGTTACAGGCTGTAGTAAAATCCTATATTCGTGAATATTTGGCGATTACCAAGTTTTATTTAAAAAGATACTTACTAGATTAATAAACATACTAACATTAGTAGCACAGACCAAGGCCATGGTTTGTGCTACTATTTTTTATAGTAGAAGTGAAGGAAAGTCGATCAACCTCTGGGATCTTAGAATCCGCAACATAAACCGGCTAACTT